>NZ_JBBOTQ010000013.1:0-147544 GCF_038005685.1 Priestia sp. FSL H7-0729
CGGCGAGTCCGGCGAATGCGGACACGCTGAAGGGCTTGCTGCTGCAGCTTGCCAGCAGCGAAGGTGCACCGGCGGCACTTAAGGATGCCGCCGGACAGGCTGTGCAATATCTGACAGGTCAGCAGTTATTGCTGACGACAGATCGCAGTGCTACTTTTGCACAGATGCACTGGTTTATTCCGATCACTGGACCGGACGGGGAAGAAACGGCGTCTGTTCAGATTCAGTCACGTCGTGGAGCACGTGGAGAGTTGGATGCGTCCAACTGCCGTCTATGGTTCGATCTGGATATGAAAAGTCTTGGACCTACACTGGTAGATGTACATGTGGTTAATAACATTGTCAGTCTGCGTGTATTGAATGACCGCGAAGGAATGGGACCTCTCCTGGAGAGTGGACGAGAGATAATCCATCAGGCATTGGACAAGCTAGGTTATCAACTGCTGACCTTCAAGGCGGAACCGTGGCCTGTGGGCCAGGAGCCGGGAGCGGAACGAAAAATGAGGGCCTCAGACTATAGTCCCGAACGATACAAAGGGGTGGACTTGAAGGTATGAAAGACGAGTCGTCACAACCAGACCTGCTCTCCAAAAAGGCAGTTGCCCTTAAATATGTTCCTGGAGAGAGCGAAGCGCCAGTTGTTGTAGCCAAGGGGCGCGGCAAAGTCGCAGAAGCCATTCTGGATAAAGCGAGAGAAAACGGCGTAGCTGTTCAGGAGGATGCAGCACTTGTGGAGGTGCTCTCCAAGTTGGATCTGGATGAACAGATTCCAGCGGAACTGTATCAACTGGTCGCCGAGGTGCTAACGTATGTCTACCGTGCAGATCGACTCGCCTCAGGACGTGAGGAAAATGAGTCATGGTAGAACGTAGATTGCGCCAGGAACCGGGTGTGAAGCTTACGCGACAACAGAAGGGCCGATTAGGTGAAGAAGCTGCCTGTCAATGGTTACGAGAGAATGATTATCGGATCATTAGACAGAACTGGCGTTGCCGTAGCGGTGAAATTGATATCATTGCTTCTTGCGAGGGGCTGATCGTCTTCGTAGAAGTAAGGAGTAGAAGTGGAGCCGCTCAGTACGGTACACCTCAGGAATCGGTTGATATGCGCAAAATGCAGCAGGTACGTTCAACCGCATCCGTTTATTTGCAAATGACGGGAGAGACAGAACTTCAGGTCCGTTTTGATGTCATCGCCGTGATGCTTGATCAATCAGGAGAGACTGTCTCTGTAAATCATATTGTTAATGCTTTTTAAGAAAAACAATAAAAATTATTGCTGTAATTTAGAGATACGAAATGTATCGTTTTGATGTAAATATATAAGTTGTTACAAAGTACAAGTTTAATTATGTTTTATCTTTGCGTTCGCTTATGTTTTATAATTATTTTCTATATTAAAGTCGTGGTCCCTCATCATACAGGAACTACGGCTTTTTTTGATTGAACTATGAAACCACAAAAATGAGGACAGAGCATTAATCATAAAATCATCGTATTTCAGAAATTTATAGATACAAAATGTATCATTTGTAATAAAATAAAAAAGTTGAAATTTAAAGAGAGGTTGGTGGGATGTATGGAAGAGTTTCGGAATAATTCAAACAACACAGTAAAACAAGTATGGGAGTGCCCTCGGATGGAAGTGTTGGATATCAGTGAGACCATGAACGGTGGGCAAGGGATCTGGCAATATGTATGGGACGGAGAATTCTGGAAGCTTGAACTTATGGTCAGTTAAAGAGTGCTATTGAATCCATTAAAAAATAAATGGTGAGGTGTAGTGAGAAAATGCATACTAGTATCAAATGGATGATTCGACTAAGTGTACTATCTTTATGTTTCATTTTGTTTGGAATTATGTATTCTGGCGATTCTTATGCAGCAGATCCGTCTACACAGGCAAAGGTATCAGGTAAAGTTACGGATCCTGAAGGATTTCCTATCCAGGATGCAACAATCAAGTATTCCCTTAGATATCAAGGGGAACATACTGAAAAAAGCGTGAAGACAGATGGTACTGGAAGTTATTTAATCCTTGAGTCTGTTCAGGATTATACGGAAATTAGTTTTATAATTGAAGCAGAAGGATATGTGACAGACAGGCATCGTAATACTTACTATTTGTCAGAAGGGGAACAGATTTTGGTTAATTTCGAGCTATACGAACCTTCTACGATTGTAGGAACTGTAAACGATCAAACAGGCAAACCGATTCCAGATGCCCTGGTCAAAGTAACAGGGGCGTCGGATCGACCGGTTAAAACAGATCAGCAAGGTCGGTATGCCGTTACTGGGCTTGATTTCGACTATAATCCAAACATTGCCATCTGGGTAGATTCTGCCGATTATATCCTTTATGAGCAGGATCGTTTGAATGTTCAGGCTGGAAAAACCTTAATCGTAGATGTTGTTTTGACAGAAGCAGCACACGTGCGTGGAAAAGTTGTAGATGAGTCGGGCAATCCAGTCACTGGAGCTAAAGTGAATGCTGGAGTCTCGGCAACAACGGATGCTCAAGGCAACTATTTTATAAAACGCGTGCCAACAGGCGCCAGAACAATAACGGGGGAAGCATCAGGATACTTAAAAACTAGCCTTAACGTTACCCTTGTACAAGGGGATCATAATACGTTTAATATCGTACTTAAGAAAGATGCAGATGTTACTCCCCCAGTAACCAAGTACAGATTAGTTCCAATCACAGACACCGTAAATGGGAAGACATACATTAAAGGATTTACCTTTAGACTCCAGGCAACCGACGAAGTCAAAGGATCAGGTGTAAAAAAAACGCAATATCGAATCAATGGAGGAGCATGGAAGAACTATGAAGGGCCTGTCCAATTTTTTGCTCCCGAGGTCAAGGTGGTAGAGTATTACAGTACTGATGTTGCTGGTAACCAGGAGAAGTACAACAAAATGGATTTTGTTAAAGGTACTTTTGAAGGAGCAGGTCCATACTGATTCGAGCGTTGACGTGATCTTAATTTCCTAAAGGTGCAAAATGGCTGGTTTAAATAGACGGCTCTGACTTGATGATCGCCATTAGTGGATCAGGATTTCGGAGTCGTCTTTTCTCTTTCTTAGCACCTGTAGCCTTAGTCGTCGGAGGCATCCCTTTGAATCTCCTGAACAGAAGGGTGTATAATCAAGGGTGTAATCTGGAGTTTTAATCTTTTGATTTGTCATAAACGAGTTATTCAAGACCCTAAGCCTTCGTTACGGTTACAAATCAAATTATAAACAGGGAGGTACGGACGATGAGTAAAATTACTAAAACAATGAATGAAGTAAGAAATGCCATTCAAAACCGTCGCACGGTGAAAAAATTTAAAAAAGAAGCTGTTCCTACACAACAAATCATAGAATTGCTGGACACAGCAGTCTGGGCTCCTAACCATAAACTGCGTGAACCTTGGAGATTTTTGCTGTTTACCGGGAATGGGCGGAAGAAACTGGCTGAAGCCATTGACGCAGAAATGGGAGAAGACAATAAATTCTCAGCCAATATTATGCAAGTGCCAGCTGTTATGCTTGTTGTTCTGGAGGAAGATCCAAGACAGAATATTTGGGACGAAGACTTCGCTGCGGTAAGTGCATTGGTTCAGAACTTTATGCTTGCAGCCTGGAGTGAAGACATTGGAACGTTCTGGGTGACTAAGCCATTCCTGTACGCTCCCAAATTCCGCAAACCTCTTGGAATAGAGGCGGGTGAGAAGATTATAGGGATGGTTTATATGGGGTACCCCGATGTTATTCCTTCTGCGAAAGAACGTACACCTGCCAAGGAGAAACTGACTCTTTTTGAATAATAAATTATTGTAATAAATAGCTACACATGCACTATCTGTTTCAAAAAAATTGACGTACAAGTACCTTTCTCCTCAACAGAGAGGCACATGTACGTTTTTTTGTCATGTTGACATACCGTAAAATAAAACCTGAGTGAATCATCCATTGTCTTGGCCACGTTATTCATTGTACAGGTTGAACTTCGCGTTATTGTATTTGGTAAACCTGTTCTTCCTTCATATGCCCATCAAAATAAATTAAGATCCAATTGACGATACTGTATGGCTTCAGCCACATGAGCTGTCACAATTTCACCTTCATGGTCCAGGTCAGCAATGGTCTGTGCCATCTTGATAATCCGGTCGTGTGCACGCATGCTCAGGTTCAATGTTTGCAGTGTTTGCTCTAACAGTTGTTCTGCCTCTTGGGGGAGATGGATCGTTCGTCGCAAAAGCGTGCCCGAGAGCTGGCTATTCCAGCGAACGGAACTTTGGGCATAACGGGAGGCCTGTATCTGATGAGCGTGAATTACTTTTGCCTGCATTTCTGCAGAAGAAGGCGAGACCGTAGACTTGCGCCACTCGCCTGGTGAAGGGACTTCAACCTGAAGATCAATGCGGTCCAGCAGTGGTCCTGAAATCTTGGCACGATACGCGGCAACACGGGCTGGACTACATATGCAACGCTGTTCCTCCGAATGAGCGGATAAATAACCGCACGGACAGGGATTCATGGAACATGCAAGCATGAACTGGGCCGGAAAGGTGAATGCAGCACGCGCCCGACTAATTGTCACTGTGCGATCCTCTAACGGCTGCCTTAATACCTCCAGCACTTGGCGCTGGAATTCAGGTAGTTCATCGAGAAAGAGTATGCCCCGGTGGGCAAGGCTGACTTCACCCGGTTTCGGGATACCACCGCCTCCAATCAGACCGGAGGTGGATATCGTGTGGTGAGGGGAGCGAAAAGGTCTGTCTGCAATCAGCCCTTGAGGCGCTTCTTTTAACTTGCCTGCGGCACTTAATACTTTGGTCACTTCCAACGCTTCATCTTCTGACAACGGCGGAAGGATGGAAGGCAAACGTTTGATTAACATCGTTTTGCCCGTGCCTGGCGGTCCAACGAGCAATATATTGTGCATGCCTGCTGCAGCGATCATAAGCGCGCGTTTGACATGATGTTGCCCCAAAACATCACTATAGTCATCTGCAAATAAAGCTGTTTGTCTCAGCGTTCTATCCATCGTCTTGTTAGTTTTAACTGTTTTAGGAGCAATAAGGTGAGCATAATTTTTCAACACGATTGGTCCTGCATTCGAATGATGTGGTATCCCCACTGAACGAGCAGGCTCATCTGGTTTTTTCGGAGCAATATCCTGCAAATGGCGAATACCAAACACCTGAACACCTCGAATCAGTGATGCTTCTTCCACGTTATCCAAAGGCAGAAGCACAGACGTAAAGCCTTGTCGCTTAGCCAGATCCACCATGGATAAAATGCCAGGCACGGACCTGACCGAACCGTCCAATGCCAGTTCGCCAACCACGAGTGTTCGTTCCTGGGGAGGAAGTACAAGCTGGCCGCTTGTCATAAGTAAACCCATCGCAATGGCAAGATCAAAGGAAGATCCTTCCTTGCGCAGATCAGCAGGGGCCAGGTTAATTGTGATCCGCTGTAAAGGATACTGATATCCGCAGTTTTTAATCGCCGCACGAACACGTTCAACGGCCTCACGAATGGCTGAATCCGGTAAGCCGATGATGGATGTCTGTGGCAGACCGTTGGATAAATCGGTCTCCACCTCGATCAGAACGCCATCAATTCCGTACAAACACGCACTATGCAATTTTCCGTACATGACAAAGAAACACCTCACTCGATTCTTGGCACCGCATAACACGGGCCAGTCTACGAATTAAGGTGCTTCCTCAGCTTCTACTAAGCATTTTATATAAAAGGAATCAAGGAGTCAACCTGTCATTCTCATCGCTGTAGTCACCATTCCTGATCCCTGAATTTTATTGCTGGATAGAAATTTGTAGATATCATTGGTGAAAAATTTGGCTTGAGAAAGCGTGAACTTAATCGAAGGACCTTATCTAATATATTTGTTAAATCATGCGTATGTACTGTTGGCGAACTATTCAAATTTATATTTTACACAATCTAATTTAACATAATTAAATGGAGAGGTAAAATCATTTGTGCTCAATTATTCTGTTTTTTTTCTAATTTGTGATAAGATAGATTTATAATTCCTTTTTATAAGGAATAGAATGCACAATAGGCAGGTGAGAATGACATATGCAGACTGACAGTTTGAAGCTGGATAACCAATTATGCTTTGCCATATATGCTTGTTCACGTGAGATTACGAAGATGTACCAGCCTTATCTGGAAGTACTTGGTGTGACGTATTCCCAGTATTTGGTTTTAATGGTGTTGTGGGAACGTGAAGAATGTACGGTTAAAGAGATCGGAGAGGCACTTTATCTCGATTCAGGAACATTGACACCACTTCTCAAACGTTTGCAGTCCGCAGGACTTATTAATCGCGAACGCTCGGCTCAGGATGAACGCAAAGTATTAATTACATTAACCGACTCCGGCCGTGAGTTGCAGAACAAGGCATTGTCCATACCTGCATCCATTCAGGGGGACGCTTGTTTGAACAGTGCAGAGTTTGAGGCGTTGCTGGGTCAGTTCAAAGGGTTGCTGGAGAAGGTTCATGAAACCAACACGAACGCAGCAAAAAAATAAAATGTAGATTACATCAAGGAAACCTTAGCTTTTAGCTGAGGTTTTTTCCATATATACCCAAGCATTCACAATATGGGATCATACTCATATCAAAATACTGTCTATTAACCATTAATTTTTTAAGGAAAGCGTTTTAAAAACGTGTTACAATGAATTGGGTTTAAGTGAAAATAGTCAACATTTGTCTTTTGTTAGTCTACCAACCCGCCTTGTTGCAGTCATGTTGATAGGAGGATTCGAGAATGAATATCCATGAATATCAAGGAAAAGAAGTACTGAAACAGTATGGAGTTACCGTTCCAAACGGAAAGGTTGCTTATACAGTCGATGAAGCGGTTGCGGCCGCAGAGGCACTGGGCAGTCCGGTGACTGTTGTTAAAGCGCAAATTCACGCAGGTGGCCGGGGTAAAGCCGGCGGCGTAAAAGTGGCGAAGAGTACGGATGAAGTTCGTGCCTATGCTTCCGAAATTCTGGGTAAAGTATTGGTAACACACCAGACTGGACCAGAAGGCAAAGAAGTGAAACGTCTTCTGATTGAAGAAGGATGCGATATCCGCAAAGAGTATTATGTGGGTGTTGTTGTGGACCGTGCCACAGGCCGTGTAGTTATGATGGCTTCCGAAGAAGGCGGTACTGAGATTGAAGAAGTAGCTGAAGCTACACCTGAGAAAATTTTCAAAGAAATTATTGACCCTGCCATTGGATTGCAAGTGTTCCAGGCGCGTAAACTGGCTTACAGCATTCAAATTCCGAATGAACTGGTGAACAAAGCCGTTAAGTTCATGCTCGCGCTGTACACTGCATTTGTCGAAAAAGATTGCTCTATTGCCGAGATCAATCCTCTCGTTGTTACCGGAGATGGAAACGTTATCGCTCTAGATGCGAAATTGAACTTTGACTCCAACGCGCTGTTCCGTCACAAGGACATTTTGGAACTACGTGACCTGGATGAAGAGGATGAAAAAGAAATCGAAGCTTCCAAATACGACCTCAGCTACATAGCACTCGATGGCAACATCGGCTGTATGGTCAATGGTGCGGGACTTGCGATGGCAACGATGGACATTATCAAATACTACGGTGGAGACCCGGCCAACTTCCTTGACGTTGGGGGCGGTGCTACAACGGAGAAGGTGACTGAAGCATTTAAAATCATCTTGTCCGATGCCAAAGTAGCGGGAATCTTTGTTAACATTTTCGGTGGCATCATGCGCTGTGATGTAATCGCCAATGGTGTTGTTGAAGCCGCGAGGCAGCTTGGCCTGACCAAACCGCTGGTTGTTCGTCTTGAAGGAACTAACGTGGAGCTTGGCAAACGTATTCTAGGTGAGTCTGGCCTGAATATTGTTCCTGCTGATTCCATGGCCGATGGTGCACAGAAAATTGTTGCCCTCGTAAAATAAGTTCATTCCTTAGTACCGGAGCTGTCCGGGAATTGAAAAATAACCGTAAGGATGTGAAGCAACGTGAGTATTTTGATCGATAAAAATACAAAAGTCATTACGCAAGGCATTACGGGTTCAACGGGAATGTTCCACACGAAGGGCGCATTGGACTACGGAACCCAGATGGTAGGCGGAGTTACACCGGGTAAAGGCGGAACTAATGTGGATATCACATTGGAAGACGGAACAGTAGCCAGTCTGCCAGTGTTCAACACTGTGCAGGAAGCGAAGGAAGCTACAGGCGCAACAGCGAGCGTCATTTACGTTCCTCCTGCATTTGCAGCAGATTCTATTATGGAAGCTGTTGATGCTGAGCTGGACCTCGTAATCTGTATTACAGAAGGTATTCCGGTTCTTGACATGATCAAGGTTGATCGCTTCATGGAAGGTAAAGATACTGTCCTGATCGGACCGAACTGTCCAGGTGTCATTACACCGGGCGAATGTAAAATCGGTATCATGCCTGGTTATATCCACATGGCAGGACATGTTGGCGTGGTTTCCCGTAGTGGAACACTTACCTATGAAGCCGTTCATCAACTGACGACGCGTGGCATTGGACAATCTTCTGCTGTAGGAATCGGGGGAGACCCTGTAAAAGGTTCCGAGTTCATTGATATCCTCAAACGATTCAATGAAGATCCACAGACTCATGCAGTCATCATGATTGGTGAGATTGGTGGTACAGCTGAAGAAGATGCTGCAGATTGGGTACGTGAAAACATGACCAAACCGGTTGTTGGCTTTATCGGTGGCGTAACAGCGCCTCCGGGCAAACGGATGGGCCATGCTGGCGCTATTATCTCTGGCGGTAAAGGTACAGCCAAAGAGAAAATTGCGAAGCTGGAATCTTGCGGTATCAAAGTGGCACCAACGCCTGCTGAGATGGGCTCGACTTTGGTGAGCGTACTTGAAGAGCGCGGTATTTTGAATTTGTGCACGACACATTAATTCTTTTTCGTTATAATAGAAGAAACGGCTCGGAAATGAACCATTTCTGCTAGACCGACTATTATGGATACGGAAAAGGTAAGCAACCTTTTGTCCTTAAACAGGGCGAAGGGTTGCTTTTTTGCGTTTGTTTACGGAAAAAAGGAGAGGAATTACTTCTCATCTGCGTAAACGCTTGCATTCCGTGATCACATAACACACAATATGAGGGAAGATTCTCTTCCCGCTCTGGGAGGTTTATGGTATGGAAGAACGATGGATTTTGTTTGGATTGCATGAGATGGAGGGCATTGGCAAGAAAACAATCTCGAAACTAATTCAGGGACAACATCGATTGTCCGATCTTTTGGATTATGAGGAAGGTGACTGGACTGCGGCAGGCTTGCGCAAAGATCAGGCTGCCCGTTTGGCTAGTCAATTTAATATCGACTGGATTGAGTGTAAAAGAGAATACGTTTACAATCAGGGGATAGAGGTTATTACTTATCTGGATCAGAATTATCCTATATTAATGAAGGAAACCGTTCAGCCTCCTTGGGTAATGTATGGTCGAGGAGATGTTAGTTTGTTACACAGCCCTTCAATTGCGATGGTGGGAACTCGTATGCCGACCGTGTATGGGCGCAAAGTTGGTGAGAAACTGGCAGAACAATTATGCAATGCAGGACTGACGATCGTAAGCGGGCTTGCCCGCGGTATTGATAGTGTATGTCATGAGGCCGTATTGCGTGCTAAAGGAAAAACGATTGCGGTTTTCGGAACAGGGATTGATAATATATACCCACCCGAAAATACAAGTCTTGCCGAGCGAATTGCGGAGACGGGTCTGCTTTTGTCGGAATATCCACCAGGTACGAGAGCACGCCAGGGACTATTTCCAGAACGGAATCGAATTATTGCTGGCTTAACGCTGGGAACATTGGTCGTTGAGGCTGACATTCGCAGTGGTTCACTCATCACAGCAGATGCTGCGCTTGAAGCAGGCAGGGATGTATTCGCAGTTCCTGGACCCATTACATCACCGAAGAGTCGGGGGGCACACAATCTAATTCGTCAAGGGGCCAAATTGGTCACTTGTGCAGCAGATATATTGGAAGAGTATCGTTTGGGCTTGCCAAATGCAGATCAACTTCCTTACAATAGAGGACGTTCGACAGAAACAACTGAGCCTTCCGGGAAAGGGATATTCGCTGAGGTTAAGCTCTCTCCAGATGAACAACGTGTGATTTATCTGTTGGAACAGGAGGAGCAATCACTGGATCAACTGGTTGAACAGCTGGGTTGGGATTTTGGACATTTGCATTCAGTTCTGTTATCTTTAATCATAAAAAAGCAGATTAGCCAATTACCAGGCACCAAATATGCGCGGGTATGACGATGCTGCAACCTACGCAGCGTGTGGAAATATATAATTAGCTGAAGTTATTTAACCTATGCATAAGCATACAGAAACAGTTACATGACAGTTTCATGACTGAGAGGAGGATGAACCTATGGCGGATGCACTCGTAATCGTGGAGTCGCCCTCAAAGGCGAAGACGATAGGCAAATATTTAGGCAGCAAGTTCATCGTGAAAGCTTCGATGGGACATGTTCGCGATTTGCCAAAGAGTCAGATCGGCGTTGAGGTGGAGAATGATTTTAATCCGAAATATATTACGATCCGCGGCAAAGGTTCAATTTTGAAAGAACTGAAGGATGCACGAAAGAAAGTGAAAAAAGTGTATCTCGCAGCTGACCCGGATCGCGAAGGCGAGGCTATTGCATGGCATTTGGCCCATGCTCTTGAATTGGACGATACGGCAGATTGCCGTGTAGTATTTAATGAGATTACAAAACAGGCGGTCAAAGATGCGTTCAAAACGCCGCGCAAAATCAATATGGATTTGGTGAACGCGCAGCAGGCAAGACGTATTCTGGATCGACTTGTTGGATATAAAATTAGTCCATTGTTATGGAAAAAAGTTAAAAAAGGTTTATCTGCAGGCCGGGTTCAGTCCGTAGCTGTCAAAATCATTTTGGATCGTGAAAATGAAATTGATGATTTTGAACCGGAGGAATACTGGAGCATTACCGCCAAACTGACAGCAGACGGCAGTCCGTTTGAAGCCAAGTTTCATAAATTGAACGGCGCCAAAACAGAGCTGGGCAGTGAAGCGGAAGTGCAAGCGATCCTTAAACAGATCGAAGGTGCAGACTTTACGATCAAGGAAGTTAAAGAGAAGGAGCGGAGCCGTAACCCGTCCGCCCCGTTTACGACGAGTTCTTTGCAACAGGAAGCAGCTCGTAAATTGAATTTCAGAGCTTCCAAGACGATGTCGGTCGCTCAACAACTATATGAAGGTGTAGACCTTGGAAAAGAAGGCACAGTAGGTCTCATTACGTATATGCGTACGGACTCCACACGAATTGCAGCATCTGCACAAGAGGAAGCCAAAGAATATATCGTTGGGAAATATGGAGAACCATTTGCACCAGAAACACCACGAAATTATTCCAAAAAGGCAGCCAATGCTCAGGATGCGCATGAAGCGATACGTCCAACTTCCATTTTGCGTGATCCTGATTCAATCAAATCATTCATGAGTCGTGATCAGTTCCGGTTGTATAAACTGGTATGGGAACGTTTTGTAGCGAGCCAGATGTCTTCAGCCATCCTGGACACACTCTCTGTAGATATTGCTGCGGGGGATACGATTTTCCGTGCAGCAGGTTCAAAAGTACGGTTCCATGGTTTCATGAAGGTATATGTTGAAGGAAACGACGATGGTACAACCGATGAAGATCGTCTGCTGCCTCCGCTGAAAAGTGGAGATGTGCTTGAGAAGCAGGAGATTGAGCCAAAACAGCATTTTACACAACCACCACCCCGGTATACGGAGGCAAGGTTGGTTAAGACGCTTGAGGAATTGGGTATAGGGCGTCCGAGTACATATGCGCCAACGCTGGAGACCATTCAGAAGCGCGGATATGTTGCGATAGAGGAAAAGAAATTCATGCCGACCGAGCTAGGTGAACTGGTCATTGAACAGATGGAAGAATTCTTCCCGGAAATCCTGAATGTTGAATTTACGGCTAACATGGAAGGCGATCTTGACCATGTGGAAGAGGGTTCGGAGGATTGGGTCAAAGTACTCGCAGAATTCTACGAATCTTTTGAGAAACGGCTTGAGTTTGCGGAAGAAGAAATGAAAGAAATCGAGATCGAAGACGAAGTATCGGATGAGATCTGTGAGAAGTGCGGCAAACCGCTGGTTTATAAACTCGGTCGTTTTGGCAAGTTTCTCGCATGCTCCGGCTTCCCTGATTGCCGGAACACCAAACCAATTATTAAGGATATCGGCGTAACTTGTCCGAAATGTAAGGAAGGTCATGTTGTTGAGCGTCGTAGCAAAAAAGGACGTATTTTCTACGGTTGTGACAAGTATCCTGAATGTGATTTTGTTTCATGGGATAGACCTTCAGCCAAACCATGTCCAAGTTGCGGCTCGTTAATGATCGAAAAGCGGAACAAAAAGGGAGCCCGATTGCAGTGTACTTCATGTGATCATCAGGAGCCAGTGGATGAACCGGATGACGAATCAGCGGATTAGTACTAAATAGAATTCATTTTTGTGAATAATGAAATTGTTTTGTGGGGGTAAATGATTTTGACGAATGAACAACAAGTAACGGTTATTGGTGCCGGGCTGGCAGGAACAGAAGCGGCTTGGCAGATTGCAAGTCGCGGCGTACGCGTAAAATTATATGAGATGAGACCTGTGGTGAAAACGCCAGCTCATCATACCGACAAATTTGCAGAACTGGTATGTAGTAACTCGCTGCGTGCGAATGGATTGAGTAATGCAGTGGGTGTGCTAAAAGAAGAAATGAGAATGCTCAATTCTCTTGTATTGTCAGCGGCAGACAAACATGCAGTTCCCGCAGGTGGAGCACTTGCTGTGGATCGGGATGGATTTTCAGGTGAGATTACATCTACTTTGCACCAGCATCCGCTCATCGAAGTGGTGAATGAGGAACTAACTTCTCTGCCGGAAGATGGCATCGTTGTTGTTGCAACGGGGCCGTTGACTTCCCCTGCATTGTCTGAGCAGATCAAGGCACTGATGGGAGAAGAGTATTTCTACTTCTATGATGCAGCTGCACCGATTATCGAAAAAGATTCCATTGATATGAACAAAGTGTATCTGGCTTCCCGTTATGATAAGGGTGAGGCGGCATATCTGAACTGTCCGATGACAGAAGAAGAGTTTGATGTCTTCTATGAAGCTCTCATCACTGCTGAAGTTGCTCAATTGAAAGAGTTTGAGAAAGAAATCTACTTTGAAGGCTGTATGCCAATTGAAGTGATGATGAAACGCGGAAAACAGACGGCTCTGTTTGGACCCATGAAACCGGTAGGCCTGGTTAACCCGCATACAGGAGAGTTGCCACATGCGGTTGTTCAACTTAGACAGGACAATGCAGCTGGCACCCTGTATAACCTGGTGGGTTTCCAGACGCATCTGAAATGGGGAGAACAAAAACGTGTCTTCTCACTTATCCCGGGACTTGAAAATGCAGAGTTTGTCCGTTATGGTGTGATGCACCGCAATACATTCATTAATTCTCCTAAACTTCTTCTTCCGACGTATCAGTTTAAAGAGCGTCCAAACCTGTTCTTTGCAGGTCAGATGACCGGTGTAGAAGGATATGTGGAATCTGCTGCATCAGGGCTTATTGCCGGCATGAACGCAGCCAAAGCAGCGCTTGGGCAGGAACTGGTGGTATTGCCTGTAGAAACAACACTTGGCAGCATGGCTCAGTATATTACAACGGCTGACTTCAAGCACTTCCAGCCAATGAATGCAAACTTTGGTTTGTTGCCTAAGCTTGAAACGAAAATCCGCAACAAAAAGGAAAAAAATGAAGCTCTTGCACAGCGCGCACTGGATGGAATCACTAGTTTTGCTGCGGCAGAAGGTCTAACTGTTCCGGAACGCGTATAAATTATTCGTGGGAGGAGGCTGATATCATGGATATGTCATTTCATGCTACAACGATCTGTGCTGTTCGTCATAATGGTAAGGCAGCCATCGCCGGTGATGGTCAGGTGACCATGGGCCAAAGTGTTGTGATGAAGAATACAGCCAAGAAGGTAAGACGTTTGTACCGCGGACAGGTTGTGGCTGGGTTTGCTGGTTCTGTGGCGGATGCAATCACCTTGTTTGAGAAATTCGAAGGCAAGCTGGAGGAGCACCATGGTAACTTGCAGCGTGCTGCTGTGGAGCTTGCCAAGGATTGGCGTCAGGATCGGATTTTGCGTAAGCTTGAGGCACTGTTGATTGTAATGGACAAATCAGGCATGCTGCTCATTTCTGGCGGCGGGGAGATTATCGAACCGGATGATGACGTCATTGCTATTGGATCAGGTGGAAACTTTGCCTTATCTGCTGCACGTGCGTTGAAACGTCATGCTGTAAACCTTGAAGCTAAAGATATTGCTCGTGAATCACTTCAGATTGCTTCTGAACTATGTGTATATACCAACAGCAATATTATTGTAGAAGAGTTATAAACCAAAGAAATCTCCCGTAGTGGAGCATGATTCTATAATCTGCTTCAGGACGTTTAGGGGATTCTTTGTCCTTGTTAGGTAAAAATAATCCAACATACTGATAGGAGGGAAGCAATATGAATACTCAAGCGCTAACACCAAGACAGATTGTTGCAGAGCTTGACAAGTATATTGTAGGTCAAAAGAAAGCTAAAAAATCAGTAGCCGTAGCCCTTCGTAATCGCTATCGGCGTAGCCTCTTGCCTGAGCACACTCAGGACGACATTGTGCCTAAAAATATCCTGATGATTGGACCTACAGGTGTGGGTAAAACGGAAATCGCCCGTCGTCTTGCTAAACTGGTAGGTGCGCCATTTGTGAAAGTGGAAGCTACCAAGTTCACTGAAGTAGGTTACGTTGGCCGTGACGTTGAATCGATGGTGCGTGATCTGATTGAGACATCACTGCGGATGGTGAAGCTGGAGCGGACTGAAAAAGTGAAGGACAAAGCTGAAGAAGCTGCCAATGAACGAATTGTACATATTCTGGCTCCCTCACAGTCCAAGTCCAAGAATCAGCGTAATCCGTTTGAGATGATCTTTGGCAATAATGGCAACAACGTACAGGAACAGGATGAGCCAGAACCGGATACAGGAGTTGCGGAGCGTCGACGCAAGATCAAGTTTGATCTGTTGTCCGGCAAGCTGGAGGATGACATCATTGAAATTGATGTGGAGGACACTGCTCCTAACATGATGGATATGTTTGCTGGTCAAGGTAATGATCAGATGGGCATGAACATGCAGGAGATGTTTGGTAGCTTGTTGCCTCGTCGTACGAAAAAACGTAAGCTCGCCATTAAAGAAGCGCGCAAAGTGTTGATCCAGGAAGAAGCAGGAAAATTGATCGATATGGATGATGTTACTCAGGAGTCCATTCGCCGGGCAGAACAGACAGGTATCATTTTCATTGATGAAATCGACAAGGTTGCCAGCCAAGGACGCGGTAGCGGTCCGGATGTATCCCGTGAGGGTGTTCAACGAGACATTCTTCCTATTGTGGAAGGTTCTACAGTGATGACGAAATATGGTCCTGTTAAAACGGACTATATTCTGTTTATGGCAGCTGGTGCATTTCACGTCGCCAAGCCTTCTGATCTGATCCCTGAGCTTCAGGGACGCTTCCCAATTCGTGTGGAACTAAGCAGTCTTACATTGGAGGAGTTTGTATCCATTCTGACCGAACCTCAGAATGCACTGACCAAGCAATATGTGGATCTGCTGCGTACCGAGAATATTGAGATTGAGTTCTCGGATGAGGCCATTCACGAGATTGCCAAATTGGCTGAATCCGTCAATCAAAATACAGAAAATATAGGTGCTCGTCGTTTGCATACGATTCTTGAAAAGCTTTTGGAGGATTTATCCTTTGAGGCGCCTGAGCTTACACTGGAACGTATGGTGATTACTCCGGAGTACGTCCGTGAGAAATTGAATGATATTGCGCTTGATCGTGATTTGAGTCAGTATATACTTTAATATTAGGGCTAGCCATTAATTGCCTAAATGGTCGTATGAATGAACGATATGCACTGAAGAGTAGAGAGCACTTGCGAGATCGACGAAGGAGGGTCATTCCTTAATCGAATCGTGTAAGGTACTCATACTGACCAGTACATATCGTTTATTTTTGTTTCCACCTAAAGGATTGCGTTCTTATAACCGATAAAAGATGTGGGGTTGTTATACGGATCGACAAAAACTAGGACTTGTGCCGCATGTATGCGGAGTTAAAACCTATCGGGTTGGTCGTTATTCCTCGTTTCTGTATCCAATCATTCCCATTAAAAGAATTTTGCTTATTCCAAGTCTGGTCATCGGTTTAGTTGATGGATTGGTAAATGTTGCGTAAATGCGCAAAATGATGAATTGTAGAAAAGTGTGAAGTCACCAATTGTTTTCTGGAGATTAAAATATATAGACCCCACTTAATTGTTAAGAAAGTGTTGTGTAGAAAAGACGAGTTTTCTTCATTCTTGAAAAATATCTTGTCAATTGATTAAGATACAGCTTTATACGTATACCTACCATATTGTCCATAAACCCTTAGTGTGACGCCAAAAAATTCTAATAATAACCATGTTAAAATATTCGAAAATAAACATAAATACGAGCGTTAATCGCTCATGTAGAGACTGGAAAGTCTTTTTTTATTTTAAGAATGTTTAAGAACAATAAGGCAGAGTATTAACATACTTTTGTTTTGGGCCTGAACATTTACGAAAAAATTCATAATTTGCAGAAAATACACAAAAAGCCCTGTCTTTCAGAAAAGATAGGGCTTTTTTCTTATTGTAATAAATCCCAAACTCGAAGAAACTTATGTTATACGACAACATCAGAGTTAATTCTACTTAAGTCCTAGAAAACCGTGTAAAGACGAATGTTTTTGTCGAAAAAACATAAGAATTTTCAAGGGAAAAGATTCAATCTTTTTCCATAACTTCTAAAGAGAGGAGGGGGATTGTGAATCTTTTAAATGATATCAGCTTTAGAAGATTGCAAGGTGCACTCGACGCGGCCAATATCAGACAAGCAACGCTTTCTGACAACATCGCGAATGCCGATACCCCGTATTTCAAGCGTTCGGACGTTTCTTTTGAAGAAATGCTGCAAGGGCAAATGAATGGAGATACGCCTGTTCTTAAAGGTAAAGTAACTGATGCAAGGCATTTTGTCATAGGTCCTTCCTCTTCCATACCAACGCCAGTAGTTAATATGGACCAGTCAACGTCCATGAATAACAACCAGAATAATGTCGATATCGACAGAGAAATGAGTCTTCTGGCGGAGAATCAGCTGCAATATAACGCTTATATTCAGCAAGTGAACGAACAAATTAAAATGATGCGTGTTGGCGTGGAAGGGAGATAACCTAAATTGAACATTAGTAATAGCTTTAGTATCAGTAGCTCGGCACTGACAGCCCAACGGTTGCGGATGGATGTTATATCTTCCAACATTGCCAACGCAGAAACGACGCGCGCGAGCGTATCCAATGGTGAAGCGGTACCTTACAGACGTAAAATGGTTGTGCTTGAGCCGAATAAAACGTCATTCGGTACGATGCTGCAAAATCAGATGAGAGGTAGCGGTTCAGGAGATGGCGTCAGAGTAACTGAGATTCGCGAGGACCAGTCACCATTGAAACCTGTTTACGATCCTTCTCATCCAGATGCCAACGCAGAAGGATATGTATTTATGCCTAATGTGGATATTGCGAAAGAAATGGTCGACATGATCTCTGCTTCGCGTTCCTATGAAGCAAACGTAACGGCACTGAATTCGACCAAAGCGATGATCTCCAAAGCTATGGAGATTGGAAAATAATCTGCCACGAAATGAAAATAAGAAATAAACAAACCAGGGATGAAGGGGAGGGACATTAATGATTCAGAACAACATGTTCAGCACTCAGGCAATACAACCGCTACAGATGAAGAGTGCAGCCGAAAGTAAGCCTTCTACACCAGCCGAAACCATTCAGAGCTTCGGTACATACTTACAGAATGCATTAGGGTCCGTCGCAGCTCAAGAGACTCAATCGCATGAAATGTCGAATCAATTTTTGGTCGGCAAAGCGAACGTGGATCAGGTGTTGATTGCTTCAGAACAGGCCTTGTTAAGCCTGCAACTCACAACTCAAGTCCGAAACAAAGTGGTCGAAGCATACCAGGAAGTTATGAGAACGCAAATATAAAATAACCTACTTGCGCTTCGATAATAGCGCTGATCATTACAACAAAGCAGCTGCGATGCTGCTCCTGATCATCAACCTATCGAACGGCTAAGGTTGAGTAAGGACAGACTAAGCAAAGTTTCGGATGGGGTGACAGAGTGAATGAGAGAATCGCCCAGTACAGGGATAAGGCATCTCAGTATTGGAATAGTTTTAGCAAAAAGCAAAAAATATTATTTATATCCACCTTCCTGTTTCTGATTTTGGCTGCAGTTGTGCTTACGATGCAATTGTCCAAGACGGAATACGAAGTTGCTTTTACAGATTTGAACGCAAGTGATTCAGCAGGCGTAATCAGTTATCTCGATTCATCTAGCATTCCATACAAATTAAGTTCAGATGGCAAGACCATATCCGTACCGAGCACAAGTGTTGCAATCGCAAAGGTGAATGTCGGATCTCAAGGGATTATTCAGAATGGTTCATTAGGGTATAAGTCATTCGAGGAGTCATCATCCCCTATCGGGATGACAGACAAAGAGTTTGATGTAAAGTACAACAACGCTATAAACGGAGAAGTTGAACAGTTACTTCAGCGGATGCAAGGCATACAAGATGCTAAAGTACTGGTGAATATGCCGAAAGATAACATTTTTGCTGGTTTAGAAGAACAAGACAAAGCATCAGCATCTGTAGCTCTCCAATTCAAACCGGGTTATCACCCAAATCAGGCAGCGGTAGATGGCTACTTCAACTTGGTTAAGACTGCAATTCCTAATCTACCTATTGAGAACATTACAATAACGAACACAGATGAAGCAGAATTGATTCCAACTGCCCGGGGTGGCAGTGGAGGTTTGTCTTCCGAAGTCCAAGAAAACATGGCATTACAGAAAAAGTTTGAAAATGATGTCCGCAACAACGTAAAACAATTTCTTTCCCAGATTGTAGGCGAAGACAAAGTTAATGTGTTGGTAGCCTCCAAGCTGAATTTTGACAAAGAAACACGTAAGGAAAATCTGGTCACACCTGTTGATGTAGAGAATATGAAAGGCATCGAGATCAGTGTGCAGGAGATTCAAAAGAGTTACACTGGGGCAAGCAATCCGACAGGTGGCGTTGCTGGCACAGGACAAGAGGAAGTTCCGGGTTATCCATCAGCTGATGCAACAGGTAACTCGACCTCAGAAGAATCATCAAGCACTATAAACTACGATGTTAATCGAATTGCCAAGGATATTATTTCCAGTCCTTATACTGTAAAAGATTTAACCATTAACGTTGCAGTTGAACCACCGAATGGAGAAACAGAATTACAGGGACCGGTTCAAGACGCGATTGAGAACATTCTGGTTAACATTGTTCGCGCTTCATTGGCAGATTCCGGTACTGTAATAAGTGACGCTGATCTAACAAAGAAAGTTTCAGTCATGTCACAAGGGTTCCAAGCTGCATCGACAGCAAATACAGGTTTCCAGTTGTCCCCAGCCATGATGTGGGGCGGAGGCGCACTCATAGCGGCATTGATCGCAGCGGTTGTTATTTTGTTAGTACGCCGTCGCCGCAAACAAAACGAAGTCGAAGAAGAAGAGATTCCTCTTCCAATAGCAACAGAGTTCCCGTCCATTACGCTGGACAGTGTAACGAACGAAAGTCAGGTGCGCAAACAATTGGAGAGTTTGGCCAAGAAAAAGCCAGACGAATTCGTCAATCTGCTGCGTACATGGCTGGCTGACGAATAGAGGTGAACGCATTGGCGAAGGCAAGCAGTCAAGGTTTGACTGGAAGACAAAAAGCAGCAATTTTGCTGATTACATTAGGTCCGGAAGTATCGGCTCAGATCTTCAAACATCTGCGTGACGAGGAGATTGAGCAATTAACGTTGGAGATTGCCAACGTTCGCAAGGTTGATTCTTCCGAAAAGGACATGATCATGGCCGAGTTTCACCAGATCTGTCTGGCACAGGAATACATCTCTCAGGGCGGTATCAACTATGCGAGAGAAATCCTGGAGAAAGCTCTGGGTTCATCAAAAGCACTTGAAGTCATTAATCGTTTGACAGCTACGCTGCAAGTCAGACCGTTTGACTTTGCACGCAAAGCGGATCCAAATCAAATCTTGAACTTTATTCAGAATGAAAGTCCGCAAACGATCGCGCTTGTTCTCTCTTATCTTCAGTTCGAACAGGCTGCAGCGATTCTATCATCCTTGCCACAAGAGAAGCAGGCAGATGTTGCTCGCCGGGTGGCGGTTATGGATAGTACTTCGCCAGAAGTCATCTCTCAAGTGGAGCGGGTCCTGGAACAGAAGTTATCTTCTACCGTAACGCAGGATTACACGAATGCTGGTGGTATCGAATCGATCGTTCAGATTCTGAACGGAGTCGATCGTGGTACAGAGCGTACCATTTTGGACTCACTTGAAATTCAGGACCCGGAGCTTGCAGAGGAAATCAAAAAACGTATGTTTGTATTCGAAGATATCGTCAATGTGGATGATCGTTCGATCCAGCGTATTATTCGGGATATCGACAACGCCGATCTGCAACTTGCACTCAAGGTGGCAAGCGAAGAAGTTCGGGATGCTGTGTTCCGGAATATGTCGAAGCGGATGTCCGAGACATTCAAAGAAGAGATGGAATTCATGGGTCCTGTGCGATTGCGTGATGTTGAGGAAGCTCAGACACGCATTGTAGGAACGATCCGCAGATTGGAAGAAGCCGGTGAAATCATTATCGCACGCGGTGGAGGAGATGATATCATTGTCTAATTTGATTAAATCTTTCCAGTATGTACCTGTTGATGACCGCAAAAGACTTGAAAATCATCATCATTATGGTGGTACTGAGGAGTCTGACACGGAATTATACGGTGAAAGTGCTGAAGGTTCTGAAGCGGAAACGCTTCAAGCACGCGTGGACGAAGAAACACAACGTCTTACCGCAGAAATGCTGGAAGATGCCAAGGAGTTTGCAGAAAAGCAAGTACGTGAAGCTTCAGAAGAGGCAGAGCGCATGCTTCAAGAGGCCCGTGAACAGATCGACAGCTGGTGGCAGGAACAACGACAACAGGATGAACATCTAACTGAAGCGCTTCGTTCACAAGGTTTCCAACAGGGTTTTGAAGAAGGCAAAGTACAAGCTGAACTGGATCTCCAAGTGCAGATCGATAAGATGATGATAGAAGCGCAGGAAGTGCTCAAGGAAGCTTATGTAGCTAAAGATCAGATCATTCAGGAAGCCGAACCGTTCCTTGTGGATCTCGCTTGCGGGATCGCTGAGAAAGTCATTGATAAGCAACTTACCATTGAACCCGATCATACATTGGAACTGATTCGTCAGAGTTTGTCACGTAAACGCGAGCAGGGGTTAATCACACTCTGTGTGGCACCTGATCAGTTTACATTTGTACAGGCAGCTCGTGAAGAATTGTCTCTGTCCATTGACTCCCAGGCAGAATTGCAGATTTTGCCTGATTCAACAGTCAAAGATAAAGGATGTGTCATTCGTTCTTCGTTCGGAAGTGTAGATGCGAGAATTGATACACAGCTTGCTGAAATTAAAAAAGAACTGGTCCGCATAGCACTTGAGGATGAGGAGCGAAAAAATCAACATGAAGGTTCTTAGTTCACAGCGATACATGGAACATTTGCGGCAATTCGATCCTGTTCGTATTAACGGCAAAGTAACTCAGGTCATTGGTCTTATGGTGGAGTCAGAAGGGCCGGATGCGAGTATCGGTGACGTATGTTATATCTATCCTGGTAAATCAGCCAAGCCTCTACAGGCTGAAGTCGTTGGGTTTCGAGATAACAAAGTGTTGCTTATGCCACTGGGGGAACTTCAATCTATCGGTCCTGGTTGCGATGTAGTAGGTACGGGGAAACCACTCGGCGTTCAGGTAGGCTCTGAATTGCTCGGTAAAGTATTGGACGGACTTGGACAACCGCTGGACGGTTCCCTTCTTCCATCCAGAATGCCGATGTACTCTACCTCCAATACTCCGGTCAATCCAATGGATCGTCCACGTGTACTTGAAACGATGGGTGTTGGTGTAAGAGCTATCGATGGATTGCTGACCGTAGGTAAGGGACAGCGTGTAGGTATTTTTGCCGGTTCTGGTGTTGGTAAGAGTACTTTGATGGGCATGATTGCTCGTAATACAGCAGCAGATGTCAATGTTATCGCGCTTGTGGGTGAGCGTGGACGTGAGGTGCGCGACTTTATTGAACGGGATCTGGGTCCGGAAGGGCTGGAACGCTCCGTAGTCATTGTAGCAACATCAGATCAGCCTGCCTTGATTCGGATCAAGGGAGCCGTTATTGCAACGACGATTGCAGAGTATTTCCGGGACCGTGGAATGAACGTGATGCTTATGATGGATTCGGTAACTCGATATGCCATGGCACAAAGGGAAGTTGGTCTGGCTGTAGGTGAACCTCCGGCAATGAGAGGATATACGCCATCGGTTTTTGCAAGTTTGCCCAAACTGCTTGAACGGGCGGGTACTGGACCTACGGGCTCGATTACAGCCTTTTACACCGTTCTGGTCGATGGGGATGACATGAATGAACCGATCGCGGATGCAGTAAGGGGTATTTTGGATGGACACATTGTGTTAAATCGATCTATTGCGAATAAAGGTCACTTTCCAGCGATTGATGTGTTAGCCAGCATAAGTCGTGTTATGAAGGATATTGCTCCGGAAGAACAGTTGGAAGCTGTTAATAATATGAAACGTTTAATGGCTGTGTACAAAGAATCGGAAGATTTGATTAATATTGGGGCTTACCAGCGGGGATCAAATGCAGCCATTGATGAATCGATAGACCAGATTGATAGTATATGGAACTTTACCAAGCAGAAAGTCGACGAGAAAGTCACCTTAAGTGAAGTACAGGAACGTTTGATTCTTGAATTTGCAAGGAGATGAATGGGTAAACGATGAAATTTCGATATCATTTCCAGAAAGTTGTTGACCTGAAGAGTAATGAAAAAACACAGGCAGAGTGGATGTTATCCACAGCGATCGGTAAACTTCAGACGGAGGAAGAACATCTGATACAACTTCTTAATGATAGAAGTAATCTGGTCAGCATTATCCAATCTGCTACGGAAAATACAGCGTCTGTAAACAGTCTGCAGGAGATGCAACGTTATGTACATCACCTTGACGAGTGCATTTCACGCAAAAACAGTGATGTTAAACATGCTCAGGTCAATGTGCAGCGGAATCAGACCTTTCTCAACGGTAAGATGATTGACGAAAAAGTATGGCTTGGAGCGAGAGACAAGGCCAAAATCAAATTTCAGCAGGAGATGCTCCTCCGGGAACAGAACGATCTGGACGAGATGGCTACTGTACGCTTCGCTGCCAAAGCCGGACGCGCGAATTGATGTGAGCCGGAAGCGAAGTTGTCTCGTGAAGGAGGAATGAACGATGGCTGTTAAAGATGATAGCGACATGGAAAAAGAGTCGGGAGGCGGTTGGGAAAAATTTCTAATGATCTCGATCCCGATTGTATTCACCGTAGTATTGCTGGGTGTATTACTTACGCTATTTAATGTAGATATTCGTAATAATTTGTTTGAATTCGCCAACAAGATCCCGGTAGTCAAGGAATGGGTACCTGATCCTGTACTGGATCCGGAGAAAGAGCAGCTGGAGAAGAGTGAGCAGCAGGTTGAAAGTGCTGAAGCCACAATCGAAAAGCTGAAGTCCCAGGTAACTGCCAAAGAAACAGAGCTTAAGGCAGCACAGGAAGCAAAAACAACCGAAGCGAAGAAGGCCACGGAACTTCAGAAGAAGTTGGATGATGCGGAAAAAGCGGCTGAAACGGCTGCAGCAGCAACGCCTGAAACGGAATCCGATTATCAAAAGCAAATTAAAGATTTGGCTAAAATGTATGCTGACATGAGCCCGAGCAAAGCTGCACCGATCTTGCAAAATATGACGAATGAGGAAATGGTGTTGTTATTGAATGCCATGCAATCATCTGCTCGGACCAAAGTGCTTGAAAAGATGGACCCAAAAACAGCAGCCGATGTCACCATGATGATGAAGGATGCCAAACCATCCGGAGATCTGGCACTGGATGCACTGCAATCCAGATTGAAGAAAGAAACCGCAGCAACTTCAACTGCATCCACAACAACAAGTAAAAACCTGGATAAAAACCAGCTTAGTCAAACATTTGCTTCGATGTCTGCTTCAAGTGGTGCCAAGTTATTGTTGGAAACCTATAAGTTAAGTCCTGACAAAACATTGACCATTCTGAATTCGGTAGATGATGCAACACGCTCTCAATTACTTGAGAACATGTCTTCAGAGGACTCGGTTGAAACTGCAAAAATTTTGAACAGATTGATGGGCAACAAGTAAAAAGGATTACACTGAACTAATTGAGAGGAGGTGAAAATAAATGTCGATTGTATATCAAATGGCATCCACAGCATCTGCAAAAGCAACGGGAACAGGTCAGACGACTGGAGCACAATCGAAAGGTTCAGCTGCAGGTACTAGCGGTGAATTTCTCCAAACTCTTGCACAATCGTTATCGGGTGGAAACACAGAAGGTGATAGTTCAAGCGCTACTGGAAGCCTAACTGCTAATCCGTTGGTCTTTTCCTTTGCTACAAGTGAAGAAGATGGGGAAGCGACATCAATCACGGATGTACTGAATTCATTGTTCACGGACTTGGATTCGCTTGACGAAGCTTTGGAAAATGATCCAACTCTACTTGCAGGCTTACAGACTCTGATTCAACAGTTGTATGCACAACTAAATGATGCTTCTGGTACGAACGCAGAAGGTTCCGACGAGCCTTCGGATGGAGCGAAGAGCGCGAGTGTAGTACCTGCAATTGAACTGTCGCAACATCCGGCAGCAGTACGTTTTGTTCTGCAGGATGTGCTTACACAATTAGTAGCTGCGTTGAATGAACCTGAGAGTACTGTTGCGAAGAATGCTCCTGAATTCAAGCATCTGCTACAATCTCTGCAGAGTCAGCTTCAAGAGGCTGGAGTAGATACGGCGAGTAACAAGGGATGGACTGAATTGAAATCCATACTGGATACACTGACTGCAGTTAAGGATCAGGTTGTGCAAGTCGCTCCAACGACTTCGCTTCAAGCGTCGAAACAAGATTCGGTTGTACCTCAGGTTCTTGTTGCGGCAGTGGCAAACTCTGGAACCCAGGTGAAAGATGAGACGGAAACGACATCTGCTTCAAAAGCAGGTGGAGAATTGGAACACTCCACCATCATTACTGCGGGAGAGCTGTCCTTGCGTTCATCAGGTACAACAGCAGGAAAACCGGCTGAACCTGTAATGCAGACCTCACAGTTTGCCAAAGAAATGACACAATTTGTAGTCAACAAGCTGGATATTGTACAGCAAAAAGGATTTTCCGAGGCGACCATCTCACTTCGACCTGAACATTTAGGGAAGTTGGACGTTCAAATTACTTTACAGAACGGGCAATTGGTAGCACGGTTTATGACTGAGCATACGATGGCCAAAGACATGCTTGAACAACAAATGACTCAGCTGCGTTCTTCACTTCAAGCCCAGGGAATTCAAGTGGAACGACTTGAGGTTACCCAGAACAGTTCAATCGGATCACAGATGTATCAGGACGGAGGCCGTCAGCCAGGAAGTAATTCTCAGCAACAACGCCGTTCGCGTGAGCGTGAAGAACAATCGGAGGATGCTATAGCTACAGCAGGAATTCAAGAAGAATTGCGTAACTGGCGTAGCGAGCAAGTTGAAGGAAATGAATTACAGAGAGATACATTTAGTGCAGAGGCTTAAACAGAAATGAGGTGAGCAAATGGCTAACGAAATTGTTTCAATGAATAATACCTGGCCGAACTATTCGGCAGCTAATAAAGCAACCACCAGTGCTGCAACAAAAGAGTTAGGTAAAGATCAGTTTCTAAAAATCCTGATTACCCAACTGCAAAACCAAGACCCTATGCAGCCGATGGAGGATAAGGAATTTATCGCTCAAATGGCACAGTTCAGCTCCGTGGAACAACTGGTCAACATTTCTACACAGCTTAAAACATTGAACCAGTCACTTGGTGCTGTATCCGGCATGATTGGCATGGAGGTAAGTTGGCTTTCTTCTAATAAAGACGACAACGGAACTCTTCGTCAGGGTATTGTGGATTCCATCATTGTAAGAGATAGTGTTCAATACGCAAAAGTGGGCAACGATGAGATCAAGCTTGATGAGATCATTCAGGTGAATTATCCAAAACAGGCAGAAGAGAGTCAAACTCCGGTACAGAACGTTCAGGACGTAGCCCCTGAAACGAACGAGAGCCAGGAAGTTGAATCTTCCACTGAAACGGGTGATATAGAAGATAGCGAGAAAACGATATGAGTGATCGCATAACGGTTGGACAATTATATGCAGGCTCAATTAAACCGAATATACTTCAAAGACCCAAAACGGGAGAAGCATCAGCTGTACCCGAAAAGCCTTTTGCAAAGGTACTGGAAGATAACCTTCTGAAGTTGAGTAATCATGCTGCCAAACGATTGGAACAGCGCGGTATTGAACTCAAGACCGAACAAATGGAACAAATTGGTTCTGCTTTGGACAAAGCAGCTGCCAAGGGAGCCAAAGAGTCATTGATTTTAATGCAGGATATGGCTTTTATCGTCAATGTCAAAAATCGTACTGTGGTTACAGCTATGGATAGTGAGAGCATGAAGGATAATGTGTTCACTCAGATTGATAGTGCCGTAATTATTTCTTGACCGGCTGGCCCTTCTCGGGAGCCGGAATGCCGCTGACCGACTGATGCGGTAACCAAATGAAAAACTGGGAGGATTTTTAAAAATGTTGAAATCAATGTACTCAGGCGTTTCCGGGATGCGGGGTTTTCAAACCAAACTCGACGTAATTGGTAACAATATTGCGAACGTAAATACGGTTGGCTTCAAAGGTAGCCGGGTTATGTTCAAAGATATTATGAGTCAAACGACCGCGGGGGTAACTGCCCCGACTGATGCTCCATCTGGTGGTGTGAATGCAAAACAAATTGGTTTAGGTGTATCGGTAGGATCTATAGATACACTGCATCTCGCAGGAAGCCCAATGACTACAAACAATCCGACAGACTTACGTATTAACGGAGATGGCTTTTTTCTTGTCTCCTTGGGTGGAGATCAGGAAATTCCTTACTTGACACGTGCAGGGGATTTCCATGTTGATGCTGCTCGAAATCTTGTAACTTCTGATGGTTTGTTCGTCTTAAGTAGTGAGGGAGAGCCCATTACAATTGGGGATGATGTTGTTTCGTTCACCATCGGTCAGAACGGTATGATTAATGAAACACTGGCTGACGGCACAACTCAAGGGGACACTCAGCTTGGTATAGGAAAAGTAGTCAATCCTGAAGGTTTGGAGAAAATTGGCGGTAACCTGTACAGAATGACAGCGAATGCTAATCCAGATGGTGCACTGGACCCGTTGACAGCGAACAGTGCTGAGGACGGAACGGGAGCAATCATTGCTGGACAACTCGAAATGTCTAATGTCGATCTGACTGGAGAGTTTACTGAGATGATCGTAGCTCAGCGTGGATTCCAGGCCAACTCCCGGATCATTACAACGTCGGATGAAATACTTCAGGAAGTTGTTAACCTGAAACGTTAATAATTGATTTATGAATTTTTAAAACGTGGGGGAGCTTGCTCCTCCCACTCTGATCAAGGGGGCTTAGCATGATTTCGGTTACGCGGTTAAATGGTTCTCCCATGTGGTTAAATGCGCTGATGGTTGAAATTGTGGAAGAGACGCCGGATACGTATATTACTCTGGTAACTGGAAAGAGGCTCATTGTGCTTGAAAAAGCCGCTGACGTTATTTCCAAGATTAAAGATTACAACCGTGAAATCGGGGTTCAGGCAGCCACTATTAAAGTGCAGCAAACGGAGGAATCCTGATGAAAAAAATGATGCCCTGGCTTGCAACCATGTTGCTTGCAATAACACTCATTGTGGTGGTTGTGTTTGTATTTATGCAAGGACAGAACGGGAATAAGAACGACACACATACTGCTTCAGCTTCAGAAGCCAAGAAGATGACTGCGGATGAGATTGTAGAAGTTTCCTCTGAGCTTGGAGAAATTAAAACCAATTTGGCTGATACAGATCATGTTATTGTCGTTAGCTTCTCATTCAAGTTGGCTGACGTAAAAGCCAAGGAAGATTTCGAGAAAATTAAAGAAATTGTCGTAAAACCGATTATCATTCAGACGCTTGCAGATACGAAGTCTGATGAACTGGCTACAGCAAAGGGTCGGATACTATTTAATGAGAAATTAACAGGTCTTATTAATGAAGCTTTACCAGAAGGAAATTTAAGTAGTACGAGCTTTTCATCCATTGTGATAGCAACGATGTAAATGAACAGAACATGCTGTAGACCTGTAAGGGGGTGAGAACATGGTGGATGTATTATCACAAAATGAGATTGACGCCCTATTAGCAGCCCTTTCTTCTGGTGAAATGGATGCAGAAGAATTGAAGAAGGAAGAAACTCAGAAAAAAATCAGATCGTACGATTTTAAGCGAGCAGTGCGTTTTTCCAAAGACCATATCAGAAGCTTGACTCGTATTCACGAAAACTTTGCACGCTTTCTCACCACTTATTTTTCAGCCCAACTGCGGACGTTCGTTCAAATCAATGTCGTTCAGGTCGAACAGTTGCCTTATGATGAGTTTATCCGTTCTATTCCTAAGATGACGATATTGAACATTTTTGAAGCGGAGCCACTACAGGGGCGAATGGTGATGGAAGTCCATCCAAACGTGGGATATGCGATGTTGGATCGCCTGCTTGGTGGAACCGGAACTGCTCCAACCAAGATCGCATCCATGACGGAGATAGAGACGACCATCATGGAGCGGATATTCAGTCGAGCATTTGAAAGTTTGCAGGAAGCATGGAAGACTGTGTTGGATATTTCCCCAAGGATGGAAGCACTCGAGACCAATCCGCAATTTATGCAGATTGTATCTCCCAATGAGACCATTGCTCTAATCTCGCTTAGTACCAAAATTGGTGACACGACAGGCATGATCAACCTATGTATTCCGCATGTCGTTCTTGAACCTATTATGTCACGGTTGTCAACTCATCAATGGTTTGTTTCGGAGAAGAAAACGAGAGCTCCGGAAGAATATGAAGCTTTAAGAGAGCGTGTGAACAAAGCCAAATTACCTATCGTTGCGGAGTTAGGCGAATCCAGAATTTCAATTGCAGAATTTTTGGGTCTGTCCGTTGGTGATGTCATTACGTTGAACAAACCCGTTGATGAGGGACTTTCCATTAAAGTGGGTGACAAACTGAAATACATGGGCAGTCCGGGAACAATCAAGGACCGTGTGGCTGTGCAAATAGACGAGATTGTCACCGAAGGAGTTGAAGAATTTGACGAGTAAGGATTATTTATCCCAAGAAGAAATCGATGCTCTGCTCAGGCAATCAGAATCGATAAACAGCTCCGAACCCGCTGAAAAGACGGTTGATGATTTTTTGACCGAGCTGGAGCAAGATGCCTTGGGAGAGATTGGTAACATTACATTTGGTAGCGCGGCAACAGCTTTGTCTACGCTATTGGGCCTAAAAGTAGATATTACAACACCTAAGGTTTCCATCATTAGTCGAACACAGTTTGAAGAAGCTTTTCCTAAGCCGCATGTTGCCGTTCATGTGAATTACGTGGATGGATTCGAAGGCATTAACTCACTTGTTATCAAGAAGAGAGATGCTCAAGTCATCGCGGATCTGATGCTGGGTGGGGAAGGAAATCCCATCGACGAAGAACTGAATGAAATCCATATTAGTGCGGTACAGGAAGCGATGAACCAAATGATGGGGTCATCTGCTACTTCCATGTCCACGATCTTCAACCGCTTTGTGAATATTTCTCCTCCAGGAATCGATATTCTCAATTTGGAGAGTGGTGAGGGTGTAAGTAATCTTCCAGAAGATGAGACACTCATCCAAGTTTCATTTCGTCTGTTAATCGGGGATCTGATCGATTCCAATCTGATGCAGTTGCTTCCAGTGCATTTTGCCAAAAGCATGGTAGACATGCTGATTGGAGGCGCTCAGGAGTCAACTGCCAGCGCACCAGTGGCATCAACACCTGAACCTGCACCAGTACCAGTGCCAGCAACACCACCACCAGTGGCTGAGCAGCCGCCCGTCCAGCACCAGCAGCCTCCACAGGCTCCTCAGCAGCCTGTTCAGGACTATAATGGATATGGACAAGCTCCAATGGGAATGCCGCAAGGAATGCCGCCACAGCAGCCATATGGCATGCCGCCGCAACAACCTTACGGTGCACCTCAGCATTACGGTGGAATGCCAAATAGGAATGTTAACGTACAACCAGTTCAATTCGCTAATTTGCAAAATGGGGCGTTTGGTCAGGTAGACGAAAACAATTTGAATTTATTGATGGACATTCCCCTTAAAGTCACCGTAGAATTAGGAAGGACCCAGAAGCAAATTAAAGATATTTTGGAACTGTCACAGGGTTCGATTGTCGAACTGGATAAATTAGCCGGGGAACCTGTCGATATTTTGGTGAATAACAAACTGATCGCCAAGGGAGAAGTTGTCGTTATTGACGAAAACTTTGGTGTTCGTGTTATAGATATCGTTAGCCAATGGGACCGAATTCAGAAATTACAATAAGCACAATTTAGGGAGGACTTGAATCAAGATGGCAAACCGAATTTTAGTCGTAGACGACGCAGCATTTATGAGAATGATGATCCGGGACATTTTGTCCAAAAATGGATATGAGGTTGTTGGTGAGGCACAGGATGGTTCACAAGCGATTGAGAAATTTAAAGAGCTTCGTCCGGATCTGATCACAATGGATATCACAATGCCTGAGATGGATGGCATTGCAGCTTTGAAAGAAATCAAGAAAATTGATGCTAACGCAAAAGTAATTATGTGCTCTGCGATGGGTCAACAAGCGATGGTAATCGATGCTATTCAAGCAGGTGCCAAAGACTTTATCGTTAAACCGTTCCAATCTGACCGCGTTATCGAAGCGATTAGCAAGACACTGGGCGTTTAAGAGGCATGATGATGGCTCAGGGTGATTTTCCAGAAGGAGCTGGCGCGGGAGCCAATTATTATTTACAGCTTGTATGGGTGATTGTTGTCCTGGTCGTCATCCTGGTTCTTATTGTTTATCTGATCCGTTTTTTAAACAAACGGAATCAGCAAATGTTCCGGCACGGCACAATTCGTACCCTCGGCGGGGTCGGACTGGGACAAAACAAGTCGCTGCAAATTATAGAAATTGGTGGAAGTGTATATCTGCTTGGTGTAGGTGAAGATATCCAGTTAATAGATAAGGTTTCGGATATGGAAGAGGCGCAAAGAATTATTGATTCATTCGAACGAGATGCTGCTGCACAGCAAGGGAATCTCTCGCCTCTCATCGCCAAGCTAGCAAACCGCTTCCGTAAAGAAGAACCGCCGCGGGAAATGGAACTAGAGGACACAACTTCTTTTCACGAAATGTTTGAATCTAAACTTCGGCAGATGCCTAACCGTAAAGAGAAGATGGAAAAGCTCCTGGATAAAGACAATACTACAGATCGGTCGAGGGATTCATGAAGAAAAAGATTTGGTTAGCGTGTTGTTTATTAGGACTTATCAGTCTGGCATCTGTAACGGTTGCCTTTGCCGAACCTATCCCGAATATTGATATTCAGATCGGAAACGGTGACGGAGGAACACCAAGTACGAGTTCACTGTCCATTATTTTGTTAATTACAGTGCTTAGTATTGCTCCAGCAATGCTTGTACTGATGACCAGTTTTACTCGAATTGTGATTGTGCTCGGTTTTGTACGTACATCTTTGGGTACACAACAAATGCCACCCAATCAGGTGCTGGTCGGTTTGGCGTTATTTCTGACACTTTTCATTATGTCGCCGACGTTGTCTTCCATAAATCAGGTAGCGCTTCAGCCCTATCTCCAGGGAGACCTTACGCAAACTGAGGCACTTGAAAAAGCAGCAGATCCCATAAAGAAATTTATGTTTACTCATACCAGAGAAAAAGATCTGTTGCTATTTATGAAGTACAATCAGACTGAACAACCAAAAACATACCAGGATATCCCAATTACTGTTATGGTGCCGGCATATGTAATCAGTGAGTTGAAGACAGCATTCCAGATGGGGTTTATGATTTTTATTCCGTTTCTGGTCATAGATATTGTTGTCGCGAGTACACTCATGGCAATGGGGATGATGATGCTTCCGCCGGTCATGATCTCATTACCTTTCAAAATACTACTCTTTGTCCTTGTGGACGGGTGGTATCTGGTAGTCAAGTCACTGTTACTGAGTTTTAACACTTGATCCGGAAAGTTAAAGGAGGACGGTCATGACTTCGGAATTTATTATCGGTCTGGCCGGGAAAGCGGTATACACGTCATTGCTGGCCAGTGCACCCATGCTTATACTAGCTCTGGTTGTAGGACTTGCAATCAGTATTTTTCAAGCGACAACTCAAATTCAGGAACAAACATTAGCTTTTGTGCCCAAGATTGTGGCTGTACTTCTGGCGGTACTTTTGTTTGGACCCTGGATCTTGAATATATTGGTCGATTTTACGTTCAACATTCTCGATAATCTATACAGATACATAGGGTAGGCTTTAGCAGATGGAGACATTATTGCAAAGTTTCCCTGTCGCTCTGCTTATGTTTTGTCGAATCACATCATTTTTTGTAACTGCGCCGATTTTTTCGGCTCGAAATGTACCGGCTTCAGTCAAAATTGGACTGTCTGCTTTTGTCACATTGACTGTATATATGATATATGGCATAAACCAGACGGTACCTACAGATCTGAGTTATATCTTGCTCATCATCAGAGAGATTTTGATTGGTTTGCTTTTGGGATTTGTTGCGTATCTTTTGATGACCGCTGTACAGACAGCAGGTGCTTTTATTGATATACAAATTGGTTTTGGTATCGCCAACGTATATGATCCGATGACAGGTGCTTCAGCGCCGCTCACAGGTAACTTCAAATATGCATTTGCAGTACTTTTATTCCTTACCATGAATGGACATCATTATCTGCTGGATGCTCTCGTATACAGTTATCGATGGATCCCATTGTCAAATGTATTTTTCTTAAGATTGGCTGATGGAAGTATTGCTGAATTTTTGATTCGTACGTTAGGTGAATCATTTATGCTTGCTTTTCAGATGGCTGCACCGATGGTAGTTGCTTTGTTTTTGACGGATGTAGGATTAGGATTTTTGGCAAAAACGGCTCCTCAATTTAATGTGTTTGCAGTCGGAATGCCGCTCAAAGTGCTCGTCGGGCTTGCTATTTTGCTTTTGCTGGTTCCCAGCTTCGCCTTTGTATTTAGTCAATTGTTCGAAGTAATGTTCAGATCTATGGAAAAATTGCTTGGGACCATTGGGCAAAGGCCGGGATGAGTGAAACGGAGGACAAGATTCGAATGAAACTTCAACTCGACCTCCAGTTGTTTTCAGGGGAAAAGACAGAGAAAGCTACCCCGAAAAAGAGACAGGATACACGTAAAAAGGGACAGGTTGTCAAAAGCATGGAGATATCGGGTGCTTCAATCCTCCTGTTCACCTTTTTAATCATGATGGTTTTTAGTGATTTTTACAAGGAGCGTACGGTTCGACTCTTTACGGATATTTTCATCAATCGGTTGAGCATGGAAGTGACTGACGAAAATGTAATGTCGCTCATGATGCGATACGGTATAGAAGTGATGTTGTTGCTTGCTCCTGTGCTGCTCGGTGTAGCATTAGTTGCTTTGATCGTTAACTACATGCAGGTAGGTTTTCTGCTTGTAGGTGAAGGTTTAAAGCCGAAACTGGAGAAGTTGAATCCGATCAAGGGGTTCAAAAACATTTTTTCTCTTCGTTCTTTAGTCGAATTTGCTAAATCCATTTTGAAGATGACGATCATCGGCTACCTTGTGTATAGCACAATAACAAGTTACCAGTCCGATATAGCATCGCTTTCTCATTATTCAATGGATGCCATTTTACATTTTGCTGCTTCAATTACTTTAAGTCTTGGAGTCAAGATTGCGGTAGCTCTGTTGGTACTTGCTATATTTGATTACATGTACCAGAAGTATGATTATGAGAAGAATATTCGAATGTCCAAGCAAGACATCAAGGACGAGTACAAGAAAATGGAAGGTGATCCGCTGATCAAAGGTAAAATCCGGGAACGTCAGCGTCGTATGGCTATGCAGCGTATGATGCAGGAAGTGCCGAATGCGGATGTAATCATCACGAACCCGACTCACTTTGCAGTTGCGCTAAAGTATGAAGGTTCCGAGATGGAGGCACCGCAGATTATTGCCAAAGGTCAGGATTATGTCGCCTTGCGTATTAAGGAAATTGCCAAAGAGAACGGTGTTATTACGATGGAAAACAAGCCGTTAGCACGGGCATTGTTCCAGAGAGCCGAGATTGGTGACTCCATACCGGCCGATTTGTTTCAAGCGGTAGCCGAAGTGCTGGCTTATGTATATAAACTAAAGGGCAGAACGAAATAAAAGGGGATCGGAGGCCGTACATTCATTGAAGACTAAAGATATTGCTGTCCTTGCGGGTATCATTGGCATTGTGTTGATGATGATTCTCCCGATCCCGACCTGGCTGTTGGACTTGTTACTGGTCGTCAATATTTCAATTGCACTAATGATACTCCTAGTTGCCATGAACAGCAAAGAAGCGTTGCAGTTTTCTATTTTTCCAGCTTTGCTGCTGATCACTACACTATTTCGATTGGCTTTGAATATTTCGACAACCAAGCTAATTCTTGGTGAAGGGGATGCCGGAGCCGTTGTTGCTACCTTTGGTAGCTGGATTGCCGGAGGGCAAATTGCAATTGGGTTTATTGTGTTTTTGATCCTGGTTGTGGTTCAATTCATCGTTATTACTAAGGGGTCTGAACGTGTAGCAGAAGTTGCTGCCCGATTTACCCTTGATGCGATGCCAGGTAAACAAATGAGTATTGATGCGGATCTGAATGCAGGTCTGATTAACGAGCAACAAGCTCGTGAGCGTCGTTCCAAAATTGAACGTGAAGCCGATTTCTATGGAGCGATGGATGGAGCAAGTAAATTTGTAAAAGGTGACGCAATTGCAAGTATTATCATCCTCCTGATCAATCTCATTGGTGGATTTATTATCGGTATGACTGTACATGGGATGGCTTTCGCAGATGCAATGTCAACGTACTCAGTATTGACAATTGGAGATGGATTGGTAAGCCAAATCCCCGCTCTGCTCATTTCCACAGCAGCAGGACTTATCGTCACCAGAGCGTCATCCGAAGGAAACTTGGCTGATGATATTACGGGGCAACTGTTTACATATCCAATACTTATTTATATCGTAGCTTTCGTTATTGCCATGCTGGGTTTCTTCACCCCAATTCATGTTATTACTACGCTTCCGTTGGCAGGTGTGTTGGCATATGCCGCTTGGCGCATGCAGAATAATCTGAATCTCAAACAGGAAGCAGAAGAACAGTTGGAAGAGGAACAGCAGATTGAAGAGGTCAGAAGTCCTGAAAGTGTAATTAACCTGCTTCAGGTTGACCCTATCGAGTTTGAATTTGGTTATGGTTTAATCCCGCTTGCTGATAATCAGCAGGGTGGGGACTTATTGGATCGGATCATTATGATTCGGAGACAGTGTGCTCTTGAACTGGGGTTGGTCGTTCCGGTCATACGGATTCGAGATAATATCCAGCTCAGACCCAATGAGTATGTGATCAAAATCAAGGGTAATGTGGTAGGTGGAGGAGAGCTCTTGTTGAATCATTACCTTGCCATGAGTCCTGGCTATGATGAGGAGTCCGTGACAGGTATTGAAACGACGGAGCCTGCTTTTGGACTTCCGGCACTATGGATTGATGAAGTAACCAAAGACAGAGCGGAACTTGCAGGATATACGGTCGTAGACCCGCCTTCCGTTGTGGCTACACATCTGACAGAATTGATTAAGAAGCATGCACATGAGTTACTTGGAAGACAAGAAACGAAAGCCCTTGTGGATAATCTCAGAGAGAATTATTCTGCTCTGGTGGATGAACTGATCCCTTCACTACTTTCCATTGGTGATGTACAGAAAGTACTTGCCAAGTTATTGCGTGAGAAAATTTCTATTCGGGATATGGTTACCATCTTCGAGACACTAGCTGACTATGGTACATATACGAAGGACCCTGATGTGTTAACTGAGTACGTCAGACAATCCCTATCACGTCAGATTACTCAGCAGTTCTCACAGAAAGGTGAGACACTTCGGGTGATCACCGTTGGACCTGGTCTTGAGAAGAAAATTGCTGAAAGTGTTCAACAATCGGATCAAGGCAGCTATCTTGCGCTAGACCCTGTTTCTACACAGAGTGTATATCAGAAGCTGAGTGAACAAGTGAATCGTTTGATTCAATCAGGTCAACAACCTGTTGTATTAACTTCTCCAACCATTCGGATGTATCTGCGTCAGGTTATTGAACGTACTATGCAGGACATTCCTGTGCTTTCCTACAGCGAGTTGGAGCCGAATGTTGAAATTCAAAGTATCGGGGTGGTGAACTTATGAGAGTAAAACAATACGTTGTTGAGACCATGCCCGAAGCTATGCTTCAAATTCGCAAAGACCTGGGAAGTGATGCCGTCATTCTGTCCACCAAAGAGATTAAGGTGGGCGGTGTGATGGGAATGTTCCGCAAAAAACGGATCGAAGTTGTAGCTGCCGTGGATAAGGAAGAGAGCAAGCAAGCGTCAAAGCCCGTACAAAATCAATTCACACCTGTACCTCGTGCATTTGTACCTGAGGCTTATCGGCAAACGGCTCGTTCGTTTGTTGCGGCTTCTGATGAGTCGTCGACAACGAATACAGCTGATCAAAGTGTAGAGGAACAATCTGCGGCTGTGCCGTCAGTGTTTGAATCGCGTAATATCAGTTCAGACATAGACAGCGGCTCAGGTTTTCCTAGCACGGATCATAAACCGCGACCGCAAGGGGCGGATTTTTCGGGTTCAACATCTGGCATGAAGCCAACAGGTACAGACCTGCAACAGGATAAGTTGATGAATGAATTGCAGGATCTTAAACAGATGGTGACCAAGCTTTCAAAGCAAGGTACTTCTGCGGACCCTGTACCAGAGGAACTGCAACCGATCCGAGAGCGTTTGACAGAACAAGATGTTTGGCCTGAAGTATGGGAATCCTGGTTCAATTCCATTCAAGCAAAATTTTCTGAGGATGGATTGAAAGAACAGGATGTAGAACAATTGGTGAAGCTTGAAGTCATGCACTTTTTGGAGCAACGTATTGAAGAAGGAATTCTTCCTACCACTCGAATCGTATATGTTGCTGGACCAACCGGTGTAGGGAAAACGACAACTATTGCAAAATTGGCTGCTGAACAAATGTTCAAAAAACAGCGTAAAGTCGGATTCATTACATCAGATACGTATCGGATCTCTGCGGTGGAACAGCTTAGAACATATGCGTCTATACTGAATGTTCCACTTGAGGTGGTACAATCACCCGGTGATACACAACGTGCCATTTCTCGATTAGAGAATTGTGACTTGATCTTTATGGATACAGCGGGCAGAAACTACAGAAATGAATTACTTGTTTCGGAACTGCAAAGTTTGCTTGCTCCTGTAGAGAACAGCGAAACCTTTCTGGTCATGAGTATGACTTCCAAAAGTGCTGATATGGTTCAGATCACGGAGCATTTCAGTAAATATGGACTGGATAATGTGATTTTCACCAAAATGGATGAGACTGGGAGCTGCGGTCCACTATTTAACTTGTTACACCGTTTTCCACTCAAGCTCGCATATGTGGCAAATGGACAAAATGTTCCGGACGATTTGTTGAAGCCGGATGCAGATTCGTTGTCTAAACAGTTGCTGGGAGAATGGTCACAATGAAGGATCAAGCAGCTGGACTTCGAAGTATGGTCTCCACGCCATTGGAATTGGAAGGCATTGAACGAGATATTCGATCCTCGAAAATCATTACTGTAGCCAGTGGTAAGGGAGGTGTTGGGAAATCCAATTTTACACTGAACTTTGCCTTGGCTTTGCAGGCTTTGGGGAAAAAGGTACTTGTGTTTGATGCCGATATTGGAATGGCAAATATTGATGTTCTTATGGGTACTTCTTCTTCCTATAATCTTTACCACCTGTTGTACCGACAAAAATCTATAAGGGAGATCATACAACTGGGTGCCAGCGGCTTGCCTTACATTGCTGGAGGATCAGGCATGAAAGAGTTGTTCTCATTGTCTGATCGTGATCTGGAGTTCTTCGCCAGTCAAGTGGAGGATATTGCCCAGGAAATGGATTATGTCATCTTCGACACTGGGGCAGGACTCTCCAGGGAGAATATGAAGTTCATCGGTGCTGCCGATGAATGCCTGATTATAACCACACCTGAACCGACTTCAATAACCGATGCTTATGCTTTAGTCAAAGTTATGCACGGCCAGGAAAATGCTACGCCCTTTCGGATGATCGTTAACCGGGTGGAGGACGAACGAGAAGCGGAACGGGTGGCAGAAAAAATAGCTGGAGTAGCAAGGCGGTTTTTGCAAACGGATATTCCGCTGCTTGGGTATATCTCAGAAGACGCCCAAGTAGTCAAGGCGGTTAAAAGGCAAATGCCTTATAGTCTGGCTTATCCCAATGGCAAAGCCTCCAAAGATATAGAGAAACTTGCTCTTCGCTATTTGGCTGTACCTGCAACTCCGGGATCCGGAACCTTGACAGGAATCAGGGGATTTATGAATAAGTGGCTTAAACGGACAACATGATTTCTGAATAAAGGAAACAGGGGTGACACAACATGGCGGTGTATCAAGTATTGGTTGTCGATGATTCCGCTTTTATGCGTAAGATTGTTACGGATTTGATCCAAGCGGATCCGGAATTCAAGGTTACGGCAACGGCATCAAACGGTAGAGAAGCGATTCAAAAATCACTAGAATTGAAACCCGATATTATTACGATGGATGTTGAGATGCCCGAAATGAATGGGTTGGACGCATTAAAATCAATTATGAAGGAATCCTTCGTTCCTGTAATTATGCTCTCTGGTATCAATGAACAAGGCATGAAAGAAACCATTATGGCACTTGAAGCTGGGGCATTTGACTTCATTCGCAAACCATCTATTTCACATGACCAAGATATTGCTCAAGTCGGTAAAGCCTTGGTGGAGCGCATGCGTGCTGCAATGAATGAGATCAAACGAAAAGCTGATCGTGATTTGTCTTTAAAAAATAGAGACATGTTGCGAGGAGCAGTAGCTCCCCCAACTCAGCCAGAGCTGAAAGAATTACCAGGCAGAGATCGAGTAGAGCCTGTGAAAAAAACGATTGAACCTGCCAAGACGACTCCACGCTCTCTTCAAGAACGGACTGAAGTCTTTCAGGCCAAATCCAAGAAAACAATTGAACCATTATCACCTTCGAAGCCAGGTCGAGTAGAAAATAGACCTGAGTCATTACCGAAGGTGGAGCGTAATTCGGTGTCAAATGCAGAAAGAGTAGTGAGGTCAGCTAATCCAGTGCAGACTCCGAAGGAGGTTCGACTACCTAATGCATCTAGAGTGGCAGCTGATCAAATAGCAGCAGCTTCTGCAAAAGCCAAGGATGTAATCAAGCCTAATCCTGTCCCTAAAAGTGTAACGGGGTCGGAAGGAACATTCAACAAGCTTGTGGCGATAGGTTGCTCTACAGGTGGACCGAGGGCTCTCAAGACATTACTCGAGCAGTTGCCTGCTGATTTGCCTGCACCGGTCATTATTGTGCAGCATATGCCGCCCAATTTCACACGTTCTCTGGCTCAACGACTGAATACGTTCAGTCCACTACATGTAGTTGAAGCTGAAGAGGGCATGGTTCTGAAAAAAGGGACTGCCTATATAGCACCTGGTGGATTCCATGTGAAAGTTAACAAAACAGCAGACGGGAAGTATGTCGTGAAGCTGACTGAAGATCAACCAGTAAATGGACATAGACCTTCAGTGGATACGATGTTTGAGTCGCTTCTGCCGTTTACATCTTTACAAAGGCATCTTGTTTTGCTGACGGGAATGGGAAGTGATGGCGCACGTATGATGAAGAGATTATACGAAGCTGGAGTTACATCAACCTTTGCCGAGAATGAAGAAACATGTGTTGTATATGGTATGCCGCGTTCTGCTGTAGAGCTGCAATGCGTTCGCCATCTTCTGCCACTACAGGAGATTGCATCTAAACTTGTTCAAGCAGTGAAATAACGGAGTGTAACTCACGAAGGAGGTGCCTCACAATGGACATGAACCAATATTTATCCATGTTTATTGATGAGTCTAATGATCATCTGCAATCGCTTAACGAAAACATGCTTCAACTTGAAGGCAATCCGGAAGATCTGGGCATAGTTCAGGTTATATTCCGCTCTGCTCATACCTTAAAGGGTATGGCAGCAACCATGGGTTTTGAAGATTTGGCATCCCTGACACATAAAATGGAAAATGTGCTGGATCTGGTTCGTAATGAGAAGTTGAAAATGCAGGATTACATTTTTGACACCATGTTTAAGAGTCTGGACGCTTTGGAAACCATGGTTCAGGATATTACCGAAGGTGGACAAGGTAAAGCAGATGTATCATCAATCGTTGCTTCACTTCAGGCAATTGAAAATGGTGAAATGACAAGCGGAGCTGCTCCTGCAACTGAAAAAAACAAACCGGCTAACGCCTCAATTGCTTCGGCAGTGGAACTGGATGAATTCCAGTATTCAGTGTTGGATCAGTCGATTGCTGAAGGCCACCGTGTGTTTTATGTGGATGTACTTGTCAGCGAGCATAGCCAGTTAAAAGGTGTACGGGCTTATATGGTCTTTGATATGCTGGAACGTTCAGGTGAAGTCGTTAAAGCCTACCCGTCCGTTCAGGATATTGAGCAAGAGAAGTTTGAGCGCAGTTTCTCGTTGTATTACATAACAACTAAAGAGGCGCACGAACTGGAAGAAGGCATCATGAGTATCTCTGAAATTGAAAGTGCAAAGCTCATTCAACTGGATCAAGAGACTCTTCAGCAGATGGCCAATCAGGTAGCAGCTACAGTGGAAGCGCCAGAAGCACCGACAGCTGTGACGGAGGTTGCTTCATCCGATAATAATTCTGCACCTACAGAAGAATCCAAAACGGCACCAGCCAAAACAGCTGCACCGAAGCAAGCTGCTGCACCTTCACGTACCATTCGTGTAGATATTGAACGTCTTGATGTATTGATGAACCTGTTCAGTGAATTGTTGATTGACCGTTCACGTCTGGAGCAACTCGCCAGTGAGACAGGCAACAATGATTTATCCGATACGGTAGCACATTTAAGCAGAGTTAGCACAGATTTGCAAAACATTGTATTGAAATTGCGGATGGTTCCAGTGGATACCGTATTTAATCGATTCCCGCGCATGATCCGTGATTTGGCTAAGACACTTGATAAGAAAATCGATTTGGTCATTACAGGTGCTGAGACGGAACTGGATCGTACGGTAATTGATGAGATTGGTGATCCGCTGGTGCATTTGCTTCGTAACGCGGTTGACCATGGTGTGGAATCCATTGCAGAGCGTGTAGCTGCAGGTAAACCAGAGATGGGTACAGTCAACCTGCGCGCTTTCCACAGTGGAAATCACGTATTTATCGAGATTGAAGATGATGGTAAAGGTATCTATCGCGACAAGCTTTTGAAAACCGCGATCAAGCGTGGAGTTGTTACTGAAGAACAAGGTGCCAAGATGAGCGACGATGAAGTAAATCAACTGTTGTTCGCACCTGGTTTTAGTACTGCGGATATTATCTCGGACATCTCTGGCCGGGGCGTTGGTTTGGACGTAGTAAAATCGAAGATCACTTCGCTTGGCGGTAATGTAACCATTCATTCGACTCCAGGCAAAGGCACGAACTTCTCTGTTCAGCTTCCATTGACCCTTTCCATTATCGCAGCAATGCTTGTACGACTTGGTTCAGAGAAATACGCTGTTCCATTGTCCTCCATTGTAGAGACGGCCATTGTACAACGTGAACAAGTTCGTAATATTCACGGCAATAAAATGATCACGTTCCGTGAGTCACTGATTCCGTACTTGTCTTTGAGCGAAGTATTCTCTGTACCGGATTTCAATGACGCAGATGAGCAAGAAACAGAAATAGTCGTGATTCGTAAAGGCGACCGTCTTGCAGCGGTAGCTGTTGAGGAATTCATTGGACAAAGTGAGATTGTTCTCAAATCAATGGGAACCTATCTTCCTGCTATCGAAGGAATCTCTGGAGCAACCATTCTCGGAGATGGACAAGTAGCCCTGATTCTTGATCCTAATGCATTTATTAAATAAGCATAGAGCTAAGTCTTACATTTAATAGGGAGGTTTTTTACATGGAAGAAGAGTTGAAAGTCATCGTCTTTAAATTGGGTTCCGAAGAGTATGGTATTGAGGTAGACAAGGTTCAGACAATTGAGCGCATGATGCCAATTACTCGTGTTCCCAAGACACTTTCTTTTGTAAAAGGAGTTATTAATCTACGTGGTGTTGTCATTCCGGTCATTGATCTACGCGGTCGTTTCTCCCTGCCGGAATCGGAATACACGGATCAGACGCGTATTGTTATCGTAGGTGTAGACGATATGCAAGTTGGCTTTATCGTTGATTCGGCCAATGATGTTATTGATATCAAGAGCAGTGCGATCGATAGCCCACCAGAAGTGGTTGGCGGCGTCAAAGCGAGATACCTGCGAGGTGTTGCTAAATTGGAGGATTCACGCTTGCTGATTATGCTTAACTTGAACGAAGTATTAAATAAAAGCGAGATTGTACAGCTGGAAAGTGTTGAGGGCTAGTACCGTGGAGATGTTCAACCGATTTGAGGTATTCCAGATGGATGTGCTCAAAGAGGTCGGTAACATTGGAGCAGGCAACGCCGCAACGGCGTTGTCTCAACTCCTCAACAGACCGATTGACATGGGTGTACCTAAAGTACAAATGCTCCCTTTTGAAGAAGTTGCCGAAAAAGTAGGCGGAGATGAACGTATCGTTGTTACCGTATTTCTTCGTGTAGAAGGGGAAGCACCGGGAAATCTTTTCTTTATGATGACACCAGAGGCTGCTAAAATGTTGTTGAATAGACTTGCCGGGTTTGATCTGAAAGAAGGACTCGATTTTACAGATATGGAGCAATCAGCGCTTTCCGAGATTGGAAATATATTGGCCGGTTCTTACCTTTCTTCTTTGGCAGATTTCACGAAGTTGTCCATGTATCCAACCGTTCCTGGACTTGCCATTGACATGGCAGGTGCCATTCTAAGTTATGGCTTGTTGCAGTTTGGTGAGATGGGTGACGCTGCATTGTTGATTGACACATCTTTCTTTGAAGGTGAAGATCAGGTTGAGGGTCAGTTTTTCCTCATTCCGGACCCACCATCCTTTGCAAAGATATTTGAATCGCTAGGGGTGCCACTGAGCCATGATTGAGGACAAAAGCGTCGTTAAAGTCGGTATGGCGGATTTAAACATCGCTCAGCTTCCTGGTGTTATCCGTACGACTGGCTTGGGTTCGTGTGTGGGATTAACAATGTATGACCCACATTTGAAGCTGGCTGGAATGGCGCATGTCATGCTTCCTACTTCAGAGATCGCACGCGAAGGGAAACTGAACACTGCTAAATATGCGGATACGGCGTTGCCTGAGCTTTTGGAAAAGATGATAAAACTAGGCGCTTCTCACTCACGTATTGTGTCTAAAATGGCCGGAGGCTCTCAGATGTTTGCTTTTGCCGGGGCTGGAGATACCATGCGCATTGGACCGCGTAATGCAGATTCTTGTCGAGAGTGGCTTCAAAAACTCAATATCCCTCTTCTTGCAGAAGATACCGGTGGAAATTATGGACGAACAATTGAAATGGATTGTGAAACTGGACTTTTGACTATTCGAAGTGTACAAATGGGTGTAAAGGAATTATAAGACTATGATAGGAAACTACCGCATTAATCTTGGAGCAGGCATCGTTGGGTTTATTATTACTTTTTTTGTAGCATACAGCAGCAATGTGTTGATGACCAGTTTAATTCGCGGATTGATCGGATTCGTAGCCTGGTTTGTCCTTGCCTACGGTTTACGCTGGGGATTGGGATTGCTGCTGAACCCTCAGGTCGAGGGAAATGGATATGGTTATGATTCACCAAATGCTCAAGATCAAAGAGGTTCACAGGTGGACATTAAAATCGAAGACGATGGACAAGAGCTGAATGATTTGCTCAAGAGTGGACAGAACGCTTCAACTGGGGACGATCTTCCGCCATCTGAGACGAAAGCTCCAACGGGATTCGCCCCTTTGGATCCGCCTAAACTTGTCCGGACCAAGGATCCGGAGGAATTGGCGCAGGCCGTTCGTCACCTGACAGACAAATAAGGAGGGTGAAAGCAATTGAACGAGCGTAAAGCTTCACATTTGAACCATTCTGATCTGTGGGAAAAGTGGAAAGAACATGGAGATCTTGAAGCCAAGAAAACTTTGATTGAAAAGTATCTTCATATTGTTAACTATGTATCCGGTCGACTGGCTGTTGGTTTGCCCAAAAATGTTCCCAAGGATGATTTGGAGAGCAATGGTGTTATGGGGTTAATTGATGCCTTGGAGAAATTCGACTATGAGCGTGGTTTGCAGTTTGAAACGTATGCATCATGGAGGGTCCGCGGAGCCATTCTTGACGGTCTGCGTCAAGGTGATTGGGTTCCGCGTTCTGTTCGGGAGAAGGCCAAGCGAATCGAAGACGCCTACCAACAGCTGGAACAAAGCTATCTTAGGTCCGTTAGTGATGAAGAAATGAGTCAGTATCTGGACGTGTCTACCAAAGATTTTCAACATATGCTTCAGGAAGTGGCAGTCATGTCACTTTGTTCACTGGAAGACCCGATTCGTGAAGAAGAGTCTGAGACTCGTCTTTCGTTGATGGTAGATGAGAAAGCCAAAAATCCGGATTATAAAGTAAATGAGTTTTATTTGAAGGAAGCTTTGGTGCAGGGGCTTGACAAGTTGACGGTAAAAGAGAGAACGGTTGTTTCACTCTTGTATTACGAAGATCTTTCTCTTAGTGAAATTGCGGAGGTCATGTCTCTTTCTCCGTCTCGCATATCCCAGTTACATTCCAAGGCAATATTACGACTACGCGGCACGTTGGACAAACAGAAAGATTTGTTGATGCGTAAAGATTAATAGAGAAAAGTAATATCATTGGAGTTTGGGGAGTGGAAAGTCTAAAAGGGGGAAGAACTGCAGTGACACAGCGGACTGCTTTGGAACAATGTTTAAACATTGTTTTATCGGACGACAAATGCACAGCCTACCTTGAATTTTCCAAAGAGGAAGAAGGCTTTGCCTGCACGATCGATGAGCTTGAACAATTTGTGGCGAGCAAGGGCATCAAACAAGGAGTATTGCGAGAGGCGTTATTGCTTTTTGTGAGCAACCCTGAAACCTATTTAAAAGATAAATACAAGATTGCCGAAGGTATCGCTCCTATTCAGGGAACCGATGGATTCATCAAGATTCTGGTTGGAATGGATGACACGGACGAACGGCGACCGCTTGAATCGGAAGATGGAACCGTTGATTACAAAGAAGTGACCCGCTTAAACAATGTCCGTAGTGGTCAGATTATTGCAGAGCGAATCGCTCCTAGCGAGGGCATACCAGGCAGGGCAGTAACGGGTGAAGAAATTCCTTATCGTCCGGGTAAAGAAGCTCGGTTTAAAGTTGGGAAAAACGTTGTCATTAACCCGGATGGTTCTGCGATGTATGCTGCACTTGATGGGCTGGTAACCAAAACCGACGGTAACAAACTTAATGTGTTTCCGGTGTATGAAGTCAATGGTGACGTTGATTACAATAACGGCAATATCGACTTTGTAGGCACGGTTGTCATACGAGGCAATGTACTTACCGGATTTAAAGTAAAAGCAGCAGGTGACATTCGTGTCGTCGGTGGTGTCGAAGGAGCGGAACTGGAAGCAGGCGGCTCAATCGAAATTACCGGTGGTATTATTGGTTATAACAAAGGTCTGGTACAGGCAGGCCATAATGTTAAATGTACGTTTATTCAAGAGGGCAACGTGGATGCTGGTGAAGATGTTCTTGTTTCCCAAAGTATTATGCATTCCAATATTCGTGCTGGCCATGGTGTCATCTGTGCAGGAACTAAAGGTCTAATCGTTGGTGGTTCAATTCAGGCAGGTCAGCATGTATCAGCTCGTGTTGTAGGTAACAGTATGTCGACGGTCACTTCCATTGAAGTGGGTGTTCTGCCAAGGCTGCGTAACGAACTGAATGATCTGCGCAAGGAAGCCAGAGAACAGATGGACTCCTTGGACAAAACGAAGAAGGCTCTGACTTTGTTAGACCAGTTAGCTGCCGCTGGACAGTTAAGTCCGGATAAGATGTCGATGCGAATCAAGTTAGGTGCTACGCAGAAATCTGCTCTTCGCATAAGTGAAGAAACGAAAATGCGTATCTTTGAAATCGAGAAGGCACTCGAAGATACAAGTAAGGCTCGTGTTGATATTCTGAAGATGATTTATGGAGGCTCTAAAATAGTTATCGGCAGATACACGAAATTTATTAAAGATCCAGTGAGTCGAATTTCATTTTATTATCATGATGGCGATATTACGATGGTTCCATACGTTTAAGTACAGCATTCAGGCACAGAAAGAAATCCATTCGAAACCGTGAGGTGAACGTATGAGTTTCAAAGCAGTGGAGTTGCAGATTGCGGTACCACGAACAAGTGAGGCAGGTCGCTATCAAAGTGAAGCTCAGCAGCGACCGATTACGGATCAGAATCTTTTGGCAGAGCAAACGTCGAAAGAAGCAAATGAAGCAAGGCAACGAAGTGAAGCTATGGACGAAACTTCACAGACTTCGGTGCGCGATGGTCATACCAATGATGGGAATCAGCAGAGTGGTTCCGATGCACAGGAGAATGCTCAGGCTCAAGAAACTGTCAAACCTGCAGAACATCCGTATAAAGGAAAACACATAGATCTGTCTTTATAATAAATAGCTGTTGTGGATATGCAGTCTTGCGCACCGATGGTTGAATCAGAAGGAGAGAACCCAATTTGTCACCATGGATCATTATTGTCATATTAGGGGCCTGCGCCATCGCCTACGCTTATATTATGCCTCGAAAAAACAAGGCGCAAGAGCCAGGACATCAACTGGTGCAGGAGATGGAAACTACGCTTGAACACTACATGACCGAGATCGAAAATGATAATGATGCTCTTATTCAACGTGTGGCTGAGATGAAGGGAGAAGCGACTGCAGCCGATCAACGTATGCAATTGCAACTTCAGGAACTACAGCAACGATTGGATCAGCTGGAACAGAGCAAAAAAAACGAACCTGTCGCATCACCTGTACAACACTCAGCCAATGTACCCGTACAAGCTTCCGAAGGTTTGCAAGCACAAGCGCTTGTGAAAAGTGTACAAGCAGAGGCAGCTCAGCAGGCGTCAGAAGCAGATCTACAGTCGAGCAAAGTGGAATCATTGCCACAACGTGAATCAATTAAAGATCGATATGCAGAACTCTTTAATCTACATGCTGAAGGTAAGTCGATGGATGCCATATCCAAGCAGACAGGCATTCAGCGTGGTGAGGTACAGTTAATACTGCAACTGGCGGAACGGGAGGAGAGCTAAGTCATGGACAAGCGATCCTTATGGATTGGTCTGGGGAGCGGTATGATTATTGGTGCAGTTTTGCTTCAACTGGCCACAGTCGGACAAAATGCATTATCGGATAGCAATCTGGATCCCGAGCAGACCACCAATATGACTAAAGAACAGCTTGAAACAGCCGCGAAAAGCATGGATATGAAATTGGTCGGTTCTGAAGAGGAATTATACACAGAGGCAGAGTGGGTAACGAAGAAAAAACAGGAGAGCAGTGAGTTGCAAGGGAATACAGCAACACCTCCTGAGACAGTAACCTCTACGGAGACACCTGCAGAGCCTGAGAAACCACAAGAGCCTGCTACAAGTGAAGTTGATGGGCAGAAAGAGATAACTGAGCCAAAAACAACAGATCCTGTAACGCCGAGCAAACCGAACGGTGCAACAGTATCATTCAAAGTACGCTCAGGAAATAGTCTGGCGATCGTCGCAGCAAACCTGAAAAATGCGGGAATTGTAGATGATGCTCAGGCCTTCATAAAAGCTGGCAAAGCCGAGAGAATCAATACCAAAATCCAAGTGGGTACTTATGCGCTTGAAAAGGGCGAAAGTTTCAAATCCATTATCGCAAAAATTACGAAAGAACCGTCAAACTGAGCATGCTCGGACAGGGCGGTTCTTTTCGAATTAAATCAGGCATTGTTAAGGCTTGATATTAATTAGCGATGAATTACATATGAAGTGTAAAATGATTCAATACTTGCAAAAAGTAAAAAGTAGATTTTAGCTTTAAAGACTGTTGCATCAGATATCCAGATGTGCTATATTAAATAACGGTGTTAAAACACACGCATGTGCTAATTTTGTTGAGGGTGCTTTCCTTATGGAGAGTCTTGGCGAAAAATGATGCCGGCGGAGGACACAATAAAAACCATATTAGGAGGTGTGTGAAGATGGCAGTAATCTCCATGAAACAGCTTCTCGAAGCAGGGGTACACTTCGGTCACCAGACTCGTCGTTGGAACCCAAAAATGGATCGTTATATCTTCACTGAAAGAAACGGAATTTATATCATCGACTTGCAAAAGACGGTGAAAAAAGTCGAAGAGGCTTACAACTTCGTTAAAGGAATCGCAGGAGAGAATGGTACAATTCTTTTCGTGGGTACTAAGAAACAAGCTCAAGATTCCGTTAAAGAAGAAGCTGAACGCGCTGGTCAATTTTACATCAACCAACGTTGGTTGGGCGGTACCCTGACTAACTTCTCAACTATTCAAAAACGTATTGATCGTTTGAAACAGTTGGAAGCTTGGGAAGAAGACGGTACATTCGCTGTATTGCCTAAAAAAGAAGTTATTTTGCTTCGCAAAGAAAAAGATCGTCTGGAGAAATTCTTGGGCGGTATTAAAAATATGAAAGGCCTGCCAAGCGCCCTGTTCATTATCGATCCACGCAAAGAGCGTATCGCTGTTGCGGAAGCTCGCAAATTGGGTATCCCAATTGTTGGTATCGTTGATACTAACTGCGATCCGGATGAGATCGATTATGTTATCCCAGGTAATGACGACGCGATTCGCGCTGTTAAATTGCTGACAGGTAAAATGGCTGATGCTGTAATCGAAGCTAATCAAGGCGAAGAAACTTCCGCTTAATAGATTCGAACATATGCTATAAACTAAATGAAAAGGGTGGTTGGCAGGTGGATAACCTCTCACTGCCCTTTTTTTAGAGTGTACGTACAATACTTAATTTTGGAGGGAATTTATAATGGCAGTTAATGCGAGTGCAGTAAAAGAACTTCGCGAAAAAACGGGCGCTGGAATGCTCGATTGCAAAAAAGCACTGGAAGAAGCAAACGGTGATGTGACGAAAGCAGCTGAATTGTTGCGTGAGAAAGGTCTTTCTGCAGCAGCAAGCAAAGCAGGCCGTGCAGCAACTGAAGGTGTTGTTGAATCTTACATCCACGCTGGTGGACGTATTGGTGTCTTGGTTGAAGTTAACTGTGAAACAGACTTCGTTGGTAAAACGGATCAATTTAAGGATTTCGTTAAAGATGTAGCTATGCAAATCGCTGCAGCTAATCCTAAATTCGTTACACGTGAAGAAGTTCCTACAGATGAGCTGGAAAAAGAAAAAGAAATCCTGAAAGCTCAAGCTCTTAACGAAGGCAAACCAGAGAAAATTATTGAAAAAATGGTTGAAGGCCGTATCGGTAAATACTACGAAGAATACTGCCTGATGGAACAAACTTTCGTTAAAGATCCAGACAAAACGATCTCCCAATTGCTGAACGAAAAAATCAGCCAAATTGGTGAAAATATCTCCATCCGTCGTTTCGTTCGTTACGAACTGGGTGAAGGTCTTGAGAAAAAAGTAGACAACTTCGTTGAAGAAGTAATGTCCCAAGTAAACAAATAAGACGGTTTATTTAACCGGCAAGCAGGATTGATTTTCGAAGATATAAGAATGATGATAAAACTTCGAAGCGTAAACTCCCTTATATCTCAGGAAAACAGTGCCTTACCGGTTAAACGTTTTTCCTAAAAGAGCGGAACACAACTGTGTTCCTTTCTTTTTAAGCAGGAGGCCATGCGCGAGAAGTTTTGTTGGTTGAACACCGAGCGTGTTCGATTCAAAGTGGAGGGTGAATAATTGGAACAGCCAGTATTTAAACGTGTTGTCTTAAAGGTCAGCGGAGAGTCCCTTTCCGGTCAAAACGGCTACGGTATTGATGCAGATACGATCTCGTCGATTGCCCAACAGGTAAAAGAGGTTGTTGCACTTGGTGTACAGGTTGCTATCGTATGTGGCGGCGGAAACATCTGGCGTGGAATTGCCGGTAGCGAAAATGGTATCGATCGTGCAACTGCCGATTATATGGGTATGCTGGCGACAGTAATGAACTCGCTGGCATTGCAGGATGCTTTGGAACAGATTGAAGTACCTACGCGTGTACAGACATCTATTGCAATGCAACAAATTGCAGAACCTTATATTCGTCGTAGAGCTATTCGCCATTTGGAGAAAGGCCGGGTCGTTATTTTTGCAGCAGGTACAGGTAACCCGTTCTTTTCCACGGATACAACAGCAGCACTGCGCGCAGCGGAGATTGAAGCAGAAGTTATCTTGATGGCCAAAAATAAAGTTGATGGTGTATACTCAGCAGATCCGTTTAAGGACAATACAGCTGTGAAATTTGATCAGTTGACTTACATGGATATTCTTAACAAAGACCTTGGTGTAATGGATTCGACGGCATCCTCGCTTTGTAAGGACAACAACATCCCGTTGATCGTATTTGCCATTACGGAACAAGGTAACATCAAGCGTGTTGTTCTGGGCGAACGTATCGGAACAATCGTTAAAGGGAGTGTAGATTAATGCCACAAGCGGTTAAACAACATGCCGAAGAGCGTATGGAAAAAGCAATTCAAGCATTGCGTCGTGACTTGGCTACTTTGCGCGCAGGCCGCGCAACTCCAGCTCTTCTGGACCGAATTCAGGTAGAGTATTATGGAGCAATGACGCCATTGAATCAACTTGCTAATATCAGTACTCCGGATTCCCGTACACTGATGATTCAGCCTTGGGACAAATCTTCTATGGGTGAAATCGAGCGTGCCATTATGAAATCGGATCTGGGTCTTACTCCAGCCAATGATGGCAACATGATCCGTTTGTCTATTCCGGCATTAACGGAAGAACGTAGAGGGGAACTTGTAAAGCTGACGAAGAAGTTCGGTGAAGAAGGTAAAGTAGCGATTCGTAACATCCGTCGTGATGCGAATGATGATATCAAGAAAATGGAGAAGTCCGATATTTCCGAGGATGAATCCCGGAGACATCAGGACGACATCCAAAAATCGACCGACAAGTTTATTGCTGAAGTCGATAAGGTACTCGCTGCCAAAGAAAAAGAAATCATGGAAGTGTAAGACAAGCGCAGCCCCTCCAATACGGTGGGGTTTTGTCTCTTTTTCCAAGCTTCAGATGAAGAAACTTCAGGGATTTTGGAGGAACAGGAATGATCAAACGGGTTCGGTCGTGGTGGAATGGGGCTGACAAGCAGGAAACGCTGACTATATCCGAGGACAATATCCCGCAGCACGTCGCCATCATCATGGACGGTAATGGACGATGGGCCAAACGTTTGGGACTCCCGCGTATAGCCGGGCACCAAAATGGCATGAAGGCGGTCAAACGTGCGACCATCGCGGCGGATGAACTGGGCATCAAATATCTGACGATGTACGCTTTTTCGACAGAAAACTGGACGCGTCCAAAAGAAGAAGTGGATTTTCTGATGCGACTTCCGCAGGAATTTCTGGCTATAGAGCTGGATGAACTTATAGAAAAAAATGTGCGCATTCGCATGATGGGACAAGAGGAACACTTACCTTCTCATACCATCAATGCTTTGCGGGAAGCCATTCGTCTTACGGAACATAATACAGGTCTCGTTTTGAACTTTGCAATGAACTACGGAAGTCGTCGTGAAATGACGGACTGTGTTAAACAGATCGCTCTGCAGGTGAAATCGGGGGAACTATCAGCGGAGGACATAACACCTGAACTCATTGATAGACATATGCTGACGGTTGACATGCCTGATCCGGATTTGCTGATCCGGACGAGCGGAGAGCTGAGATTAAGCAACTTTATGCTTTGGCAGCTTGCATATAGTGAATTATGGTTTACGGATATATACTGGCCCGAATTTGGCAAAAAGCATTTGCTTGAAGCAGTAGCCGAATATCAGCGCAGAACAAGGCGTTACGGCGGTTTGAAATAGATGGAGGATGAAGCCGTTGAAACAGCGATTAACGACAGGAATCATAGCAGGTGTGTTGTTTTTGGGTTTTTGCATGCTGGGCGGACCCTGGTACCATGGTTTGGTTTTGCTTATGGCTCTCATCGGTTATTATGAATTTGTTAAAATGACCGGGGTGATGCCTTTTTCAGGTGTGGCCCTGATTGGATATGCTGGTGTTTTTGCCATCGTGTTTCCTTGGGAAATGGTCTGGGAAGCAAGACCGCTATCCTTATTTCAGGTCATCTGGATTGTAATGCTTGTACTGATGACAGCTTCGGTTGTCACCAAAAATAAGGTCCCCGTGAATACGGTGGCCATGCTTTTCCTCGGCGTGTTGTATATAGGGATTGGTTTCTATTACATTGCAGAATCCAGACATCTGCATCATGGGTTGTTCTGGACGTTCCTGCTACTGGGCTCCATATGGGCCAGTGATGCAGGCGCTTATTTTGTAGGGAAACTAATTGGCAGAAACAAACTATGGCCTTCCATCAGTCCAAACAAAACCGTGGAGGGTGCACTAGGTGGCATCGTGATTGCAATTGTTACTTCTGTTATTTTTGCATTGGTATCAGATGGTTTGCTTTCCTGGCAGAGAGCAATTGTAATTGGAATTGCCTGTGCAGTCGTAGGTCAGATGGGTGACTTGATCCAGTCTGCATACAAACGTGTATATAATATCAAGGATTCAGGCAGTCTTCTCCCAGGGCATGGAGGCATTCTTGATCGGTGCGACAGCTGGATTGTTGTATTTCCATTCGTACATATACTAATGCTACTGCCCTACTAAAGAAGAACATAATTCTGAGGTATCAGATTGTTCGCCGTAGGCATTGGATAAATAAAGATGAGGTGCAGCATGAAAAAAATTGCGATTCTCGGCTCGACCGGTTCCATTGGAACCCAGACACTGGATGTAATTGACATGCATCCAGAACTCTTTCAAGTGGAGGGACTGGCTGCCGGAGGCAATACAGACCTGCTGATCGAACAAACCAAACGTTACCGACCGAAGAAGGTATCGGTGGGGTCCAAAGAATTAGCGGAGAAGGTAGCTCCACATTTGCCTGCAGGAACGGAACTGTTTTATGGTACGGAAGGACTTGTAGAAGTTGCGGCAGGAACGGATGCGCATACAGTTGTTACAGCGGTGGTAGGAAGTGTTGGGTTGGAGTCAACGCTTGCTGCTATAGACGCAGGCAAACAAATCGGGCTGGCGAACAAGGAGACTCTGGTTACGGCGGGGCATATTGTTACTACAAGAGCAGCTGCCAAAGGAGTCTCTTTACTGCCCATCGATAGTGAGCACTCTGCGATATACCAGTGTTTGAATGGTGAGAACAGAGAACGTCTGACAGGTATTACACTCACCGCTTCAGGTGGATCATTCCGTGATCTTACCCGTGAACAGTTGAAGAGCGTGACGATAGAAGATGCCCTTAAACATCCGAATTGGTCAATGGGGTCCAAAATTACGATAGACTCGGCAACCATGGTGAACAAGGGACTTGAGGTCATTGAAGCCCATTGGTTATTTGGTCTTCGATATGATCAGATTAACGTATTGCTTCACCCAGAGAGTGTTATTCATTCCTATGTGGAATTTGATGATACCAGTATCATCGCTCAATTGGGGAATCCGGATATGCGAGTTCCTATTCAATATGCACTGACTTACCCTGACCGCTTGCCATCACCTGCACAGCGTCTGTCTCTTGCTCAAGCTGGGAAATTACATTTCCGTGAGATGGATATGGAGCGGTTCCCATGTTTAAGAATGGCATATGACTGTGGTAAAATGGGAGGAACCGCAACAACGGCGTTCAACGCAGCCAACGAGGTTGCTGTAGCCCGTTTCTTGCGTAAAGAGATTTCATTCCTTAAAATAGAAGATATTATTGCTTCTGTGCTGGAAGCACACCACAATGTGGACGAGCCTGATCTACAGGAGATCGCCCGTTGTGATCAGGAGAGCCGTAAACTTGCGTCCAGTCTGTAATCTCTTTTTTTCATAACAAATTGGAAGAAGTGATTCTCTTGTGCGGCATCAGAGAATAATGATAATCTATAGGGACAGACTGCGGTATGTGCCGTGAAGGAGGATGGATAGGGATTGGAAACCATACAAGTGGTATTTCTAACGGTGCTCATGTTCTTTGTCATCGTGACGGTTCATGAATGGGGGCATTATTATTTTGCCAAACGCGCCGGTATTCTTGTACGGGAATTTGCGATCGGTTTTGGTCCCAAATTGTTCTCATATAAAAGAAACGAGACCCAGTTTACATTGCGTTTGTTGCCTTTTGGTGGATATGCAAGGATGGCAGGAGAAGATCCGGAACTGGTAGAGATCCAGGAAGGACAGACCATTGCGGTAAGATCTGTGGATGACCAGGTGAAGATGATCTATCTGGACCAGCTGGATAACCGTAAAAATGTAATCCGTGGTGAAGTCATCTCCATTGATATGGAAAATGCCCTGAAACTGCAATTGGACGTAGATGGTGAAATTCAGGAGTATCGAATTCATCCCCAAGCGATGTTGGTAAGTCGGGGTAAACAAACGCAGATCGCACCAAAAGATCGTCAATTCGGCAGCAAAACGGTTGGACAGCGGGCATTGGCTATTTTTGCGGGACCACTGATGAACTTTATCCTGGCATTTGTGTTGTTTGCTGTATATGCGCAAATGGCAGGAGTGCCGGTGGAGAATCCCAAAAATCTAGAAATCGGTGAGGTGCTTGAAGGTGGGGCAGCCGATCAGGCCAACCTGCAAAAGGGCGATATTATTGAGACGATCAATGGTACTGTTATTGGTACAGATTCACAAAAAATGGTGTCGATGATTGCCGATTCCAAAGACAAGCCGATGGAATGGACGCTGCGTCGGGGTTCGGATACGTTTAATATAACGATTACTCCACGTGCTGTAGAAGGACAAGAAGGCGGTAAAGTAGGGATCGTACCTACGCTACCAACCCGATCTGTTGGATTTGCAGAGACATTTAAAGTCTCAGGCGTGGCCATGGTTGATACAACCAAAGTGATATTTGAAGGTTTTAAACACTTGATCAATCAATTCAACATGGATGATATTGGTGGTCCAGTTCGTACATTTGAAGTGACAGGGCAGATTGCTAAACAAGGGATTGAGCAGTTAACAAGATGGGCAGCGATTTTGAGTCTGTATCTTGGTATTTTCAACTTGCTACCAATACCTGCACTGGACGGCAGCCGTCTTGTATTTTTGGGGATTGAAGCGCTGCGCGGCAGACCTGTTGATCCCAATCGCGAAGGCATGGTGCATTTCATCGGATTTGCGATGTTGTTTGTGTTGATGCTGGCAGTAACTTACAATGATATATTACGTTTAATTAACGGATAATTACGGTTGGACTACGCTCTGAACATTTCGTTCAGAGTATAGTCGTTATGGGAGGACGCTGGAGTCTTATGTCAAAGGAAAATGATAAACAGTTCGTGACTGAAATCACACCACAGGGTGAGGATTTCTCACGCTGGTATATTGATGTTATCAAAAAAGCTGATCTTATGGACTATGCACCCGTACGTGGTTGTATTGTGTTCAAGCCAGACGGATTTGAAATCTGGGAACATATTAAGGATGAGTTGGATCGTCGTTTCCGGGAAACTGGACATCGCAATGCGTATTTCCCAATGTTCATTCCTGAGAGCTTCTTTCAAAAGGAAAAAGAGCATGTGGAAGGTTTCAACCCTGAATTACCGTGGGTTACGGAAGCTGGCGGAGAGAAGCTGGAAGAACGACTGGCAATTCGTCCTACATCCGAAACGATTATTGGTCACATGTATTCCAAGTGGATTCAGTCTTATCGGGACCTTCCGGTACTGATCAACCAGTGGGCTAACGTAGTTCGTTGGGAAAAAAGAACGTTGCCTTTCCTTCGCACAAGTGAGTTCCTGTGGCAGGAAGGTCATACTGCGCATGAGACCGAAGAAGAAGCTCGTGAAGAAACGATGAAAATGCTTGAGATTTATCGTGAAGTAGTCGAGGAGTACTTGGCTATTCCTGTGATTGTGGGTCAGAAAACCAAATCCGAGAAGTTTGCGGGTGCGGTGGATACGTACTCCATCGAAGCCATGATGAAGGATGGACGTGCTGTACAAGCAGGTACATCTCACTATATGGGCACGAACTTTGCAAAAGCATTTGAAATCCAGTACCTTAGCCGCAACAATGTGCTGGAGCTGGCTTACACTACTTCATGGGGAGTAAGCACACGTTTGATTGGTGCGTTAATTATGGTTCACGGGGATGACCGTGGTCTCGTGCTTCCTCCTAAAGTCGCACCGACACAAGTGGTCATGATTCCAATTGGACCTCCAAAAACGCGTGATGCTGTGGTTGGGCGTGCAGATGAGTTGTTCGCTGAGTTGAAAAAAGCTGGAGTTCGTGTGAAAATGGATGATCGTAGCGATGTTCGTCCAGGTTGGAAGTTCAACGAATACGAAATGCGCGGTGTTCCGATTCGTCTGGAGATTGGTCCACGTGATATGGAAAATGGCGTTTGTGTACTCGTATCACGGATTACAGGTGAGAAAAAAGTTGTAGAACAAGCGAACCTGGTAGAAGAAATCCAGTCTATGCTGACACAGATACAGGTAGATATGTTAGAGCGCGCTCGCACATTTATGTCGGATAATTTCTACTCCGTGGATACACTCGATGAGATGAAAGAACTGATGGAAAATAAACGCGGGTTTACTCTGGCTGGATGGTGCGGTTCAGAAGCTTGCGAAGATAAAGTAAGAGAAGTCACTGGTGCAACAAGCCGGAACATTCCGTTCCAGCCTGCGGAAGAAAAGCATACGTGCCTGGCTTGTGGTGAAAAGGCAGAACACACGGTTGTGTTTGCAAGAGCGTATTAAGTCAGGATAACCTGACGAAGAGCACTTTTTCACCAGTTGAGTAATGAATGGGAGCTTCTGTCGGATAAAATGAGTCGGTGCGAGTTCGGATCGGTGACATTTTTGAATGCAGGGGCTTTTCATGCTTTAAGGGGGTACAAGGAGGAACACGATGAGCGGAATCGAGGAGAAGAGAAAACGGTTTGAGTTGTTGATGAAACAGGCAGAGCTTCCGGCTGGTCTGTTAGAGCCCTATTTTTTGGATGGATGGATTGAACAAGTAGAGACCAACCGAAGTAATCGGGAATGGAATATTCTGATTGCAAAGGATACATTGGTACCTGCTCCAATCTATCGTACATTTTGTCTGCATATTCAAGAGAAGATGAATCACATCGCCAAGATTTCATTTGGCTTTAAATATACGGACAAGGTACAGAATGGCGATATCGTCAGTGAGTATTGGAATTTGTTTCGGGAGTGGGTTACACGTGAGATTCCATCCGTGAATGGTTGGATGAACCGGACTACGTTTGAATGTGAAGCAGATCTCCTGCAACTGACGATGAGTGATGCAACTTCAATGGAATTGGCTCGTAAGAAACAGATTGATCAGGCCATTAAGACGTTCTATGAAAAATACTTTCATCTACCTCTTCGTATCAAGATGCAAGTAGGCGAAGTGGGAAGCAATAAAGAAGCCATGGAACAGTTCCAGGCCCAAAAGCGTGTCGAGGAACTTGAGGTCATCGAAAAGATGATGAGTGAAGTGGATACAGAAATCCCGGTGGATGAGGAGCAGGGGGATCTGCGATTGCAGATGGGTTACGATATCAAGGAGCCAGCAGTGCCTATGCAGGAAATCCAGGATGAAGAGAAAAAGGTCACGCTTCAAGGTACGGTGTTTGGTCTGGATCGTAAAGAACTGCGAAACGGCAATACGTTGTTTACCTTCTATCTGACCGACTTTACAGATTCCATGCAAATGAAGATGTTTGCCAAAACAAAAGAGGATGTTAAAATTCTCAGTTTGCTGGCTAACGGTAAGTGGGTAAAAGTGCGTGGACGTGTAGAGTATGACCGGTTTATGCAAATTCCTGAACTCGCAATGATTCCATCGGATCTAATTGAAGTCAAAGCGCCGCCGTCCCGCAAAGATAATGCACCAGAGAAACGGGTGGAGTTCCATCTGCACTCTACAATGAGTACCATGGATGCTGTAACTTCAATTGACAAATACGTAAAAATGGCAGCGGAGTGGGGACATAAAGCAATTGCTGTCACTGACCATGGTGGAGTGCAGGTATATCCTGAGGCTTCCAAGGCTGCTAAGAAAAACGGGATTAAAATGATCTACGGTCTTGAAGCCAATGTCGTGAATGACTCCGTTGCAGTTGTAATGGCTCCGCAGCCTTTGGATTTGCAAACCGCAACATACATCGTGTTTGATATCGAGACCACAGGTCTTTCGGTAACGCAGAACAAAATTATTGAGATTGCTGCTGTGAAGATGCAAGAGGGTAAAGAAATCGACCGGTTTGCGACGTTTGTAAATCCGCATGAACGTATTCCCTACAACATTCAGCAATTGACCAATATTAATGATGACATGGTAAAAGATGCACCTGAACTTGAGCCGGTTATCCGTGATTTTGTGCAGTTTGCGGGAGATGGTGTACTTGTTGCCCATAACGCACGTTTTGATATGGGCTTTATCCAGGCTTCCCTGAAGCAAATTGGGATGCCGGAGCTTCCTAACCCGGTCCTTGATACGTTGGAACTGGCGCGATTGTTATTTCCGAAAAATAAAAACCACCGTCTGAATACGATGGCGGATAAATATAAGGTTGGACTCGAAAGCCATCACCGTGCCATTGATGATACGGTTGCACTCGCCGGTATATTGATCGGACTGCTAAATGATGCTGCACAGATGAAAGGTTTGACGAGGCTTGATCGTTTGAATGATTATGTCGGTGTCGACTTGTCGAATACAAGACCTTTCCATTGTGGAATCTATGCATTAAATGATATCGGCAAGAAAAATCTATATAAGCTGGTCTCTCTTTCTCATACGGAACATTTCAAACGGGTACCATGCATTCCCAAATCAAAACTGATTAACTTGCGTGAAGGTCTTGTGGTGATATCGGGCTGTGAAAAAGGTGAGTTTTTCGAAGCGGTACTTAACAAATCGCTCGAAGAAGCGGAAGAGATTGCCGAATTTTATGACATACTGGAGATCCAACCACTTACCATGTATATGCATTTGGTGGATAAAGGCTTGGTGGCTACACCCGAAGAAATTAAAACAGCGATTCGTAAAGTCATCGATATAGGTGCGAAACTTAACAAACCGGTCATAGCTACAGGTAATGTGCATTATTTGGAGCCGCGTGACAAGTTATATCGGGATATCACCATTCACGGAATTACAGGATTTAGTCCACTGAAAGATCAACGTAAACCGGATGCACATTTTAGAACGACAGAGGAAATGCTGGAAGAGTTCCAGTTCCTCGGTCAAGACAAAGCATACGAGGTCGTTGTTACAAATACGGTGGAGTTGTCTGACCGATTCGAGGAAATTAAATTATTCCCGGACAAACTGTTTACTCCGATTCTGGAAGGTGCGGACGAAGAAATCCGCAATACCTGTTATAACACTGCCAAGTCCATCTATGGTGAGGAATTACCAGAGGTAATCGTGGCACGACTGGAGAAAGAACTCATTCCAATTATTAAATATGGTTTTTCTGCCAACTATCTGATCTCGGAACGTTTGGTTAAAAAATCAAATCAGGATGGTTATCTCGTAGGTTCGCGGGGATCGGTAGGCTCCTCTGTCGTTGCTACATTCCTGGGTATTTCCGAGGTTAATCCTCTACCAGCTCATTATATTTGTGTGAATTCGGAATGCAAACACAGTGAGTGGTTCCTGGACGGAAGTGTTCGGAGTGGATTTGACCTTCCAGAGAAAGAATGTCCGAATTGTGGTGGTACACTTAAAGGAGAAGGCCAGGATATTCCGTTTGAGACCTTCCTTGGCTTTAAAGGAGACAAAGTTCCCGATATTGACTTGAACTTCTCTGGTGATTATCAGCCTCATGCTCATAACTATACGAAAGTACTCTTTAGTGAGAAGAGTGTTTTCCGTGCGGGGACCATTGGTACGGTGGCTGAGAAAACAGCATTTGGTTTTGCCAAGAAATATGAGGAAGAACATCACAAGAAATGGCGCGGAGCTGAATTGAATCGATTGGCTTCTGGATGTACAGGGGTAAAACGGAGTACTGGACAACACCCCGGCGGTATTGTGGTGGTACCTGATTACATCGAGGTCGAAGACGTTACACCTGTTCAATTTCCGGCTGATGACGTCAATGCCGAGTGGAAAACGACACACTTTGATTATCATGCTTTTGAAGAAAATTTGCTGAAACTTGATATTCTGGGACACGATGATCCAACGATGATGCGGATGTTGCAGGATCTGACAGGAGTCGATCCAACGACCATTCCGATGAATGATCCCAAAGTCATGAGCATGTTTAACTCCACCGAAGCTCTCGGTGTTACACCGGAACAAATAAGGTCGCCAGTCGCGACGTTTGGTGTACCGGAGATGGGAACGAAGTTTGTACGTCAGATGCTTGTTGAATCCCAGCCGACATCTTTTGCCGATTTACTGCAGATCTCTGGATTATCCCATGGTACAGGGGTGTGGCTTGGAAACGCTCAGGATCTGATTAAGAACGGAACGTGTAACATTAAGACGGTAATCGGTTGTCGGGATGACATCATGTTATTCCTGATCTATAAAACGGGAATGGACGCCAGTCTGGCATTTAAAATCACGGAGAGCGTTCGTAAGGGACGGGGTCTGCCTCAGGAATGGATTGACGAGATGAAGAATTGTAAAGTGCCTCAATGGTACATTGATTCCTGTCTCAAAATTCAGTACATGTTCCCGAAGGCTCACGCAGCCGCTTATGTTATTTCGGCAGTACGTACGGCATTCTTCAAGCTGTATCATCCAATTGAATACTATGCAACCTACTTTACCGTTCGAGCGGATGAGATTGATATCGAACTGATGTGTCAGGGATATGACGCAATCTATCGTAAAATAACGGAAATTGAGCAATTGGGTTTCCAGGCACCTCCGAAAGAAAAAAACATGTTACCTGTCCTTGAAATGGGTCTGGAAATGGCAGCACGCGGATTCTCGCTGAAATCCATTGACTTATACCGTTCTGAAGCGACGAAGTTCATCGTTGACGGAAAATCATTAATCCCTCCATTTTCGGCGTTGGCAGGAATCGGGGATAATGCTGCTCGCAATATTGCTGCAGCTAGAGATCATGGTGAGTTTCTGTCGGTTGAGGACTTCCAGCAGAAGTCGAAAGCAAGTAAGACCATTGTTGAACTGCTGTCGAATATGGGATGTTTCCGTGGCTTGCCAGAGAGCAACCAGCTTTCTCTCTTCTAGAATTGAAATTGGATCTTAAAATGGTAATTAATGAGGTGAACGTAATTTTTCCTTCATTAGTAAGTAGACCGACTGAATCATCGCTTACTTGTCACTATTACCAGACTATGTTATAATTTTTGAAGTGAACGAGATAGTACGAATTTCTAAAGAGTGGGGAAACCCACTCTTTAGTCTTTGGTATACAAGAATCTTGGGTATTGAATAATCTGCCAGTGCTATTTTGCTGGTGTAACCTAAGTTGGAGGTTATTGGTTTTGAGCACAACGAACATTAAATCTACCGTGGAAGAAATGATCCAACCCTACTTGAACGAACAAGGCTTCGAGCTGGTTGACATCGAATACGTCAAAGAAGGCAGCAACTGGTTTTTACGGGTGTATGTCGACAAAGAGGGTGGCATCGACATCGACGATTGCGTCTTGATCAGCGAAAAGCTGAGCGCCAAGCTGGATGAGAACGATCCGATCCCAACCATCTATTTCCTTGAAGTGTCTTCTCCCGGTGCGGAGCGTCCACTGAAAAAACCTGAGGACGTTACCAAATCCGTAGGCAAAAATGTTTTTGTTACAACCTACGAGCCGGTGAACGGATTGAAGGAATTTGAAGGCAAGTTGCTATCCTTTGATGACGGGGAACTCGTGATCGAAGCAGGTAAGAAGCAACATGTCATTTCTTATGATAAGGTTGCCAGTGCGCGCCTAGCTATTTTGTTTTAAGTGCCTTGTTCACTTTATTAATGAAAAAGACACATCTCACGATAACGGCAAGGTGCTCATGAGTTCAGAGCCTTTCGCCGTTTTACGTATGAGATGCCATGTTTGAAAGGGGGATCAACATTCATGAGTATGGATTTTATTGAAGCAATGAATGAATTGGAACGGGAAAAAGGGATCAGCAAGGATGTGCTATTTGAAGCGATCGAGGCTGCACTAATTTCCAGCTACAAGCGGAATTTCAACACGGCCCAGAATGTGCGTGTTGACATGAACCGTAATACGGGAGTTATTCGGGTGTATGCCCGTAAATTGATCGTGGAAGAAGTCCTGGATTCACGTACCGAAATTTCATTGCCTGCTGCACGAGAAATCAACCCACACTTCCAGCTGGAAGATATTGCGGAGATTGAAGTTACGCCGCGTGATTTCGGACGTATCGCCGCACAGACTGCCAAACAGGTAGTGACCCAGCGGATTCGTGAAGCCGAACGCGGCCTGATCTACAACGCTTTCGTAGATAAGGAAGAAGATATCGTTACGGGAGTGGTGCAGCGTCAGGATTTGCGCAATATCTACATCGATCTGGGCAAAATCGAAGCGGCTTTACCGCTGACCGAATTGATGCCGAACGAGAAGTTTGTTCATGGTGACCGTATTAAAGCGTATATCACCAAGGTCGAGAATACGACCAAAGGGCCGCAAATCATTTTGTCCCGTACCCATCCGGGCCTCTTGAAACGTCTCTTTGAACTGGAAGTGCCTGAGATCTTTGACGGTGTAGTTGAGATTCGCTCCGTCGCTCGCGAAGCAGGGTTCCGCTCCAAGATTGCCGTACATTCCCGTAACGAGGAAGTTGATCCAGTTGGATCATGTGTAGGTCCTAAGGGAATGCGCGTGCAGACCATTGTGGGTGAGCTGCGCGGTGAAAAAATCGACATCGTTCGTTACTCCGATCAGGTAGACGAATATGTTGCTAATGCACTGAGTCCTTCCAAAGTATTGGAAGTTCATGTATTTGAGGAAGAAAAGATGGCTCGGGTTATCGTTCCGGACTATCAACTGTCGCTCGCTATTGGTATCAAAGGCCAAAATGCCCGATTGGCAGCCAAATTAACCGGCTGGAAGATCGACATTAAGAGTGAGAGCCAGGCGGAACAGGAATTCGGCAGAGAAAAAGATTCTTCTTCTGAAATGCATCAGGATTCCGTCTCCGTCGACTAAAGTAAAGTACGGGGGGCGCTGACGTATGAAACCAAAAAAAGTGCCGCTGCGGAAATGTGTGGCATGCCAAGAAATGATGCCCAAAAAGCAGCTGATCCGCATCGTTAAAACGCCAGAGGATGAAGTGCTGATCGATTTGACTGGCAAAAAATCCGGACGTGGAGCCTATTTATGCGGCAAAGAGTCCTGTTTTAAGCTCGCACTCAAAAACCGGGCTTTGGATCGGGCGTTAAAAGGCAAAGTATCACCTGAAATTTACGAGCAATTAGCAGCTGATTTCATCGCAGTTGAGGATGAATTCAAAGCAGCACAGGAGCGTGAAAATGACTAATATTAAAACGCTGTCTTATCTTGGACTCTCTATGCGTGCGGGCAAACTTGTAACAGGTGAAGAAATTGTACTTAAAGCGATCCGTTCTTCCGAAGCTAAAATGGTTATTGTTGCGGGTGACGCCTCAGCCAATACACAAAAGAAATTTCGCGATAAATGTGGAACTTATAAGGTTCCTCTGTTGATCGGATTTGACCGCGATAGTCTGGGTTCGAGTATCGGTAAAGACACGCGTGTTGTTCTTGCAGTAACGGATCGAGGGTTTGCAAAAATGATCTCCAAGCAAGTCGGTATAATGTCGGAGGTGGAGTATATTGAGTAAACAGGAAAACAAGGATAAATTGCGAGTTTATGAATATGCGAAGTCCCTTAATATGAGTAGTAAAGAAATTATAACCATTCTTAAAAAACTGGAAATTCCCGTAAACAATCATATGAGTGTCATGGAGAATGGTTCAGTCGGTAAGGTGGAACAATTTTTTAAAGATATAAAATCCACTGCTGCCTCGAAACAAGGCAACGATGCAAAGCCAGTTGCTACTTCAGCAGTACGCAGTGACAAACCAGTGGACAGCAACAAGCCGGCCGGCGGAGTGAACACGCCGATTAGCAGCAATACATCCGGTAGTCCCGTACAAACAAAAATACAACAGGAAAAGCAGGTAGGTATGAACAATAGACCAAATTCCAACAATAACAATGGCACCCAAAGACCCAGCGGCCAAGACAGCCGCAACAGAACGAACTCTTCCCAAGGCTCAAGCCAAGGAGGACAATCAACTAACCGTCCAAGACCAGCTCAAGGAGGACAAAGCAGTACTGCATCCCGTCCGCAAGGATCGGGTCAAGGTCAACGTCCGAATAACAGCGGTGGCGGTCAAGTAAGAACTTCAGGACCTAACAGCGGTGGTAATACAGGCACTGGCGGCAACCGTAGTGGTGGCCAAGGTCAGAGCCAAGGACAAGGCCAACGTAGAAGCGGTCCAGGTGGTACTACTGGCAATAACAACAATAGTGGCAACCGTTCGAACAGCGGTGGCGGTGGACGTCGTTATGATGACAATCGTGGCGGTAACTTCCGTGGTAACCGTGGTGGCAAGAACAACCGCAACAGAAATCAACAACAATACCAACAACGTGAGAAAATTGATAACACACCTAAGAAAATCATCGTTCGTGGTGTTATGACCGTTGGTGAAACAGCGAAGTTGCTCCATAAGGATGCTTCCGAAGTTATCAAAAAACTTATCGCTATGGGTGTTATGGCAACAATCAACCAAGAGCTTGATATCGAAACGATCCTTCTGCTTTCAGGTGAATTCGGTGTCGAGGTTGAAGTGAAGATTGTGCTCGAAGATGATCGTTTCGAAACGCTGGAAGAGAATGATGATCCTGCAGATTTGCAGTCCCGTCCTCCAGTAGTAACCATTATGGGGCACGTTGACCATGGTAAAACGACATTGCTTGATGCCATCCGTTCAACGAATGTAACAGGCGGCGAAGCAGGCGGAATCACGCAGCACATTGGTGCATACCAAGTCGAAATCAACAATAAAAAAATTACGTTCCTGGATACTCCGGGTCACGAAGCGTTTACTGCGATGCGTGCACGTGGAGCACAGGTTACGGATATTACAATTATTGTGGTAGCTGCGGATGACGGTGTTATGCCACAGACAGTTGAGGCGATTAACCACGCGAAAGCTGCTGGGCTTCCAATTATCGTTGCTGTCAATAAAATTGACAAACCGGGTGCTGATCCGGATAAAGTAAAACAAGAATTGACTAACTATGAACTCGTTCCGGAAGAGTGGGGCGGAGACACCATCTTTGTTAACGTGTCTGCTAAACAAAGAATGGGTCTGGAAGGTCTGCTTGAAATGATTCTGCTCGTTGCAGAAGTGAACGAATACAAAGCGAACCCGGACAAACGTGCCCGTGGTACAGTGATTGAAGCCGAGCTGGATAAAGGACGTGGCCCAGTTGCCCGTATCCTCGTACAGCACGGTACATTGAAAGTCGGAGATGCTTTCGTAGCAGGTAACTGCTTCGGTCGTGTCCGTGCGATGGTCAATGACAAAGGTCGCAAACTGAAAGAAGTTGGACCTTCGACACCTGTAGAAATTACAGGTCTGACTGAAGTTCCAGGTGCGGGAGATCCATTCATGGTGTTTGAAGATGAGCGCAAAGCGCGTTCCATCGCTGACAAACGTGCGATTACGCAACGTGAATCCGATCTGGGTACACATACTCGCGTAACGTTGGATGATCTGTTCCAGCACATCAAAGATGGCGAGATCAAAGATCTGAACGTAATCATCAAAGGTGACGTACAAGGTTCGGTTGAAGCATTGAAAGGTTCCCTTGCGAAGATCGAAGTTGAAGGTGTACGCGTGAAGATCATTCATAGTGGCGCTGGTGCAATCACCGAGTCCGACATCATTTTGGCTGCAGCATCCAATGCCATCGTGATTGGTTTCAACGTTCGTCCTGATAACCAGGCGAAACTAACTGCAGATCAGGAGCAAGTAGACATTCGTCTGCATCGCGTGATCTACAGTGTTATCGAAGAGATTGAACAAGCAATGAAAGGTATGCTTGACCCGATCTATAAAGAAAAAGTTATCGGTCATGCTGAAGTTCGTAGCACGTTCTCCATCAGTAAAGTGGGTACCATCGCTGGTTGTATGGTTACCTCGGGTAAAATTACGCGTTCTGCGGAAGCACGCCTGATTCGTGACGGCATCGTCCTTTACGAAGGTAAGCTGGATTCCCTGAAACGTTATAAAGATGATGCCAAAGAAGTAGCCCAGGGCTATGAGTGCGGTATCACACTGGATAAATATAATGATCTCAAAGAAGGCGACGTTATTGAAGCCTTCATTATGGAGACCGTACAACGATAAGCAAGGAAGCATGAGGTGAACAACAATGGCTAAGATTCGTACAGGTAGAGTGGGCGAGCAAATCAAGAAAGAATTGAGTTTGCTCATCCAGTCTGAACTGAAGGACCCACGTATCGGCTTTATTACGGTAACGGGAGTCGAAGTGACAGGAGACTTGTCGCAAGCCAAAGTTTATCTGAGTGTCTTCGGTGAACAGGAACAAAAAGATAATTCGCTCAAAGCACTGGCAAAAGCAAATGGATTTTTGCGTTCCGAGCTGGGCAAACGTATCCGGTTTCGTCATGTTCCCGAGTTGATATTCAAGATTGACGAATCCATCGCTTATGGTAGCCGAATTGAGAAGCTACTTGGCGATATTGGTTCCGACAAGAACGAATCCCAGTAACAGAATAGAGGAGACGGCAATGCACACTTATGAACAGGCGCTCCAGGCCGGAAAGCAATTTCTGCTGGAGCATGATGATTACCTGGTCGTGTCGCATGTACAGCCGGACGGTGACGCAGTCAGCTCGACGGTAACGGTGGGCTGGCTGCTGTCATGTCTGGGTAAGACATTCACGATGATTAATGAAGGCGATATCCCGCATCGCATGCAATTTTTGTGGGAAGCAGGCAGCATTGTGAACATGACCGAACAACCACCGCAGCGAAAATATAAAGCTGTTATCTGTGTGGATTGTGCAGACTTTGCCAGAGTAGGTTTGACGCGTCATTATTTCGAAGAAGATGCTGTAATTCTGAATATCGATCATCATCCTACGAATGACGGTTATGGTACAGTCAACATCATTAAGTCAGATGCTGCTGCAACGGCTGAAATTTTGTTCGATTTTCTTAACCTGTTCCAAATAACATGGGATAAAGATGTTGCGACAGCAGTTTATACAGGTTTACTTACGGATACAGGTGGGTTCCGCTATGCCAACACCAGTCCAAATGTAATGACAACGGCCTCCAGACTGCTTGAACATGGTGTGGATGGACCCTATCTCGCGCAGACCTTGTTGGAGCAGGTGACTCTTCCGCAAGTGCGGATTTTGAATCAAGCACTATCAAGCCTGCAGATGACAGAGGATGGCAAGATAGCCTGGGTTGTTATTACACCGGATGATATGGTAGCTTGCGGAGCAGCTAATGAAGATCTTGAAGGGGTAGTAAACTATCCGCGCAACATTCAAGGCGTGGAAGTTGGTATCTTTTTCAAAGTCATCAACGAAAATGCGGTCAAGGTTTCTCTGCGTTCAGCTGGCAAGATTGATGTTGCTGCATTAGCACAGACCTTTGGCGGAGGCGGGCATGTGCTCGCAGCTGGATGCCGACTGGAAGGCAAACTGGATGATATTGTCGCAAAAGTATTGAAGCAGGTGAATTCACAATGGTAAAGCCATTTGAAGGTGTACTTCCGGTATATAAACCGGCGGGATTTACTTCTCATGATGTTGTAGCCAAGATGCGTCGCATTCTCAAGATGAAGCGCATTGGTCATACAGGCACACTGGACCCACAAGTTACAGGCGTCCTGCCGCTCTGTCTTGGGCGAGCGACACGTGTGGTAGAATACATGCAGGAGCTTCCGAAGGAATATCTGGCTACGCTTAGATTGGGTCTGTCTACTGACACAGAGGATATGACAGGGGAAGTCATTGAGCGTGCTGAAACACCGGTGGAAGTAACACAGGATCAGGTTCAACAGGTGCTTGAGCAGTTTCTGGGCACGATCTCTCAGGTACCACCCATGTATTCTGCAGTAAAAGTTGACGGCAAACGACTTTATGAGCTTGCTCGTGAAGGGAAAACGGTAGAGCGCAAGAGCCGTGAGGTCACAATCTATGAGCTTGAGCTTACAGGGATTGAGACTCAGGGCGAGACGACCGATATATCTTTCCGGGCATTGTGTTCAAAAGGTACCTATATTCGGACATTGTGTGTAGACATCGGCCGACAACTCGGATATCCATCGACCATGGTTCGATTGGAACGTACAATATCGGCAGGTATCTCTGCAGATCATTGTCTTCGTATTGAAGAAGTGGAGCAACGGATGGCTGATGGGACTTTGGCAGAGGCACTAATTCCTGTTGACAAGGCTATTGACTCGATTCCCGCCCATAAGGTTGGAGAAGAACAGGCAAAAGGAGCACTTCAAGGTCAAAAACTGTCTGCACGTCTGCTGGAACCGCCTGTAGAGCAACCTGGTTTGTTGCGGTTGTATGCTCAGGATGGTACGTTTCTGGGGATATTTGAACGGGATGAACTAAAACCAACGGTGAGGGCAGTTAAAGTCTTTTTACCGGAATAAAGAGGTATCGGGCTTGGAGTTGTGGTGATGCTCAAGCTTGGCCTATCTAGTGAAATGCAGGTGAATGATTGTGAAAACCGTAATGCTAACCTATCCGCAGACGTTACATTCGACTGAACTGAGTACACTTCCCCAAGTGCTTGCGATTGGTCAATTCGACGGACTGCATCTCGGACATGCAAGTGTCATATTATCAGCTGTCCGCATTGCCCGGGAAACGGGCATGCAGGCAGCGGTCATGACCTTTCATCCACATCCGAAGGAAGTTATGCGCAAAGGGGATTACGAGGGTTATTTAACTCCCTTGAGAGATAAAGAAGACATCTTGGCAGGTATGGGCGTTGATGTACTCTATGTGGTGGAGTTCAATGAAGATTTCTCACGGTTGACGCCGCAACAATTCGTACACGATCTGTTGATTCCGCTTCAGACACGAACAGCGGTGGTGGGTTTTGACTTCCGTTTTGGTCACAAGGGTGCAGGGGATGAACAGCTTCTTCGTACGTTGGGAGAAGGAGAAATGACGGTGGAAACCGTTCCTCCTTTCTTGTTAAATGGTGAAAAAGTGAGCAGCTCTCTCATTCGTGGCCTGTTGAAGCGTGGGGAGATGGATGAGGCCAGTCAGTGGCTTGGCCGACCTTACAGCATCAGGGGAACCGTCATTCACGGGGAGAAGCGTGGAAGAACGATTGGATTTCCTACAGCCAACCTTGAACTCACGGATCATTACGTTACCCCGTCTAAGGGTGTTTACGCTGTTCGTGTGCAGTATGGTGAACAGGAATTGCACGGCGTAATGAATCTGGGTGTGAAACCTACGTTTCACGAAAGCGGGATGAAACCTACGTTTGAAGTGCACCTGCTTGATTTTGATGGACACTTGTATGACCAGGAACTAAAGATTGAGCTTGTTCATTATATTCGTGCAGAACGAAAGTTTGACTCCATTGATGCATTGATTAGCCAGATTCGTGAAGATGCATTAACTGCTGGCCGCCTATTATTTTAAAGGCTCAGGATTAAATGCATGTTTACATTTACTTTAACTAGGCAATTATGATATACTGTACTACGTTGTCGAATGAGACAACATTAACCTTGGCTTGGTTGCTTGCTCTCACCGGCGGTGACGAGGCTAATGGCGATTATATTGAAGGAGGTGAACAGGATGGCATTGACTCAAGAACGTAAACAACAACTGATCGACGAGCACAAAACTCACGAGTCCGATACAGGATCTCCAGAGGTGCAAGTTGCTATCCTTACGGAAAACATCAGAAGTTTGACAGACCACTTGCGTACGCATAAGAAAGACCACCACTCACGTCGTGGACTTTTGAAAATGGTAGGTCAACGTCGTAAGCTTTTGGCTTACGTGAAAAACAAAGATGTTAAACGTTACAGCGCACTGATCGAAAAACTCGGATTGCGTCGTTAATTATCGTACATGTTTTCAAAACCAACCTGGCTGTTATCCGTCATTCTTTTGTCTAAAAGGACAAGCGGAACTTACAGCCGGGTTGTTTTGTAGATGAACATGTTGCCATATATTTGTAGATGGGGCTCCGTGAGGAGCTTTTGTTGTGCAGGTTAGCATGTTGAAAGATCCATACATAGCTAATGAATGCAGGACAAGCAGGAAATACTGTGAATATGCAGAATCCATTGAATTAGGAACGAATAAAAGGAGGGGTTTCATGGAACAGCGTGTTGAAATGCAGCTTGGTGGAAGAAAACTTACGCTTGAGACCGGGCGTTTGGCCAAGCAGGCTAATGCTGCCGTTAAGGTAACATACGGGGATACCGTTGTATTGTGTACCGTAACAGCATCAAGTGAGCCGAAAGATCTGGACTTTTTCCCATTAACGGTGAACTATGAAGAAAGATTGTACGCCGTAGGTAAAATCCCGGGTGGATTTATTAAACGTGAAGGCAGACCGAGTGAGAAAGCAATTCTCTCAAGCCGTTTGACAGACCGTCCAATTCGTCCATTGTTCCCGGAAGGCTTCCGGAATGATGTACAAGTTCTGAATATTGTTATGAGTGTGGATCAGGATTGCGAACCACAAATCGCTGCAATGATTGGTACATCAGCAGCATTGAGCATTTCGGATGTTCCATTCAGCGGACCGATTGGTGGCGTGAAAGTGGGACGTATTGATGGCGAGTTCATCATTAACCCAACGATTGCACAGCTTGAAGTCAGTGATATTGAACTAGTCGTTGCAGGAACCAAGGATGCCATCATGATGGTTGAGGCCGAAGCTAACGAAGTGCCGGAAGAAGTGATGCTCGAAGCAATCATGTTCGGACATGATGAGATCCAAAATATTATTGCTGTAATCGAACAACTTGTGCAAGTTGCTGGAAAAGAAAAAATGGCTGTTAAGTTGCGTACCGTTAATGCTGAAGTTAACAGCAGTGTGCGTGAATTCGCCAGCGCTCGTCTGGTCGAAGCGGTTAAAATCGCCGAGAAGCATGCTCGTCAAGATGCAATCGATGTAGTGAATGACGAAACCGTTGCTCACTTTGAAGAGAAATATATTGAAAGTCCGGAATTGTTCAAAGACGTGAAGGAAGTGCTGCACGATATCGTCAAAGAAGAAGTGCGCCGTCTAATCACGCATGATAAAGTTCGTCCGGATGGACGTGGACTTGATGAAATTCGTCCAATTGAATGTGATACATCTCTGCTACCACGTGCACATGGTACAGGACTGTTTACGCGCGGTCAAACGCAAGCTCTTAGCGTTTGTACACTTGGTGCACTGGGTGATGTTCAGATTTTGGACGGAATTAGCCTTGAAGAAACAAAACGTTTCATGCATCACTATAACTTCCCACCATTCAGCGTAGGTGAAGCTCGTCCATTACGTGCTCCAGGCCGTCGCGAAATCGGACATGGTGCTCTGGGTGAGCGTGCGCTTTCCAAAGTAATCCCTTCCGAAACGGATTTCCCATACACAATTCGTTTGGTATCTGAAGTTCTGGAATCCAACGGCTCATCATCTCAGGCAAGTATCTGTGCCAGCACTTTAGCTATGATGGATGCAGGTGTTCCAATCAAAGCTCCGGTTGCAGGTGTGGCTATGGGTCTCATCAAAGATGGTGATCATGTATCCATTCTGAGTGATATTCAGGGTATGGAAGATCACCTGGGTGACATGGACTTCAAGGTAGCAGGAACACCTGAAGGTGTAACCGCGATTCAAATGGACATTAAAATTGCTGGTATTAATCGTCAAATTTTGTCTGATGCATTGGCGCAAGCCAAAGAAGGTCGTATGCACATTTTGGGCAAAATGAACGAAATTTTGAAAACTCCACGTGAGCAGTTATCACAATATGCGCCTAAAATTACAACGATGCATATCAATCCGGACAAAATCCGTGATGTGATCGGTGCAGGTGGTAAAATTATCAATAAAATCATCGAAGAAACCGGTGTTAAAATTGATATTGAACAGGATGGACGTGTCTTTATCGCTTCTTCCAACCAGGAGATGAATGATAAAGCCAAAGCGATCATCGAAGGTATTGTGCGCGAAGTATTGGTCGGCGAGATTTATGTCGGGAAAGTAAAACGCGTTGAGAAATTCGGTGCATTCGTTGAAGTACTTCCGAACAAAGAAGGTCTGGTACACATCTCACAACTCTCAACAGAACGTGTTGCCAAAGTGGAAGATGTTGTAGCTATCGGTGATTCCATTACGGTAAAAGTAACGGAAATTGACCCACAAGGTCGAATCAACTTGTCCCGTAAAGCGGTTTTGACTGCTGAAGCTCCGGCTCAATCCTAGGATACCGAAGCAGCAGGTTATATAAATGGATAGATTGAATGAAGAGACAGAATGTGAATTTCTGGCTCTTTTTTTAACGTTTAAATACGAAAAACAAGAAGGAAACCATGGCTTAGTATTCATATTCTTGCCCTTGTCCTCATATGATGGGGACAAAGACGGCGGGAGGATGGAGCTGTGGGAAACCAATCCAAAAAGCTGGCGGCTGTTCTGGCGGGTGTGACTGCGGTCATATTGATCGGACAAGTTGGCAGTGTACGTACATACATTACGGAGATCCGTGATGGGCCAGGTACGCAAAATGCTTTTGACATGTTCAGGGAAGCAACGGGAGAAGATGCGCTGTTGTCGGCGATTCGGGATAAAGCAGCTGAAACGAAAATTGCTCCGGTGAATGCCAGAGTGGATCGGGTATGGAAAGCGATTCCTGGCTATAATGGCATGGAGATCGATGTGGAGGCGACATATCGTAAGGCGCTGAGTGGAACGTTGAATACCAAAATTGCTTATGTCTACCGTCAGATTGAGCCGGAGATCCAGCTTAAGGATTTGGGTGCACATCCAATCTATCGGGGGAATGCGAACAAACCGATGGTTTCTTTTATGATTAATGTCGCGTGGGGGAACGAATATATTAAACCGATGCTGGATACGCTGGATGCCGAGAAAGTGAAGGCGACTTTTTTTCTGGATGGAAGTTGGTTAAGCAAAAACGTTGAACTGGCCAAGGAGATTCAGAAACGAGGGCATGAGCTGTCCAATCATGCATATTCTCACCCTAATATGAGTCGATTGAGTGCAGAACGGGCCAGGCTGGAAATTAGTAAAACCCAAGATCTGCTCCATAAAACACTGGGGGTAGAGAATCGCTGGTTTGCTCCGCCTTCAGGTGACTTTAATCAGAAGACCGTTGATATTGCTTCTTCCATGGGACTGCAGACCGTGTTATGGACAGTAGATACTGTGGATTGGCGTAAACCAAGCCCGGATGCCGTTGTTGCCAAAATTGCGAAAAATACCGAGGCAGGCACGTTAATTCTAATGCACCCCACAGCTGCTTCTTCGGGATCTTTAAAGGGTATGATTCAATCCATTCGGGCCAAAGGTCTCGTGCTCGGAACGGTAAGTGAGACGTTGTCTTCGGAACGTGTAAACACGTCTGCGGTTGAGTGAACGGTGTTTTTTTGTTAATATCAAAAAGTTGGAACCAAATGTCGATTTCAATTTCAAGGTTGAGATCAAGGCAATTATAGAGATGTAGGAGGGCCAACCATGAAAAAAATTCAGCTGGGCAATGGCCTCAGAGTTGTCATGGAACAGATACCGACCTGCCGTTCTGTGTCTTTCGGAATATGGGTCAAGACAGGTTCGCGTAATGAGCAACCTGCAAGTAACGGAGTATCACATTTTATTGAACATATGTTATTCAAGGGAACAGATCGTTATGATGCCAAGGCGATTGCGGAACAGTTCGATGCGATTGGTGGTAACGTGAATGCGTTCACTTCCAAAGAATACACATGTTATTATGCTAAAGTATTGGATGAACATTTACCGATTGCCGTTGATGTGTTATCTGATATGTTTTTCCGTTCCAAAATGGATGATGGTGAATTGATCAAGGAGAAAAACGTCATTCTGGAAGAAATCTCAATGTATGAAGATACGCCTGATGATATGGTTCATGATCTGATGGCCTTGGCTGCCTATGGTGAGCATCCGCTCGCATATCCTATCCTGGGTACGGAAGAACGTCTCAAAGCGATGGATTCCAGCCATCTGCGTGCATATATGAAGGAGCACTACACGATTGAGAACACGGTCATTAGTATTGCGGGTAATATTGACGACAGTGTAATTGATCTGATGGAGAAGCATTTTGGTGCTTTTGATGTCAATGGAGTAACAGAAGCAGTTACGATGCCGGCGTTCCAAAGCGGACAGCTCTTCCACAAAAAGAAAACGGAACAGAATCATATCTGTATCTCGTTCCCGGGCTGTAAAATCGGGGATCCGCTTCAATTCGCTATGGTTGTTCTGAATAACGCCATTGGTGGAGGCATGAGCTCCAGACTGTTCCAGGAAATTCGTGAGAAACGCGGACTTGCATACTCCGTGTATTCTTATCATAGTTCTCATGCGGACAGCGGACTGTTCACGATATACGCAGGTACAGCACCGAAACAGACCAAAGAAGTGCTCGACCTCACCAAAGAGGTTCTGGGCGACCTGGCTGTAAATGGCTTGTCCGAAGATGAACTCCGCAAAGGAAAAGAGCAGCTGAAAGGTAGTCTGATTCTTAGCTTGGAAAGCACAGGCAGTCGCATGAACCGTCTGGGTAAAAACGAGTTGATGCTGGGTAGACACCATACGCTCGATGAAATGATCACCAAAATTGAGCAAGTTACCATGGACGATATTAACGCGGTGCTTGATCTGATGTTTGCTGAGCCTTTTGCACTTGCCATGGTTGGCGCTTCAGATAAGACGATCGCTGGATTGAGAAGGGATGATTTTGTTGCATTACGTTCAAATACAGAAACTGCCGGGCAATGAAGATATTAAGCTGCCACAAAAAATGTCGGAGCTGGCATCCGGCTTTGATGTAGTAGCTGCACTTCAGGAAGATGTTGTATTGCAACCGGGGCAGCGTACGCTGATTCCAACCGGACTTGCGATGGCAATGCCGGCTGGATTGGAAGCACAGATTCGTCCTCGGAGCGGACTGGCTTTCAAACATGGAATTACCTGCCTCAACACACCGGGTACCATTGATGCGGACTATCGCGGAGAAGTTAAAGTGCTGTTGATTAATCTGGGTCAGGAACCGTTCACGATTGTACGGGGAGAGCGCATCGCACAGATCGTCTTCCAGACGGTGCCTGCGGTTGAATTGACGGAAGTGACGGAACTTTCAGAAACGGTACGTGGCGAAGGCGGATTTGGTCATACCGGGAAATAAACCGCGTAAATATACCCATTCTTTAGAGTCGTCCCTGACAGGGGCGGCTCTTTTTTACATTTGAGAAACGGACGATGGAATGCAATTATTGTTTTCACCCCCCTGTGGGCCCCTGCATACGATAAGGCATACATGTGGTGAAAGGAGTGACGTCCCGATGCTGACCGGAGTCCGGATTGTAGTCCTGGGCGGAGATGCGCGGCAGCTTGAAGTCATTCAAAAGTGCGCTGAGCTGGATGCAACGGTAAGTGTGGTGGGTTTCGATAAAATAGAGCGTTCCATTCCAGGGATCGAGCACCAGGAATTGGAGAACCAAGTATTTGCTTCCGCAGATGTACTGGTACTGCCTGTTGTCGGTTGCGATGACCAAGGGAAAGTAAGTACTTCATTCAGTGACACACCGATCTATTTGAAAAAGGAACATATTGCAGCATTACCGGAGCATTGTATTGTGTTCACAGGTATGGCTAAGCCATTCTTGCGCGAACTTTGTCTTGAAAATGGGCTGCGACTTGTTGAAGTACTTGATCGTGATGATATTGCACTTTACAATTCTATTCCAACAGCTGAGGGAGCCATCGCCATAGCTATTCGGGAGACGGACTTCACAATCCATGGTTCGGAATGCATTGTGCTGGGCATTGGTCGAACAGGATTCACAATGGCCAAAACACTGCAGGGACTTGGAGCAAATGTACGGGTGGGAATCAGGCGAGAAGAGGATGCTGCTCGCGCTACAATCATGGGCTGGAAGCCTTTCATGACAACGGATTTGGCCGCTCAAACCGGGGAAGTTGACTTGCTTTTTAATACGATACCGACTATGATAATCACAGCACAAATCCTGTCCAGAATGCCGCAAAAGGCTGTTATTATCGACCTCGCATCCGCTCCTGGCGGCTGTGATTTCAGGTATGCCGACAAACGCGGTATCAAAGCGCTACTTGCGCCTGGCCTCCCCGGCATTGTTGCTCCCAAAACGGCTGGCGGCATTATTGCCGACGCGTTGATCCGTTTGCTTTTGGAAGAACAGAACGCACGGGAGGTTAAATCATGAACTGGCAGGGAAAAACGGTAGGTTATGCAATTACGGGTTCTCATTGTACGTTTGAAGAGGTTATGCCGGTTATTAGCCGCTTCGTGGCTGAAGGTGCCAACGTCATTCCGATTATTTCAAATTCGGTTCTGACAACCGATACACGCTTCGGTACGGCGCAAAATTGGCAAAAACAGTTGAAAGATATAACGGGTAATGATATCATTTCTACAATTGTTGAAGCGGAGCCATTAGGGCCTTCCAAGCTGCTTGATGTGCTGGTAATTGCTCCTTGCACAGGCAATACAACAAGCAAGCTGGCTAATGCGATGACCGACAGTCCAGTGCTAATGGCAGCCAAAGCGCAAATGCGCAATCAGCGTCCACTTGTGCTTGCTATTTCCACGAATGACGGTCTGGGCTTGAATGCTGCGAATATCGCCAAATTGCTCGTGGCCAAATATTTGTATTTTGTGCCATTTGGGCAGGACGATCCAGTGAAGAAACCAAACTCGTTAGTCGCCAAAATGGAATTGATTCCAGAGGCTTGCTGGAGTGCCCTTGAGGGCAAACAGCTGCAGCCAATGATTGTGGAGCGCTCTTCACAAGCTTAAAAAATCATTAATTTGGTGACAACGTTTATGCGCTTGGAGAAATGAAGGGTTTGAGAGACAAAGAAAATCATGGGGGACGATATGCTGGATTAAACAGCTACTTGTGTCCACGTTCCTGTCTATAAGGCATTCCTGCTTGCGGGCAGTAAAGGTTAAGCAAGCGGGAGAGGTCTATTGTGAATGTTTGCGTCATGATCTCGATAACAATCGCATCAGAACGCTCCCTAGAGTGATCCATTTGTTGATTTGACCCGTGTCCAGTCTTCTTGCGTACACAAATGGAGGAATAAAGATGCGTATCATGGTACAGAAATTCGGAGGCACGTCTCTCTCCACTGTTCAGGCGAGAGAGCATGTGCTCCGTCACGTTAAACGTGAACTTGAGGCAGGATTGAGTCTAGTCATTGTTGTGTCTGCAATGGGGCGCCGCGGCGAGCCATATGCGACCGATACATTGCTGGACTGGGCTGCACAGAACGGAAACGCACTATCCGCACGCGAAAAGGATTTACTGCTGTGCTGTGGTGAAATCATATCTGCGACGACTTTGAGCAGTTTACTCGAACACGAAGGCATTCCAACTACAGTGCTGACCGGTGCACAAGCAGGTTTTGTGACGGACGACAATTTCGGGAATGCCCGGATATTGGATGTCCGTCCTGTTCGTGTGTTGGAGCAGCTTCAGCTTGGCCGGGTGGTTATTGTAACCGGATTCCAGGGGCAGACGGAGAATGGAGACTTCACGACATTGGGTCGTGGGGGAAGTGATACGTCTGCGACAGCTCTTGGTGCAGCATTACGGGCTGAAATGGTGGATATCTACACCGATGTGAACGGGATACTCACTGCCGATCCACGAATTGTTGAGGATGCGCGTCCACTGACTGTTGTGAGTTATGCTGAAATCTGTAATATGGCCCACCACGGGGCCAAGGTAATCCATCCACGTGCGGTCGAGATTGCCATGCAATCCCAGATTCCGGTGAGGGTAAGATCCACTTTTGCAGACACGGAAGGAACCCTGGTTACGCATCCAGAAGGTTTTCGGGATGTACAGACAGGCATTGTTGACCGTTATGTAACAGGCATCGCCTACGTAAGCAATGTAACGCAAATTACGGTGGATGTGCCTGGTGGTGCAGATCGATTGCAACTAAAAGTGTTCAAAACCATGGCTGAGAATTCGATCAGCGTTGATTTTATTAATGTTACCCCCTCGGGAGTTGTCTATACGGTTTTTGACAGTGATTCCGAGAAAGCCATAGAGGTATTGCAGGAGATAGGTCTCAAGCCACAAAGCCTGTCCGGTTGTGCTAAAGTGTCCGTCATTGGCGGAGGCATTAATGGTGTACCTGGAATTATGGCTCGGATCGTCGAGTCCTTGACACTGGCTGACATTCAGATCCTGCAATCGGCAGATTCGAATACAACGATCTGGGTACTCGTAAAAAAAGAAGATATGGTTCAGGCCCTGAGGGCACTTCACGCCTCATTCGAACTTCATTTGTAAATAACTGAAGTTAGAGGAGCCAAACCTGTTTTGAAGGAGGAATCGAATTGGACTTTGGAAGATTGATTACAGCAATGGTCACTCCGTTCAATGAACAAGGAGAGATTCATTGGGAGGAAACGGCACGTCTAATCGACTATCTGATTGTAGATCAAAAGTCGGAGACGCTCGTGGTTTCCGGAACAACAGGGGAGTCTCCAACACTTAGTGATACTGAGAAAGTTCAATTATTCGAATTTGCAGTGAAACATGCGGCCGGCCGGTGCAAAATTATAGCCGGAACGGGAAGCAACAACACGGCACATTCCATCCATTTGACACAGGAAGCTGAACGTGCCGGAGTGGATGGCATATTGTTGGTTGTTCCTTATTACAACAAACCAAGCCAAGAGGGTTTGTTCAAACATTTTGAAGCGATTGCAGGCTCTACCAAGCTGCCTATTATGCTGTACAACGTGCCTGGACGTACAGTAACCAGCCTGTCAGCCGCAACAACGCTTCGTCTTGCACAGATTCCGAATATCGTCGCTACGAAGGAATGTGCATCTATGGAGCAGGTAACGCTAATTGCAGCAAGTGCTCCAGAACATTTCAGAGTGTACTCCGGTGATGATGCTTCAGGTTTACCAGCGATTGCCGTTGGAGCACATGGAATTGTCAGTGTGGCCAGTCATGTCGTAGGCGCAGAAATGAAGAAAATGATTGATGCTTTCTATGGCGGAGCACCTCTTCAGGCTGCTCAGATTCATCAGCAGCTGTTCCCTGTGTTTAAAGGTCTGTTTGAATGTCCTCAACCTCTACCAAACCCGGTAGCGGTGAAATACGCGCTGACATTGCGTGGTTTGAACGTTGGATCTGTCCGCTTGCCCCTTATTCCGCCAACGGAAGAGGAACAGGTGTATATCAAAGGTCTGCTTAATTTGTAATCATTTAGGTTGCAAATGGAATTATTTTATTAATCATGAAAATTTCATCAGATCAGATAAAGAACCGCTCCTCGTATTAGAGGTTGCGGTTCTTTTTTTACGAGTAATGTGAGGTTTCTTTTCCATTGCTAAGGGGAAACCTACAGGTTAACGAGAGAGTGACTTGTTTTTTTTGTTTTTAATCATGTATAATGATGTCAAGTGACTGGGTGCGGTATTTTTTTGAAATTGAAAGCGACATCGTTTCGTGGTGTGGCTTTGCGGTGAAAAAGGAAGGAACGGCTAAGAGGTAATTTTCAAATCCAACTTGTTGGTAAAAGGGAATAACTTCGAAGAACTTCTTCCAAATATCGCGAATAAAGGTGTTCTTTTGCATTCATCCCGATAGATGGGTATGTGATGTATGGACTACTTTTCTTAACTTACAATAAATAATAAGGTACGACGTCCAACTACCATAGGAGGTTTAGATTCATTTGTCTAAGAAAAATAATAACGATAAACTGATGATTTTTGCTTTGGGCGGCGTAGGCGAGATTGGTAAAAATATGTACGTCATCCAATACGCCAACGACATTGTAGTCGTAGATGCTGGTCTTAAATTCCCTGAAGAAGATATGCTTGGTATTGATATTGTCATCCCTGACATTTCTTACCTGACTGAGAACCGTGACAAAGTAAGAGGTATTATCCTTACTCACGGACATGAGGATCACATTGGTGGTCTGCCATATGTCCTCAAACATTTGAATGTTCCTGTATACGGAACAAGACTGACGCTTGGACTTGTAGAAAACAAGTTGAAAGAAGCGAACTTGCTGGGTGAAACAAAACGTATTCTGATTGATGCGGATTCCGAGATTGAACTTGGAACTGCATTGAAAGCATCGTTCTTCGCTACTAACCATAGTATTCCGGATTCTGTTGGTGTATGTATCGAAACACCGGAAGGTGCAGTTGTTCACACAGGTGACTTCAAATTCGACCATACTCCGGTCAATGGTCAATATGCAGATCTTCAGCGTATGGCACAGATCGGAACAAATGGCGTGCTAGCGCTGTTGTCAGACAGTACGAACGCTGAGAAACCTGGATTCACACCATCGGAGAAAAATGTGGGTATCGTTCTGGAAGATATCTTCCGTAAAGCGAGTCAACGTGTTGTTGTAGCGACATTTGCCTCCAATGTACACCGTATCCAACAGGTCATCAATGCAGCAGAAGTGACTGGACGTAAAGTTGCAGTTATCGGACGTAGCATGGTGAATGTAGTGGGTATTGCTTCAGAACTGGGTTACCTTGAGATTCCAGATGGCATGATCATTGAACCTGAAGAAGTAGGCAAGATGGCTGCTGATCGTGTCGTGATTCTCTGCACAGGAAGTCAAGGAGAGCCGATGTCGGCATTGACACGTATGGCTCGTTCCACACACCGTAAAGTGGACATCCTGCCAGGCGACACTGTCATTATCGCAGCTACTCCGGTTCCAGGTAATGAAAAATATGTAGGCCGTACGATTGATGAACTGTTCCGTCTGGGCGCTAACGTGCATTACAGCGGTGCTAACAGTGGTGTTCACGTATCTGGTCACGGTAGCCAGGAAGAACTGAAACTGATGCTCAACCTGATGAAACCGAAATTCTTCTTGCCAATTCACGGTGAATTCCGTATGCAGCGCCGCCACGCGGTTCTTGCTGAATCTGTAGGCGTAGAGCCGGAAAACATTTTTATCACGGATATCGGTGAAGTGATTGAAATTCAAGGTGGATCAGCACGTAGAGCAGGTAAAGTCACTGCAGGTAACGTGTTGATCGATGGCTTGGGTGTAGGCGATGTGGGTAACATTGTACTGCGTGACCGCAAATTGTTGTCACAAGATGGTATCCTTGTTGTCGTGGTAACATTGAGCAAACAGGATGGAAAAATTGTTTCCGGTCCTGACATCATCTCTCGCGGATTTGTATATGTACGTGAATCGGAAGGACTTCTTGATGAGGCCAACCGGATCGTTAGCAGCACATTGCAGAAGTTGATGAGTGAGAACGTTAATGAGTGGGCTTCACTCAAAACGAATGTTAAAGATGCATTGGGCCGCTTCCTGTATGAGCAAACTCGTCGTAGACCGATGATTTTGCCAATCATTATGGAAGTTTAAAATAGGCGAAACAAAAACATATATTCAGGCACACAGTCGCCCCTTCTCTACGAGTAATATTGGACGGTTCCTCGTAGAGAAGGGGCTTTTTTTGCGTTTTTCAGGAAGATTGGCAATAGAATCAATATGTGAAGCAATTTAGATGAAGCGGGTATAAGGCAGCTGGAAAATTCCCCATACTAAGGAATACATTAAATGTTTCTGGAGAAGGGGATTAAAGAAATGAATGAACGTATGAATGGCAAGCAGGCATCAAAATCCAATCAGCCGGAAGTTGAAGCGCCAGAGATTCCGATTCAAGAGGACAAGAACATCTCGCCCGTGACAGAGACGATTCAGCAATTCGGGCAGACACAGTCGCCGGCAGGTGAATCAAATATTTTCTGTATGACCATTATTGGACAGGTCGAAGGGCATCTGATTTTGCCGCCACAAAATAAAACAACAAAGTATGAGCATATCATTCCACAGCTGGTGGCTGCAGAGCAGAATCAGCGTATTGAAGGTATACTGATCATTTTGAATACGGTAGGTGGAGATGTAGAGGCCGGTCTGGCCATTGCAGAGATGATTGCTTCTCTAAGCAAACCTACGGTCACTGTGGTCATTGGAGGCGGACATAGCATTGGAGTGCCGATTGCTGTAGCTTCAACGTATTCCCTGATTGCCGGAAGTGCAACGATGACAATCCATCCCATACGGATGAACGGCCTTGTCATTGGTGTACCTCAGACGTTTGAGTATATGGAGAAAATGCAGGAGCGGGTTGTACGGTTCGTGACTTCTCATTCGAATATCTCGGAAGAGATGTTCAAAGAACTGATGTTTAAGACCGGTGAGTTGAACCGGGACATCGGCACAGCTGTAGGAAGCGCGGATGCAGTGAAATATGGATTGATGGATGCAGTAGGCGGAATTGGACAAGCTATTGCTCAGTTAAATCAGCTCATAGGAGACAAGAGGCAGACGCTGCAAGCGGGAGGTTATACCCAATGACGTTGTATACAGTGATGCCGCCTGAACAGCTTTGGTCGGGAATGTGGAAAGAGGGCGAAGATACTAGGGAAATCAAGATGAATGGTTTATTGATGCAGGTGAGGCCTGTTAATGATAATGAAGCCGTTATTGTACGGTTGCTGGATTGTCCACTTGAAGCCTATCTCGATCCTGGTAATATGCCCGGTTCGACCGTTCCGCTTTCAGGTAACTTGGGATCAGCATAACGCGACGAATTCAGACAAATTGAGCAGAAAAAGAACATATGTACGGAATATATATGTATGGTATAATATTCTTCTGGGGGTGACCTGATTTTGGCCAGAAGAAAAAAGAGGAAAAAAAAGGGCGCTGGTTTTAGTGGCGTTTTAAAATACGAAATTTACGGGATTGTGCTGATTACCCTTGCTGTCATTGCATTATCGGGTGAAGCCACCGTTGGACGTTCGCTTTCCAAGATGTTCGGGTTGATACTTGGTAAGTTTTATTTTGCGATTCCGCTTGTTGGTATTTATTATGGTCTCATGGTGATGATTCACCGGAAATGGCCGAGTGGCTGGACCACACGCAAAACAGGACTGGTATTGTTGGTCTTTGCTTTAACCCTGATGAGTACCGTCTCTGCAATGCACCAGAAGCTCATTCCGGTAGGTGCGCTTGAGCCTGGTGCTGTGATTACACAGGTACATAATGATATGCAAACCGAGTTGCTAACCCCCGCTGCACCAGGGGAGAGAGACTCTATGCTTAACAAGGATATCAGCGGTGGTTATCTCGGAGCTGGGCAATTTGCTCTTTTCCTGTGGCTGTTCGGCAGCCTTGGTGCGAGACTTATCATGATTGTCATGTTTGTCATCAGTTTTATGCTGATTACGAGTCTATCTTATGTGGACCTGATTCGAATATTCCGAACAAAGATTTGGGATGCCGGGAGTTCGATGTACAAGAAGATGGAATCTCGGGCTTCTGCACGCTCAGCTGTAACTTCTGATGGAAGGAAAAAAGGTAACGCTCGTAAAGTGGTACCTGTTCCTGTTGAAGATGATGAAGACGAGTATGAGGATGAATTAGAGGAACAGCATCTGCCAAAACGAAAAGCACCAATATTCTTCCAACTTTTCGGAAAATGGGGAGCTAATCGAGAACAGGCGACATCAGGACGTGAAATGGATGAGGTCGATTCTGCAGAAACAGAACAGGTTGTATACCGTGCCGAACAAGATCACAATGCAGGAGCGTGGCAGGATGCAACCGAAGACGCATTGAACAAATCAGCTTCATCACCTGTTCCTGTTCAGGCTAAACCTAACTCGGCGCCAATCATTCGAGACTTTTTCGAGCATGTCAGAGCCGAAGATGCAAGCATTGAAGATGATCTGGACGATGCTTATCCATTCCCTGATGATCTCGCTGATCCAAACGTAGTTCAGCAGGGCGAACATGACATTAAAATAACGGATGAACTGGTAGAGACAGAGTGGTCAGCATCCGGTGCAGGTATGAACGAGCTGAATGCTGAGGATGGGCTTCAGACTGGAGAAGAAATGCCTAATGATGCAATGTTGGGAACGGATACTCCGACTCCTGAAGGGCAGGACACACAACCAGTGAAACCACCACCGCCTCCTCCTAAGCCGTACAAGCTGCCATCCTTCCGTCTTCTTGCCAAGCCTAACAATGCGGGTAAGGCGGGCGACCAGAAGGATTATATGCAGACAGCGCGTAAGCTAGAAGCTACACTGGAAAGCTTCGGTGTTCGTGCCAAAGTACTTGAAGTGGTTCGGGGTCCTGCTGTTACAAGGTATGAAATTCAGCCTGATATTGGAGTCAAGGTCAGCAGGATTGTCAGCCTGACTGATGACATCGCGTTGGCTCTGGCTGCAAAAGATATTCGGATGGAAGCGCCGATTCCCGGGAAGTCCGCTATAGGTATCGAGGTACCTAATGGCGAGGTGTCGGTTGTAACGATGCGTGAAGTAATGGAGACAGCAACCTTCCAGGATGCAGAATCGAAAGTGACCATTGCATTTGGCCGAGATATCTCCGGACAGACAATCATTGGTAACTTGGCTCGTATGCCCCATTTGCTGGTCGCGGGTGCGACAGGTTCCGGTAAGTCCGTGTGTATTAACGGCATTATTACCAGCATATTGTACAAAGCAAAGCCGGATGAAGTGAAGTTTCTGATGGTAGATCCAAAAATGGTTGAGTTGAACGTATATAACGGCATTCCACATCTGATGGCTCCAGTAGTAACGGATCCTAAACGAGCGTCACTTGCGCTCAAAAAGATTGTGGTGGAGATGGAGAAACGATATGAACTGTTCTCCAAATCAGGCACGCGTAACGTTGAGGGCTACAATAATCTGATGAAAGATAATCCTGCGGCTGTTTTGCCTTACATCGTTGTCATTGTGGATGAGCTTGCAGATCTCATGATGGTTGCAGCCGGAGATGTCGAGGATGCCATTGCGCGCCTTGCTCAGATGGCCCGTGCAGCCGGCATCCATCTGATTATTGCCACACAACGTCCTTCTGTTGACGTTATTACCGGGGTAATCAAGGCTAACATTCCATCGCGAATTGCCTTCGGCGTATCCTCACAAGTGGATTCCCGAACGATTCTGGATATGGGTGGAGCAGAGAAGCTGTTGGGTCGTGGAGACATGTTGTTCATGCCAATGGGTGCATCCAAACCGGTTCGGGTACAAGGTGCATTTATGAGCGATGAAGAAGTCGAGAATATTGTAAACTACGTACGTGGTCAAGGTGAAGCGCAGTATGATGAGTCCATTGTACCTGAAGTGGATGATTCCATTCAGGCAGCAGATGAAGTACAGGATGAGCTATATGAGCAAGCTGTACAGATTATTCTGGAGGCAAAACAAGCTTCGGTCTCTCTGTTGCAACGTCGTATGCGGGTTGGTTACACCCGTGCAGCTCGTTTAATTGACTCCATGGAAGCTCGGGGTGTAATCGGTCCTTACGAGGGTAGTAAACCAAGGGAAGTGCTGGTTTCACTTGAACAGTATCAACAGAATAAAATAAGCTCGTAGTGACTTGGAAGCACGGGTCGTTTAAGCCCTCAACCTTATTGGTTGAGGGCTTTTTGCTGCCTCAGTAGACTGAAGTTTTGCCATCTACTCCAAAGATCGGATGATTTGGTGCATAGGAAACAAGCAGGCTTGTCATAATAACCTTAGCGATTCTGTTAATCCCACAAGAGAAAGGTAGAGCACAGTCGATGCGAAAAATGAACCTATGGCTTTTCACTGCTATTTTGCTGATATCCGCATTGGGAATCCGTTATTTGCTTCCTGGGAATACAGCAACTGAAAGTTCAGCCGAGCGTACACCGCAGGTAGAAGAAAAGGCCTTGCCTACGTTTAGCAGCAATACAGTGAAATATGGAAGTTATGGTCAGGATGTATATGAGCTTCAGGGACGTCTGAAGTACCTGGGATTTTACAATGGTAAAATTGACAGTAATTTTGGTAGCAGCACACTGAAATCCGTCAAATGGTTTCAATCCGAGTTTGGCATGAAGGCAGATGGTGTGGTAGGAGCTGAAACCAAACTCAAGCTGTACAATGCGTCAACCAAATGGTCGCCAACAGAACCGCCGCTACACAAGGAATCCTCAGGTGGGAGTGGAGGAAGCAGCAACAATACGGCAGATAAAGAGCAAGACAATATGGGATCTGCCAATGCACTCGGTCTCTCCGAGAATGAACTGAAGATTATGGCTAACGCTGTATATGGTGAAGCCCGGGGTGAACCATTTGAAGGTCAAGTCGCAGTAGCGGCAGTCATTCTGAATCGCGTAAAATCACCAAGTTTTCCGAGTACACCCTCAGGCGTAATTTTTCAACCAGGTGCATTTACGGCTGTAGCGGATGGACAAATCTATCTGGAACCAAACGCACAAGCCAAAAAGGCAGTGGAGCAGGCCCTGAATGGCTGGGACCCGTCCGGCGGTTGTCTCTATTATTTTAATCCAAAGACAGCAACATCCAAATGGATCTGGACCCGTCCACAGGTGAAAACAATCGGGCAACATATTTTTTGTATGTAATGATGTTGGAAGCAACCAGAAGGCGTGACTTCGGTTGCTTCTTGCCTTTTGAATGGGTTAAAATGGTTGTTACGTTTATCTTCATACGATTGCATGACAAATGACGCCGTAAAGGGGTTTTGACATTTGAATACATCAGGATTCGAACGAGGTAGCAAGAGAGCGTTTCGTATACATGTGCTTCCGACTAAACGATTTAAAACGTTTGCTATATCGCTTTATGCAGGCGTTCCCTTACGAGAAGATACAGTAACCAAAGTAGCGCTGACACCTTTTGTTCTGCGACGCGGGACGGAGACCTATCCGGAAACAACGCAATTCCGTGAGCAATTGGAGCATCTGTACGGAGCCGGTTTTGGTTTTGACGTCTACAAACGCGGCGATTATCAGATTGTACAGTTTCGAATGGATACCATTAATGATTCGTTTGTTGGAGGAGATGAACAGCTGCTGGATCGTTCATTTGCCTTCCTTGGAGAGGTTCTTACCCGACCTGCACAGGAGAATGGACATTTCAGAACGTCTTATGTACAAGCAGAGCGAGAGACGGTTCGCAAAAAGCTGGAGTCTATCGTTAATGATAAAATGCGCTATGCCGCTGAACGTAGTATTGAGGAGATGTGCAAGAACGAACCGTACCGCCTTCATCCACTGGGTGAGCGAAAGGATCTGCCCGGGATTGAGCCTGACACACTGACTGCGTCTTACCAGGAGTGGTTGCAACAGGCGAGTATGGATCTGTACGTGGTAGGGGATACGACACTTGAAGAGGTGGAGAACCTTGTTCAACGTCATTTCAATGTAGATCGAACGTCTTCCTCGGATTATCAGACACAGGCTGCAGTTCGAGGAGATAAGGAAGTAGAGACTGTTGTCGAGCGACTGAATGTGAGTCAGGGAAAACTCAATATGGGACTCCGTACATCTATCACTTATGGAGATCCTCAGTACGCAGCAGCACTAATGTACAACGGGATACTCGGTGGTTATCCTCATTCCAAACTGTTTGTAAATGTTCGTGAAAAAGAAAGCCTGGCGTATTACGCGTCTTCGAGATATGACGGACATAAGGGCATTGCCACCATTCAATCCGGGATTGAAATCCCTAATTATGAGAAGGCCGTTACCATCATCAAACAACAGTTGGAAGAAATGAGAAGTGGAACGATCAGTGATCTTGAAATGTCCCAAACCAAAGCGATGATTCGTAACCTGCTTAAGGAAATGCAGGATTCTGCTTTTGAAATGATCGCTTATGACTTCAATCGACAGTTGTCTGGCAAGGAGAGAACGGCTGAAGAACTGTTGACTCAGGTAGAACAGATCAGCAAGGAAGATGTTCGTGAGGCGGCAGAACAGTTCCGTCTGGATACGATTTATTTCTTGCGGGACGAGAAGGAGGAATAATATCGGTGGAGAGCATTCGGTATGAGCATTTGCAGGAGACACTATATTACGAAGTAATGGATAACGGACTGCATGTCTATATTTTGCCTAAACTGGGATTCCAGAAAACGTATGCTACGTTTGCGACCAAGTATGGATCGGTGGATAATCATTTTCAGGTTGAAGGACAGGAAGCCGTGAAGGTTCCGGATGGAATTGCCCATTTCCTGGAGCACAAAATGTTTGAAGAACCAACAGGCGATATTTTTGCAACATTTGCGTCTCACGGTGCTTCAGCTAACGCATTTACGAGCTTTGATCAGACAGTTTATTTGTTTTCAGCGACCGAATATTTGAATGAAAATATACAAACATTAGTTGACTTTGTGCAAAATCCTTACTTCACGGATCAAAATGTGGAAAAGGAAAAAGGGATTATTGGGCAAGAAATTGACATGTATGCTGACAATCCGGATTGGCGTGTTTATTTTGGATTGATCGAAGCCATGTATCAGAAACATCCGGTGCATATCGATATTGCCGGAACGGTGGAATCCATCCGTACGATCACCAAAGAGATGTTGTATGAGTGCTATAACACCTTCTATCACCCGAGTAATATGCTCTTATTCGTGGTAGGTGGTGTAGATCCACAGGAAGTCATAGATATGGTTCGTTCGAACCAGGAACAGAAGGATTATAAGCCACAGGGGAGTATCGAACGTTTCTTCGAACCGGAGCCAGAGCAGGTAGGAGAGGCCAGACGAGAATCGAAACTGGCTGTCTCACTGCCCAAATGTCTGTTTGGATTCAAAGAGACGGACGTTGGACTCACCGGAGAAAAATTGTTACGGCGGGATATGACAACGCAGCTGATGATGGATCTTTTGTTTGGCTCAAGCACACGATTATTTCAGAAGCTCTATGATGAAGATCTGATCTCTGACAGTTTTGGACATGAGTATAACAGTTCGCCACAATACTCGTTTTCAGCCATTGGTGGTGATACGAAAGACCCGGACCAACTGCTCGCGCGTATACGTGAAGAAGTGGATGCCATTGTAGAAAAAGGGTTCGAATCCACAGATTTTGAACGTGCACGCAAAAAGAAAATAGGCGGATATTTGCGCATGCTCAACTCTCCTGAGAACATTGCGCATGAATTTACACGTCAGCAATTCCGTGGCGGTGATTTCTTCAATATGCTTCCGCTCTATGAATCGATTACACTGGAAGATGTAAATCTCAGACTGAGAGAGCATATTCGCTGGGATCAACTGGCTGTATCGCTAGTCGTGAGTCCTTGATATGGAGAGGGGAACGGGACAATTGAAGGCAATTGGGGAAATGACTGTACTGGTAACTGGAGCAAGTGGTGGAATCGGAGCGGCTATCGCAGAACGTTTCGCCAGAGTGGGAATGAATGTTGTTATACACTATATGAAATCGCATGAAGCAGCGAATGAAGCCGCCAGACGGTGCATGGAACAGGGCAGTGGGAGAATCATGACTGTGTCTGCGGATCTTCGCAGCCGGGAACAGATTGAGCGTATGCGTGAGAAGCTGGAGTCACACAATCTCATGCCAGATATCCTCGTGAACAATGCAGGAATCTCGCATTATGGGATGTTGTCTGATGTTACAGAGGAAATATGGGATGAAGTGATGGCCATCAATCTCAAAGGCACGTTTATGTGTACACAGGAAATGATGCCTCACATGATCTCTCAAAGGTATGGCCGAATCATTAATGTATCATCGATCTGGGGACTGTCTGGTGCTTCTTGTGAGGTGTTGTATTCCACAACCAAGGGTGGGGTGAATGCATTCACCAAAGCGCTTGCTAAAGAACTCGCCCCTTCCGGAGTAACCGTAAATGCCGTTGCTCCTGGCGCCGTTCAGACATCCATGCTGAACCATCTGGATCAGAGTGAACTGAAGATGCTGGAAGAGGAAATTCCGGCAGGAAGACTTGCTCAACCTGATGAAATCTCATCATTGGTTTATTTTCTGGCCCTCCCTGAATCGGGTTATATCAATGGGCAGATTATCAGTCCAAATGGCGGTTGGTTAACTTAAAAAAGCAAGAAACTTGAGTGACTATGAACGAAACAGGTGAAGGTTGCCGAGAAGCAGGCGTCTTCCAGATTATTTTCAACATGCTCGTATATAAAGTGTCTCGAAAGCACATATTACAACTGTTGATTTTAAATCTCATGCGTTATCTAAGGAGGATTTATCATGTCAACAGAAAAAACAGTGCTCTCCAGTTTTGACACATGGAAGAAGTTCCTGGGTGACCGCGTACTGCAAGCAGAGAAGATGGGGATGAGTGAAGAAACCATCAACAAACTTGCGTATGAAATCGGCGACTTCCTTGATGAGAAAGTCGATCCGGCGAATCATTCCAACCGGGCATTGAAAGAGTTATGGGATGTCGGCGATGCAGATGAGCGTCGTACGATTGCGTGCCTGATGGTCAAATTGGCCAAACAAAACGCATAAGATTACAGATGAAGAGCTCCCGCAAGGGGGCTTTTCTCTAATGATTACAAACGGATTACAGAGCGGTTCTTGTAATTCATTTTCATTTTATATATCATTAACGTGACCCATTTTTAGAAGATGTCTCAGATTGTTGTCCAGCGGACACGTTCTGTTGCTGTCGAATAATGTGGAATAATGCATTACGGGGTGTTGAAATGGAATCTAAACAATGGTACATGGAATATAAAATACATAAGAACAGACCCGGTTTATTAGGCGACATTGCCTCTATGCTGGGGATGCTTGAAGTGAATATATTGACCATTAATGGTGTGGAAGGCAAAACTCGAGGCATGCTGCTTGAATCGGATGATGATGAAAAAATCCGTTTGCTTGGTGAAATGCTTGGCAAAGTCAACAGCATCACCGTATCGGCTTTGCGTCAACCTAAATTGGTGGATATTCTGGCCGTGCGTCATGGCAGATACATTGACCGTGACTCGGATGATCGCAAAACATTTCGTTTCACACGAGATGAACTTGGGTTACTTGTGGACTTTTTGGGTGAAGTATTTAAGAGGGAAGGCAATCAGGTTATCGGTTTGCGCGGAATGCCTCGTGTTGGTAAAACGGAGTCCATTATTGCGGGCAGCGTATGTGCGATGAAGCGATGGACGTTTGTTTCCTCCACACTTCTTCGTCAGACGATAAGAAGTCAAATGTCCGAAGACGAATTGAACCCGAACAATGTTTTCATCATTGACGGAATTGTAAGTACGATTCGTTCCAGTGAGCGGCATTACAACCTGTTGCAGGATATTATGTCTATGCCTAGCACCAAGGTTATCGAACATCCGGATATTTTTGTGCAGGAATCCGAATATGATTTTAATGATTTTGACATTATTATTGAATTGCGCAATATTCCAAATGAAGAAATTATTTATGATACGTTTACGGCAAGCTACACCGACGAACTGTAAGGCTCCGTACGGAATCATGGAATAGATTAGCAACAACTGATGAGATAAACATAAGGAGGAGATAGCATGTCTGAACTGGGTCAGCAGTTAAGAGAGGCCCGGCTGCAAAAAGGGATGAGTCTTGACGATGTACAGGAAATGACAAAAATTCGCAAGAGGTATCTGGAGGCCATAGAAGCAGGAGACTATAAAGTGCTTCCAGGTAGCTTCTATGTGCGTGCTTTCATTAAAACCTATGCGGAGACCGTGGGACTGAACCCTGATGAGCTGCTGGAGGGACACAAAAAAGACGTACCGGCAGAAGAGGCGGAAGCAACGATGGAACCGGTTATACAGAAGCGTTCTAGCCGTCCGGTTGAGCGTAGTAATCGATGGATGTCCGTCGCGCTGATGTGGACATTCCCTGTTTTGATCGTAGTTCTGTTGTATGTATACGTGGTGTATAACAATGGTGATGAAACAGATAATCAGGGTCTTGATTCGGTCAAAATTACAGACAGTCAACAAAAGCCTGAAGATAAACCGGATCAATCTGTCGACAACGGACAGGCATCTAATCCGCCTGCAACAGACTCAGGCGCTGAGGGTACGGGTGAAGGCGACGCTGGTGGCAACGGTGGCGGTACAGATACAGAAGGACAAACGGATGGCCAAACTGATGGTCAAACGGATGGACAGACGGACGGACAGACGGGAGAAAATCAGGAACCGACAGACAATTCGCCGTCTGCTGTAACGGTTGCAGAAGATGGAAAATCAGGCAATATTACGAACTTTAAAGTTAACGGAAGTGCTGGGAAACCTGTAACGGTTACGATCAAAGCCTCAGGAAATAGCTGGCTGGAAGTGTATAAGGGCGAGAACTCCAGCGGAGAGAAGTTGGAGTATGGTAATACAGCCGAAGGCGACAGCTATACCTTTGAGCTGGATAGTGCAGGCATGTATATTAAGTCCGGTTACGCTGCAGCGACCACGATTGAGGTTGGCGGGCAAGTTGTAACAGATGGCAAGGCAACCAATCGGATCCGTTTGAAGCTTGGTGAAGACAGTAGTAGCACTACTTCCTCCACAGGTGTTGAAAATGGATCAACGGACGGTACAGGAGGCACCACAGGTAGCGAATAACCGGGTCAACTACAGGAGACAATAATCGTGTCTTAACTTGCAGTTAACTTTTGGTGAAGTGAGGTGGATGGCTGTGACAGTCAGCTGGATCGTAACGGGTTTAGGGATCATTGTCAGCCTCCTGGGTTATTACCTGACTCCAAGTGCTTGGGGTTACGGAATATTGGGTTTTGGACTTGCACATGTGCTTTTGGGTGTGCTCGATATGTTCAGACAGCCCAACCGCAGCCGCTATTAGTTGGAAGCTGGACCAGCAAGCATTTTTGGCAGCCATCTCAAGTGGAAGCCAAAAATGCTTTTTTCTTTGTGTAAACTAGCTTGAAATTAGACTTTTGCTTGAGGTATCCTCTATAATGTTACAGAACATATGATTAACTGAAAGGGTGACTGTTTTGAGTTCAGAAAATTCATTTGATATCGTGTCCAAAATGGACTTGCAGGAACTGACAAATGCCGTTACACAAACCGAGAAGGAAATTGGCACTCGTTATGACTTCAAGGGCAGCAAGAGCAGTCTGAAACTGGATAAGGATGCGTTAACGATCGTATCTGATGATGAGACCAAACTTAAGGCTGTCATTGACGTACTTCAATCCAAAATGGCGAAGCGTGGTCTACCATTGAAAAACATTGATTACGCAAAGGTAGAGCCGGCATCTTCTGGTACTGTCCGCCAGCGTTTGAATTTTAAACAGGGGATTGATCAGGACATCGCCAAAAAAATCAATATACTGATTCGTGATTCCAAGATGAAAGTGAAGAGTCAGATTCAGGGAGACCAGCTACGGGTAACGGGTAAGAGTAAAAATGATTTGCAAGCAGTCATGCAGCTGTTAAATGGTGCCAACCTGCCTCTGGATTTACAATATACAAATTTCAAGTAATAAGACCTTCTTATAGCAGAAGTGTTTTTTGACATGGTATTAGGCGTATATTATACTAAGTGTGCATTGCTGGCAGTCATGCATCAAGTCCAGTCCTCATCGTTTGCTGACTTTGTGAAAAGCAGTACATCTTCTGGAAGTCACCGGAACGTTTAAAGCGGTTTTGCTTTTGAGCGGTTGACTTTATTTTTTGCGTTTCTACATAGTGGGATCATGTTAATACGGATTGACATTGAAACTGTACATTTCATGTTCCGGATGATGATAACGGGATTATGATGATTGTTTGGAGTAATGGAGGATATGAGGGAGGGCGTCTTGTGAATTTACCCAACCGGATTACGCTTGCACGAATTTGCTTAATCCCTTTTTTGATGGTGTTCCTGCTCGTGGATTTTCCATTTTATCCAGAGCCGTTGCAGCTTGGAAGCTTTTCGCTTCCGTATAATCAACTGATTGCTGCTGTTATTTTTATCATCGCCGCAAGCACAGATGGAATCGACGGATACCTTGCGCGGAAAAATAACATGGTTACCAATCTGGGAAAACTGCTCGATCCACTCGCAGACAAGCTATTGGTTACTGCAGTTTTGATCTCGCTTGTGGAGATGGGCAAACTGGATTCCTGGATTGCAGTTGTTATCATTAGTCGTGAATTTGCAGTTACCGGCTTGCGCCAAATTGCATTGCTGGATGGTTCGGTTGTTGCCGCCAGTGCTTGGGGCAAGCTGAAGACGGTAGTTCAGATTGTGGCGATTGTGCTGTTACTGCTGAACAATTTCCCGTTTTCATACACGGGTATTCACGTCGATATCATCGCCGTATGGGCAGCAGCGCTTATTACCATCTGGTCGGGTATCGATTATTTTATCAAAAACAAAAACCTGCTTCATTTAACAAAAGCATAATAGTTGGTTCTACAAATGGGTAATTATGAAGGAAGCATTGGGTCAAGGGCAATAGGAAATTATCCTATTGCCCTTTGATCACTCACCACATGTACAGGAGGATGCTCAATGAAGGCAGAAATTATTGCAGTTGGCACAGAGCTACTGCTTGGACAAATCGTCAATACCAATGCCAGATACCTATCCCGTGAATTGGCTGCGATGGGGATCGATGTATATTTCCAAACGGTGGTTGGGGATAACCTGAATCGACTGAGTGAAGCTATTCGCATTGCGCAGGGCCGTGCAGACGTTATTTTATTTTCCGGTGGCATCGGACCTACCCAAGATGATCTGACCAAGGATGCTCTTGCAGCTGTGCTTAACCGAAAACTGCATACAGATCGAATGGCTATGGACAAAATTGAGAGCTTTTTCAGAGATCGTAATGTGGACATGACAGAGAATAACCGACGTCAGGCGATTGTTATTGATGGTGGCACACCTCTGGCTAATGAAACGGGCCTTGCGGCGGGAAATGCGATCTCTGATAATGATAAGTATTATGTTGTGATGCCTGGACCTCCTAAAGAGCTAATTCCAATGTTTGAACAGGAAGTCAAGCCTTGGCTGTTCCAGCATGTACTCACAGAAGAGATGCCGATCTATTCCCGAATGCTCAAATTCGCAGGCATTGGTGAATCTGCTCTAGAGGATCGACTGCTGGATCTAATTGACGCACAGACAGACCCTACGATTGCTCCTTACGCGAGCGAAGGTGAAGTTACGGTACGTGTCTCCACCAAGGCTGCGAGTGAGGGAGAGGCGAAGCTGAAGCTGGATGCGATGGAGGTTCAGATTCGGGAGCGTTTGACAGAACATCTCTACGCCAACGAGGATGTGCCTATAGAGTATACGATTGTAACCATGATGTCTGACATGGGGCTAACACTTAGCGCGGCTGAGAGCTGTACAGGAGGGCTTGTCATGCAAAGTCTGACTTCTGTACCCGGAAGTGCCTCAATGCTCAAAGGTGGAATCGTATGTTACTCCAATGAAATCAAAGAAAAGTTGCTGAATGTGCCTCATGATTATCTGGAAGGTGAAGATGCGCCTGGGGCGGTAAGTCCGGAGGTTGCAAAAGTGCTTGCTGAGCAGATCCGTATGATTGGCGATGCTGATTTTGGCCTGGCTGTAACCGGTGTAGCTGGACCGGGGTATTCGGAACGCAAACCGCCTGGACTTGTCTTCATCGCTCTTGCTGAACGTGGAAAAGAGACGGAAATCCATGAGCTGCGTATTAATGGTAATCGCGAGACGGTTCGTATTCGTTCAGCCAAAGCAATTCTCTATCGTCTATGGCAAAAACTTGTGGCAATGGATTGATTAGTTAATTGCTTCGATTGCATTTGGAACTCCAAGCAGGTATAATTAATGAAGACGGAAGAACCGTAGAATTAGGCTTTACAGCCTTGTTTACGGTTCTTTTTTCTGTTTAATGGAAAGTTTCTTTGAGGAAGAGGCGCCTCGGCCTTTACAAAAAAAACGAATGTATGTTCGAAAAAAAGCTTGGCAAACGTGTTAAAACAAGGTATCATTATCTTATAAACAGTAAAGGGTGTGAGCTTATTGTCAGACCGTCGTGCCGCGCTTGATATGGCGCTCCGTCAAATAGAGAAGCAATTTGGTAAAGGATCCATCATGAAACTGGGTGAGTCCACTCATATGAATGTGGAAATTATTCCCAGCGGTTCCTTGGCTTTGGATATTGCATTAGGAACAGGCGGCTTGCCTAAAGGCCGTATTGTTGAAATATATGGACCTGAATCTTCAGGTAAAACAACTGTCGCATTGCATGCGATTGCTGAAGTACAACGTGTTGGTGGACAAGCAGCATTTATCGATGCCGAGCATGCTCTTGATCCTCAATATGCAAGCAAATTGGGCGTTAACATTGACGAATTGCTTTTATCTCAGCCAGATACGGGTGAGCAAGGGCTGGAAATTGCAGAAGCTCTTGTACGCAGTGGTGCAGTAGATATCGTCGTTATTGACTCTGTAGCTGCATTGGTTCCAAAAGCAGAGATTGAAGGCGAAATGGGTGATTCACACGTTGGTTTGCAAGCACGTTTGATGTCTCAGGCGCTGCGTAAATTGTCTGGTGCAATTAGCAAATCCAAAACAATTGCAATCTTCATTAACCAGCTTCGTGAGAAAGTCGGCGTGATGTTTGGTAACCCGGAAACAACACCTGGTGGTCGTGCTCTGAAGTTCTATTCTACTGTACGTCTGGATGTGCGTCGTATTGAGAGCATCAAATCAGGTAATGACATGATTGGTAACCGTACTCGTATTAAAGTCGTGAAAAACAAAGTGGCACCTCCGTTTAAACAAGCGGAAGTGGATATCATGTATGGCGAGGGTATTTCGAGAGAAGGCAGTATCATTGATATTGGTACTGAGCTGGACATCGTTAATAAAAGTGGTGCTTGGTACTCTTACGAAGGTGAGCGTTTAGGACAAGGCCGTGAGAACGCGAAGCAGTTCATGAAAGAGCATAAAGATATTGCTGAAATCATTGAGCAAAAAATTCGGGTAGCTAGTAACTTGACTACCGCAGTTCCTGCGCCAACTAGTGAAGAGCAACAAAAAGAAGCAGAAGAAGAACAAGAATTGTTTGAAATCAACGAGTAATCGTCCCAAAACCCTCCCCTTATGGGGAGGGGCCGGGGGGCGTTGCCCTCTGGACTCCGTAAACTTGCCTGATTGAGGTTAGCTCGATTTGGATAAGGAATTATGGTGGGAGTGCTCTCGGTGTCCAACAGCCCCTGTCCCAATGGACAGGGGCTGTTGGCACGCTGACTGCCAGAGATAACTGTGGAGATAAAGGCCGGGCTGACTTCCCGGCCTTTTGTATTATTAGTGTTCTCTGTCTTATGTGAAGATGTGCATGGCGTAGTCAGAATGAAAATGATGTGAAAGGGGAGACCTGAATGGATCAACATGACGAGGATTTATATGAAGAAGCAGAACAGGATGGCCTATCCCAATTTCCGGACAACGAAGAACTTGTTATTACACGTGTAGAACGAACGAAGCACAGGCAAGCTCGTTATCGAATCAATTTTGGCATCCACTCCATTACGGTACTTGAAGATGTGATGATTAAATACAGGATGACTCAAGGCAATACCTTTATGAAGAAGGATCTGGAAGAAATCATTGTAGCTGACGAGCGACAGCGGACGTATGCACAGTCTCTGCGCTTTTTGGAGCATAAGCCGCGTACGCGCCATGAATTAAGTCAGAAACTTCGTCAGAAGGAGTTTGCTGCACCTCTAATTGAAGAGACGCTGGATCGACTTGAGCGGGAGAAGCTGGTGGATGACGACCTATTTGCAAAGGAATGGACAAGACAGCGTATGGAGGGCAAGCGGAAGGGAAAACTGTGGATAAGGCAAGAGCTGCGTCAAAAGGGCATTGCCAATGATCTCATTGCTGAAGTACTGGAAAGTGTCAGTACGGATGCAGAATTTGAGACTGCTTTGAGTGCCGGACGCAAAAAATGGAATCAGGTCAAAGGGGACGTCAAAGAGAAGAAAAATAAAACGCTTCCCTTCTTGATGAGACGTGGTTTTTCAATGGATATGGTGCGCCGCGTCGTGAATTGTTTAATTGAAGAAGATGAGGCTATGGACTCTGAAGAGGACGAAGCGTTGTTATGGGATTAGCAGACTGGAGTCTCTATACTGCATTCTCTTGACAATTTCTTTCGTCAAATACTAAAATGGACATGAGTCTGTAAGAAATGGACAACCCTTTTTCCTTCCAAAAAAGCGGTTTCGGTTTCTTAAGATTTATACCATTCTTAATTATGGGTTCGCTGGAAACAGTGAATAGTACGTGGAAACATGTACATGTGAAATGAAAATCGGCGGGGGATCGCCGTGAGTATTCGTTATTCCCAAACATATGTAAGGTTTGAAAACTGCAAATTAACCCAAGGAATGCCTTGGAGGAACCAACGAGGAGGTGAACAGTATGAATCCTGCAATCACGATCGCTCTCGTTGTGGCCGCGCTAATCATTGGGTTCGGAGTAGGATATTTTATTCGCAAATCTCTTGCAGAGGCTAAAATCTCTAGTGCGGAACAAGCTGCCGTACAAATCGTGGAGAACGCGAAGAAAGAGGCAGAAGCACTGAAGAAAGAAACGGTGCTGGAAGCGAAGGATGAAATCCATCGCATTCGTGCTGAAGCTGAAAAAGACACTCGTGAACGTCGGAACGAAATTCAACGACAAGAAAGACGATTGTTGCAAAAAGAAGAGTCGCTGGATAAAAAATTGGAATCACTCGAACGTAAAGAAGAGCAAGTGGCTAACAAAGAGAAACGAATTGATGAGACACAGCAGCAGATCGAAATGATCTACAAAAACCAGGTGACGGAGTTGGAACGTATATCCAACCTCACCATGGAAGACGCACGCAGTATCATACTGTCCAACGTAGAACAGGAAGTTCGTCATGAGACGGCTCAAATGATCAAGGACATTGAACAACAAGCGAAGGAAGAAGCGGACAAAAAGTCCCGCGAGATTATTACACTCGCCATCCAACGTTGTGCGGCTGACCACGTAGCGGAAACAACGGTATCTGTTGTTACCCTGCCAAATGAAGAAATGAAAGGCCGGATTATCGGTCGTGAAGGACGTAACATCCGTGCGCTTGAAACCCTTACAGGGATTGACCTCATTATCGATGATACGCCAGAAGCTGTTATTCTGTCGGGCTTTGACCCGATTCGCCGTGAGATCGCCCGTACTGCCCTGGAGAAACTGGTGGCAGATGGACGTATTCACCCGGCACGGATTGAAGAGATGGTTGAGAAATCCCGCAAAGAAGTGGATGAGCGCATCCGTGAATACGGTGAGCAAGCTACCTTTGAAGTGGGCGTGCATGGTCTGCATCCGGATCTGATCAAAATTTTGGGCCGGTTGAAGTTCCGTACAAGTTACGGTCAGAACGTCTTGAAACATTCGATGGAAGTCGCTTATCTGGCTGGACTGATGGCTGGCGAACTCGGAGAAGACGTAACTCTGGCAAGACGTGCAGGTCTATTGCATGACATCGGTAAAGCGCTGGATCACGAAGTGGAAGGATCACACGTCGAAATTGGCGTGGAACTGGCGAAGAAATACAAAGAACATCCGGTTGTAATCAACAGTATCGCGTCCCATCACGGAGATTGCGAAGCGACTTCGGTCATTGCCATGTTGGTTGGTGCAGCAGATGCACTCTCCGCAGCAAGACCAGGCGCACGCCGCGAAACACTGGAAACGTATATCAAACGACTGGAGAAGCTGGAAGAGATTTCAGAATCTTTCGAAGGTGTCGAGAAATCGTATGCCATTCAGGCCGGACGCGAAGTTCGTGTTATGGTTCAGCCTGAGAAGATCGATGATGCTGAAGCCTTCCGCCTCGCCCGTGACATCACGAAGATGATTGAGAATGAACTCGACTATCCGGGTCACATCAAAGTCACCGTCATCCGGGAAACCCGTGCGGTTGAATACGCAAAATAGAGCAATACGGAAAAGTGGCCGCAGTAGTGGCCACTTTTCCTTTTGATAGCCTCTTAAAGTGTATGTTCAAAAAGAGGCTAAGCTTATTCGACTGAATTCCATATTCGATCAAAGGCTTTTGTATAAATACACATCATGGAACAAGAGATAGAGTCCTGCAAAGGTTCAACATTTGAAAAAGAGAACTTTGCAGGAATTGAGGAGGCAGTAATCAGTGAAAGTTTTGTTTATTGGTGACATTGTAGGCAACGTGGGACGTAAGGCGTTAAAGGAAAATCTACCGTACCTGAAATCGAAGTATAAGCCACACGTGGTGATTGTGAATGGTGAAAATGCGGCAGCAGGTCGCGGCATTACCGGTGCGATCGCGAATGAATTTTTCAACTGGGGCGTACATGGTATTACACTTGGTAATCATACTTGGGACAATAAGGATATTTTTGATTTTATAGATGATGAACCGCGCATGATTCGTCCAGCGAACTTTCCACCAGGCACACCCGGTCGAGGGTACACGGTTGTCAAAGGCGAAGGAAAAGAACTGGCAATTGTCAATTTGCAAGGAAGAACGTTCCTGCCTGCTCTGGATTGTCCATTCCGTGTAGCTGATGAAATTGTAGATGAACTGCGCCAAGACTATAAATGTATTCTGGTCGATATGCATGCTGAAGCAACGTCGGAGAAGATTGCCATGGGATGGCATCTGGATGGACGTGCGTCGCTCGTTGTAGGTACACATACGCATGTACAGAGTAACGATGATCGTATTTTGCCTGGAGGAACGGCTTACTTGACGGATGCGGGCATGGTAGGGCCGCGTGACGGCATATTGGGTATGGAGCGTGAGGCTGTGCTTCGTAAGTTCTACACCCAGCTACCGGTGCGTTTCGTTGTGGATGATGGCAAATGGCATTTCCATGGTGTGTTTGTTGAAATTGATGAAGCTACAGGTGCGGCAACACGCATCGAAAAAATTCGTCTGATGGAGGACGAGTGGCGCATGGAATAGGGGTATTGTCCCATTTTGCAGGGAAACCCGTCTAAAAAGAAGGAATTTTTTTGCCTCCCGCGAATAACATCTAGTAAGTGGAAACAAACTTTCAACATTCCCAGGGAGGTACTTACCATGGATGTATTAAAAGTTTCAGCAAAGTCCAATCCTAATTCTGTAGCCGGCGCTCTTGCAGGGGTTCTTCGTGAACGTGGAAATGCTGAACTGCAGGCAATTGGAGCGGGAGCACTGAACCAAGCCATCAAAGCGGTAGCGATAGCCCGGGGATTTGTAGCACCAAGCGGAGTTGACCTGATTTGTATTCCAGCTTTTACAGACATTGTGATCGACGGCGAGGACCGAACGGCCATTAAGCTGATTGTGGAGCCCCGATAATACATGTAGCATGCATTGAACCTGTTTACGATGTAGACAGGTTTTTTTGCGTTTTTTTGTAATAAAATTTGGAGGAGGGTTACCCATGTCCAAGTCGGATTGGCGTGTAGCTGATTTTCACTGTGATGCATTGAGCAAAATTTTGATGCAGCCTGCTCTTTCTTTTGAAGATGCTCCAGAACTGGATGTGAATTTGCAACGCTTGAAAGAAGGGAAGGTAGGGTTGCAGGCGTTCGCCATCTATCTACCCGAAGTACTTGGCAGAGGTAAGTTTGAACATGTGATGGGGCAGTTGGAGATTTATCGTGGACGTGTCGAGAGAAGTCAGGAGCGGGCCGAGGGCACACAGACGTTGTTGTGGCGTGACCAGGTGGCTCAGGTGGGGCAAAAAGAGGGGCCATGGGGTTTAATCACATTGGAGGGTGTGGATGGTCTGGAGGGCAACCTGTTCTATCTGGAGTTGTGTTATCAGATGGGCGTTCGAATCATTGGACTAACGTGGAATTATGCCAATTGGGCAGCGGACGGAGTCATGGAGAAGCGTGGAGCAGGTCTGACCGAGAAGGGGAAAGAACTGGTGCGCCAGTGTAATGAAATCGGAATGCTGTTAGATGTGTCACATTTGACGGAAAAAGGTTTCTGGGAACTGGCTGACTTGAGCAAGCGTCCTATTATCGCCTCCCACTCGAACAGCTATAGCGTATGTCCTCATGTGCGTAATCTGAAAGATGACCAGATTCAGGCCATCATTGCCCGGGAAGGGCGGATTGGACTGACGTTTGTACCCTGGTTTGTTAAACAGGAGGGGGAAGTGCTTATAGAAAACCTGCTACCTCATATCGAGCAGATCTGCTCTTTGGGCGGGCAGCACCACCTGATGATGGGATCTGATTTTGATGGGATTTCAACGTATATCCAGAGGCTTGAACACTCTGGACATTACCCGAGACTGACGGAGATCTTGCTCAAGCATTATGATGAACAATTAGTACGGGGCTGGTTGTGGGGGAATGCAATGAGTTATCTAGGGGAACACTTGCCAGAGAGTAATTCGAAGATAAAGAAGGCTCCGTGATATAGTGAAATACACATGGGGCCAAATATACTGAATTAAAGTTTACTTTCCAAATTAAGGAGTGGAATGATGGTGAAATAAGTGTATTTCATGAATTTTCACCAGTTCGTTTTCATTTCACTCCAAAAAGGGGTATAATACCATTGGATTGTTAAGAGCCTGAGTACAGGCCATAGATAAACAAGGAGTGAAATTTACAATGAGCAAAACAGTACCTGTGGGCGTATCTGCCCGTCACATTCATGTATCCCAAGAGCACGTTGAAATTTTGTTTGGCAAAGGTTATGAACTGACTGAATTTAAACCTCTGTCCCAGCCTGGCCAATACGCTGCTAACGAAACTGTAGCGGTCATTGGTTCGAAAGGACAGTTTGATAAAGTGCGTATCCTTGGACCTGTTCGTCCTGAAACGCAACTGGAGATCTCCATGACGGATTCATTTGCGATTGGTGTTAAAGCACCTGTACGTGAATCTGGAAGCATTGAAGGTACACCGGGAATTACGATTAAAGGCCCTGCTGGCGAAGTTACAATTGATAAAGGTGTTATCGTTGCTGCTCGTCACATCCACTTCCATACTTCTGATGCTGCTAAATGGGGTATTGAAGACAAACAATTGCTGAAAGTTCGCCTCGGTGGAGATCGTGGTCTGGTACTGGAAAATGTACTGGCTCGTGTATCCGATTCTTTCGCACTGGACATGCATATTGATACAGATGAAGCTAACGCTGCTGGCGCTCGTAATGGCGACACTGCTGAGATCATCGATTAAGATTATGTAATAGCTTCTTCAGCAGCCAATTTAGGCGGTCTGAATAACGTATAAACCTGAGCACAGCCAACCAGGGCCGATTAATTCCAGCCCTGCTGGCAAGGCTCAGGTTTTTGTGTGTTTTCTGAGGGTTCTTCTGAGCATGGCATGTTTCGGATTAGACGAAGGGACATGCGGTTTGAATGTGGAACTACAGCCCAATTCATGCTATAATTTGCTGTAATGCTCTTTTAATGTTCCCGGCAAGAAATTCACGTGGAACAGGGATGAATGAACGATTTTTTATTAATAGAGGCTGTAAGGAGTGACCGAAGGAAATGGCTAAAGACTCAAAAAAGGATTACTCCCAATATTTTGATTTTTCCGACGCCAAAGTAATTTCGCAAGATGAATTCAGCAAAAAGATAAGAATCCGGGGCCGTGAGATTAACATCAAGTCGGAACCCAATCATCGTCAGGAGAAACAGCGGGGCAAGGAAGACGTCCAGGTGCTTTACGAAAATGCCGTTCCCGATGAACTGAAAAACATAGGGAAAGGCAAACATTATATTGTATATACGTATGGATGTCAGATGAACGAGCATGACTCAGAGACCATCAAAGGACTCCTTGAATCAATGGGATATCAGGCTACAGAGGATCGCAAAGAGTCTGATATTATTCTGCTCAATACATGTGCCATACGAGAAAATGCGGAAGATAAAGTATTTGGTGAGCTGGGTCACCTGAAAACGCTAAAACTCGAACGTCCGGGTTTGTTACTTGGCGTATGCGGGTGTATGTCCCAAGAAGAAGGCGTTGTCAATCGAATCATGCAGAAGCATGGTTTTGTGGATATGATCTTCGGAACACATAATGTGCATCGTCTGCCACATTTGATCCAGGAAGCACTGTTCAGCAAAGAAATGGTTGTTGAGGTATGGTCCAAGGAAGGCGACATTATTGAGAACCTGCCGAAGAAACGTGAGGGTATGCGCGGCTGGGTGAACATTATGTATGGCTGCGACAAGTTCTGTACATATTGCATCGTTCCGTTTACGCGGGGCAAAGAACGCAGCCGTCGTCCGGAAGATGTCATTGCCGAAGTTAGGGATTTGGCACGGCAAGGCTTTAAGGAGATCACTTTGCTTGGTCAAAATGTCAATGCGTACGGCAAGGACTTCACCGACCTGAACTACAGCTTTGGTGACCTGATGGATGACATTCGCCAAATTGATATTCCGCGAGTACGATTTACAACCAGTCACCCACGTGACTTTGATGATCGATTGATTGAAGTGCTGGCCAAAGGCGGAAATCTGGTAGAGCACATTCATCTTCCTGTGCAATCTGGCAGTTCGGAAGTACTCAAACGTATGAGCCGCAAGTATAGCCGGGAACACTATCTGAACCTGGCTGACAAAATTAAAAAGGCCATCCCGGATGTCGTGTTGACAACGGATATTATTGTTGGTTTTCCGGGGGAAACGGAAGAACAGTTTGAAGATACACTTTCCCTTGTCCGTGAAGTAGGGTATGATTTTGCCTATACCTTTATTTATTCCCCGCGTGAAGGTACACCGGCTGCGGTGATGGAAGACAACGTACCGATGGAAGTGAAGAAGGAACGTTTGAAGCGCTTGAACGAAACGATCAACGAATATAGCCACCGGAGCAATCAAGAGCAACGCGGCAAAGTCGTTGAAGTGCTCGTTGAAGGCGAGAGCAAACGAAATTCCGAAGTTCTGGCAGGACGTACGCGCAGCAACAAGCTGGTGCATTTTGAAGGACCCAAAGAGTTGATCGGTACTTTCGTACAAGTGGAAATCACCGATCCGATGACTTTTTATATTCGGGGCAACCTGCTCTCTGAGCCGGTAGCTGCCAATCAGTAATACACACACTAATAAGATGAATCATTTTTTGCACTTAGCGGGTTACGGCCGAGCGTAGCGAAGGTGACGGAATCGATTCTGTAGAAGCGAAGCGTGCGCCTTTGTCTCCGAATTTTAACCTTGAATATGTTCAATCGAAAAAATTTGGAGACAACAGCGATCAAAAGAACGATCCGACACCGCAGCGGTCACTCAGCAGTCAACTTAGCTTAGTGCAACATCCATTATTCATCTTATATCATCTCATAGAATGGAGCGATTTCAGTGGCGCAGGAAGAAGTGCAGTACAACCATTACGGAATGCCTACCTACGATACGCGCAATCTGGTCATACGCGACGACATTATGGGAAAAGCCAAAGAATTGGCTGATATGCTCGGAACGAGTGAGGAAGTTAGACAGTTCCAACAGGCTGAAACCAAAATTCGTGATCATGAGCGCATCCAGCAGTTGATTGCAACGATCAAGAAGAAACAAAAAGAAATCGTTGCTTTTGAAAGCTTCAAAAATGTGGAGATGGTCAACAAAATTGAACAGGAGATTGAAGATCTGCAAAGCGAACTGGACAGTATTCCATTGGTTACGGAATTCCAGCAGAGCCAGAGCGACATCAACTACTTGCTTCAGTTAGTGATCTCTGTAATCCGGGATACGGTTTCCGAAAAAGTAAACGTGGAGGCTGGAACGGATTCACCTCCGACCAGTTGCGGTTAAATGACGGAAGGGTGCGGACGCTGTCCGCGCCTTTTTTGACGATTATAAAATTATAAGTGTTCAGCGGAGCTGAAGGATTCGATAATCGCAAGAAAAGCAACTGCTAAACCATGAATGTGGCATCATCGATAAGGCTTCGATCAGAAGCTTTTCTTACATTGCATAATTCTTAACGTGAAGTGGCTATCGCCAAGTACTCGGAATATCATTCCAAGCAAAGCTCCACGCTGTGGGGTTATTTTGTGTGGCGCGCTGATTTTGAATGATAAAGGAATCTGACATCAAGAGAGCATGATACGTACAGTGAATAAAGGAGAAATGAATAATGAGCATTTTGGACAAAATGGTTGAAGACGGAGACGGACGATTCTGGGGATTTCTCGGATGTCGATATATTAAAGGAGATGGCAAAGAAGTACAGATCGCGTTGACAGCAGGTGAACATCATACCAACTCCATGGGGATTATTCATGGGGGTGTATTGACTTCACTGATGGACCAGGCGATGGGGATGGTCGCAACAGCAGCAATGGAAGTAGATGGCTGTGTGACAACGAATCTGAATGTACATTTTCTGGCACCGATGAAACAAGGGGAATTAACGGTGACGGCTACAGTATTACATCAGGCTGGACGAAGTGTTACGACGCAATCGGAGGTTCGTGATACATCAGGCACGTTGGGATGCATGGCTACGGCGACATTCCGCATAGCACGTCCGAGAACGTAAGCATGAATCCCGGAGTTGACAAAAGATATTATTATGTCATAATGAAATTATCAAAATGAAAATAGTCGGTGGTGCCCATGAACGAAAACTACGAACACTTCAATGCAGAGAGTGACGAACAAGCAGCACGTGCCTATAGTTCCAAAAAATATCGTACACCCGATGGTGTTCCTGCGGATATTGTTATGTTCACTTTGACCAAGCGGGAGCGCAAGACGGTGACGAAGACACTTCCCATTCGGGAATTGAAAGTGATGCTGATCAAGCGCAAAGGCTGGCCTTTTGCAGGCAGTTGGGCATTACCCGGTGGTTTTTGTCAGGAGAATGAATCCATCTACGGTGCAGCAAAGCGTGAGCTGATGGAAGAGACAGGGGTTGACGGTGGACATCTGGAGTACTTGAATGTATACAGTCAGCCGGGTCGTGACCCGAGGGGCTGGATTATCTCTCATGCATTTTTCGCGCTTGTGGAAGAATGGATGCTGGATCAACGACAAGCAGCAGATGATGCTGAGGATGTTGGACTGTTCACCATTCAAGAGGCGTTGCAAGAACTGGAACTGGCCTTTGATCACAGAACCATTATCGAAGATGCTTATCGGCGTATTCAACAGCAGATGCTGGAAACAACGATCGCTCGTCAGTTTCTGCCACGTGATTTTACATTAAGTGAATTATATCAGGTTATTCAAAGTGTTGTACCGGATTTTGAAGAACCAAACTTCATTCGCAAGATTACGTCTACCCGCAGTCGCAAAGGCATTGTGGAAGAAGTAAGGGATGAAGAGGGGAACTTGGTGAGTTCCAACCAGTACTCGCAGCGTCCGGCGCAGCTATATCGTTTTACAGAACTCGTACCACGCCTGTCCATCTATACGTAATAAAGTGTAGATGTGTCAATCGGATTGAATCAGGATCAACCATTTCTGGACTAAAGGAGTGTTGACGATGAAAGCACTGATTGTGATTGATTTTACGCAGGATTTTGTGACAGGTTCTTTACCTGTAGGTCAGCCGGCAGTAGAGATCGAAGAGACGATTGCAGCTGTAACCGAGGCCTATTGTAAGAACAAACATGAAGTAATCATGGCCGTGGATCTGCACGAGGAAAATGATCCGTATCATCCGGAGACTGTACTTTTTCCACCTCATAACATCAGAAATACGGAGGGAAGACAGTTATATGGTCGTCTTGCCCGAGTGATGGAAGAACGGAAAACCGATATTCAGTGGATGGATAAAACGAGATATAGTGCATTCTGTGGGACCGATCTGGAACTCAGACTGCGTGCACGTGGCATTACGGATATAGCACTCATTGGGGTATGCACGGATATTTGCATATTGCATACCGCTGTGGATGCTTACAATAAAGGTTTTCATATTACGGTATATGAAGATGCCGTTGCCAGTTTCAATCCGGCAGGACATGAGTGGGCGCTTGGACATTTTCGTTCCAGCCTGGGTGCTTCGGTAGTTAAGGCGAGTGAGACCGTCCTTGCTTGATCTAATCGAAAATCCTGTTTGCCTGACCTCCTGTTAGGAACCGGATGAATGTGGTGAATGGTGTATAGTGTTTTTTTGCGGGAGACTTGTTTGTTTAATACGGATGAACAGAATCATGAAGAATAAGTCTCCATATGTTAACCCGCGTCCACAGACTTAATCTGTGGGCGCGAGCGGAAGTCAGAGAGGATGAGACAAATGCAGACAACTAGCCTGGCTTTACATACGGATAAATATCAGATCAATATGATGTACGCCCATTGGGTGAATGGTACGCAAAAGCGGAAGGCGGTATTTGAGGCCTATTTCCGTAAGCTTCCTTTTGGTAACGGATATGCGGTATTTGCCGGATTGGAACGGATTGTGAACTATATCAGCCAGCTTCGGTTTACGATGGACGACATCAAATTTTTATCCAAACAAGAGGAAAATTACGATCCGGTCTTTCTGGAAGAATTGCTCCAGTTTTCATTTCAGGGGACGATTCATTCCATGAAAGAGGGGGCCATTGTTTTCCCTGACGAACCGCTCATTCGGGTAGAAGGCTCCATCATGGAGACACAATTGGTGGAGACGGCGATACTTAACTTCATGAATTATCAGACGTTGATTGCAACCAAGGCTTCGCGGATCAAACAGGTAGCCCAACAGGATACGTTGCTCGAATTCGGTACACGGCGTGCACAGGAAGCCGATGCTGCCATCTGGGGCGCACGTGCCTCGTATGTAGCAGGCTTCCATGCAACGTCCAACATGCTGGCTGGTGAGCGCTTCGGAATCCCAACAGCAGGCACACATGCCCATTCCTGGGTACAGAGCTTTATGAGTGAACAGGAGGCGTTTGACGTGTATGCCAAAGTGTTGCCTGATCAGGTTACACTGTTGGTCGATACCTTTGACACGTTGAACAGTGGTGTACCTCATGCCATTAAGACAGCCAAGAAGTTGGAGAGCCAAGGTAAAAAGATGAATGCGATTCGTCTGGACAGTGGTGACCTCGCGTACTTGTCCATTCAGGCACGTCAGATGCTGGATGAGGCTGGTCTGGATTATGTGAAAATTGTAGCATCCAATGATTTGGATGAAAATACGATTTTCAACCTGAAGGCTCAGGGAGCACGGATTGATACATGGGGTGTCGGTACACAGTTGATTACGGCTTCTGACCAGCCATCTTTGGGTGGCGTATACAAATTGGTGGAGCGTGAAGTGGACGGTGCTATGCTGCCTACGATCAAAATATCTGCCAATCCCGAAAAGGTGTCCACTCCTGGTAAAAAGGAAGTGTTCCGGATTATTGATCCGAAACATGGAAAAGCGATTGCAGATTATATCTGCTATCCCGATGAAGAGCAGCCGCTACAGGGCGGACCTCTCAAGCTGTTCAACCCGCTACACCCTTACCTGAAAAAGACCGTTACCCGCTACGAAGCGGTAAATATGCTGGAGCCGATCTTTGTGAACGGGCGCAAAGTGTATGAGCTGCCTAATCTGGATGAGATTCGGGCGTACCATCGGGAGCAGATGAACCTGTTCTGGCCTGAATACCAACGTAAGCTTAACCCGGAGATCTACCGTGTGAACATCAGCCCTGCGGCATGGAATATGAAGCAGAAACTCATTGCGGAACATGTGAAATCCACAGAGGAATGATCTAAACTCAAGAATGACAATGAGGCATAGCCAGTAAGAATACTGGCTTATGCCTTTTTGATGATCATGGAATGTATACGTGTTTAGCGAAGCTTGAACGATTCGATGCTTACAAGCAAAATTTCAGCTAAACGCGGTCTGCCTTCAGAAATTATGTCGATAGACATTTTTTATATGATCCGATGACATGGACACGTATGTAAGAAATCTCATGGACAGACCGCCAAGGTAGCAGGCTATACTGATAATGGTCATCAGCAATTCAAGAAGTTGTAGGGAATAGCAGTCATTATTTCTCGGGAAAGCGCAGGAGACGCCAAATTCTGCAACTATTGATTCAATCCCATAGCTGTAGGGGATGAAAGTAAGAGGAGGTGCAGACATGAGATGGATATTGGGTCTGATCTGGATCGCTTTTATTGCCTATGCATTGTTGTTGGCACCGGGGCAATCACCTGGAAGTGATCCGATATTCAAAGAACTAATCACCATGCAAAGCAAAGAGCCTTGGTTACTTACTGTGTTTTCGTGGTTAGGTATTTTCCCGGCAGTTTATGCCTGTATGCTGTTAAGAACATCTGTGAAAGAACGAGGTGCACGTGTACCGGCTTGGCCTTTTGTTTTGCTTTCTTTTGGACTAGGTGCTTTTGCGCTGCTTCCCTACTATGTCTGGTCATCATCCGCAAATAGAGCTTCGGGTTATACAAGCTTGCATTTTGGTCGTCAGCGGGAATCGGGAATTGCAAGGGTAGCGGCTCACAAACTGACGCATGTAGTTCTACTGCTGTTAATGCTGGGGACAACATTTTATGCCGTGATGCAAGGTCATCCGGATGTATATATGGACGCGTTCAAACAATCTTCCTTTGTACATATCATGACGATTGATTTTGTGCTGTTGACCTTGCTTTCCGTGATTGCGATATACAGGGATGCCAAAGGCAGTCGACGTTCACCAGCTTGGGCCGCGGCAGGCATTATTCCCATAGTGGGTCCACTAATCTATCTGTTGACGCTCAGGAGAGACAGAGCTTGATCATTACGTTAAGCCTGAATGCGAACAATTCATGTGCTTAATGGAAAAATATATAAAATCCGAAGAAGGAGTGGCTATCGATGAAAAACCAGTTTAACGCATATGTTGTCCGTAAAGAAGAACAGGGCGGAGTGAAAGCTTCCATAGAACAACTAAAGCAGGAAGATCTGCCAAACGGAGATGTAACGGTACAGGTGCAATATTCCAGTGTCAATTATAAAGACGGACTCGCGACGCTTGAAAAGGGTGGTGTCGTTCGTGAATACCCGATGATACCGGGAATCGATCTAGCCGGAACGGTAGAGGAGTCCGTAAGTGGACGTTTTGCACCAGGAGATCGGGTGATCAGTACAGGGTTCGAACCGGGCGTATCCCATTACGGAGGGTACAGCGAGTATGCTCGTCTGCGCAGTGAATGGCTGGTGCCGCTGCCGCCGGGTCTCAGTGAGAAAGAAGCCATGGCGATTGGAACCGCAGGATTCACGGCTGCACTTTCGGTAGATGCGCTTCTGCAAGCTGGAGTTACACCGGATATGGGTAAAGTTCTGGTTACGGGTGCAACAGGTGGCGTTGGAACTATGGCCGTTGCGATTCTGGCGAAACTCGGTTTTGAAGTAACAGCCAGCACAGGCAAGAAGGATCAGGAGGAGTCATTACTCCGAAACTTGGGAGCCACAGAGGTGATTACTCGTGAACAAGCTGATGCTCCAGCTAAAGGAGCCATGGGGAAACAGCTGTGGGCAGGCGTTGTTGATCCAACAGGAGGCCCAGCTCTCGCGGAACGATTGAAACAGATTCAATACGGAGGAGCGGTTGCGGTATCCGGGTTAACTGGAGGCACAGCTTTTGAATCGACGGTACTTCCATTTATTTTGCGTGGCATCCAGCTTATTGGTATAGACTCTGTCTATTGTCCTATGGAACGGCGAGAGCGGGTATGGAAACTGCTCGGGGGAGAATGGAAACCGGAGAGAGCGCTGGAATTGGGAATCCGCGAAATTTCTCTAAACCAGTTGCCTCATACGCTGGAGACGATACTCCAAGGTGGTGCAGTAGGTCGGACTGTGGTCAATACGATATCAGACCTGCCATCCGCATAAGATTCCAAGTCCTTAGACATGCTAATTCTACCTGATTGGGTCACAGTACATGTGGCTAGAAAGGAAGGATTGGCATGTGGTTTGGAAGAAAAGTGCGAAATCTGTTTCGCGGAACAATGAAATCGGTACTTGTAAGTGGCGTATTGCTCACGAGCGTCTGGTCCCTGACGGCTTGTTCGGCATCCTCCATTGAGCAGGAGCGGAAGGTCTACACCCGCGAAGCGACAGATGAAGGAAATGTGCGAGCACAGAGTCAAGGACACGGATTAAATGGTGAATTAGCAAGTGAGATCAGTAAGAGTTTTGAAGCAAAAGGCATTCAGCTGATGAATAATATGACGGCCGATGACGGCCATGGTGGGATTTCTTATATGTATTTGTTGAATGGAAGTGGCAGACACATTGTGAAAGTTCATATTTTCAGTGATGCAGCTACCCGGGCTGCGAGCATGAAACAAATGTATAGTGAGAATCGGGATGAGGCTGTCTTGGAGAATGCGCTTGGCCGGACAACGATTCGCAGCAAAGGGGACGTCTCACTCGTATATACAGCTTCTGGTGGGGAAAAGGACAAGTATGAACAGGATGTTATGCAGGTGTTCCAACATGTGCTGGGGCAACTAAGGTAAGTAGAGCGAGATCCCCTTCGTAATTTACCATACAGCTGAAAATAAACCCGAAAAACCCGTCTGATCTTTCAGACGGGTTTATATATTTCACGCATGACATGCCGCAGTTCAGGCAAAATGAGTTTTTCCATGGCCAACTTGACGGCACCTTTGGAACCCGGCATGGAGAATACCGCTGTGCGTCCGATTGTTCCAGCGACGGCTCTGCTCAGGATGGCAGCGGAACCGATATCCTCGGTGTAGCTGAGAAAACGGAAGATCTCACCGAAACCCGGGAGTTCCTTGTCGAGTAGTGAGGATACTGCTTCGTAAGTTGTATCTCGGGGTGCAATTCCTGTTCCGCCGCTGAGCAGCACGGCTTCGACATCATCACGAACAGTTGCATCTTGCAGGATGCTTCGAATGTTCTCCGTTTCGTCTGGTGTGATGATATATTCAACAATCTGATAACCTGCTTCACTCAGAAGCTGATGCATGAGCTGACCACTGGTATCGGTGTCTTTGGTGCGCGTGTCAGACACTGTAACAATCATGCACGATACCGTGGTCGGAGCTTCCTGGCGATGTTGTTCCACTGAATTAGTCATGAAACTTCCTCCTTCAATCAACATGTTCCTCATAGCATAGACCATCCGTTAGCATCAGGCAATGTACTGGGGAAGAATTGAACATGATTGCATAACGAATGCGGGATGGTGTACACTCGCTAGATATAGATAGACTAGGTTACAAGAAGGACAATCAGAGAGGTGTATACGCATGAATGAAACGATTTTAAAAGAACAATCCATACCTGTATATATACTTTCAGGTTTTTTGGGAAGTGGCAAAACAACACTGCTTGTTCAGTTGATCGAACATTGGCAACAGCAGGGTTTGCGTCCCGCAGTGGTTATGAATGAGTTAGGCGAAGTCAATCTGGATGGTCAGATTGTGGATTCCACCGTTCCCTTGACAGAGATGTTAGGTGGCTGCATCTGTTGTACCGTGCGTGGTGATCTAGGATTGCAACTTGCTGATCTCGTTCAGGAGGAATCACCTGATGTGATCGTTATTGAAGCAACCGGTGCGGCGAATCCAATGGAGATTCTGGATGCGGTAACGGAGACCTCGCTATACATGCGACTGGAACTGAAAAGTCTCATTACCGTTGTGGATGCAGCACATCTATCTGGTCTATATCAGGAGCAGAAGGGGCAGACCTTCAAACTGATGCAGGAGCAGATTCGCTGTGCGTCTGTGCTTCTCTTGAACAAAACGGATCGGGTGAGTGCACAGGAACTGAATGAGCTGGAGCAGCTTTTGGCAAAATGGAATGGCTTCGCACCTGTAATTCCTACAGTCAAATGTGAGGTGGATATGGATCTGCTGCTTCGCAGCGGGGCAGACGTGCACGTGCGTGATTCAGCTTCTGAATCAGGTAAGCATGCTCAACAAGAGCATCATGTGCATACGGAAACCTGTGGTACACATGGCTGCAATCATGGACATGAACATACACATCATACAGTCCAAGGCGATGCTACGAATACTGACGCATCCCATAGCCATGACCAAGGTCGCGAGCATTCCGCTCCTCATGCCTCACACGAACATGTTATGGTGTATACACATTATTTCAGTCATCCGGTAAACAGCGAAGCATTTGAACAATTTGTATCTGCATTGCCACGGGACGTCTATCGAGCAAAAGGCATTTTATCGTTTAGTGACACAGCGAGCCGATTCTGGTTCCAGTATGCCTACCGTGAATCGGACTACATGAAGATTACACCTCAGGGAGAAGTCCCTAATGTGGCTGTGTTTATAGGTGAACATTTTGACCAAACTGTCATTCGTGACCAATTGCTGGAATTGGAAGCGATAAAGTAGGTTAGATGATTCAATATTCCTCCGTACTGGGTATTAAGAAGCATAGCAAACTTTGCCTGGGAGGTAACTTTAAATGACACAACAACAATATCAACAATGTATCGATGCTTGCCTGGAAAGCATGAATGCTTGCAACGTATGTTACATATCGAGTCTGAAAGAATATGATCTGGCGATGCTGCGTGATTGTATCCGTTTGAATCGGGAATGTGCGGAGATCTGCAGTTTTGCTGCACAAGCGATGACACGTGGAAGTGATTTCATTGCTGAAATATGCGAATTGTGTGTGAAAGCTTGTGAAGCTTGCGCCGCTGAATGTGGCAAACATCACCATGATCACTGCCAAGCATGTGCAGAGGCTTGCCGCAAATGTGCAGAAGCTTGCCGGTTGATGGCAGCGGTAGCGTAAATATCAATTCTTTGAATTATGATAAAACGGATAAGTTGATCCCCTAACCGAAGGCAATGAACCTAGGACATCTGCGACGATGTGCCTAGACGTTGCCTTTCAGTAGGGGATTTTTAATGTACAATTTTGTTCATAAGCGGGTACATTCTTCTCGGCTTAAATCCTCTGGTTGCCAGATCAGACCAAGGTATGTATAATGATGGGAATGAAATTGAAACGAAGAATATCAATGATCGGGAGAGTAACCAGATCCATACATGACAGCGAGCCGGGAGAGGTGGAAGCCGGTATGACATGACCTGAGTGAACCGCACCCGTGAGATGGTTATCCGAAAAGATGTACATATCCCGATTGGGGATAGGTCAGATCTGTCTGAGGGCAACCCGGCTTGCGACCGTTATACGCATCGAGCGGAACAGGTTCTACGGGTATGCATGTTGATGCATATTAGGAGTAGCTGTTCACCTAGAGTGGTACCGCGGGAACTGTTAAGTCAGCTCTCGTCTCTTATGTAGAGACGAGAGCTTTTTTGTGTTTATTTTCAGCCACTAATGAATGGATAAGGAGTGTTTGACATGTTGATGAAGCAGGCTGCGGCCGATATTGCCCCTTTAACGGGATTGAATGAAGAAGAGGTTCTGAGATTACTGGAAGTCCCACCTCAAGTGGAGATGGGGGATGCAGCATTCCCTTGTTTTGCATTGGCGAAGTCTTTAAAAAAAGCACCGGCAGTCATTGCCTCTGAGCTCGCAAATGGATTACAGTCATCTGGAATTGAAGCGACTCCGGCCGGGCCGTATGTAAATATCCGCTTTAATCGGGAGGAGCTCGCACCGAATCTGCTAAAAGAACTGGGGGATGCAGCATTCGGTAAGCTTCAGCTTGGTCAGGGTTCGCGTGTCGTGATTGATATGTCTTCCCCTAACATCGCGAAACCCTTCGGAATTGGACATTTGCGTTCTACTGTAATCGGTGCTGCACTGTATCGGTTGTATAACGAAGCGGGTTATACCTCCGTAAGTGTGAATCATCTGGGAGACTGGGGCACCCAGTTTGGCAAGCAGATCGCAGCATACAAAAGATGGGGCAATGATGAAGCATTGCAGGCAGATCCGATCCGTACGTCCCTGGAACTGTATGTGCGCTTCCACGATGAGGCGGAGAACGATCCTTCTCTGGAGATGGAGGCACGGGAGTGGTTCCGCAAGCTGGAGCAAAGGGATGAAGAAGCACAGCGGTTATGGGCGTTCTTTGTGGAAGTAAGCATGCAGGAATTCAACCGAATGTATGAACGTCTGAATGTACAGTTCGACCATACGTTGGGGGAGAGCTTTTACAATGACAAGATGGGCGCTGTGGTTGAAGAACTCAAGGCGAAAGGTTTACTTGAAGAGAGTGATGGAGCACTCGTGGTACGTCTGGAGGACGAGAACATGCCCCCATGCCTGATTATCAAAAAAGACGGAACAACCATCTATCCTACACGGGATTTGGCTACGGCGGTCTATCGCCATGAGGTGATGAAGGCAGATCGGTTGTTATACGTGGTCGGAGGCGAGCAGAAACTTCATTTCCGGCAGGTATTCGCGGTCCTGTCCCGCATGGGGCATGATTGGTCTGCGAATTGTGAACATATCCCTTTTGGATTAATGCGTTTTGAGGGACGGAAAATGTCTACACGCCGGGGTAAAGTCGTCTTCTTGCAGGAGGTTTTGGATGAAGCAGTTGCTCGTGCTTTGCAGATTATTCAGGAGAAAAACCCGAATCTGGAGAACCCTCAGAAAGTGGCCGAGGCTGTTGGTGTAGGTGCTATTATCTTCGGTGATCTGCGTAATAATCGGTTAAATGATGTGGACTTCTCATTGGAAGATGCCGTGAGTTTCGAAGGAGAGACCGGACCTTATGTGCAATATACCCATGCCCGGATTCAAAGTGTGCTTGCCAAGGCAGAAGAAGCGATACGTGTAGAAAATGAAAACCATCTGACTAGCGCCAGCCTTGCGGATGGTGAGAATGAAACAGTGACCACTTCATCCAGTATCGGAGATACCGCTTGGGCATTGCTGAAACTGCTCAGTGAATATCCGGAGTATCTGACAAAAGCAATACATCGGAATGAGCCTTCGGTCATTGCCAAATATACAATAGATGTTGCTCAAGCGTTCAACCGCTTCTATCACGCTGAACGGATTGCAGATGCGTCATCTGATGAAAGATCCTTCCGGGTGGCGTTGGCTGAGCGTACTGCTGAACGACTCTCGTACAGCCTGTATTTGCTTGGTGTACAGGCCCCAGAACGGATGTGATTCCAGTGAAATGGAGTACACGTGGACTTTTCAGGAATTCTGAGCAAGCTGCACCAGACTCATCAGATCGAGGTATAATGCTTCAACAAGTGAGCAAACGATTAGGTACTGCTCAAGTATTGAATCAAATTAATCTGGAAGTGAAGCAGGGCGAATGTGCTGTGCTTGTTGGCAGAAACGGCTCAGGCAAAAGTACATTGTTACGTATATTGGCGGGGATCTTATTGCCTAATACAGGATCGATTCAGCGTACAATAAAAGGTTCTGAGAAATATGCAGTAGATGGTCTGCCACGTGTACCTTTTACATCTGAAGAGTACTTGTGGGAGATGGGACGGATTCGGGGCATTCGCCCCGAAGTACTGCGTGGGCGGATTAGAGAACTTAGTGAACTTTTATATCTGGATACCGCGATCAATCAGAAGTTACCTCTATTGTCCAAAGGCACATTGCAAAAAGTAAATTTGATTCAAGCCCTGTTACCTGGACCGGGTGGCCTTTTATTGCTGGATGAACCGTTATCGGGCTTGGATATTCCAGCTCAAGAGGCTGTCGTATCCTTATTGGGGCAATGGAAGGATAAGGGGACATCCCTCGTTACTGCTTGCCATGAACCTTTGCTTATTGAACGTTTGGCGGACCAGGTGATTGTGTTGAAGAAAGGCAGCGTGCTCCGCTACTGGAGTCGAGAAGATATACTGCAAGCTGGCGAACCAGTTGTATATATTCAAAGTCTGGCTCCTGCTGGAGAGGATCTGGCTAACGAACCATCCATCTCACATCAACCGGGGGTGTTGTCTTTAGTTCGTAATACAACCTTGGGGAACACACAATCTTGGGTGTGGGATTGGAGAGTGGTTCAACAATCAACAGATGATGTCCTCAGAATGATCCTGGCAACAAAAGGTTCGATTCTGTCTGTACAACAGGAGGAAAGTCAATTACATATGGAAAGTCTGCTGGAAGGAAAACATCCAGCTGTACATGCGAGTCGTGGTGGTGTCACAGAATCTGTGGATTTAAGCTCTTCCATGGATGATGCGGGAGGAGAAGCCGAATGATCTATCTGACCCGATATTTGTTAAGGCATCACATTCGCTCACAGAAATATTTTGCACCGGTTATCTTTTATATCATCGCCATGTTGCTAATCTATTCCTACAAACCCAACCCAATTGCGGACAGTTACAGTGTCACGGCTATGTTGTTATTCCTGGCGGCGGCTTGGCATGGAGTAATGGTGATGAATACCGAACCTGCGAAGCAGTTTCAATTACTCGTCCTTCATGCGGGGAGCAGGCGTAAAGTTGTAGCAAGTCAACTCATCTGTGCTTGGATCATGCAATTCATGCTTACCGCAATTACTGTGCTATATCCCGTGTTCGCAGGAATGTTCGAAAGACAACCCACAGGTGAGGAGTGGATGATGACTTGGTTAGGACATCTGGGATTGTCGTTGCTAGGCTTGGGCATCAGTGTATTCTTTCAAAAATCGTACATTCCCTTGCTTAGTCGCAGTATGCCGGCCCTCATTATTGTATTATTAATATCGTTTATCCAAGGTTCCTTAAGTGAACGTTTGCCTGAATTGTTAGAATGGTTTGGCCGCATGCTTCCACCAGCCTTTTATCTGGTTCGTGAGATGATGTTATTTGATGGGTCAAAGATGGACTCGTTTGTTTCGGTTATGCTTTGGACTGTGCTCTACGCAATGGGGCTACTGATTATCCATGTGTGGCTGTCCGGAAGAAGAGATCTGCGTTGTTAGAAGACGCGCTTCCCGACAACTTGAATGTTGCTCTTGGTTTGGTTAGGATAGAGGGACATGAATTAGATAACATTGTACGGTTGAAGGAGGCGCTCGCAATGCAAAATACAGATATCCAGAATGGTGACATGCTGGACAGCGAACACTCCAGAGAATTGTTTGCCTATTACGGATTGGCAGTCTACTACGGGCAGGCGCTTGAACAGCAGCTGGTCAATCTGATTTTATTAATGAAAATGTCTCAGGGAAAGGCTGTGTCTGAAGAAGCTTTGGAGGATCTGTATGAACGAAAGATGAGCAGTTCGCTGGGTCAGCTCATCCACGAAGTGCGCCATCATTTTACATTCTCTGAGGAAGAGACTCGCCAGTTAAACGAATTATGGCAGCAACGTAACCGTATCGTACATCATTATTTCAAGGAACGTATTCATGAGACATTCAGTCCGGAAGGGCGATCACGCATGATTAAGGAATTGGAGGATTTCAAAGACCGCGCACAGGAGTTGGAGATCCGTCTTCAGCAATATACGGGGGCATGGATTGCAGAGCTTGGTCTGGATGCCGAATCCGCGGCAGCTCTGCAAACGCTGGAGCGTATGCATACCGAGAGTATGCAAGCAAGGGCTTTGGAAGAAGATGAATGACAAGCAAACGGATAACGAAACGTTGGATTGTACGGACAGCTCTGGCTGTAGTATTCGTTGGAGTCCTATGGACTGTCGTCACGGCAGTAAGCATAACTGCATATACGGATGAGGATTCATCCCGGATATCGGATGCAGCGATCATTCTGGGTGCTGCCGTTGAGGGGGATAACCCTTCTCCGGTATTTCGTGAACGTATTGAACACGGGATTGAATTATACCGTCAGGGTACCGTTCGTAATCTGCTTTTCACAGGCGGGTCAGGTGATGCTGGAGAACATACGGAAGCTGAAGTGGGTCAGAAATATGCCATCGCACACGGAGTAGATCCTGCCGACATTCGCATAGAGACCAAATCCAGAATTACCGAGGAGAACCTGTTCAATTCAATTCCAATTGGTCAACAGGCTGGTTATCAAACCTATACGATTGTGAGTGATCCGTTACATATGAAACGGGCCATGAAGCTGGCTGCCGGACTGGGTATGGATGCCGTACCCTCTCCGACACGAACTACGGCGTATCGAACCTGGCGTAGCAAGTTTCCTTTTCTCGCAAGGGAGACCGTGATGTACATGGGATATACGATCAAAGGATGGATAGACAATCCGCAGCAACCGTGAGGTTGCGCGCGGATTGCTTTTTTTGTCTGGGCGAAATAAACAGTAACGGAACAGGGCGGCCTGATCAAAATACCAAAAACGATCTACACTGCAAACCTCTAAGGTAGCTGAGTAGATCGTTTTTGGTATTACCTATTGCGTGCATAACATTATTGATTAATCAGTAAAAGAGGTTTCTGCTTTACTATTTTATGCATTTCCTCCTGCAAAGGAGGCGGATGTTCGAACGATCTCGCCCGACGGATTCTCCACCGCTGCTGCTTGCGCACCTTGCTGAAGCTGATACATCTTATAATATCGGCCTTTAAGCTCCATCAGTTCATCATGTGCACCCTGCTCAACGATTCGCCCTCGATGCAGAACCAGAATCTGATCTGCCGAACGAATGGTGGAGAGACGGTGAGCAATGATGAAGGTGGTACGTCCTTTTTTGAGGACTTCGAGTGCGTTCTGAATGAGAGCTTCCGTTTCCGTATCAATATTGGCAGTCGCTTCATCCAGAATGAGGATAGCCGGATCAAAAGCCAGTGCACGAGCAAAGGAGATCAACTGACGCTGTCCAGCAGACAATGTGCTTCCTTTTTCAATGACAGGTTCGTCAAAGCCTTGAGGTAAATGAGCCAGTATGCGCTCGGCGCCTACATCACGCAGCGCCTGTTCAATTCGTTCACGGGAGATCTTCTCATCACCGAGACTAACGTTGGAAGCAATGGTGCCTGTGAACAGATACGGGTCTTGCAATACAATACCCATATGCTCGCGAATCCACTGTTTAGGCAGATCCTTGACGTTCTGACCATCGATTGTGATCTTGCCTTTTTGCGGATCATAGAACCGGAACAGCAGGTTGATGATTGAGCTTTTACCCGAACCGGTATGACCAACCAGAGCCACCGTCTGACCTTGTGATGCTTTAAACGAGATATTGTTAAGCACGAAGTCCTTTTTATAGGCAAAGGATACATCGTCGAAAACAACATTCCCCTTGTATCTTGGCATGGAGCCATCAGTTACGGGTTCTCCTTTTTCATCCATCAGCTCAAAGACGCGACCAGCGGATACGAGAGAGGAGTCCAAGTTGGCGAGCTGATTGACCATACCCGTGATTGGCTGGAACAAACGGCCCAGAACATCAACAAAGGCATACAGAACGCCCAATGAGATAATACTTGTGCCATCCAGCACACTGGAACCGAAGTACCACAGGACCACCGCAAAGGCGATATTCCGTAATACGTTAACCAGGTTATGTGAGGTGAAGGCATTCAGGTTAAGCATTTTGTTCTGGTGTTTCATATAGTCATCATTCAGATCTTCGAATTCCTGTTTGGTTTGTTTCTGATGGCGGAATACGCGGATAATGGACATCCCCTGAATGGACTCGTTAATGATTGCATTGATCTCACTCAGTCGGGACCGAATAATCGTATTGTACCGAGTGGCGAATTTGCGATAGAGCACAATCCATGTAATGAGCATCGGCACGACGAATAATGAAATCAGACCGAGGCGAACATCGAGCAGGAAGAGTGCGACATACACCCCTGTAATTGTGATGATTCCTGAGAAAAAGTTCGAAAGAACGGCAACGAACAGATCCTTGACGGCTTCTGTATCGTTCGTAACCCGAGATACAACTTTACCTGCGGGCAGGTTATCAAAAAAGTGTACCGGCAGTCGCTGAATGTGGGCATACACATCGTTACGCAGTCTTTGAATAACCTTGTTGGCCGAGGACTGCAGCCAGAATGTTTTACCAAACTCCATAATGACCGAGATCACGAGGAAAATCATGTAGTACACAATTAATTGATAGATGCTGGGCATCTCCGGTTTGTAAAAAGCAAACAGTTCACCAGCGGACAGAGGTGCTGCCGCATATTGGCCTGTCACTTCACCTGCACGTGTAACCGTGAGTGTTCCATCCGCATAGGTGCGATCCCCGTCAGGTGCACTGACCGGTTCGTTTACAAAATAAAAACTTCTGCCGGCTTGTAATACCCGCACTTCAGAACCTTTATTTTCATTCGGTTCGAACAAGCCTTCACGTTTGTAGTTCTTACCTTTGTAGACTGCGGCTTCATCTGAAGCTGTCGTCTCATAAAAAGGCTGCTCGATCGCGAGCAAGTGATTGTCGATCATGGATTTGGCGATGAACGGCCCGGCTAGCTCAGCCGCAACACCAATGGTAAGCATAATTAATGCAGCGATAAATGTTCCTTTGGCTTTCAAGGCGTAATCAAGTAGCCTTTTGCCTGTATTAGACTTCAATGAATTGACCTCCTACGTGGACAGATTGGACTCGACCTGTTGCCGTTCATACTGTTCACGGTACCAGCCGTTCATGGCTAACAATTCCTGGTGAGTGCCTTCTTCCGTAATTTTTCCGTGCTCCAGAACGATGATTCGGTCAGCATGTTCAATAGCGGACAGGCGATGAGTCGAGATCAGCGTGGTTTTACCCGAGCGTTTGTTGCGAATATTTTCAATGATTTTGGCTTCAGTACGTGCATCGACGGCAGACAAGGCATCATCAAGGATCAGAATATCAGGATTAGCGATAAAGGCACGCGCCAGCGATACCCGCTGTTTCTGTCCACCGGATAGCGAGATTCCTTTTTCACCAACAAGAGTATCCAGTCCATCGGATAAGGTTCCCAGATCCCCGTCAAAAGCGGCGGTACGAATGGCTTCCATGATGACTTCATCACTTGCCCCAGGCTTACCAAATTGAATGTTCTGACGAACCGATTTGGAGAACAGGACTTGTTCTTGTGGTACGTACCCAATCCAGCTGTGCAAGTCATCTTTGGCGATATCCTGAATCGGATGACCCGAGATACTTAATGTGCCCGAACCGGCAGGGTATTCATGAAGCAGTTGTTTGAGCAAAGTAGACTTACCGCTACCCGTACGACCCACAACTCCCAATGTTTGACCCCGTCGAAGCGAAAAGCTGATATGACTGAGATTGTCGACAGTTGAACTTGGGTAACGGAATGTAACATCCTGCATGGAAATTTCTTCAGGATTCGTAACGTGGGCTGGTTGCTCCACATCTTGTACAGTAGGCTCTACCGATAAAGTCTCGTTGACCCGATCAAGGGAAGCGCTACCGCGCTGCATCAGGTTAATCAATTCGCCGATGGCGAACATGGGCCAGATCATCATCCCCAGGTACATATTGAACGATACGAGATCCCCCAGGGTAATTTCATTATGAAATACAAGATATATGCCGTAGGCAAGCGCAATTACATAACTGAGTCCAACGAAGAGTCGGATCGTCGGTTCGAAAAGGGCATCCATTCTGGCAACGGCCAGATTTTTGCGATACACATCTTCGGTTACGTCGGCGAACCGTTTCTCGTCCAGACGTTCCTGCACATAAGCACGCACGACACGAATACCAGCGATGGATTCCAGCACCTGGTCGTTCATATCTCCGAATGCATCCTGTGCCAGGGTGTAACGTTGATGTACAGCTTTACCATAGATCATCATGGCAATAGCGATAAAAGGCAAAGGCAGGATTGCTGCCAAGGTTAGTTTCCAACTAACCAGGAAACCCATGGCGAACAATACAGTGGCCAAAAAGGCTGTAGAGTCTGTTAAGGTCAGCATGCCGAAGCCTGCTGTAGTGGCAATGGAACGAAGGTCATTGGTGGCACGAGCCATCAGATCACCGGTTCTGTTTTTCTCAAAAAAGGGAGGAGTCATCCGCAGCAAATGGTCCATAAAGCGTGAACGAAGTAGCCGCTCCACCAGATTGGCACCACCGAACAGTTTGTGCATCCAAACGTATGTAACCAGATAGATAATGATGACCGTTCCTAGAATAAGCAAGATATAACGCGTAAGTGAGGTGCCGGTAATGGAACCGCGCACAATCTCGTCGATGGCATTGCCAAGAAGACGAGGAGGCAGCAGTTCGGCAATGCCCACCAGAATAAGCAAGATGACACCGGTTAGGTATCGTTTGCGTTCCAGCCGGAAGAACCAGGCCAGGTTTTTAAGTACAGAGAACAAGTGTTATCCCTTCCTTTCGATGTCCGAGAACTGAAGATTCCGTTCATGTATGCCGAAATGTACCCACAAAAAAAGACATACCGCACGCAGGCGGTATGTCTTCATATCATCATACGGCAGCATGGCTCGGAGAACAGAGCCGCTACCATACATAAGTTCGATTGTGAGTAAACATCACAGAGGTTCTAATGAAAGAACGTCTTGTCATGCCGACTTATGAACAGAATAATGATTTCGGGTGTGCTCCGGTATTTAGTTGTGTGCTGAATAGACCTATCATATGTTTGTTAAACACCGTAATCACCCTTTCTTTTTTTGGAAATAAATGCAATGTAGACCTCGTATGTTTGCATCTTAACACCGGCTTTTACAATCTGTCAAACATTTTTCACAACTTATTTTGTCTTTATGTGGTCACTCGGGTTTGTATTCAGGTCCTTGTAGCGATATGATGGAACATATATATACAGAAGGAGCTGACACCAAATGAGTACCATACATGTATCCGACCAAGCTGCTCGCTGGTACAAGGAAGAACTGAATTTGAACGAGGGAGACAGCATCCGATTTTTTGCCCGTTATAGCTCTGGCGGAGGTCTTCACCCTGGATTTTCGCTCGGTATTGCTGTGGAGAAACCAAGACATCCTGCGGATCAGACCGAAGTGTCGGGGATTCAATTCTTTATGGAAGATCATGATTATTGGTATCTGAAAGGACACCAACTGCATGTCGATATCGTTGATGAGGGTCAGGACATCGAATATCGTTATACCGAAATTTAATTCTTGAAGTATTCTGCTAAGCAATAGATGGATCACAGGTCGCCACCGGCTTCCGAGTAGGAGGAGGGGATAAGCAGTGAATCTGCCACCACGAGATTTGGCCCAGTATATCGCAAAACGCTCTCATATTGTTGTTAAAGCAGCGGTGCGGGCTGAGAACGAACAAGGTGAATTGCTGCTGATTCAACATGCCGGGCACGGTCATTGGCGGATGCCAGCCGGTGAGATGCGCCCGGGGGAAGCCATTGAAGATGCTGCACATCGGGAGTTATGGGAAGAGACAGGTTGGACTGCGGGTACCATGACTCTGGAAGGTCTGTATTCGGGGCCGGATCTTCGATATCTGCATTCCAGCGGAGATGAAGAGTATTACGTCATTGCCTTGTTCCACACACTGATCATTCAGAATGACCTTGTAGAATCGCGTGTAAATAGTGATGCGGGTCTGAAGTTTTTTGCGCTGGAGTCGTTACCGCCTCTGAATGAGATTAGCCGAATTCTGTTAGCGCGAGATATTGCGGAATAAAATAAGTGGTGACGCAAAAAAATGACCTTGGCATCCACGATAAAGTGGAGACTGAGGTCATTTTTTTGTGTTCGGATTTCCGTGCACTCCGTGATGAATTACACCTGATCCAGTGGCTCATCATCCATTGCAAAATCAAAATCATCAATATCAAATACCTGTACAGGTGATTCCGATTCAATAATACGTGCAATCAGTTCAACCTGATCGGTGAGAATCGGTATACTCAGGCGCTGAGATGTCAGCAGCAGTTCGGTCTCAATGGGATCGAAATATTCCCCGTATTGTGCCGTATCTATTGCATTGATAATGGCAATGGATACTTGGTCACCAAATAAAATGGAGGGGCTTTTGGCCCATGGAACAAGTAACGCACGCTCTATTTTTTTCTTATTCAGCGGTTCCTCGAAATAAGAAATCATTTCATTGATTTTGGATTTCACATGCTGATCATCTGCCGGGTTATCCATCATGGGATCAGGACTGGTCTGGAATTCATAAAGCTCAAGGATGGTGGTATAAGGAACAATATATTCAACAGGCGCGGGCGGCGCTAGCAATTGACCGTAAATGGCCACCATCACGGCTTCTGTAATAAACTGACGTGACATGGTTCCTTAATCCTCCTGCGCCATTAATAGTTGCAAAGTGAATCTATACGTTTATGCAACAGCATAACCACAATATGGATTATTCTGTTGTAGACTCGTGTACATGATTTGCATGAATAGAAGTATATCACACAACGGTGGGAAATACAGCCAATCTGCCTAGCATGTCAGGTCACAAGCTTCACAACTTGAATCAGGATTTGCCCAGCAGCAATGATAAAATTCCCGCCGCAATCAATGGACCCACAGGTACACCCTTGAATAGGGCAACCCCAAGTACCGTTCCGATTAACAGCCCTGCAACGACAGTTGGCTGTGTACCCATCAGCGTAGCGCCACGTCCTCCGAGATATGCCACCAGTAATCCTACGCCAATGGCGAGCAGTGATTTCCAGTGCAGGAAAGACTCACCGATTGTCTGCAGACTCATTTTGCCACTGGCAAGAGGTGCCATCACGCCAATGGTCAGAATGATAATGCCCAGTGTAAGTCCGTATTTTTCAAGCCATGGAAATGCCTGATTCAGGTTCAGGACTCGTAGCAATAACAGAAATACCATCGCTACGGTCACAGGTGTGTTGCTGCTGATGATCCCGAGAGCCGCAAATACGAGCAACAGCAGGGAAGTCATATCCATGGTTTTCATTTCCCTTCAGTCTGTCCACGTTGTTTGCTAACGATATGTTCCGCAATGTAGCGTCCATGCCAGCGCCCGGATTCAATAAAGACTTCATTGGCATTACGCCCCGAAGCGATGACTCCGCCCACATATACACCAGGTACGCTGCTTTCCATCGTTTGTGCATCATATAGAGGTTTATCCATATCATCAGACATCTCCACACCTACCGATGTGAGTAGTTGACGATCTGGACGGAAACCGGTCATGGCCAGTACGAAGTCATTATCCAGTTCCCGAGTGGAACCATCCGTGTGTATCACACGAATTGAATCATCGAGTATTTCATTCACGCGTGATTCCAGGTGGAGTGTGATATGGCCTTTTGTCACCATGCTCTCGAATAGTGGGCGTACCCATGGTTTAATATGCTGGGACAGACCACTGCCGCGATAAACCATATCAATATGTGCTCCGACCCGAACAAGTTCCATGGCCGCATCCACGGCTGAGTTGCTTCCGCCAATAATGGCGACACGTGTGCGGGTATAAGGGTGGGCTTCCCGGAAGTAGTGGGTTACCTTATCTTTATCCTCTCCAGGGATGCCCAGATAGTTAGGGTGGTCAAAATAACCGGTAGCTACAACGACATTGCGTCCAACATGTACGATGGCTTCCCCGCGGCGATTGAGCGTATGTACCTCAAACGTACCATCATCCTTGCGTTTGATTTCACGGGCTTCCTCATAGTTATGAACACGCAGACCAAAATGTTCGGCTACCCTGCGATAATAGGCAAGTGCTTCATAACGAAATGGCTTATCATTAGGTGTGCTGAACGGAACGTTTCCGATCTCAAGCAGCGGGGCTGTGCTGAAAAACTGCATATGGGTTGGATACAGATAAATAGATTGAACGATATTGTATTTCTCAACGATCACAGCGGACAGTCCCAGCCGCTCACATTCAATGGCAGCAGACAGACCGCATGGGCCTCCGCCGATAATAATGACATCTTCCATGTTCTTAATCCTCCTTATTTCAAGCAATATAATCCTACCGTAAATAACGAGCCAATGCCAGTTCAAGCGTGGAGTTTAATTAGACAAGCTTACTTGAAACCAAAGGAGTTGACGTGCAGAGAAGAAAAGACTAATATCAAATTAGATATATGTCTAATTGAAAGCGAGATGAATGATAATGCAGCTGGAGAAAATTGTGGCTTATCATAAAGCGTTGGCTGACCCCACCCGGCTTCGCATGCTGCTCTTGTTGGCACAGGGTGAATTGCACGGACAGGCACTTGCCGAGCGGCTGAATCTGTCACAGCCAACCGTGACACATCATGCATCCAAGCTGAGAGAGGCGGCGCTGATTAAAGAACGACGGGAGAAAAATACAGTGTATTTCACACTCAATCCTTCGTTTATCCGTGAGAATGCACAGGCTTCGGTTGATTTTATCTTTGATCGAGAGGAGGTTACGGATATGAGTGATGTGAACGAAACCTTGAAAGCGTCGGTCATGAGAAATTTTTTCTCCAAAGATGGACGACTGCGTCAGATTCCGGCTCAATACAAGAAAAAACTGATTGTACTTGGTCATTTGGTCGAGCAGCTTGAATTTGGTCGGAAGTACACAGAGAAAGAGATCAATACATTTATAAAGCAATACCATGAAGACTTTGCCACGATTCGGCGGGAATTTATCATGCATCAGTTCATGTATCGGGAAGAGGAGATCTATGAATTGAATCCGAAGGAAATGTGGACACGCTGGGATCAGGTCAAATAGAGTAGCCGGTGGTAAAAAAATGTTTGGGCTTGACAATTGTAAAGCTCAGTGTGTAACATAATGGATAATTCTACAAGGGAGGCGATTGTTTATGACAAACTTAAATGCAGTATACGTTAATTTGAATATGAACAGCGTCTCCGGAACGGATCAATGCATGTAATTTTGCGTTAGCTGGATAGCAGTATCCATTTTAACGTGAAGTACCGCATGCTCAGATGAAGCCACGGGTGACGCACCCGTGGCTTTTTTGTTTGCCGATAGAAGGGCGTTCCTGAATTGTTTATAGCGGATGGTTAAATAGACTATCTGGTATGTCTGCAAGAAGGGATGATCTTTGGTTCAGCTAACTACGTATTGCCGCGGGCGTATTTCTACTCGTGTTTTTTTTGTTTTGATCTGAACCGGAGATAATTGTTCACTCGGCTTGAACGAAGTAAACAAACTTATTTTGGGAGGAATTTTTATTTTAGATAACCTTATTGAGAAGTACGGCTGGTCAGCAAAGTGGCAGAAACTGTGGCAGGATACAGGAATGGAAGAGCAGGAGAGAAAGCCGGCCAGAATTGTCGCAGACCATGGACATCTGCAACGTTTGATTACAGAAGAGGGCGAATGCTGGGGGAGAATTTCGGGTCGAATGCGTCATGATAGTCTGGAGACGAGCTTGGTACCAGCGGTTGGAGATTGGGTGGCGATTACAGGTCAGGTAGGTGAAGAAGCAATTATTCACAATCTGGTGCCACGTCAGAGCAGGGTATCGAGACAGGCGGCAGGTCCGGTGACCAAGGAACAATTAATCGCCGCAAACGTTGATACACTGTTAATCGTGGCTGCACTTAATCATGATTTCAACCTTAGGCGCCTCGAAAGATACGTGATGATGGCTTGGAATGGTGGCGTAAGGCCAGTCATTGTCTTGAGCAAAAGTGATCTGTGCAACAATGTGGAAGAACAGATCCGAAGTGTAGAGGGAATCGCTCCAGGCGTTGAAGTACTCGCGATATCTGCAGTGGAGGGGCAAGGGAAATCGCTACTTGAACGATATTTGCAGCCAGGGTTGACTGTTACGCTCACAGGATCTTCGGGTAGTGGCAAGTCTACGCTGGTGAACTGGATGATGGGTGAGGATGTGCAGCTCACACAATCCGTCCGCGAGGGAGACAGTCGTGGAAGACATACGACAACGCACCGGGAGATGTTTGTACTTCCACAGGGAGCCGTATTAATCGATACGCCAGGAATGCGTGAGCTTAATCTCTGGGATGAGGGGAATGATGGGCTGTCGCATGCGTTTGGAGAGATTGAAGAACTTGCGGCCATGTGCAGATTTCTGGATTGCAGTCATACACGGGAAGCTGGATGTGCAGTGAAAGAGGCGATACAGGAAGGTTCATTGGATGAAAAAAGACTGAATAATTATCTGAAAATGCAGAAGGAATTGCAATATCAGCAGCGCAAGGAAGAAGTGGCAACGAGAAGGCGTACCGCCTCCAGCAAACCGGCCAATAGTCGCAAACCCAAGCACGCCCGAAGTGTGAAAGAGTGGGAGGAAGCTTGAAATCAGGCGGGCATCATCCGGTACCTTGCATAAGATAGGTCAGGAGGGATGTCACTATGCCAGATTACAGGATTATTGTAGATCTGTCCGACCACATGTTATATCTTCTGGATGGCAACCAGGTGGTTAAGGGCTATCCCGTGGGCACTGGCAAAATGCTTACGCAGACGCCAAACGGGGAGTTCACGATTGTTAACAAACAATCCAATCCAGGTGGACCATTTGGCGTGTTGTGGATGGGGTTGTCTGCCCCCCATTATGGCATTCATGGAACCAATGAGCCTTGGTCTATTGGCAAATCCGTCTCCCATGGTTGTATACGCATGTACAACTCGGATGTACTCGATCTGTCTTCCAAGGTATCTGTAGGTACGAGAGTAACGATCCGGCCCTAGGGCCGGATTTTATTCTATGAGAGGTAATGATGTGGATGAATTTGGAATAATAGAAAGAAGAACATATAATATGGTAAAGCTACGGCAGTTTCGAGAGAGAGCGAGTGATAGCGATGCTGATCAGGCGTGCGGTTGAAGGGGATGCGGAGGGGATAGCCCATGTACATACGGAGAGTTGGAAAACAACATATCGGGGAATTGTGCCCGACGATTTTTTGGATCATTTGACTATAGAATCAAGATTGTCCCAGTGGGAGAAGACCATCCGTTCTGGCGAAAAGGATCAGATTCTGGTGGTAGCTGAACAGGATCTTGGGAACATTGTCGGATTTGCGTGTGGGGGTAAGGAGCGTGAGGGAAAAATACCTTATGATGGAGAGTTGTACGCTATATATTTGCTGAAGGAAGTGCAGCAAACAGGGATAGGTCAGCAACTGGCGACACATGTCGTTAAGCATCTGAAGGCTCACAATATGAAACGTTTGATTATATGGGCTTTGGAACGTAATTCAGCTTGCCGCTTTTATGAGAAGATGGGAGGTACTCCAGTCCATAAACAGTCCATCCGCATCGCTGGTCAAGATCTGATCGAAGTTGGCTACGGATGGGAAGACTTAAGCCTTTTTGGAGAGAAGAGTCTGCCTGACAGATGAAAGACGCGCAGGGGGCGGCAAGATACTGTGGATTGTGTTGTTTTCTTAAGCTTCAGGGAATGGAAGGTTTTAGGTCTACACGTTTGCGTAATTCTGAACAAGGTTAATGATGTATTACACCGTTATGCAGGTGTGACATTTAATCTTGAGCAGGAGGCGTATTCCAATGACTTTAATGGAGAACAAACATACAACATGGACGAAACAATATATTAATGGCCAATGGGTAGAGGGCTCCGGCGAGAAAACAATGGAGAATATCAATCCTTATACGGGAGAAGTTATTGCGACGTGGCGCTCTTCCAACAAAGAAGACATAGATAAAGCTTATGAAGCAGCTCAGAAAAATTCGATAGAATGGGCGAAGTCATTACCTGCTGTAAAGGAAGAGGTATTGCGTAAAGTTTCATCCTTGATGACAGAGCGAAAAGAGGAAATCATTCAACTTTTGATCACGGAATCGGGGAGTACCCGAATTAAATCGGAGGCGGAGTTTGCAGCGGCTAAACGCATTGTGGATGAAGCAGCGTCTTTCCCTTATCGCATGAAGGGGGAGATTATCCCGTCCAATACTCCTGGCAAAGAGAACCGTGTGGTTCGGGAGGCCAAGGGTGTGATTGGTGTCATCGGACCATGGAATTTCCCTTTGCATCTATGCCTGCGATCCGTAGCTCCGGCGATTGCTCTTGGCAATGGCGTGGTGATTAAACCAGCATCGGACACTCCGATTACAGCAGGCTGGCTCATTGCCGATTTGTTTGAACAGGCGGGACTGCCTGAGGGGGTGCTCAATGTTGTTGCTGGAAGTGGCAGCGAAATCGGGGATTACTTTGTCGCTCATCCGGTTCCAAAAGTGATTTCATTTACGGGTTCCACAGAAGTTGGACAGGGGATCGGTAAATTGGCGGGTGAACATTTAAAAGAAACGGCATTGGAACTAGGCGGCAACAACGCCATGGTTGTACTGGAAGATGCGGACATTGAACGAGCTGCCGAAGCCGCGGTCTTTGGCAAGTTTCTGCATCAGGGACAGATCTGCATGGCTCTGAATCGGTTCATTGTGCATGCCGATATTTACGACAGATTCGTCGATTCATTTGTAGCCAAAACGAAGAATGTGCAGTCAGGTGATCCGGCAGATGCCAAAACACTCGTGGGTCCTCTCATTCGGGAAAAAGAAGTAACACGATTGCTGGAGCTTGTGAACAAAGCCAAGGCCGAAGGCGCACGGTTATTGCTCGGTGGGACCAGTAAAGGCAGTGTGTTGTCTCCTACTGTACTTGCCGATGTTAAACCTGAACAAGATATCGTGCAGCAGGAATTGTTTGGCCCAGTGGCAGTGATCATGAAGGCTCATGATGAGCAGGAAGCTGTACGCTTGGCGAATGATACGCCTTATGGACTTAGTGGTTCCGTATTCACTAAAGATCTGAACCGAGGCTATCAGGTTGCCCAGCGCATTGAATCGGGTATGGTGCATGTAAATGATCAGTCTGTAAACGATGAAGCACATGTGATGTTTGGCGGTGAAAAAGCTTCGGGGATTGGACGTTTCGGTGGTGATTGGGCCATTGAGAAATTTACACGTACTCGCTGGATCAGCATTCAGCACCAATATCGGGAATATCCGGGAGTGAACGAAGTCGAAAAAGGATGAACTAGCAGAGGTATTTATGAATGATTAGAATGAGTTGCAAAAAGATCGACAAATCATGCGAAAGTCCGTCTCCAGCTTGGTGGGACGGGCTTTTGCACAATTTTACACCGCAACAAAATACGGCTTAATGTAAGAGATAAAAAGCTGTTTGGGAGCAACACTATCTGGTTATTTATGGATACACGGAAGAAACGATCCGTAAATCCAACGGCAAAGGGGCTTTTCAATCATGTCCATTGACCGCTTTATTCTGAGGAAACTGAATACCTGTCAGGAAGAACATACACGCGCCAATTTGGTTCGGCTGTTTGTCATTCGTATTCGTAAAGCCGAGATTGCGGAAGAACATGATGCTACCTATGTCCTGAGCAAACTGCACTGAGTGATGGCTGATCATAATTGTAGCTACCTGTTAATGTGCATATAACTCAAAAAAGGAAGCTTGTCTTTAGCGACAGCTTCCTTTTTCATGTCTTGTAGTGAATGTAGTTTGGATGACTCCTTTTAATATAACGATAAAGCAAGGGAGTCGTTTTCACTTCGACTGTGGAGAATGGCTTCTCCATTGACAATCTCAATACTAATTAAAGAATGCAGACATTTTTGAAGAGCGCGTTTACCATTGCTAATTTTATGCTCCAGAGCACTGCTAAGCAATCTTAATGTTTTCTGCATAGGTTGTTTGTTTTCTTGATTAAAGTATACGGGGATTGATTTGTTTTGAAAGGTTATTAGGGTTCTCACTTGAAATCACCTCACGGTTGTTATTTCATACAGGTAATATTAAATTCCAATGCTTAAAATTACCTTAAAATCAGCTTATGAAAACATAAAGGTGGGTAATGTTTGAAAAGTGTTCACAATTCAATTGTGAGCGAAGGAATAAAAGTCCTGAAAAACGAAACTTAATTACCATTTATATGGAACAAAATATAAAAAGTTTCGTATCCTCGCAATATACAAATGCATAACTGCCACAAAAGTTCTGAGTCGAATGTACGATATTTTAATATATACGTGGGTCATATGTAACAAAATTACAGATGGTACATTGCAAACAGGGTGTTTATATAAGAAAATAGGGTTGATATAACGATTCATTCTCTTTTTTTTGATTTAATCTGACATTAGGACAATTTACATATGAGACCATGGGAGGGATTCGGATGATTCTAACCGTGTATTCCGGCCGCGAGGAAGGTGAATGGTTCGACATCGATGTTCCGGATGAATGTACCATTGAACATTTGAAGACATTACTCGGCGTTCGCATTTTTGGACAGGCACCGGGAGACGGCATTCAGTACATCCTTGAAGCCAAGTTTCCGGAAGGTCTGTGGTTCTCTCCGCAGAATGCACAGCAGTTAATGGAAACTGGGCTGCGGCAAGGCAGTTGCGTACGTGTCCAGCGGGCTTTTTCTACGACTTCGGAAGAAGCGCCTGTGTATGGAAGACGTTCATTGTTTCAACAGGACAGCAACGAACAGAGCTCTTGAACGTATACATTCTATTGAACGAACTAAAGGAGGTCTTCTCTTCGTGAATGTGTTATATCAGCGTTCTCCAAGAATGACACCGGTTCTTAAGGAAGAAGGACTCGAAATACTCAGGCCTCCAACAGAACCGAGCAAACCCACGTTTTCCATGATATCCATTATTGTGCCGATCATGATGACCATGGTCAGCATTGGTTTCTACGTATATATCAATATGACCGGTAAAATGGGCAACAGCAATTATATGATGTTTCAGATGATGACGGTCATGATGATGCTTACTTCTTACACCATTCCATTCTTCGTGTATCTGAGCAACAAGAAATCATATCGCAAAAAATTGGAAGAACGAAAAACGATGTATCTCGCCCAACTGGACAAACACCGGGAAGAACTGAAAGAAGCTCAGGCAGAGCAAGTGAAGAGCCTGTATGAAATTCATGGTGATCCTGGTGTATGTCTTCAAGTGGTGAAGAACCGCAACAGTTCCTTGTGGGAGCGTTCGCCAGAGGATGATGATTTCCTTCAGGTGCGCATTGGTACAGGGGAGATTCCATTCCGTATCAAACTTCAGGTTCCGCGGATTGATGGTTATGAGAAGGATGAGCTTATTGAAGCGGCCCATGAACTCGCGGCTGAATTCCAGACGGTACCGGATGCTTCCATTACATTGCCTTTGTTCCAATCAAAGGTTATGGGACTGGTCGGTGATCGGGAGGAAGTGCTTGCTTCCCTGCGAGTCATCATCTCGCAACTGACGGTTCGCCATTCCCCGGATGAACTGAAGCTTACTGCTTTCTATGAGGAGAAAGACAGCAACGAATGGGATTGGCTTCGCTGGATGCCTCATATTTGGGATGAAGACCAAGGACAACGCTATATGGCCGACAGGCACAGCGGTGCGCATCAATTGGCGGACAGCTTGTTTTCCGTGTTGAACCGCCGACGTAACAATAAGGAAGACCGTTACAAGAAAAGCATACAAACGCCGTGTTACGTTGTGATTCTCTCTGATACACAATTGATAGAAGAAGAACCGTTACTTCCGCTGCTACTGGAGTCGGCTCAGGACATCGATGTATGCACCATCATACTGGCTAATCGCAAGGAGTCACTACCGATGCATTGTCAGTTGATTATGGACGCCTCCAAAGGCAAAGGGGTGTATATCAAAAAAACGGAAGATGCGGATGTTATTCAACAAACGTACAAGCCTGATGTGATCTCGAAGGAGATGGCCGAGGCGCTTTCCCGTTATATGTCACCGATCCGGTTAAAACGGTCATCTGCTTCAGATATCCCGCAAGTGCTTCCGTTATTTGATATGCTGAGCACATCACGCGTGGAAGATCTCGATGTGGTGTCCAGGTGGGGACAGACAAGATATCCTGACACACTTCCCGTACCAATGGGTGTTCGAGCTGGCGGCAAGAAAATTGCGATAAATCTGCATGACAAAATTGAACGTCAGGGTCATGGACCACATGGTCTGATTGCAGGTACAACCGGTTCAGGAAAAAGTGAAGTCATCCAGTCCATCGTAGCTTCACTCGCTGCCGAATTCCATCCACATGATCTGGCCTTCATGCTGATTGACTATAAAGGTGGCGGTATGTCCAATACATTTGTTGATCTGCCTCATGTGGTCGGGACGATCACCAATCTGGATGGAAATTTGATTGAGCGGGCGAATATCTCACTTCGGGCCGAACTGGTCAGAAGGCAAAAAATATTAAATGATGCTGGAAACCTCCAGCATATTGATGAATATTACAAAATTCTGCGTTCCAGACATGAACAACCGCTTCCACATCTGGTTATTATCATTGACGAGTTTGCTCAATTGAAGCGAGATCAGCCGGAGTTCATGGATGAATTGATCAGTATCGCGGCCATTGGCCGGACACTTGGGGTTCATCTAATTCTGGCAACCCAAAAGCCAGCTGGTGTTGTGGACGATAAAATATGGAGTAATTCGCGCTTCCGAATCTGCCTTCGCGTGCAGAGTGAGGGAGATAGCAGGGACATGATCAAGATTCCAAATGCTGCCTGGATAACGAAGCCTGGTCGCGGATATTTCCAGGTTGGTAGTGATGAAGTGTTTGAAGAAATGCAATTTGCTTGGAGTGGTGCGCCTTATAACCAGCAGGAGGATTCAACGACCGTATTACCTGTTATGGAAGTGCGCCTGAACGGTAAAAGGGAGCCGTTGTTAACTGGAGAGCGCAGAGCTGTCCTCAAAGGTGAAGATGTTCCGAAACAGCTTCAGGTATTTATTGATTATGTTGCGCAGTCTGCAGCAGATGCGGGTATCCGTCGTTTGCCAGGACCATGGTTGCCACCTTTACCCGAAACACTGGAATGGGAAGGGCTTCAGGACTGGCAGGAAGAAGAGAATCGGGATCTGCTGCTTGATGGCGGAGCCAGTGGTCTGAAACCACTGGTTGGTTTGCTGGATGATCTCCCTAATCAGCGCCAACAACCACTTGCATTGCCTGTGGATCAAGGCCATCTGGTCGTTTACGGCATGCCGGGACTGGGAAAAACAACATTTGTGCAGACCTTGCTTATGTCTCTGGCCCGTTCCCACAGAACTGAGCCGTGGCACGGTTACATTATCGATATGGGGCGCATGATGAAGGACTTTGCAGCACTCCCTCAGATTGGTGGTGTGATGATGGCTGAAGAGGAAGACCGGATTAAACGGTTATTCCGCTATATCCTCAAGCTGTCCGCACAACGCAAAGACATCATCTCGGAGGCGGGGGTTAAAACGATTTCCGCCTACCGCCGGACAGCTCACGCGGCTGTCCCGCAGGTTGTGGTGGTTATCGACGGTTATCTATCATTCCGCAATGCCTATCCGGAAGAAAATGAACTTCTGGAGACGATTCTGCGTGAAGGTGGAAGTCTGGGTATTACCTTTGTGCTTACTGCCAATCGGGTAACCGATGTATTTGAGAAATTCAGAAGCAATATTCCCAATGCGGTTTCATTCGAGTTATCCGATCCAAGTGATTATTATTATGCCGTGGGAAGACCTTCCAAGGCACCAAGCCAACTTCCGCCAGGAAGAGGTCTGGTCAAAGGGCAAGTTCCTCCGTTGATGTTCCAGGCGGCATTACCTTCTTCCGGGGCAGATGAGGGCAAGCGTTCATCGGCATTGCGCCGTACGATCGCTGAGATTCGCCAAGGCTGGACAGGGGAAGAAGCGCCACAGATTGCTCCGCTTCCAGAAGAGATCAAGCTTAAGGATCTGCTCATTCGGACAGGATCATATGGTCAGGCTTGGGATACCTCATCTGTAACTGTCCCTGTGGGACTGCTTACGGATGATCTGGAACCATTCGAGCTTAACCTGCGTGAAGGTCCTCATTTCATGGTAACGAGTCCGATGGAAGGCGGAAAAACAACATTTTTGTTGACATGGATGTTATCCCTGGCTTATCATGCTTCTCCGGAAGATGTACAGATATATACAGTAGATATGCGTTATGGTGCAGGTGGGCTGGGGGAAATCAGCAGTTTGCCCCATGTCCGTGGACATGTATCTCGAGAAGAACAGCTTGCACCTGTGATTCAGCAGTTGTACGATGAAGTTCTGAAAAGAGGCGAGATTTCCGGTGGACCGGAACTTGTGCTCGTTATCGACGATGCGGATACCTTGTCCAAGCAGCTAAACGATTTTAATGTAAAAGATCAATTGGGAGCGATTGTTCGTCAAGGAAGGGATCGGGGTGTACACGTGATTCTATCCGGGGTTCCGGCAGACTTCCCGACCTTTGGTTCTGACTGGGTAACGGATGTGAAGGCTTCCCAGAGCGGAATGCTGTTCGGGACTTTAGACCCTAACGATCTCTCGTTCTTTCGTATACCTTATTCCGAATCTGGAGGTAGTTCAGGTGGGCTGAAGGTACTGCCTCCGGGTCAGGGTTATTATGTAAAACGTAAATATTCCAGGGTTAAAGGTGCAGTTCCATGTGATGACAGCTGGAAAATGACCGATTGGATTTCTGAAATTCGTGACCGATGGCATGTTGTAGTTTGAGGGGAGGTGGCTCATAATGTTGACGGTTCATGATTCTAAGCAAAAGGTAGTCACGTTGCAAACAAAAGAACTTTTTTTCCTGGCCGGTATTCTCGGTTCAGACCGACTGCTTGGTGTGGAAGATCCGTTTCGCGGCTATATGGCGGAGGATATCGCGATGGAGTGGGAGCGGGTCAAAACCTCCCTGCTTGACAAAGGATATCTGATTCGGGATCAGGATACCGATGAGCTGATCATGACACCGACCGTTTTCTCCAGGGTAGCCATTGCCGGATTGTCCGACAGAGCTTGTTGGATTCGCTACACGATCAACGGCAAATCGTATGAGAGTTATATCCATTGCACGGATGAGCGGGTCGTTGAAGTTTCCCGTGTTGACGACATACCGGACGCGTTCCGGCTCAGCGATCTGGGAAGTGTTCGTGAAGCCATTGATGTTCTGATAGAACGGATGAAATGGAGCGGTCATTCTCCTGCGGAGAAACCGGCCCTAATGTGCTCCAAGAAAAAATTTTATGATGTCATGAAGGAGCTCGAAAACAGCGGGGTACAGACCGTAGCAGATGAACTCGAACAGGAGACAAGTGATCCTGAGGGTTCACTTGCACTGGCACGCTGTCTGGTGGGTAAGGAGTCAGACGGAGAGCTTAAGTTGCTCGTATGGAATGAAGATGGGTGGAAGTCGCAGTCAGCAGCATTTGCTGCAAGTGCGGTATCCAACTGGTTGTTCCGGATGAGCACGGCGGCTTCAGATGATTGGCTTATTGCAGCACTGACGACTAGAGAACAGTTTCACGAGATGCTGCTGGACTGGCTTAAACAGCCTGCAGGGGAAGAGGAAAGGTGATGGTAAATGCGCATTCGTGTGGAACCGGATGTGCTTCGGGCACTGAGCAAGCAGATTCAGTATGCAGCGGAGCAAATACAGCAAAAGATGGCAGTGTTGGATCAGGCGATTCATTCGCTGGAGTGGGAGGTTGAATCCCGAGCAGCGGTGATGAATGAATGGAATCACAGTAAACGACTGGGCGAGGATGCGCTTCGTCGATTAATGGACTTGAGCGTACAGCTGGGACGCAAAGCGTTGTTATTCCAGCAGGCAGACATGGAGTATCGGTCCGTGCTGAGTCATGTGAACACAGCCTATGGAAATGCGGTCAATATGCTGAATGTTCTTCAGAACAATCGTACAGGAGAAATCATGCCTGCACATTCTGCAACTGTAGCTGTAGTATCCGATCCCCTTTCCGCAATGGCGGCCGTATATCGTGTACAGGATGCCTCTCCGCCTGATGGCTCCCCGGCTACATTGGTCCAGGCCATGCAGCCTGAGCCTGTGGCATGGAGATTCACAGACCCTTCCTTTCGGGGAAGAAGAGGGACCGAGCCTGTCGTTTCCTGAATAGGAGAATAAAAGGAACAGCAGAAAGTGAATATTTTTTTGTAAATAGGCTGTTAGGAGAAGTTTCAAGTGCTGAAAATGGGGTAAATAGGATTAGGTCCTTCGGCTTTTGTCCGATCGATCCTGGTATAGTACAATTTGAACAAGTTAAAATTAATTGCACAAACCAAGGAGGAATTTACCAATGGCAGGACGTATTTTAGTTACCCCAGAGCAGCTTGATCAAGTTTCCAACCAATTTAAACAAAGCGGTGAGCAAAGTCAGCAAATTGTATCCACATTGACTCAATCCATCACAAGCATGGAAGGTCAATGGGAAGGTATGACCAAGCAACGCTTCTTCCAGGAGTTCCAAGAAGCTAGCAAACAAATGCAATCATTCGTTCAAACGCTGAACAGCATCAGCGCTGAACTTACAGCTATTGCTAACAAATTCCGTACAGCTGACCAAGCTCGTTAATCTGCTTTACATAGATCAGGCCGATTTGAAGTCTGAATTCGCCCTGAATCATTGGCGGGTAGCAAGCTGAAGATGTACAACTACAGCAAAAACCGGGCGTTGTCACAACACCCGGTTTTTGCTGCAACTATGACACTAGGACAGAGAGAGGGATAAGCATGTCTTTTCAACCGAATCCCGGGGATGAAGTGGTGATTAACGACATTGCCTATACGATTGGGCAACATCCGGCTGCGCCGGGTCTAGCTTATGCCCAAGCTGGAAGGCAGGGGATTGTTTATCAGTTATTACCCCGAAACGGTTCCCTTCATGGGGCCAAAGCACTAAAAGTATTTTTTCCTAAATTCCGTATTCCGGCTATGGTATATCAGTCTGAGCATATGGAGTCCTATAGTGAACTGCCAGGTTTGCAGGTATGCAAGCGTGATGTGCTCACTCCGGAAAGAAACGGAGCGCTCATTGGAAAACATCCCGATCTGTTGTATGCGGTGTTGATGCCATGGGTGCAAGGTCAGACCTGGTTCGATGTGATCAGTGATCAGAGACAGTTGACGGCTGAGGAGAGCCTGAAGCTGGCCAGAGCACTTGCTGGAACAGGTTCGGCTATGGAGCAACGTGGACTGGCTCATTGCGATATGTCCGCTCCCAATGTAATGATTCCGTTTTTTTCCGAAGTGGAGAACCTGGGGAAGACGTCTGCGGTAGAACTTGTGGATGTCGAGCAGATGTACGGTTCCAAGATGGATCGTCCGGATGCCCTGCTTGCCGGGTCACCCGGTTATGCAGCACATCGAACAGTGCACAGCGGTTTGTGGAGTTCATATGCTGACCGATTTGCCGGAGCTGTTATCATTGCTGAAATGTTAAGCTGGTCAGACCCTGTAATTGTAGAGAAAGCGTGGGGCGAAAGTTATTTTGACCAGCATGAAATGCAAACGGTGAGTGAGCGGTATTATGCGATGCGGGAATCCCTTGAGAAGCGTTGGGGCTCCAAACTGTCGGATCTGTTCATTCGAGCTTGGGAAAGTCATGATCTGAGCAGCTGTCCGACGTTTGGTGAGTGGTATGTTGCATTGGCTGCGGTAGACGTGGATCAGGCCAATGCGGCTGCTGCCGCGACATCGGAAGAAGAAAACGTCAATCCGTCCGAAGCTGATGGAAGTCTGAAAAAGAGTTCAGAACCAGTAAGTGAACCGGTAAATTCGCAAGGCGGGGACATTCCCCAAACGCCACACTCTCCTGATCAGGAAGCGGTTGTGAACCGTCTGTTCCTGCAAGCAAGAGCCTTGGAAGATGAAGATAAACCGGCTGCAGCATTGGAAGTGTATCGTTCGCTTTATCATTTCATTCCTCATAACAGCGCGATGCAGATGGAAGTCGAGGCGGCAATCAAGGAACTGGATGCCAAGCTTAATCCGAAAGAAGACACAGACAAGCCTGTATCTGTGCCATTCTACAGATCCAAAAAGTTCATGATATCCTCCGCTGTGCTTATTGTATTGCTGGCAGGTGGTGTTCCAACGGTCAAAATACTTGCAGATCAGGCAGAAGTGAAGCAGAAAGAACAGCAGGAAGCTACACGACTGGCAGAGATCAAGGCTGCGGAAGAGGCTGAAGCTGCAAAAGCAGCAGCGCTCAAAGAGCAGGAAGAGCAAGAGAAGCAAAAGGCCGCAGAAGCTGCAAAACTGGACGCAGAGGAAAAGAAAAAGCTCGCTGAAGCCAAGCAGAAGGAAGCAGAAGCAAAGAAAAAAGAAGAAGAACGCAAGGCATTACAGGCCAAGTACGACAAACAGGCGAAATATGAGGCCTATCTGGTAAAGCAGGAACAGCAGAAAAAAGAAGCTGCCAAGAGAGCTCAGCAGGAGAAATACGATAAACAAGCAAAATATGAAGCATATCTGGTCTGGAAAAAAGAGAATGATGCCAAGCTTGCAAGACAGGAAGCGGAGCGCAAAGCGGCAGCTGAAGTTAAACGTCAACAGGAGATTGCTCAGAAAGCCGCGCTTAAGAAAAAGCGTGCCCAGAATGTGGTCACTTTGATTGCTCATTACAATAAAGCGTATAACGCACAAAAAGGAAGAAAAATTGAAAATGCGGAAGCGTACGCCCGTGACTTCAAAAATCTATACAATACCGATGCTGCTTATTTTAAAGGGGTCGGTAAAGTGGCAGCTCGAATGAGTGCCATTAACAAATTCCTGAGCAACACCAGTTATACGTTGCCCAACTTATAAAGTAATTGACGGAGGTGACTCACCCTAGATGAACTACACGATTCAAGCATCACAGCGTACACCTGCACTTATTATATATTTAATTGATATTAGCGCCTCCATGAATATGGTTTTGGAAAATCGCCGACGGATTGATGTCGTCTATGATGCCTTATCTCTCGCGATCCGCCAAATGGTATTTCGGTCTACAAAGGGGAATCGTCTGACACCTCGCTATCGCATAGCCATATTGGCTTACAGTGATGACGTATATGACTTGTTGAACGGTATAAAAGGGATTGACGAGATCGCTGCAGTTGGATCTTTGCCTGATTTGACCCCGAGACGGTTTTCGGATTCTGCGAAGGCTTTCCTGCAGGCGGAAAAGATTTTACAAGCCGAAATTCCGAATATGCAGGATTGTCCTGCGCCACTTGTGTGCCATATGACCGATGGGGTCGCCACAGGTGAAGATCCCGAGCCCATTGCGAAAAGAATCATGGGCATGAGTGTACCTGACGGCAATGTGCTGGTGGAGAATATTTTTATATCGGATCATCTGCTGGAAGGGCCGATTGCTGAACCTAGAAGATGGAAGGGTATCTCTTCGGAAACAAATCTACAGGATGAGCATGGAGAAAAGCTGCGGAATATGTCATCCGTCCTGCCCGAAAGTTATCGGGAAATGCTTGTTGAAGCTGATTATTTGCTTGCACCCGGTGCACTCATGATGCTGCCAGGTACCTGTGCAGAATTGGTATCGATCGGGTTCCAGATGTCCGCTGCTACGCCTGTGAGATAGGAGGGGAATCATGAGAGCAATGCGTTTGGCAACATTGTCTGCTGGAGATAAGGGGGACCATGCCGATCAACGGCATGACAACTTTCGCTATGTGAGTGTACAGACGGGAGAACAGCCACTAACCCGCTATCAGGGTACATTCAAGTGCAGATATGGTTATGGCAGAGCGGCTGAGACGGTACATCAGGGAGATACCGGACAGGACTTTGCTGCGGTACGTATGAAAGGGAATGTCTGCAATTTTGTATTGTGTGATGGGGTGGGCATGAGTTACCTGGGAGATTTTGCAGCGCGTTTTCTGGGGAATGCTTTGCTGGATTGGCTTGAAACGGCGCAATACCCGACGAAAGAGGGGGTTGAGCAACTTCTCCATGATCTAACCCTTCCTGCATCTCAGCAATTGGAGAAGTTGCAGCCACTGGATAGTTCCCCTCTTTTACTTCGGGAAGTATTAATGGAGAAGCGAAGTCGAGGCAGTCAAGCCATGTATGTATGTGGGCGGATTGAGCTTACGGGAGGAGGCCGAAAAAGCCGTGTATGGCTTGCTTGGCAAGGAGATTCCCGTATTCGCCTGTGGCGTAATGGCCAGGAAGATTCAGAATTATTTCAGACTCACTGTAAGACAAATGAGCGTTGGTCTACACTTGAAGGCCCTGTTGGTGGTAAACCGCACATCTACGAGACCAAAGGGGCCGTAAATGATTCACTTCGCCTTCAGTTATACACGGATGGACTGAATGATCTGGATGCTATCCAAGCCTATGTCCCTGATGAGCACATCCAGGTACTGCTGGATGCTACACATACGGGTGGACTTGAGGATGATGCCGCTTTCATTGAGTTGGAATGGTGAGCGCGGCATATCAAGTTGTGGTTTGATCCTTAAGTCCTGTACATTGGTATAGACTAAACGTGAAAAAAACTTGTTGCTGTTGATTTAAAAGACACTCTTTTTGGGTAATCTTGTGAAGAATTGGCTAATGAAAGCTTGAACGTACATTCTTACATAATTGCTAAACCAAAGGAGTGGGATGAATAATGACACAACAAAACGGCAGGTCACGGTTTCAAGGCAAGGTTGCGATTATTACCGGAGCAGGCTCTGGTATTGGGAAGGCCACTGCGGTCAAGCTGGCAAAAGAGGGTGCACATGTTGCATTGTTTGATCTGGTGAATGATCGAATCTCGGAAACGGAAGCAGAGATTAATGCACTGCACCCAGGTGCGGCAAGAGCATTTGATGTAGACATTTCCGACCCGGCACGTGTGGAAAAGGCTGTGCTGGAAACCGTAGAGTTATTCGGCGGTTTGGATATTGTTTTTGCCAATGCGGGCATTAATGGTGTATCAGCACCCATTGAAGAAATTTCGGTTGAAGATTGGCAGCAAATTATCACAACCAACTTGAACGGTACATTTTTCACCGTAAAATATGCTTTGCCTCACGTGAAGAAACGGGGTGGCGGCAGCATTATCATTACAAGTTCGATTAACGGCAATCAACGCTTCTCAAGCTTTGGCATGTCGGCGTACAGCACGTCCAAGGCGGGGCAGGTTGCTTTTGCCAAGATGGCTGCACTGGAGCTGGCGAAGTTCAAGATACGTGTGAACGTGATCTGCCCAGGAGCGATTGCGACGAATATCGATCAAAGTACGGTCAAAACGGATGATCTGCAACAAATCATTATTCCAATGGAGTTCCCTGAAGGACAGCAGCCGCTTGCAGACGGGCCGGGTCAGCCGGAACATGTTGCCGATCTGGTAAGTTTCCTCGCCTCGTCCGAATCCAGACATATTACTGGAGCAGAGATCGTCATTGATGGTGCCGAGTCATTGCTCAGCTAAGTGAGCATTCGGGATGAATTTCATTTTTATTATAGGCGTGTCTTAGGATATATCTGTGATAGTCGTTCCTCTGGAACGGCTTTTTTTGTTATAATGCTAACATTCGAATAGAGATACTGAAGAGCGATAGGGTACATTCATTAGGAGCGATCATATGCAGATAGAGTTACCGATAAACGAGATTATTCCTGAATTAAGGCAGTTATTTCGGGATCAAGATACAGGTGTGTTAATTGCAGAACCGGGGGCGGGGAAAACGACTGTTGTACCGCTGGCTATGCTGGATGAGCCGTGGGTTGCGGGACGGAAAATCATCATGCTGGAGCCCCGAAGACTCGCCGCACGTTCGGCTGCATCAAGACTGGCAGCTACACTTGGGGAAAAAGCGGGACAGACCGTAGGATATCGTGTACGCATGGATACCCGAGTGAGTCAGGGGACACGCATTGAAGTTGTAACGGAAGGGGTATTGACCCGGATGTTGCAGCAGGATCAGGGTCTTGAGGATACGGCGATGATTATATTCGATGAATTCCATGAGCGTCACCTACACGGGGACTTGGGGTTGGCTCTGGCATTGGAATCGCGAGCGATGTTACGTCCAGATCTGAAACTGCTGGTGATGTCGGCGACCCTTGATCCTGTTCCCGTCTGTGCATTACTTGGCGAAGGTACAAGATCAATTCACTGTCCGGGACGCACGTTTCCGGTGGAAACACGATATGTGCCGCGACCAGTAGCCATGCCACTGGAACAATTCACTGCTCAGACAGTGACCCGGGCATTAACGGAACAGGAGGGGGATGTGCTTGTTTTCCTTCCAGGCGCAAGAGAGATACATCGTACAGAGCGGGAGTTATTGAATGGTTCTCTTCCTACACATGTGAAAGTACATTCTCTGTATGGCAGTATGTCGGTGGAACAACAGGATGAGGCCATACGTCCTGCGGCTGAGGGCACGCGTAAAGTTGTACTGTCCACCTCCATTGCGGAATCCAGCCTCACACTGGCTGGCGTTAAGATTGTGGTGGATGCAGGGCTGAGTCGTGCATCGACATTCTCGCCGCGCACGGGCATGAGCCGACTTGTTACCTTGCCGGTGTCCAAGGCGTCAGCCGATCAACGGCGGGGTCGTGCGGGGCGAATTGCCCCGGGGGTGTGTTACCGGCTATGGAGCGAGGAGGTTCATGGGGGACTGCCTGAGGCAGGTCGCCCGGAGATCACCTCTGCGGACCTTGCGCCGCTGGCGCTGGAGCTTGCCGTCTGGGGTGTCCAGTCCCCAGCAGAGCTGCAATGGCTGGACACCCCGCCTGACGCCGCCTACGGCCAGGCACAGGCGCTGCTGCGCCAGCTGGGCGGCCTGGACGACGCAGGCCGCATTACGCCCTTCGGGCGGCGGATGAACACGCTCGGCGTGCATCCGCGA
>NZ_JBBOTQ010000014.1:0-131495 GCF_038005685.1 Priestia sp. FSL H7-0729
TGCCCGGCGAGCGCGGCGCCGGGCTGCCAACGCCAGGGGATCCCTCCGCGAGTAGCGCGGGGTCCGTGGCGACACGGGCGGCAACGGCGGACAACTGTTCCGCCGTAATGCCGCCAGGGCGCAGGATGGTGACGGTACCGTCGTCACCGACCTGCACCACCGTGGACTCGACGCCCACCCCGGTGGGGCCGCCGTCCACGATGCCGCCGATGCGGCCATCCAGATCCTCGCGCACATGAGACGCGAGTGTCGGGCTTGGCCGCCCGGAGCGGTTGGCGCTTGGCGCAGCCACAGGGCATGCCGCCGCCGCGATCAACTGCAAGGCCACCGGATGGTCCGGCATGCGCACAGCCACCGTGTCCAGACCAGCGGTGACCCGTGGAGACACCGCCCCCTTCCTAACCGGCAACACCAGCGTTAGCGGTCCCGGCCAAAAAGCCGCCATCAGCGCTTCCGCTGTTTCGTTCACTTCCGTGACCAGCGCATCCAACTGGTCCCGGTGCGCGATATGCACAATCAGTGGATTGTCGGAAGGTCGGCCTTTGGCGACAAATACAGCCTCCACGGCTGCTGTGCTACGCGCATCCGCACCCAGGCCGTAGACCGTCTCGGTCGGAAAGGCTACCGTCTGACCTTGACGAAGGCAGGCTGCCGCAGCCTGCAAGTCGTCGAGCGCCCTTTGATGGGCGCTCCCCTTTTTCACATCCGCTAATTCAATATTACCCAATTCATAATAATGATCAGCGTTCACCAAAACGCGCACATCCCAATTCGCAGTAACCATCTCTGCTGGAGTTCCCTTGTCGTGAGAATCCATGTCATTTCCCATTTCTGAGGTGAATTGCACTTGTTCGTTCTCTCTATTCATATATCCATCATTCCTAAACATCATAATAGGTTGCTTGTGCATGTAAGAAATCCACCTTACACTCCAGGCACATCTCGTTTACTTCGTTTCAATATCCATATTCAATATAAGTAATTATAACATACCTATCCCGCCTCGGATGCCCTTCACGCTTCACTCCACGCATGAGTCTCCCTGTAACTTCGCCACCCATTCATATCAAAAGGGCAGCTCCCTAAATCGAAGTCGCCCTTAATCATAGTATAAATACGTTGTTATGCGAACAAACTTGTTACCCAACTCCACAGTTTCACAGCCATATCCCATAGAAAGAATCTTGCCTCCGGTGTATCTCCCTGTACAGATGCCTCGGCATCTCCAGGTTCAGCCGCTGCGGCCGATACGGTCGAAGGTTTTGCCAGTGCATCCCCGGTCCCTGCATCAATGAAACACAGCGGCGGGAACAACACACACCACCAGTTCTGCCCTTTGCCCTCGCCCAGCGTGATCCGAACCGCTTCATAATCTCCCGCAGGATAGACGGTGCCCCCATATAATTTGGTCGGGAAGGGAACAGAACCCAGCTCCACCTGATAGGCATAATGCAAGCCACGACTCGTTAGCTCTTCTCCGACTCTATTTTCAATCTCGGACAAATGCTCACGAATGACCTTGCGCGCTTCATCCAGACTTTGCGGATTCTCCAGTTCAGCTACCCACTCGCCCATCTGAGCAACGACAGCATCCCGAATCTCGCGTTTCACCAATTGATCGCCCGGTGCATCCGAGTTTGCTAGAATACGTAAGCGAATCGATTGTTCAGGAATGGCTGTGGCCGCCACAGCTGCATCCGTTTTCTGACCTTCCCACATCATGATAATCATCATAAGACATACAATAATAAGTCCAACTTGCTTAACAATTCGTCTGTTCATTCTGTTCTCCCCCTCGGCTCTCTGATCACGCGACCTGCAACTCTCTCATGTCTATCAGTATGCCCGGGAGAGACGAAAGTAAACCTAGCATTTGCAATTAATCTACTAGAGTCTTTGCCGACTAACCCTGGCGAATGACTCTCGAATGACCAGTCGATATTCTAAGGAACCAAGGACGTCTTATTCGGCCCAAAGGTCTTCTTTTGAAATTTTAAGAAACACGAGACACGTTATTCCCCAAAATCATCTGATCAACACGCTGCAAAAGGCTGTTTATGCTGATATAACGTGTCTCAGATTCTTTAGCTTTCTCCACGCACTTCAAATCCCCGAATAAGACGTGTCAGGTTCGTTAGCGCCGCTCACCAACATGTTAAAAAGGCTGATCTGCACCTGGTTACAGGGCAAATCAACCTCTTCATTTCTCCGAACAATGAACAATTCCGTTAAACGCTATACCGCTTTACTTTTTCACTACACCAACTCAACAGTTACACAGCACTTTTCTCTTTCTTGAGCATATTCCATAAACGTTCCGACACCCGGGGTGGCTGCTCCCCGGTGAGAAGTTCATCCTCCTCTTCCTGTCCATACAACTTAATGCTCATGACCACCCCAATACAAGCCATATTAATGAGCAAAGAGGTGCCACCGTAACTGATGAAAGGTAACGTAATCCCTGTGAGCGGCATCAGTCCGAGGAATGCCCCTACATTCTCGAACACCTGATACAACAACATTCCGATAATACCTACAATGATGACCGGTCCCGCGCGATCTCTGCAACTCAGAGCAATCAGCACCATACGGTGGATCAGAATAAAGTACAGCAGAATCAATACGGATGCACCGACAAAGCCAAACTCCTCTGCGATCACGACAAAAATGGAATCAGAATACGTATAGGGAACTCGTCCACTCTGAACGGATGTTCCTTGCAAATATCCTTTGCCGATGATGCCCCCTGAACCGATGGCTAAACCAGCATTTTTTGTATGCCAGGAGGCTTTGGATGTAGCCTTTTCCGGTACAAGCCAGGGATCAATTCGCTCGGCCCAATGCTCCCGTTTTACCTTTTCAAGAAATGTAAAAACTTCATCATGGTAGAACGTATAGGCTTTAACAAAGCCAAAAAACGCCACGCCTACAATCGCCAGCGCAATCAATGCGTGCTTCAGCCTCATATTGCCGATCCAGAATACCGCAGCCAGAATCACCACGTACCCCAGCGCATTTCCCAAATCATTCTGAGCCATAACCAGGGCAAACGGAATAAACGCCCAGCAACCAATCGGCACAATATCTCTCCAAAATTTCAGCGTACCCCGTTGTCTCTTCACAATCAAATGGGCGAGGAACAGAATTAGAATCATCTTGAACAGCTCTGCCGGTTGAAAAGAAAAATTGTCGCCCAGCTTCAGCCAGCCATTGGCGTTATTGATCGAACTTCCTAGGACATTGGCCAGAATCAGCAGTATAATCCCCAACCCATACAAATAAAACGCATATTTCACGTATAACTTGTAATTCACAAGCCCGATCACAAGCACCGCAACGAACCCGGCCACATAGAAATAAATTGTTTTGACATGGTGATTCGCCAAGTTGGCATCTGTCTGCGTTCCGCTGTAAATCGCAAATACACTAATAATCATAAGCAACAGCATTACAAAGAGAATCACACCATCCATCTTTTTCAACATTCTCAACATGACTCCGTCCATCCCCCTGAAATCTAGTAATCTATGATTTCCAATTGAACTCAATATTACCATTGTATATAATTGGATAATAAAATGGAAATCTGGATCTTTTCAGGATGACTATTCAACCATTCAACGGCCTGTCTCCCACACTAAAAACAATAAAAACCCCAAAACATCCACCCCAATGTGACTTGGGCTGATCTGTTCCAGGGTTCTATAGTTATCTAGCTTATATACATAAATCTGACGTGCTAGTTCACGGTTTGATTCGAGAGCGTTATTGCTCTTGCTGGGATGGCTTGCGTCTCAGTACTTTCATCACCAGATCGGTAATACTCGGTTGTTCCGAAGAGCCGAGAATATCCTCGTTCTCTTCCGTGTGAACCTTGATACTCATCACAATCCCCATACTGATCATGTTGAGCATAATGGAGGTACCGCCCGAACTGATAAATGGCAGCGTGATCCCTGTCAGTGGCATCAGACCAATGAATGGGCCAATATTAACAAAGATCTGGTAGAGCAGCATCGCTATAATACCTACAATTAGATATGGTCCCGCACGATCCTTACACTCCAGTGCAATCAGCACCAGCCTGTGTATCAGGATAAAGTACAGAAGAAGCAATACCGAGGCACCGATGAAACCGAACTCCTCACCAATCTGAACAAAGATGGAGTCAGCGTAGGCCAGCGGCACCCGATTCGACTGAATCGTCGTGCCCTCCATATACCCTTTGCCCGTAATACCGCCAGAACCTATGGCTAGCTTTGCATTGTACGTCTGCCAGAGTACATCTCTTGAAGTCAGCTCTGGTACAAGCCAGGGGTCAAAACGATCCGCCCAGTGCGAACGTCCAATGTCATTCAGAAATTTAACAATCTCATCATGATAATGAATATATGCCTGTGTTCCACCAATAAAAGTAGCCACAGCAATAATAAAACCAATGAGGGCATGCGTGAATTTAATGTTGCCGATCCATAACAGGCCCACAAGAATGACAACATAACTTAACGCATTTCCCAAGTCATTTTGAAGCAATACGAGTAGTAATGGCGGCAGGACGCAGAGTGAGATTGGAATAACATCACGTCCGAAATAGAGCGGACGATTCTTCTTTCGGGCCAAAAAGGCCGACAAAAACACAATCAGACATAGCTTGAACAACTCAGCCGGTTGCAAACTGACCCCGAAGATGGACAGCCAACCTTTTGCACCGTAATACTCTTTACCAAAGAACATTACGAAAATGAGCAGTAACATACCGACGCCATAGATATATAAATAATTTTTGATTATGAATTTATAGTTGATCATCGACATTCCAAAAAAGACGATGAATCCCAAAATATAAAAGATCACTGCACTTTTCGGGAGTCCCTCCAGCTTCGGACGACCAAACGTTGTACTGTAAATCGACAGAATACTGATAACCATCAGAATAACAAGTATAAACACGATAGAATAGTCTATCTTTTTAAATTTGTGCAGCATGTAATTATGTTCCCCCAAGCATTCAGAAATCTTCGGTATATCTCATTGTAGAGGATTTCACGGTAAAAAGAAAACCCGCGGAACCTTACATTTTCGTCACCTGTTCCGAAGTACGAATACCCAGGACATGCCGCTCGATTCCGGCAAGGTCCGGTACAATGAACATTTCCGGCCAATGTCCCGCCGATTCAAGCAGAGCCGCGATGTCGCGAGCCTGCCCCTGGCCCAGCTCAAAACCAATAATCTGCGGCGGCGCAGGCAGCAGCGACAGTTGCTCCAGCATGATACGGTACGGTGCAAGCCCGTCCGGACCGCCGTCCAGTGCCATGCGCGGCTCATGATCGCGCACCTCTTGCTGCAACCCGGCGATATCCGCCGCCGGGATGTATGGTGGGTTGGACACCAGGATGTCCACCCGTGCCCCCGCGAACGGGGCCAGCAGATCGCCTTCACGGAAGTCGATCTGTACCCCGTTCGCAGCCGCGTTCCGCGCGGCCACTTGCAGGGCAGCTGCCGAGAGATCCCCGGCGCCGACCTGCCAACGCGGGCGTAGTGAAGCCATCGTCACTGCGATGGCGCCACTGCCCGTACCAATATCGACGGCGAACGGAGCGCCGTCAGGAAACACGCGGTCGGCTTCGCGCAGCACAGCCTCGACCAACAGCTCGGTCTCCGGCCGCGGAATCAGCACGGCCGGCGTGACCTCGAACGGCAGCCCATAGAATTCCTGGCTACCGATAATGTATTGCGCCGGCTCACCCGCAGCCTTGCGCGTGACGGCGTCCTCCCAGCGGCTGCGATGCTCGCTGGGAAAAAGCTCCGGCTGCATCATGTAGTACGCGGCGCCATAAACGCCGAGTACATGTTCCAGCAGCAGCCGAGCATTGTTTTGCGGCTCGTACACGCCGCACTTCTCCAAAAAAGAGGAAGCCTCCACGAAGGCTTCCCGACAGCTCTGTTCCGGCGTCATGACAAACTGCGCGCGGGTCACAGATTATTCTCCTCTATCCATCAACTCAGTCTGCTGAGCAATCGTCAGTGCAGACAAGATATCTTCAATCTCCCCGTTCATGATCTGATCCAGCTTGTGCATCGTCAGACCGATACGGTGATCCGTCACACGGCTCTGCGGGAAGTTGTACGTACGAATACGCTCACTACGGTCGCCTGTTCCCACTTTACTTTTCCGCTCAACGGAAATCTTCGCTTCCTCTTCCATCCGTTTCATATCGAAGATACGTGTACGCAGAACCTGCAACGCTTTTTCTTTGTTGGAGTTCTGTGATTTTCCATCCTGACATGTCGCAACGATTCCCGTTGGAACGTGCGTTACCCGCACTGCCGATTTTGTGGTATTAACCGATTGTCCACCGGCACCACTGGAACAGAAAGTATCAACACGGATGTCTTTATCGTGAATTTCGATATCAAAATCTTCGGCTTCAGGCATAACCGCAACCGTTGAAGTTGACGTATGAATACGTCCGCCAGACTCGGTTGTTGGAATACGTTGTACACGGTGTGCGCCGCTTTCGTATTTCATTTTGCTGTATGCGCCGCGTCCGTTGATCAGGAAAACAACCTCTTTGAATCCACCGAGATCATTCGTGTTAACGTCCATCAGCTCTACACGCCAGCCCTGTGCATCTGCATAACGAGTGTACATACGGTACAGATCTGCTGCAAACAACGCTGCTTCATCTCCACCAGCTGCTCCGCGAATCTCAACAATAACGTTTTTGTCGTCATTCGGATCTTTCGGCAACATGAGTACACGAATCAATTCATCCAATTCTTTCTGGCGAGTGCTCAGTTCGTCAATTTCCATTTTGACCATTTCGCGCATCTCATCATCCAGTTTTTCGCCCTGCATTTCCTTGGCTGCTTCAAGATCCTCACTTACCTGTTTGTACTCATTGTACGCTTCATAAGTCGGTTGCAGATCGGATTGTTCCTTGGAATATTCACGCAATTTTTTGTTGTCGCTTGCTACATCCGGGTCACACAAAAGCTCGCTCAACTTGTCATAACGGTCGGCTAACGCCTGTAATTTATCCAACATGTATAGTCACCTCACGCATTATTTTGTCCATGCAAATATCGTTTTCAATAAATATTTCAATTCAACATTCATTACATCTATAATCTATATTCCACAACGCACAGGATTCTCACTGAATCCCCTGACCGCAGCATGTATTCACATTCATGTATGATCGACGTATAACCTCGCTACAACGTCATCAAATCCTTTACTTTTAAAGTGATATCAAGAAATCGTGTACCCTGTATGAAACTCGCTTCAGCTCATCGGTTACAGCGCGAATTTTAACGTGGTATACGACTCTTAATTATAGCATATTCTTATGGTTCTGAATAGTAACTGATCGACGCGCAATACAAAAATATTTCTATTTTACATATCTCGGATTGTGCCTTTTCCTTTTATTATATCCACTACGTGCGATCAATCCAGTACTTGTACACAACATATAGCGATCAAAAACATAAAAAGCCCTGTTATCTTCCAAAGAAGATAACAGGGCTGCTATAACCATTTTTTAAACCATAGTGAACGGTTTAGGAATTATACGTTGAAACGGAAGTGCATAACGTCGCCGTCATTTACAACGTACTCTTTACCTTCAAGACGAAGTTGTCCGCGCTCTTTGGCACCGTTCATGGAACCCGCTGCAACCAGATCGTCGTAGGAAACAACTTCTGCACGGATGAATCCGCGCTCGAAATCCGTGTGGATCACACCCGCTGCGCCTGGCGCTTTGGTGCCTTTACGGATCGTCCACGCACGAACTTCCTGCACACCTGCTGTGAAGTATGTGTACAGACCGAGCAATTTGTAAGCTGCTTTGATCAACAGGTTCAGACCGGAATCCTCGATACCGAGTTCTTCCAGGAACATTTGTTTATCTTCGCCTTCCAGCTCGGAGATCTCTTCTTCAACCTTCGCACTGATGGGCACAACTTCTGCATTTTCAGCAGCTGCGAATTCTCTTACTTTTTGCACGTAAGCATTGTTCGCCACGTCGCCGATTTCGCCCTCAGCTACATTGGCTGCGTACAGAACAGGCTTCAGGGTAAGCAAGTGCAGATCGCGGATGATCAGAAGCTCGTCATCTGTAAGTTCCATGCTGCGTGCCGGCTTGTCATCGTACAGAACAGCCTTCACTCTCTCCAGCACTTCTACTTCTTGAGAGGCAGACTTGTTGCCGCCCTTCATGTTTTTCTTGGAGCGATCGATTTTCTTCTCAACACTCTCGATATCGGCCAGGATCAGCTCCAGATTGATGGTCTGGATGTCACTTACCGGGTCAATTTTGCCATCGACGTGTGTGATGTTCTCATCTACAAAGCAACGTACCACGTGTACAATTGCATCTACTTCACGAATGTGGGCAAGGAACTTGTTACCCAGACCTTCGCCTTTGCTCGCACCGCGAACAAGACCAGCGATATCTACAAACTCAAACGCTGTTGGTACTGTTTTCTTAGGTACAACGAGTTCTGTCAATTTGTCCAAACGCTCATCGGGTACTTCAACGATCCCCACGTTAGGGTCAATTGTACAGAACGGATAGTTTGCCGATTCGGCACCTGCTTGTGTAATTGCGTTAAACAATGTAGATTTACCAACGTTCGGCAGACCCACGATTCCAGCTTTCAAAGCCATGTATATGACAACTCCTCATTGATTACTTGTTCGGTATGGATAATCCTATACATTATATATGACAAACCTCAAGGCATCAAGGAACTTCGCCAATTCGACCAGAGTCCCATCCACTATTGGTTTACCCTTTGATTTCCTTGTACATCGTCAGATCCGTTACCTCATATCCCATCTTGCGATACAGGCTGCTCGCCCGCACATTATGTCCAAACACATGCAAACCGATGCGATCCACGCCAAGACTCAAGGCCGTCTGTTCAAGCGCCTCCATCGTCTCTGTTCCATACCCTTTACCGCGGTGTGCTTCTTCAACCACAATGTCTAACAAAAATGCATCTTTGCCACGACGATTATCCGTGATGTTAAACCAGATATACCCCACATTTCCGTCCACAGGATGCACTAGATTGTAGAGATATGCTCCGGGTGTGTTCAAACCTTCTGGCAGATAACGTTCATAAGATTCCTCGGCCAGTTGCTGCGCCTCTTCCTCCGCCCAAGTGCCTGCTTCTACTTTTTCCTGTGCAAAATCCTTAATCGATCGAATGCAAAAACTCGCATAATCTTCCTGATTCATTGGAGAAATTTCCATTTATTCCCCTCCTTATTTTGAGTGATCTTCATTATGTAGGATCCCTGTGCAGTCCTTTTTGCACTGCTAGTATCTTATTGTATCCTGTTCTCCCGCTTGGCGCATGAAGTAATTCTGACGATTTGAACTCCAATTTTCATATGTATCCATTTTATCTATAACTTTTGATCTCCTCCCGTCGTTTATACCTCATAGGAAAGGAGTGCATTATATTGAACACACGTCGCCGATTCTCCAAAAAGAAAATCATTATCTTGTCCGCCATCTTACTCGGAATCATCATCATCGCTTTTATGAGTTTTCTGAATGCAGTCGATCCCTTTCGCCACTTGAGAATCACAATCCACAATCAGTCCGATTATAATCTCACCAATATTCAGACTAGCCTGGCCCAAGGCGACTCGTATAATACCAACGAGAGTGGCTCCACCTACCTGTTCAAAGAGGATATTCCCAGCGGAGCAAAAGTGAAATTCGCTCCACAGCTGAAACTTTCCGGAGAGGGGACCGTCTCCCTAGAGTTTACGGACAGCCGCGGTAAAACCTATAACAAAATGGTTTGCGGTTATACGGAATACTTATCTGGTAACTCCTACGTTACGGTAACCAATGATAATGTCACCGTGAAAGAGGAATGTATGTAAAAGGGTATTATCTAAAAAAATATGCAATCCCCCTTTAGGAAGATTGCATATTCGGCTATCGTCTCTTTTGATATCCACTAAGCGAACCACTCTTTCATTGGCGTCATCTGCTGTAAATCGCTGTTTTCTATCCCATTAACGTGTGTAGGATTCGTTAGATTCCTAACTAACGCCTAAATCGCCAAATAAGATCTTACAGGTTCGTTAGCGCACCTTGCTACATCAGACTCAGCGAATACGCCGCTCACAAGTCAAGGCTGTTCAACAAGACGTAATCTCTGGTTTTATCTACCGCCGTTCCACCAGTCGCTCCGTCTGTTTCAAATCTTCAATCCGACCTGCGCCAATGCCGAACATCACGGTACGCAACTCGAATTCGACCTGTTCCAGCCGCTCATTCAGCGCATCATCCGAAGCGACCGCGGATTCGAGTAGAGATCGGCCAAAACCAGCCAAGTCCGCACCGAGCGCGAGGGCTTTGGCTGCGTCCACGCCTGTGTACAGTCCGCCACTGCCAATTAAAGCACCCGCGGGATTCAGCGCTCGCACTTCCTGAATACACTCCGATGTGGGAATGCCCCAGTCCGCAAAAGCTTCAGCTGCCGCCCGGCGTACCGGGTTGTTGTTACGATACTTCTCTACCTGCACCCAGCTTGTACCACCAGCACCAGCTACATCGATAAATGCGACACCCGCTTCATATAGGCGTTGAGCCGTCAAGCCATCGATGCCAAAGCCTACTTCTTTTACGCCAACAGGCACATCTAACTCACGACACAAGTTTTCAATCCGTTGAAATAATCCACTGAAGTTGGTATTGCCTTCGGGCTGAAAAACTTCCTGCAACGTGTTCAGGTGAAGCACGAGCATGTCCGCACCCGCAATATCTACCGCACGTTGGAAATCAGCTGTGGTGAACCCATAGTTCAGCTGCACTGCACCCAGGTTGGCAATGACCGGGATGTCCAATGCCCAGCGCCGCACATCGAAGGTACTTGCCAGTTCTGGCTGTTCCACGGCAGCCCGTATTGAACCTACGCCGAGCGCCCAGCCTCTGGCGTTCGCTACACGGGCGAGGCGCTCATTGATGGCGCCCGTTGTTTTGCTTCCACCCGTCATCGAACTGATGAGCAAGGGTGTGCGTACTTTTTTGCCAATAAACGAAGTCTCCAGATGCACCTCTTCAAAATCCAGCTCCGGCAGTGGGTGATGACGAAACGCATACCGCTCCATACCGCTGGTTACCCCTTCTCCTGCCACATTCTCCTCAAGACAGAGGCGCACGTGTTCCAGCTTCCGTTCTCCCGTAGCCACTTCGGGAAGCAGCCGTTCGCCGGCTCGCTCTTGTTCATTCATGATGAGACCTCCTATGTGAGAATCGTGCGGATCGACAGGATAACCTGCCCGTTCCTTGCTTCTATGTATATACGTCTTTTGCAAAAGACAAAAACATCAATCCTATGAGCATTACAAATTAACTCTATCCAGTATAACGTTCCAATCCACCTATTGAAAGGATGCCCCGACCTCAAATGTCTTAAATCTCGGAGCACCACTATCTTGTGCCTACTTAGCTCAAAATTTCCGATGCCAGTTGCTCACCAACAAGCTGTCCGGACAATGTAACAATCGGAGTTCCCCCTCCAGGGTGGGTGGTACCGCCGACGTACCAAAGTCCTTGGACATCTTTGCTTCTGTTGCCTGGTCGCATGAAGGTCTGCTTTACGGAGTTGGACGAGATGCCGTAGATCGATCCTTGATGCGCCAAAGTATCCCGTTCGATATCTCGCGGTGTGTATCGGATCAGCACATCGGATTGGTTCAGCCCGGTAATCCCTCGCACCGCTAACTGTTCCAATACAAACTCCCCGTAACGTTCCGTCTGCTGCTCCCAATTCCATGAATCTGACAAGTAGGGGGCATTAACCAGAATGAACAGATTACTGGCTCCCGCTGGGGCCATGCCCGCTTCGGAATAACCGGAATAACAGATGTAGATCGTGGGATCTTCGGGCATTTTACGGTCACGGAAAATATGGTTGAACTCCGGTTCATACCGTTCCGGGAAAAAGACGGTATGGTGCAGCAGTGCATCATATTGCTTTTGCACACCTGCCAGCGTCACAAATCCCGAGATGGATGGCTCATACTTCCGTATGCGGGTATCGCTCATCTCTTTCCGGTGTTCCGGTGCGAGCAGCAGTCGATTCACGCTAAGCACATCTCCATTGGCAACCACCTGATCGGCTTCACGGAAGCCTTGATCCGTATCCACGCCTGCCACTTTGCCATTCTGGATAACAATCTGCCGGACCTCTATGCCGGTAATGATCTGCACGCCTTTTTCCTGTGCCAACCGAGTCATGCCTTCGATTAGTTGATAGGTTCCACCTTTAACTCCGTAGATGCCCACTTCTGCTTCCACATGACCCATCATGGCAAAGATCGAAGGTGATTGATACGGCGATGATCCCACATAGGTTGCGTACCGCCCGAACATAGCCAGCGTATGCGGATGCTGGAAATACGACCGCAGCAGCTTATCCAGCTTCACCGTTGGCCGCACGCGGAGCAGACTGCGCAGCATCTGAAGATTGTATTTGTCAGAAGGAGACAGCAAGAGCTTACCGAGAAAATGACGATTGGCTTCCGCATACAGTGCAGCAGACTCATCCATAAACGCATCATAACGAGCCGCATCCTCCGGACTGTACGCTGTGATCTGCTCTTTCATCCACCCGCGATTGCCTGACAAATCTACTACCGTGCCATCTGCAAATACATTACGCGTACGCGGTTCTAATTCATATAACTGTACGTAATCTTCCATCGCTACACCTGCATGGTCGAAGACGGATCGAAAGGTCGATGGCATCGTGATCGTGCTCGGTCCCCGGTCAAAATGATACCCGTCCCGCACAATCTGCTGCAGCTTGCCACCTACATGTTCCTGCCGTTCCAGAATGGTCACCTGCACACCTTGTGAGGCCAGGCGTATCGCACACGACAGACCTCCGAATCCCGCACCTACAATAATGACGTTACCTCTCAACTGTACCGCCTACCTTTCCATACATACCCCTTGCCGGAGCGGCCTGCCTGCCAGGAAGCAAGTCCGATGGCAATGACACAGGCCATGCTGACCGATTGCAGAAGGGCAAGCCACCAGGGTTGTCCGCCAGCATGATCCGCTACTCTTTTCACAGCCATACCTAATAAAGTTCCTATTAATCCATACAGAATGGACATCGAACTACCCATAAGGAGTCCAATAATCAAGCCCAGCGGAGGCACAATATACATCAGTGTATACATCAACATCGTGCCCAGCAGCAGTACGTCTTTGCGACCCATACCTTCGTACATGTTTTTCTTGTATCCATTCCATACTTCTGCACCGTTCTGATACATGCGGGTATTCGTTACGTCATGCACGTCAGTCAGCATCACCGGATGACCTGCACGCTTGACCGCCTTGGCTAGACTCATGTCATCTACCAGATGGGCCTGAATGGCAGCATGACCACCGGATACTTCGTAACTGGAGCGATGAATCAGCAAAAAAGCCCCCGTAGCGGCCACAAACATCGGACTGGATGATCTACGTATCATAAAAATGGGCAGATGACTGATAATGGTAAAGACCATCATCGGTACGACAAGCTTCTCCATCCACGTCTTTGTTACCTGATAAGGAAAACCGGTTACCAACCCGCCCCCTTGCTCACACCCTGCTGCCAGAGTCTGCCGAATGGCACTTGGCTCGAGACGAACATCCGCATCCACGAACATATACCATTCTCCTTCGGCCTCCTGAACCAGCCTGTGACACGCATGGGATTTCCCCATCCAGCCCTCGGGAAGATCAACGCCTTGCAGCAGTCGCACACGTGCATCACGCTCCGCGATTGCCTGGACCATGGCCGCTGTCTCATCTTCAGAGCGATCATCCAGCACCAATACTTCCATCCGGAATCCCGTTGTATCACTCGCGAGCACACTTTCAAGACATCCTTCGATATGTAGTCTTTCATTTCTGGCCGGAATCAGCACCGAGACCAGCAGGTCCGGTGGTTGTATCTTATCTGCTCGGAATGAACGTACTTTGGGCAGACAGGAGACGTTCCATAGAGCGAACAACAGTTGTATTCCCAATATACATGTAAGCACCATCCAGAAGATTTCAGATGTATTCATCCTAACGGTTCACCCGCTTTCGCGTGGCATCGTATTTTTCACTTGTCGAACGTACATGACGAATCAGCGGAAGCGCATCTGGCAAACTTCCCTGCCCCAGCTGAACAAGCTCTGATCTGTGATCGTCTAACTGCCGTTCCAGCACATGGCCAAGTCTGGAGGCAATCTCTTCACTCTTCCATGCCTTCCAGTCTTCCATTACAGGCGGGCCTGCCAGCATCGAGATTTCCGGTAGATCATGCTGAACCATTCCATGGCACAAGGTTACCGGTACGGCAATGGCATTCGTAGAGCGACGAAGCAATAGTCCGATGCCTGGACGGAACCGAATCGGTCTCGCCTCCTGATGCAATATTTCTCCTTGCGGAAATATCCAGACTCTTTTGCCCGAATCCAGCAGTTCACTGGTGTACTGTAGAGAGGTCCGAATACCGGACGCACTCTCTTTATTGATTGAATACGCACCTAGTTTACGAAAAAAAGCATATTGCTGGAGCTGTTGCTCCTCCATCATCACATAATGGTCTCCCCGCGATGTCTTCCTGGCCGCATGATAGAGCAGCAGACCATCCCACCAGGAGCTGTGGTTCATGAAGTAGATCACCGGACGATTAGGATCAATCGGGGAGTTGTCCCTGATATCAACCTGCGGGTCCAGTGACCCCGATAGCGTGAATGAGCGGAAGCGCCGACGCAGCAGATAATAGTGATTGTATAAGGCAAAAATCCGATTAAACGGTTTTGATTTTACGGCGCGAATCATAGAGCCAGCTCCCTTCGGCAAGAAGCACACCAGCAATGGCGATGATAAAGCTGCCTGTAATCCCTTCCTTTAGAGCAAGTAGGCCGAACAGAAGAATAAACAGCTGATACAGCCATTTTGCACGTAGCAATGAGCTACGGTCATTAGGCATGGCCGGAAGGAAGAGGGACAGGAATGCACCCATGATAAACCAGCTTATGTAATTGGTCCACGGGACACCGTAGAATCCACCCGGAGCCTGCCACTCCCAAAATCCTCTCGCATGCGCAACTGGGTCGAGTACCAGATCGAGCACAATCGCCCAGAACCCGGTCTTCACTGCTCGAAGCAATCTGCCAGTCCAAGTTGAACCCCCGCCACTTAACAGCGCCGAGTTACCCACCACTGCGATCCAGGCGAAACCCAGTGTAACTGGCACACTGAACAGATGAATCCCGAAGAAGTCTGAGTAAGCATACTCACCAAAGGGCCAATGCGTATGCACTCCTACCCACTCTACGCCCATACCTCCAAGCCAGATAATTACAGAGGATATCCAGAGTCCGGGTTTCAGCCAGATGACTGACTGGTCGGACAGACCTGTCCGATTACGCCGCTGATAGATCAGATCCAGCACATACAACGCATAGAAGATTAAGAATAGACCATTGGAGAAGGACAATACATCCGGCACGCCGATCGTCAGCATTAAGGTTGCTCCAATGACATACCACGCCCAGTAAAGCCACTGGATCATCAGGATACCGCCGTTCGGGAGGCTTGATAGGCCAGCATTGGGTAACGTTTTACAATCGCACCCAGCATCTCCAGTTTCAACTCATCACTAACGTATGCCCGTTTGGTATATACGTCATAGTCGTTGCGCTCAACCGCGTGTAGAATGGTGGAGTAGAAGGCTGCTGCCAGCTCGATGGAAAACGCACTTTCCGTTGGGTACGTATCCAGACGATCCATGCCAATACGGAACCAGTTCAATGCTGCCGCTTTTAATTCATGAACAATGGCAATAAAACGTTCGTCCACGATTCCGTCTTCAAAGTCCTGCTCGGTGTAACCATGCTTCTCCATGATCTCCAGCGGAACATATCGGCGCACTCTGGCACGATCTTCACCAACATCCCGAATAATATTAACGATCTGCATCCCTTTACCCAAGGCAATCCCATTCACGGCTACTTCTGCGCCGTTATCATCCCGCAGTACAGGCAACAACATCTCACCTACGGTTCCGGCTACCAGATAACAATAATGCTCCAGTTCCTGCATCGTTGTATAATGCGTTACTTTAAGATCTGTGAGCTGCCCTTCCATCTGTCGGAAGAATGGTCCCTTATCCAGATGAGGGAAACTGCTGAACAACCATCTCAGTGCTGGCCAGATAAAGTGTCCTTCCGCATCGTCTAGCCGATCAAACAAATCATGAATTTCGTGAATCGTATAGGGTGAATGTTCCGGCTCGTCTACACTGTCATCAATCATGCGGCAGAAGGCATAAATGACATATACCGCTTCACGGCGCGGACTTGGCAGACCTCTAAAAGCCTGATAAAAAGATGAAGAACCCTTTTGCATCAACTCTTCACACCTGTTTAAAATTGCTTCATTCATGTTCCCATCTCCTTCATAAGTTGATTGACAGCCATACGTGCACTCTGCATCACAATTGGCACTCCGCCTCCAGGATGTACAGATGCTCCTGCGGCATATAATCCCTTTATATTCGGGAATGGTTTGGGTTGCGGTCGATATACACCGGACTGGAACAATACTGGCGCAATTCCAAAGCTTCCGCCCCCATAGAGCCCGTCTCGCTCAGCGTCAGCGGGTGTACGTACCTTTTTCCACTTGATCGCTGCACGAAGTCCCGGGAATCCTCGTTGCTCTGCTTCTTCCAGTACCCGTTCTGCCAAAGCTTCGCTCTCCTGATCCCAATCGACACCTTCGGCATCGGGTACCGGAATGAGGAAATATAATACACTCTGTCCTTGAGGCGCTGCTGTCTCATCCAATGCGACCGGATTAAATACGTAAAATGACGACTTTGCCGGAATACGCCGCTGATTGAACACTTCCTGTAAACTGCCTTCAAGACTCGGTGGCAAGAAAAACTGGTGTGTCGTCGTATCTTCCCAGGTTTTGTCCACGCCCACATAGAGCAATACACATCCGGAAGAGGGACGATACGGCTTTCTTTTGCGCACTACCTCTGGTGCTTGACCAAGCAAACCTGATAAATGGGGGAAATCACCATTGTAGATAACTGCATCCACATTTTCTGCTCCTGCTGCCGTTTCTATACCTTCACATACACCATTTTTAATGGTGAGCCCGGTAACTTCCGAATTCAGCACGACACGTCCACCTCGAGCTATCAGTTCCTGTTCCAGAATGGCCGGCAATGCTGCATATCCGCCTTTGACCATCCAGATCCCATATTCATGCTCTGCATAGGGAAGCAGGGAATAGATGCCTGGCGTCCCGAACGGGGATCCACCGATGTATAGACTTTGTAGCGAGTACGCGTCGAGCAATTCCTCATGCTGAAAATAATCGCCTACCGCTTTCCGGACACTTTTGTGTGCACGCAATCTGCCCATGAGTGACATGAGAGAGGGTGTGAAGAAATCCCTTTTGCGCGGAAAAGCCCTTTCCAGAAACGCTGCCCGGCCTGCCGGAAACAACGTATCCATATCTTTCATGAATCTTGTGAATCCCCGGCTCTCTCCCGGGAACAAGCGTTCAATCTCCGCCGTCTGTTCTTCACGTGAGGTCATCTTGGTCATGACACGACCACTGTGGTAATGCACTCTGTATAGCGGATCACAGCGAAGCAGCTCAATCTTCGAACGATCTACGCCCGCCTCCTCCAATATGCCAAGTAACATCTCCGGCAAAAGCACAATGGTTGGTCCCTGATCGATCCGATACTCCCCATCCTGCTCATATCCAATACGTCCGCCAACGCGGGAACCCCGTTCATACACGGTGACATCCCACCCTTGGCGATTCAACAACAATGCCGAAGTAAGTCCACCAATTCCTGCCCCTACAATGGCGGCCCGTTTCATGAGTGCCCTCCGGCTTCTGCCGTCTTCACGTAAGAGGATGGCTTGGAACTTGTTCTGGCATCCTCTTCCTGGATCAGCCTCACGCTGATTCGAGCCGACTCAAAGATCGTTGGCAATCCGCTGCCCGGATGTGTCCCGCCGCCTACCAGCCATACACTTTTTAACTCTTCAAACTGGTTGTGGGGGCGCAGGTACATCATCTGACCCAAATTATGTGCCATATTAAATGTTGCTCCGCGATACACATCCAGTTCATTCTCCCAATCGAGTGGAGTGAAAAGCATACATTCTTCAATCCGGCTGCGAATGTCGGCCAGCTCAGGAATGCCTTCCATGCGTTTCATCATGGCCTCCTGTACATTCTCACGTTCTGCTTCCCAATCGATATCTGCGGTAAGGTTAGGCGTAGGCATCAGAACATATAAAGCAGATTTTCCTTCCGGTGCCAGCGTCGAATCGAGTCTGGAAGGGTTATGAATATATAGAGATGGGTCGGCTGATAACATTTTGTGCTTCGTAATCTCATCAACGTTCAACCGGTAGTCCTCGGGAAAATAGATCGAGTGATGCGGCATATCCACTTCACCATCAACACCCAGGTACAGCATCGCTGTAGAGCAGGAGTACTTTTTGCGCTTCATTTTCTCAGGGGTATATTTCTTAAGTACGCCCGGTTCGAACAGATGGTTCACCGCATGTGCGAAGTCAGCGTTCACTACCACATGATCCGCTTCGATGCGTTCACCGTTCTCCAGCAACACACCTTCTGCACGACCATTGCGAACGATGACCTGTTTCACCGGGGTGGAAGTATGTATTCGCCCTCCGTATTCTTCCACAACATCAGCCATGGCCTGGAAGATTCGATTCACACCGCCAATGGGGTGGAACAATCCGTAGTGATGCTCGATGAACGATAGTATGGTAAAGGTACCCGGACAATCCCAGGCAGACATGCCAAGGTATTTGGATTGGAATGTAAATGCCCAGCGTAAACGCTCATCGGTAAAATAGCGGGACAAGATCCCATAGACCGTGTTGTGGACATCAAGCTTAGGTAGAGCGGTTACCGCATCTTTTCGTAAATAGTCCGTCAGCTTGCCAAATGGACGACGGAGCAAAGGCATGACTTTGCCAAATTTCACTTCTTCTTCTTGCATGAACCGAAGGTAATTGTCCTCATTGCCCGGGAATAATTCCTTAATCTGTGCAGCTGTATCTTCCCGATTACGAGAAGGTGTGAACACCTTGTCACCAAAGTTCAGTGCGTACAGTGGGGTTAACTCTTTCATATGCACATAATCGGATAACTTGCGCCCCACCACGTCGAACATCTCTTCAATCAGCTGAGGCATCATCAAAAATGTAGCGCCCCGGTCGAATCGATATTCACCCAGTTCCAATCTGGCAGAACGCCCCCCGATGACTGGCTGTTTCTCATATACATCTACTTCGTACCCCTGACCGGACAATAACATCGCTGCTGCAAGTCCACCCGGACCCGCGCCAATAACAGCTGCACGTTTGCGTTGTTGATTCGGTATCATGCCACTCACCTCTCTATGTAGGGAATTCCTATAGTTCTCTAGCCCCTAACCTATTATTAAACCGCCCAAGAACACTTCAAGCGGGTAACAGCAAAAACATTATACAAATATAATACAAATATTATACGACCTTGTAAACTAAAATATGACCAACGGGTCAAATTACGAGGATACTCCATTTATAAACGCAAAAAACATCCCTTGATCACTTTCGTCAAAGGATGTCCTGTATACAATAACCTATTCATATTTTACGAGATTATGTTAATTATTAGCCTGTCCGAAACTCACACCAGATGGCCGATCCGCTAGATATTCACGCTCTATCCATGACTGCCAATCTGCTGAATCCTCTGGCATGATCCATTGCGGGTAACGAGCATGTTCTGCACGTTCATAGCCCTTCCCACCCAATACAAAGCGAATATGCGGGAACTCGTTTTTAATTCTGTCGATAAGCTGATCACACCGTTCAAGAAGCCCCGGACTTGTGATCGAGAGGCAGACCAACTTGATCTTTTGCTCCCGGATAATCGGGAAAATGCCTTCTTCTGGCGTGTTCGCACCGAGATACAGTACTTCAGCTCCATTTTTCCGCATAAAAAGAGAGAACAGCAGCAATCCAACCTGATGGTGCTCCCCTTCCGGACACAACGCCAGAACTTTGGGCAGATGCGGATAGATCGGGAACAGATGGAAAAACTGATAAAACCGCTGTGAAATCAGCTGAGTCATGAAGTGTTCCTGAGCCACCGAAGCCCTGCCTTGCTCCCATGCATCTCCAACTCGAACCAGGATAGGCACCAGCACGTGATAGAACATCGAGTCGTACCCGTACATGGTGAAACCAAAATCAATCAGACCATTAGCACGTTCACCCTGAAAGTTGTAGAGCGAGTCATAGATCTGATCTGCCATGCGTGCGTAGGCTTCTTCCATCGTAGGCACCGGAGCCATGATCGGAATATGTACAGCCTCCTCGGGTGCGTTCAATTTGTTTAGTTTTAACATCCGTACCGCTTCCGAGATATTGGTCTGATGTACTTCTACCTGTTCTTTCAACCAGCGCAGATCCGCAACATTCTCTTCGGTATACATTCGATAACCCGATTCTGTCCGCTCAGGGGTGACCGCACTATACCGATTCTCCCAAGCCCGGATTGTTACTGCCCTGATACCGAGCATGGCTGCGACTTGTTTGATGGAATACACCTTATTACCCACTTTCTTTCCTAAATGTCCAGATATCACAGGTTATATCATTGGTTCCCCGTCCTTGTCAGGCATATGAAAACTCTAACGTTCTACAAAAATAATACACTCATTATACACAACGCTCAGACACCTGTCGATTGCCTCCTGACAATTTTGCTATTTGCATTTTACGGCTACATTCGTTATTCTGCCGGGTTATCCTGCGTCAACGTTATCATCCGTGTGGTAATAGAACTCAGTAAAGTACAGAAGGGGGAGTCCACCGTTGGTCTCATTGCGCCGCCATACATCAGACCGCAAGTCTTCACGCGGCAAATTTCCATACATACGAACAGGGCTTGCCCTATTGGCCCTATGGCTCATCGCCGTCATGCTCTATCAGACATATAAACCACTACCACCGGGTATTTCCTACGAAAGTCCGGAGTATCGTGTGGATCAAGTCGATTTTCTGCATGATCTCACGTATCCTTCTTCCGATGGTCAGATGCAGCATGAACAGCAGATCTTCCAGCGCATGATGCAGATTGTGGAGGAAGCAGAGCAGTTTGTCCTGGTGGATATGTTCCTGTTCAATAATTATCAACACAAGGGGCAGAACTTTCCTCCCGTGAGTACTGAATTTACCGAAGCTCTGGTCGCCAAAAAAAATCAGCATCCTGATATGGACATCTGGTTCATTACAGATGAAGTAAATACCAACTATAACTCAGCACCCAATCCGTTGCTGGAACAAATGACACAAGCAGGCATTAACGTGGTCGTCACGGATGTTGACCCCCTGCGTGATTCAACTCCGGTATACTCTGCGGTCTGGCGGACCTTCTTCCAATGGTTCGGCCAATCCGGAGACGGCTGGATCAAGAACTTGATGGCAACGGATGGTCCGGATGTCACTGTGCGTTCTTATCTCAAACTGCTTAATGTGAAGGCAAACCATCGTAAAGTTGTCGTTAGTGAAAAGAAAGCCATTGTCTCTTCAGGCAATATCCATGATGCGAGTGCCTACCACTCGAACATTGCCTTTGAAGTAACAGGTCCAGTCATTGGAGATATTCTTCAGTCAGAACAAGCTGTACTGGATATCTCCGGCGGAGGTCAGGTTCCTGCCTACACAGCGCCTTCCACAGATTCCAACACGGGAGATTTGCGAATACGCTATTTAACTGAAGGCAAGGTGAATGACGCTGTTCTCCATGAGATCAATCAGACTGGCAAAGGTGACACCTTATGGATGGGCATGTTCTATGTGGCCTCTCCAAAAGTATTGGAAGCCCTGCTCGAAGCATCGGAACGGGGAACCGAGATCCGGCTTGTACTTGATCCAAATGAAAATGCCTTTGGTCAGGAAAAGATCGGTATTCCGAACCGTCCTGTCGCTGCCGAATTGCATGATAAATCCAACGGTAAAATACAGATCCGCTGGTATAATACCACCAAAGAGCAATACCACACCAAGATGATCTATATTGCCAAAGCAACCGGAGATCATATCGTGCTTGGCGGTTCAACCAACTTCACCCCCCGAAACATGAATGACTACAATCTGGAGAATGATCTATGGGTTGCTGCACCTCCAGACAATAAGTTCACTCGCGATATCGCGAATTATTTTGAGCGTATTTGGAATAATGATGATGCCGAGTTCACGTTGAACCTGGATGAATTTCAGGAGAAGACCACGTTCTTGAAAGGTATCCTATATAAACTGCAGCTGATTCTGGGTCTTACGACCTTTTGATTAGAAACCACATTCATACCTGATATCCGCCTGTACTCTCGTGTACAGGCGGATATTTTCATCTTGACAGGTGATGTGAAGTGTGAAAATATAATTACCTAACGACCGTTAGGAAGGTGATCTGATGACTGCACAATCCATTCGCGATGCAGCCCTGTTCCATTTTGCCAGAGATGGCTATGAGGGGGCTTCACTGCGAGCTATAGCTGATGAAGTCGGGATTAAAAAACCGTCCATATATGCACATTTCAGCTGCAAGGATGATTTGTTTTTGCACACCCTGGCGTTTGCTTTTCACGAAGTAACACGGCACACGCTCGAATATTTCCGTGATCATGAGGATCTGCCATTGGAGCAGAGGCTGAAGGGCTTGCTGATCTGGTTCGAACAAGAATACAATGCACACGCCTCTGCTCGCTTGATGCTGCGCAATTGTTTCTACCCACCACTTTCCCTGTATAGCGAAGTGATGGATCTGGTGTATCCGTTTATCGATGGTATGGAACGTGTGTTGACTCGTTTGCTGCAACGGGCAATGCGTCTTGGAGATATTCCGCCCATTCCTGCGGAACAGGCCGCTATTGCATTCATGACGTTTCTCGACGGGATTACCGTGGAGATCATTTATGGAAGTTCCCGTCGGTACAAGAGACGGTTGGAAGCAGCTTGGCCTGTCTTCTGGCATGGCATTCATCATCTGAACGAAGAGGCACGAAGTGTTGTGCCGGAAGGAGATTCAACATCATGAACCGCAACTGGTTATATGTATTTATTGGTGGCATTATTGAGATTGTCTGGGTAAGCGGGCTGAAACATGCCTCGAATGCCTGGGAGTGGACTTTGACGGGGATTGCCATCGTGATCAGCTTTGGACTGATCATTGCTGCTTCCAAAAGACTGCCTGTCGGTACGGTGTACGCCGTCTTTACGGGGATTGGTACGGCAGGTACCGTCCTTACGGAAATGGTCCTGTTCGGCGAACCGTTCCGCTTGGCCAAAGTATTGCTCATTGGATTGTTGCTCTGCGGCGTAATTGGACTGAAGCTGGTTACCGATCAGCAAGAAGCCAAAGGAGGTGCAGTATAATGGCTTGGATGGCAATTGTAGGTGCAGGGATATGTGAAATTTTCGGCGTGATCGGTATTAATGGTGCTTCTACTCGCAAAGGATGGCCTTATATCGTCCTGATGTTAGTATCGTTTGTGTTCAGCTTCTCGCTGTTATCCTACGCCATGACGTCCATTCCCATGGGCACAGCGTATGCGGTGTGGACGGGGATCGGGACGGTCGGCAGTACGTTAACAGGCATGTTCCTGTTCGGTGAACGGAAAGAAGCGAAGCGTATTCTGTTTATCGCGATGATTTTGGTGGCAGCCGTTGGTTTGAAACTGATCACATAATGGAACGAACTGAATTACACTCTATATCTCCGATTGCAGTACCACTTTCCGATCGCTGTTATCCCCAGATTTCTTTGATCCCCTTTGAAGAGGGATAAGCTTCCATTATGATATCTATTAAATTCTGTAATATAAAAAAGACGACTTCGATCAGGAAGTCGTCTTTTTTGGGATATGATATAAATAGGGAACCTCTTTATACTCTGCCACGTAAGAAAGGATGTCGTAATCATGAAAAAATTATTAGCACGCATGGGCTCTTATACAGGGTATACCCTTCTGATCGGCATGGCCATCTTCTATCTCATCGCTCTAGTCGCCATAATTATACTCGCTTTGTACGCCTTCACTGGAGGAGCCTAACTTAAACGTTCTAGATAGAAATACCCAATCGTCGTACATACAGGCTACACCTTGTTACATGTTGTTCTTTTTCCCTTTGATCATCCTCTTTCCTCCATATTAAATTTCCAATTTACTCCCATTTGAATTCCTTTATCCAGATCGTTTATACTTGGTTTGACCTTAAAGTCAATTCAAGAACTCACAAGTTCCCTGATGAGGTGAATGGATCGTTAATGAACCCAATACATGAAATGAATGAGAAGAAAAAACTCATCGTTACTACAGCACTCAAGCTATTCTCGTCCAAAGGCAGTGCTGCAACCTCCATGCAAGAGATTGCTGAACTATGCGGGATGTCCAAAGGCAGCCTTTATATCATGTTCAAATCCAAAGAGGAATTAGAAGCCAGTACGCTGGAGTACTGCATGTACACGCTAATGGACGAGATGACGCAGATTGAGCATGAAGCTAGCCTCTCCTCGCGAGAACGCCTGCACAAGCAGATCGAAACACTGCTCATTCATGTAGCCGAATTCAAGGAATTTTTGCGGGTACAGATGCGCAGCATGATGATGGATGATGAGCAACATCGCAAGGAACAATGCAATCCGTTGCAAAGAGACTTGGAGATCCGCACCTTACATTGGTTTAAAGATAAGTTGGAAGAGCAGTATGGACCGGAGATTGAACCTTATACGATTGATCTTATTTTGTTGACACACGGACTGTTCCTCTCCTACGTGAAAATCTGGTTTACAGAGATGCCATCTCTTACCGTTACCAAAATGGCAGCAAACTTGCTGCAAATGATGGACTATGCCGCACATGGATTTCTTAACCAGCGACCTGAACCTTTGATTCCTCTGGAGGAATGGCCTGCCTGGATTACCGAGGCCCAACCAGATTCCACGGTGATGCGACACCCAATTCATATCATCAAACAAATGCAGGATATCGCCGCCTCCGATTTGCCACCAGGGCAACCGAAGAATGATGCACTTGAAACCATTGCCATTCTCAGGCAGGAGATGATGGAATTCACGCCGCGCCGTGCCATTATTTTGGGCATGATGCACAATCTGGAGAACGTAACTGCCATTCAAGCCTTGCATTCCGAGCTTCAGCATATTTTGGATGCCATGTATAACCGGTTCATCCAAGCTGACTCGTCACACACATAAACAGGAGAAACAGAGAGGAGAAGAAACCATCGTATGAAAGGTATTATTAATTTTTCACTGAACAACAAGTTTGCGATTTGGATTCTGACGATTATCATCTCTTTCGCAGGTCTGTACAGCGGATTGACGATGAAACAAGAGACCATTCCGAACATCAACGTACCGTTTCTGAATGTCACTGCCATTGATCCGGGGGCTGCACCGGAGGGTATTGTTGAAGATGTCACGAAGCCGCTGGAACAGAAGCTGCGCAATGTTGATGGCGTGAAGACCGTTACCTCCACTTCCATGGAGAATGCCGCATCCATCACACTCGAATTCGATTATGGTACAGATCTGACCAACGCAACGGCAACCGTTCGTGAAGCACTGAATGAAGTCCAATTGCCTGACAGCGTGCAGAAGCCGACCATTTCCAAATTCAGCATTAACTCTTTCCCGGTTGTATCTCTGAGCCTGTCCGACAAGGACGGTGGTGACCTGGAACAATTGACACGACTGGTTGAATCGGATATTCAGCCTGCACTCGAAGATATTGACGGTGTAGCTCAGGTTCAGGTGTCCGGTCAATATGTAAAAGAAGTTCAACTGAAGTTCGACCAAGCCAAAATGGCCGAGCTGGGCCTAACGGAAGATACGGTAAACGGCATCGTTCAAGGTTCCTCCATCCGTGTGCCCCTTGGACTGTTCGAACTGGATAAATCCCAGAAAGCCGTTGTCGTAGATGGAAACATCGTCGACATCGATGATCTGAAAAACCTTGCCATTCCCGTTGTACCCGGCGGTGCCGGTGCTGCCACAGGCAATGGTTCAGGTGCAGTTCCACAAGGTTCGGGAGCACCGACTGGTGAATCCTCGGCAGCTGGCGGAGCAGGTCAAGGTACCGCTCCTGGCTCGGCACAAGGAACAGACCCGTCCGCAGGTCAAGCTGCTGGCGGTAACGCAAGTGTAGGTAGTCCTTCAGCTGCTGCCAATGCGCCTGGCATTCCAACTGTAAAACTAAGTGAAATTGCCAAGATCGAAGTCATCGGTCAAGCGGAATCCATTTCCCGGACAGACGGCAAGGAATCGATCGGTATTTCCATTGTAAAATCCAATGATGCCAACACGGTTGATGTCGTTAACGCAGTCAAAGACAAAGCGGAAGAATTGCAATCGCAGTTCAAAAATGCTGATTTGACTGTACTGCTCGACCAAGGTAAGCCGATTCAGGACTCGGTGAACACGATGTTAGGCAAAGCCGTTTTTGGCGCTTTGTTTGCCATCCTGATCATCCTGCTATTCCTGCGGAATATCCGTTCAACCATTATCTCCATTATCTCGATCCCGCTCTCCTTGCTCATGGCATTGACTGCGCTCAATATGATGGACATCACCTTGAACATGATGACGCTGGGTGCCATGACGGTTGCCATCGGACGGGTTGTCGATGACTCCATCGTTGTCATCGAGAACATCTACCGCCGATTAACACTCAAGGGAGAGAGACTGAAAGGCCGTGAACTGGTCCGCGAAGCAACGCGCGAGATGTTCATTCCTATTCTTTCCTCCACCATCGTAACCATTGCTGTATTCCTGCCACTGGCATTGGTAAGCGGTATGGTCGGTGAGCTATTCATGCCATTTGCATTGACCATGGTATTCGCCTTGCTGGCATCTCTGCTCGTTGCCATTACCATTGTGCCGATGCTCGCGCATACCCTGTTCCGTAAAGGGTTGAAGAACAAACAGAATCACGAAGAAAAACCAGGCAAAATGGCGGAAGGTTACAAACGCCTGCTGAACTGGACACTGTCTCACAAACTCATCACGGTCAGTATTGCAGTGATCCTGTTGGTCGGAAGTTTGTTCCTTTATCCGTTCATCGGTGCAAGCTTCTTGCCGGAACAACAAGATAAATATGTGACCATTACGTACAGTCCACAAACCGGATCTTTGCGTGAGGATGTAGAAAAAGAAGCACTCGTTGCCGAGAAGTGGTTGTTGAAACAACCAGGTCTGGAGAAAATGCAATATTCCATTGGTGGCACGAATCCACTGAGCAGTATGGGTGGCGGTGGCGGAAACTCAGCGCTATTCTATATTGAATATAACGAAGATACGAAGAACTTTACTCAAGTGAAAGAACAGCTTGTCGAAGGTCTGAAGAAGGAAGTTACCGTAGGAACCTGGAATGAGCTCGACATGTCCGGCGGTCTGGGTGGCAGTGGCTTGAGCCTATCCATCTATGGTGATAATGTAGAGCAACTCAAACCTGTATCGGATGAAATTCTGAAACTGGTTGAAGCGGATAAGGATAATTTTGAAAAAGCAGACACGACACTCGCAGACACCTACGGGCAGTATACGCTCGTGGCAGATCAGGAGAAATTAAGCTCCCTCGGCTTGACTGCAGGCCAACTGGCTATGACTCTGAGCCCGGCACGGGAACGTCCTGTGCTCACGGAAGTTGATATTGATAACAAGACGTATAAAGTATATGTAGAGACAGACGATAAAACATTCAGCAGCATTAATGAGATTGAGGATGAGATTGTCACTTCCCCGCTCGGCATCCAAGTTCCGATCAAAGATGTTGCCAAAGTGGAAGAAGGTACATCCCCGAACTCCATCATGCAAATTGATGGTAAGGTTGTTGTACAAGTGACAGCCAACATCCTGGCTTCGGATGTACAGAAAGCTTCAAGTAACTTACAGGCTGAGATCGACAAATTGGATCTGCCTGATGGCGTTGAAGTGAAATTCGGCGGTACAACCGAACAGATTAATGATACCTTTACTCAACTTGGTCTCGCTATGCTGGCGGCTATCGCCATTGTATACTTCGTTCTCGTTGTTACATTCGGCGGCGGATTGGCACCATTCGCCATCCTGTTCTCCCTGCCATTTACGGTGATTGGTATTATGGTAGGTCTGTTCATCGCTGGGGGTACGCTTGACGTCTCCGCCATGATGGGTGGACTGATGCTCATCGGAATCGTGGTCACCAACGCCATCGTGTTGATCGACCGTGTTATTCATAAGGAAAAAGAGGGTATGCCTACCCGTGAAGCCTTGCTGGAAGCCGGTGCAACTCGTCTGCGTCCAATTCTGATGACCGCTCTCGCAACGATCGGTGCCCTGTTACCACTCGTAACGGGCCTCGAAGAAAGTGCAGGGATCATCTCCAAAGGACTCGGAATTACCGTAATCGGCGGTCTGATCAGCTCCACGTTGCTCACGCTGGTTATCGTACCGATTGTGTATGAGTTCCTGATGAAATTCAAAAAGAAAAGAATCGAAGATTAAGAAGTAGAGAGTCGTGCTCATATAACGGTTCGAGTACAACTTAGATACAGACTATACGTTCTAACCTCTAGCCCCTTAGCGCATATCGGAATGAGTGATTTCCGATGTGATGCGAAGGGGCTTTTTTATGTAAATGTACAGAAGATATAAACTGACATAGGAATAATTCATTTTAATCGAAATCACAAAAATAATGGACTCGATTGTCATTTGAAACAAATGAACGTTAGATTTCTGCCCATCTGCTGTAAATCGACTTATAATATGGATTAATTATGCAAGTTGACGCGGATTCCAGACTCCAGATAGGTCACATGTGATTGGGGAAGGACGGTGGTTGTGTGGGGGAGACAACGCTACATATTCAAGTCAGAGACATGTTAAAACGTCCCGTGTTTCGCAAGGCAGAAGTCCTGGCCAGTGATCGTGCGCTGGAGCGGTACGTTCGCTGGGTTCATATCATGGAGGTTCCAGAGGTTGGGGATTTGCTCAATGGCGGGGAATTGGTGCTGACAACAGGCATTGGTTGGCAGGAAGGTGAGGAGCGAGGCCTGTCTTTTCTGCGTCAGTTAATTGCACGCGGGGCTGCCGGGCTCTGCATGGAACTGGGGGATCACACAAGATCGCAACTCGGTGCCATGAAAGAAATTGCAGTCGCAGCGGATTTCCCATTGATCTGGTTCCACGAACAAGTCCGTTATATTGATATTACGCAAGACCTGCATTTCACCCTGATTCGCAGTCATCAGCGGATGATCGCCGAACTCGATCATCTCACCACCTCGTTTAACCAACTTCTTCTGAATGGAGATGGCGTACAACCCTTACTTCGATTACTATCACGAACAACTGGATGTGCCGTGGCGTTATACCCATTTGAAGGGGAAGCAAGTAGCGTTCCCTATTGCTCTCCAGAGCAGCTGGAGACTCGTCGGCAGGAATGGTTTTCACAGCAAAGACATTCGGAGGGTGAGGATCGTACAGCGTTAAAAGCATACACGGATAATACATTGCCTGCATTCAGCATGCCTGTTCGGGCGTTGGACTACACCTTTGCCGATCTTGTACTCATGCATCAAAAACTGCCCGATTACGATTCAAGCATACCCATCCAACCTTCGGATGAATTCGTTATTCAGGCAGTGGAACGGTGTGCGGCTGCGATTGCTCAGGATTGGATGCGCACCAAATACATGGAAGAGAAACGCCGCTACAAAGAAGATATGTGGGTCATTGACTGGCTTAACGGACATCACTCCACGAAGGAAATTCATGAATATGTATCCAGCGTTAATCCCCTTCTCGCAACGAGCAAGGCCACCATTATCTTATTCGATAGCAACCCTGCATACACAGACAGCCTCAGACTTCAGAAATTATTGATCCAACGTAACATTGTCGCCCGATCCGTGTTCGCTCGGGAGAATTTCACCCTCTACAGCACCGTTCTGAATCACCAGATCATACTTATCATTCTCGACCCACTACCTGGATCTCAGCTCAAAAGCAGTCTCTGGCGCTGCATCGAACAGCTGCAGCAGCACGAGCAGGAACAAACCCACTGCCTCTTCTCAGGCCTGATCGGTATTGGTCATAACTGCACAGACCTCTCCCGTCTCAAAGATAGTCTGGAATCCGCAAAGGAGACACTGCGAATTCAGAAGGACATCGGTGTGATGCAACAGCCCTTTTACAGTAATCTTCATTGTTACCGCATCATCGCCAGTATGAAGCAGAGTGGCAGTCTGGATGATTTCATTGAAGAATATCTGGGGCCGCTCATCCGTTACGATGTAGAGAAAGGAGGTCAGTTGCTGCGCACGCTCAAACAATATTTGGTCCTGTGCTGCTCCAAGCAAGAGACGGCCACCGCGCTATATATCGTCAGACAGACGCTGTATCACCGTTTGGACAAAATCGAAGCCCTTTTGGGAGAAGACTACATCCTCCCGGAGAAGCGGGTAGCGATCGAACTTGCACTCTATGCGTATGAGTACGTTCACGGCCCGATCGCATGAAGGCTTAGTACGGTCCTATGGTCTATGGTCTATGCTCCCCGCTGCTCCTGAAGCTGGCGAATCAGGATGTGACTGAACCACTTCCGTCCAGACGCCGTGCCCACGTATTGCTCTTGTTTCTCTTCGGGAAGATCCGGGTGCCCCCATATGATGTGAGCACCCTCCAGATGTTCCCGTACCGCATAGATCCGATACCCCTGTGCAACCATTCGCTCGATGGCGATCCTCTCGGCTTCAAACACATCATGATCCGACATCAGCTTCTCCCTCCATTCACTGCCGTCACAGGCTGTTTCATCGGTATGGGTGCACCTGCATCATATTTATTGCGCTTTACATATTGCCCCGCCCCTGCCAATCCAGCAAATTGCCGATCTCGAATAACGTATTCCCCGCGGCACAACACCGTCACCGGACAACCCTGTACCTGCATGCCTTCAAAAGCACTGTAATCGACATTCATATGATGCGTGTCTGCCGAGATCACCCTGTTTACAGAGGGGTCAAAAATAACGATATCCGCATCTGTCCCTACAGCCAGCGTACCTTTCTGCGGAAATAATCCAAATAACTTGCTCGCTCTTGTCGAGCATAGATCGACCCATTGATTGAGCGTAATCCGCCCTTTGACTACACCTTCCGAATAAAGAATGCTGAGGCGATCTTCGATCACAGGCCCCCCGTTCGGAATTTTGCTGAAATCATCCTTGCCCAGGTCCTTCTGACCTTTGAAGTTAAACGAGCAATGATCCGAGCCAATCGTCTGCAACTGACCACTTCTCAATGCGTTCCACAAGACGTCCTGATGAGCTGCTTCCCGCAGCGGTGGTGACCAGACATACTTTGCACCCTCAAAGTCCGGCTGATCCATGATCGACTGATCCAACGTCAAATACTGAGGACAGGTCTCCCCCCAGATCCGATAGCCCATTTCACGCATGCGCGCGATCTGCTCCACCGCTTCTGCACAGGTTACATGCACCACATACAACTGTGAATCCGCAAGTGCTGCCAAACGAGCCGCACGGCCTGTCGCTTCTCCCTCCAGCATGGATGGACGAGTCAGCGCATGATGAATTGGTTCCGTGCGCCCTTCCGCGAGCGCCTGTCGAACCAGCAGGTCGATGACATCCCCGTTCTCGGCATGAACCATGACGAGTGCGCCGTACTCTTTTGCCTTTTGCAACGTCTGGAAGAGAATACCGTCATCGGCCTGGAACTGGTTCTTGTACGCCATGAACACCTTGAACGATGACACACCCTCTTCTTCAATGATCTGCGGCAACTCTTCCAGCACCTGATCATTCATCTCGCCGATCATGAGATGGAAACCGTAGTCAATGGTGGCTTTACCCTCGGCTTTGGCATGCCACTCCTGGAGGGATTCGATTAATGGACGGCCTTTTTGTGTCAGGCAGAAATCGATGATCGTCGTTGTACCACCAAAGGCTGCAGCTGTCGTTCCCGTCGCAAAATCATCCGCTGTTACCGTTCCACCGAATGGCATATCCAGATGTGTATGCGGGTCGATCCCGCCCGGAATGACGTAACAGCCCGCTGCATCCACAATTTCCGTTCGTTCGTCAGGCACCAGTCCGATGCCAATCTGTGTGATTTTACCCTTTTCGATCAAAATATCTGCTTCAAAGGTATCTGACGCTGTGACCAAAACACCGTTACGAATCAATTTACGGGTATTCATGATATCGCCTCCTTGGTTGATTGATCTCTGACCGATTGCAGCATGGCAATCGCAGACTGACGTTCATTCCAGGTTACAGGTTCCTGCTCAGGCACAAGCTCCACCATCTCAATTGCCCCATCCACCGGGCAAACGATCGAACACAGATTGCAGCCAACACAATCCTCCTCCACCACTTCCAGATATGAACCGGACGGGTCGGTCAACATATCAATACACTGGTGCGAAGTGTCCTCACAAGCAATATGGCATTTGTTGCAATTGATGCAGACATCGCGATTGATGCGGGCGACCACTTTATAGTTCAGATCGAGATGGCCCCAATCCGAGTAACGCGGAACCGTCTGACCTACCAGTTCAGCTACGCTGCTCAGACCCTTCTCATCCAGATAGTCGTTCAGCCCATCAATCATGTCCTCCACAATGCGGAATCCATGATGCATCGCTGCGGTACATACCTGAACCCCTGTAGCACCCATGAGCAAAAACTCTGCCGTATCCCGCCAGTCAGATATGCCACCAATACCCGAGATCGGCACACCCACCTCCGGATTACGTGCGCACTCGGCAACCATGTTCAGTGCAATGGGTTTCACGGCTGGGCCACAATACCCGCCGTGCGCTCCTTTGCCGCCCACATGAGGCACGGTATTCCACGAATCCAGATCCACACCTGCCAGGGAGTTAATCGTATTGATTAGCGAGATCGCATCTGCGCCGCCGCGGACAGCCGCTCGGGCTGTCGCCGTAATATCCGTGATATTCGGCGTGAGCTTCACAATTACCGGTGTGGTCGCCACTTCCTTCACCCACATCGTCTGTAGTTCGACCAGATCAGGTTGCTGACCAGAGGCGGCTCCCATACCACGTTCAGCCATACCATGCGGGCAGCCAAAGTTCAGTTCCAGGCCATCGACACCGACGGCTTCCACCTTTTTGACAATCTCATGCCACTTCTCCCGTGTAGGTTCCACCATCAGTGAAGCGACAACCGCGCGATCCGGGAAGCGCTTCTTGGTCTCAGCAATCTCCCGCAGATTCACTTCCAGCGGACGATCAGATATCAATTCAATATTGTTAAACCCCGCCACCCGTTGTCCGCCAAAATGAACCGCCGCGAAACGCGAAGATGTATTGATAATCGGCTCACCCAGTGTCTTCCACACCGCGCCGCCCCAGCCCGCTTCAAACGCACGCTGAACCTGATACCCCGTATTGGTCGGTGGTGCAGAAGCCAGCCAGAATGGATTGGGTGATCGAATACCTGCCAGATTAATGGATAAGTCAGCCATAACGATCCCTCCTTGGTGTTGTTTTAACTTACTATATAAGTTGAACTAAAGATTATTTATACTGACACTACGATGACAGAATAACCTTCCAATCGCTGTTATCCCCAGATAAACGCGAACGCTTTGCTTTTTCAGGTTTTTTCTGTCCTCTCCGTTATCGTGTAAATGATTAGTTCAACTTATATAGTTACACTGGAATATTTGGTTGTGCTCAGGATCTCTGCGTAGTAATTAGTTTTAGATAGCACGCGCCTAAATTCTAACGAACCTTACAACTCTTATTTGACTCATATGCGGCACTTTCAAAATCTAACGAATCGTAGAAAGCTTATATTACTGTAGTAGCTCATTTCGGCTTCATTTCAACACGTGTTCGTCAACATAAGACGTGTGAGATTCGTTAGATTTTTCAATCCTCCATAATTGCCACGATAAGGTGTGTAGGGTTCGTTAGCGTGTCAGGGACAATAGAATTCGGCGCACACATTCCACGCTTTCCTTGTACTCTCCATTTCCCCTTGTCTCCCTCGCTGCTCAAGCCGTCTCTTCCACCTGCCCAGGCAATGCCTTCATGAGTGCGGCAGCAGCCAGCTTACCTTGCTGTGCAGCCGAGACAACCATCGCCTCACCCTGGCCCTGACCAAAAATAACATCTCCTGCCGCATAGATCTGAGGGTGCGAGGTACGGTAAGTATGTGGCTCAATCTCGACGACACCCCAGTGGTGACGCAGCCCAAACGCTTCGATTAATGGTAATAAACGATGCTGTCCAATCGCCCGGATGACCGTATCACATTCAATCATGAACTCCGACCCTTCCACAGGTACAGGCAATGCACGCCCACCCCCAGGCGGAGTAATCAGTTCCATCTTCACACATTCTACAGCCTGAACCCGACCGTTCTCGTCTCCAATAATACGCTGCGGCATCGTAAACCAGCGGAACTCCACACCCTCCTGCTTGGCAAACGTATATTCAAACGCATACGCCGTCATTTGGCTTTCCCCGCGCCGATATAACATCTGCACCCGCTCGGCACCAAGACGTACCGAACAGGTCGCTGCATCTACCGCCGTATTGCCCGCGCCAATCACGGCGACCTTCAGACCATTCAGCGCGGGCGGAACACCCTGCTTCGTAGATTCCACCAGTTCAATCGCATCATAGACACCTTCCAGTGTTTCCCCTTCAATACCAAGCATAGGTACTGAACCCATGCCACAGGCCAGAATGACCGCTTCATGCTGCTCCAACAACTGCGAAGCAGGAATATCTACTCCAATGCGCACCCCATAACGGATCTGTACACCAAGCGCTTCTACCTGCTCCACTTCCCATAGTGCTACCGATTCGGGCAGACGGAAGGATACGATACCGTAGGTATTTAGCCCACCGCCTTTGGGTTTGGCTTCATAGATCGTCACCTCATACCCTGCACGCCCCAGTTCACGCGCCGCCGATAATCCCGCAGGCCCGGCTCCTACAACAGCAACATTTCTCCCATTGGCAGGTGCTGCCTGGAATAACGGCTCATTCTTCGCCCTTGACCAGTCGGTGGCGTAACGCTGCAAGTCACCAATACGAATCGGCTTCGACGATTCGTTCAGCACACATGCGCCTTCACACAACTCTTCTGTGGGGCACACGCGTGCGCAGCTGGCTCCAACCGGATTCGCATCCATGATGGTGCGGGCCGATCCTTTCAGGTGCCCTGTTGATATTTTGCTAATAAAAGAAGGGATATTAATGTCGGTTGGACAGGCCTTGATACAAGGTGCATCGTAACAGTACAGACAGCGGTTCGATTCCTCCATCGCTTCCTTACCTGTCATGGCGGGTTTCATCTCGGCAAAACGACTCTCCCACCCATAATCGGATAACGTTGTTCCTGAGCTGTTCATCAATGTCATGCACCTCCTGGAGAATGATCTATGCTATCTCAAACAATCTTGCGTGCATTACACGTGCCACCCCGCTGACAGAATCACTTACCGATCACCTATTGCCGCTTCCTACAGACTAACCAGATGTTCATACGTTTCTGGTCTGCGATCACGGTAGAATTGCCATACATTCCGCACCTCACGAATCATCTCCGTATCCATCTCGCCAATGACGACCTCATCCTGATCCCTGCTGCCGATGGCAACCATTCTTCCTCGTGGATCGACCAAGTACGACTGCCCATAAAATTCACCCATATTCCAAGGCGCTTCCACGCCAACCCGGTTAATGGCTGCAACATAATAGCCGTTGGCTACTGCGTGAGCAGGCTGTTCCAGTTTCCATAGATATTCCGATGTACCCGCGACCGTAGCGGACGGATTGAACACAATCTCTGCCCCCGCCAGCCCCAGTAGTCGTGCCCCTTCCGGAAAATGACGGTCATAACAGATGTACACGCCAACTCTGGCGTAAGCTGTATCAAATACCGGAAACCCGAGGTTGCCTGGTTTGAAATAATACTTTTCCCAGAACCCATTTGTACCCTCACCTGCTTCCACATGCGGGATATGATGTTTGCGGTATTTGCCCAGATACGTACCATCTGCATCAATGACGGCTGCCGTATTGTAATACGAAGCAATGCCCTCCACCTCGTACACCGGCAAAATAATCACCACCGCGAGCTCCTTCGCCAGCTCCTGAAAAATCTTGGTCGTAGGCCCTTCCGGCACGGGTTCAGCGGATGCATACCATTTGGGATTTTGCTCTGTACAAAAGTACGGCCCATAAAATACTTCCTGCAATCCGATGATCTTGGCCCCTCTTGCAGCAGCTTCACGGACCAACCTAATGTGCTTCTGAACCGCAGCCTCTTTGTGAACTTCAACGGGAGCCGAGCCTTCAATCTCATGTGAAGCCTGGATTAATCCGATGCTGATTTTGCCCATATCGTCACAACGCCTCCTCAGGTAAAATGGTTGGTTGGTTCACTCCACCGCACATCCTTCGAATGGTTCGATACAACACTTCCGTGCCGAGTCCAATATCCTCCGGAGAGGAATATTCGCTGGGATGATGACTGATGCCGTCCTTGCTGCGGACAAAGATCATGCCATAATCACACACACGCGAAAGGGCCAACGCATCATGGAACGGACCACTCATCAGTTCTGGCAAAGTAATCCCGATCTCTTCCGCAGATGAACGAATCACCGATTGGATTGACTCTGCACAATACCTTGGCTCACTGTTCGTATCCTCGGTAAGCGAATACGTTAGACCATATCGGGAACTCACGTCATCCAAAATGTTCATCAATCGGGCTTCCACCCGGTTCCTGCGTTCCATCTCCATGTCTCGTAGATCAACCGTGAAGCTGACTTCCTCTGGGATGATATTACGCGAATCCGGAAACACCCTCAGACTTCCTACCGTACCTACAGTTGGTGCTTCCGGGTCTTCTCTCACCATATCGTCAAAAGCGGAAATAACTCTGGCGCTGCCTGCCAAAGCATCATGCCGCATGCCCATTGGAACGGAGCCAGCATGACCCGCCATACCTTTCATCGTCACCGTAAGCCACAGCGGGCCCGAGATGCCCGTCACCAGACCTATCGGAGCATTCAGCGATTCCAACACTGGCCCCTGCTCAATGTGCAGCTCCAGATAACTGCCGATGGAACCTGGTGGATAGATCGCTTCTTCGAAATCCGAAGGAGAACAGCCGAAGGCTTCCAGCGCCTCCCGGCGGGTCACTCCGTTTTTATCCTGCCGCTCCAGTTCGCCTTCTTCCAACTGACCAGTTATACCACGTGAGCCGAACAGGCCTTTGTTAAAACGGGAACCCTCTTCATCGCAAAAAGCAATCACCTCAATCGGCATACGGGGCTGAATACCATTTTCGATCAGGCATTGCACTGCTTCGAGTGCACCGAGCACACCAATCGCTCCATCATATCGACCGCCATATGGCTGTGAGTCGATGTGGGAACCAATCATGAGGATTGGCAGTGCCTGATCCACACCTTCGAGACGACCAATCAGATTGCCAAAGGCATCAAGTCGTGTCGTCAGACCGGCCTGCTCCATCCACAGCCGTACCTGTATGATGCCGTCCATATCCTCCGGGGTCAGGGCAAGTCGACAGACGCCCGTCTCTGCGATTCGGCCAATCTGTGACAATTGCTCAATTCGCTCATTCAGCCGAAGCTGATTAATGAGTGTACCTGTTGTGGTCTGCATCCTCCCTCGCCTCCTAAGCAAGCATAATTATCACGTCTTGTGTTGAAACACTTTATTTGGCTTAATTTTGCTTACCAACACTTCTGTCGTACTTGTCGTACAGTGCGTTCTCATCCATATCCGGGTTACTAACTCGCATCCAGACTTCGCAATGCAACGAACAAACTTCCTGCGATCAGATCCAGTTCTTCCTCGGTGGTGACAAACGGCGGGGAGATCGTCAAAATATTCGCAAACCCTGGCACGGTATCTCCGTTCTTGCCGATCAGAATGCCATCCCGCTTACAACTCGCGAGTACCTTCATCACTTTATCCGCTTCCGCAGGAGAACCATCTGCTTCAATCAACTCCACCCCACAGGCGAATCCGAATGAACGGATATCTCCCACAATGGACAGCTCCAGCAATGGTTCAAGCTTCTCACGAAGCAGGTATCCCAGTTCCTCCGCACGGCTGACCAGATTCTCTCGTTCCAGGATTTCCAGATTCGCCAGCGCTACCCGACAGGACACTGGATTTCCACCAAATGTATTCACATGGCGAAAATGCGCATCCGGTCCGGGTTCCCGGAACGTGTCATACAGATCGGCGCGCACCGCCGTTGCGGATAGCGGTGAATACGCACTGGTCATCCCTTTGGCCATCGTCACAATATCTGGCTGTACGCCATAGTTCTGATGACCAAACTTCTGCCCCGAGCGGCCAAAACCACAGATGACCTCATCGACAATGAGCAGCACGCCATATCGCTGACAGATCTCTTGCACGGTGCGCATATAATCCGGCGGTGGAACAATCATGCCGCCTCCAGTGATCACCGGCTCCATAATCACTGCGGCAACCGTCTCAGGACCTTCCCAACGAATCACCTCTTCATAGATGGTTGCACATTCGAGTCCACATCCATCTTTGTTTCGTCCAAACGGACAGCGGTAACAATAGGGTGGAGGAACATGAGAGAAACCTACACCGAGCGGCTCGTATTTGATCTTGCGGGCGGCTTGCCCGGTGGCGCCCAGTGCCCCCATAGAGTTACCGTGATAGGCACGGTGACGGGAGATGAATTTGTGCCGAGTAGGCTCACCATTCTGATGGTGATACTGACGGGCTATTTTGAAAGCCACCTCATTCGCATCTGAACCCGAGTTGGAGAAAAAGATTCGATACTCCCCCTCCAGCCATTCATTCAGCTTCTCCGCCAGCAAAATCGCCGGTTCATGACTCTGCGTCATCGGTACATAAGCGAGGGCTTTCATCTGTTCGTAGGCACTTCGCGCAATTTCCTCACGGCCATGCCCCACATTCACACACCATAGTCCAGACATCGCATCCAGATAACGTGTACCATCCTGATCGGTGATCCAGCTGCCCTCCCCACTTACCGCAATCATCGGATGATCGTTATGAGGCGAGATGTGATGCCATACGTATTTGCGATCCTTCTCCAGCAATTCTTCCTTCGTACCACCAAGCGGCTGCGGCTGCTGATCTACAGAACTCATTCGTCATCCTCCTCTCTTTAAGCTGGACCTACAGACTTTACACTCGCCACTCCGATTGCAGTACCATCTTCCGATCGCTGTTATCCCCAGATTTTCTAGATTTATTTTTCCTTAAGGAAAAAATCCGGGGATAAAGGCGCACGCTTCGCTTCTTCAGATTGGTTCTGCACTCTTCGTTTTCGTGTAAATGCTTGTTCCCAGCCTAATTACTTCGTCATATTAATCACCGCTTCCTCATAGATGCTCTTCTCCAGCGCTTCATCCAGGTTCGCGGCTTTTTTGATCAGGCCATAGTTCAGTGCAATATCTGCAGTTCGGGTAAATGATTCGTCTACAAAACTGCCAACTTGCTGCTCCGTAAATCCTTCCGGACGAATCAGCTTTGCAATCTCTTCCAGCATCGTGACCTGATGTTCACGAGTGGTGCTGCCCTCCGTCACATTGCTCATCACGATATCCACCGTCTCATCCTGATTGTCGATGGCGTAATTCCAGCCTTTCAGAATGGCACGGGTCACTTTGACCGCAAGTTCACGATTGCTGTCTACCCAATCTTTTTTGGCAATCAGCGTATCCTCCAACATGCCAACACCGGCATCTTCAATGTTGAACACATCCAGATCGGACTCTTTCATTCCACTTTCCAGTACAACGTGGTACTCGTTATAGATCGTTGCTGTCGCCACATCTACCTGGTCATTGAAAAACTGATCCATTGTGAACCCCTGCTTCACCAATTCAATGTCTTTCTTCGGATCCAGGCCATTCTTCTCCATGAACGCGAGCACCTGAAATTGCTGACTGCCGAACCAGGTACTGACCTTCTTGCCTTTCATCTGAGCCGGATCGGTGATACCTAGCGACTTCTTGGCAATCAAGCGATAGCTACTCTTCTGTGAGATCTGGGCGAGCGAGACAAGCGGCAGACCGTTATCCCGGCTGACCAGCAGACTGTCTACTCCGGTAATGCCTACATTAGCTGCGCCATTGACCACCTGCTGCTCAATCACGATATCCGGGCCACCCGGAATAATCTCGGCATCAATGCCTTCATCTGCAAAAAAACCTTTTTCCTTCGCTGCATAGATTCCGGCAAACTGTGCCTGAGGCACCCATTTCAGTTGAATCTTCACTTTGGTTAAGGGTTGATCTGCTTCTCCCGCCCCTCCTGAACTCGCAGCAACAGGCTCCGTAGCTGGCTCGGACTTCGTAGAACATGCGCTCAGCACCGTGACCACCAACAGGACCAATACCAGCAAACCCAACTTCAACGTTTTGTACATGGATAGAACAACCCCCTGTTTATATACGATTTTTCAATCAGGTAGTGTGAGGCTCTACTTCACCAGCTCTATCAATCTATGGTTGCTCTCCTGATGTACGTTATGAATCTGTGCGTGCACGATTCCACGGAATGAGTCGCTTTTCTGCCAGAACAACAGCTTCATACAGCACAATGCCAAGCGCGGCGGCGATAACAATGCAGGACCAGGCCAGTGGCATGTTTGCCAGTCGAATCTGATCCGAGAGCAAGTACCCCAGCCCCTGGGAAGCAATGAAAAATTCACCCACAATGGCCCCGATAATACTGGTCGACATGTTAATCTTCAGACCGGCGAAGAGGGAAGGCAGCGCATGAGGTAGTCTGAGCTTCCAAAAAAACTGCATCCTGCTTGCGGCGAGACCATTCAGCAGATCACTGTACTGCGGCTGAATGGAGGTCAGCCCTTTGAACAGGCTGACGGCCATGGCGGCCATCGTAATCACCGTGACGACTGCAATACGCGACCAGATTCCGTCACCAAACCAATTGTTCATAATCGGGGCAAGGGCCACAATCGGAACGGCGTTCAGTGCCGACAATACCGTAACCGCCGCCCTGCCGCTTGTGGGAAAGAACGATGCACCTGCTGCCGCCAGAGCGCCCAACAGGGAACCGAGCAGAAATCCCCCCAGCATTTCGGTTCCGCTGTACATCGCATATCGAAAGAGCATATTGGCATTTTCCTGTATCGATGCCGCAATCGCGGAAGGCACAGGCAATTGGTAGCTTTCCAGCGAAAATATCCAATGAAACAACCTGAGCTGCCAAAAGGAGAGAAATAATACACCTGCACCCCAAGGAAGCATGCTCAGTGCAATCGATCGCCTGCGAACGGCAGTGCCCAACCTGGCCCTTTCGGCTTGTCCCTGTTGTCCATGGATTTCCGATCCTGGAGCAGATGTCATCTGTGAACCCGTGAGGGGCGCAGCCGCGCCAGTTACAACAGCAATTGCCACACCTTCATCACGTTTCCGTTGCAAAACCCTACCTTCACTCATGTGGCATCGCCTCCTTTGGTCCTGAATTCAGGTTGCCAGGGGGTCAGCCAACGTTCGGCCAGACTGATGACCAGATACGAGATCAGGCCAATGCCAATGCTAAGCATGATGGTGGCCCAGAACATACCTACTTGGGCATGGCCGTAATATAACGAACTAACCATCAGGACGCCGAGTCCGTCGGGAGCGCCCATCAATTCCACAACGATGGAAGAGGTCACCGCCAGCGGAGCAGCTATTTTCATACCTGAAAATAATCCCGGCAGTGCTGAGGGCAGCAGACATTTGATATATCGTGCAGTCAGTGAAGCTCCACAGGAACGCATAAGCTCCAGGTGCTCTGGCGCTGCACTTTTTAATCCTTTTAATGTATGGATGATGATCGGGAAGAAAGTTACATACGCCGCCATAACCATTCGGGCCCACTCCGCGTTGTGGATGATGCCGTACACAATTGGGGCGAGACCAATCACTGGAACCATCTGTGAGGAGACTACATATGGCGATAACGTGCGCTCCAGCCAGACAGCTGCGCTCATGAGCAGAGCCAGACCCAGGCCAAGCAGCGTTCCCCCTGCAAAACCAATGGCCGCATTGCCAAACGTAACCGCCCCCTGCTCTGCCAGCGTACCCGAGTAACGAAACAAGGCTACAAGCACATCATGCAGATAAGGAAGGCGAGACGCCGCCTGCTGGGGTGACAGGAATAGTTGGAGCATCCAGGCGATTCCCTCCCACAGTACCAATACGGCCATAATCCAGATGACGACCCAGGATCGATATCCCGGTTTAAAGAACCGCAGGGACATGAGATTCATCACGCTCCTCGTAGAAGCAATTGCGAATGGTTGTGATCATGTGGTAGAAAGCATCCGTTTCTCTCAGTTCGCTATGGCGTTCAAAGGGCAGATTCACAGAATGAATGGAATGTACTTGCCCTGGATGCGCCGAGAGTACGATGATTCGGTCGGACAGAAATACGGCTTCAGGGATACTGTGTGTGACAAAGAGGAAAGTCTTGCCTGTTGAGCGTTTGATCTCAAGCAGCTCCAATTGAAGCTTTTCTTTGGTGAATTCGTCCAAGGCGGAGAAGGGTTCGTCCATGAGCAGCAGTGGCGGATCAAGCGCAAGGGCACGGGCAATGGATACACGTTGCTGCATGCCTCCACTGAGCTGCCATGGATAATGGTCGGCGAAGCGGGTTAGCCCTACCATTTCAAGCAGTTCACTGCTAATGCGGCGGCACTCCTTCCGGCGAGTACCGAGCAGCTCCAATGGCAATTCCACATTGTGACGAACCGTACGCCAATCGAATAAGGCTGGTGTCTGAAAGACGATACCGAACTGTCGCTGTAGCCGAGCCCGCTCAGGCTCCTGGCCGGCAATGCGAACGGTGCCTAAGGTGGGCTGAAGTAGATCACCCACTAACCGGAGCAAGGTCGACTTGCCACAGCCGGAAGGGCCCAGCAGAGAGACAAACTCATTGGACTGGATCTGAAAGGTAACATCCGACAAGGCAGTGACTTGTTGTGTGCCTGTGCCAAAGACAACGGACACATGATCTACATCAATATGGCAGGCTTCGGGGGCTGTAGCTGAGGGTGCGGAGGACATGGGCATTCTCCTTTGTGGAAGTTATTTTCATTGCATACCAAGTCTGAATGGGAGGTTTATATACACGAACGTAACAGGTTTTGCTTGTTAGATAATACTATATCGCTTTGGGCGGGGATTACATTATACAGTCTGTTTTGAGTATGGGCCTGTTCATGTTACACAATGTAAAATGAGATGAATTCTCAGATACATCCATGTGAGTTTTCTTCGTAGATAGCTGACATCTATTTCACCTAACAACAAGCGCACGATCATTTGTATTTATTGAATAAATATTCGGAAAATATGACATATCCCCTCGTATTCTTGTTCATTTTCTTGTATAAAGATTGAATAGACGTACAAGGACTTCCACTTCCACGTAAGTCATAGCTCCTGAATGATGAAGGCGTTATCACTATTCCGGATCAATCGCTTCGTGGACTGGCTTCCTTTTGTCATATATCACTTTGAAAACCACATAGATAGGTCTATCCAAAGATCAGTAGAACGAAGCTTTCAAATCCAGAAATCGGGGTGGTCATGATGTTTGATTGGCTGAGATGGAGAAAAGGATTGCCGCTGTGGCGATCGTATCGGTTGAACGCACATATGAAGGAAGATGTAGAACAGATTTTTGAGGGGATTGCCGAAACGCGGCGGCAGCTTATGATGGACTGGGCAGATGAACAGTGGAATCACCTGGATCGATTGCTTCAGCAGATACAGTCGATTGATTTCCAAGATGTATTAGAAGGTTCACAGCAACGAATCAAATTAGATACATGGTTTCAATCCAGTTATATTCGAGCCGTTGATAGTACGGAGCTATTTATGCTGAACGAACAAAATCAGGTGGTATTCTCTACATATAAGAAACATATTGGACAGATCTATGCGGATCACGAAGCTTTGATAGGACCAGGATTGAAGTACTCCAGAGCAGATCAGCAGGAAAAAAAATGCTTGTATGGTCCTTACTCCGATCCACTCACGCTGGATATTGGTCCACGCTCGTCCGCTTTTCACGATGATGTCACCTTGCTGTTTATCTCCCCAATTCTGCAGGAAGGTCGCTATGTCGGTTCATTATGCAGCCGTGTACCCGGGGATGTACTGGGTGACCTGATCCAACGAGAGTCCGGTCATATCTATCCCGATTCAGGTGACAATTACCTCTTTATGGCCGAGTCAACATTACGGCCCCATCTGAAGCCCGGCACCGCCTTGTCCCGAAGCCGCTTCGAGGATCGTACTTTTACACATGGGGAAAATCTCAAAGATGGCGTCACCACCGAATGGGGTATCGTTTCTGTTAAAGAGCATACCGAGCTGGAACTCATGTTCACCGATCCATCAACAGGAGAACTTCACCCCGGAGTAGCAAACACCATTCAGAATGGTTCCAATCTATTCGTAGCTTTTCCCGGTTACTCGGATTACCGACATATTTCTGTGATCGGCAAAGGCATCACCTTCCAGCTGCCACACTGTCCTGATCGCTGGGGAATGATGTGTGAAGGGGATCTGGAGGAAGTGTATCGGATACGAAACATCGGCTGGCGCCAGTTCAAACAGCATAGTCTCTTCACGCTTTTGTCAGGCGTTGCAGGAGCTGCTCTTGTCTATGCCTTCACCGGAAGTGGATGGAGCGCCGCAGCAATAGCAGCATTTAATGTGTTATTCGGATTCTTCACTGCATTACAGCTGCATCGTAGCCAATATCGGAGGGTTCATGAAGACTTGCGCCGCATCAGCCGTTTTATTCGAATTAATGCGGAAGGCAGGGGGGATCTGACCCAGCGCCTGGACACATCTGCTTTTGCCCAAGACGAATCGGGTGAACTGGCGAAGTGGATCAACAACATGATTGACTCTCTGGAAGGCATTATGCTGAAGGTACAACTTGCCACAGTAGACGTAATGGATAATCAGTATCAGATGCGAACTTCAACAGAGACAACCCAGGGTACGACCGAGCGTGTAAACTATAAGTTGGGTTCGATGATTCAGGCCATTCGCACCCAACTGGAAGATCTCGATCAGGCCAGGATCGCTGCCGATCACATGCGCATAACGCTGCAACAACTGGAGACCTCTGCAACCGAACAGATCGGCGTGGCCCAGCAGGAAGTGGAACGAATCGGCGATAAAATGACTCAAATCTCAGGAGCGGTATCCGATACCAACCGTACCATCCTGTCCTTTATGGATACGATGAAAGAGATTTACCGCGCACTAGCTGTCATTGATGAAATTTCAGCTCAGACCAATCTGCTGGCTCTGAATGCTACCATTGAAGCTGCACGCGTGGGCGAACATGGCCAAGGTTTCTCGGTCGTGGCAGGGGAAATTCGTAAGCTGGCTGATTTATCCCGTTCTTCTACTGAAAATATTCATCAAATTCTGGACCGGATCTCAACAGCAGCAGGAGCTGCATCCCAATTAATCACAGAGGGTGATCAGGTACTTGCTGAAGGAACGACACTGGTTCAGGCTGCTTCGCAACTTCTAAAAAATGCTACCGCTGAAGAACCTGAGCGCACACAAGTCGTGGATCAGGTGGTCATGCTGATGGAGAATATTGCTGCAATCAGCCATCAAAATCGGGCGACTTCCGCTGAGGTAGAAGCAGAGATGATGGAGCTGATCCGTGATATGTTACAGGTCCAGCATTCTTCGCATAATGTGGAAGCCATTACAGTCTTCCTGCAACAACTTGTGGGGCAATTCCATCTGAATCACCCCGCCAAAAATGCTGTCATCTGACGTTATCGTTGACGCGGATTGGAGAAATAGCTAAAATTTGATGCAACTGTTCCTTTTGAAATTGTCGTATCATTTATAATAGAAGATTTCCAATCTGAACCGATGAAAGGGTGGTCTGCATGGAATTGCTTCAGGATTCATTTGGCCGAATACATGACTACATCCGTATTTCTGTTACGGACCGCTGTAATTTGCGATGTGTGTATTGTATGCCTGCGGAGGGCATGGAGTTTGCTCCACATGATGAGATTATGAGTTACGAAGAGATTGCACAGGTGCTGAAGGTGCTTGCTCCGATGGGTATGCGTAAAGTTCGGCTCACTGGGGGCGAACCGCTGGTGCGCAAGGATCTGCACAAGCTCGTCGGCATGATCTCGGCGATTGACGGTATTGACGATATTGCACTGACGACCAACGCTCTTCTACTGGATAAGCAAGCTCAAGCATTGAAGGACGCTGGATTGAACCGGATTAACATCAGTCTGGATTCCCTGCGCGCTGATCGTTTCTCCATGATTACCCGGGGTGGGGATGTGAACAAGGTACTGAAAGGCATTGAAGCAGCAACAGCCGCTGGCCTTGCTCCGATCAAGCTAAATGTCGTGCTGATGAAGGGTATCAACGATGATGAGATCAAGGATTTCATTGCGATGACGATGGATCAACCTCTTCATGTGCGTTTTATTGAATATATGCCGATTGGACAGGCTTCGGATTCATGGCGCAAATCCTATTTACCGCTGGAAGCCGTCACAGATGTATGCGTTGAGGCAGGCTGGGCGGTAGAAAATACAACAGGCCCTGCGGGCAATGGCCCATCACGCAATATGAAAATTGTGGGTTCCGAAGGCACATTCGGATTGATTCATCCTGTCAGCGATCACTTCTGTGATAACTGCAACCGACTGCGGCTGACCGCTGACGGACATATCAAAGCCTGCCTCTACTGGTCGGATGAGTATAATGTTCGCCGCTTTGTGGATGATCCCGATGCCATGGCGGCGCTTTTCCTCAAAGCGCTGGGTACGAAACCTAAGAATCATGAGATGGCTCTGGCTTTGGAACAAAAAATGCAATCTCATACGCCGACTGTACGGCGCATGTCCCAGATTGGTGGATAACAAAGCAGACGAGAACTTGATTGTTCTCGCCTGCTTTTTTGTCATGTTTTCATAAATTTCTGAAAATAATTAATTCTCCTGTTTCATTTGTTAAAAATTTAATTAATATATCTTATTGCCCTTATCAGGCCTTCAAGATTAACCTCATTCTGACGATGTATACAATACATCTAGATGATATGCACACATACACTATAGGAGCTGAACCTTATTGAACATTGTTGAAGCACTCGTAGCAGCGAGTCCGTATTTTAAAATTATGCTCAAAGAACACGATATCATGATTGCAGTAACCGATACGGAGAAGTTCTGGTATTATGTTCCCAGCAACGAGCTCGATCTGGGGATCAAGGCTGGAGACCCCGTTTCCCTCGATGACCCTACACTCCGCCGGGCACTTATACATGGGGAAACTTCAGCGAACCGAATTGATGCCAAATTTTATGGCACTGCCATCAATTCAGCCGCTACCCCGCTCTATGATGAGGAAGGAAAGATTGCGGGCACGCTTGCTATAGGCTTTTCACTTCAAAATGAAGAAAAGCTAGAGTACTTCACCGATCTGATTACAGGCATCAGCGGCAGATTGACGGATATGGTACAGACGGTAGCCGCTCAATCCGAACAATTGACAGCCTCATCTACACAGATTTTGGACAATACGCGTATGGCAGTGCAGAACTCAGGCGAGGTTAACAAAGTCGCCGCATTCATCCGTGAAATCTCAGAACAGACCAATCTACTCGGCCTGAACGCGGCTATCGAAGCAGCCCGAGCAGGCGAAGCCGGTGCCGGATTCAGCGTCGTTGCATCCGAAGTGCGCAAACTTTCTACGGGTACCAAAGAAGCTACGGTGAATATCGAACGTTCCTTGAAAGATGTTCAGCATTCCATTCAGCAGATGGAGCAGGAGATCACCTCCATCTCACAGTCTAGCAACCACCAGGCTGTGATGGTAACCGAGTTCAGCGAGGTCATTGATCAGTTGAACAGTGTAAGCCGTGATCTGAAAGTATTTATTGAATCCATGCTGCTGAAGGCAGAATAAATTCAATACGATGACCTTTACTTAAATGGATTAACCCTATATAAAAGTCGCAACACCGAAGCGGTATCGAGCACTACATGTTTCATCTCAATAACCAGATCAGCAGGCATCTATTGATAACCAAATTCAGCACCTACATAAAACTCCCCGTGTGATTAACGTCACGGGGAGTTTTTTATTCCAAACAAAATGAGCAATATCACGGTCCTTCTATGCATAGATGAGCTTCCACAGCATCATAACCGCCAGCCCGACCATGACCACAGCGGACAACCGATTGAACACCAGACTGATGCGTCCAGTTCGATCCGTTCTCCCAACCAACCTGCCTGCACCTGCAAGTCCCAAGAACCATACCCACGATACAACTGCGGCTGTCAGGGCAAAATAGATGCGCTCCACCCCTTCATACTGAAGTGAACTGGTGCCAATCACGGCAACCGTGTCCAGCAGAGCATGGGGATTGAGTAGAGATACCGATGCGGCGAACGCAATCTGTCGCCCTGCTAACATAACCGTCTGCGAACCTTCCACGGATTCGGACGACCTCCAAATACTCCATGCCATATACAGCAAAAACAAACTTCCTGCGGCATACAACACATTCGCCAGCACTGGCCATTGCAGCAAAATAAGCGACACCCCTCCAACAGCTGCCCCGATCAACAACGTATCACTGACCCCTGCCGTTATTATAGCAGGCAGCGCATGTATATAACGTCTCTGACTCATGCCCTGATTAAAAATAAATACATTCTGTACACCCAATGGCAAGATCAGGCCAAACGCCAGAATCACTGCGTGAATAACAACCTCCATCGTTCTTCCCCCTTATCTCTGTATTCCATCGTAGGGCAGTTGAGGGCTGACGTAACCAACCACTTGGATGGCATCAGACCCAACCAAATGTTATAGTTAAAAATAAAAATTTACACGTTAACGGAGAGGGCAGAAATAACCTGAAGAAGCGAAGCGTTCGCCTTTATCCCCAGATTTTCACCTTTATAAGAGCAATTTTAAAATCTGGGGATAACAGCGATCGGAAGGTTGTTCCGCCATCGAAGTACCAAGTGTAAATTTAAACAGAGGTGATTCTGCCTGTCATGGAACGTTCTGATTCTCGACTACACATGAGCTGGAAGCCGAATCCTTCTCTCGACTTGCCCTTATATCGCCAGATTGAAGCCTATATCCGCCAGAAAATCACAACAGGTGAATGGTCCGCAGGATATCGTCTGCCCTCACAGCGAATATGGGCTGAGTCCATGGGAGTAAACCGCAGTACATTGGTCACTGCCCTTGATAATCTGGCCGCCGCGGGTCTGCTTGAAGGCAGACATGGTGGGGGCACTTATATTTCCGGCTCCGGTTGGCATGGCATGGCTCACGGAGCGATGCCCAACTGGAATGAAGCCATTGAGGAGGGGTGGTACTATCCCAACCTGCCAGAGATCCAGCAGATTAATCAGGCAGAATTCCGACCTGGCATCATACGTCTTGGTACAGGGGAGCTTGCCCCGGAGCTGATGCCTCAGGATGCTTTTAACGATATTCTGCATGCCCTGTCCCAACGTTCTCGCACACTGAACTACCTGGAACCTCAGGGAAGTCTGGAGCTTCGTGAGGCTTTATCCAGTCATTTGCAGACAGTTGGCATTCAAGCCTCTCCAGATTCCATACTCATTGTATCCGGCTCTCTTCAGGCACTGCACTTGATATCAGTCGGACTGCTCCCTCGCGGATCAGCAGTTCTGCTGGAGAAACCATCATACCTGTATTCGATTCACGCCTTTCAATCGGCAGGGTTGAAAATGAGCGGGATCCCGATGGACGATGAAGGACTGCACATTGCACGCCTGGAAGATGCCTCGCAGCATGTAAAAGATCAAGACCACATCTCGCTGCTCTATACGATACCGAGCTTCCACAATCCCACGGGCTCTGTGATAAGTGATCCCCGTCGGGATGAACTGATGGCCACCGCTCGAACATTAGGCATCTCCATTCTGGAGGATTCGGCCTACAGCGATCTGTGGCTGGACACCCCACCTCCGCCATCACTGAAGGCACGTGACCAGGAAGGACGGGTGCTGCATATGGGCACCTTGTCGAAGGCAGTCAGTCCCGGCTTACGCCTCGGATGGCTGTTAGGGCCAGAACCGGTCATACGCCGGCTCGCAGATATCAAGATGCAGACCGACTACGGTACCAGTTCACTCGCGCAGGAAGCCGCTGCCTTGTGGTTTGCCGAAGGGCATCATGCAGAACATATGGAACGCCTTCGCCCTGAGCTACGCAGACGCAGAGACTTCATGCTGGATCTATTGCAACGTCATTTTGACGGCATGGCGAAATGGAACATACCCGCTGGCGGCTTTTACATCTGGCTGCAATTCACTGTGTCCCCGCTCTCTATCCGCCAATTGTTCCATGCCTGCCTGGAACAGGATGTGCTTATCCATCCGGGCTACCTATATGACCGGCTGGATGCGAGTCATATTCGGTTATCTTACGCCTATGCTTCCCCTGATGAGATGGAGCGCGGGTTACAATGCCTTGCAGAAGCTATACACAGGCTCATGGATTCTGGCTCATGACTTCAAATGCTGGGTCCTGATTTCACAACCAAAAAAAGCCTTGATCAGAAAGGACAATGTCCTTCAGATCAAGGCTTTTTGCGTTAGTTTTGTAAGTTTGATCGAATACCAAAAGCGGGTCGATACCAAAAGTGCTCCGGGATTTCATCGTATCATCCTGCTATTCGCTTACCCTTTGACCGCACCCTCTGCAATGCCCTCCATGATGAACTTCTGGAAGAAAGCATAGATCAGAATAACCGGGATCGCAGTCAGTACCAAGGATGACAGAATCAACGGCCATTCCTTGTTATATTCCCCAAATAACATGTTTGTGGACAGAATCAGTGTATACCGATTCACATCGGTCAACATGAGCAGTGGCAACAAGAAGTCATTCCAGATCCACAGAAAGTCCAGAATCGCGATGGTGACTGTGATTGGAAGCAAGAGCGGGAAGATAATCTGGAAAAAAGTCTGAAACTCATTGCACCCGTCAATCTGAGCCGATTCCTCCAATTCACGCGGAATGGACTTCACAAACCCGTGATAGAGGAAGATCGCCATGTTCACACCAAGTCCGATATAGATCAGGGCCAATCCGTACGTGCTTCCTTGAACGCCCATGCCTTTGGCTACCCGAGTCAACGGAATCATGATGGAGTGGAAAGGCACCAGCATGGATGCAACAAACAGGAAGAAGATCAGGTTACTCAAGCGGCCAGAGGTACGTGAGAGTTTGTATCCCGCAAGTGAGGCACAGAAGACGATTCCTCCGATCCCCAGAAAGGATACAATGGCCGAGTTCATCGAACTGCCCAGCAGATTGATTTTGTTAAATGCGTCCGAATAATTCTCCCAGTGAAGCGTCGTCGGCAGCGCGATAAAGGATTGGAACATCTCACCTTGTGTTTTAAAAGAGTTCACTACTGCCATGTAGATCGGCAGCATGGCCACAAGAGAACCCAAGATCAGCAGCAGGCGAATCAGATAGCTGTTCAGTCGTTGCATCCTCATGCTTCCACCTCTTTCTTCTTCATGACGGTGATCTGGATGAGTGTAAAGATGAGTACGATGATGAACAGCACAACCGATTTGGCACTCGCATAGCCGTACCTGAAATTGTTGGAGAATGCTTCTTCATAAATGTTCATTGTGATAACCTGTGTGGCCCGGCCCGGTCCACCACCCGTCAGTCCATAGACCACTTCGAACACCTTGAAGGCTCCGTTCAGCGTCAGGAAGAAACAGATGGTCACGGCATGAGTAATCATCGGCAACACCACATTGCGCAGCACCTGGAATGCGTTGGCCCCATCAATAACAGCCGCTTCCTTGAGACTTTTCGGCACACCCTGGAGAGCGGCCAAATAGATGATCATCATATACCCCACACCGTTCCAGAGCGATACGATCAGAATGGAGTAAAATGAAAACTTCGGATCTCCCAGCCATTGCTGGTCCAGGAACGAAATGGCCAGTTTCTGTGCGAGTTGTGGCAGCACCTGAGAGAAGATGAATGTCCACATGAAGGCACTGATGATCGTACTGATCATGTTAGGCATGAAGAACAGGGTTCGGAATAGCCCTTTGCTGCGCGTCCGTGATTCAATCAACACGGCGAGCAGCAAGGCAATTCCATTTTGCAGAATGAGCATAAATATTACATATTTCATCGTGAACCACAGGGAGTTCAGAAAGTCCGGATCTTCTTTGAACAATTCCACAAAGTTGCCCAGACCGATAAAGCTGTAATCCCGATTGAGCCCGTTCCAATCCGTCAGACTGTAGAACATGCCACTAAACGTGGGATACAGCAGGAAAATCGCATAGATGACAAAGGCAGGCGCAGTGAACGCGAGCAGTGACAGATACTTCTTGAACACATTCGTAGCCATAGGTTCTCCCCCTTTTCACTCGAAGCGGATAATCGATTGTAAACGGGGGAACGAAGAACGTTCTGCCAGCCGTTTCATCTGCTTGGGCCTCGCAGCTCCTTACTTGTTGACTTTATTGTAGGATTTCCACGCTTTGTCGAGCGCATCGATAACCTGCTGTTGATTTAATTGCCCGGAGTAGTAACCTTGCAACGCTTTGCCTGATTCATCTTTAACCGCTTGAGGGATGGAAGGGTCCTGATAGGCTTTGCCTTCATTCACATATTTCAGGGCATCGTCTACCCATGGGAAGCTCTTGAAGTCATGGATCTTGGCGACCGGATTGAACTTGAGTGCTTCGTAGAATGCACTTGAATCCTTGTCATCGAGAATGTAGTTCACGAAGTCGAGTGCCACTTCTTTGTTCTTGCTGGATGACGATACTGCCAGTGAAGTGGAAGTACTCAGATTGATTTTGGTATCATCCGGATTATCATTGATCGGCATTGGTGCTACACCAAAGTTCAAGTCCGGGTTGGACTTCAGAATGGTTTCGGCAAACCATGGTCCCTGAATCCACATCGCGGCGTTTCCTGAAGCGAAGGCTGCTGAACCATCATCTCCGCCCACTTCCAGCGCTTTGTCCGTTCCATTCGCATTGACCAGATCAAAAACGTCGAACAACGCTTTCATATCCGAGAAGGAGCCCTGATCCTGATTCATCTTGTCGATGAAGTCTTTGTGCTCCGACTGTGTTAAAGCCCCCACAGTGAGCGGCAGGAATAATTGCGGAATCCAGGATTCTTTGTAGGACAGTTCAAACGGTGTGATGTTGGCTGCTTTCAGTTTCTCCACGACCGCTTTCATTTCTGTTAACGTCGTTGGTACTTCCAGCCCTTGCTCTTCGAAGATATCTTTATTGTACAGATAGCCCCATGATAACGTTTCCAACGGAACTGCTACGACCTTGCCCTCCGCATCCGTTACGGAAGGTTTCACCGAATCCAGTAATTTATCGACAAAAGGTTGGCCCGACAGGTCTTCCAGATAACCCGCTTTGCTAAACGGTGGAATCTCATTGACTGCATGCAGTGCGAACACATCCGGTGCATCATTGGAGGCGAGTCTTGTCTTCAGAATCTGAGGTGCATTGTCCGCTGGCGGCATCTCCAGTTGCACGTTCACTTCAATGTTTTTCTCTGCTTTCTCTTTGGCTTTGAACTGTTCTATATATTTATCGTAATGTTCTTTCAGCCGAGGTTGTGCAACAAATACTTTGAGGGACACCGTGCTGCCTGATGCCGATTCTTCCTGCCCATTGTCCGTTCCTGCATTGGAACCGCAACCTGCGAGCAGAACACTGACCAGTACCGCACTTGCTACGCTTTTCCATACTTTCATCTCTTATGACCTCCCGGTGTGTGACTGGTTTGTCTTTCATAGGCTCATTATATATCAGAAAATGAAAGCGCTTCATTGGACAAAATTAGACTCGTTTATTGGATTATTTTAAACCTTAATCCAACCACAAGTGCTCCCTCGAACGAATCAATCCGAGCTACTGCCTGAATTGCTTCACATACGAGTTTGTCCCTTCCGCATCTCTCCCGGGGAAACTCCGAAATGTTTCTTGAATACCCGATAGAAGTAGGACACATCCTCATAACCCGCCATCTCGGCAATATGTTTGAACGGAATCTGTTCATCCATCACCCATTCCTTCGCTCGTGTCATACGTAACTGGACAACATAGTCGGTCACGTTCACCTCGTACTCTTTCTTGAATACCTTGCTGAGATATTCCTTGCTGACAAAAAAGATCTGGGCGAGCTGCTCCAGCGTAATCATCTCCATACAGTGCTGCTCAATGTATTGTTTCACCTCATTCAGGTTTAGCTTGTTCTTGAATTTACGCTGCGCAATGAGCTGCTCCAAAGCCTGGTAGTACGGCGCGGATATCCAGTTGATTGTGGATTCAATGGAAGCCAGCGCTGTTGAAGGAGGTAGCGCTGTTGCTTCGGGTCGCTCGTACAAGCCATTGGAGACACACAACTCATCCAGCAATGCCTGTAGTTCATTGGCGACCCGTCCAAGTTGCCGGGGACTTTGGATCTCGCATCGTTCCAGCTTCTGCTGCAATTGCTGGAACCATTCACGCAGACTCTGACTGTTCAGGTCATTAAACCTAAGACGGGCCTGCTGTTGAAACAGGGAGAACTCACCTGCGAACGAAGATGGGTATGCCTCCCATGATTCAGGCGCGGATTCAACCTTTTCCAAGTCTCTTCCACATTTGGCCAGCACCGCATTCAGTTCATCCGGATTCACCGGTTTGAGCAGATAATCAGCAGCCCGATGTCGGATCGCATGTTTGGCATAATTGAAGTCATCATACCCGCTTACCACAATCACTTTGATCTGTGGATACTGTCCGCTCAGCGTCTGTAGCAGTTCCACACCGTCTGAGCCGGGCATGCGCATGTCCGTAATGATAATGTGAGGCTGATGCTGCTTGACCAGTTGTATGGCCTGCTCGCCATCCTCTGCCTCACCAGCAACGGTCATGCCGAGTTCATTCCAATCCCCCAGGTTGCGCAATATATCCCGGTTCCACGGTTCATCATCCACCAGCAGCACTCTGTACAGTTCCTTGTTCACAAGGCTTCGCCTCCTCTATTGCAGGGAATACGTACCGTAACGCATGTCCCCTGTCCGTAATCACTTTCCATGTCCATTCCATATTCAGGTCCAAAATGCATTACCATTCGTGAGGCCGCATTGACCAGTCCAATACTTGTACCTGAACTCCATACCCGATCGGCCTCCCACGTAAGTCGCTCCAGCTTGGACTGCATCTCCGCTAGTTTCTCAGCATCCATACCCACACCGTTATCACGAATTCGAATGGTTACCTCTTCAGGTTCACAGACGACCTCAATGCCCAGCCTCCACTCTCCCGGTTTCTTCTCCAGACCATGCAAAAATGCATTCTCCACAATGGGTTGTAAAGACAACTTGGGAATATAACACGCCCGAAGTTCTCCGGTAATCTCCAGTGTATATTCAAGCTTGCCGCCAAAACGTTGCTTCTGAATGAGCATATAATGTTCCAACTGATCGAGTTCAGACTGTAAAGGGACAAGTCCATCCGGCGCTCGCACAATATAACGAAACATCTCGCTCAAGGCTCGAATGACTTTATAACTGTCTGCCGGTTTTTGCGAATAGACCATACCACCAATCATCTGCAACGTATTTTGCAGGAAATGCGGATGGATCTGGGATTGCAGTGCTTTGAGCTCCGCCGTCTGTTTCTCCAGATTCATCAGGTAGTTGTCCCGAATGTGTTCCCGGATACGGTTTGACATGCCATGCAGATTTTTCTCCAGCAGACCAATCTCATCCACCCGGCCGCTTCGTACCACTTCTCTGTCCTTAATCAACTGAATACCCTTCATGGAATTGGCCAGTCGGACAATGGGCTTCGAGGTGCGCCAGGCCACGAGCGCAGCTATTCCCACAGAAATGACGGTTGCTAGGCCACCTACAACCAGTCCATATTTCATCGTTTCCAAGGCACTCTCGTTAATCACATGGGCAGGTACAATCTTGATCACACGCAGTCCTGACGGTTCGATGGAATGATAGAATACGTATTCCTTGGCTGTACGGATGAAACCGGAATTTTCTTTGGTGCCTGCCAATCTCTCCAATGCTTCAGCGGACGGCTGGATGTCTTGATTCGGCTGATAGACCGGGCTGCCCGCACTGTCGGCGATGTATACTGCATAATCCCCCCTGCTATCCAGCAGCTCCAGGGTCTGATTGAACTCAGCCCACTTGACCTCCAGACTGATGGCACCGATCTGTGCCTGATCCTCAAAGCGGTTCATGCTGCGGGTCATGTGGAACTTTTGCGGATCGTCAGGATCATTGATAATCGTAAAATCTTTATGTTGTGCAAAAAGCTCATGATATCCTTCCGGTATTTCCGATACCGCCTTGATGCGAGAATCCATGGAGTTGAAGGTGAACAGGGTGTCCAATTCCTTCAGATACAGCTCAACCCCAAATACATAATTGCCGGCAGAATAGTATACACTGTTCAACATATTGAACATGGCCTTCTGTTCGTCAAATCGGCTGGCTGCCGGCGCTTCCTGGTTCAATGCCAGATACTGATGCAATTCGTCACTAATCTGAATGGAATAGATGATATTGTTCATGCGAGCGAACTGTTCTCCCAGATAGATGGAGGCCCAGTTCATATTGGCGCGGTTGGTCTCCATAATCTCCTCTTCCATGGAAGAGCGGGTATTCTCGGCTGCCATAGCGGTCATGGCAATGACGGGCAGAACAGCCAGCAGCGTCATGGTAAGAATCAATTTATTGCGGATGCTGCGTTTGAAAGGATCTGTCAGCTTCCGATAACATTCGGTAAACACAGCGCATCCACTCCTGAGCTAAAATAGACAAACGCCCCAGCGTGGAAGCCGAGGGCGCTTTGGTCTTGATATTCGTTTGGATATGTTAAAATATCACGTTATACACTAGAATGAATGGTTACACGAGATCACTACGTGGTCAGAACAACCCTCTGATCGCTGTTATCACCGGATTTTTTTGATTCCCTTATCTAAGGGGAAAATCCGGTGATAAAGGCGGGGTGTATGCTTCCAATGCAGCTTTCTTTCAGAAAGCTTTTAGCTCCGCTTCCTCAGGTTATTTCTGCCCTCTCCGTTAACGTGTACATGTTAAATTCAACTTATATACCTATATTTATTATTTCCTATTATTGTTCGATAATCCGTATGCCCCATGGTTCCAGTTCGATTTTCTCTCCCGCAGCAATCGGAATTCCTGCCAGAAGTTCAGTCCCTTCCCCATAGGCATTCACGAAGGATGTTGTCTCATCCGCATAATTGAAATAGTAGCGAATCGTGTTCCCCTGATCGTTCACACCTGTCTTCACAATGATAGGAAAAGCCAGTTCCTGATCCGCTCCCCAAACTCCTGCTTCTTTCATAACACGCTCCAACACCTTAAGGATCACCGCAGAACTGGTATAACATCCGACATAGGTTGCTTTGCCTTTTCCATAGGCATTCTGGGTAATTGCCGCATATTCACCCCAATGTGGATGATCATACCAAGCGAGTACTTCAGCTGTTGTCGGTGTAATTAATTCCATCCAGGTGTGGATCTGATTCTGCTCTTCACCAACCCCAAATGGATCATCCCGCAGCGAAACATGTTTTGGCTCTACAAAAAGGTTATAGCTGATTCCGCATGCCTCACTGATCAGGCCGGGCTGGCGAGTAGAGCGTACCTTGATATGTTCATTTGCAAAGCCGCTTTTGAACGAGTAGACGATATGTCCGCCATCCTCTACGAATTGATTTAATTTTTCCAGCAACGCATCTGAAGCAGCATACAGAGCAGGGACAACGAGCACATCATACTCCGCATAATTCTCAACAGACGGGTCGATGAGGTCACAGCCAATATTCATTTTATATAATTCATCGTACATCCAGCGCACTACGTCATTGTAATTCTTGTCACTGGTGAAGTTAAAACCAAACCACTTGATCGATGTCAGCGCCTCATTGCTGAACAGCACAGCCACCCGATTCTTTTTCTTCAAATTCACGAGCTTTGGACTAAGACGGGCAAAATCCCTGCCAATGGTCTTCGCTTCGTTGTACACCGGATTCGGTTCAAAGTCATGACTGAGCAATCCCTTCCAATACGTCTCGAACGAATTATGCAACGAATGCCAGTGCCAGTAGGCGACCATGTTCGCTCCGGATGCCAGATGACTGAATGCCTGCAACCGCAGTTGGCCGGGATAGGGAACCCAATGCCAGAATGCCTGCGCTTCGGTCTCCAGCACCAGATAATTCGATTGTTTGGTCGAACGCGCCACATCCCCGCCGAATGAAATCTCAATACCTGTCAGATCATCCTGGGAAGGGTGATAGATGTCCACACTGGTGATGTCAAAAGGTTTCGATGCGGCAAAATGATCCACATCCCCTTGAATGCCGTAGGAATATCCACGCCAATCGAAGTCAAAGTTCTGGGTAACAAACTGTCCTTCCTGTTTGTATTCATTCACGATCCCCACTTGCCAAGCCAAAAAGTTGGTTACCAGCTGTCGTTGGAATTTGGCAAATTCAGCGCCCAGACTGCCATTAATCGTTCCTACCACGGACGGGAAGTCCTCCCAGCTATTGATCCGATTACTCCAATAGTCGAGACCAAATTCCTTGTTCAACTCGTCCAGGGAGCTGAACTTGTTACGCATGTATTTGACGAATTGCAGTTGTACATTATCTCCGGCCGTATTGTAGTGCTTCGTCTCGTTATCCGTCTGATAACCGATGACTGCTGGATGTGTGCTTACCCGAGAGATCAGCTTGCGGATGATTCGCTCGGCATAAAATAGATAGGTTGGATGTGTAATATCCATGATCTGTCTTGCACCATATTTGCCAGGTCCCTGTGAGGTGGTAGCCAGCACGTCCGGATGTTCCTTGACCATCCACGTTGGAACAGCATACGTAGGTGTGCCCACGATGACCTTCATCCCCGCTTCATGCATGGCATCCAGCACACGGTCTACGGAAGAGAAGTCAAATAGGCCATTCTGCGGTTCATGGGTGCTCCAGGTTGATTCTGCAATGCGGACCACGTTGATCCCGGCATCCTTCATCATCTGAATGTCCTTGTCCAATCTTTCGTAAGGCATATACTCATCATAGTAGGCTACACCATATAATAATTTGTCCATGATTTAATCTCCTTTTTAAGTGGAAAATATAATGATCTGACGTGTGCAAGAGTTGACATATTCCAAGCCGCAATGGTAGCGTTTACATTATTATCGGTTGAAGAACTTGGATTGTTCAGTAACCTCTTCAAACGCTGATATGATCCATGGATTATCCATGCTCGCGTTAAACTGATTATAATGAAGTATACTAAGGGTGCCGATTGTATAAGGCGAGTTGTTTTTACCCTTTTCCGAGGTGAATGTTATGGATATCCGATCACAGCTCCGAGAAATGCCTCACCATACGCTGGCCCACTGGCTACCTATTATCGACTGTAACATCAAATTCTATGGCGCGCACAGCCAACAAGTTCCATATGGGTGGGCGATGCCGGAGGAATCACATCCGGGCTTTGAGATTATGCTGATCATTGAAGGTACGCAAGAAAGTGTGATTCATGGTTATACCTATACCGTGGAGGAAGGTTCCATTCTTCTCATTCCTCCCGGGTTCAAACATACGAATCAATGTGTATCCACGGAAGGCATGACTTATTTTAGCGCTCACTTTAATGTGGATGATCCGGTCTTCACCCTGAAACTGATGTCACAGCATAGCCAAATCTACGCAGCAGGTACAGCAGTTAATCGGAAGATGCGCGTTGTGCTGGAGAGCTGGATGGGCATGATTAACGTATCCGAGGCCTACACGTCCACGGACAAAATGATCATGCAGGCCCGCATGTTTGAACTGTTCGCCCTGTTGTCCCAGGCTGCTGACCATGAACCGGAGTCCTCCACTTCCGTTGCTGCTTCACATGCACCAGCTCCAACAGCCATGCATTATGCGGGAGCTATAGCGGAGGCAATCAAGCAGGCCTTCCATGCCCAGCTTCGAACCAAAGAAAGTAGTGTATCCACGGTCAAAGTAGAGCAGATTATATCTTCGTTTGGTATCAGTCCGGGATATGGTCTACAGGTCTTCCGCAAGGTGTATGGCCGATCACCCAGGGCTTACCTGTCCAGCTTGAAGTTGCAGGAGGCCAAGGTACTGATCGAGCAGCCAGAGCTGTCGCTCGGTGAAATTGCATGGAAGCTCGGCTATACCCACCTGTCTCATTTCAGCAGACAATTCAAACGTTGGACAGGCCAAAGCCCGCTTCAATACCGCAATCATCATGCCGATGCATCTGGCGATCCTGTATCCTACAGATCGGAATCGAGCCCCGAAGCTTGATTGCGTATACGCTCATACTCTTCCGGCGTGTTCATATTATTCATTTGCCTTGCTACTTGATGAACGCCCACTCTCTCAAGCTCTTCTACTTCGACATAGCGGCAACCGATCTCTTCAAGCCATCGCAGGACTCGAAGATAATCCTGGTTCAGACGCTGCTCCAGATCAGGGAGCACTCGTTTGTGATAAGCCCCTGCAAGAGGGTGGACATGTCCATCCACGCACGGCACGATAGCAGAATAAGAGTCATTCGACTCAGTCAATTTTTTTATGCCATCTAAAAAGGACGTTTGCAGGAGCGGCATATCGCAGGCGCAGACTAGATTCCAGTCTGTATCCGAAGCTACCAGTGCCGCGTGAAGGCCCGCGAGTGGCCCCTTCCCAGGATAGTGATCCTGGACGCAGTCGTAGCCCATTTCGCCGTAAGTTGTCACGTTGGCTCCACCAGCCACGATGATACGGGATACTGTGGGTCTCATGGCTTCTGTGATATGTTGCAGTACGACGGAACCATTCAGTTCCAGCATGGCCTTGTTGGTCCCCATGCGGCTGGATAATCCCCCTGCCAGTATAATGCCTGTCCATTCCCTCGTGTTCATGTTGTTATCCTCCCTCAGATCACGATGTGTGTTTGGTTGCATCCATTTCAAAACGTTCGCTATGCATTGAATCCCCTTTCAACAAATGATACATTGAACAATATGCATTTGAAAGGAATGGCTTAATTGGACAGACCTGTACCTTCAAAAGGTAATCCCTCATTGGGATCTCTGAAACTATATAACTTTTTCATATATGGAGCCATCTCGATCTTTGCCGGATTCCTGCAGCTCTATCTGCAAGAGATTGGCATGACCAAATTGGAGATTGGCAGTCTGATGGCGATAGGACCCTTTGTATCCTTGTTCGCCAACCCGTTCTGGGGCTTCTGGAGCGATAAATCCCGCAATATTCGTATCATTCTGATGATTATGATGGGAGGTACATTTGTGCTCGCCCAGGGTGTGTTCTATGCGCCCAGTTATACGTGGATCTATGTAGCCATGATTTTCTTTTATTTTTTCCAAAGTCCATTATTTGCTCAAACCAATAGCCTGATTCTCGGATATATCGATGGCACAACCCAGAAGTTTGGATCATTCCGGCTCTGGGGTTCGCTCGGCTGGGCACTGACTGCCGTCGCGGCCGGACCGGTTATCGACCGTTTTGGCATCGGCAGTGTATCCATTATATTTGCGTGCATGATTGCCACGGCCTTTGTATTATCCGTATTTCTTCCCAGACAGCCTATTGCTTCGGACACACCCGTGGTTACTTTTCGGCGGTTTGGTAAAGTCATGTTCAATCCGTATTTCATGGCATTTATCGGTCTGGGTGTACTCGTATCGGTGCCTAATGCAATGAACAGTACATTTATGTCACTATATATCGTAGAAATGGGTGGCGACAAACAAATGGTCGGCTGGGCCATCTTCACCTCATCCATTCTCGAAGTCGGTGTATTCCTGCTGCTCGACCGCTTGCTCAAACGCAAAATGAGCCTACTCCTGGCATCTCTTATCCTGATTAGTGTGCTGTTTGCACTTCGCTGGCAGCTCATGGCACTGGCTAACAATCCGCTGGAGATTGTATTCATTCAGTTGATGCACTCCATTACGTTCGGTGGGTACTTCTATGTAGGCACACAGCTGACCATGCTGTTCATCCCAAGACCCTATCGTTCCTCCGGTCAAGCGGTCTACACGATGGCTTGGGGCGGTCTCTCCGGCGTGATTGCTGGTCTGTTCGGCGGCTGGTTGTTCCAGAGCTTCGGTGCGGAAGTCATGTATAGTATCGGCGTATTCTTCTCGCTCATCGGTGCTGTTGGGTTCAGCATCATGTGGTTGTCGAACCGCCGTAACGGCTATCAGCCGGTTGTGTTGACGGAGATGGGTAATATGGATGAGGACAGATAATCTTTTGTTAGAAAGAATTGAAAGATTCCCACTTAAGCACTACGATGACAAAAGAATCTTTCGATCGCTGTTATCCCTGGATTTTTTGATTCCCTTTTCAAAGGGTAAAATCCAGGGATAAGCGTATGCTTCCGATGTAGCTTTCTTTCAGAAAGCTTTTAGGCGAACGCTCCGCTTCTCCAGCTTTCTTCTGTCCTCTCCGTTATCGTGTAAATTAACGTTCAAACATTCAAACAAAAGATTACGGATAGGTGCAGTAAAGAGAAGGCGTCTAAGGTTTGTTGCTCCTAACGAACCTTAGACGCCTTATTTGCAGCAATTTCACGATATGCTAAAGCTAAGGAATCTCAGCCACCTTATTTTGCATAAAAGAAGTTAAAAACCCCAAAAAGACAGGCCAAGCGAGGAAATAAGGTGTCTACGATTCGTTACGTTGCTGGAATGCCGAAATACACTTATATAGCGTGTCCTCGGTTCGTTAGATTTTTGCCTCATACGCACATCTAAGGCCTCCGCTCATGTTCATGTTCATATTCATGCGAAAATTGTATTACTACGTCTAAAACTGGACCTGGCTAAATCCAGAAAAACAAAGGGCATCCTTCGCCATGATCATGACGAAGGATGCCCTCCCTTTAACTTATAACTCGGCTGCTTACCAGCACTCTGATGAACAGGCCATAAATTTCATCCAACCACCTTATGCCTTCGGCAGTTGGAACGAGCTTTTCAGAGATACAACCCGGTTAAATACCGGACGACCTGGCTCGGAATGTTTCGGATCTACACTGAAGTAACCGTGACGGAAGAATTGGAATTTATCCTGAGCGTTCGCTTCTTTCATCTCTTGTTCCACATACCCGTGAACAATCTCAAGGGAGTTCGGGTTCAATTGATCCAGGAACGTTTTCTCCGGTTGCTCTTCCACAACCTCGGTTTCAGCACCAGCCACAGCTACTTCCACCTCTGCTTCGGGTGCTTCATCCAGAATCAATGGCTCATACAAACGGAATTCAGCAGGTACCGCTTGAGTCGCTTCTACCCAGTGGATCGTTCCTTTAACTTTACGGCCTGTGAAGCCACTGCCACTTTTCGTTTCTACATCATAGGTACAATGAATCTCAGTCACATTACCTTCTGCATCCTTGATCACATCGTTACATTTGATGAAGTACGCATGTTTCAGACGAACTTCGTTGCCAGGAAACAAACGGAAGTATTTGTTCGGTGGATTTTCCATGAAATCGTCTTGTTCAATATAAATCTCACGAGAGAACGGAATTTGGCGATTACCCATCTCCGGGTTCTCCACATTGTTCTCTGCTTCAAGCCATTCCACTTGCCCTTCCGGGTAGTTGGTAATTACTACTTTGAGCGGATGCAGGACAGCCATCGTGCGCGGAGCTTTCAGTTTCAAGTCCTCACGTACAAAGTGCTCCAGCGTTTGCAGATCGATAACCCCTTGGCTCTTCGAAATGCCTGTCTCAAATACAAAATCACGAATGGCTTCCGGTGTATATCCCCGGCGGCGCAGACCCGAAATTGTCGGCATACGCGGATCATCCCAACCATCCACATGGCCTTCGTCCACTAACAGTTTCAACTTCCGCTTGCTTGTCACCATCTGGGACAGGTTCAGGCGGCCAAATTCGTATTGACGCGGCGTGCTCTCCATTTCACATTCCGCAATAACCCAATCGTAGAATGGGCGTTGATCCTCGAACTCCAGGGAACAGAGGGAGTGTGTTACACCTTCAATCGCATCTTCGAGCGGGTGAGCGAAGGCGTACATCGGATAGATACACCATTTGTCGCCCGTATTATGATGGTGTGCATGTGAAATCCGGTATATCACCGGATCGCGCAGATTGATATTCGGTGCAGACATATCGATCTTGGCACGCAGCACTTTCTCCCCATTCTGGAATTCGCCTGCACGCATACGTGTGAACAGGTCGAGATTCTCTTCCACGGAACGATCACGGTACGGACTGTTCTTGCCCGGCTCCGTCAGCGTTCCACGCATTGCACGAATTTCGTCGGCGCTTTGGTCGTCGATGTAGGCTTTTCCTTTTTTAATCAACAAGACAGCACGGTTGTACATCTCATCAAAATAATCCGAGGCAAAACGTTTCTCGTTCCACTCGTATCCGAGCCATTTCACATCTTCCTGAATCGATTGAACGTACTCCACATCTTCCTTGACCGGGTTCGTGTCATCAAAGCGCAGATTCGTTTTGCCGCCAAATTCGCCGCCCAGCGTAAAGTTAATCCAGATCGCCTTGGCATGACCAATATGCAGATAACCGTTCGGTTCCGGAGGAAAACGGGTAATAACTTCCTGGACTTTCCCAGACCGGAGATCTTCGGTAATAATATTTTTGATAAAGTTAGGTGGGGTTGTACGATTGTCCACAGGTATCAAACCTTTCATGAATGGATTGGTGCTTTCGGGAATTGCAGCAATTCCGGCTATAATTCCTTGTTAACGAAGTCATTTCCTGAAAAAATCTATTTTCCTTGGAAAGTTTCGTACGCGTTTCATTTAAATATACCTTTAACGGGGGAGGAGTTCAATAAAGAACGGCACCAAAGTCAGGTACAGCTGTGCATAAATAGGCCCAAAACCATTTTGACGGGTTCGCTCGAATCATGTAGCATGATAGTAAAACAAAATTAAAGGGAGGGTTTCCCATCACATCAAATTCGCTTAAACTGACCAAAGAACAGCAGGATGAAGCCATTCGTACCATCCAGTCGTATTTCGAAGAGGAACGTGGCGAAGAACTGGGTGATCTGGCCGCTTGGGGTGTACTCGACCTGTTCATGACACAGCTTGCTCCCTACATATATAATCAGGCACTCCGTGACGCACGCACAACGGTTAATCAACGCATGGCCTCGATGGAAGAAGACCTGTTTGCACTGGAGCAAAAGTTGCCCAAGACTTCCCGTTAATCTACTACAAAATAAACCCATACTATATAAAGAAAGAAGGTTGCATTCATGTTTACCTATTCATTGGATGAATATACCGAACTCCGGCCGCTGGCCATGGAACATACCAAACCGCTGTTCGAATTGACGGATCGTTCGCGGGATCAACTGAGACATTGGTTGCCGTGGGTGGATCATGTGACAGAAGTGGAACATACCTCGAATTTCATTACTAACGCATTAAAACAAGGTGCCGAAAATGGTGGATTCACCGCCGGAGTATGGTCAAAAGGGGATCTAGCCGGGGTGATCGGATTCCACGAGATTAACTGGACCAACCGCTCGGTGAGCATCGGATACTGGCTTGGAAAAGGTTTTGAGGGTCAGGGCTTGATGACAAGCGCTTGTCGCGTTCTGGTCGATTATGCACTGGTGACCCTGGATTTGAATCGCGTCGAGATTCGCTCCGCAACGAATAACAAACGTAGTCGCGCCATCCCTGAAAGACTCGGATTCGTTCTGGAAGGTGTCATTCGTCAGGCAGAGAAGCTGCCTAAAGGTTACGTGAACCATGCCGTATACGGCATGCTTCAGCATGAATGGGAACTTTTGCGTTAATTCGCCTACATAATAATTCGGGAGTGATCTCTCCCTACATATTGGCAACTTGGATCAACATGAAATACCCTCTATACCCACGAAATGTGGTTACAGGGGGTATTTATTTTATTCGGCTATTTTTTTAAAAATTCTAGAGGGCTCGTACCATACCACCATCCACGATCAATGAAGTGCCTGTAATGTACGTATTGGCCCCGGATAACAGGAATACCACCGCTTTGGAGAATTCCTCCGGCTGACCATAACGGCCGAGTGGAATTTCCTTGTGGAACTGTTCAGAGACCTCGTCCTCACTGATTCCGTTCTGCTCAGCCCGTGCTGCATCCAGTTCACGAATACGATCTGTTGCAATGCGTCCTGGTGCCACCGTGTTGATCAAAATACCGTATGGAGCCAGTTCCTGAGACAAGGTCTTCGCCAATCCGAAAACGCCGGTTCGGAACGTGTTGGACAGAACCAGACCCGGGATGGGTTGCTTCACTGAAGTTGAAGCGATATTCACAATGTGTCCTCCGTGTTCTTTCATATAAGGAAGTGCACCACGAATCAGTCTTACATAACTGAGTACATTTAATTCAAATGCTCGTTCCCAATCCTCATCGGTCAGTGACTCGAATGACCCCGATGGCGGACCACCCGAATTGTTCACCAGAATATCAATCTGCCCGAACAGCTCTGCTGTCTTCTGAATCAGGGCCTCAATATCTTCCTTACGTGTCACATCGGTTGCACAATATTCCACACGTCCGCCTCCACCAAGCGCCAGAAGCTCCTGCTTCACTGCTGCGAGCTTTTCTTCGCTCCGGCTGGCAAGCATGACGTCAGCACCTTCTGCCGCCAATTGAGCGGCTACCGCTTTGCCCAGCCCACGGCTGGAAGCCAGCACCAGTGCTTTTTTACCTTGAAGTCCCATATCCATCGTTGTTCCTCCTCAGTTACGTTTTCTATTTGGTCTGGATAAAATAACCCATAAGAATATCATCCACATACTTGCCCCCGATATAAAACTCGGACACCAACCTGCCTTCTGTCACAAATCCACACTGGGTATAAAACGTAATCGCTCCCGGATTGCTGGAGAGTACGCGCAGCCTGAGCTTGCGAACGCCTTGTTGGGCCGCATGCTGCTTGATGGCATCCATCAAAGCTGTAGCAATGCCACAACGCCGATCATGGGGATGAACTGCAATATGAATCTCGTAGACGTGACGGTTGACGGGCATACCTGTGGCTGGCTGAAAGCCCACATAACCACATACCCGCTCTCCCTGCACCGCAATCAATTGGCTGCCTGGCGGGCAATGCTGCAGGTATTGCTGTCTGGAGCGCCATTGCATCGGTGCAGGAGAGGTGTATTTGTCCCATACCAAGGTGTCCAACTCCATGAGCTGTGCTGCATCTTTAATCTCGGATGGACGAATCGTAAATGTATGGCTGGTAAGCATAATGATTCAACCTTTCGTGCTATAGTCGACAACGCTGTACGTTACAACGTCTGGGAAGTTTAGAAGATTAAGAATGTTAAGAAACTTAGATTATATCGTTCGTTTCAGTGTTTAAATTACTTTGTTCTATATATTGTAGCATAGCCTCAACGTTGACTAAAATTCCACCCGGGTTTGAACCTTTTCGCAAAATGAAATGAAATATACACTTAACCTTGCCGTAACGTCATAGTTTATACTGGTTTAATAAGGAGGGATGCATGATGAACATCAAAGAGGCAGCAGGCAGGCTCGGTATATCGGCGAGAGCTATTCGTTTTTATGAGGAAAAAGGATTAATTCTACCCGCCAAACAGTCTGGTAACGGGTATCGTACATACACTGAAAATGATATCTGGCGGCTTCAGACTATTGCTGCGCTGCGTGAGATTGGCATGTCCCTGCAAGATATTACACATGCGCTCGGAGAGATTGATCAGGGAAACCAACAGCGGTTGGAAGAATATCTGGAGTTGCAACAGGCCGTCATGTATGCCCAATGGATTGAACTGAAACGTATGATGGACACAACCCAGCGCATGATTGACCTGAATCGCCAGGACGGACCGCTGGATGTTAGCCATCTTCACGACCTAGCGGACAGTGCCCGTCGTCTGCGTGAAGCACGCCAGAACTGGCATGATCGGTGGAATTATGACACCCAGGCAGCCATCCATGACCAGCGAGTGCAGGTAGAAAGCAAAGTCAATACTGGACAAGAGCAAACCAACCCAGAGGACAGACATCGTTTGGACGACGTCTCGCTCATAAACGGTAAGAGTGAAGTATCACATCCATATCATAGTGAAGATCAGCACACGTCGAGTGATTGCAATGATACGGTGCAGTCTTCCTTTTATCTGTATCACAACTATGATGAGGGGCTGGAACAAACAACGCAATGGATCTCGCCCGCCCCAGGCGAGAAGGGACTTGATATTGGTACAGGCACGGGTAACCTGGCTGGGAGACTGCTACAACACGGCGCAGACATGACTGCAATCGACCAGTCCCGGGAGATGCTGCGCAGATGTCGCACCAAATATCCCGAGATGCATGTGAAGCTTGGTAATTTTCTAGCCTTGCCTTTTGCGGATCAATCCTTTGACTTTGTTGTGTCCAGCTTCGCCTTCCATCATCTGAGTCCAGATCAGCAACTACTCGCATTACAGGAGATGCAGCGAGTTCTAACCTCGCGCGGACGTATCGGTCTAACCGATCTGATGTTTGTTGATGTAGCTCACCGCGAGGCGTATGTCCGTGAAGCTGAGTTATCCGGACACGAAGAACAGCTACGCGCCTTGCGCGACCGTCACTTCCCTCTGCTGGGTGAGCTATGCGGCTGGCTGGAACAACAAGGCTACGTCACAAAGCATGTGCGGCATAATGAGCTGTTGCACACGTTGCTGGCGGTTCCGCTGCGGTGACCGCTCCATCATGAACATATGCCAAAAAGGCCATCCCGCCTTTAAGAAAGGAGGATAACCTTGGTGTACATTATGCTACGAAATTACATATAAATATCAACAATTGTGCGCTCAGTCGCACTGCGTGCCTGTCTGAACTCATCAAGCGAGATGCAGACCCCGCCCTGACGGTAACGGTTCGCTGTACGCTCGGTGCGAATATCCTTACCATTCACCGCTACACGGCTCACAGCACCTTCGTTCAAGTGATAGATGAACGTCACTGGCTCACCTGCATACTCGAATTCGAATTGCATGCCGCTCAGCTCAGCCGGCAATACCGGGTCAATGACCAGATCGCCGCCCTCTTGACGAATGCCAAGCGCATTGGAGATCAGCTGGTTCATGTAGATTCCAGGGCCGCTGGAGTAGATTCTCCATCCGCCTTTCACTTGTACAGTCCCTTTACGAAGCTGGTCAAAATGTTCCTGCGCCTCGTAACGCGTATTAAACTTGCCGTCCGAACTACTGAAGTATGAGTTCGCCTGACGGATCTCCGCGTTAGGCACAACCTCGCCAATACCAACCGGGTTGATCATCGCAAGACCATTCCACACCTGATCTGTCTTGCCGAGCTTCGCCATCGCTTCCACGTAACGGATATGAGCGTGTACATATTGCAAACCAATCTCACGTCCGAAGTTGGATGCTTGCTCTGCACGTTTGAAGTGTGTGCTTACACCGCCAGCATATTGAGCCGGACGATTCATCAGACGCACGCCATCCGGGCACAGGAACTGTTCACGGATCAATGCGTAATGTGATTCTGCTTGCTCCGCATTCAGCAATTCACCGATCATGCTGCGCGTCATTGGCAACAGGCGATATTGAATGCCTGTCTCTGTGTCCGTTGGATGAAGCATCAGCTTCGCTTGGTCGGCTTCTTCCATGTACACAAAGCCTGGAATCACATCTGTGCCCAGCATGTAACGGTTAAAGTCCTCACGAATGCCTTGAGCCAGCACGTCAAGCTCCTGTGCAAAGTCTGCATCCTTGAATTTCAGCGCTTGCGAGAGCACATTCACGGACTGATACGTCAATGCCACCGTCCAACTGCTCACCATGTATTGCTTCAGCTGTGCATTGGCTGGTTGGAGCGTATCATCCCAGTCGCCATCTCCGTAGGAAGACAGGAATGTATCGTGCAGGAAGTGCGAACGGATATATTCGATCTCTTTTTTCGCGTGATCCAGTACCGTTGCCGTTTCTTCCGTGAACCCGAAGCTATGCTTGACGGTATAAGGTACTTTCTCATCCAGAATCGCATAATCGCGAGTTGCTGTCAGGTAGTCCGCCAATACTTTCAACGGCCATACAATAATGTCGCCATGACTTTCTTCCTGTTGAATCGCAAAGTATTTATCAAACATGAACCATTGCGGCCAGTTGCCATCATCTTCGTATTGGTGAGTATAGACCATTTTGATGATATCGCGAACTTGCTCATATTTTTGCGTTGCCATAAAGTATTCTACCGGACCTTGGCACACATCCCGTGTACCCCAAGCCGCGCCGCCATACTGCTCCAAACCGTGAGGCACGGAGTAGTGAACCAGCATGTTGTGGGTGTACCACCAAGCCAGCGCATTTACTTTGAACAGATCCTCTGCACTCTGACCTTCTCCACGGGACAAACGGAACCCGTTCATCACACCTGCGAAGAACTCGCGATATGCCTGCACTTCCTCTTCAAACGTCAGACTTGAACCTGCTGCCGCGCCGCTATCCGCTTGGCCTTCCAATACCCCTTGTACCTTCAGCGTCCATTCAGTACTCGCTTCCAGACTAAGTGTAACCAGCGATGCGGAACCACTGCGGATACCACTTGCCAACAGCGTTTCGTCCCCTACATTTACAGCTGCGCCGTCTACCGACATGCGGTATTGAAGATCCGGATACGTTCCTGCGCTAATTGCTTGTGGGTCCGCTTTGAAGATCAAAGTATCGCCATCTTGCGTCATATGCAGCGGATACTCGTATTCATTCACATTCATCGTAATCTGGTTCGTTACCAGGTAACGGTAAGCCGTGCCACTTGTGGAGCGTACGTTCATGCTTACTTCTGTCGTATGTGCCCCTGTGTAATTGGTCACGATGATCGTATCGGATTCCGTTTTGTAGATCCAGCGTGCATAGTTGAAGCCAATCTCGAACAGGGATGGCATTGTCAGCAGACGATATTGTCCGTCCATTTCCACATAGATGCGTTGTCCTGCCGTCTTCGGCACGTTCAAGGCATTGCGGGCATTACTGATCATTTTATTAAAATTGGTGTTCCCAATTACAAGCTGTGAGTTGAAAATACCGTACATATACGATGTCGTTGTAATAACCTGTGCCCCAAGTTGCACATTGCCACCACTCATCAGAATGTGACCGTGCGGACGCTCTACAAGCAATTCTTTTGCTTTCAGGACGATATGTTCATAGCTGCCTGTGAAGAAGGATAACAGTTCCTCACCGCTGTGCTCTTCCTGATGACGATCAGGGAACAGATCATGAATCTCATCTTTCGTCAGATCAAGTGTAACCAGAGGTTCACCCAGGAAGGAGGACAGTTTCACCTGTTCCAACGTGTCGCCATTTTCCACAGTCAGAGCCTGTACTTCATTCCACGCTGCTGTTACTTCATCTCCGAATTCCAGTGCAGAGATTCCTTCGGCATGATTAGGCTTCGCCAGTCCATAGAAGACCACCTGAGCCTCACCGTTCAGATTCATTAGTTCCGATTGCAATGCGGTATAGGCAAATTCATACTGATATGTCTCATTCGCCAGCGTTGGGCGATTCAAGCTCTCTGGTTGATTCGTTTCCTTGTATGACAGACCGAAAAATTGGAATCCATCTGTGGAGTAACCAATTGCTTTCGTCAGGGAACCTTGTTGCATATAAGGAAATGCACCGCCCTGAGGCTGGTTTTGACGGGAACACACCACATAGCCTTTTGCTTCATCTTGGAACACCGTATGGTCAATGTATTGTGACAGATAAGCTTCATTGCTGCGTACTGCACCTGGATCAGCAAGACCTACATCCTGTCCATATACCACGTCTACGTTCTGTTGTTGTCCTGTGAGCTTTACATCCCAGAACCAGACACCTTGTGGTGTAGCCGTAAATACGACCTGATAGCCGATGCCCTGTTCATTGCCTTCCGGCTGGACTGTGCCCTCCCAGATCAACTGGTTGCTGGACTGTGCCTTGCTTGTAATCACCTTGCTGTTCGAACGTACACCGAGCAACGGGAATGAGCTGATCTTCTCTCCGTCGTGTACACGCAAGTACAGGTTATTCAGAGATCCATCAATCTGGTTGCTGAGCAACTGGTTCAACATTGTTGTACCGGATGTAGCCTGGTATAGGTCGCCACTGTTCAAAAAGGTAAAGGATAACTCCCCGGCATTCAACCGGATCGGTTCATTAATCATCGTTGTCATAAGGTTCACTCCTTGAATTAGTATAAAATCGAAACGTTTCGATAAATCTGAAAAAGAATAGGGGCCTCTTCAAACCGGCCTTTTACAGCCCGTCCGGACGATAACCCCATCATTGAACTTTCACTTCAGCATGCTGGCATTTCCTTGGTTGTCAGACTCGGCCTAAACCGAACGTACAGAGCTACGCTCGATCATATTAATCGTTAACGTATATGAAGGGTCAACCGCTTCGCCATTGAGCATCTGGAATAACAGATGTCCGGCGAGCGACCCGGCTTCATGCTTCGGCTGGCGTATCGTTGTCAGCGGTGGATGCACATATTCGGACAACTGAATATCGTCAAAACCAATTACGGAAATATCATCCGGTACCGATATACCACGCTCTTCCAGTGCTTTCAGGCCGCCAATGGCCATTTCATCGTTACCATAAAATACCGCTGAGGGAAGATCACCCTGCATCATCATCATTTTGGTTGCACTGTATCCACCCTCACGCACAAAGTTGCCGTTCAGACGCCATTTGGACTTTTCTTCAAGTCCCGCCTCCCGCATTGCTCGCAGATACCCTTGGTAACGGAGCGCGTTGTCATACGAGTTGGATGGGCCACTGATATAAGCAATCTTCTGATGTCCAGCCTGGATCAGATGGTGCGTAGCAAGATAACCGCCCTGCTCTCCATCCACCAGCACGTTGACCAGATGGTCACTCGACAGTTGACGATCCATCACAATGATCGGAAAGCGCTGTCCGGCAGATTCCACCAGAATATCATCATGGATGTTATGCGCCAGGATGATGGCTCCGTCTACTCTTTTTTCACGCAAAAATCTCACTGCCGTTGAATCCCGTCCACCCATGGAGCTGCACGCAATCAGGTCATACCCGTTCGCGAGGGCTACATCCTGTACGCTACGGATCAACTCCGAGTAATACGGGCCCGACAGATCGGTCAGGATCAGAGCGATCGTGTTCGTCCGGCTCCGCTTCAGGTCCATGGCAAAGCCGTTCTTGCGGTAATTCAGTTCTCGTGCTGCCTCAAGCACTTTAGCCTTGGTCTTGGCACTAACCTTGCTATCCCCGCTCAGTGCATAGGAAGCCGTCGAGAGTGCTACACCTGCCAGCTTTGCCACATCCTTGATCGTTGCCATTCCACGTTCGCTCCTTCTAAACTAGAACAAATTCTAAGGTTATCTACATTTTATACGATACATGGTTAGAACAACCACTAAATCCTGTATTATGGTTTATTGATATTGTACATATCATAGCTATGGATATCAATCGAAACGTTTCGAGGTGTTCTCAAAAAAAATCCTTGTCTCCATCCTTATAGCACCATGGTTGAATGTGTAACGTTCCAGTCCTTGCCACTAGTGATGGTCACGACACGTCTTTCAATCTGACGCGCTACGAACCGTTTGTGCCTAACACAATGAAACTGGCAGTAAACGCCAGATTGAAACGTTTCGACATTTTCATTATAGTCGGTGTTGATAGCGATTTCAACCACTTTATCTATTTTTCACAGAAAAAGTTGAATTGTCCAATCTGTCCATCCACGTCACTCCGTTTATAGTATATACTGCATAATAGTCGAGATCCGAGAATTACGCCAGTATACAGAGGGCATGAGGCGAATAATGCCCCTGCTGAATTATGTAAGGAGACAGTTATCTAATGAATATTTCCAAACCCATTTACCATAAAAAATCGCTGTCCCGTCCCATTTCCTTGCAGAAGATTCAGTCCGTACCTGTTGCCATCTTCAAGCTGTGCCATCTGGTGCAGCTTCACGACCGCGAGGCATTCTCCCGCATAGATGAGATGTGGAGCACGCTTCATGTGCTATACGTCATTACTGCTGGCCAAGCCAGGCTGATCAGTGCTGAGGGTAAACTGACATTAAATGCAGGCTCTGCAGTCGTTCGACAAGCTGGAAGCCTGCTTCAGCACGAGAACAAGCGCGGCTCCCTGTCGCCAGTACAGGGCATTGCTATTGCTTTTGATTTCACTGAAAATGAACAGCGGTTCTGGCCTTTTGAATTACCAGCACCCATAGTGAGCCGCAATCTCACTGACAAGGCCGTTGAACTGGTTCAAGCCTGTTCGAAAGGACAGGATTCCAGTCCTTTCAGGCCACATATGCTTTTCTATGAAATATTGGATATGTTGCAAGATCATGTAGCTCATTCTGCTCATGAAGATCACTCCTGGCTTGAGAGCGTGCTTAGACATATCCATCAGATGTATACACAACCGCTGACCCGCGAACAATTGGCACGCGAGGCGAATGTGAGTCCCGAGCATTTCTCACGGGAATTCAAGAAGCATACAGGCCTTACGTTTGTTGAATACGTGACTCGTCTCAGAATCAGGATGGCTCAGGAACATCTGCTGTTCTCCAACCCTACGCTACAGGAAATTGCACAGTTGACAGGCTACAGGGACACTTTCTATCTGAGCCGCAAATTCAAACAGATGGTTGGCTCGGCACCGACTCATTACCGGAAAATGCCGAAGAAGATCGTATCGTTGACTTACAACTATACAGCCTCACTTCTGGCACTGGGCCATACTCCCCACATGGGTGCCGTAGCCAGTTGGATGGAAGAAAAACGTGGTGAACATGGTCATGATGGTCATCAACAATTTGAGCAACATTCCGAATATGAGCTGATTAAATATCCGGAGCTGATTGCGAATGCTCAGCCTGATATCATTCTCGGGTATGCACCACATCCCGCTTCTGAAGAACTACGTCTGATTGCACCGACCATTCTGATGCCATTTGAGGAACTCGATTGGCAGGAGCAGCTTCTTCATCTGGGACGAATTACCGGGCTTGAGTCCAATGCACAGACGTTATTAGATCGTTATCATCAACTTGAGCAGGAAGCCAATCATACGTTGAATCAATGGATGGAAGGGACACGCGGGTCCGCCGTTTGCATGTTTATGATTGGAGAGGACGGCGCTTATATCTATGGTCATGGCTGGGGCAGAGCTTCTCATGTGCTGTATCAATCGCTGGGCTTCACTCCACCGTCACGAATGGAGCAGGACGGACAATTACTCACGGGGTACATTCATGTTCCGTTGTCCGAGATTCACTTATATGCAGCAGATCACATGTTTGTCGCCTTCCCTGAGGAACCCTCCGAGCGAGAAAGTCTGGATAATCTACTGAATCAGGAATCCTGGGGCACCCTACCCGCCGTTCGGGAAGGACGTGTATACGAGATCGATGCCGACACGTTCTACGGATTTGATCCTTTGTCCGTTACGAAGCAATTGCAGCATATCATGCATCACCTGACATCATAATTGTCCATGCGATAGTGATCATAGTTGTCCATGTACAAAACTAACATCTTCCTCTATGTTATTAATGAGAATAATAATCATTATTGATTATACATAGGGGGAACAAGAATATGTTTGCTGCAAAAAAACGCTTTTCCGGCTTGATGCTTATGCTCGCCATCATTATGATTCTGGCTGCTTGTAGCAGCGGAACAGGCTCGACTGCCACTGAACAGACATCGGCAGCGGGAACCGAAACGGCAACCGCCTCTTCCGAGACGAACACAGAAACGTCGTCCGGTGCAGATAATTCAGATGCTACACGAATCTACAAGTCATTAAGCGGGGATGTTGAAATTCCGGCTGAACCGAAACGAATCGTTACCGATATGTACGTAAGTGATCTGCTAGCACTGGGTGTGAAGCCCGTTGGTGCTGTTCAATATTATTTGGAAAACCCGTTCTATGCGGATCAGGTGGCGGGCATAGAGAGTATCGGTGATCGGGCAGCGGTATCCATGGAGAAAGTCATTGCCTTGAACCCGGATCTGATCATTACATACTCTGACCAGGCCAGCGAAATTGAGAGTTATCAAAAAATCGCACCTACCGTAGTTATCCCTTATGGTACCTTCACCAATGTACACGAAGAAATCCGGGGGTTTGGAGAGCTGATGAATAAATCCGAAGAGGCCGAAGCTTGGCTGAAAACGTACGATGAACGGATTGAAGCCGCTCGCGCTAAGGTGAAAACCGTCATTAAACCGGAGGAAACCTTCTCCATCCTTGAAGTATCCGACAAGAGTTATTATGGATATGGAGACAATTTTGGTCGAGGGGGACAAGCAGTATACCGCGCTTTGCAACTTGCCCCACTCGAGATCACCAAAAAAGAACTGATGGGTGATACCCAATGGAAAGAGATCTCTCGTGAAGTTGTTGGTGATTATGCAGGGGATCATATCTTCTTGACCGTTGGAGAGAACAATAAGAATTACCAAGGCGACTCCATCTGGCAATCCCTGCCGGCTGTGAAAAACAATCAGGTGTACGAATTGCTGGAAGACCGTTACTGGTACTTCGACCCGATTGCAATTCAAGGTCAGGCTGAAGAATTCGCCGATATGATCGTAGAACGTGCCGAGCAAAACCGCAAATAACATAAGCATGAATACAGGTGTCCGGACAGGTTGATTTAGCCTGCTCGGGCATTTATGTCATATTGAGAATGAGGAGGATTTACATATGCTTCGCCGTTTCATGTCTTATTATCGTCCTTACAAAAGGCTCTTTATCTTGGATTTCTCCTGTGCCATCGCCGCCGCGCTGCTGGAGCTGGCCTTTCCACTCGCCGTTAACCGGGTGGTCGATCAACTGCTTCCGGCTGGCAATTGGTCCATGATCTTAGCGGCATGTGTCGGGTTGCTCGGCATCTACCTGCTCAGTTCCTTTTTCCATTATGCAGTCACCTATTGGGGCCATAAGCTCGGTATTAACATCGAATCCGATATGCGTAGAGAACTGTTCACACGTGTACAGAAGCAGTCCTTCCGCTTCTTTGACAACAATAAGACCGGACATCTGGTCTCCCGCATGACCAACGATCTGATGGATATTGGTGAGATCGCGCATCACGGACCCGAGGACTTATTCATTGCCTTCATGACACTCGCGGGGGCTTTCGGTATTATGCTGGGAATCAACTGGCAGCTCGCTGTGATGACGTTTATCATTGTGCCGCTGATGATCTATCTGTCACTGTATTTCAGTCGCAAAATGTCCAAGGCGTTCAAGCGCATGTTTGCAGATATCGCCGATTATAATGCACGGGTAGAGAACAATGTGAGCGGCATCCGTGTGGTACAGGCTTTTGCCAATGAAAAGCATGAAGTAGGCCGTTTCGTTGAGAACAACGAACGTTTCAGACTCACCAAACTGATCACCTACCGCATTATGGCCTGGAACTCTTCACTTAGCTTCATTCTGATGAAATTTGTATCCCTGTTTGTACTGGTATGTGGAACCTGGTTTGTCATTCAAGGAAGTATGACTTACGGGGAGTTCATCGCTTTTGTAATGCTGTCCAATGTATTCCTCGGACCGATCGAGAAGATTAACTCCGTCATTGAGACGTATCCCAAAGGCATCGCCGGTTTCAGACGTTATCTGGAGCTGCTTGAGGCCGTACCGGATGTAGAAGATACACCACAGGCACAACCGATTTCGGATGTGAAAGGCGATATTGCCTTCCATAACGTCACCTTTTCTTATGGAGAGCATAAACCTACGCTGTCTGAGGTCAACCTTAATGTTCAGGCAGGCCAGACAGTCGCTCTGGTTGGACCTTCAGGAGGGGGCAAAACGACGTTATGTAGTCTGATCCCACGTTTCTACGATGTGGATGCGGGACATATCTCCATTGATGGCATTCCCGTGAAGGACATGACGCTGGAATCACTGCGCTCCCATATCGGGATAGTGCAGCAGGATATTTTCCTGTTTGACGGAACGATTCGTGAAAATATTGCATATGGCAAGCTGAATGCTTCCGATGACGAAATCTGGCAAGCCATTCGCAGGGCCCAACTGGAAGAACTGGTACAATCCCAGCCAGATGGACTGGACACCATGATCGGTGAACGTGGCGTGAAACTCTCTGGCGGACAGAAGCAACGTCTATCCATCGCCAGAATGATCCTGAAGAACCCGCCTATCCTCATTCTGGATGAAGCCACCTCCGCACTCGACACCGAGACGGAAGCTGCCATTCAACTGGCCTTATCCGAGCTGGCTCAGGGACGTACAACATTGGTGATTGCCCATCGATTGGCGACCATCAGACACGCCGATCGCATCGTCGTGGTGGAGAACGGTAGCGTAGCCGAACAAGGAAGTCATGAAGAACTGCTCGCACGTAAAGGCTCGTACAGCCGACTGCATCAAGCCCAGTTTGGTTAAGTAGCATGCCCTAACATGGCAACCATCGAAAAAAACAAATACGGAAACAAAACAACCTTCCCTCTGCAAACGAGGTGAAGGTTGTTTTGTTCATTTCAGATATCCTTTTGATTTCCAGAATCGCTTCGCAAATGATTCAGCAGCGTACGGTGGCTCTCCATTCAGTAGATCTTCATTTGCTTGAATGAGCACTTGGCGTCCACGTTCGAGCAATTGAACGGCATGTAGTAATTGAGAGCCGCCTATATAATGAAGTTCAAGCAATAACGGTTCTTCTTCCTCATCCTCGTCATTCTGAGCCGAGTATTCAATCAACACACTTTCCGAGCCGTCCGCATGTTGGTGCAGGGTATAATAGTATTTCTCCACCTGCGTCTCCCCTTGTGCATCCACATACTCTCTTCCAATACGTAGCATGGCTGGCCGGGGAACACCATTAGACATCTGACCTGCTTGTCGAAATGCATAATATAACTCTCCAATCCACAGTCCGTGCCGATCATCATCATAATAATCGTCATATGGCTCCACAACAGGCAGTGCTAATAAATCACGGATCAGTTGGTGCGATATTAAGGAACGAGCATACTGATAATTCGATACAGATTGCAACAAGGTGCTCCATCCTTGCTCGCTTAACTGCTGAATATCAGCAGGTGAGTTCTCCGAAAATACGTCCCATTCCGAATTCTCATTGTTTAGATAACGATATGCTCCTGAGATCGTCCAGACAGGTTTACCCGGTTGTACGATCTGTTTATCAGAAGAGTTGGAACCTTGATCTGATGGCTGCATCTTAAGCAACAATGCACAGTTATGGTCATCCTGAAAATACAGACTGCGGAAATACCCCTCCGTATGCTCATCTCCATAGACGGATGCTCGGCAAAATTGCTCGTCCAACCAAAATTCATAGCTGTTCAGTAACTCATCCTCCTCTCTTACAGGCAACAAAGATGGTTGAGTAAGACGCTCTATGTTCTCAGCGGTAATCCGATGATCTTCGAACCAATCCGGCACATCTAGCTCTGATTCATCAGCATGAATGTACTTTCGGTTGATTACAGGTTGTCCTTGCTGCAGCCTCCTTAACATTTCTTCTCGCCAAGGAAACGGCTCTGTATCTTCATCAATCACACATTCAGGAACCAATAACGCCAACATGTCAAAGCCCCGCCATGGTCCGAGATCCTCCCATTCTTCAAGCTGACGCTTCACATTACGCTGTCCTTGAACTTGAATCGTATATTGCTCGGTACTTACCAGCAATCCACCTTCTACATTCCCTCTCACTGTCAATTCTCCATGGTTATAATCCCCCCAGAACATATCCTCCACATAGAGATTACCGGTAATATATATTTCCTGCCCACCCACAATCATATAGGGCGTTATGAGATTCCCAAGTACAACCAGATTTGAACTGGCCGCGTCGGAACTTGTATTTCCAATATAACGATCCACTGTCAGATTGCCTTCAACCAAGATCAAGAAAGGTCCTTCATCCAACAACAGTTCACTGATATGAAGGTCACCAGAATGTAACCATACTTCCTCGGCTTCAAATTCACCGTTGTGCGCTTCATTCTGAGTGTACATCCAACTTTCCTGAGGCAACTTCGTTTGTATATCTGCAAAAGACACCTTGTGACCTATCTGATATATGGACATGTCCTGACACTCCTCATCCATTAATATATGGATAGAATCTATCTAATCTACAGATAGGACGACTACCCATTTTCATTATACTAGAGGAAATATCCACCATACCATAGCAAAAACCTTCACCCGAGTAGAATGAAGGTTGAGCTTGTGAACAACAACAGCCCCAAGCCCATGAAATACATATACGATCTAGTCCATTCTTATAACTTCCCATTCAAAATTGCGTTTGCCCGCTCACGGAAATGCTTCGCCGCCTGCTCAGGCGTAATTTTGCCAAACAACAGCAGATCATACAACTCACGCAGCACCGCAGTGACCTCGGGTGCACCTACAGGATCAGGCGGGTCCATCTGGCTGCTGTGATCGGCAACCCAATCAATATAATCAAACACCTGCGCAAGCTCCGGTTCAACCACCAGCTTCATCCGCTCTTTGACACTGGACGAGACGGGCACCCCCCGCTCCCCTTTGAGCAACAGATTGGCATCCAAATCATTCACAAAAAAACTGATGAACTTGGCAGCTTCCTCCTTATGTCTGGAATTGCTCGCCATGGAGAAAAACATGCCCGGCTTCAGGAACAACCCCTCCTGGCTGTTTGGCCCAGGCATCGGGGATATGGTTAAGGGTTTGCCATAACGCTGAGCGGTACTGATAAATTGGTTGGAATACCCCCAGCTAAACAAAGCCTCTCCCAGATAAAACGGGTCGTTATCGGGTTTGCCAATGTCGGATGTCCAGATATCCGGTGCAAAAATAAGTTTCTTCTCCGCGAGCTGCTGCATCCTGCCAAAGTAATCAATAAACAATCCATCATCCTCATAACCCAACCTTCTGTCATCCTCGGCGTATAGCTTGGAACCATGCTGTCTCAAGTAATACGCGAAAAACTGTTCCGGCGTGAAATAGGTTCCCAGATAGATGCCTTTCCCCAGCAATTGCTCGCCCATACGGTCAAAATCCGCCCATGTCCACGTATCCGTTGGCAATTCAATATCATTGGCCTTCAACACTTCCGGATCATAGATGCTGAGCATGGCGTTAACCCCCAAACTGAGACCATAGGTTTTGCCATTCAGGCTTCCACTCTCCAGCTGTTGCTTCTCAATATCTGTCGTGTCAATCAGTCCGCTCTGCATGTACGGCGTCATATCCTCCAACAGTTGCAACGAACTGTACTGAGACAGATAGGAGATGTCCATCTGGATAATGTCGGGCAACGCATTGCCAGCTGCATGTGGGGCAAGTTTTCTCCAGTATTCGTTGAAACTGCTATATTCGTATTCAATGTTTACATGCGGATTCAACTTCTCATACAGATCGATAACGGCGATCGTTGCATTGTTACGAAACTCCCCACCCCACCAAGCGATTCGTAGCGTTATCGGCTCTTCGTCAACAATCATGCCTGGCCTTTGATCCAGTTGGCTCACGCAGCCAGGAAGAGTCAGCAGAAGACAGATCATGCCTATGGTTCGCAATAATCTTCTCATGGCTTATCCTCCTTACCTGGTGATGGGGGTGGCAGCAGCACCGTTACTCTCGTTCCAAGCCCCGGCCTGCTCTCCAGCAGAACATCATATTCTTCGCCAAAAGCCAGACGTACCCGCTCCCGGATATTCAGCAAACCAATACCTGTTCCTCTGGTCTTCACTTCACCGCGCAACACTTGTTCCACATATTCGGGTGCCATGCCGGGACCGTGATCCTCCACGATCAGGGCCAGTTTGCCACCTGATATCTCGGCATACACTCGAATCAGACATGATCCAACCTGTGGTTCCAATCCGTATTGAATGGCATTCTCCAGTAATGGCTGTAGGGTTAACTTGGGAATGGCACATTCCAGATAAGGAGCAGGCACATCCAAGCGGAAATCCAGCCGCTGCCGGAAACGGTAGGTCTGAATGGTGATGTAATGGCTGACGATCTCCAGCTCTTCGGCAAGGGTGATGATATTTTGTTTGAAACTGATGGAGGAACGCAGCAAATACCCGAGTGACAGCACCATACTGGAGATTTGCTCCTGCCTGTTCTTTTTGGCAAGCCAATGGATTGAATCCAGCGCATTATACAAAAAGTGTGGATTGATCTGCGCCTGAAGCGCCTTAAACTCCGTTTCTTTAATGACCAGCTGGCTTGCATAATTTTCTTTGATCAATGTATTAATATGTGTAATCATCATTCGATACGTACGCTGTAATAACCCCAGTTCATCCATGTGCTGGTGTGTTGGAATGGACAGATTGGCATCCATATTCTCCAGATCCCCATACTGAACCTCCTTCATCTGACTGATGAGCTGCCTGATCGGCCTGGTCAGACTGCGTGCGAACACCATACCAAGCGCGAGCACAACCAGAATGGCGATAAGATATACGACAATCAAACTATTTTTCAACCATATGATACGCTCAAAAATCTCATCATAAGAGGCCATATTGTAATAAACCCAACCAGTGTAGGCGGATTTTTTCTGGGATAGAAATACCTCCCTCCCATCCAGATTTTTGATCTCATATCCCCCACTGCCTGAAAGTGGATTCAGTCCCGCGGACACCGCATCCGGAAGCTGGCGATAAGGATAGATCACCTCACTGCCCGCTTTTATAATAATGTCACTGTCCCGGCTATCCATGCCCGCGTACTCCTCAACCAGTCGCTCGATATGAATACGCAGAAACAGTATGCCTACCGGTTCCAGGGTCATCGGTTCGTAGGCTCGCACCTGACGCACCATAACCAGCATCGGGTCATCATCATCCGGGTACAGCCAGCGTACTGCACCATTAGCCTGCTCCGCCGCCTCAATCATCTGATCATATTTCTCAGGGGATACGGTTAGTGTTTCACCATATTTATTTACTCTCCCCTTGGAATCAATCAGATGAACGGACTGCACATATCGTGCAGCCCCACTAATATGCTCCCATAGCCGATCTGTGATCTTCTTCCGTTCAATAAAGCTTGAATATGCGCTATCATCATCCAGCAAAGACTTCAAGGCCCTCTGAATCTGTGTATCAGAGATCATGTTTAATGATAACGCTTCCAACTTCTGAAGTTCAACATCCACTGTAGACGAGGAAAGGTTCAGTAGACGGGACGACTTATCAAACAGCTGTTTGTCATACACTGAGTACGTATAATACAAGGAACCAAACGCCAGGATGATGATAAACGCCATCATGACCATGATCATCAGAAACATTTTCATTTTGATGCTGAGTTTGCGGTAGGCTGTCATGACCAAAGCGCTCCTTTGAACCACGTGATACTACTAGGTATATCACATACAGGAAGGTTTTCCCAAAGTTTTAGCGCTCGATTTCTCTCGGTTTATTTGGACTGATATCGGTCATAGGCCGCCTGATGAACCTCAATGGCCCGTTCAATGTCCATGCTCTTGATGGTTTCGGCCATCGTGTCAAATTCGGTGATCGGCTTCTGTCCGCTAATGATGGCAGTCATCGTCTCATTCAAATACGTATTCACCTGGCTCATGATGGACGTACTAGTGGTTACCTCTTCTGTAGACAAGCGAATTGGGGGAAGTGTTAAGGCCGAGCTTGCTTTCATCCATTCCGCATTCGCTGCACGCTGTCCATCGTCAAATAATAAGGCATCCAGGTAACGGCTATCCTGATTGATTGGACCATCCATAATGGATAAGGCATAGGATGCCAGTGCCTGATCATACGTCAGACCATTTGCATTATTAATAATGGTATCTGTGAATTTCACACCTTCTCCGTCCCGAACATAACTGTCATTTTCGATACCAAAGTTGAACAGATCGCTACCCTCTTCGCTATAGTTGTAGTCCATCCACTGCACAATATATTTCAGTTTGTCTTCGTCTGCAGAAGCCGTAATAGCCTCACCATAACTTAGGACCTTATTCTCCAGATTGAAGGTAGCATACGAAGTTCCATCCGGAGATACGGGCCACGGTACACCGGTTACGTTAAAGTTCGGATCGGTATCTCTCATCAGATTGAAGTATTTTCCCATACCACTGAACACACCGCCCTGATATGCGCCTGCCAGATTGCTGGTGACTTTATAGTCGAACGCTTTGCCGTCATTCGTCATGATCTCGGGATCAATCAGCCCTTCCTTGTACCACTTGGCCATGGTCTCTAGGAAATCACGATAACCCGGCTGAATCGGTCCGAACTCCACCTTGTCTCCATTCAACTGGAAGCCACCGATGACACCAAAGGCCGCCGCAAAATCATGGAGCTTGGTCAGGTTGCCCGGTCCCCAGTTTCCGGTGAATGGCAGCTCATCTGGCTTGCCATTGCCGTTAGGGTCCTGTTCCTTGAATGCCTTGAGTACCGTATACCACTCATCGATATTGGTAGGTACCTTGAGATTCAGTTTATCAAGCCAATCCTGGCGCATAATCAAACCGGAAGTGGCATTCAGCTTCAATGCATCCAGCTTCAGCAGTGGGAACATATAGATCGTTCCATCGTCGAGTGCAATCTGTTTCTTCACATCCGGATCGGATTCTATGATCCGCTTCAAATTCGGTGCATAACTGTCGATCAATTCATTTAACCGGATGATTCGTCCGTCCTTGATCATTTTTTCCGGTCCGCCAACCGCATCTGCCCAGTTATAATAAATGACGTCCGGCAGCTCCTTTGTGGAGATCAACAGATTGAATTGGTCACGCTGTTGTCCAAGCGGAGGATGTGTGAACTTCACCTGGATGCCCGTCAACTTCTCCTTCTCCTTGTAAGCGGCCATATCGCCAAAGTTGTTCAAGGAAGCCGTCAGTTTGGCGTCATTGGCGCGCCAGTAGTCAATGGTAAATGGCTCATTTGTAATCGGTAGCGGTATCTCCGTCAAGGCCTGAACCGCAGGTTCTGTTCCTTCTGCTGGCTCTGCGTTACCTGGTTCATTATCCCCCGTACAGCCTGCCAGCAAAGACATGGTAAGTAGTGATGACAACAAGATAGACCCCATTCTTTTTTTCACGTAATTCGCCTCCATAGGATACATTTTTTTATTGCTTCACAGCACCGATTAGAGCGCCCTGAACAAAATAACGTTGGATGAACGGATATACCAGCATAATCGGCAGCGTGGAGATAATAATAGTTGCATATTTGATGTTCTCCCCAATGGCGAAGCCCGTATCAGCTCCAGCGCCCATGGCCTCTGTACTGCTGCTGATCAGAATATCCCGCATAATAATCTGGATCGGATATAACTCCTGACTGCGTAGATAGAGCATCGGTCCGACATAATCATTCCAATGGTCAACTGCATAATACAGCATCATGACCGCCAGGATTGGTTTTGACAAAGGCAGTACGATTCGGAACAAAATCAGAAAGTCATTGGCACCATCAAGCTTCGCCGATTCGATCAGACTGATCGGAATGCCTTCGAAGTTTGTTTTCATAATGAGGAAATAGAACGTACTGATGGCACCCGGAATAATAAGCGCGAAACGGGTATCCACCATGCCCAGATTCTGAATTAGCAGAAATGTCGGGATCATACCACCGCCAAAAAACATCGTGAACGTAATTAATTTCATCAGCGTTTTTCTGCCCATCAGATCACCACGTGACAGACCATATGCAGCCAGCGAAGTCATGAGCAGATTGATGGCTGTACCCACCACAACATAGAACAAGGTGTTCATGTAACCCGTATAGATGCGCGTATCCTGAAATACCGACTTGTATGCTCCCAGCTGGAAACCTTCAGGAATAAGCATAAGTGACCGGGAACGCAGCATCTGATCCGGATCGCTGATGGAAGAATTGAACACGTACAGCATCGGGTAAAAGCATAAAATCATGATGACCAAGAGCAGCAGTGTATTGAATACATCAAAAAGTCGTTCCCCTATAGACTGTTTCATCGCTTCACCTTCCAATTACCATAGACTGGTTGAGTTAAGCTTTCTGCTGATCGCGTTTGCGATAATGAGCAGCGCGAAATTAATGACGCCGTTAAATAGTCCGATGGCGGTTGAGTACGTATAGTTCCCCTCCAAAATACCGGATCGATAAACAAAGGTGGATATGACATCCGATGTCTCATAGGTCGGTGCCGTTTGCATCAGCAATATTTTCTGAAAATCAGCGTTCATGACCGCCCCCATGCGCAGAATTAACATGATCACAATCGTTGGCATGATGCCCGGCAGTGTAATATGCAGCAGCTGTCTCCAGCGGCCTGCACCGTCAATTTTGGAAGCCTCATACAATTGGGGATCAATGCCACTGAGTGCTGCCAAAAAGATTATTGAAGCCCAGCCTGCCCCCTGCCATATGTTGGACAGAATGTACATCGGACGGAACATATCTTTCTCCGCCAGGAACATGATCGGCTGCAGATCGAAAAAGTCACGAATGACGTTAAATAACCCACCGTCCAGAGATGAGAACGTTTTCAACATTCCAACCACGACGACAACCGAAATAAAATGCGGCATATAACTGATGGTCTGTACTGCACCTCTGAACCACTTCTTCCTGACTTCATTCAGTAGCAGTGCTAGTAGAATCGGAGCCGGGAAACCAAACACAATACTGTAAAAACTCAAAATCAGTGTGTTCTTAATCAGTCGCCAGAAATAATAACTTTCAAAAAACATGGTGAAGTTGTCAAATCCGACCCATTCGCCTGCCAAGATTCCTTTGATCGGGTTGTAGGATTCCTGAAATGCCATCAGTAGCCCGTACATTGGCCCATAGCTGAAAATCAGATAGTAGGCTACCACAGGAACGAGCATCAGATACACGTATCTGTTGCGGACAAGCTCCTTTTTCACCGAACTCCATTTGCCAGCTGGCTTCAAACGCCCAGGTTCGATCCCCCGGCTTCGATTCAGCTCCATCCACTCAACCTCCACTCGATGTTCATTCACATGACACTTCTAATGATAGAATCGAGCGCCTTTTCTTCCCATGCTCATTTCCGTTAAATGCATGTTCAAAACCGAGTTCCGTCCGACAAAAAAAGACCCTGCTGCCGTTGAATGGCACACAGGGTGAGATCATAAATCAGATGTGAATCGGATGTGGATCGGATATACAGGAAGCTATGTAGAAGCGACGGCAGCGCTGTCTAGGGTACTTTTTTATACTCGGAAGGGGAGAAGCCCGTGTATTTCTTGAACATTTTGCTAAAATAAGGCCAATTGGCACCAAACCCCGTCTGCTCGGCAAGCGAGGATACCGTGCAGTTCCCCTCCTGCTCCAAAAGTTCCAATGCTCTACGGATGCGGTAGCTTAACACATAGTTCGTAAATTTCTCACCGGTTTCTTTTTTGAACATTTTGCCGATGTAGTCTGGATTCATGTATATTTCCCCGGCGATGGACTGGAGTGTCAGAGTTTCGTCCTTGTAACGCTTCTCCACGATCTGCTTCACACTGCCCACCATCTGCGACTGTCTGGAGCGGTGTTGTTCGTAGCGGCGCAGCGTGATTTCCCTGGCAACGGCAAGCAGAAACTGTTGAAAAGAATGCAGGGTGCTGGATTCAATCATGCCTGGCAACTGATCCATATACCTTTTCATCTCGGCAGAGCCGCTGAGTCGAATCATTTCCATAAATATTTGAATAAGATAGGACTTCGTTTGAGAAATATCGTACCTTAAGTCGGCGAGCAACTGGAACATCCGGTTCAGTTCTGTTCCGACTTCCTGCCAGTGTCCAGCCTTCATCGCAGTAGCCATCCGCTCTGGATCATATTCGAATTCGGGAAGAGTGCGCTCTCCGGGGGAGTAGACATCCCGCTCCATAATAAGACTTCCCTCACCAAGGTAAAAACGGTAATTGAGGTAAACCAGCGTCTGCATGTACAATTGCCGTGCCTGCGGAAGATCTCCTGGTTCGCTTAGAGCAATCGTAAGATCATCATGGTAATATCGGGTAAATGTGGCGCGAATCTCATCGATATTATGGAACAACTGTGTTTCAGACAACTTGTCCTCCATCATCAATAACACATGACCTCCAACCGTGGTACTTAAGATCGGATTGTGAAAAATATCCTCGGCAATGTTCTTGACCGCGAACAAGTGCAAGTACTCATGATCCCCCTCAATCTCTACCAGCAGCAACCGCACACGCTGATCCTGAAATTGTACATCGAATAATTCCTCGAAATACTTCCATTCCTTGACCCCGTAGGTTCTATTGGTCACCAGCTCCTTCAAAAAATATTCCTTGGCATGCGGCAGTACACGCTCCAGATTATATTGGATCGACTGTACAAAACGCTCCTGATCAGTTAACTCCCGCTTCTCACTGACCAATTCACGGATAGCCTCGACGAGATGTTCTTCACTGCAGGGTTTGAGTAAATAATGCTTCACCCCATACTGCATAGCCGTCTTCGCATATTCAAACTCCGTAAACCCTGTGAGCATGATAAACGAAATATGCTGATACTTCTCTGCCACAGCTTCAACCAGCTGTAACCCATCCATTCCCGGCATGCGAATGTCCGAGATGATGATATCCGGGCGTTGCCGCTCGATCTTAGCAAGCGCTTCCAATCCATCTTGGGCAATGCCGATCAGCTCTGTTCCTAATCGCGACCAGTTCACAACACTGGCGATCCCGTCCGAGATCATAAATTCATCATCGACTAACAAAACCTTGTACATCGTATGCATCCTCCTGCCTTTAACCAGATCCATTCTATTATATGAGCATTATGCACAAATAGAGGGGAGCGCATGGAATGACATGGAATTGAACGACAACAAGTCTGATTTCTGAACAATCCTGTCTCATCTCATCGAGAAAATCATTCACTAGCCGGCTATCGGAGCTGGTCCCTGCAAAAACAAAACAACCCTCACCCCGCTATAGGGTGAAGGTTAGCATCTACTATGCAAATACGGGCTATATTGGTGACCATACTTGCCGGATCGATTTATTTTTTTACTGCGTGAATGAAATGTATTGTTTCAAATGCACTTAGATGATCAATTCGATCTTGGAAAAACTGTTCCTGAATCGCCTCCGGAGTGAGATGCTCATAAATAAGCAGTCCTGCTTCTTCAAGCATGGCCTCCATCTCCACATATGTGTAGCCGGATTGCATGGGCTCACCGCCCATTGCAGCCAATTTAACCATATTTTCAACTCGATTGAATCTCCCTTTTTCCTCAAAAAGGTGCTCATCTGCATAATCCAGAACTATAGAGCTTCCAGATGGCAGGTTCGCAAACACATGACGAATCACGTTAAATAGATCCTTTTTGGGCAAATAATAAGAAACCCCCAAGAGACTGGCCAACGTCTTCCGTTTCTCCAAACCTTTAAGAGCCAAGCTGTCATTTGAAAGCTCACGCGTAAAATCCATGGGTACGAAGTGAAGATTGTCCGGAATAGTCAGCTTCACCTGATTCAGCCGCTCCTTCTTGAATTGCTGTGTAGCCGGATAATCCACTTCGATGATATCCAGTGTGTCCTCCAATTCCGGATGCCTCCAAGCAAACGTATCCATTCCGGCGCCAAGAATGACTACCTGCTTCAATCCCAACGTCACTTCATGCAAAAGTACAAGCTCACAATAAGCGGCTCGAGCCAGTGTTATTGGAGATAACTGTATCTGGGTTATCCATTTTAGAACCTTTTCCGGGTTGTCCTTGAGCTGGTGAGCCATATCCGGGTTGAAAAAATGAATGCCTTTAACCATGTTATTACTGATATCTGAAAACTCTTGAGGAGTGATAAGGGCACTAGCGATAAAATCATTGAAAATAAGAGGTGTATCATGTTGGCAATGATAGGCTCGGCCAAAGGTCGAAATCAATGATGTGATACTGGATTCATTTTGCTTCATACTTATTCCTCCCGTACAAACAAAAATAAGATTCTCCCTGGCCAGGAGAATCTTATTATATACGGAATAAATTTATATGTAAATTATAGCATAAAAACATTTTTTTGTCAACTATAATTTACGGGTGTGCAGACTCATTACAGTGGATTTACCGTCCACTTCAACTCGTTCTTCCTTCCACATCCTGTCCAACCCGATTAGATCTGTCAGGCGTCCATCCCATACTCCTTCACTTCACGATTACGATTCAACACCGCATGCAGCACAAAACCAAGTACCGCAACAGCCGCTGTGCCCGTTGCCAGCCATGCTACAGGAATAAGTCCCTGTTTGTCATACATGACCCCCATCGCATAGGGCCCGATAACCCGTCCAACCGCACCGATCCCACCTGATATCCCGATGTAAAAAGGCGCTGCCCTGCCCGCATGCTCCGATATGAAGGCAGGTGTTGCAGGGGAGATCAGCATCTCTCCAAACGTGGCGAGTACCATTGCGAGCACCATGCCCGGATAGCTGTACATGGTAATCATGACGATATAAGCCATGCCATAGAATACCGCACTCGCGGTCATCTGGGCAGTGGAGGTACGGGCCATGGTCCGTTTCACCCAACTGGTGAAAGGTTGGCCTACAAAGATCAGCACCCCGTTCAGGGTCCAGAGCAGACCGTACATTCTTTTTTCCATACCCTCAGAGATGATGTACGGCGACACACCTGTGTTCCAGATGGAATTGCCGAATAACAGGAACAGCACGCCCAAGCTCATAAACAGATATAGTCGGGTATTGCCCAGCAATGCCCATACGCCCGGCCCATCGGGAACGGTTTTGCGTTTCGTCAGATGTACTCCCCCCTGATCCGGTTCAACCCGCGACAGATAATACCAGAAGAACAACGCAAATCCGGCTGAGGTTACTCCGTTCAGTACAAAGCTGAGGTGATAGGAAAAGTCAGCCAGAAAACCACTCAGCGCCGTACCAATCGCCACCCCGATATTGTTCGCTACATAGATAATATTGAATAATTCCCCGCGTCGCTCCGCAAACCGGAAGCCAATAAAGGCTTGAATCGCTGGCAGCGACAATGAACTGAACAGACCAATCCAGCCCATGGCACATATAAATATGACCCAATACGCGCTAATCCAGGGTAGCGCAAACAAACCTAACGCATTAAGCGCCAGTGAGCCAATGATCAGCTTCTTCACTCCCACCCGGTGATATAAAGACCCTCCAAGCAGTTGTCCAAAGATACCACCCAGGGACTGAATGAGGATTACAAAACCTGCGTTGGCCATCGTCCGTCCTAGCTCATCAAACACATACATGGTGGTCAGCGGCCACATCAAGGCACTTCCTGTTGCGTTAACCAAGCTTGCCAGTAAAAATACTCTCACTTCTTTTGGATAGGTATCCAGCCATCTCATCATCTCTAGTTCATTCTCCTTAATACCTCTGCACAAGCAAACAGCCATAAAAAATAGACCTTTGCCCTGACGGTATAACCGTAACCAGCCAGAGCGAAGGTTTTATGAAATGTCGCATATATTGCTCTATTAGATCCTGCTCAAGTTCTGTCCTTTGTTCATCTTACCTCAAAAAAGTCATGCTGCAAGCACACTCATTGACGCTTCACTTCGACAGTGGCCGAGAAGAATGTAGCCCCGTTGCCCATATCCGACAACCGATTGGACGTGAGTGAATTGGCTCGCTGCTTCTTGCCTTCCCCATCCCACCATAAGCCTTGGCTGATGACGGTTCCTGGCAACATGGCTTCACTCACCTTGGCGGTAAGCTCAATGCGTCCACGATCATTCCATACGACCACTGCATCCCCATCCTGCACGTTTCTGCGGGCAGCGTCTTCGGGATGCATTTGCAATAAAGGCATCTTTTCCAAACGCTGATGTTTGGCTGAGTTGCCAAAGGTCGAGTTCAGGAAATTATGATTTGGCGGTGACAGGAACATCAATGGGTAAGTATCGGCAGGTCCAGCCGGATTCTCCCCATCATATCCTTCAACCAGAGCGCTATAGGTAGGGAGCGGCGGAAGCCCTCTCTGTTCCATTGTCTCTGAATACAATTCAATCTTGCCTGAAGGTGTGGGCAGCTGATCCAGAAATGCAGCATGTGGTGTCATATCCAGCTTCACGAAATGGTGTTCCTTCAGTCCTTCTAACGTAACCCCATTCATGTAAGGATTGCCTGTATCCTGGAGTGCGTCCTTAATCATCTGTTCCGGCGTTTCTCCGAAGATTGCAGGATCGTACCCCATGGCCTGCCCAAGCAGGGAAAACAACTCCACATTGCTTTTGCTCTCTCCAATCGGTGCAATTACCGGCTCTTGCAGATGAACGTATTGATGCCAATAGGAAGCATACAGGTCCGTCGCTTCAAATGAAGACGTGGCCGGCAATACGATATCTGCATATTTAGCCGTATCCGTCATGAACAGATCATGCACAACCGTGAACAGATCTTCCCGTGCAAAACCTCGCTCCACTCGTTCAGTATCCGGTGCCACCACCAATGGGTTGCTGCAGTAAACCATCAGGGCCCGGATCGGCTGCTCGGCTTCCAGCAGCGCTTCACCAATCCGGTTCATGTTTACCACTCGCGGCTCCGTATTCTGCCGCAGCTCCGGACGCTCCAGCGCGTCGCTATTCGTGCTCGCGTAGCTGTTCGTACGCACGGCACCGCCGCCTTGCTTCAGCCATTGCCCCGTGATGGCAGGCAGACATGCAACGCTGCGCACGTTCATCCCCCCATTATCATGGTGCTGGAGTCCATTGCCGATGTGAATATGGGCTGCCTGTGCGTTGCCATATAGCTCGGCCAGCTTCACAATGGTCTCCTCCGGCACGCCCGTAATGCGCGCAACGCGTTCAGGTGTGTAGCTGCGAACATGAGCACGCAGTGCCTCATGTCCCACTGTATACTTTTGCATAAATGCTTCATCCGTCAGTCCCCGTTCGAACAACACATGCATCAGGCCCAGCGCCAGTGCACTGTCCGTGCCCGGGTACAGCGGGATAAACCAGTCGCCCCATTGGGCGGTACGATTGCGATGCACATCGATTACGACGATCTGGGCGCCCTTCTTGCGGGCTTTCTCCGCCAAAACGACCTGGTGCATATTCGTACTCACGATATTTCCGCCCCATACCAGAATAAGATCTGCATGCTCCGTATCTTCCGGCACCGTTCCATGGTTGGCGCCCATCGTATGTTTCCAGCCGGTATTTCCGGCCGCATTACAGATGGTCTGCTCCAGCATACTCGCACCTAGCGCATTGAAGAAACGCCGATCCATGCCGTCTACGCCGAGAATGCCCATGTTGCCGTAGAAACTGTAAGGCAGGATGCTCTCAGGTCCGTAGGTCTCGGACAATGCAGTGAAGTTGGTCGTAATCTCGCTAATTGCTTCATCCCAAGTGATTCGTTCGAACTTGCCTTCACCCTTGGCTCCAACACGTCTCATTGGATATTGCAGACGCTCGGGGTGATACACCCGCTCCGTCATATTTCTGACTTTATTACAGATGGCACCCTTCGTTATCGGATGATCCGGATTGCCCGCCACCTTCACAATTTTGCCGTTCTCTTTATGTAGTAACAGACCACAAGTGTCCGGACAATCGAGCGGGCATACCGCTGCAAATACCCCATTCTCCTGATCGATCATCGTATGGCTCCCCCTCTTTAAAAAGCTATCCCTATATCATATCTTCTTCGAGGTTATCACGTAAAGAGAACAGTATGTTTTTGCTTCATATTCGCCGCTATAGCACCTTCAAAATATTTTCAAGAAAATGTTTTGCCATTTGATTCAATTTCAGAATACAGGGGTAAATTAAAAATAAGGCATTAGGCTAGTGTTTCCCCACTTCCTCCTCATGCCATATCATGGACCACTCCCGAAATTCGCCATGAACAGGTTTCGTTCCCCCGAACCTTGTCATGGCGAATTTATTTTGCTTTAAAACTCCAATAAAGGACACAAAAAAAAGATTCCGACCTGCTCCATCACAGCATATTTGCCATGAACCGAGCAAAGTTAGAATCGTCTTCACTTCTATGTGTATATGATATATGTGTTTCGTGTCATGCATTGTAGTGCCATACTCCGCTACGCCTGCTTGCTCAACATCACTCTACCCTCCGCCTCCACAGGTTCGATCGACGTTACTACCTCTGGTTTCACTTTTGGCTCAGCTTGTCGCAGGTACACCACCCAATAGGCCGCAGCTACAAACAGAGCTCCTCCCGTCAGATTGCCAAGCCATACTGGAATGAAATTCATCACATATTGGCCCCACGAATAATGTCCTTCAAAAATTGCCGCCGGAATGAGGAACATATTGGCCACAACGTGCTGGAATCCAATGGCTACGAACGCCATCGTTGGAAACCAGATGCCCAGTACCTTGCCACTCATCGTATCCGATGCATAAGATAGCCACACGGCCAGCGCGACCAGCCAGTTACAGCCAATGCCGGAGATAAAAGCTTGCAAGAATCCATCATGCAACTTGTGACCAGCCATATCCACCACTTTAGCCAGATATACACCCTCTCCAGTCAGACCAAGTACATGTCCAAACGCGTACGCGACAAACAAAGCTCCAAGAAAGTTACCGATCGTCACTAAGGTTAGATTTTTCAACATGCTACCTACGGATAACTTTCGAGCAATCGTCGCGAGTGGAACTGCCATCATATTACCCGTCAGCAACTCGCCACCACCGATGAGCACCATAATTAGTCCCACCGGGAACACTGCTGCACCAATCAGATTAACCAGACTTCCCCACTCTGCTGGCGCGGATGCAATCACCCGGATATCCAGTAGAAAACCCAGCGCAATAAAAGCCCCTGCCAGGAAGCTAAGCACCAGTACAGAAGACACCGGATATTGAGCCTTCTTCATGCCTGTTTGCGCCGTATATTGTGCAACCTCAAGAGGTGTTTTTGCTGCCATATCATCCATCCTCTCCTTCATTGTTCTTCGTGGAATAAAACCGCCTTAATTTCTTTATTGAAACGTTGATGCCATATATCAATTGTATCTTGGTACTGTGTAAAACTTTGTGCAAATTATCACAATGTTATTTAAAAAGATACTTTAAGAGTGTCTTGGAATAGTTAAGTCAGCAAGATCTCAAGAGTATAATAAGTCCTTTTGAAGCTAAAAGAAACACAAAAAAGACTGACGATATACTCGCCAGTCTTCTTTTTCCTTTATAATCGTCTGCATTGTGCCGTAAGCTTGAAAGCTATTGTACACGTCGCATTTTCGGACAACCCTGACTTATCTTCGTAGGTCGTCTGTCTATCATGCTCACTGCTTAGCATCGATTCTGCTTCCTTACACCATTGCTGGTGCTTTTACTTCTACCGGTGGCAGTGCTTGCAGACCAGCCGTGTTCAGGAAGTTCCATGGTTTGTTGTAATGTGGCTGGAAGAAGAAGTCGATGAAGGCCAGTTCATCTACGGTCATGTTGTTTTGGATGCAGACCGAGATCGTATTAATCGATTGAGTCAGATCAACCTGAGACATCACCTGTGCTCCAACGATCCGGCGAGTAGCCTGCTCATAGACCACTTTGAGCAACAGTTTCTCCGCCGTTGGCATGAACTCCGGACGATAGCTGTCTTCCAGTACTACCGACTCCACAATCAGACCTTCGTCAGCAGCAGATGTTTCCGTCATCCCCGTACCCGCGATGTTTTGCTCATAAATTTTGATACCCGATGTTCCTTGTGTACCCATATATGGTGTCGTTGGACGAACCAGGTTACGGGCTACGAGTGTACCCATCCGCACAGCGTTAGTCGCGAGTGGAATGTAAGATGCTTTACCTGTCGGGTTGTAATGAATGGCGCAGCTGTCACCCGCAGCGAAGATGTCTTTTTGACTGGTTTGCATATATTTATCCACGATGATTGCGCCGTTTGGCAGCATATCCACTTGGCCTTTGAGCAGCTCTGTATTTGGACGGAAACCAATGCACAGAATAACCAGATCGGTTTCGAACTCCCCTTTGGACGTGATTACCTTAGTTACTTTGCCGTTCTCCCCGGTGAATTTCTGTACCGTTTGACCGAGAGCCAGCTTGATACCGCGTCCAGTCAGCGTATCTTCAATCGCATCCGTGAACTCAGGATCCAAATATTTATTCAAAATCCGGTCCACACTGTCGATCAGGGTAACTTCCTTGCCATTCATTTGGAAAGCTTCCACCAGCTCTACGCCGATATATCCTGCACCTACAACGGTAACGCGTTTGGCATCTTTGGCTTTTTCAATTATCGTATTGGAATGATTGTAGTTTTTGCAGAGTAAAATGTTATCCATCTCGATGCCTTCAAGCTTCGGAACGACAGGCCATGAACCTGTTGTCACGATCAGTTTGTCAAACGTATCTTCAAATTCTTCCCCAGTTTGCAGGTTTTTAGCCCGCAGGGTATGACCCTTGGCATCGACCGCTGTCACTTCGTGAAGCATCTTGGTCTCGACACCAAGCTCTGCCAATTGATTAGGCGAAGAATAGAACAAGCCGTCAGGGTCTTTCACAACCCCACCTACGTAGAGCGCAATGCCGCAAGATAGGAAGGAGATATTGTCATTGCGCTCATACACGGTGATGGTAGCATCCGGGTATAATTTGGCGGTATTTACGATGGCTGCGGTCCCTGCATGTGTACATCCGATAACTGCGATTTTCATTAAAAGTTCCTCCTCGAAATATATAAATGAGTTTGAATATAACGTTATTATGGTTGTGAAATATTTCACTTCTTGATCGATACTGCTTATGTGATTTATTTCACTTTATACACTCATTATAATGTGATATTTTTCACATTGCAATAGCTAGAGCAAAAAAAGTTTGTCGAAGGAGGTTATTCCTTGTATTTATGCCTTTCTTCCCTTCATTGTATTGATTTCATTGTCCCCGGATTTGAGTCGGTTTATGCTATGCCAATGGCTTCCGAGATTGAACAAGCCGCCATACGTAGATGAAGATGTCCCTTTCTACGCGGACCGGGATGGGTTGAAATACTTAAACATTCTGGACATCAGTGAAGAACGTCGACATGGCTACTCCTGGGCCGGAAGCTATGACCGTACCCTGCTTAAGCTGGCCTCGATCAAGGTTATTACATGCTAAGTCAACCCTTGCCTTGATTCGTAGCCAGCTCCTATATGTGAAGAGAATACCGCCATGCGTATAAAAAAAATCAAAGAAGCCTGTCCTTGCACATGCAAGGACAGGCTTATCAAACGTTCATGGTTTAACCGAGCAATTTCTCGATATCTGCTATCATGGTCTCCGGAGATTCTTTCGGTTCAACACGACCTACCACTTCACCTTCACGGTTAACAAGGAACTTGGTAAAGTTCCATTGGATGTCGCTGGTTTCACCTGCGCCAGGTTGTTGCTCCTTCAGGTATTGGAACAGGGGATGTGTATCCGCACCATTCACATCTACCTTGGCAAACACCGGGAAATTCACACCATAATTAATCTGGCAAAATGATTCGGCTTCCTCACTTGTACCTGGCTCCTGCCCTCCAAACTGGTTACAAGGGAAACCCAGTACAACGAGACCCTGATCGCGATAACGATCATAGAGTTTTTGCAATTCACCATATTGCGGGGTTAGTCCACACTTGCTGGCTGTATTGGCAATGACCAATACCTTACCTTGATACAGATCCAGTGAGACTTCCTGGTTCGCGGTGGTTACCGCTTGATATGAATATACGGACATGACTGATTCCTCCCATTACAAGTGTTGGTTTGGGCTGCTTCGAGCACATTAATATAACCAATGAACTTACAGCCTGTCTTATTATTATAAACCTGATCCGATGTGATTACCAAATTCCGGGTCTACCTATGTTTCTTTACTCCCACGAATGCGAAAGAGCCGCATGCGATAGCGCACAGCGGCTTCATTCGTTCTATTATGCAGGGCCAACATATGGCCGAACTCATTAACTTCCTATCGCTTGAACGCGCTGTTCTGTCCGTCCTCCAGCATGAACCATTGCACTGTTCATGAGCTTCGTATCTGGCGTTTTTGATTGCTGGCGTTCACCGGCAAGAGCGTATGGCAAGCAAAGCGGTACGCCGGAACGCGGATCAATCACGATATCTGCTTCAATGTTGAATACTTCACGAAGCACATCCGAGTTCATGACTTCCACAGGTGAACCTTGAGCAATGGCTTTACCTTTTTTGATACCAATCATGTGATGTGCATAACGGGAAGCATGATTCAAGTCATGTACAACCATAACAATGGTACGGTTAGCTGTGGCATTCAGCTGCTCCAGAAGTTGCAATACTTCAAGCTGGTGAGCCATATCCAGAAACGTTGTAGGCTCGTCCAGGAACAGGATATCTGTCTCTTGTGCAAGTGCCATAGCAATCCAGGCACGTTGACGCTGTCCACCGGACAGTTGATCAATCGGACGATCATGGAATTCTGTCATGCCTGTCACTTCAATAGCCCATTCAATCATGCGTTTGTCTTCCGCACGCATGGAGCCAAATCCTTTTTGATAAGGAAAGCGACCATACGATACCAGTTCAGTAACGGTAAGTCCTTCTGGTGCTGTTGGATTCTGTGGCAAAATCGCAAGCTGCTTGGCAACTTCACGCGTGGACTGTTTATGGATGGACTTCCCGTCGAGTAATACATTACCTGCTTTTGGTGACATAATGCGTGCCATCGTTTTCAGGATGGTTGACTTCCCTGATCCATTGGCTCCAACAAGTGCTGTAATTTTTCCTTGGGGGATCTGAATATTCAGGTCCTCTACAATTAGTCTTTCCTCATAAGCGATATCCAGCTTGGTCGTCTCCAGACGAAACATGCGATCATCCCTCTCTCATTTATCCCGGTTATGTAATCCGGCTATGACAACGAAAACGAAATTGTAATTCTGTGTATTTCCGACGCAAATATCTTCTAAACTAAAGATACTGATAATCATTATCATTTGTCAACATAAAAATGCAAATCTTCTGCTTGTTCCAAGCCTTATTCGGGCCTTTTTTAAGCACATTGGAGTGCTTCTTTACGGCTACATATGAGAGCTTTTCTCATTCAGTACGCGCATTTCATCACTTCTGCTCATCATTCGAATTATTGAATCGCTAATCATGTGTCCAAATTGTGAATGTATATTTTTTTATACAATTGCTTCATCCGGGATATGGATCAAAAAAAGATGACCTTGAAATCTACAGTCCAAGGTCATCTTACATACGCTGTTTAATAAGGTATGAATTCAGCATTCTTCAGTATTGGATCAAAAGACACTTAATGAATCTATGCAACATGCTCGAATAAAATAACTTACAGCTTCGGCTGCGGCATCAATTGGATTACAGTCATCCCGCCCTGAGTACTCTGCACGCTGGCAATACTCTCAACATCAAGATCAGCTGGAAGTTCGACCTGCAATCCATACGGATAGAGACGATCTGCTTCTTCAATAGACATCTGGGCAGAAGTGGTTGCATCCTCTCCATTGGATACGGATGTGTCAGGCGAAGTCGAGCCTGTATCCGTTGTTGTATCGGTAGCAGGCTCTGAAGTGGAATCACCCGATGTTGATGGGTCTGCCAACTGATCGCCATCCTCCGTTTGCTCTGTGTTCTCCGTGTCTCCCACTGCTGCTCCATCTGTGCTTCCTTCAGAAGTACTTCCTGAACTGCTATCGGAAGGATCTTGGGTATCCGGCTCTTCATTGCGATTAAACCTCTCCCGCTTGCCTGTGGTATCCAGCTCCTGAGTACGGCCATCTTTCATTGTCAATTGAAGTTTGCCTTGCTCATACTCGGTGCTTCCCGTATCGTTCCTGAAACGGATCACCAGCTTTGCAGGTGATTGGGCACCCTCCTGTTCACTCGCAGGAATCACATAAGCAATCTGCTCCGCGATCTGTACCTCGGGTTCAGTCGGTATGACAGGCTCCTGGGTAGATGGAGGAGATGCCGCTGGCGGCTCTACTGAATCTTTCATCCATGCATATGTACCACCAGCAATACCCAGAACCAGGATCAAAAGGAGTAACCCAAACAGATTCTTCCTTTTACCCGTTAGCATCCGTACTAGTGGAGAGGACAACTCCGTCTTCGCACGATCATAGGCGGGTTTCATCGTTTTATTCGCTCTCGCGTAATATGGTTTGAACGCCGACTTCGACTTGAAAGCTTCTCGGTCATGGGCCTTGAAATAGGCCACGAGGGCATCCGCATATCCTTTATGCGCATTGGAACCCCGGACAAACATTCGTTGATCTCCTGACCATTCGAAGAATGGATACAGACCTTCAGCTCGACTTGCATTGGTGCGAATGAATTCAATGAGGCCAGAATAATCCAACCGGTTACTGCCGCTTCCTCCCCGGTAGAAAGCCATCGGCAAGGCTTCATAGGCCGCAATCCCCGGTTTAGTCTGTAGTTCTACCGCAAGCCAGCGGCGAGTCCAGCGTTGAAGTTCATTGCGTTCTGCCAGGGAGAGCGCCTCCAATGCCTCTTCTTCATTCCCCTCGCCACTAAGCCAAGCTCTCGCAGCCAACATTATGTTCGTTCGAGTCGATACATCAGAGCCCTGACGTGCCGCCCAATCTCGAACCTCATTGCCATGCTGCAAAATATCAATACTTAGCAGCTGTTCACGGTTAACCCGTTCCAGATCCAGATCCTGAATCATAAACAGGTTAATGACATAAGCAAGCTTGTCGGCAAGACGAGTAAACTCCTCCTGATATGCCGGGTCTTGACTGGCAGACGAAGATCCCCCATTCCATTTAGGACGGGCTGAAGATTCAGACTGACCAATGTGTGCCGTAATACCTGTATCATACATAATTTCAGCTGGTACCCGATCCAGTATGCTAACCCGTTGGAGGGCTTCATTCGCAGACTGTACCGGACTCGGCGCAGAACATAACCGTTCACGCAGCTCATTGGCTGTCCGCTCAAGCAAGAAGCTGTAGTAGATCGCAGATGGATGGGACGTAACCCATCTTCGGATTACTTCCACGACGTTCGCTGCCGATTCGGTGCGTTTCAGCTGATTGTCCAGATAAGGTTCAAACAATAGCTTGGAGAGCGACTCATTGGCCAGCACTTTATCAAAGAATGCCCGGTTCAGCTGGTTATCCCGATCCAGCACAGCATACAATTCCTGCACAGCACGCATCCGCTTCTGGGCGCGGGCATTATTGACACCGTAGATGAAATAGTCCACGATCCAGGATTGCACCACGGGCGCGGCAACGCGGAAGTATTCTCCAATGCGAGCAGCGACTGATTCTTCAGGTACGTTCTCACGCTTCACGCTATCCAGTTCCCGGCTGAGCAAGGTCAGGAACAGCTCATTCAGACGCGAACGCTGCCGTGTTCCACCTTCCGGCTTCAGATAGGTCAACAAGCCGCTCAGGACATGACTTTTGTTATCCAAGTACAGATCTTCCATGCCTTGTTCAAGACCATAGAATACCGAGAGTTCGCCATAGGCTTCAATGGAAAGCTCCCGTCCAGGCTCCATGCCGGACAACATTTCATCTGCAAACGTATAGAACGCATCCGCAGCACCCGGTTCCTGCAATAAGGCCCAGGCAAATTCCGCATAAGGCAACTTCGCCACAGATGCATCCGCATGTGTCACTCTGCCGGATACCAGATCAAAGGTGAAATCCTTCTCCGTATTCCGGTCTTTCGGACGTAACGTCCCCCGCTCTACAAACTGGACATGGATGCCCTTCTTGGCCTGTGGTTCCTTGGCAAACGTCATGAATCCCAGCTGCCGGCGGAATGCATATGGTAACGCTGTATACAGCAAACGCAGCAAACTTTTGGCCCCTGCGGTCACTTCTTCAGCGGGAAGGTCCAATGCAATGTATACTTTTCTGCGTGTCGCTACAGACTGCATCACCGCGTAGAGCAGGCGCTTGAACAGCACTTCATTCATCTTCAAAGCGCTCAGCACTTGGGTTGGTGATCCTACGCCAGCATCGGTCGCCCCACCTTGTCCGCTCCTAGGTGATATAGGCAATTCAGCAAGTGCTGGCAGAACTGTACCTTGTTCGATGTCATAGGACGTGGCGAACACGGCATCCAGCCAGCCGCCTTTCTTCATTTGCTCTTCCGAGCGTTCAGGAGACAAGACATAGTTATGAGCGAAAAAGGCGCTGCGCAGCCCGGTGAAATCAGCGGATTGGTACACATTTTGCCCAAGAATCGTCTCTCCACTCTCCAGATGAAGCAGGTGAATGGAAGCCGGAAACTTCGTCTCGTCCTTCTCGCTACGGCCTGTTAGCTCCGCTGGAGCGTCATAGACACAGTAGGGGTGAAGCACTTTTTTGATAAAAGAAGGGTCCAGTCCCGGCGATGCCGCAACCGTATCGAATCCCTCTGTTGTGCGAAACACCCCGCGCCGCTCTCGGGTATACAACTGTTGTTCAATGGGCGGGGTTACGGAAGAACGCATCATCCCACTCTCCCCTCAATGTACTTCAGCTTGTACAACAGCCATAGGAAGGGTTCATCCACGCGAATCGGGCTAACCACACCCTGCAATTTCATATCTACCGGATTGCTGCCCAGCGCAGATACTGCGAAATAGGCTGTATCTTTGAAGTACACATCCATCGTGCCCTTGAACGGACGGTCCACCTTCTCGATAAAACGCCGGATCTCCCCGTCGATATTCTCGAACTCAGTTAAGTCGAAATAATCGCGGTGCACCATGTTGCGGAAGACATTACTATTCGATTTGATATAATCCCCCTCTTCATCCTTGAGGGAATGCAGCATATCGCTTTTCGTGAGCACAACGGCTGTTGGAATATTCGTTTTGGCTTTGTCCTGATACGCGATAAAATCTCCGAACATTGTCAGCACCACGTCGCGCGGCTCATCATATCGCGGTGTCCACTCTCCCGGCTCATTGCCGAGGTTAATGCGGATTTTGTCCCGAATCGAACGAATCTGAAGCGGGTCCACCATGAACAGGATACCTGCCGAGTTCTTGATGTGCTGCCCGTGAAGTCCGAGATAATCCTGCTCCACCATACCTTCACCCGCAACGTCAAAAAACACCAGCGTCAGCGGTGCTTTATCTTCGTCCTTGAATACAAATTGGAAGATAAATGGCTCCTGCAGCTTCTCCTTCTGTGTGGAATCCAGCAGATCACCCCGTTCAAACAATGGTTCTTCATAATCCGCACGGAACCGTCGGCTGATCTCCGCATTCAGTGGCATGCAAGCCGCGTCAAAATGATCGGCCGTATAATGCTGCAACGTATGAATCAATGAAGTCATGTAGACAGATTTCCCCACTTGAGATGCACCGATAATGGAGATGATATTGCTCGGTGCTTTACCCGCTGTAACTGGTAGCTCGTTATGACACTGCGGACACAGCCGGCGACGTGTAACGACACCGTACCGATCGTTCAGCCCCATCACGATGTTATCGGAATAAATTCGATGTTCCTCCGGTACATCATGCGGAGCCAATACCGCCTCCATATCAAATACCGTATCAAGTCCGAACCTTTCGCGATACCGATTCAACTTTGCATCTTCCCCGAGAGCGTAGTCTTCATCATCATCACGGTGATGGGCGGCGCGGAACACCACCTCTTCCGGTGAAAACTTGCTGAAACAATAAGGACAGACAATATCGTAAAACAGCGGGCGTTCCTCCGGCTGTTGTCTCTTCAAAAACCGACTAAAAAAGCTCATAGCCACTCCCCTCCCCTGATCAGTTAGACTAAGGTGATTTACACTTGCACTACGATGACTGAGTAACCTTCCACTCGCTAGTCCAACGATCTAGTCTGATATAAGCCGATAGGCGGCTCCATATTTCGGTCCGTCCGTGAAGAATAATCGCACATAATCATCCTTGGCAACTTCAACGGGCGGCATCTCATTTCTTCCGGGAGCAAAATCACTCACAAAAGGATACACCGTACCATCTTCCTTATTCAACGGAACCCCGCCCTGTTTGCGAACATAACAGAGGGCTTCCTTTGGAACAGGTACTTCCGCTGTGACGGTGATCAATACACTTTTTCGTTTCTGAAAAAAACCACTCTTGTAGCGAATGGAAAAGCGGATATCCGCCTTCCCTGCGCATGCAATCACCATGTTGTCCTCGTCTCGTTGACGGATCAGCACAGGCCCATCTTCCTGCATCTGACACACATAAACCGTGTACTTGATGGCACCAAAACCCGTGATCCGATCCGTGTATCCATTGCTCGCCTTATATTCCTCTCTCGTGTACAGCTTCAGCTTGCCCTGTGCAGGCTCTTCACCGATACGATCATCGCTCATCATATCCAGTTCCAGCCGTTCCACATACACAGCTTCAACCCGTTCCGGCCAGAGCCAGCGAAGTGTACAACGCCCTTCGTCCACCGCAAGTGTCAGTTTTCGAATCAAGGGTGTCGAAGGGTCGGCATCCGTAAACCGCATTTCCATTGACCTCCCGACGTTAGAATCCTTTGCTGCGTGCATCTCTTGGTCTCTGGCCAAACCCTTCGGCTGAAGAAGTTCCGCCTCCAGCTTCACGGCGTCCCCTGCTCTTCCGCGGCGTGTTCTCCTTGATCGGAACAATCCAGGAGAACAGGGTCAATACGCCAGATAAGATGAGCATCGCACCAAGTCGTACGAAGGTATCCCCCACGTTCGAACCGTCGAGGCCCCATTCCAGCAGAAGTCCTGCCAAGAGACCAGACACCGCACCACCAATACCAAAGCTTAACGCAAGGTGACGGTTATCGAATACGAGTCCGAGTGATACACCCAGTGCTACTCCAATCAGCAACAAGGCTGCCACACGGAAAATCGCCAGATAAACGCTATGTTCCATCATGCCTGTACGCTCCGTCACCAGTGTCCGTTCATCAATCGTATCGTAGATCTGCTGGAATGCCAGATTCAGACCACCGGAATCCGGTACATCATAGTACATGCCACCCGTTTGCTGGGCAATATTACGCAGCAGATCCGTACCCGATGGGTCCACCAGGCTTAGGCCGACTGTATTAATAGAAATTTGTTCATTGGTATACTGGGACAAAATATCGGCCGTATCCGCTTCACTGAAGCCATCGGATAACAAGATGACGACCGTACCACGTTTAGGGTCCTGTTTGCCCTGAATCTGTTCCATGCCTTCCCGCAACACGGCATCAAAATTGGTGCCGCCTGAAGTCGTGACAATGCCATCGATTTTGCCATAAACCTCATTCTTGGCCGCTTCACTATCCAGCGCGATAAACGGCTGTAACAACTGTGGCTGGTCATCAAACGTAATGACAGCTACCTGTTTGTCACTCTCCATTTGGCTGATCAGTGTCTTGGCGGCTTCAAAGCGTCCGTTATCCGGATCTGTCTCGCTCATGCTTCCCGAGTTATCAATCATCAGTACGATGTCCTTCACTTGCTTCACACCACCCGGATTGATCTGATACAGCAATTGCAGGGCGAGTCCAACAACAAACAACAGAGCGAGTGTTGCCGGAACAAGCAATTTCCACGACAGTCCCAGATATCGGAGCTTCCATGAAGCGCCATTCAGCTTGGGTGAGATCATCTCTGCGATCAAACAGAACAATCCAACGCTAAGCGCCAGTACGCCAAAGTACAAGCCCATCAGCAACAGACGCGGCATTTCCCCAAGCCATTGACGCAGCATGATTTCCCCTGCCGCAAAGCCCACTGCTCCGCCAATCAGGCTGAACAGGACCAGGAGAAGATTGATTTTTCGCTGCATGTCCACATGCATCCTTTCCATACCAGCCGTAAGCAGGCTGAGTTAATACAAGATTGTAGCAGGGTGTCATGACACTGCCGGACGTCTTAACGGATGGGTGATAACTTTTCCACCAGACCTGCGGGGTGAAGTTCATAGCCATTCTCCGTGTACGAGTCATAATATACCTTGCCGTTCCGATACACCATGAGATCCTCCAGATGGAAACCTCCCATCAGATTCAGCTTCTCTACACCACTGCTGCGTTCTTCGTACACCACACCCAGCTTGTAGATGCGTGACGTCTCTTCGGCATGCGCCGCGTAGTCCATAAATGCACTATGATGGTCACCAAAGAAATACTTCTCTTCATATCGATGTTCCTGCGTATAATCGAATACCCGTACCCGAACGACCGCCTGATCCTCCAATGTGTGGTACAACCTGCGGAACAAATCATCCCGGGTCAGTACGTCTTTGTCTCCGTAGGCAATCGTTACATTGGCGCGCTGCAACAGCTCTTCTTCAAATGGTAACCGCAACGGCTCCGCCGTAAGCAGCAACGAGTGACATACCTCCATCAGACGTTGCAGCAGACGGTCATCGCCTTCTGTGGCGAGACGGTTCATATCTCCCATGTAACGGTCCTCAAACCATACATCCCTTCCACGCTTAGCTTCCAGGTCGATGATTAGCTCTTCCGTCACTTTGCCGTAGTATTCCATCACGTTCTGGCCGATGTATTCATCTGCAGCGGCGATACTTTGAACAGCCGTTTCTCGCAGTGTACGTTCCAACGCTTCAAGGGCTGCTGTCACGTGGCGACTATACCGGTGAAGCTCTTCCATCTCCGTATCATAGATGCGCAGCAAATGTAATTCGTTTTCCAATCGCAGCAAGTCTACCTTGGGTACATACACTCGCTCCAGCATGCAGTCAATCAGATTGCGTACATTCTGTTTATCACGGAACAACGCTCGTTTGAACGACTGATCTTCCACTCGCTCTTGCTGACGTTGCTCCAGCAGAGCACGTGCCGATTCAAGCTGCATTGATTTATCCCGAATCAGTGCGAGCAGCGCTTCACGTACACTGCCAGGTTCACTGTCACTCCAGGCCGCCCACTGGAAGTAACCGACCTCTGGATGCTCCGCGCGGGATTGTTCAGCCTGACGACGCAGGGAACCACTAGAGCTACGCTCACACACACGTTCCTCCACAAGACGAACGACGTTATCGCGGAAGTACGCTTCAGCGCCTTGTCCGAATAACGCTTTCTCCGCTTCACGCAGCGAGAGCGGCTTGAGATCGGAGAAACCAACGTTATGTGTCATGATGCCACTCATGCCACTAACCAGATCTTCACCCGGCAGCAGGCCTTCGACTTTGCGTTCCACCGAGGCCACGTCTAGTCCGAAGAAAGCGAGCTTGTCCTTGATGCTCCAATCCGGCTCCTGCCGCATGCGTTCGAGCAGATACCGATACATGTGATATAACACCGCCAGTGCTATCGGCTTGTTCGGCCGCCTGATCTCGGCAAAACCCGCGCTTGCATAACCATGCTGATCAGAGGTGGTACGAATATTGTTTTTGAAGGATGTATTGTTGTACGTGTTCGCTCCCGTGCTTGAAATGGTACCCGAGTGATCCGTATCCTGCTTCCGGTTCTTCAACAGGCAGATCCGGCAGATGATCTCGGCATTTTCGATCCAGCCACCGGGAACGCCGGTTCCACGCTCATTTTTGTCGGACAACAGATATACCAGATCAAACAACGGGGACGCGTGATGTGTAACGGGAATGGAGATCCCATCCTCCGTCACCAACAGATTACCGCTGAACGTGTAGTCCAGCGACTGCATATAATCCAGCTCCCGTAGGAAAGCAAGGCCTGCTGCGCTGGCATATCCGAAGGAATCCACCTGTTCCATCTCGCTGACCAATACATGCAGATCCGTTTGCACCGACTTGAAGGCTTGGGACAAAATGATCTCTGTCAGCTTGGTGAGCTCTGGCAACAATACATTCAATGGATCATCGGCTCTGGTTACCACCGTAACGTAAATCCGATCAAATGACGAGTACAGCCGTCCATATTCGGCAATCCGGTTACTGACCCGCCGAAGCGTACGATTCAGGTCAAAGAGCGCCTGATCCGATTCGTGGAAACTCCGATGCACATCCTTACGCCGTGTTTTGGACGGTCGCTCCGTCTGACCAGCGGACAGAGGCAAGCGGTGACGAGTCACCTGCCCATCATCGGACGAGCCACTATTCCTCGTTTCACCCGAATCCGCTTCCTGATCTTCTGTCCCGATCTGAATGTAAACCACACCGTCTCCGTTATCCCATTTCAGCCGATTAATCTCCTGCACGGCAGTCACTGCAGGTGCAACCAGATCACCCACAAACAGGAACAGCGCCGGGTAATGGATACTGCTACGTCCATCACCCAGGCTGCCTTGACGCTCCTGCTCTATTGCATACTGCGCTGCATACTTCTCCAGATCACGCTTCAGGGTATTGTTCGAATGGAACTCCATCCCGGCCGCCACCCTTACTTCAGCCTTCTGCGAATGTCGTTCAGCTTGGACGACATCGTTCTGTAGAACTGATAGATGTCTTCACCGTTAGCCAGTTCTACCCGCTCGTATTCGAGACGATCACGCGATTCCATGAACAGTGCAGCCAGATCATCCAGCTTTGTCAGCAGTGGGGTGATATCCTCAGAAGCTGTAAGATCGTTATCGCGGCGGGACGCTTTGCGCAGCAATGTACTGCGATCCTTCTCCGCCAGACCGCGGAAGTTGCCAAACACTTCATACTCGGCAAAGTTACGGCTCTTCATCAGGTTCGCGAACGGCTCCCATGCGTCTTCTTCCGGGTCACGGTCGTAGACGTAGAGTGCACCTTTTTTGACGATGGTGTCAGTATATAACGCTTCGATGAAGCGGTCATACCATTGCTCCTCGTCCTGGTACTGGGCAAGAATGCCTTCGAGTTCGGCGACTTTGGCCGAGATGGCATTCATCTTCGCCAGTTCCTCACGTACGCGCGCGATCAGCTGCGGGGAGCGTACCAGGTTTTCTTTGGCCATATCTTCATTAATACTTCCGAAAATATCCTTAACGCCTACACGCGGCAACCCTTCCGATTGCAGACGTTTCAGCTCAATTACGGCCCGCTTCACTTCGCCGAGGTTCGGCGTGGTGGACGTCAGACGCATGTCGTAGGCTCCCAGTTTGGCAGACAAGTCAAACGCTTCTGTCGTCACAATCGCATACCGGTTGCTTGTATTCTCATCAATGGATTTGGCTGTCACAATGTTGTATCCGAGCGCCTGCTCGAATTCACTGCGCACACGGGCGTTATACTGCTTCACGCGGGCGTTCTCGTACACATCTCCCCATGATTTCTCCGGAATCGGAGACGGCAGATAGGTCCAGTTGTTTTTCTCCGTTTGCACCAAGTGACGACCAATGCCTTCTTTGTCCAAAATGGTACGTTCATAACTTTCCTCATATACCTTGAGCGGTGTATACACAAAGAGTGGTACGCCGTTGCGGGTATTCAGCCAGAAGATCCGATTGCGCACTTCACTTTCCTTGACGGTAAAATGAGACTTGCCCACCGCATTGTTCTGATAATTGCGAATCCCTTTCAGAATGCCCGGCGCCTGTGCCGGTACCGATACAAATCCCCATGAAGGGAAATGCAGACTGCCTGTACTGTTGCTCAGATTGAACACCGGAACGGCCTCATCATCCAGCTTGCCGGCAATGAAACGTTCCACGAATTTCTCGACTGACTCATCCTGACCGTATTTGATCACCAGGAAATCTTCCATGGAACGGGTAATCAGATCACCGAATTTCTCACTCAGGAAGTCGGAGATGGAGCTGACGATATCAATCTCGTTCTCTTTCACCCACTGGCTGGAGTTTTCCAGCAATTCACGGGAGAAGTCGCGGATCAGATCATCTGTATCACGCTTATCCAACAGCCCGTCCACCACACTGACGATATCCGGTACACTTACGACGTTCCAGTAATATGTTTTGTTGCCTTTGTGATCAGATTGTTCCTCGCCGCGTGTCAGCAGATCGCCGTTCTTCGCGAATATCGAGCTAAGGGCGTTCAGTGTTTCGGTAAATACGTTATAAATGCGGCTGTTTTCCTGGTTCAGCAACTCATACAGATCTTCATAGAACTCGATCATCTGATCGTTGCGTTCCACGTCAGCGTGCAGCCAGTACTCATGAATTTTTGCTTCAATATAAGCATTCTTTTTCTTCTCCTTGGAGACAAAAGCACTCTTCGCATCGCCCAGCTTCTCTTCGGACTGCTCCTGAGCCGCTTCAATATCACGCGGAATGCGGAAGGCATTCTCACGCAGGGTTTCGATGTAAGACTGAATCATCTTCAGTACACAGAAGCCTTTTTCCGTATAAATGAGACGGGAGACATAGAACGGACCTTGTTCGGGATGCAAAAACATACGCCGGATCTGTTCGGTGAACTGGCCCGCAATCTCACCCGGCAGCTGTTTCTTCGCCTTGATGTATTCTTCACGGGCACGCGCCAGGAAGTTCTGTTCCAGTTCGGTATCCATATTCACAACCTGTGATTTCACTACATTGCCATAGGATAAACGTTCGCTGTTCTGATAACCAGGCAGCGGCTCTGGTACGCGCGCTTCAAAGGACTTGACCACACTTTCGAGATCAATGCCCAGCTTGCGGGCAAACTTCTCGGTGTCCTCCTGGTTCGGTGCTTTGGAGAACATGGTATTCATTTTGTCGAACATGCGATACGCCAGATACGTGGTCATCTCTTCGATCGGCAGTACAGCCGAAGAGGCACCAATGATGTTGTAGTCATAGTTGGCCGGGTACACCTTGTTCATCTGTGCAATGTTGGTGCGAATGTTACTGATATAGTCATGGATGGCGAACTCCTCACCCGACTGCTTCTCCTCACTTGCCATGAAGTTGGTAATGTTCTCGGCCGTGACGTTCATGCAGTAATCGTAGGCGTTCTCCAGCAGTTTGCCTTCGGTATTCGTTGCAGAGATCAGATGACACAGGTTAAATGGCGGCAGTGGTGAGTTAACGGTTAAAATATTGCCGTACTTCTGCGTAAACCGCTCACCGCGGCTATCCACGTTCATCCAGTAATCTAGCTCTTTGAGCGCAGCATATCCATTCTTGCGAATGTATTCACGCGTGTGTTCGCTCAAGCTTTTGTTGGACAGGTTCACGTCTGGCGTGAACAGATAGCCAAGCGTATTCACGCGGTCAATTCCGGCAGAGCCGTGATCCCGTTCGATAATACCGCGCACGATATAGGAAATGTCGAGGAAACAGCCGCTGCCTGTACCGCCGGACAGACCTGTCAGCAGGAACACCATCAGTTTTTTGTTGGTGCCTACGGATAAGGTTTTGATTTTTTTGTCGATGGCCTGCACGACCTGATTAATCTTCGTGAACAGGAGCAGACGTCCAGCCTGACGCACACCTGCGGCGCCATTCATGCCGTCCGTGATGCTCAGTTCCGGAGACAGCCAGTCTGTAATGTACGGCTCCAGTACGCTGCGGTTTTGAAGCAGTCCGCCAATCTCGGCATTGGACAGCAATACGAATTCATTGATCGGATCGAGTCCGATCCCTTTATACTTTTTGGCGCGATCCTGTTCGTTTGTTTCAAAAGCCAGAAACTCCACATTGTCCGGCTTGTCCATTTTTTTCTTGGATACCGGGTCCTGTGGCAGCTTGAAACGACGGTTGATCTGATATTTAAGACGCAGCAGTGCGTCAATTCCCGTTCCTCCCAAACCGATAATCAGAATGGGGTTATCAATCGTATCGACCCGGATTTTCTCACTGACAATCCCTCCGCCAAGTGATACATCCAGTTGCTGAATATGTTCTCTAACAATCGGTTTCATTCCATGTCCTCCTTTGATTAACAAAGTTGGAACTACAACTTCATTACACATGCCACTCCGATGACAGAATAACCTTCCGATCGCTGTTATCCCCAGATTTTTTCGATTCACTTTTACAAAGTGAAAATCCGGGGATAAAGGCGAACGCTTCCGCTTCTTCACGTTATTTCTGTCCTCTGCGTTCTCGTGTAAACAGTTGGTCCCAAATTTTATTGGCATTCCTTTTAAACCAACAATCAATTTAAATCAAATAATCCTTCACACCAGATACTCAATTAAAATGGTCTTGTCCGCCTGTTGCAGCGGGATGCTCAGTCGGTCACCGTTCTTCAGTTCAACGCCTGAGCTTGCATCAACTGCACGACCGGATTTCTCCAGCGTACCGCCTGCGGTGTTACGGATGATAATTCGATCCCCATTGCTGGGCGTAAATACATATTTTTCAGTTTCCTTCAGTTCAGGGTCCAGCTGCAATAACTGATGCAGATGGAATCGGCCTCGGAAGGATACCAGCTTTTTATATTGTGGATAGGACTTGTCGCCCGTGTTTTCATCACGAATCTCAACGATCATCTGACCGACAAAGCCCCTGTTTTTGCGTTTCAGCCAACCCATCAGGAACCAGGCGCCAACACCAACCACAATCAGGGCTATAACACCCAGAATGACAGGTAACCAAGGAAACGGTTTGTCCTGTTCACCCCCTGGCGTGGTCGGTTGAGCACCGCTTCCGGTTGCTCCGCCTGCGTTAATCGTTATTGGCGCACTTTCACGGTAGAAGCTGTCTTCTTCCGCACGGATGACCAATTCATAGTTATGATTGTCCGGTACTTCAAACGTTCCGGCAAAACCGGAACCTGTATTGTCCAGGGGTTTTTCTTCACTCTTGCCTGTATCCACATCTTTCACGACCAGCGTGGCCTTCATATCTGCATACAGATCATTATCCTGAAGCGGTTGACCACCATTCTCCAGTTTGGCAGCAAGATCAACCTTGTCCCCTTTGTTATAGGACTTGGTCTTAATTGGGTCCACAACGAGCTGAAGATCATAGTTGAACAACAGGTTGATATCGATGCTATCTTTCGGAGCCCCTTTTACCCGAAGTTTCCAGTCTCCTTCTTGGGGTTTCAACAGCTTCACGAGTGAATAACTCTTCGACGTTGAGAGCTTGGCTGCATCCGAGTTCAGGTCCACGGCTTGTCCAGAAGGGTCTGTCAGTTGCACTTCCACCGGCTTCGAGGACATGATCGAGATGTTTGCTTCCAGCACACTGTCGTTTGGCACGTTCACGGTAACTTCCTGATAACTGCCGTTTCCCGTTACAGAGGGTAGCTTCACCACATTGAGTTTGGCATGGTCAGCGAAGATCTCACTCAGAATCTGTGGCAGATCATCCGGCGTATCGGTAATGAATGACTTGCCTCCAGTCTGCTTCGCGAGGTCTGCGAGTGCATCCTTGTTCAGCTTGCCATCCGCGTTCAGTCCAATCGTATACACCGGGATGCCCTGATCCTGTGCTTCCTTCACGGATTTCGCCAGATCAGCGTCGGATTGTGCCTGTGTACGGCCTTTGGTTTTGTTAAAGTCATTGTTGCCATCCGCCAGCAGCACGATCATTGGCGAGTGAGACGGGTCTGCACCATGATTGAGTATGTTGACGGCTTCGGCGACACCAACTGAGACATCGGTGTATGGCCCCCGGCCGAGCTGATCAATAAAGTCCTTCAGGCTGCTCTTGTCCGCATCGGACTGAATCGTAAGCATTGCCTTTTCCCGCTCCACCTGATCGGTATAAGCGACAATCCCTACCTTGTCCCCTTGGACGGGCAGCATATCAATAAACATTTTCATGGCTTCATTACTGATCTTGTCACGGTCACTTGTATTCATTGAGTTACTTACATCGGCTACAAGTACCGCATCGATTCCGCTTGTCTGTGCCTGAGCCGCTGCAGCGTGTGGCAGCAACGCCTGAGGTAGCAGTAGCGTTAGAATAGCGAGCAGAACCATCGTTCCGCTGAGCCAGCGTATTTTGCGTGTCCGCAGCATTAGGTGTACTCCTTCACGTTTGAGATTAAAATGGGAATAGTTTATTATAGGCGTCAAGCCTTAAGGAAATCTTAACAGTCTGCTAATAAATTCTGAAAAGCACCCCTATCTTGAGTTACAGTTTTGTAATGACTGACAAAAATCGACGATTTCATGCCTGTAAATGGCACAAAAGTACCAACTATGGAAATATGATATAGTTATTGCCAGCAAACTGCAATATAACAGCGCTTGTTCACCAAGCCATAGAAGGGAACGGATTATGGTTACATACGGATGCCTCGCCATATTGTTTCTTTTTGTCATCATAAAGGTAATTTCACTCCAGCTTCATCGGCGGAAGCCGGTCTCCCGCGAAGACACGGATCGTACCCTCTACACTATTCTGAATGGTGAGCGTGATTGAGCATGAGTACTAAACTAGTTGTATCCATAAGACCATTTCATCGAACGACATATGCCTATGAAAAATTGCAAGTCTGCTCTCGTTGTGGACAGTATACCTGCCTGTGGGAAGAGGAGTGCACGGCCTGTGGCCGGGGTACCCTGAACTCCGTTCAGACAAAGGCGACTTCCCGTGTGAAACGCCGGATTGCACGCGACTTGTTCATTACCCTATTGTTCGGTACAGCGGCCACCTATTTTGGTGAGACCATAGATCAGACCATGGCGGCAGCCAGCGTTTCCCTGCTGCTTCTGGCCTTACTTATCTTCATGCAAAAACGTTCATTCAAGGTAGAGCAGCAGCGCGAGTTGAAGCGCATGTTGCAACAGGATGAGGAACTCATCCGTCAGGGCATCAACCGCAACTGGGCTCTGGTCGCCGAAGCTCGCAAGCAGGATGAAGCACTAGCCTATGAGATGCTTCGCGAGATCGGCTCACTCGTCTACAATGACCGGATTCGACTGCAACAGGTTGCGCTATTACAATCCTTTGTCCTGCGCAGTGATATGGATTTGCAGCTCAAGCCCTTGCTGCTGCACAGCTTCGAGCGGCTGCTGGCTGAATATATTGGTGAGATTGCACGACTTAAGCCGGAATTGATCCGTGAAGACACGATTCGTTATATCGCAACCTATGAAGTGAACATTTTACAGCTCCACAATGGAATTCAGATTCTTACAGCCGTAGCTGCTGCTGCCGTGCGCAAGAGTAAATATATTGAGTTATTCCCTAGTCTTATTACCCGCTACGCCCGCTTTATGCCCAAGGATCGCTTCATGAGACTTTATCACACGATTGAACGCTATCCCAGCAAGGCACGAGGGGGATTGGCAGAGTCGGTAGGTCGGGTGTATAACGAGAAATATCGGGATCAATACGCAGATGTTCAGCTGTAGGGATAATATATTGAGAAAGAAAAACGTAGTTTAGTGCAAACTCATTCCCTGTATATAGACGAGTGCAGTTTCATCCACCCCTGCATGCACATCAGCACCGCAGATCGAAGGTTATGCTTCTAATGATATAAGAATTCAGCCAAAAACACCCCATCCTTAGGTCTAGGATGAGGTGTTTTGAATTTTATGGCAGTCTGTTAAGTGCTATGCGAAGTACATGGACAGAAAGAAAACCTAGATGGCGAATATCTAGATGGCATTTTTCATGGAATGAAGCAGGGTGTACAAACAGGCACTCGCAGACGATCAAAACAATAAGTGCAAAAGATCATCTGTCCTGTTGAAAAAGGGTCGCGACGTGGTTCCGTCGCGACCCTTGATCTGAGGGTTCGGTACATCTGTACCCGAACCCTCTCATATGTGCCATGCCAATCCCTGTGGCATGGCATGGTACCTGCGCAAGTGCGGCTATATCGCCGCTTGCGCCAAAGCTCTACCGTCCGCGACGAGAATCGCGACGGTCACCCTTCGCCGGTCCGCGTCCTGCGGATTCCGGACGGCGAGAGCCTTCGCTGCTGCGCCCGGAGGTGCGCTTGTCGGCGCTACGGCCAGCCCAGCCGCTGCTGCCTGCACCGCGACTGCTATCGCTGCTGCGTGCAGAACCACGACCTGCGCTGCGCTCATCCCCGCTGCGACCTGCACTGCGTCCGCCTTGGCCTGCTGCACCGCGACTGCTGTCGCTGCTGCGCGCAGAACCACGGCCTGCGCTGCGCTCATCCCCGCTGCGGCCACCACTACGTCCGCCACTGCGTCCACCTTCGCCACCGCGGGAACCACGCCCCCCACGTCCGCCATCTCTGCGATCGTTACGGCCTGCACCGCGACGGGCACTGCCCGTTCCGGAAGAGCGTCCGCCTCGTTCGTCATCTCCCTGACTGTTGATGGAACGTCTGGCTGCTCCAGTCGAAGCAATTGGGCCTTCGCTCGTCCACTGGATACGGGACAGCTTCTGGTCGATCCCTTGTTCAATACGTGCAAGTTCCGGTCTGTCGTGTTCTGTTGCAAACGTTACAGCAAGACCTGTACCGCCTGCACGGCCCGTACGACCAATCCGGTGGATATAACTTTCTGCATCATGTGGCATATCGTAGTTAAATACATGCGTTACACCTTCAACATCAAGTCCACGTGCAGCTACATCTGTAGCAACCAGCACTTGCAGTTTGGCATCACGGAACGCTTTCATTACGTTCTCACGCTTCGATTGGGACAGATCGCCATGAAGTTCATCACTTGCATAACCCGCTTCACGCAGGTCTTGGTTCAGCTTGGATGCACGACGCTTGGTCCGGCAAAAAATAATCGCCAAGTATGGGCGGTACGTATCAATCATGCCGCGAAGCGCTTCAAGCTTGCCGCGATCCGTACATTCCAGCACCTGCTGACGAATCTGTTTGATCGGGATAACGGATTGGGAGGATACTTTTACATCTTCCGGATCTTTCATGTAGGTCTTCGCCAGGTGGCGAATACCCTTAGGCATCGTTGCGGAGAACAGCATCGTTTGGCGTTTGTGTGGCAGCTCGCTAAGAATCGTCTCCACATCGTCCAGGAAGCCCATGTGCAACATTTGGTCGGCTTCATCCAGCACCAGTTTTTTCACATTATTAAGTTTTAACGTGCCACGGCGCAGATGGTCCAGAAGACGACCCGGTGTCCCAATAACGATCTGGGTACCGTTCTGCAATTTACGCAGTTGCTTGTCCACATCCTGCCCACCGTATACGGCAAGCACGTGCAGTTTATCGTCGTTTGCCGTGAGCTTCTTCGCTTCTTCCGTAATTTGCAGCGCAAGCTCACGCGTCGGCGCAATAATCAACGCTTGCGGGGAACGGTCGGATACATTAATTTTCTGAATAATCGGCAGCAAAAAAGCCAGCGTTTTCCCTGTGCCAGTCTGTGCCTCGGCGATAATATCGCGTCCACCCAGCAGTACCGGAATCGAACGCTCCTGTACCGGAGTCGGCACGGCGATGCCCTGATGTTTCAGGATCTCGCACCATTCCGGGCGAATGCCCAGTTGTTCAAAGTTTGCCAATCGTTACACCTCTGTATATTCATTTAGATAAGTCCATTTCATAATGACCTTAGTATCAGTATCTGCCATCAAGACTAGTTTTCCTTCGTTCAATCATGATTATGAAATGAATTTTTTAAAAAGCAATCCACTCGTTGCTCTTCTTCTCCATACCCTGTAGTTTACACGTTAGTCAAGCAAAACAAAAGGGGATACAGCGTTCCCCCCTAACTTGTAGCGTAAAATCCCGAGATCGGTGTGACTTGTATCAACCACTTGAGTTTGAGGATAATTGTGAGCTTAACTACAGAAGCCCTCTACGAAATGATGATGAGTGGACAACCCAGGCACCAGCTTGAAGTATGACTCTGACTCCGTTGTGAAGGTTATCCTAAAAATAGAAAGAAAAGGAAGAGATGTTGCGAAGTTTTCAGGAATTAAAACCCCATCTATACTTCTACTAAAACTCCCTCTACTACCACAACTATCGCTGTACACCCCAAATTCTCTAATAAAACAGCGACGCCTTCTCCCAACTTAGATTGGGGGAAAATTGCGCCGCTGATAAAAAACTTTTTATATTGTCTGTTATGAACCGTGCCCGCCAGCCGTTGCAAATCCACTCCGTTCGAGAATGCGAGTGCTCTCTTCATTCAACCCGCGCAGGTGAACGGTTTTGCCAAGCTTGGCGTACTTGAACTTCACTTTACCAATAGCCACAACCGCGGTGTTATCCCAGATATGGGAACCTCCGAAGTCAATCGTGATCTCCTTCGGATCTGCCTCTGCATCGAATTCATCCACGAAGCGGGACGAAGATCCGAAGAAGAACGGTCCGTGAACCCGATATACCTTCTGCCCTTGTTCCTGGCTCGCCTGTACGCGAATCTTGGTCTGTTTCCAGCCAAAATGCAGCACACTAAGCACAACACCTACCATAACCCCGATCGACAGATCGTGGGTATAGACCACAATTGCCACCGTCACAATCATGACAAAGGCTTCCGCCCGCGGCACGCGAGCAATATTTTTGATGGAACTCCAGTCGAATGTTCCGATACACACCATAAACATTACACCAACGAGCGCACCCATTGGTACCTGTTTCACCACACCACTAAACAGCAGCAACAGGATCGCGAGAAACGCACCCGCAGTAAATGTAGATAATCTTCCACGTCCGCCAGATTTCACATTAATGACCGACTGCCCGATCATCGCACATCCGCCCATGCCGCCAAACAAACCGTTCACAAAATTTGCAATACCCTGACCACGCACTTCACGGTTCTTGCTGCTCTTGGTCTCGGTCATCTCATCCACGATGGTTGCCGTCAGCAGGGATTCCAGCAAACCGACCAATGCCATGGTAAATGAATAAGGCAGCAGAATCATCAGCGTATCCCAAGTCCATGCAATATTCGGCAAGTGGAACATCGGCAGCGTACTCGTTATATTCCCCATGTCGCCGACCGTTCTTACGTCCAGATGAAACACCAGGGTAATAATCGTCATCACGATGATTGCAATCAGGGGAGCCGGAACACCTCTGAAGAACCGTGGCAAAATATAAACGATCGCCAGCGTGCCCGCCACCATCGCATACATAATCCAGTTCGCTCCCGTAAAGTGGGTTAATTGCGCCATAAAGATCAGAATCGCCAGTGCGTTCACGAAACCGGTTAATACCGAATGAGGCACAAACGTTATAAATCGCCCAACTTTAAAAATGCCTAGTAGAAACTGGATAATACCCGTCAATATCGTAGCCGCAAAAAGATATTCCACGCCATAATCCTTGACGAGTCCAACCATCAGTACCGCCATGGCACCTGTTGCCGCCGAGATCATGCCTGGTCTTCCACCTGCAATCGAGATCACAATCGCAATCGTAATCGAAGCGTACAACCCGACCATCGGATCGACACCCGCAATGATGGAGAAAGCAATGGCTTCCGGAATTAACGCCAGCGCTACCGTAATGCCTGCCAGCACGTCTCCGCGAATGTTGCCAAACCATTGTTGTTTTATAGTATTCATATGTTCTTTGCCGTTCCTCCTACGTGTATTCCTTATAATGGACAATCCTACTGAAGAGTACCGGAAGCCGTTCACACTAACCAACTACCCAGGACAGCACAAAACAACGGATTTCTCTCCGCATCATTCGCCTATGCTCTTGCCTGAGCTGCATCATTCTTCGCCATCCGTATAACCTTGACGGGTTAATGAGCGCTCACGTCGTTTCCGTTCCAGTGTGTACCGCTGGTGTTCCATTACTGCCTCAGTTGACTTACTCGTGCGACATCAGGAGCTGATCCTGATGCCAATAGGTTTTCCCCTCTCAGAAAAACCGGGTCCGTTAATGTACTGACCTATTATTATAGTCACAGTACTGGATATGTACTAATACAATTAAGGCGAAAAAACTGAACCTTATCTCCTATTATCTTAATCTTTCTATAATTTACTCACCCATGCTCTATTCAAAAACAAATAATCTCACTGCCGCAAAAGAGTAGCGACGTATCAAACGCATGTTTACGTCATCAAGCCCCATAGCAATTCATACTTCACTACCTCTTACTTAACCGGATGATCCGGATCTTTGGCGCTTCACATATTTCTGCATGGGTATCTAGGCTCTAGTTTCTGGTCTGCCTGCCTCTCCTGATCCAATACGGTAGTAGATAGAACATAGCGACAATGCCCGTGGCTATCAGACTGACCCAAATCGCATTTAGGGTTAGGGTCTGGGTCACCAGATAATATGCAAGAATCCCGGTTAAAAACGTTAGAACAAGGTTACTGACCATCTTTTTCAAAGTACCCACCCTTTCATCTCTATAGAGTTATGCAAAATAATACAAAAAACAACCCGCAAAGATCCTTTGATAAAAGTCTCTTTACGGGTCTTGTTGTTATGCTAAAATCTTCCCGATTTGAATATCGAATAGAGCAGGAAAGCCACCATTAATATCGCCACCAGGAAACCAATCTCAATGACCGGAATATCCCACAGCATCGTGGATTGATGACTGATCGAAGAACCAATGATCAAACCCACCATGATGATACAGAAGGCGAGCAGCACGATACTAAAGGACAGCCGATTACTAATCTGGTCCATTCTGCGCATGAGTGCATCGAGTTCAGGGACACTGATCTCCAGCCTCAGTTTGCCTTTGCTAATAATGGATGATAACTGTCTTAACTGCCCTGGCAAACCAATCACACTCTCGGCCATATCAGCCGCACTGCGGAACAACCGATTTTTGATTCTTCCGGCGCTAAAGCGTTCCTTGATCAGCTTACGGCCAAAAGGTTCGGCCATATCTACGATGCTCAGGGAAGGGTCGAGATGTTCAATGACACCCTCCATCGTCAGTAATGATTTACCAAGCAGCAGAATATCTGCCGGCATCACCACCCGGTGTCTCTGGGCTACGCCGAACAAGTCATTCAACGCCTGACCCACACTGATCTTGGAAAAGGGAATATCGTAATATTTGGTACGCAACTTGTCCAAATCCACATGAAGCCCTCGCAGATCCATATCATCTGGCATCATGCCAAGCTTCTCAATCGCCCGAATCATACTGTCCGTATCTTTGCGCATTAACCCAATAATAAGGGAAGCGAGCTGCTGCTTCATCTCATCACTTAGGCTACCCACCATGCCAAAGTCTATAAAAGCAAGACGTCCATCCTTCAATACCATCAGGTTGCCCGGATGTGGATCAGCATGGAAGAATCCCTGAATAAAGATCTGATTCAATAATGAATCCACTAGCCGCTCCGCTATGTTATTCAGATCATGGCCGCGTCTGACCAGTTCATCCCGCTCGTTGAGTTTGATGCCTTCGATATACTCCATTGTGAGCACACGGGACGACGTCTGATCCCAATAAATTGTCGGGATTTTGACCTTGTTGTCCTGTTGATATTGCTGTGCGATCTTTTCCGTATTGCGGCCTTCGACCGTATAATCCAGCTCAGCCATCAATGCCTGAGCGTATTCTTCTACCATTTGCGGAATCTGATATTGCTTCACCCAGTCCCAGCGCTTCTCTGCCATGGCTGTCAGTTCACGCAAAATATCCAGGTCACGCTGTACAATACGCGATATGCCTGGCCGCTGAATCTTGATGGCTACCGACTCACCGCTTCGAAGCTTGCCCAGATGCACCTGTCCAATGCTGGCCGCAGCTACAGGGGTATCCTCGAACCGGGAAAAGATCTCCTCCAGCGGTGTATCCAATTCCTGTTCCAAAATACCCCGTGCCGTCTCGGAAGAGAACGGCGGGACTTGGTCCTGCAACTTCACTAGCTCGCGAATGACAGACTCAGGCAATAGATCTGCCCTTGTGCTTGCGAGTTGCCCCAACTTAACGAAAGCTGGCCCCAGCTCCTGCAGCACAAGCCTGATGCGTTCACTCAACGTTTTGGTGGTGTGTGCTTCACGCGACATCCACCGTCTGGGCAGAGCCAGCAGCTGGAACAAGCCCAGCTCCTCGACCATATAACCGAAGCCATGACGCACGAGCGCCATGGCAATTTCACGGTATCTGCCGACATGTTTGATTCGCACTGCCATCTACTCGATCTCGTTTCCTTTGAGAGGAGGAGGAACTTCAAGTGGAGCCGGGGATTCATCAGGTTGAAGCTGTGGTGAGTGGCCCAGTTCGGCAAGCTTTTTCTCCAAGACGGCAACACGCTGTTCCAGACTGGTTACATCACTTTCGGATGCCACACCCGCTTCCTGAAGCACACGTTTGACCTGTTCCTGAATTACACGCTTGAACTGGCCTTGCTCTTCATCGCCCCGTTCCATCAGGCGTTCAACCAAAGCTTTGGATTCACCGGGAGCAAGTTCCCCGCGCTTGACCAAATCATCCACGGTTTTCTCAATTTTCTCTTTGCTTACGACGGTAAGACCAAGCCCTAACGAGATCGCCTTTTTGAACAAATCGCTCATTTTTGTCATCCTCCTCTTCGTTGATCTCTATATTATACCCCTTATACTCGACATGCAAAAAATGTCCGTCCGTTTAGACGTAACGTGCAGCCCATTTGCCTGCTTGCAGGAGTAATTTACGGTACGTTTCGTGTGCAAAAGACGGCACATGGTGACCCGGCATAAGATATACAATACGTCCAACACCATAACGATGCGCCCAAACCGCAGGCTTCGGTCCTTCTTCGGATTGGTATTCCAGCAATATCTTCGTTTCGGCAAAAGAGCCAAACTCGAACTGATACGCTTCTTCCTCCATCGTAAAACTGGTAATGCCCTCCGTCACTGGATGGTTTTCCTCCGTTACGGTGAATTCCAGTGGTGCATAAGCCGGATGATGCAGGAATTTGGCACCGATCATCTGTTTGAGCTCATAACGATTTTGGAGCGAAATTCCGTTATGTATAATGACCAGTCCACCTCCATTACTTACATAGGACAACAACCCTGCTGTCTGCTGTGGAGAGACTTTCCCCTTCCAATCGTCCATGTATGAGATACACACATCAAACCCGGTTATATTTTCTTGCAGCAGCATATTCCGGTTCTCACTGCACTGCACAGTCATAGTATCATGGAAAATTCGGCTAATCTCCGCATCTACACCCTGTAGCGGATGCCAATCCGGATGCGTATAATCGCCAAGTAGTAGTGCTTTTTTACGATGATCCATTCCTTCAATCTCCTTTCTTGTTCACCTTACTTATAAAACCAACTACCAGGGAAGTGTCTCTCCCTTGTAGTCTACATATGCGGGCTGATCTCCTTTAAATTGTTCATGGCGGTCGATAAGTACAGCGATATGCTGTGCAGATTGCTCGGGTGTGAGATCCGCCGAAGCATCCAATTCTCCCCGCATATAACTCTGTACCCAACCGGGATGCACAAGCATCACTTGTCCGCCTTCAACCTTCAGACCATTGTGCACAAGACGAGCTTGCATGTTCAAAGCAGCTTTGGACATACAATAGGCATACCACCCATCCCGACTGCATTGCTCGATGCTTCCAGCCTCAGAAGAGATATCAACAATCAGCTTGGTCTGCCCTTGAAGAAGGAGGGGTAACAGGGAATGAGTCACACGCAGTGTACCTAAGGTATTCACATTAAATACTTCAGCCATCTCCGCCATATTCAACGGCCCGCGGATATGATCCGTAATACTTCCTAGTATAGCCGCATTATTGATTAGCATATCCAAATGATTCGTATCCAGCTTCAATGTCTCCGTGAACAGAGCCACCGACAGATCGTCCGCGATATCCAATTCGATCGCGCGCAGGTGGTCCGGATATCCTTCTGCAAGCACACGAATTCCCTCGGAATCTTCCACATCCAGACCGGCCGCATACACGTAATACCCTCTCTTTAGCATCTGGGCCGTCAAAGCCAGTCCCAAACCCCGAGCGGCTCCAGTCACACATACGGTTCTCATCACCATAACCCTCCCTCGCATAATGATTCTGTCTTTAACTCATTCCACATATTCATCTGAAAACCTTTAATTTAAGTGCGGATCGCCAACTTCACGACCTTAGACTCATGAGGTAAAAGAAAGATTAGAGCCATTCTGCTTATTGAATTCAGCCATCTATTTGAACTGTCTAATCGCTGCTTTCACTCCTGAATATATCGCTCCTGCCGATAAGCCCGACAATGCTCCACCCATCTTCGAGCGGCTGCCGGGTAAGAGCCCAGATGAATGTGCGTATACCCCGCCACAATGTTACCTGCCGCATATCCCTCTTGCTTCAAGCCACGTAACCCCTTGGTCTCATACGCATATGGGATCGTCTCTCCATCACGATAGGTCATCGTGGAATAATGAAACTCATGCCCCCGAAGGACCTCACCCTTTTTCAGCAAAAAGGAATCCTGAACGCTACTCGCTTCACGGTAGCCAAGCGCAGCCCGCTTCTTCTGCATCTGCACCTGTGCGGGGATAATGCCCGCCATGTGGAAGGTGGCACCCTCACGGTCGGTCAACGTTTCTCCGAGCACCATGTAGCCCCCACACTCGGCAAATAATGGCATGTTGGATTGTGTTGCCTGACGAAGCCCTTCCAGAAACCCTTGGTTACCCGCAATATCTGCTGCGAATTCTTCAGGAAATCCGCCACCCAAATAGATGCCGTCCACATCCGTTGGAATGCCTTCGCCAGCGAGCGGACTGAAGTATTGTAATCGAGCCCCGGCCGCTTCGAGCAATTCCAGATTGTCGGGATAATAGAAATTAAATGCCGCATCACGCGCAACGGCAATGACAGGCTGTACCGCATATGATACATGTCGATGATTATCGTGGATTACTGAATTGGAAAGTGAATCGGAAACTGAGCCAGATTCAGCACTGGCTGAGTCTGTGTCGACTATAGTAGCCGAACTCCATTCCTCAGTATTCAAAGGTGAGGCGCTTGCTGCCAAATCTAGCAGAAGATCCAGATCGGTACCTTCCATTAACACATCGGCAGCCCGCTGAAATAATGGTTCCAGTTCACCGCGCTCAATGGCAGGCACCAGTCCCAGATGTCTCTCGGGTATGGACATGTCTTCGTCCCGCTTCAGCCAACCAACCACCGGAATGCCGCACATCTGCTCGATGGCTTTTTTCACAATGGTATAATGACCTGCACTTCCACAACGGTTGACGATCACGCCGACAATATTTAATGCAGGCTCCAACTGCTGAAAACCCAGTACAATCGCGGCCGCACTGCGAGCCATGCTGCGTACGTCCACAACCAGGATCACAGGGGTCTGCGTGACCATAGCAATCTCTGCCGTCGAGCCTGTATTGCTGAGCGGATCTTTGCCATCATAGAGGCCCATAACGCCTTCTATAATGGAGATATCATGTCCTGCCGATGCCTTCTCAAACGTATCTCTCACATACGTTGACGATGTCATCCATGCATCCAGATTACGTGACGGTCTGCCCGTAACGGCGGTATGATATGTCGGATCAATATAATCGGGGCCGCATTTGAACCCCTGTACACTCAAACCACGCTGGGCGAGTGCTTTCATCAGTCCCAAGGTAACTGTCGTTTTCCCTGCACCACTTCCGGTGCCTGCGATGATCAGTCGGGGCCTGGCATTACGATCTGCAATGGTCATTTTCAATTCCACCTTTTCTTGCGATATCGAATATCGAATCCTTCAGCTCCGCTGAGAACGTATAAATTCTATAATCCAAACAAAACCGCATCACATAGCGATGCGGTCAAGATTAATGCATAACCTTTATTCATGAAATGAATGTTTACACAATAACGGAGAGGGCAGAAATAACCTAAAGAAGCGGAGCCAAAAGCTTTCTGAAAGAAAGCTGCTTCGTAAGCATGCGCTTCGCCTTTATCACCGGATTTTACCCTTTGAAAAGGGAATCCAAAAAAACCGGGGATAACAGCGATCGGAAGGGTATCCTGTCATCGCAGTGCTATTGTGTAAAGTAGATTCACTTCATGCATATCTCTACTTAAATGAAACGCGTGCTACGGAGATCGTCAGATTACCGCTCTTTTTCTTCTCTAGCAGCCAATGATCGGCCCCAGAGGAGAGCAACGCCGCGGGTTCACTCACGCCATAGGCTCCGGTATATTTGAATACCGTCTCGGATGGATTGGCAAGCTTCACTGTATTCAGTTCCGCAGGGGTATAGGTCACCAGTTCCCAGCCGTATTTGGCGCAGAGGGCCAATAGGCCTTCTTCATCTTTTTTCAGATCAATCGTGGCAATGTTGCGCACGCTCTTCACGGAAAGGGATAACTCCTGCAAGGTAACAAGGACTTCCTGCTCCAATTCCTCGACAGATGTGCCGCGATTACATCCCATGCCGAGCACAAGGCTTTTCGGACGATACAATACGCCATTGGTGAGATAACGTTCCTCTTCTTCTGCCGAAAGCAGACGGTCGCTGACGACCAGCGCAGCGTTGAACGGGAATGATTCCGTTTCCTCCAGGCTGTTGAAGACACGGATATGATCCGGCACGGGTTTGTTATATCTCCACCAGTTTCGCTCCCCCGTCTCCTGAATGAGGGCGACAGGCTCTTCGTTCACCACAGCCGCACTAACAGGTGTCGCCTTGTCGAAGCTGTCTACGATCCAACCCAACTCCCGGCCAAACATGTCCACCGGAATGGTGCCTTGCACGTCTGAAGCTGTTGTGATGACGGCACGTGCGCCGAGTACCTCCGCGACCTGACGAGTTAACTCGTTCGCACCGCCGAGATGACCAGACAGCACACTGATCACATTTTCGCCGCGGTCATCAATGACCAGTACCGCGGGATCGACTTTTTTGTCCACCAGAATCGGAGCAATCATACGCACAACCGCACCCAAAGAGATGAATAGAATAATGCCGTTATATCGTTTGAACAAATCAGGTAAAATCAGCTTTACCGAGCCTTCGAACAACTGATAACCAAGCTGCTCCTCATCCCCGCGTTCAAACTTGCTCATATAAAATACGTCCGTGCCCTGGAACTGCCCTGCCAGATTACGCACCATCTCCACGCCATGTTTAGTGATGGCAACAGCTGCAAACGGATTACTCACCGGACTTCACTCCCTTACGGTAGCCATGAGTGAAGGATTTATCATACAGCTTGGAACGGTGGGCATCGCGGTTCACGAGATCCGGGTCAAGCGCCCAGCCTGCCAGAATCATCGCATGCATTGTGATGCCGGCGGCACGCAGATCCGCTGCCAGATTGGCAAGCGTGGTCCGTACAATCTTTTGATCAGGCCATGTTGCCCGCTGCACGACTGCCACAGGTGTATCTTCGCTCCAGCCTGCGGCGAGGAATTCAACGACGACTTTTTTCGCCAACGTTGCACTCAGGAAAAGCGCCACCGTACAGTGATGGGAGGCCAGATCACGCAGTTTCTCTCGTTCAGGTACAGGTGTACGACCTTCTGCTCGTGTCAGAATTACGGTCTGCGTCAGTTCTGGTACGGTCAATTCCGCCCCTAGCGCAGCTGCCGAAGCAAAGACCGAACTCACACCCGGAATGATCTCATATTCCACGCCCTGCTGTTTCAGCAGTACCATTTGTTCCAAAATTGCGCCGTACATCGCCGGATCACCTGTATGCACACGAGCTACGCTGCGACCCGCACGAGTCGCTTCACACATCAGCTCGACCTGACGTTCCAAGTCCATGCCAGAGCTTTGCAGCACTTCTGCTTCAGGCTTTGCGGTCGCAATCAGTTCATCATTCACGAGGGAATCCGTATACAGCACCAGATCCGCACTTCTCAAAATGTTCGAACCCTTCACCGTAATCAGTTCCGGGTCTCCCGGGCCTGCACCTACGATATAGACTTTTGCTTCCAATGTCTTCATTTGCTCACCACCATCAGGCTTAGATATTCCAGCTCCTGCCCTTTCAGTTCACGGGCATCGCGCCAGACCAGTTCATATGGAGAAGTGACTTTGGTAACAACCGAAGCTTTGCCGCCGAGTCCCATCTCATCCAGTAATTCAAGCATCGGGTCAAGCACCTTCGCCACTTTGATAAATACAATCGTATCGTGATGCTCAATCGCCTGCCTCATCGCTTCTTTATCTGCCGTAGCCGGAATAATGCCCACCTGTTCGTCTCCGTCTGCCAGATGCATATCCAGTGCTGCCGCTGCACCCAGTACAGAAGAGATGCCTGGAATCGAACTGATGGGCACTTCAGGATGCAACTCTCTCATTAACCGTGCCAAATGAATAAATGTGCTGTACAGGTTTGGGTCACCCTCGGTTACAAAGGCCACATCCTTGCCTTCCTTGAGCGCACCCCAGCATGCTTCAACGGTCTTGCCCCATTCGCGTTCAAGCACAACCGGGTCCTTGGTCATCGGGAAGATCAGGCCAAGCATCTCTTTCTCTTCCGGGTTCACATACAGTTCCACGATCTCATGGGCGTACGATTTACCGCCTTTGCGCTTTTTCGGGTAAGCAACCACGGGACATTCCCGGATCATCCGGTACGCCTTCACGGTAATCAGTTCCGGGTCTCCCGGCCCGACACCGACGCCATACAACGTACCGATGGCTTTGTGATCCGATGATTTATGTGCCAGTGGTTCTGCGGGAGTGCTTCCCCACGCTGTGTTTCCTGTTGTGCTTGCTGTTGTTATGCTAATGCTGCTCTCCCCCTTCTTCGTTCATTGAAGAATCACTCTGCTCCGTCTGCGGATTCCGTTTCTTCGGTTACTGTGTGTTGTCCTGTGATCACGTAAATCGGATTCAATCCGTCAAAACGGGTCATATTCAGGATCGGCTTGCTGCGCGCCGTCTGAAGCAACGTTACGGTGGCGTCCATGCCCGCTTCGCGCATCGCCTTCATGCTGTCATGCAGCGTCTCGATCGTCGCTGCATTCACAACGAGGCGTCCCTCGGGGCGCAGCCGGCACGCACACAGGGCGATCAGCTGGCCGAGTTCGCCGCCGCTGCCGCCAATGAACACCGCATCCGGATGCGGCAGTTCGTCCAGCCCCGCTGGAGCTTTGGCATGAAGGACGGTGAAATCTGTCCGGAATTTGATCCGGTTGGCCTCGATGTTCACGAGGTCACCTTCGTTCTTCTCGATGGCGAAGACCTGTCCCCGCGGCGCCAGCCGCGTGCACTCCACCGCCACCGAGCCTGAACCTGCGCCGATATCCCACACGATGCTGTCCTCGCCCAGTTTCAGCTCGGACAAGCTGAACGCGCGGACTTCACGCTTGGTGATGAGGCCCTTTTCGGGCTTGCGCTGATGGAATTCCTCATCTGCAAACCCGAAGCCTTTGCGCGGCGCTGGTGCATCCTTGCGGCGCAGCAAAATGACGACGTTGAGCGGGCTGCATTCTGCTGCCGCCAGCTCGTCCAGGGTGTAATGGCGGGCACGCTCGTCTGCCCCGCCCAGATTCTCGGCAACGTAGGCATCATACTCGGTCATGCCGAACTGTTGCAGATACGCCCCGATCGCAGCAGGGCTGTTGTGCTCGTCCGTGAGTAGCGCAACTTTGGCTTTGCCATCGATGCGCTGTGCGAGGCCTTTGAGCGGGCGTCCGTGCACGCTTTCGAGCACGGCATCGTGCCAGCTCTCGCCAAGCTGGGCAAATGCCAGCTGCAGCGAACTGAGATTAGGCCGGATCTCCAGTTGATCCGGGCCGATTTTGCGCGCCAAATACCCGGCGATGCCGTAGAACAGCGGGTCACCCGAGGCAAGCACAACGACGTTGTGTGTGGCCTGCAACGCTTTTATTTTCACAACGAGATCGCTTAAACCGCTCTTAATCGCTAACCGTTCACCTGCAAATGCGGGGAAGTACTCTAGCTGGCGCTCTCCGCCAACGAGTACATCTGCCTCCTGAATGAGATTCAGGCTATCTGTTGTCAATCCTGCTGCGCCTTCTTCACCCACACCGATAATGCGGATTTTACGATTCTTTGCTCCAGTTGCTGTCTTCGAGTTCACTGATTTCCGCCCTCCCCAGTTCCATTCCTTTCATCGTTACCAAGACCACTTCCACCGTCACGCCGCCTCCGGCATGTTCCAAACAGTGCCGACAGGCGTATGTACATAACTTTTCAAAATAGGGCAAGTATCCGGCTTCGGTCATCATATCTGCCACCTGAGTCGCCGTGTTGGCTTCCTCGATCGCTTGCGCCAGTTCGTCTCCGGCTCCGGTCTCGCGGGCCACGGACGCAAGAAATCCAAAATCCACCGGCGCACTCTTGGAGTGCACCATCATGACGCCTTGGGCCACTTTGGCAAATTTGCCTGGCATCCCGACCAGCGTGATTCGTTTCATGCCCAACCGTTTACCGTGTTTGATCGCAAAGCCGACGAAGTCACCCATCTGGATAAAAGCTTCCTCTGGCAGTTCCGGCATCATCTTCATGGCGTATTTCTCGCTACTGCCGCCCGTGGTCAGCACAATATGTTCACATCCGGATGCCTGAGCAACCGAGATGGCCTGCACCACACTGGCTCTGTAAGCAGAGGTGGAGAACGGAACAACCACGCCTCGTGTACCTAAAATGGAGATGCCACCCAGAATACCGAGCCGGGAATTCAATGTCTTCTTGGCCATCTCTTCGCCGTCCGGCACGCTGATCACAACCCGAACCCCTCTGGCTGTGCCGTGTTCAGCGAGCACCTGAGTGACCGCCTCGGTAATCATGCGGCGCGGAACGGGATTGATTGCCGCTTCGCCTACAGGCACTGGCAGTCCAGGCTTCGTGACTCGGCCTACGCCGATGCCCCCATCCAGCTCCATGCCCGGCTCATCCCGCCAGGATACATGTGCGATAATCTTCGCCCGATGTGTGGCGTCCGGGTCGTCCCCGGCGTCCTTGATGGTGGCACAGGTTGCTACGCCATCGGTCAGTTCCTGCTCGATCAGTTCGAACGAGTGGTCAAAGCCCGCGGGCAATGAAACCACGGCCTGTGCCGGCGTAACACCTGTTAACAGGAGCTGCGTCGCTCCCTTGGCAACGGCTGTGGCGCATGCTCCTGTGGTGAAGCCGGAACGCATTGGTTTGTCGGGGTCTGGTGTATTGCCGCCTTTCATGGGTTTTGAACCTCCCGTTCTTTAATTAGCTAGATGGCATTACGCTGCGTGCGTGGGGGGATGCTTTTAGCGCTTGGGTGGCCGCTACGGGTACGGATCGTTCTTATGATCGCTGTTGTCTCCAGATTTCCTTGATTCCCTTTTCCAAAGGGAGAATTCCCGAGACAAACGAGAGTGTATGCTTCCGAAGTAGCTTTCTTGCAGAAAGCTTTGAGCTCCGCTTCTTCAGAATCGATTCCGTCCCCTTCGCTGCTACCTGCTTCAGCATCCACCTGACACAGTGCGTAATACCACCTCTTGGGTTAAACAATGCCCCGAGGTTTATTTTGTGGTAACTGATCATTCCACGCCAG
>NZ_JBBOTQ010000015.1:0-115825 GCF_038005685.1 Priestia sp. FSL H7-0729
GCTCGCCGGGCGGCAGAACCTGGCGCGTGAATGGGCCGAATCGGCCCAACTCACGGCGCGGCAACCTGCCTCCACAGGTCGCCCGGCGAGGACAATTCCGCCGGGCCTGCATGCACTGCTGCGCCTGACAGCACCCGGCGCAGCCTCTGTTGATGAATACACCAACCAGTGCAACATGTTACTGGTACACCTATAATTTATCTTATCACTTATCACTTATCACTTATCACTTATCACTTATCACTTATCACTTATCACTTATCACTTATCACTTATCACTTATCACTTATCACTTATCCTTATCTCTATCTCTTATCTGTTATCTCTACCGTCTAAGCATCTAACTTCTAATTTCTAATCCATAGTCTCTAGATCCCAGTCCCTAACCCCCAATCCCTGCAATTCCGATCTGTTTTTCAACAGCCCATCCACTTAAAATTAAAAAAGCAACGGAGCTACCGGTCATCGGAGCATATCCCCGAACCGTGCATGGTTCCGTTGCCAATGGATCGATTCCTCAACCCTTGCATATCACCGCTCGAAAACAGCGGATCGGCGTGCCGTACATGTCAGACCAGATGGCATCGTCCGGTTCCTCGACATTCAGCTTGTCTTCAATGGTTAATCCGGTGACCGCCATGATTGTCTCCAGCAGATCAGGGCGCATTTCGGGTACATCGAAGGTAGCGATCAACTGCCCGTTTGGCTTCAGCACCCTGGCGAATTCACGAAACGCTCGCAGCATTGTGCCCGTATCCAGATGCTCCAATACAGAGATACAGAACACCCGATCAAACTTGCCCGACTCATACGGAAGCTGGGCGAGATTGGCTTTTGCACGGTTCAATCGGACAAGACTCGAAGCCGGCAGATTCTGAGCGGCCTGCTCACCAAAATCTGCAGCAATATCCAACTTGATCGCCTCTTCAGACAAAATACGTTCATCCCAGTCACAGGCGTGAACCTCGCGGCAGTGTTCGGCAAGCCAGAATTTGAACGGATGAGAGATGCCGCAGGCTGCATCAAGAACCACGTCGTCTGGACGTGCAAATCGCCGGGCCCATTCATATTCGTAGGGACGGCTCCACCATGCCGGATGCAGGGGGAAGACCAATGTGTCCGTTTTAGGGTCACTTTGCCTAATGTATCTTGATTCCATGAATTCCGGTGCCTTGGGCGTATCCATCATCCCCGAATTCCCTCCTTTAATCCTGTCTCTGCCAAAAAAGATTCCAACACCGTGCTCCACCGGCTCCGCCACCTGGCAAGATCATAGGACAGTGCAGTCTCGCGCGCATAGATTCCCAGTCGTTCCCGCTCGGCCCGATCCTGTACGAGACGTACCAGTGCGGCGGTTAGTTCCTGTTCGCCAGGAGGTACCAATATCCCGTTAAAACCATCCTGAATCAGATCATTCAATCCGCCAACATTGGAGGCAATCACTGGAAGTCCACAGCTCATCGCTTCCAGACAGGCATAGGAGGTACCTTCCGAGAAAACGGTTGGAATTACCGCGATATCTGCCTGATGGTAGGCCCCCCGAATATCCCGGAAATCATACGTGCGCTGGTTAATTCGCTCCGCATGTGGATGGGTACGATGCCAGTAACGAAAGGCTCTCCCGACCGTACTGCCTTCCACCAGTTCCCCGGCAAATTCAATCTCCAGATCCGGGAAAGCTCCCAATAGCTTATCTGCTGCCAGCATCATGGGAATAATGCCCCGTTCCATGCTGATTCGGCGCGGATATATAATGCGAATTGGACGAGGAGAGGTCACACGGGCATCCACCGTTTCCTTTTCAACCTGTCCCTGAATCGGACCATTAATCGGGTACGCGGCATCTGCTGTTATTCCAATATCCGTAGCCCAATCGGTTGTAACATCTCCATTAGCCTTACCGTTGTTCACTCCCTCGCCACTCGTTCTTTCCCTGCCATCTGTAGTCTGTATCCCTGATATAACTGCACCAGCATCCTCCTCATGACTCGCCAGATCAGTCTTCCATGCGGCAAGCCATTCGTCTTCCTGTTCCTGTTCGAAGGTTCGCGTTGGCGGGGCAGGTGTGAAATAGGACGTATCCACTGCATTGGGAATCAGGACGACCTGCCTTGGATCGGTATAGGTGCATGCGGCCCGGCAAAAGGTCTGGAAATGGGAATCCACGGATACAATGCGCACGAGTCCATCCAAGGCTAGTTGAATATGTTCTGCCACTTGTTGTTTGGTCTCCAGAGGCAGTCCGGGACGATCCCAGTTAATGCCGTGACAGATACCAAGACTACCCGGCTTGTAGGTGATGGGTTGCCACAGACAGCTGGCATAGATCACTGGGCCGCGCGCCGCTGCTGCCATTCGATCAAAGGCTTCCGGTACATTATCCATGTCGTACGAATAACCGAATACGTCAATCTGCTCCGTCCGAGTCTGGAATGCTTCAAAATAGGACAGTTGATGAACCTCGGGAATATGTCCGAGTCCACGGATGACACTGCACAGATCCAGAATATATCGCTCCAGCCCACCGCCAAATACCCGGCCGAATTCCCGGTTGTACCCATCGGTGAAGCTATGCGTCAGAATACTCACCACGCCCATCTCACGGTCCCTCCTTCCAGGGAATCAGCCGAGGTTCCGGATCAAGAATTGACTCGTAGTGTGCAAGATTGCCCCACTCACCGCTAGGATCAATGCGCTTGTAACGCAAATATTTACGAACGCGGTCCTCCAGACTGCCTGCCCAGCCGAGATGCTGAACCTTCAGTTCGGTGCTCACCCCAGGCAATACGGTGCAGGACAAGGGAAGACGGGGAACATGATGATTCTGTTGTGGATAAAAATAAGGATATCCAGGCATATATCGTACAAGTGAAGCGGTATGCCGCTTGTGCAGACACCAGAGATCATCTTCACGATAATGGGTCCGGCCACCCCACATATCGTAGAAACGGAATGCAAACCAGTCCGCATACTCCTGATTAATCAGCGTGCGTATGGCTTTCTTGGCCTCTGTGCTGTACAGCTCATCCGCATCAACTGAGAGTAACCAGTCAGGGTGTGTGCCTGCCGCTGCTTGCCACAACGTGTTGCGTAATCGCCATTCCTCGGCGAACAGCGGTTTCTCCAACACCTCCAGACGGACCACCTTCGGATAGGCTTTGCATAGATCAGGGGTTCCGTCTGTGCTGGCATCGTCCACAATCACGATCTCATCCACGAACTCGCTCAGGTCCTGCAATACTTCTTCAAGGTATCGGCCACGTTCATTGCGAACCTGGAGCATCGCGGTTAGTTTGTTGCCTGTGCTTTTGCGAACCCGACGGATGGAGAAAGGCTCTTTGAATACACTCGTTTCCTCTTCTGTTGCAGAAGTATCCTGTTCTCCCTGACCTTGTGGACCGCCCCAGTGATGTACTTGGCTTCGGATGTTCTGCGCTGGTTGTGCAGGATCTGGCGGGTGATCGTCATCTCTCGATCCGTCTGTATGTGTCAGATCTACTGTTACCGTTGGCGTGTAAGTGGTTTCGGTTCGGATATCCCTATGCACCATTGGCCCATTCAACTGTTGTCTTCGCTTCTTCGGGTCCAGCATCATGGCACCTCCCCAAGCAATTGCTGTACAGCATGATCCAACAACTCCAGCTCGACAATCCGGGCGAGCGCATCTTCATCCTCCAGTGCCGTTTCGAGAAAATGCCTGACTGCCCCGTGTCTGTCTCCTCGCAGAGCCAGCGCACTTCCGGATAATTGCTGATAATCCCGGCGACTGGCATCATCCTGAATATCGGCTGCATGCACCAGTGCCAATGCCTCTTCCACGCGACCTGTCTCCTGATAAATGCGGAATTGCCAATGTCTTGCGGTTTCTCCGCCAAGTTCGTCCAGGATGCGCAGCGCGGTTCCATAATCATCGTTAATACGCAGTAATTCCGCTCGTACAAGTTGATCTTCTCCTGCCTCAAGCCAGCGACATAGCTGTTCATAATGATGTCGTTCCTGTTCGTCGGATGCACTAATCCCGTACACCAGCAGGGCGTCCTCTAACTTGCCGGCCCGGGCATGAATGGCAGACAGGAAGCGATAGTGGGAGACGACACAATCACTGCGACCATTCATGACTGCATGGGTGAATGCCTCTTGTAACGAATGGATGGCCCGAGGGTCTTCAAGCAAGTACTCATAAGCTGCCAGCAAAAAGGATATGGTCTCATGTGCCCCAGCTTTGGCTCGAAGCTGGCGATAGAAGTCGGCACGTACACTGCATTGAAGCAGGGTGACACTATCCGGCGTCCCTGACAGGATCTGCCGCAGCGCATGCAGGAAGAACAGCTCGTAGTCCCGGAGAGGGACTTCGAGATCATCCTTTTGCATCGTACCCGCGGGTGAAGGATCTTCGCCTCCCAGCCAGATGGCGCGTACGCCTTGGAACAACAGCTTCATATATCGTGTTTCGGAGGATGTACCTACCAGATCGGCAATTCCCACCAGTTTGGAAATACTGCTCTCCCATAGCGGCGAATCTGCTTCGTTTCCAGCAGGCTCGGGGAGCAAGACGATACATAGCTCAGGCTCCATCGAGGCAGCTGTCATCAGCCAATAGGGATGGGTAACGACCGCAACGGTGCGTGGCTCCAGTAGCAGCTGCTCGGCTTCAGGTAGGGAGATCACGTTGATCACCGCAGGTACGTCCTCTGTTTGCGTCAGGCTGCTGACATAGTAGACCTCTCCCTCGATGGACAGCAGTGCAGCAATATCCGGGTAGGGAAAGGATGACCAGCCTCCTTTGCGAGGGAATAGCACATATCGGACAGGGGGCTGGGCCGTACTGGTCTTATCGGGGCTGGCTTCGGAGTCTTTACCTGGTAACGGCGCAGTTTTTTCCATGAATTGATCACCTCACCTTGACTGTAATATGGAGCGTCATTCTCGCATCATGTGCTTCATGCTTTCACTTCATATGTAAAGCCCTCACGACACTTCGCATGATATGCCTGAGACTAACATATGGGCATTCCGTCCCAAACATGAGTATCTTCCATCAATACATGAAGTTGGCAAGCCATTATAGAGCTTTCCTAAGCTTCAATCCTCCATTTTCGGCTTCGTTCCACGTTCCCGGTGCTGAAAAAAAGATGTTTGAATTCGCACTACAATAGGCTGATTTTTATCTTTTGTGTGACCAGGATCACTTTTTTTTGCTCTAAACACGTAGATTGTGATAATTCTCACATGTATAAAATAGGTAATCTGGCACAATACGTTCATCAACGTATTTGGCGGACAGACAGCGAAGGTGCAGCTTCAATGCCAAATACGCATACTGCGAAGTGAACAGAAAGAAGGGGTAACGGTATGGATCCGATTATGTTATCGCGTATCCAATATGCACTTACAACGATTTTCCATTTCTTCTTTGTCCCGCTATCCATCGGTCTTGTACTGTTGGTTGCGATTATGGAGACGTTGTACGTTGTTAAGGGGAAGGAAATCTACAAAACGATGGCCAAGTTCTGGGGAAAGCTGTTCCTGATTAACTTTGCCGTTGGGGTTGTCACAGGTATTCTACAAGAATTCCAGTTCGGTATGAACTGGTCAGAGTACTCCCGATTTGTCGGGGATGTGTTCGGTGCGCCACTGGCTATTGAAGCTTTATTGGCGTTTTTTATGGAGTCTACATTTATTGGATTGTGGATATTTGGGTGGGATCGTTTGTCCAAAAAAGTGCATCTGGCCTGTATCTGGCTGGTGTTCGTTGGTACATTCCTGTCCGCGCTGTGGATTCTGGCAGCCAATTCATTTATGCAGCATCCTGTCGGGTTTGAGATTAACAACGGCCGAGCCGAGATGAATGATTTCTTTGCACTGATCACGAATGGTCAGCTTCTCGTCGAGTTCCCGCATACCATCTTTGGGGCATTGATGACAGGGGCCTTCGTTGTCACCGGGATCAGTGCTTACAAATTGATGAAGAAGCAGGATGTAGAGATCTTCCGCAAATCGTTTAATATTGCGATCATCATTGGACTCGTTTCTTCATTAGGTGTGGCTTTCTCGGGGCACTTTCAGGCGCAATATCTGGTGGAGACACAGCCGATGAAGATGGCAGCCAGTGAAGGCACATGGACGACAACGGAAGATCCGGCACCATGGACGGTGGTCGCTTTTATTGATCCGGAGAAACAGGAGAATACAGGGGAGATCAAAGTCCCCGGATTGCTCAGTTACCTGTCCTACAGTAAATTCTCCGGCAGTGTCAAAGGCATGAAGGAGCTTCAGGCCGAGTATGAACAGACGTATGGACCGGGAGACTATATTCCGCCAGTACGGACAACGTTCTGGAGTTTCCGCATCATGATTGCAGCGGGTGGTCTGATGATTGTACTGGCGTTATACGGAACGTTCCTGGCCATGCGCAAGAAGCTGGAGGTCGCTGGAAAGTGGTTTATGCGTCTGATGGTATTTGCCATATCCTTGCCGTTTATCGCCAATACGTCAGGTTGGATCATGACTGAGGTTGGAAGGCAACCATGGACGGTATTTGGCTATATGACCACCGAAGCTGGGGTCTCGCCGAACGTATCCGCAGGCATGATTTTGTTCTCAACCATCGCTTTTACCGCCGCGTATACGGTTCTCGGAATCGTGATGGTATACCTGTTCGTACGTGAGATCAAAGCAGGACCGTTTGCGGTCGAGAAGCCGGAAGATCACGATGAATCGGCCGACCCGTTCGGCGTGGATGGAGGTTATTCCGTTGTCACTAAGTGAGTTGTGGTTTTTGCTGATTGCCGTATTGTTTGTGGGATTCTTCTTTTTGGAAGGTTTTGATTTTGGTGTGGGGATGTCTACAGGTATTATTGCCAAAACGGAACGTGAACGCCGGACCCTGATCAACTCGATCGGTCCGTTCTGGGACGGTAATGAAGTATGGCTGATTACAGCAGGGGGCGCAATGTTTGCCGCCTTCCCGCACTGGTATGCTACGATGTTCAGTGGCTTCTACCTGCCGCTTGTGGTCGTATTACTCGCCTTGATTGGTCGCGGGGTTGCCTTCGAATTCCGCAGTAAGATGAAACAGCAGCGCTGGCGCAAAACATGGGATATCATCATTGTGGTATCCAGCGCGCTCCTGCCTTTCCTGTTCGGCGTAGTCTTTGCTACGTTCATGAAGGGTCTGCCTATTGATGGGGAGATGCAGTTGCGTGCAGGATTCTTCGATATTGTTAATCCGTACACCGTGATTGGTGGCTTGAGTGTAACCCTGCTGTGTCTGGTTCATGGATTGCTGTTTGCCTCACTTCGAACAGTCGGTGAACTCCGAGAGCGTGCCTTGAATACAGCGCAAAAATTGATGCTGCCACTGGCTGCACTGCTCGCTGTTTATGCATTAATGACGTATTTTATGACCGATGTATTCACCGTACGGGGCTGGGCCCTTTGGATCATGGTTGTATTTGGCGCAGTCGCGCTTGCACTTGCGGCTTACTTCGTGCGTCAGAAGCGTGAAGGCTGGGCTTTTGGTATGACTGGAGCAGTGATTGCAATTGCCTTTGCCTCGGTCTTTATCGGACTGTTCCCAAGAGTGATGGTGAGTTCCTTTGGGGCGGCATATGACCTGACTGTATACAATGCAGCATCTGGTGCGTATTCATTGAAGGTCATGACCATTGTAGCTTGCACATTGCTGCCGTTTGTTCTTGGCTATCAGATCTGGAGTTATTATATCTTCCGCAAACGCCTGAACGAGCAGCACCACCTGGAGTACTGATATGGGACGGGGGCTGCTGAAGCTGCCGGGCATCCGGCCAGTACTCGCTCTGGCATCAGCGCTGGTGCTGCTACAGGCGATGACGATCATCATGCAAGCCAAATGGCTGGCACAGGCCATCACGGTATTGTTTGAAGGTTCATCCGTAACGGAGCAGTATCCTGTACTGCTGCTGTTCCTGGCTGCTTTTGCCGCCCGCTACGCTCTATCCTTCTGGTTACAGCTCGTGACATCACGATATGCGGAGAGGACAGGGACTGATCTGCGCAGACAGATGGTGGAGCAGTGGTTCAGGCTTGGACCGCGTTATGCCAAGACGGAGGGCACAGGCCATCTGGTTACACTGGCACGTGAGGGAACAGCTCAATACAAGACGTATCTGGAACTATTCATTCCTCGCATGCTGGGCATGGGGTTCACCCCCATCATCATTATGCTGTATGTGTTCAAGCTGGATCTGATGTCCGGGGTTATTCTGATGCTGACACTCCCAATCCTGATCGTGTTCATGATTCTGATTGGTCTTGCAGCTCAGCGCAAGATTGACGGACAATTCCGATCCTACAAAGCGCTCGCTAACCATTTTGTGGATACCCTGCGGGGGCTGGAGACGCTGAAAACATTGGGACAAAGTAAAACACACGAAGGGTCGATTGTGCGGGTCAGTCAGCGGTATCGGAAGGCGACGATGTCTACTCTGCGCATGGCTTTTCTTTCTTCGTTTGCACTCGATTTCTTCACCATGCTGTCCGTTGCTTCGGTGGCGGTTGGTCTGGGATTACGCCTGACGGAGGGACATATGCTGCTCGGCCCTGCACTGACGGTACTGATTCTGGCACCCGAATATTTCCTGCCTGTACGTATGCTCGGCGCCGATTATCATGCCACATTGGACGGTAAGGAAGCCGGAGCGGCCATTAGTCAGGTAATCGAACGAGGTAGAGCCGCTGAACAGAAACAGAAGGAAGCCTATGCTAATGTTGTTGCGCACCCGGATACGGCAGAGGACGAAGCTGGATCTATACCATCATTGTCTGCGGGTAAGAGGAAAGCAAACGTTTCGACCATACGCGTCGTGTTGAGAGATAAAACGGCTGCGGGGCATCTTGCTCCTGATCCTGCTTCTGTTTCTGCTACTCCTGAACATGTTTCTTCTTCTTCCGCGGTGAACTCATGGAATGAGAATAGCAGATTGGCACTAACGGATGTACAGGTACAGCATGATGATGAAGGTCCTTATTCGTTAAAAGATGTTACCTTCCAGATCACAGGTCTTGGCAAAATCGGTATTATTGGCGCCAGCGGAGCAGGCAAGTCCACGTTAATTGATGTATTGGCTGGATTTCAGCTGCCTACTTCAGGCCAGGTATTAGCCAACGGGCAGCCGGTGACACCGGATATGCTTGAATCCTGGCGAAGACAGACGGCAGCGATCCCGCAGCATCCGTATATCTTTAGTGGAAGTCTGGCCGATAACGTTCGTTTCTACATGCCGGAGGCTTCGGATGCAGAAGTAGCCAAAGCAGTTAGCGCTGCCGGATTAACCAAGCTTCTGGACTCATTATCTGGTGGCTTGCATGAGCTCATTGGGGCTGGCGGTCGACAGCTCAGTGGTGGGCAGGAGCAACGGGTGGCACTGGCAAGAGCTTTGCTGAGTAAACGAAACATCCTGCTGCTCGATGAACCGACAGCACATCTGGATGTGGAAACAGAGTATGAGCTGAAACAGACGATGCTTCCGCTGTTTGATGGCAAACTTGTATTTTTGGCTACCCATCGTCTACACTGGATGCCGCATATGGATCGAATTATTGTCATGGATGGCGGCACGGTGGCGGAGACAGGAACGCATCAGGAACTGCTGGCAAGGCAAGGTGTATATTATCAGATGATTCAGGCCCAGATGGAGGCGATATAACATGAAGTCCGGATATGAACATATGGAGACTGTCCGTAACGGCAAAGAAAAAAATAGCTGGATTGATCCGTATGTGGCACAGTACCGTTGGAGATTCATCGCAGTCATTGCGCTAGGCACTTGTGCTGCACTGTGTGCGGTACTGCTGCTGTTTACCTCCGGATTTTTGATCTCCAAGTCTGCGCTGCGTCCTGAAAATATTCTGATGGTATATGTCCCTATTGTTGGTGTACGTGCATTTGGGATATTCCGCGCTGTCTTTCGATATATCGAACGATTGGCAGGACATGATGCCGTACTGCGTGTGTTGGCCGATCAGCGGGTGAAGTTATATCGCATTCTGGAGCCGCAGGCGCTATTCCTGCGTTCTCGTATGCAGACCGGAGATGTGCTCGGAGCACTCGCCGATGATGTGGAGCGGCTGCAGGATATCTATCTTCGTACCGTCTTTCCTGCTGTTACTGCGCTTGTGATGTACGGCGGGGCTGTGATTGCTTTTGGCAGTGTGGATCTGGGATTCGCGCTGTGGATGGGCCTGTATATGTTATTTCTCGTTGCCGCGCTACCTGCGATTTCCCTGAAAGTGACGTGGAAATGGCGTGTGCGGCTGAAAAAGGAAAATAGCAGGTTGTATACCCGTCTGACTGACGGTGTGCTTGGACTGGGAGACTGGCTTGCAAGTGGACGAGCAGCTGAATTTGTTCAGCAACAGGAAGAGGCGGAAGAACAGGTCGACACGGTTCGCCGCAAGTTGCGGCGCTGGACACGCTGGCGTGATCTGATGGCCCAGTGTATCATTGGTTTAATGGTCATATCGGTTACAGTATGGGCTGGGAACGCCGCTTCGGTCGGGCAATTACCTGCCGTGATGATCGCTGCTTTTGTGCTGGTGTTATTTCCGCTTACGGAATCACTTTTGCCAGTAGGGGATGCTGTGGAGCACCTTCCACACTACCGGGAATCGCTGGAACGGTTGAAACAGTTGGAAGGAGAATCGGATCTGTCGGTGCAGAGTGGAGTGGGTGATGTTGTTGGAACGGGTGACTCGGACAGACGAATTCGTCTTCGCATTCCGCCCAAACTAAGAGCAGATATCGAGATCAATCGTGTTAGTTATCGCTATGCACCGGATGATCCTTACGCTGTGCAGAATATCTCCCTTCATTTGCCGCAAGGCAAACGATTAGCTATCCTTGGGCGAAGTGGTGGCGGTAAATCTACCTTGTTGAAGCTGATTCAGGGAGCCTTACTTCCGTCTGCGGGGAAAGTTCTGATCAATGATCTGCCTGTGCAGACTCTGGGCGAAAGTGTGCCTGATGTCATCGCGGTGCTGAACCAGAGTCCACACCTGTTCGATACCACGGTAGCCAATAATTTACGGATTGGTCGTCCACATGCAACGGATGAGGAGATCAGGCATGTAGCTGAGCAAGTCGGTTTATCCGGTCTGATCGAAACTTTGCCGCAGGGATACGATACGCCGATGCTGGAGACAGGTCTGCGTTTCTCCGGCGGGGAAAGACAACGAATTGCACTTGCCCGAGTCCTGCTCCGGGAGACACCTGTTGTGATATTTGATGAACCAACCGTGGGGCTTGATCCCGTGACGGAACGTGAACTGATGCGCACCATATTGGACAGCTTGCAAGGCAAAACGATGATCTGGGTCACCCATCACCTAATTGGTGCGGAACAGATGGACGAACTTATTTTTATGGAAAATGGACAGATTGCCATGCAGGGTTCTCACGAACAACTGCTGGCTGGGGAAGAGCGATACCGCCGTCTCATTGAACTTGATCAGCCGGGATGGACGGGGCGGCAGCAACAAGAACAACCGTTGCCGCCGGTAGCCTCGAGATAAGTGTGAGCCTGTGAGGGCCTGCGGCTCAAGACGTGTGGATGTTGCATACCAGCCCAGATGATTGAGCTGAACTGAACCTATATATGAATTATCAATTTAGCGAATAACACCGAATAAGTGCGGAATGAGCACTTAACCATATAAGCATAAAAAATAGACGAGCCAAGAAATCTTGGACTCGTCTATTTTTACATTCCGATATGACCGCTTTCGTAGCGGATACTTACATCTCTACTAACATCAAGATAATGGAGGAAAGGCACAGACAAGTGCTGACGAGATAGAGCACAGCAACAACCTGTTTGTGATTCAATCCGGCACGCAGCAACCGATAATGGGCTTGACTCGCATCAGCCTGGTAGATTGCTTTACCTTGAATGAAGCGTTTGATCACGACAAAGATATTGTCGAAGATCGGTACACCAAGCGCGAGAATTGGAATGAAGATGGACAACATGGTCGCTTGTTTGAATGCACCATCCAGAGCGATAACCGCCAGAATGAAGCCAAGGAACGTTGCGCCTGCATCACCCATGAACACTTTGGCAGGAGCTTTGTTGTACTTCAGATAACCGATCGTCACACCGACAAGAATGATCGACATGAGTGCGGAATCACTTTGACCTTTGGCAAGGGCCACAATGAACAAAGTAATCGCCGAGATGGCCGATAGTCCGCCGGCTAGTCCGTCCATGCCGTCCGAGAAGTTGATGACGGTTGTCACCCCAAAGATCCATAGGATCGTGAGAATGAATTGCAGCCAGATCGGAAGCATGACATATTCCGCGTTGAAGGGATTCACGAATCCGGTGAACGCTATGCCTGAAGCGAATACGAGCACTGCTGCAGAGACTTGTACGAGCATCTTGGGCAAGGCAGGAAAATCTTTGCCTTTCGTTTTGTACCAGTCGTCGACGGTACCAATCGTGAGCAGAAGCATACCACCAGCGACCAGAGCCGCTGTTTCCCAAGTGATTTCTTTGGTCAAAGCAATGTATGTCAGGAAAAATCCAGTAAATATCGCGTAACTCGCCGTGAGCGGGATCGGTTGCCTGTGCAGCTTACGCTCCACATCCTCCCGAGGCTTGTCCACAAAATCGAGCCGGTGAGCCAGTCGACCAAGCGGCGGAATAAGCAAAACCACGACAGCAAAAGACACTATAAAAGCCAGTATGTATACCATAAACTCGCTTGTTTCACTCCCATCTACCCATTTCCCCTTATTATACGAGTTAAACAGGAAATCTGTCGATGTCATTATTGTAACCAGACGTATGCAAAAGTGAGCAAAAGTTCAGGTTTTATCGTATTTGAGGAAGATAGGAGTCGAAATAATGATTTACAGTTTCTGCATGATAGCCATCATCACCTTGCCAGGTTGCTGCAAAGACAAAATCACCGGAACCCCCTTTGCCTTTCCTCGGTTTGTCCCCAGGAACCAGTATGCCGGCTGCCGCCCAGATTTCCAGCAGGGCATCCCGTTCCTGTTTGCTGGAAGGCAAGAGATCTTTCCACTTTTTCTCGAGTGAACGAGCACTGTCTTTAGGGTCTTCCGTCTGAGCTGCTTCAAGCAGATTGACAAGGATCGCTTGATCTTCAGGGGTAACTTCATATCTTGTATCGCTGTCCTGTAGCAGTAATTCCAGATCCATCAGGCAGTAGAGTAACCAACCATGACGTACGCCGCCCCACTTGATTCGTTCAAAATTCAGGACGTTCAAGTCGACATTGAAATATTCTTTGTCTGACTGCAAGCGCAGGTAATTACAATCCCCGCAGGCACTGGTGTTAGGGTGAAGGGCAGGGCGTTCCGCATAGGTATGCAGAGGCATGTTCGATGTTAAAGCCCAGCTGGATAATGCGCTGCGCAGATAGACTTTTTTGGTGGACAGACTATGTAAAAAGGCCGTAATTACCCGCTCCTTGAGCGAGCTATCCTGATGCATGTCGTATAGACGCTGAACTATCTCGTCATGCGTGATCGTGAGTGGGTCGAACATAACCCCTTTGCTTTTGGCATACTCAAATTCATCCCCAGAGAAGGGTGCGGAAGTTGTTTTCCAACCGCCACCTCCCCAGAATGTGCTCAGCAGTATCTTTGCCGCTTTCTTGTCCATATGGTTAGCCTCCTTTATGGATATACCATCATGATAAATGTGGTTCTTCAATCGATCCCAGACCTGCTTACTTTACTGTGCGTATTCCTCGGTTGTATTCAGAATCATCTCGACGAGGCCTGGGAAACGAACGTTTAGCTCTTCCTTTCGTAGGGAATAAAAGTGCTGTTTACCTTCAATGCGCGGCTGGATCACGCCAGCTTCACGTAAAATTTTGATGTGATGGGACAACGTGGATTTGGAAATATGGTCTACTTCGAAGGCGGAACAGTTTTTCTCGCCAGAGCTGGCCAGACAGTGTGCAATTTTCATGCGGATCGGATCACCGAGTGCGTTGCAGACCGTGGTCAGCTTTAATTCCGAAGCCATAGGTATCGTTGGAGTTCTCATATCTATGACGTTAGCATATTCGGCTTTCTCTTTCAATGTTTGAAAAAAATCGAACTATAGAAGTTGAACTGTAACTATTACACTTGTTTACTCCGATTGCAGTACCATCTTTCGATCGCTCTTATCCCCAGATTTTCTTTATTCCCTTGGTCCAAGGGAAAAATCCGGTGATAAATGCGCACGCTTCGCTTCTTCAGATTGGTTCTGCACTCTCCGTTTTAGTGTAAAAGTCGGTCTCAACTTATATATTTCTTGCGGGCAGTATAGGAAGTGTGATACATTTCTTTTCAGTTAGTTCGAAAATATTCGAACTGAAAGATTGGAAATCGGCTTTTTATTCTAGGAGGAATATAAATGAGTACTACAAATACCACTACAATGTTGAACAACTATTTCCGTTTATTTGATGCTTCACGTACAGACGTGCGCGCCATGGAAGATTTGTTGTCCCTGTTTACACCGGACGCAGAGATTGTGCTTAACGGCACCAGCCGAACAGGGTTCGATGGTTTTATGAAGGCTTTCTATGAGTACAATAAGGACGTAAAACATATGTGGGACGCGTGGGTGCAACAGCCTGACGGCAGCTATCAAACCAACTGGGCGGTATGCGGACAAGCGGCAGACGGCACGGTATATGCCAAAGCAGGCATTGACATCGCGCGTGTGAATGAGGCAGGTCAGATCGTGTATCTGGAGAATGTACAGGCTGATCAGGATGCATTCAGCAAGTATAATCAGTAATTAAAATCTGGGGATTTCAGTTTGAAGAATGAAAATTCAGAAATATGAATCACTAAAATGATACCCAACTTTAGCTCCACAGTTTCCTCGCTGTGGGCTTTTTTCTCTAGCATTTTTAGTTCATTAAAAGGCATGAGGACGAGGGATTCACCACTCTAATCGCACAGTTTCTACAGGGAAATGGATGTACTAACACACTGTACATGAAAATATGTACCTGAAAAACTGTGCATGAAATAGACCGTCCCGCATGTCCTAAACATGGCGGGACGGTCCTCAAGAACGTGCATAAAAACATAATCGTTAGAGTCCAATGTAAATAGTCTAATGTTAATTTGATCCGGATGTAGCTAAGGAGTTGGTGACTCGCTGTGTAGTAGCGAGGTCTGGCAATTCTAACGAACAGGAGAGGTGTTGCATGGAAACGATGTTCTTTCAATGTAACGAACCTGAGACGCGCTATTGGAGGGTATTTCGCAAAATCAAAATTCTAACGAATCACAGACACGTTAATGCTCAACATATGAGGTTCTAGAGTAGTTTTGCGCCCATGTAAGCTGATATAAGGTGTCTCAGATTCGTTAGATTTTGAAAACACGCTAAAAGCTGCAAATAAGACGTTTACGATTCGTTAGCTGCTCCGTGTTCAACGTTTTGACTCTCCAACGTGTAACATTCAGGCTTTTAACTCCGCTCCATCCTCAAACGCTCCAAATCTCCAATCCCAACCCAACCCCCAGACCTAACCCAACAATCAAACCCCAATCCTCAAAACCTAAAACGCCCCATTCTCCGGTTATCTTCACGCCTTTCCTACCCTTGCATCGTCTTGTTCTGAAAAGCAGCGATATCTGCATACTCTTCTTCAAACTTACGGGAGATGCGGATGAAGATCGGCAGCAGTTCCCGGTAGACGCGGACACTTTCCGGATCAGGCTGGTGCCGGTGTGTTGATCCGATCATGCCGGATACGGCACTCAGAGAATCGATGCGACCCAGGGCGTACAAGCCCAGTACGGCTGCGCCGAGGCAGGAGCTTTCAATACTTTCGGGGATGATGACATCCTGGTCGAAAATATCAGCCATCATTTGCCGCCACAACTCGGAGCGGGCGAAGCCGCCTGTGGCCTGGATTTTTTTCGGACGACCGATCTTTTCTTCAATCGCCAACATAACCGTGTACAGGTTGAACAATACACCTTCGAGCGCTGCGCGAATCATATGTTCCTTCTTATGATGCAGCGTCAGACCGAAGAACGAGCCACGTGCATTCGGATTCCAGAGCGGAGCCCGCTCACCTGTCATGTACGGATGGAACAAGAGCCCTTCCGAACCCGGAGGTACATTTTCGGCGACACGAGTGAGCACTTCATACGGATCAATGCCAAGTCGTTTCGCGGTCTCTACCTCGGAAGCCGCAAACTCGTCCCGAATCCAGCGGAAAATAACACCGCCATTGTTCACTGGTCCGCCAATGACCCATGCATCCTCGGTGAGTGCGTAACAGAAGAAACGTCCTTTCGGATCGGTCACCGGTTTGTCCACGACCGTACGAATCGCTCCACTAGTACCGATGGTCACGGCTACAACGCCTGGATCAATGGCGTTCACGCCCAGATTGGAGAGCACGCCATCACTTGCCCCGATAACAAACGGTGTGGTGAACGCAATGCCCATCTCCTTGGCGTACTCCGGGTGCAATCCATGTTTGAGCACGTGAGTGGTTGGAACCAATCGGGACAGGTGTTCGGGGGTAATGCCCGCCACATGCAGCGCTTCTGCATCCCAGTCGAGTTTCTCCAGATTCATGAGACCGGTGGCGGAGGCCATCGAGTAATCAATGACGTATTCGGAAAATAATTTATAGAAGACATATTCTTTCATCGATATGAATTTGTGCGTCTGCTGGAACAGTTCCGGTTGTTCCCGGGTGAGCCACATAATCTTGGTGAGTGGGGACATCGGATGAATCGGTGTACCTGTTCTCAGATAGATTTCGTGACCATTCATCTCCGATTTGAGTACTTCGGTCCACTCGGCACTGCGATTATCTGCCCATGTCATGGCTCGCATCAGCGGTGTGCCGTGTTGATCGACAGGCAGAATGCTGTGCATGGCTGAGCTGAACGAGACAAATAGGATCTCGTCCGGCTTAACTCCTGCTTTGGTGGTCGCCTGTTTGACCGATTCAATGACTGCTTTGAAAATATCTTCCGCATCCTGCTCCGCAATCGCAGGTGTGGGGGTGTGCAGCGGATAATCGGCACTGCCTTGAGCCACAATGGTGCCGTTCTGTTCGAACAAAACGGCCTTTGTGGAGGTCGTGCCGATATCTACGCCGATCATATAGGGTGAAGAAGCCATTATGTCATCCCTCTTTCTTAAATATATAAGTGAAAGAATGCTGTTACACGTTAACACTTCGGGTACAGAAAGCCTTCCGATCGCCGTTATCCCCAAATTTCTTTGATCCCCTCTTCAAAGGGAGAAATTTGGTTATAAATGCGAACATTACATTTCTTCAGGCCCTTTCTGTCCCCTTCGCGCACGTGGCGCTATTCATCCAACTTATATGGCATCTGTTATTTCTACTATAGATAAGAATATCAGACTTGAGGGATGGATCAAAATGGATCAGACCACGCTATGCTTTTACAATCTTCAATCCTTCACCGCTCCTGCGGCAATATCCGAAATAAACTGACGGCTGATGAACAGGAACATGACAATCAGCGGAATGACGGCAAGCAACGTACCTGCGATTACCATCGCGTAGTCGGTGTTATACAGCCCGTTTAATTGAGACAATGCAATCTGCAGCGTGTATTTGCGTTCATCCGTCAGGACGATCAAAGGCCACAGATAATCATTCCATACCCCGATAAAGGTGAACGCGCCGAGGAAAGCAAAGGCAGGTCGCAGAATCGGCAGTGCCACGTTCCAATACAGTCGGAAAAAATTACAGCCGTCGATTCGTCCTGCATCGAGCAGATCGTTCGGAATCGACTCTGTCGCGTACTGACGAATCCAGAAAATGCCGAAAGCATTAACCATGCCTGGAATAATGAGGGCTTTGAATGAACCGACCCAGCCAAACGTAGCCATGAGTACAAAGGAAGGCACCAGTGACAGTTGAGAAGGTACCATCATGGTCGCGAGCAGCAGGATGAAGAGCCACTTTTTGCCGGGAAATTCAAACTTCGCAAACGCAAACCCCGCCAGTGAGTCAAAAAAAAGTACAAGAATGGTCACAAGGCCCGACACAAACAACGTATTCAGAAAGGCGCCCCAAAAATCAATCTGCTGTAACACTCGCGTAATATTATTCCACAATTCGCCCCCGAACCAGAGCTGCGGTGGAAACTTGTAGATATCGGACGTTGTCCGGGTGGACATTACAATCAGCCAATAGAACGGGAACATGGATATGAGCATGCCCCCGATAAGACCGGTATACAACACCAGCGATTTGAGGTGTTTGGTCGCCATGTGCGCTCCCCCTTATCACATCAGGATGATTTGCCTTGAACAAGCTTCCAGTTCACAATCGAGAACAGGGCGATAATGAGGAACATACCCCAGCCAACAGCAGCACCGTATCCGAAATAATTGTTAATGAAGGATTCACGGTAGAGGTAGAGTACAATCGTCATGCCTGCCGCACCAGCTCCGCCATCATTGCCTACCAATACTTGTGGCTCGGTGAACAGCTGCATCCCGCCAATTGTTGATGTAATGACTGTGAACAGGATGACCGGACGCAGCATCGGGATTGTGATCCGGAAAAAGGACTGTATCGCGGATGCCCCGTCAATCTTGGCTGCTTCGTATAGAGTCTGCGGGATACTCTGTAGCCCGGCCAGATAGATAACGGCGTTATATCCGGTCCAGCGCCAGACGACCATGGAGGAGATCGCAACTTTGATGCCCCATGGTGCATTCAGCCACTCCACAACCGGTAGCCCGACCGACTGCAACAGATAGTTGAGAAAGCCGTAGTTGTTGGCAAACAAGGCACCGAAGATAATGGCTACCGCCACAATGGACGTGACGTTCGGCAGGAAATAACCGACCCGAAACAGGGTGCGGAACTTCACAAATGGTGCATGTAATAGAAAGGCAATAATCAGTGCGAAGAAGAGCATCGGAATCGTTGAGTAGATCCAGATCATGAACGTGTTGCCTACGGCTTGCCAGAACTCGGCATCGGTCAGCATGTATTTGAAATTGTTAAACCCGTTGTACGTCATAACACCGATGCCATCCCATTTATGAAAAGCCAGATAGAGCGAGAACCCAATCGGGAATAGGCCAAATACGGCAAATAGAATATAAAACGGCGATATCGCAACATAGAGTGCACGATGCTCCCACATTCTGGACCAGAGTGACTTCTGCCGATCCAGATCAGGTCTGGTATTGCCAGGATCGGGCGTAAGACGAGGTTCAGTTACAGCCATATGAAATCCTCCTTTGCGAATAACGAGACCACATGAAACCAGGACCAGTAATCAGGATAACGTTGTAATCTTTTACTCACCGCTGCAATTCCCGCTCGACGCGGTGTACCGTATCCGTCCATACCTGCTGTGTATTGGCATTTTGCTTCGCGATATCATTCAGCCTTCGCGTAATAATGTTGTGTACAGAGGGGTATCTTTCACCAAAAAAAGCATCCGGCACTTGCTGTGCCGATTCGGCAAATACAGGACCGGTCGCCTGCCCACCGAAGAAGGGTTCCTTCTCTTTCATGGCAGGGTCGTCAAATACACCTGGTGCAGAAGGGAACAGGTTCAATGTCTGATACTGCTCCAACTGATTCTCGGGGCTTTGCAGCCAGCGGACCAGTTCGAAGGCTTCCTGAGGATGTTCACTCGATTTCAGGATGGACAGGAATGATCCTCCGTTATTGCCATCTCCCCCTGGCGCCCGGGCAACCCGCCATTTCCCGGATGTATCCGGAGCGGCTTCCTGAAGCACTTGCTTCATCCAGACAGCACCCACGAACGAGGCAATCTCACCATTATTCATCGCTGCGTTCCAGCCCGGAGTCCAGCCGTCTGCGTTGGCAAGTAGGCCCTTCTCCTTGAAAGCAATGGATGTATCCCAGCTTGTTCGTACCAGAGCAGAATCCATGCCGATGAATGATCCATCCGGACGGAAATAACGTTCAGCTCCTTGCGATAACACTTGGTTGTAAACGCTTCCAATGTTATCGGTCAGAAATACCTTGCCTCCGAATTTTTCCTTAATTTTCTCTCCGGCAGCAGCATAAGCATCCCAGCTGTTAATCTGACGTGTAACGTCTTCAGGATCAGATGGTAATCCGGCTTCCTTGAACAGATCTTCTCGGTAGAAGAGAGCGGTCGGTCCTGTATCCATCGGGAACCCGATCATCTGTCCACTCGGCGTAACGCCTTGCTTCCATTTCCACGGCAGATACTGGTCTTCAATATCTCCAGCACCGAGATCATACAGATTATAGAAACGGTCCTCACTGGGGAAGAGCTCCATAATCCAGTCGTTCAATGCCACAATGTCTGGTTCACCTGAGCGTGCAGCGAGTGTTGTTTTGAGTTTTGCCTTGAAATCACCGCCGATTTTCTGAGCTGTCAGTTCGATATTGGGGAACTTTTCTTTAGCCCTGGCAATCAACTTATCATCAATGGAACGGTTCCAGTACCATAATGTAAGCGTTACCTTTTTGTTGTTCGCTGAATCGTCCTGTCCGGGCCAGATGGAGCATCCGCTTATGAGCAGGACGCAGACCATCAGTATGGCTGTCCAGCATGTTCTTTTCCGGCGGATCATGTGCATAACCCCCTCATCATTAAGTTCGAGGCATGAAGTGCTTTGGACTACAACATTAGTGTATGAGCAGTTTATAAACTCATACCCATTATTCCTGAGATGAAACACATATTTGTGACGATTGCGTAACATAAATTGGGTAGTTACTTTAAAAATAAAAGTTACTTGACACATTATAATTTTTATTCTAAACTAACTTACATAAAGTAACTAATGATGATGAGAATAATATAGATACGTACTACATGACATCCAAGTGATCCAAATTCACTTTCGATGCGAATCAATCAACAACATATAAGATGGCCTAAACAGGAGGAACGACAATGATCAATTCACATATTATTCAACTGCTTGCCCCTAAAATCCAGACTTTTCCGAGTGGAAAAGAGTTTATATACCTTGTGGGACCGATTAAGCTTCCGGTTAATCTCGATGGGGAAACCAAGACATTCCAGTGGTACAGCTGGATGAAATCGGACAAAGCGATGGAGAGCGGCGAGTTAATTGAATCCCTTGCTGGTGCTGAACTGGCAGAGCGTCAACAATCCAGTGTTCTGGTGTATGGTGACTTTGCCGAAGCACAAGAAGCGCTAATTCGGATGCATAGCATCTGTCATACAGGCGATATTTTCGGCAGTAAACGCTGTGATTGCGGCTTCCAATTGGAACAGTCCATGAAAATGATCGCCGCGCATGGAGCAGGTGCGCTGTTCTATCTTGCGAACCATGAGGGACGTGGCATCGGTCTGTTCAGCAAAGCGATGGCGTACATCTTGCAAGAAGAAGGTCTGGATACCGTAGATGCAAACTTGCAGCTCGGGTTCACGGACGATGCTCGTAATTATGACGATGCGATTGCTGTGTTACGTGCGCTTCGTTCTGCACCCGTTACATTGATCACCAACAATCCACGGAAGCTGGCTGCCTTGCAGGAAGCGGGATTGAATGTGGGCGGACGTGTTCCGCTGTGGGGAGATCGCTCTGCTTTCAACGAGAAATATCTGCAAACGAAAGTGAACCGTTCAGGTCACTTGGCAGAAAGTGATGGATGGGCTGGGGCAGAGACGATGCTTCCGCATGCGCAGGCTTAATCATTCTATATAGACGTATTCAATGAAGCTGATTAGCCGTTGTTGTACTCTCTGCTATGGAGAAGTATACAGCGGCTTTTTTTGCATGGATGACAGGTTAGCAATCCGCTTTTCATGATTCACGAATGTCTTGCCGTTCTCACAGTACGGAATATACAATATAGTCATCTGATGAATGCGGGAGGAACGAAGGTGCCATTTGAGGGACAACGTATATTGCCGGCTGCAAAGAGCATGAAGCAGTTTGAAGCGATGATTGAAGGCCCTTATACCTACGGGGTAATGCTTGAAACTCATATTGCACAGCTTCAGAGTGTGATGGACGAAGCGCGCCGGTACGACAAAAAAATACTTTTGCATGCAGATCTGGTACAGGGATTGAAAAATGATGAGTATGCGGCAGAGTATCTGTGTCAGCACATTCGCCCGGCAGGACTGATCTCTACACGAGCGAGTGTTATCCAGAAGGCCAAGCAAAAGGGTGTTACAGCGATTCAACGTATTTTTCTGCTGGACACTCATGCATTGGAGAAAAGTTATCTCTTGCTGGCCAAAACCCAACCGGATTATATTGAAGTACTACCTGGCGTAATTCCGCATATTATTGCGGAGGTATCTGTGCGTACCGGTATCCCTATTATTGCAGGAGGGTTGATTCGAACACCGGAAGAGGTTGAACTTGCGCTTGGCGTCGGGGCTACGGCAGTGACCACATCCAATGCAGATCTGATCCGACACTTTGAGAAATCGCTTACACTGTAAAAAGAACCCACAACAGGAGGTTATCTGTATGGAAAAGTATATATTGGCTCTGGATCAGGGAACGACCAGCTCCCGAGCTATTCTGTTTAATCGGGGCGGGGAGATTGTGCACATTGCACAGCAGGAATTCCCGCAGTATTTCCCCAAACCGGGCTGGGTAGAACAGAATGCCAACGAAATCTGGAGTTCCATTCTTGCCGTGATGGCTTCATGTCTGGCAGAGAGCGGAATTAAACCCGTTCAGATTGCCGGAATTGGAATTACGAATCAGCGGGAGACCGTTGTGGTATGGGACAAAGAAACAGGCAGACCCATCTATAATGCAGTCGTATGGCAGTCCAGACAGACTGCAGATATCTGTGAAGAATTGAAGATGCAAGGTCTCGGGGACCTTTTCCGCCGCAAAACAGGATTACTGATCGACCCCTACTTCTCAGGAACGAAGGTGAAATGGATCCTGGATCATGTCCCTGGTGCCCGGGAGCGGGCAGAGAAAGGGGAATTGCTGTTTGGCACAATTGATAGCTGGCTGATCTGGAAACTGAGCGGGGGTACACACGTCACGGATATATCCAATGCCTCGCGTACCTTGATGTACAACATCTATGATCTGCAATGGGATGATGAATTGTTGGGTATTCTCAACATCCCTAAGGCCATGCTGCCGGAGGTAAGAGGTTCATCCGAGGTGTATGCACACACGACCGAGTATCATTTCTTCGGTCATCGGATTCCGATTGCGGGAGCGGCAGGAGATCAGCAGGCGGCGATGTTTGGTCAGGGCTGTTACACCAAGGGCAGCATGAAAAATACATATGGTACCGGTTGTTTCATGCTCATGAATACGGGGGAGGACCCGGTACAATCGGATCACGGACTAATTACGACTATTGCCTGGGGGATGAATGGCAAGGTTGAATATGCGCTTGAAGGCAGTATTTTTGTTGCAGGTTCAGCGGTTCAGTGGCTGCGTGACGGATTAAGAATGCTTCGCTCTTCCAAGGATAGTGAGGATTACGCTTCACGTGTACCTTCGACAGACGGCGTTTACATGGTACCTGCATTTGTGGGACTGGGCAGTCCGTATTGGGATAGTGAGGTTAAGGGTGCGGTGTTTGGCCTGACCCGAGGTACGACGAAGGAACACTTTATCCGTGCTACGCTGGAGGCGTTGGCGTATCAGACCAAAGATGTACTGGAGGCCATGGAATCCGACTCCGGTATTCCCGTGCATGCTCTGCGTGTGGATGGAGGAGCGGCAGCGAATGATTTCCTGATGCAATTCCAGAGTGATATTCTCGGCATTCCTGTTGAACGCCCAACGGTGAATGAAACGACGGCACTCGGTGCGGCTTATCTGGCAGGACTTGCGGTTGGATATTGGACGAGTGCGGATGAGTTGGCCAATCATGAGAATACGGAGCGTGTCTTCCGTCCAGTTATGGCTGAGGAACAACGGACCGAACTGTATGCAGGCTGGAAGCGTGCGGTGAATGCAGCGATGGCCTTCAAATAAAAATAATGAAATAAAAGAAATGCAATGCAATGAACTTTCCTCGGTGTGGGTATTTGTACTTTTTCGCTAAACTTATGTTATAAATGATATTTACTGGTGGAAATTAATGCACAATTTACAGGGTAATTCTTCCTGGAGAAGCAAAACCATATATCCACTATAAGGAAGAAAATAAGTTTAGTGGATTCATTTGAAATTCCATCCTTTGGCAGAACAACTTTTTGAATTTTTTTTGAATAATGTGTCAAAACAGGACTTCACGCCGTCAAAAATCTGTGATAGGATAAAGGCACAAGTTAAAAATGATGTCTGGAGATCGGGAGGGACCACGTGCCGTTCAGCAATTGCTGAGCGAATGACGTGGTCCTTTTTTTGTTTTTTTTGCGGAAATATCAAGGGGATAATTGGGAGGTTCAAGAATGACAGAAACATTCTCGTCAGCACACCGGACCGAATATTTGCAAAGCATGGAGAATGCACATTTTGACGTATTAATTATTGGCGGCGGAATCACAGGCGCAGGGATTGCATTGGATGCAGCTTCACGTGGATTGAAGACAGCGCTGGTAGAAATGCAGGATTTTGCAGCTGGTACATCCAGTCGTTCGACCAAACTTGTCCATGGCGGATTACGTTATCTGAAGCAATATGAAGTGAAGATGGTCGCGGAGGTAGGACGGGAGCGGGCTGTCGTTTATGAGAATGGGCCGCATGTGACCACACCGGAACCAATGTTGTTACCGATCTACACGGCAGGTACGTTCGGCGGATTCAGCACATCCATTGGTCTGATGGTGTATGATCGGCTCGCCGGGGTGAAGCGCAGTGAACGGCGCCAAATGTTGAATGCTGGAGCGGTGTCAGATAGTGAACCTTTATTACGGAAGCAGGGGTTATTGGGTGGGGGACTCTATGTGGAATACCGGACTGATGATGCCAGGCTCACTATTGAGGTCATGAAAGAAGCTGTGAAACATGGGGCACTGGCAGTGAACTACGTCAAGGCAAACGGTTTTCTGAAGGAGAATGGCAAGATTACCGGTATTCAGGTTATAGATCAGATCGATGGGCTGAACTATACGCTCAAAGCAAGCAAGGTAATCAACGCTTCCGGCCCATGGGTAGATAGTCTTCGGGAATTGGATGGTTCACGCCAGGGTAAAACGCTTCAGATGACCAAAGGCATTCATTTGGTCTTTGGTGGTGAACGATTCCCATTGAGGCAGGCTGTCTATTTTGATACACCAGATGGTCGGATGGTGTTTGCTGTCCCACGTGATGGCAAAACCTATGTAGGAACGACCGATACCGTATATCGGGATGATCCTGCACACCCGCAAATTTCCGACTCGGATCGTGATTATGTGATTGATGCAATCAATGGCATGTTTCCAAGTGTACACATTGGTACCAAGGATGTGGAATCCGGCTGGGCAGGTGTGCGTCCACTCATTCATGAGGAAGGCAAGAATCCTTCTGAAATTTCACGTAAAGATGAAGTTTGGGTCTCCGATTCCAATCTCATTACGATTGCCGGGGGCAAGTTAACCGGATACCGTAAGATGGCCGAGATGGTCGTTGACCTGGTCGCACGTCAGATGGAGCAGGAGAGCGGATATTCCATAGGCCCATGCGTAACGAAGAAGATGCCCATCTCGGGCGGTGACGTAGGGGGTTCGGCTGGATTTGTATCGTACGCGGAGCGCAAAATCAAGGATGGTGTCGCTCTAGGGCTATCTCGACCTGCCGCAGAGCGGCTGGTTCGCACGTATGGTTCCAATGTGAAGGCACTGTATGAGCGAATGCCTGATCCCCGTACCAAGGCTGAGCTTCATGGCATGCCACAGGAGCTACTGCTGATGTTACAATATGCGATTGATGAAGAGATGGCTGTAACCCCTTCTGACTTTTTGGTACGAAGAACAGGAGATTTATTTTTCCGAATTGATGAGGTCCGTCGTTATAAGGCATCGGTTGTCTCTTATATGGCTGGGCGTTTGAACTGGTCGGAAGAGCAAGCGATCAAGCATACACAGGAACTGGATCAGCTGTTGCTGGAAGCATCCGGCAAAATCTGAGGCAGGATTTCAGGGTTGCGAGTCGAATGGAACATGTAAGCGTGTAACATAGAGAGGGGATTACATCCATGACATTGCAGATTGGAATCATTGGAACAGGCTGGTTCAGTAAGGTGCATGCGGATATTCTTGCACGGATGGAAGGTGTTCGTGTCGCGAGTGTCTGTGGAACAACGTTGGAAAAGGCAGAGGCGATGGCTTCAGTCTATGATGCTGTTGGTTACGGGGATCTTGAACATATGCTGGATGGTGAGAAGCTGGATGCGGTGTACATCTGTGTTCCTCCGATGTCTCACGGATCGATTGAGTCCGAATTAATTCGTCGTGGTATTCCATTCCTGGTGGAGAAACCTTTGAGCACTGGAATGGACGTTCCGCGTCAGGTGTTGAATCAGGTGCAAAAGAGCGGATTGTTAACCTCTGTTGGATACCATTTCCGTTATCAGGAGGCTGCGCAGGTACTGCAGCAAGCGATGAAAGAACAGACGGTCGGCATGGCTCTTGGCCGCTGGATGGGTGGCATGCCAGGGGTTGCTTGGTGGCGGCGTCAGGAAGGTTCGGGAGGACAATTCGTTGAGCAGACTACACATATTGTAGATTTGCTTCGGTATTGTGCAGGAGAAGTTACGGAGGTATATGCTGTAGCAGCTCAGCGAAGCATGCATGAGAAGCATGAGCATGTCAGCGTTGCCGATGTGGCGAATGTGACGCTCAAGCTGGAAAGTGGAGCGATTGCAAGTATCGCCAATACCTGTCTGTTGCCTGACGGAGAGGGCGGCGCAGGACTCCAGTTCTACACGGATGCAGGTGTGTGGGATTGGACGCCGGAACGTTTGCTTCTACCAAGTGCGGCAACACATGCGATGGCAGGCCTGGAGATTCCGGCAGGACATAATCCATACGAGCGTGAGAACGAAGCGTTCATTCACGCCCTGCGTACGGGAGACCGTTCACGAATTCTATCCGATTATGCGGATGCCTGCCGTACACAGGAGATTACGACGGCGGCATTGGCATCGGCAGATTCCGGTCTGCCCGTAAAGCTTCAGCCTTCGAAGCATCTCTCTCATTAATCAAAGTTGAACGTAATATAAATACGCCTGAATCGGGAACTGATCCGCAGATCAGCCTGATTCAGGCGTATTTTGTGATTACTCGGATTTCTGCTGTTTCAACCAGTCGGAAGACCAGCTGTATATCTGATCAATGACAGGTTCAATGGCTCTGCCTTTGGGTGTTAATTCATACTCTACACGAGGAGGAATCTCCGGGAACATGTGCCGGGTTACGATACCTTCCGTCTCCATTTCCTTCAATCTCTCCGATAAAAGTCGTCCACTGATCGCCATCTCTGCTTCAAGCTCCGTAAACCGTTTGGGTCCAGACAACAGTTGGTACATGATTAACAGTACCCATTTCTTACCTATGATGTCTATGGCCTGAGTGATCATACAGGGACTTGGTGCTTTTGCTTTTCTCAGTTTCAACGTATATTCACCTCGATTCATGATCATTTTCTACGCAGTTGTATATGAAAGGACATGGTTTCTGCCACTCTTGGAATGGTAGAAACATTCAAGTAAATGAAATGAGGGTTACTACAAAATATACTGTAACATACCTTTTGTATGTATTATACATCATACGGTGAAAAATTACTTGAAGAAATTATATTATTATTATATACTAACTTCATAAAAGTAAGTTGGTAATAAATAATACGTATAGTATGAACGCGTACTATTTTGAAAATGGAACTGGACTGAACGATTAAAAACAGAGTGACCTTTGGGAACTTTTACATAGATTCTTTTTTTACATTGTGCAGCAAAAATAGCATTACATAGTAGGAACATATAATTTGTCACAGGAGGATCTACATATGAACAAAATTTTGGGTTATATTTTTCTGGTTGTGCTTGCAGGTGTGTTTGTCATGACGGGATTTAATAAAATTAGTGGAGCAGACATGATGATTCAGACATTTGAAAGTTTCTCTTATCCAACATGGACCATGTATCTGCTCGGCGCTGCCGAGCTGCTTAGTGCAGTCGGACTGCTGATTCCACGGACTCGTATCCTGGCTTCTGGCATACTGACATTCATTCTGATTGGAGCCGTGGGAAGTCATATAATCTATGCACAATATGCTGCGGTTCCATTCCCGGCTGTGTTGTTGGTAGCTAACATTATTGTCCTGATTGTGGGCATGCGCAGATTGGAAGCGGAAGAAGAAGGTCAGATGGATACAATTCAGGCATAATTGAGAGATAAGATGCCTATACAGAAGATGACCACTGCCAATAAGCGGTGGTCATCTTTTTATGTAAGACTTCGTTTGGCACGTGTGATGATTCGCAGTGTATGTTTGGTCTCGGACTGCTGAATCCAAGTGGCACAGACCTGCCGGACCCACTCGGGATTTGTTTTGCCGGCATCGTTCAGCCAGTTGCTTACCGAATCTTGCACATACTTATGAGCATCGGATTTCACCGCGTCAAGCAAGGGAAGGGCCATGGTCGGATTTTCTTTTAACTCCTGAATATGCTTGGCCCAGACGCCACGAGGTCTGATGGATTCTATAGCAAAGCGACGGATCAGTGGATCAGGGTCAACGCTCCATGGGATTAACTGCTGCAGGGCTAAGGATAATTCGGCAGAGATGGACTCCCGTACAGCCATCCAGGCGATTTCTCTCACACCAAAGTGATGATCTGCTGCAAAGGGCCGAATATGCTCCAACTTTTCAGTCAGGTCCAGACCGGAATCCAGCCCAATAATATAAGCCGCCCAGCAGCGTACACTGTCTGAACGATGCTCAGCAATGGAACGAAAGAGATTCGTGCGTTCATAGATGGGTAGACGATTCAACAGATTAAGCCATTGCATACCAATGGCCGGAATGATTTTCATAATCCGATGCTCATTCATCTGTTTTAATTGCTCCATAATTTCTATCGTTTCAGCATCCATTCCCCATTCATGGGTAACCTTCTGAAAAAGAAAAACATGATCTACTGCCAGCCATTCGGTCAGATTGACCGATTCGATCTGTCCTGCTTGTAGCCCATTGCGGATGTGCTCTGGGATTTCCGCTGCTTTACGGGCACCTTTGCGAAGAAGAATGGCTTCAGGGATCAACAGATCTGATTTAGCATCCAACGGTATACTCCTCCTTGGTTGTATAGACTTATGCGTTATACAATACAACTTGTCGGAGAACAGGGATGTAAGGCAGCTTACAACTGGGAAGTGATGCTCCGAAGGGTAGCGATTTCGTCACGATGAAGGGAGACTGATTTGAATCCTGTGCGAATACGACCTGCTCTTGCTAACTCTTGCATGGCCACGGTGACCGATTCCCGTGTGGCTCCCGCCATCCAGGCAATCTCCTGATGGGTAAGTGCGAGTTGAATCCGGCAGTACTCATCTTCTTCGATCGACCCCATCTGTTCAGCCAGCCGAAAGAGATTGTGTATCACCTTTTCATGCAGGTTTCCGAGTGCGAGCGTCTGTGTCAACTCGCTCATTCGCTTGATCCGATCGCTTAGCAGATTCATCAGTCTCATCATAAATTGTGGATGTTCAATCAGAAACTGCTCAAAACGGGGCTTGTCCATCAGGCAAATGTCACACGCCTCCATCGTTTCAATATAAACGGCACGTGTTCCGAGTGAGATTCCGTTCATCTCTCCAAATACGTTACCTTCCGTCAACATATCGAGCGTGAACTGCTTGCCCTCCGGGTTCAATGTATATAAACGAACCTTTCCCCGTTTTACAAAATAGAAACCCTCCGTAAATGTATCGGGTGTCTGGATCAGTCTGTTTTTAGCTATGGTCGTGATGGAAGTCATCGCATCCATCTCAATCAGATCTGCCTCGGACAAACAGGACATGAGGTCGAACTGTGATAAATACAGAATTTTATCCATAAGACTCCTTCCTTTACGATATGAATATAAAAAAAAGAAGAACCCACGAAAAACAACGGGTTCTCTTGCAGCGGGACTTCCTGAGTTGGAAGGTCTTCTGACTATAAATGATCGAATGCCATTTGATTATAGTAACTTTTTTAATTGAGAGACGCGTCCTTGGCTGATGCCAAGCTTTTCCGCAATTTGCTGTTGAGCCAAACCAGGATTCTGTTCAACAATTTCTTTCATCTGTTGCAGCATGCGTGCCGTTTTCGGTCGCAAATCTGGATATTCTTGGTTGTCAGCTGTGGTCCCTTCTTCCCTAGCGGGAGATGAGACAGAGGCGGATTTGGAAGCAGGACGCTCCACGGGTGCAGGAGCCTGTTTGTTCTGAGGTACGAACCAATCGGGAGAGTCATCCGGGTGTTTTAATTGAATTGCACAAGTCCGGCAGATGAATTGTTCTTTGAAATACATTTCCGTATCCACGTCACCGCAAAAAATACATAATGTTGATTTGTACTTTCGTAAAATCAACTCTTTCCCTTCAATGAAAAACTCAAGCGGATCGCCGATATGGATTTCCATCGTATCCCGCATTTCTTTGGGAAGGACAATTCGTCCAAGACGGTCCAGAGATCTCTTCATTCCGGTTCTTTTCATCGCATCTCCCCCGCAATATTCACAATTAAAACCTGTCCTTATTGTAAGGAAGAAAGGGCTTTAATACAACAATAATATTTCAAAAAAGTGGGATAATTCCATCTATTATGGGAAAATAAGTTTGGAAAGGATCGGTGCAACGGCTAAAGTGAATAATGCGGCGAGCACCATGGAGATGCTGGAGATGGTACCTGTCAGGGAACTCAGTTCAAACGCTTTGGATGTTCCTGTGCCATGGGCACCGGTTCCAAACAGTGTGCCTCGTGCAATCTCACCGTCAATGCGCAGCATTTTAACAATAGAAGGGCCCATAATTACTCCGAGCAGACCGGTCATAATGACAAAAACCGCGGTAATTGCCGGAATTCCCCCAATCGTTGCGGATACGTTCATCGCAATTGGAGTGGTAATGGAACGCGGAATCAAGCTATGGATCAGGCCTGAATCCAGTTGCAGCCATTTGGCAAGCAGGGCAGAAGACAGCACGGCAACAACCGATCCGGTCATGACACTGAAGACAATCTCGGAAATATGTTTTTTGAGTACATGGAAAAAGGTATAGAGCGGTACAGCAAAAGCCACGGTGGCCGGTTGAAGTAACAGACTCAGCCATTTGCCACCACTGCTATACGTGGTATAATCCGTTCCTGTTGCGAGCAATATGCCGACGACAAGCAGCGGCGTAATGAGCAACGGAGATAGATACACTTTTGGCAGATTACGATACATTCGTTTGGCTACTGCATAGATCCCGACGGTTAACAACAGGCAGAGAAATCCAATCATCCGGTGTGACGCTCCTTTCGTTTCGCAATTCGTGTAGCAACGAGTCCTGTGCAGGACATGACCAGAAATGTGCTTAGTAGTACGATGAATAAAATCTGCAATCCGTCATGCTCCAACATGGGCATATAGTTCATGATGCCAACGGCCGACGGGATGAAGAATAATAGTAGTTCTCCAAGCAGCCATGCAGCTCCAACTTCAATCCAGCGCAGCTTCACGACACGAGTCTGAAGCAGAATGAATAGCACAACCATACCGAGAATCGAACCCGGTACAGGAAGATGGAGAGTACGGGCCAGCAGGTCCATAAGTAGTGAAAAAACCATTAATAGCGCAACCTGCGCAATGCCAAGGCCCCATTTTTTCACTTCAATCCCTCCTTGTATCATCAACGTTATCGTTTATTTTTTTTGAAAATGTTTCATTTGATATCATAAATTTTACATGGCATTCTTTCATGAGTAAAATGCATATTAAGAATGTTTACTATTCCATTTATCTATGAGAGGTGGGGATCAACGATGGATATCCGCCATTTGCAATATTTTCTGGAAGTTGCCCGACAGCAAAGCTTCACCAAAGCCGCTGAAGTACTGTATATCACCCAGCCTACCATCAGTAAGACGGTCAAGAGTCTTGAAGAGGAATTGGGTATCACGTTACTTGACCGTTATGGGAAGAAAGTTGAACTGACCGATGCAGGCCATGTTTTTTTTCGGCAGGCGCTTGAGATTGAAAAATCATTCCGCAATCTGTCATCCGAACTGGACGATCTGATGAACTTGAAGAAAGGCCATCTTCGCATTGGCTTGCCACCGATGGTGGGGTCCAGCTTTTTCCCCATGATCATCGGCGAATTTCACAAAGCCTACCCGCAGGTGACCATTCAGCTATTTGAGGATGGGGCCAAAAAAGTGGAGGCCGATGTGATTAGCGGTGCACTGGATATTGGCGTTGCCGTACTGCCAACCGTGGACGAGCTGTTGGATCATTTTGTTTTTGTGAAAGAGAAATTGAATCTGCTTGTGCACCCTTCACATCCACTTGCGGGTAAAGAGTCGGTTGCGCTGCATGAACTCGAAAATGACGCCTTTGTGTTGTTCCGGGAGGATTTTGCGTTGCATGATCGGATTATTGTGGCCTGCCAGCATGCGGGGTTCCAGCCGAGGGTGGTGTATGAGAGCTCTCAGTGGGATCTGCTCAGCGCCATGGTTGCCGCCAATCTGGGTGTAGCTTTACTGCCGGAAACGATCTGTCGTGAGGTGGACCACATGCGCGTGCGCATTATACCCGTGGTAGAACCGGTGATTCCATGGCAGCTCGGCATGATTTGGCGGAAGGACCGCTATCTGTCTTTTGCCACGAGAGAATGGATCGCGTTCACACAGTCGATGCTGGGTGAGTAAGGGAGCGATCGGAAGGTTATTCTGTGGTTGTAGTGCCCAGTGTAAATACTCTTTTGTTGACCCCGGATCGTTGTTACAATGGAAGCATAATTATGGTGGAGGTGTATGAACATGAAACTGCGGGTATCCGCTGTACAATACCAATTGCACACAATCAGCTCGTTTGAGCAGTTCGCCGCTCAGGCGGAGCATTACATACGGACAGCAAGTGAATATGGAACTGAATTTGTGCTGTTCCCGGAATTTTTCACAACGCAATTAATGTCCATTGGGGACGAACAAGGCAATGCACTGACCATTGAGGATCTGCCGAACTTTACGGAGCAATATGAAAAATTGTTCACGTCACTTGCTGCCAAGTACGGTATGCATGTCATCGGGGGAACCCACGTCATTCGACGTGAGGGGAAGCTGTATAATACAGCCCACATGTTCTACCCGGATGGTCGCATCGCGCGCCAGGACAAGATTCACATTACACCAACCGAAGTTCAGGAATGGAATATGGCTCCGGGGAATGGACTTGAAGTGTTCGATACGGATAAAGGCCGTATTGCCATGCTGACCTGTTACGATATTGAATTCCCGGAAATTGTGCGCATGGCCAAAGCCAAAGGCGCAGACGTGATCTTCTGTCCTTCCTGTACGGACGATCGTCATGGCTTCTACCGTGTGCGTTATACGAGTCATGCCCGCGCAGTGGAGAATCAGGTGTATGTTGTGTTAACCGGAACGGTGGGTAACTTGCCGACGGTTGATTTCATGCGTGCCAACTATGGACAAGCTGCAATAATTACGCCGAATGATATTCCGTTCCCGCCACGTGGCATTCTGGCCGAGGGTGAGCTTAACAACGATATGATCGTGACCGCCGATCTGGATCTGGACTTGTTGTATGAGGTACGCGAACGTGGATCGGTAACGACCTGGCGTGACCGCCGTACCGATCTATATACCGATTGGGAGTAGGCGACTCCATTTATAAATGAACAAGACATCGAAACATCTATCAGAATTCATTTGTCAGTGGGAAAGGGGCGATCCGGCAACATGTATACGAAAGAAATGCTGATCACCGACCCGGAGCGGAATGGTAAAAGGGTAAAAGTGGTCGTCCGCAATTACATTGCAGCCGACTTTGAGGAACTTATTCGCATTCAGGCGGAGAGTTTCCCTCCTCCTTATCCGGAAGAGCTGCTCTGGAGTCACGAGCAGCTCACCAGTCATGTGCAGCATTACCCGGAGGGTGCCATCTGTATTGAAGTCGATGGAGAATTGGCTGGCTCAATGACTTCGCTACGGATGCATTGGGACCCTGTACATCCAGCAAGTCATACCTGGGCCGAAGTCACAGATGACGGTTATATTCGTAACCATCAGCCGGATGGCAACACGCTGTATATTGTCGATCTCTGTGTCCGTCCGAAGTACCGCAAGTGGGGATTGGCTCAGTTGATGATGCAGGCGATGTACCACCTGGTAATTGCACAGGGGATGGATCGGTTACTCGGTGCGGGCAGAATGCCAGGTTATCATCTGGTTGCAGAGCAACTGTCTGCGCAGGAATATCTGGACCAAGTGGCTGTTGGGGAAAAGCATGATCCGGTGATATCGTTCCTGCTTCGTTGCGGCCGCATGCCAGTAGGTGTAACCGCAGACTATCTGGATGATGAAGAATCCTGCAATTATGCTGCCTTGATGGAGTGGCGAAATCCATTTCGATAAAGGTTGCTGTCTTGAACTTTCAAACCGCAGAAGTTATAGCGATCACAATTACAGATCAAGCCCAATTTTCAACGAACTATATACACGAATGATTAAAATACACATCCAACACAAGGAGGCATACATGCATGGAATTCACACGTATTACATCCATTAAAGATCCATTATTTGCTCAAATGCACAAGCTGATGCAGGAAATTTTCCCGCGGGAGGAAGTGCTGGACTTCCCCCTGTGGGAAGAACCGCTGGAAGATCCGGGTATTCGGGTGTTCGTGGCTGTCCATGAAGGACAAGTCGTTGGCGCGACAGAGTACCGTTATTACGAGGATTGGAACGTAGCCATGACGGACTTTACGATTATTGGGCGTGAAGGTCTGGGCATCGGCAGTTTCCTGGCGAATCACCGCAAGCGGGATCTGCAGAAGTTGGCCGCAGCCAACGGGAAAGAATTGTTCGGCATGTTTGCCGAAATCTATAACCCTTATCTGAGTCAGGATCATGAGTTTGGCGGAATCAAGCCGATGGACCCATATGTCCGTCGTGAAGTGCTGTCCCATCTCGGATACCAGCGTCTGGACTTCCCGTATGTTCATCCATCCTGGCAAGGGGACGGGGAAGCGGTTGGCGGATTGGATCTGTGCTTTATGCCAGGCGATGAGTCCCTCGGTGAATTGCCAGCCAGTCTGGTGGCTGATTTCCTGAATCGGTATTATGCGGTGCTACCGAACAAACCGCAGGAATGGCTTGCCATGGTAGAACAATTGACTGCTCGTAAGTCTGTTGCGCTACTGCCGTTGTAATCAGTTGAAAGACCCGAACCTGGACTAACCGGGTTCGGGTCTTTTTGGGTTTATTGTTCAGAACGAACAAGATACTCTTTTCTTTTATATGGGATATGTTACCATAAAAATGGAGGATATATGGTTATTTTCGTTTTTATTAAGGAGGGGATCAGATGAGAAAATACAGAATCTTGTTGATATGGATGCTCGTTTTATTTGTAACAGCCTGCAGTCCAAGTGACGATGCTTCACTACCAGATGTACAGGAGAATGAATGCAAGGAAGCCATAGATACCGAACAAATTCGGAAGGAAAATGAACTGCTGAAGGAGCAGGTACGGAACAACCAGAAGGAAAAAGACGAACAAGACATAAAAAAGCAGGAAGAAATAGAAAGTTTAAGAGAAACGCTGAACATCACGTTTAAACTGATAGCGGCAATGCAATCCAATAACTATACATATCTTGAATCGGTGTCTTCACCGAACATAGAAATATCACAGCATAACAATATCATTAGTTCAAAACTGGAACAGGGTGATTACGAAGTCCCTTTTCTGCATAACGTTAGCCTGAATAATATGGAGTACCGTGGATTTAATCCGCTGGATTCAGATCGTGTCATTTTACATATGGCTACAGTATGGTCTGATGGAAATGGTGCATTGGATTTCTATTTCATTCGTTCTGAGGAAGGCAACTGGCTCTTTGATGGTCTGCTCACGAATGGATAGGCAACTAGTCTGGCTCTGTACAGATAAATAGCGACCATTCCGTCTCCGTCTATGTAAGAGAGGAAGGTCGCCGCATGATGAGTTCGAGTGAAAGATAATTATGGTGTAGCCTTTCGATCCGGTAGCTGGCTCAAATAACTGTTGGACAAGTGTGCAAGATCCAATGCTCGATCATATTGATCCTTCGTTATAAACCGTGAAGAAGAAACCTCACTGTTACTGGATGTAACTATTGCTGGAGGTACCTTGCCCGCTGAAATCTGCGGCGTCTCTTCCAAAGGAATATTCATCTGCTGTTGACCGGAATCCTGTCTGCCCGCATCAGCTAGGGAATAATGCGCTCCGTCCCCGTATCCTTTCGCCGGTATGAAGAGAGAAGCATCGTTTAGAACCGACCCGGAAGGAAGGTAATATCTTTCGGGTAGAAGATTTCCGCCTTCACGCAACAAATCCTGTCCGAAGTGTAATTGGTCCTCCAATGATACGCCGGTGAGTCCCGCAATCGTTGGCAGAATGTCCACCTGACCTCCGATCTGTTCCAGCTGCACACCCGGGGTAACGCCCGGGGCGGAGATTATGAGCGGAATATTAATCATATCTGCTGATGTGTATTCCCGGCCATACAACTCTTTCATAAGGACTTTGTCATCCCGATCCAGTGAGTAGATGGGAAGCCCCAGGTGATCCCCGTACAAGACGAACACGCTATTTTCCCATAATCTCCGTTCTTTCAATCCAGCAATCAACTGTCCAACTGCCTCATCCGCATAATGCTGTGATATCAAATAATCACCGGGCAACGTATCCTTGTAACGTTCTGGCAGCGTCAGCTTCACCTTGTTTTTAGGCAAAGTGTACGGGTGGTGGGCTGACATAGAGATGATATGGGCATAGAAGGGATTGCCCGAAGACTGCATGGATTCCAGCTTATCCAGTGTTTTGGAATATAGCACTTCATCCGAGGCCGAAAAGGCGATTGAATCCTGTGCGCCGAAATAATCAATATCATAATACTGGTCGAATCCAAGTGCCTTGTATAACTGATCCCGATTCCAGAAACGAACATCATTTGTATGGAATGTGGCTGTCTGATATCCGTTTGCTGACATCAACTTGGGTAGACTCGGCAGCGCTTTATCCGCATATACAGTTGTTGCTGCCCCGTTCGGCGGGGTGTAGAACGATGTATTCACAACGAATTCTGCGTCTGATGTATTTCCTTGTCCCACTTGCTGATAAAAGTTCGGAAAATACAGGCTCTTTCTAGCCAATTCATTCAGGTTGGGCGTGATCTCTTGTCCATCCACCTCTAATCCAATCAGAAAGTTCTGAAACGATTCCATCTGCAACATAATCACGTTGCGTCCGCTCGCTGCACCCTGTTCCACAATCGCAGGAAATTCGGTCGTTTGCTTCAGTTGGTCAATTTCAGCCTGATCAATGTGTGCAATGGGCACAAGATCCTCAGGTCGATCCAGAATGGTATACGCCTCGTAACCAAGAATGCCCATCTGTTCTGCTTGTGTAAGCTCACTCATGCTAGCCCGATTGGGATATATGTTAAGCATGCACAGGATCATGGACAAGGTCAAAATGACCGAAGCAACCCGTCTTCTGGCATGTCGTTCAAGTGGAATGCGATTTGGTCGTTCTGTACTCCCCAGCTTGATCCGACGACGAACGAGTATCCCCCCAATGATCAGAACATCTGCAAAAATAAACAAATAATAGGGATCCAGCAAAGAGAACATGCTGCTCTTGACCGAAGTCACCTGATTTACCTGTGCCAGCGCGTGATAGTTAACGATTACACCATAATATTTGTAGTACATGATGGCTGCAAAGAAAATGCCTGAAAGCAGCAAATTCATGGCAAGATACATCCACATCCGCCGCTTGGTGGCAAACCACTCAATTAGACAGAAGCCGATCCAGATGAGAGGCAATTCGGTCAGCAAAGGTTTCCAGACAGGAATGTCATCGAAGATAACAATCCAGGCCAATGAGCTTTTGATCATCATGATGATGGTAAAGAATATAAAAGGTCCGCTTAGAAATCGGGTGAGTGAACTGCGTGACAAGGTACCGCCTTCCCTTCCGAAGTTTCATTTAACAAGTATTATCCTATCTCGGCAAGGCTGTGTCAAAAATCAAAGCCTTCCACCATTGACGGCAAAAAACCTCTTCCACGCAGGAAGAGGTTAGAGAAAGCATGGGCTACTGCGATAAAAGCCGGATGCGGATCAATCCGTTATTCAATAGTGTACGTTGTGACGTAAGAAGGTCTGGGGAACATGGTGGGCTTCTGTGCAGTCAGCCCTTCGCTTGTACTGCGGTTTCGGTGAGCGTGACTATAGGCTTGGGATTCCTGCCAGCCTTTGAAATGTTCCTCGGACTGCCACAGTGTAAGTACGACATACGTATCATCCTTGAGAGGACGAAGCACACGAATACCGACAAAACCAGGCTCGTCTTCTACCTTGCGGGCACGATTCTTGAACCGTTCTTCGAAATCATTACGGCCATCCTCTGTGACAGGGATATTGTTGAGAACAGCGTAACCTCCGCCAGTCCAGGAGCCTGCGGCATCGAAAGCTTCATATGCGGATACCTTATCATCAGACTCGATATTCATCAGGCGTTCTGCGGATTCAATCGCCAGACGCACATGCTCTTCGCTTCGCAAAGTGAGATGCGGGTACGCAGCAAGTGCATCCGGAATCGGTGAAGGAACCAAATAGATATACATAGAAGCTGCCTCCTCATTAAGTACATTCTATCTCAAGATAGCATATGAGATTGTGCGAGTCCAATCGGCGGATCAACTGGTTTGAGCACGTCTTTTCATGATAAAGTATAGTCACTACATACAGAACGGGTGATCGTATGACAACAACAATTCGGATATCGGTTAGACCTTTGGTGGAGTATGTGTACCGCAGTGGCAGCATACGTCCAGGGTTCCGGAACAATGCCTCGATGCAGGAGGGGACTCGAATCCATCAACGGGTACAGAAGGAGTACACGGAAGAGGATCTGAAAGAGATTGTGCTCGAAACTGAGATCCAACATGGGGATCTGACCTATGTGGTGGAAGGGCGCTGCGATGGCCTGATCCGGTTGGAGGGTCAATTGACGGTGGATGAGATCAAATCGACTGCGGGTAATCTGGATGATCTGGGAGAGGGTCTTCCAGTACACTGGGCGCAGGCCATGATGTATGCCTATATGTACGCCGCTCAGCATGATGAACCACGTATGCAAGTACAGCTGACGTATGTGCATTCGGTGACCCATGAAGAAAGGCGATTTCGCCGAATGGCAGAAAGGCAGGAGCTGGAGCAGTTTGCGGCAGAAGTGATTGCCGGTTATGCGCCGTATGCGGAGATGATCGCTGCATATGAAGAAAAGCGTGATATCAGTGTGCGGGAGCTGCCGTTTCCTTTTCGCAAATATCGGGAAGGACAACGAAAGCTGGCGGGAGCCGTATACAAGACGATCCGTGAGGGTCAGGGATTGATGGCTAAAGCACCAACAGGCATTGGCAAAACGATGTCCGTGCTATTCCCTACGGTCAAAGCCATTGGCGAAGGCGAAGCCAGCCGACTGTTCTATCTGACCGCGAGGACGACGACACGGGTGGCGGCAGAAGAAGCTTTTGCCCGGATGCAATCGGAAGGATTGAAGATGCATGTGATCAGTCTGACCGCGAAGGACAAGATATGTTTTAAGGAAGAGGAAGCTTGTGATACGGGACAGTGTGGCATGTGCGAAGGATATTATGACCGTATTAACGGGGCCGTGCTGGACATGCTGGAACATGAGACGTTGATGACACGTCCGGTCATCGAGCAGTATGCGCGCAAACATCGGGTGTGTCCGTTTGAGTTCTCACTGGACGCGGCGTATGCAGCTGATGCGGTGATCTGCGATTATAACTATATTTTCGATCCGCGGATCTCTCTGAAACGAATGTTGGAAGAACAGAAACGCAAGACGGTGTTACTGGTGGACGAGGCACATAATTTGGTTGATCGTGGTCGAACGATGTTTTCCGCGGAGCTGGAAAAAGCAGTATTTTTGGATGTGAAAAGGGAGTTCCAGTCGCTGGACAGCAGTGTGCCTGCTGCCAAAGCCATTGTTGACTACACCGGGGCCATTGATAAGTATCTGATTACCCTTCGGAAAAACGGCGGAGAAGAAGGGAAGATCATCCAGCAAGAGGCGCCGGAGGAACTGATTGAACGACTGGAGCCTTTTGTCATGGTCGCGGAGCAGTGTCTGGTTGAAGGGGGTTCGGGGAATGCCGAGACGGATCAACTGCTGCTGGATGCTTACTTCACGGCACAGAATTTTCTGCGTATTGCCAAGCTGTACGATGAACGTTTCATCACATATGCAGAGTGCGTACGAAGTGAAGTGCGAGTAAAATTGTTCTGTCTCGATCCCTCGGTACTGCTTCGTCAGACAGCCAAAGGATTCCGCTCCCTCATTCATTTCTCGGCTACCCTGTCACCCCTTCGCTATTATCGGGATATGCTGGGTGCAGAGGAAGAAGATTATACATTGCAGATTCCCTCACCATTTCAGCGTGATCAGTTGGATGTGAGACTCATGCCTTTATCTGTGCGTTATAAAGACCGGGAGCAATCCCGGCGACCCATTGCGGAGATGCTGCAGCAGCTGGTAAGCGAATGGCCGCGCAGCAATCTGATGGTGTTCTTCCCTTCGTATCCTTATATGCGCGAGATCTATGAGACCTATGCACAGCTTCCAAGTGAAGCAGATACGGTCATACAGAAGCAGGGCATGAACGAACTGGAACGGGAGCAGTTTCTGGATGGATTCCAGCCAAACCCTGAACGAACACGATTGGTGTTTGCCGTCATGGGTGGTGTATTCTCGGAGGGTGTCGATCTGCCGGGAGACCGCTTGAATGGCGTTGTTGTGGTAGGTGCGGGGCTGCCGCAGATTGGCCTGGAGAATAACGTATTACGTGATTACTATGATCGGACAGGACGCAACGGATTCAATTACGCTTATATTTTCCCAGGGATGAACAAGGTACTGCAGGCGGGTGGACGGTTGATTCGAACGGAAGAGGACAAGGGCGTGTTGGTGTTGGTCGACGATCGTTTTATCCAAGAACCGTATCGTTCTCTGCTGCCCGAAGAGTGGCGGGACTATAAACGAATTTAATATTGCATATTCAAAGCAGTTCCAATGGAATCAGGCAAATGCTGAACCAAGAATTAAATATTTTTTTTCGATTTTCTTTCCTTTATATGATTGAAGGGTAGGGTGAAAGGGTTATAACTTGGTTAGCAACGAACGAACAACGGCGATTACCCTATCCGTTCCGCGGTCCGCTTCGAAAGCAATCAAGGAGGTCGGTTATAATGAAGAGAAATCATACCATGATGCAGTTTTTTGAATGGCACTTGGCTGCAGACGGAGATCATTGGAAGCGACTGGCTGAAATGGCCCCGGAACTAAAAGCCAAAGGCATTGACTCGGTATGGGTACCACCCGTAACCAAGGCAGTGTCAGCAGAAGATACAGGTTATGGTGTATATGATCTGTACGATCTGGGCGAATTTGATCAAAAGGGTACCGTGCGGACCAAATATGGCACCAAGCAGGAACTGGTGGAGGCCATTGCTGAGTGTCAGAAGAACGGAATTGCCGTCTATGTGGATCTGGTCATGAATCACAAGGCCGGAGCAGATGAGACGGAAGTGTTCAAAGTGATTGAGGTTGATCCCAATGATCGAACGAAGGAAATTTCTGAACCGTTCGAGATTGAAGGTTGGACCAAATTCACATTCCCGGGTCGTGGTGATCAATACTCCTCCTTTAAGTGGAGCTCCGAACATTTCAACGGTACGGACTTTGATGCCAAGGGAGAGCGAAGCGGTGTATTCCGCATCGCAGGTGAGAACAAGAACTGGAATCAGAATGTCGATGATGAGTTTGGCAACTACGATTATCTGATGTTCGCAAATATAGATTATAATCACCCGGATGTGCGGCGCGAGATGATCGATTGGGGGAAATGGCTAATTGACACCCTCCAGTGCGGAGGTTTCCGGCTGGATGCGATTAAGCATATCAACCACGAATTCATCAAGGAGTTCGCAGCAGAGATGATCCGCAAACGCGGTCAGGATTTCTACATCGTTGGTGAGTTTTGGAACTCGAATCTGGATGCATGCCGTGAATTCCTTGATACGGTAGACTATCAGATCGACCTGTTTGACGTGTCTCTTCACTACAAGTTGCATGAGGCTTCGCTCGCAGGCAGAGACTTTGATCTCTCCAAAATTTTCGATGACACCTTGGTGCAGACCCATCCTACCCATGCCGTAACCTTCGTAGATAACCATGACTCCCAACCTCATGAAGCGTTGGAATCATGGATTGGCGATTGGTTTAAGCCGAGTGCCTATGCGTTGACTTTATTACGTCGCGATGGTTATCCGGTTGTATTTTACGGCGATTATTACGGCATTGGTGGTCCTGAACCTGTGGATGGCAAAAAAGAAATTCTGGACATTCTGCTGTCTGCCCGCTGCAACAAGGCATATGGGGAGCAGGAAGATTACTTCGATCACGCCAATACGATTGGCTGGGTGCGTCGTGGCGTAGAGGAAATCGAAGGTTCCGGTTGTGCGGTGGTCATCTCCAACGGGGATGATGGTGAGAAGAGAATGTTCATCGGAGAGCATCGTGCCGGTGAAGTCTGGGTGGATCTGACGAACAGTTGTGAAGATCAGATTACCATCGAGGAAGACGGCTGGGCTACCTTCCATGTGTGCGGTGGAGGCGTCTCGGTATGGGCCCTGCCTGAGCAGAATGAGGACTGCGCTGACGCTGAGTAACAATATATAGGAAAAGAAAAGATGCACCGATGGATGATATGAATAATGGTGTATAGATAGATCGTTAACCACCCGAGCAGGAGAGATAGCACTCCTATGTTCAGGTGGTTTTCTGCATTTTTCTATGGATTACTAAAACTCCAACTCAACAGAAACTCCTAACGAACTCAGCCCGCCTTATTTGCACCGAATTAGGCTTATTGTAATTCTAACGAATCTCAGTAACCTTATTACTGCCAAAAGTGACTTTAATAGCGCCAATTGGAGCAACATCACCAGATTAACGCGTCTGAGATTCGTTAGAATATTGAAAACTCGGATTTTAGCCGAATAAGGCCAATCAGATTCGTTAGCTTAACGTGGGTTAAGAAAGGAATCAGCTTAGATTTAACAGCAGGACAAGGTTATCACTTTTCAAAATACTGATTCATCGTATCCCACATTTGATTGAACTCACTTCGTTCCATTGAAAATGCCTAGGCTTTTCTTCTCAGGTTTATGATTTTACCTACGCCAGTTTAAAGGATTCCAGCGTACCAACCATCCGCAAATCATGCTCGCGGTTGAACTGTTTCCGTTTCTCCGCATCCGCGTACTCATCATGAAAATGCATTAAGACGGTTTTCTTTCTCACTTCGGCAGGCAGTTGCTCCAGATCTTTCAGGGAGGTATGAGATTTGATCACCAGATCATGCATATGACATTCATGGAAAATCAGCTGCACATCAGCGGCAACCTGCTCCACCCGCTCCTGATCGAGCGTACTGTCTGCACTGTAATAAAAGTAAGGTTTGGCGAGCAATCCATTGCTGACCATACCGGGAACATGCTGCGTTCGAAACGTCTCAAATGTCACACCGCCCAGCTCAAATGTGCCTCCATCTGGCACGGGGACGACATCGTAGTAATCACTCATGGTACGTTCACCATCCGTTGTGTATCGCATGCCGGGGGATAGAATGTTCCAGAGCGGATCTACCAATTGTTCGTGGATGAACAGACGGGGTTTGCGGTCGCCCACGATCTGTGCGTAATAACCCAGCATCTGTACACCATTAATATGATCTTCGTGTAGATGTGAAATGAAAACATTGTGGATATCGGTCATGGGAAATCCATATTCCTTAAGTGCTTTGGCATTTGATTCCGGAAAATCAATGACCAGATGCGTGTCTTCGAATTCAGCCAACATACTATTGTGGTGCTGCTCCACGCTGAACATATCTCCTGTGCCGAGAAAAGTAATTTTCATTCAAATTCATCTCCTTGTGTGATCTTCAGATCAGCATCCTTGCGTTAAATCCAGTATACCGTGTTCCCGGATATATGCCTAAATCAACCTTTTTTGATAACGCTATCATTTTATATTGAACTTTGATGGCAAACAGTGTAGCGTAAAGATGGGAAGTGAACCCATATGAACGTAAACTCACCTAAAGGGAGCGTGCGAGGCGAATGAAATCTTTTCTGGATGAACAATTTTTGCTGCATAATGAAACGGCGGTCAAGTTATATGAGGATTATGCCAAAGACATGCCGATTATTGACTATCATTGCCACCTCAGTCCTCAGGAGATCTACGAGAACAAAACCTTTGGCAATCTTACAGAAGCCTGGTTATACGGTGATCACTATAAGTGGCGCCTCATGCGCGCGAACGGAATTGAAGAGCAATATGTGACTGGCGGCGAAGGCGTAACCGATTACGATCGTTTCCTGGCTTACGCCAAAACAGTACCCATGATGATTGGTAATCCGCTGTATGCCTGGTCTCACTTGGAATTACAGCGATATTTCGGCGTCTACGAAGTATTGAATGAGTCAAGCGCACCGGCCATCTGGGATAAAGTAAATGCCAAACTGAACAGTGACGGATTCGGTGCACGTGATCTGATTACCAAATCCAATGTCACTGTTGTGTGCACAACCGATGATCCTACCGATTCTCTGGAGTATCATCTAAAGATTCAGGAGATTGAAGGCTTTGATACGGCGGTATTGCCTTCTTTCCGCCCAGATAAAGGACTGGAATTGAACCGGGATACATTCACCGAATGGGTGGGCAAGCTGTCGCAGGCATCTGGCACTGCCATTTCAGATTATGAATCCTTCCTTACTGCGCTGGAGTCCCGGGTGGAATTCTTCCATTCCGTCGGTGGCAGAGTCTCTGACCATGCACTTGATTATGTTCCTTACGGTGTGGCTACGCGAGAAGAAGCGGGTGAGATTTTTGCGAAGGCACTTGCAGGTCAGAAGGTAACTCGTGAGGAAGAGGACAAGTATAAGACGGTCACATTGACGTTCCTCGGCAAACTGTATGCAGAGCGCGGTTGGGTGATGCAATTTCACATTAATGCAGCCCGTAACAACAATACACGGATGTTTGCCAAGCTTGGGCCGGATACCGGTTATGACGCCGTGAATGATACACCACTGTCATCAGCAATGATTGGATTGCTCGATGCGTTAGAACAGCAGCAGGCGTTACCCAAAACGATTCTGTATTCCTTAAATCCAAGGGATAATGAAGTCCTTGCAGCGATCATCGGCAGTTTCCAGGGCGGTGGTATTCCAGGCAAAATTCAGCTTGGTGCAGCATGGTGGTTCAATGATACGAAGGACGGCATGCTCGCTCAGATGAAGGCACTGGCGAATGTGGGTCTGCTCAGTCGATTTGTCGGTATGCTGACCGACTCACGCAGCTTCCTGTCGTACACACGGCATGAGTATTTCCGCCGCCTGGTCTGCAATCTCATTGGTGAATGGGCTGAACAGGGCGAAGCACCGCAGGATATGGAGCTGCTCGGTCAGATCGTACAAGGCATCGCCTACAACAATGCAAAAGAATATTTCCCGTTTGCCTCCGTGCTTAAAACGGTCTCTGCTTCAAAGTCTTGATGCTTATATAAAAAAGCTCCCATGTCTTACCCCGGGTCATCATCCACCGGAGTATGGAATGGGTGCTTTTTTTTTGCGGGTTTTAATCATGGCATTGCACACAATAAATATAACAAGCTCCAATGAAGGCACGATGACTAAACCCGTAATCATGCACATTTGGACTCTTTGATGAGGGGGATATTGGTTATTTTTAGTTGTTTGACTTTCGCTATACGCCGTAATATACTTAGTACACCTAATTAATTGAGTGTCTATTTAATTGCAATACTATTTAATAGATGTCCTATGATGTTGGATGTTTACAGAATGATAAAGAATGAAGGAGGAACCCATTATGACGGGTATAGATCCGGTCGCTCAGAAGCTTTTGTACTCCATTATGCAGTTTAATAAAGGCAAATGGAGGCAACATAAACCTCATGGGCGCAATCACAATGAAATTATGGTGCTGGGTTGTCTGCTCCATGGGATGCATCCGGGAGAACAATTGAACTGGCAGAACAATCCGCCTGATTTCAATGACACGATCCAATCCAATCATCCCGGGATGAAAGTCTCGGAGATCAGTGCTTTGTTACGGGTGAAATCACCAACGATTACACCGGTCATTCGTGGTCTTGAGGACGAAGGGCTTGTCGAACGGACCATGGACCCGGAGGATCGACGTGCAGTGCGCATTACAATTACGGAAGCAGGCCGGGCTATTATTCGGGCTGCTCATGAAGAACGCATGCAAATCTTCAACAAGTTGGTGGCGCATCTGGGTGAGGGCGATAGCCTTCAATTGGCCGAGTTGTTAACCAAGGTGTATACCTTTTTTGATACATTGCCTTCCCTGGAAAAAGATGATTCGACACAAGGAGATGATACGCCATGATGAAACTGTTTCGCATGCTGAAGCCTTACCGAATACCAATTATCTTCATTCTGGTTTTGGTACTGTTTCAGTCGCTTGCTGAATTGTATCTGCCTACACTAATGGCAGATATCGTGAATTTCGGCATCATTAAAGGAGATGTCCCTTATATTTGGCAGATTGGTGGATGGATGTTGGTCATCGCGATTGGCGGAACTGCGTGTTCGGTGATCGCCAGTTATCTCTCCTCCCGAACAGCGGGTGGATTTGCCAAACAACTTCGCAGCAGAGTATTCCGCCATGTGGAGAACTTCTCGCTCCAAGAGTTCGATAAGATGGGTACGGCTTCCCTGATTACGCGTACGACGAATGATATCACGCAGGTACAGAATGTACTCACGATGATGCTGCGCATGATGATTATGGCTCCGTTGATGTGTATCGGGGGTATCTTCATGGCGGTATCACAGGACGCCAAATTATCTACGATCTTCCTGGTCGTGCTTCCTGTACTGGGCGGAGCCATTGCGCTGATTGGTTCCAAGGGTTTACCTTTGTTCAAAACCATTCAGAAAAAGCTGGACCGCCTCAACTTGGTGCTGCGTGAGCAGTTAACAGGGATTCGCGTCGTGCGTTCCTTTAACCGTGGGGAGCATGAGCGCGTGCGCTTTAACGGTGCTAACACGGAACTCAGAGATTCTTCGATTAAAGTTAATGTGCTCATGGCGACCATCATGCCTGTTATGATGCTGGTTATGAACTTTTCGATGATTGCCATCCTTTATTTTGGTGGAATGCGGATCGACAGCGGTAATATGAACATCGGTGCATTGATTGCCTTCATTCAGTATGCGATGCAAATTATGTTCTCACTGATTATGGTTTCCATGATCTTTGTCATGATTCCAAGAGCTTCAGCCTCGGCAGAACGGATCAACGAAGTGCTCGATATGCAGCCGGATCTTAGCAATCCCGAGCAACCGCGTGGCATGAAATCCATGCAGGGCATGATTGAGTTTGACAATGTAACTTTCCGTTATCCGGGCGCAGAGAATCCAGCGTTGTCCGAGATATCCTTCACAGCTCGCTCAGGTGAGACAACAGCCATTATTGGTGGTACAGGTTCTGGAAAATCGACATTGCTCAGTCTTATTCCACGATTCTATGATGTGACCGAAGGCAGTGTTCGGGTCAATGGTACAGATGTGCGTGAACTTCGGCAGGAAGACCTGCGTGCCAAAATTGGCTTTGTACCACAAAAGGCAGTCCTTTTCACAGGTACAATTACGGAGAATATCCGTCACGGGAAAGACGATGCCACAATGGATGAAGTTGTTCATGCGGCTCGTACGGCTCAGGCAGAGAACTTCATTACCGAGATGAAAGATGGATATGACAGCCTTATCGCACAAGGTGGTAATAACGTGTCTGGTGGACAAAAACAACGTCTGTCCATCGCTCGCGCACTTGTTCGCCGTCCGGAAGTCTATATCTTTGATGACAGTTTCTCTGCTCTTGATTTCAAAACGGATGCTAAACTTCGTGCTGCGCTGAAGTCCGAAACGACAGAAGCAGCCGTGTTAATTGTTGCCCAGCGAGTAAGTACGGTAATGGATGCCGATCGCATTCTGGTCATGGATGAGGGACGAATTGTCGGTTCAGGAACACATAAAGAGCTGCTGGAGCACAATGAAGTGTATCGCGAGATTGTATCCTCCCAGCTGACAGAGGAGGAGATCGCATGAGTGAACATACAAAACACAAGTCGCCTCGTCCCCATGGTGGGCCGGGACCAGGTCCCGGAATGGGCATGCGGCCTCCCGCAGAGAAAGCCAAAGATTTCAAAGGCACACTGCGTCGTTTAATTCGTTATCTCCAGCCTCACAGTTCTCGTCTATTGGGTGTGCTGGTCGCAGCCATTCTGAGTACTGTTTTCAGCATCATCAGTCCAAAGATCATGGCAGAGGGAACGGATATTCTCAGCCAAGGCGCCATTGCCATCCTTCAGGGTGTACAGGGGGCCGGAATTGATTTTCCTGCATTGATGAAAGTATTATACCTGCTTGGCGGACTCTATCTGTTCAGCGCTGCATTTATGTATGTCCAGCAATACCTGATGGCCGGTGTGGCCCAACGTGTTGTGTATGACATGCGTGAGCAGATCAGTGCGAAGGTTGGACGCCTGCCTTTGAAATATTTTGACTCCCGCACGACCGGGGAGACACTTAGCCGTGCCACGAATGACGTGGACAACATCAGTAATACACTTCAGCAGAGTTTGGCACAGTTCATTACGTCCATCGTCACGATTGTCGGCGTAATTATCATGATGCTGACGATTAGTCCATGGATGACCTTGATCACGATTTTGACACTGCCACTCAGTGTGGTTGTTGTTATGCTGGTCGCTTCCCGTTCGCAAAAACACTTTGCAGGCCAACAGAAATCCCTCGGGGAACTGAATGGTCATGTCGAAGAGATGTACACGGGACACAAGGTCGTCAAAGCATTTGGACGCGAAGAACAATCGGTACAGCAATTCGAGAAGGTCAATGAAGAGTTGTATGAATCCGGCTGGAAAGCCCAGTTTATCTCCGGTATTATTATGCCGCTCATGAGTTTTGTCGGTAACCTGGGTTATGTACTGATCTGTGTGGTTGGTGGGATCTTCGTTACTCGCGGATCTATCTCCATCGGGGATATTCTGGCCTTTACACAGTACTCCCGTCAATTCACACAACCGATTAACCAGATCGCAAATATCTCCAATATCATTCAATCGACGATTGCTTCGGCGGAACGTGTATTCGAGTTGCTGGATGAAGAGGAAGAAGTTCCGGAGTCCAAACAACCCGTGCAATTACAGCAGCCCAAAGGTGCAGTTACGTTCCAAGGTGTTAATTTTGGATATAAAGAAAATGAACTGCTCATTCACAACATGAACATTGATGTAAAACCAGGACAGACGGTAGCCATTGTTGGACCAACGGGAGCCGGTAAAACGACCCTGATCAACCTGTTAATGCGTTTCTACGAAATTCAGGATGGTCAGATTACGATTGACGGTGCCGACATTAAGGACATGGAGCGTGGCAAGTTGCGCAGTCTGTTCGGCATGGTGCTTCAGGATACCTGGTTGTTCAACGGAACGATTCGGGACAACATCGCCTATGGTCGAGAGGGGTCTACGGAAGAGGATGTCGTCAAGGCAGCCGTTGCGGCACATGCCGATCACTTTATTCGTACACTGCCTGATGGTTATGATACGGTGCTGAATGAAGAAGCATCGAACATCTCTCAAGGGCAGAAACAGTTGCTCACGATTGCGAGAGCGATTCTGGCGAACCCGGCCATTCTCATTCTGGATGAAGCGACGAGTAGCGTGGATACACGGACCGAAGTGTTTATCCAGAAAGCCATGAATGATCTGATGAAGGATCGCACGAGCTTTGTCATTGCACACCGTTTGTCCACCATTCGCGGTGCCGATCTGATTCTGGTGATGGATCACGGTAACGTGATTGAACAGGGCAATCATGATGAATTGATGGCAAGTCAAGGTTTCTACGCGGACCTGTACAATAGTCAGTTTGCGGAACAGCAGCCGCAGGCGATCTGATTACAGATGTAACTAACAAGAATAGCCGAGAGCATCCCTAGGGGTGCTCCCGGCTATTTGTCGTATATCCAGAGGATTGACATTAGGATATGGATTGTTTTATTTACTGATCCTTAGACTCCTTCGCAGGTTCATCAGTGTCGTTGCTAGAGATCGACTTCGCTTCTACTTTTACGTCGTCGCTGTTAGCTTCCTCCAGCGCAGACGGAGCGGGTTCACCCGGAATCAATTCGCGCTGCTCAATCATGCGTTTGACGACTTCATAACAGTCATCCACATGTTTGTTACCCACATATCGCATGGCTGTGAAGCTGAGTGCAGCGGCCAGTCCCTGCCCAGCAAAAGGGACAAATTTGGCGACGGATTTGGTAGCTACGCGTACGCCGACTCTTTTCAGAACCTGTACAACCAGCTCCTTCGTCACCATACGGCCGATGACCTTGCTTCCGATGGACATGACGAATCCGTAGATCATCGATTTGGTCTCCGGGTCCATGCCATCCAGCTGTTTTTGTGATAATCCGAATTTATTGTTAATGGCAGGCAACAGCTGCATCAGCATTCCCACATCAGCCAGTACATCTGTACCGGGCAGCGGAACGAGTGTTGTACCGGCGGAAGCGGTAGCTCTTTTGCGAACCATGGTACGGCATTCCTTGCGAACTTGCTCCAATTGTTCCAACGTTGCCGGAATCATAGGGAATCCCTCCATTCGTATATGGTATAGATATAACCGTTTTGACTCGATTTGAATGGGTTCTCACCAGCAAAATTTGCAGTCTTATAACATAAGGTGTGGAGAATTCCTTTTTCTCATGCGTAGATCTGGTCAAACAAGGAAGTGGTTTGGAAGATCAACGAGTCATCTAACTATTACGAATGAATGAAGATTAAGATGCATGCCTGATTGGGTAACCTATTCTGGATCATGATGAGTGCGCAGAGCAGAGCTTGTTTACAGCTTCAACCTTTGTGGGTAAAGGTTAACAAGCATTGAAATGGAGGGGGAGAAGGATGGATTTTAACAAAGCCTTGTTAATTCATCATCATCATTCGGGCAAGGCCAATCGTGAAAATACTGTGGGTCTTGTTGCTGGTGTACTGGCTCCCGCTGTTCATGAACTCGTTATTGTACGCACGGACGAACCGGGTGAGGGAGAGAAGCTGTGTCGTGAGCGTGGGGAACGATTCGATGTGGTGTTTATCCTGGGTGGGGATGGCACGGTACATGAATGCGTGAATGGACTGGCTGATCTGCAACATCCGCCGTTGATTGGTATATTGCCTGGAGGTACCTGTAATGACTTTGCTCGTTCGCTCGGCATCTCACCGGATGCAGAGACTGCGGCAAAAGAATTGCTGGCAGGTCGAGTGGTGTCCATTGATGTTGGACGAGCTAATGATCGGGTGTTCACCAACTTTTTTGGCATTGGCTTGATCAGTGATGCATCGCAGAATATTAACGAGAATCTGAAAGGCGCACTGGGTAAGTTAAGTTATTTTATCAGCACCTTGCAGACGATCAGTCATACAGAGCCGTTTCGTTATCAATTGGAGGCGGATGGAAAAGAGATGGAAGGCGACGCGGTGATGATCTACGCAGCCAACGGCCGTTTTCTGGGGACGAATGCCTTGCCCTTTGCACCCGATGCATTGCAGGATGGTGAACTGGACGTGCTCATCATTCATGAAACAGGTATCCCGCTTCTGCGCGAGGTTCTGTCACACAAGCCTGAGGGGGAATGGCAACCTCAGAGTGAGAGTATTTCATACTTCAAGGCATCTACACTCAAATTGAAGACAGATACGCCCATGTCAGCTGACACGGATGGTGAATTGTATATGAAGACACCCGCCGAGTTATCCGTGCTGGCGGGCCATCTGAAATTTCTAACCGGGGAGGGATATTAAGTCCCCGGTTTTTTGGGTTTGATTTTAGCTGATCAACATCTCAATCATTCTCTGCTTGATCTTTCATATGACGTTGCCTGAACTCATCCTCCAGCATGCTCATCTGAACGGCATCATGATATTGGTGGTTGTAGAACAATACATCCCGCTTTACACCCTCGCGCTGGAATCCGAGCTTCTCATACGTGCGAATAGCTCGCTCGTTAAAGGCATACACCTCAAGCTCTATCCGATGCAAGTTACAGATGCCGAAGCCGTAATCCAACATAAGCAGCAAAGCCTCGCTGCCGTAGCCTTTTCCTTGATGCTCCGCCTGATCGATGGCAATCCGTATATGTGCACTGCGATTCTTGGCATGCATGTCCATCAGGACAACATCTCCGATAATCTGATCACTTTCCTGTAAAGCAATCAGCAGCATGAGTCTGGAGTCATCCTGTGCTGCGCTCTCAACATAACGTTCAACCTGAGTGCGTGTGAAGCTGTTCTGTGTTCCCGTCAGCCTACGCATCTCGGCGTCAAACAGCCCAGGAAAATAAGCATTCACATCTGTAATCTCGAAAGGACGCAGATATATGCGGGACGTTTCCAGCAGACGGGGGATGCGTGGGAATGGTTTCGAATGTGCCATAAGTTGTTCCTCCTATAAGTTCAAGCGTGGGACAGATTGTGATTGCCCTGCTTCTTGAAAATGGTACGACATATTGATGATGACATGAGTATATCCCAATACTGTATACTTCCAAATATACAGTTTAGATAAATTTTGCAGGACAGATGAGGTGCATCATTATGATCAAATTACCGAAGCTGGACGAGAACGATAGTGCGCCAATCTATGTACAGCTCTCGGATCATATCAAAAGGGAAATCATTCACGGGGATTGGGCTGAGCATAGCCGACTGCCTTCAGTGCGAAAGCTTGCCGAGATGCTTGGGATAAGCACCACTCCTGTGGAGTGGGCCTATCAACAATTGATCGCCGAAGGATATATATACAGTCAGCCACGTCGTGGTTATCGTGTTCGTGCCATGGTGGACAGCGATCATGCCATGCAGATTGGGCAAACAGATAAACAGACAGCCGGACAAGCTCCGGTGGCCCGAACGACGTGGTCAGATCATCAGGCAATACGCCCTGCCCGAGCAGTTCAATATGATTTTCATATGTCACGCAATGATTTCAGCCTGTTTCCTATGGCCAAGTGGCACCAATATGTTAATCGAATCTGGCGGGAAGAAGCAGGGGAGTTATTGTTCTATGGAGACCCTCAGGGAGAATGGGGACTACGATGTGAAATTGCTGTCTATCTGGCGCAGTTCAGGGGAGTCAGCTGTTCTCCCGAGCAGATTGTTGTGGGGGCTGAACAGCATCTGCTGATGTCCCTATTGGCACAAACCCTGCTTCACATGGGGGGATCGCAACATTCCATTGGTGTAGAGAATCCTGGATACCGACTGATACCGGGCACATTCCGGAATTATGGTTATCAGGTTGTACCAATCGCTCTGGACCATGATGGCATGAACTTGACGGAGCTGGAACAGACTGGAGTGAAATTGGCAGGTGTGTCACCCTCTCACCAATTTCCACTAGGTATGACGATGCCAATTACTCGCAGATTGGCGTTGCTGGATTGGGCGGAACGAACAAAGTCATACCTAATCGAGGATGATTACGATGGAGAGTTCCGGTATTATGGAAGGCCAATTCCTTCCATGCAGGGTCTGCGTGATGGAAGTCGCGTGATCTATATGGGTGGTTTCTCGCAGGTACTTGCACCTGCTCTTTGTATACATTACATGGTACTTCCCGAAGAATTAATGGACCATTTTCGCGATATGTATAAGATGGTTCTATTCGAGCAATCAGCTTCCCGGCTCCATCAGCGAACATTGGAGGTGTTCATGCGTGAAGGGGAACTGGGCAAGCATATCCGTAAAATGCGTAATGTCTACAAACGAAATCATGACCTGATTGTTCGGGCCATTCAACTCACTTTGGAGATCGAGTTGAAATCAAGGGTCAACATTCAGGCTTCCATCTGGTATTGCGAATGGCAGCCACTCCCTCATCCCAGGAATTGGTGACCAAAGCGATAGAGGCAGGGATACAGATCAGTTCAACGGAATATTTGTGGGCAAACGGAAGTGAACCAGCAGACGGCAAAAGAGAGTTCATTATCGGTTTTGCCGGAATAGAGCCAGATCGCATCGAACCGGGAATTGCCGCACTGGCCAGGATCTGGTGCGATTATTAGTTCCGCTTAACCGCGCCATCCAGAAACAGAGCTACCAGTTCCCGTGCAAGTTCCTCGATGCTGCCGCCATTCATATTGCGCACATCTTCGCGGTTCGCGAGCATGAGCAGTGACGTAAACGCATGGGCAAGCAGCATGGGACTGGACACACGCAAATAACCGTTATCCATCTCCTGCTGGAAGTGGGTAGCAAGTACTTCGAAGATACGAACCTCGGCTTCCCGGATCTGAGCAAGTTGTTCTGCATCCAGATGTTTTTCCGCTTCTCGCATCATGGTTTCCGTTTCAATATGGGAGTGCTGCATCTTTGCTTCCGCAACCTTGATTAGCCGCTCTTGCAATGTACCAGGCTCATCCAGACGGAGCGAGGTCTGCTGCATGCCCATCGCCATCATGCGGGTAATGGCAACGGTGAACAGTTCGGCTTTGCTGGAGAAGTGATAATAGATCGATGCTTTGGTTACATTGCATAGTGAAGCGATCTGCTGGAGGGAGACGGGTTCGTACCCGTATTCCATAAACAGACGTGACGCGGTCATCAATATGTTGGTTTGCACAGATGCTTGATCGGCACCCGTTTTGGGTCTGCCCGGTGACCGGGGAATGTTGTTTTTTTTGCTCATAGTACATACCTCTTTACGTAGTTTAATCACTTATTAGACGTGTTCACAAAAATAAGCATTGCATAATTAACCTTCCGGTATATATAATTAACTCGATTATACTATGACCCGTGGTTCATTACTACAACATCACATAAATAGGGCTTCATAGAAACAGAATAGGGAGATGAAGAGACAATGCAGGAAGGTTCGGGTTACGGTCGCTGGGTTGCCGGCAAACGAAGCAAATGGATTACGCTGTTGGTATGGATCATTATCGCCGTAGTGCTTGGCGTGGTATGGCCTGCTGTAGGTGATCGTGAAACCAATAACGCACAGGATCTGAGTGAATCGAAACCATCGGTTCAGGCAACTGCACTAGCCGAGAAGGAATTCCCTGGCGGTGAGGGATTGCCTGCGCTGATTGTATGGCGTCAAGCTGGCGGTCTAACAGATGAACAGATTCAGAACATTCAGGCATTGACGGAACGACTGGATCAAGATCCGGTAGAACAACAGCAGTCCGTTGTGCCACTCTATCAATTGCCACCACAGGCTTTGAAAGGCCAGCTTTCGGAAGATGGAAGCACCCTGGTTATGCCACTGTTCTTCAATGAAGGTGCTGATGCAGAACAATTGAAGGAAGGCATTGAAGCACTTGAGCAAAAAACACAAGACATCTTCGGGGTTAACCCGTTCGATGTAGCTATAGATGATGCCAATACACTGATTGCCCGTGTAACAGGGCCAGTAGGCATATCCATTGATGCGAGCGGATTATTCTCCTCCGCCGATGTATCCTTGTTGATCGCTACGGTTGTACTGGTATTAGTGCTGTTGCTGTTGATCTATCGCTCGCCAGTGCTGGCGATTATCCCAATTATTGCGGTTGGATTCGCATATATGGTGACCAGTCCGATTCTCGGATTCATGGCGGATCAAGGCTGGATTACGGTAGACGCACAATCCATCTCAATCATGACTGTATTGTTATTTGGAGCAGGAACGGACTACTGCCTGTTCATGATCTCCAGATACCGTCAAATTCTCTATCATGAGCCGGACAAAAAGAAAGCCATCTTCCAGGCAATTACCGGATCTTCCGGCGCCATTGCCATGAGTGGATTTACGGTCGTTGCAGCACTATTGGTGCTGTTGCTGGCTGAATACGGTGCATATCATCGCTTCGCCGTACCATTCAGTTTGTCCATCTTTATCATGTTTATTGCAAGTCTGACGCTGGTCCCGGCGCTCCTGGCGATCTTCGGTCGGGGTTCATTCTATCCATTCGTACCCCGTACACATGAGATGGAAGTGGAACGTGCCAAGAAAAAAGGAAAACCGGCTCCGGCTCCGCGCAAAGTCAAGGAAAGCTGGATTGGCCGTGTTGTAGTAACGAAGCCATGGACTGTCCTTGCGATTACCTTGGTATTGCTGGGTGGACTGGCGGTATTCTCTACTCAGGTTAAATTCACGTACGATCTGTTGTCTTCCTTCCCGGAGGATGTACCTTCCCGCGAAGGGTTCACGGTCATTGGCGAACAGTTCTCCCAAGGTGAGCTGGCCCCAGTCAAAGTGATCGTTGATGCCGAAGGCAAAGAAACGGATCTGAAGCAGCGTCTCGAATCGCTGGATTACATTAGCAAAGTAGGCGATGCCCAGCAGGGCGCTGAGAATGCCAACATTACCGCCTTTGATGTGGAGTTTAATCTGAATCCATATTCCATGGAGGCCATGCAGCATATTCCGGATCTGCGGGCTACTGCGGAACAGGCGCTTCAAGATGCTGGTGTAGCCAATGTGGACAGTCAGGTCTGGATCGATGGTCAGACGGCTGAACAATATGATATTGAAGTTGCAGGAGAACGGGATGCCAAGATCATTATTCCAGTGGTCATCGGCATGATTACATTGTTGCTGCTATTATACTTGCGTTCCGTTGTAGCCACGGCGTATCTCATTGCAACAGTCGTTCTATCGTATTTCTCTGCACTGGGTCTGGGTTGGATCATCATTCACTATGGTCTTGGTGCAGATGCCATACAGGGAGCGATTCCGCTGTATTCCTTCGTATTCCTCGTGGCATTGGGTGAAGACTACAACATCTTCATGATCTCTAGCATCTGGCAGAAACGCAAAACGATGCCGCTTCGTCAAGCGATTAGAGAAGGTGTTGGCGAGACAAGTTCGGTTATTACATCTGCAGGTCTGATCTTGGCAGGAACGTTTGCGGTACTTGCTACATTGCCGATTCAGGTATTGGTGCAATTTGGTATTATTACAGCCGTCGGTGTCATGCTGGATACTTTCCTTGTTCGTCCGTTTATGGTGCCAGCTATTACCGCATTGCTGGGCAAATGGGCTTTCTGGCCAGGTAAGTATGTTCCGATTGCTGAGAAGAATGAGAAGAACCAGAACAAGAAACAAAACCAGTCCATGTAATGCATGGATGGGGTGAGATGGACAGCGGTGCTTCAAACCTGCTGTCCATTTCTTTATTTTTATAAACCATGAGAGTAGCGCTATGTGTCTTCCTGAGATGGAATGGTGGAACTGTAAAATATCCGCAGGATAAGGCGTAACCCTTGTTTTCTTTGCATGGGGAAGGTTTACGTAGCCAATGGTTTTGGGACATAATAGAGGAAGCGTCGGCTTAGGGCAGACGGATGATCAACATCAATGGGACAACCAGGGGAAGGATGAAAGCAAGTATGACGAACCAACTTAATGTGTATTTTAACCATGACGGCGGCGTGGATGACCTCGTATCGCTGTTCATGCTTCTGCAAATGGACAATGTACATGTAACCGGCGTATCGGTTATTCCGGCAGACGGATATTTAGAGCCAGCAACAGATGCCAGCCGTAAAATCATCGATCGTTTCGGTACATATTCCGTAGAGGTATCCAAATCCAATTCCAGAGGGAAAAATCCATTTCCTGCGGCGTGGAGACTGCACTCCTTCTATGTAGATGCACTTCCTGTATTGAATGAATCCGGCAAAATGGAAGCGCCACTCTCTGCCGTTCCGGCACACCAGCATCTAATCGAGAAAGTGCGCAATACCGAAGGCAAAACGTTGCTCCTGTTCACAGGCCCACTGACTGACCTTGCGCGTGCACTGGACGAAGCACCAGACATTGAAGAAAAAATCGACAAGCTGGTATGGATGGGTGGCACATTCGAGCGTGGTAACGTAGAAGAGCCTGAACATGATGGCACAGCGGAATGGAACGTATTCTGGGACCCGGAAGCGGCTTATCGTGTGTGGCAGAGCGGCATCCAGATCGATCTGGTTGCACTGGAAAGCACAAACAAAGTACCACTGACTCCAGCCGTTCGTAACCGCTGGGCAGCAGAGCGTCGCTTCGAAGGCGTGGATTTCCTGGGTAACTGTTATGCAGGTTGTCCGCCACTGGTGTACAGTGAGACGAATTCCACATACTATCTGTGGGATGTGCTGACAACGGCATCCGTTGGACGCGAGGACATCGTGAAGAAGAAAACCGTAAACTGTATTGTCATCCCGGATGGTCCAAGCCAGGGCCGCACGGTGGAGCAAGCAGATGGACGTCCAGTACAACTGGTGTATGATACCGATCCGGAAGCGTTCTTTACGTACATGACGGATTTGGGTAAAAAAGCTGCTCCGCAGCGCTACTAATTCAGGCAACCTTAGGGCTTGCCACCTTTAAAGGTACAACAAAAATAAAGCCGCAGGCAGTGGTCTGGGTATGGGGTTAAACCCCATGATCCCGTCCCAGCCGCGCGGCTTTTTTTGTTGTGGGGCTGATATCTGCAATCTAAGCTGCTCGCTATATTTTAAATCGACTAATTAATCCGTTCAACTCACTGGACAGTACCCGGAGAGATTCAGCGGATGCACGCATCTCATCCATGGATTGCAGCTGGCTTCCGGTAGCATGCGACACCTGCTGAATACTTGAAGAGGATTCACGCGAGATATGCTCCATGTCCTCCACGGAAGCGGACACTTCTTCTGCACTGGCAGACAGCTGCTCTGATGCTGCGGATACTTCGTGCAGACGTTCATTCATCGTCTCAATTCCGGTGTGAATGGAAGTGAACGAACGGCCTGCCTCCTGAACGACAGTAAGTCCGGACTGGACTGCGGATGTGCTGGCTGACATATGTTCCGACAACAGGGCAGTCTGGCGTGTCATCTCGGCAATCAATTCAGTGACATGCTGGGACGATTGCTCTGATTCCCCCGCAAGTTTGCGAACCTCTGAGGCAACCACCGCGAATCCGCTGCCATATTCTCCTGCAAGAGCCGCTTCAATACTCGCATTAAGTGCGAGCAGATTGGTCTGTGAAGCGATCCCCTTCATTAGATGTGCCACCGACTCAATTTTATCAGAGTACTGCTCAAGCTGAGTGGTGGAGGCCACCATCTGCACATTCGCCTGATGAATTTTGTCCATGCTATCCATCGCTGTGTTAATGTTTGCTTGACCTTGCACCGCGTTATTAGTCGTTTCCTGTGAGACATCCGCAACCATGGAAGAAGAATTCGCAATATGCTGCATGCTGCGCGTAATCTCTTCCATGGCTACTGTGACTTCGCCTGCTCGTGCCACCTGTTCGGCAGCTCCACTGGCCGTATGATTGGTATGCTCGGCAATACGCTGACTCGCTTCGGCAGTCGTCTGCGAATGTCTCGATACACCTTCTGCAGCCTGTAGCAGAGAATCGGAGCTTTGACGGATACCCGTCATAACATCCCGGGTGCCTGTAACCAGATGCTTGAATTCGGAAGCGAGTTGCCCCACCTCGTCCTTTCGTCCAAGTTCGACGTTGACGGTCAGGTCACCTTTGCCCACTTCGGTAATCAACTTCTTCAGCTTCACCAACGGGCGGGTCAAGTAGTGTGCGAAACCATACACCAACAAGACACTGAGTAGCACAATAACCAGCGCTGTCCAGATCATGGTCATACGGTTGCGAGACATCAGTTCATAGACCGCAGTGGAGTCCAGATCCGCACCGACTAGCCCCAGCACTTTCCCGTCAGCCCCATGGATCGGCACATACGCTGTAATGGTAGCTCCATATTCATCCTGGGTGAGTTCACCCCGAATAGGCTCATTCTGTTCAAAAGCTTGCAGCATTCCTTCATAATGGGTCTCTTCTGCGGAACCGTAAGGGGAGAAGTCATCCTCTGCCACATCGGCAGCAGCCCCATCCACAACGTAGAAATATGTATTTGTTCCATTTTCTTCGCGTGTACCAAGGGTGTACAGATACTTAAGTCCATTGGCCTCGCGCAGCTGACTAAGTTGCTCACGCAATGTGCCGGAATACGCTGTCTCGTCCTGTCCGGTACTGAGTGGTGCATACAGAGAGGTGTCAATTAATGCAGCTGCCCTTTCAGCCACAGCCTGTGCCTGCATGCCCATGGACTGCTCGACCAGTTGAGCTGATGAACGGTACATGGTAATGCCAAGAACCGCACCCGCAGCCAGCATTAGACAGGAAAAAAATAAAAAGATCCGCATAAACAAACTGTTCATTGGTAAAAGTGTTCCCCCTTGATCTGTTGGATGAATCGTCTCTGTGTCTCTTTGGGTGGTGCTTGTCGTTCTTCTGTGGCTCGTATGTATTGTATATCAAATATACAGTTTTCTACTTGAAATATCGGCATCTGTTCGATAAAGAATTAGCCCCCGAGTCAATTTGATCCGGGAGCTAGTTTCGTTTCAATCCTATATTGACCATGCCCATCATTGGGACACACCTCATTGTTACTACTTAGAGGGGCTTCACATGACTGAGTGATTACGTCATTACATCGTTCCGCCGCCCTGGCGAACAGAGGCAGGAATCTTTTCAGGTCCCTGATTAATATATTTATTGATAAAAGTACCTACCTTGGCATCGTCGAATTGGTCGAGTTTCATCGTTTTGGTCCATGCGGTCACCACGACTTCACTGCCTTCGGGAATATCCTTGTTGGGTACAGCCAGAATACCTGCTCCGGCTTCGCGGAATTTAGCGAGGTATTTCAGATGCTCCTTCATATCCTCGCTTGCGTTCTCACGATAATAGATGATGATATCCCCGTGCTCCAGATTGTGTACCAGGTAGTTGTAGCCGGGGAAGTCGGTGTAAAATCCAAATTTGATATCATGCGGATTATGCGGCCCCGATGTCGGGATCTTCATCTCATACTGGATAGGGTCCTCCGTATGGTCAGCCCCATAATATTTATCGTCCGTCACATCAATTGTCGCGTTGGATTCCAGATCGGCTACATTATATGTTTTACCTGCTCCTTGCATGAAGAACAGGCCAAACGTAATAATCGACACAGCCATCATTACATGTGCAGCCAGCCGAAGGGATCGACTTTTTTTCTGGATGTCCGCCCGCTCTTTCTTTTTCATGTGGCCCAGAATTTTGCTCCGTGTGCGTGATGCCCAGATATAGGCGGCGATGGAGAACAGTAACACGATTGCACCTATAATAAGCCACAGGTAGGAGGTGCCTGCCTCGTGTTCCATTTGCATATGATTCATATGAGTCATGTCCATAGAGAGTTCCTCTGCTTTCTTCGTAAAATGAGTGATTACAACACTACATATCGTAGTGTTAATGACAACAGTGAGTGATCTCATGACGTAACGGGCGTTTCTGGATCGGTTCGTTACGTAAATAAGAACATACCTGTTGCACTACACATTATAGTGTATGAAACATGGTCGGCGCAACGCTGTCTTAGAAAACTAAAAAAGACCTTCCCCGCTTGAGCAGGGAAAGCCTAGTACAAATCTAAAGGGATAACAGCGATCGGAAGGTTGTTCTGTCATCGAAGTAACAAGTGTAAATCAGCTTTATTCCAACTAAACTCGTTTACAGACGGCCAAACGGTGACATCATCAATCCGATCAGTCCCATAATAACTTCACCCAACAAACGATACAGAATGAAGAAGACGACCACGTTGGCGATCAGCACGCTGTACATGCTGTCGATGGCTGCTTTGGTGCGATTCAGCGGATACTGAAGCAATACTGAATTCAAAGCGACAAAGACAATGATATACGAGATAGCAAGCAAGGAGATTGCGATGGAATACGAGATGATAATAAACAGGTTCGCCAGAACAAGGGATACGACAGCAGGAACAAGCAATGTACCGAACTGGGCAACCAATGTTTTGGGACGGAATGTTATCTTTTCAATCTTCAGAATAGCGTACATCAGCGCAATAGAGACAATCAGGATAATGGCGGTGAACAACAGCGGCCGGATAAATCCACTAATGAACAGGCCGTCCATGCCTATGCGACTAAAAGTAATCAAGAAGTATGTAGAAGATAGGACTGCAATCAGCGCCATCGTAAGCCATCCGTTTAGTGAATGCTGGTCACCAACGGTTTTCATCGTCTGATAAGGACGGGCCAATACACTGATGAAATAGGATAGATACTGTTTGCTGACTTCTTTGGCTTGCTGAACCTTCTCATTCTGTACAATGTTATTCCATTGATTGGAGCTATTGTCTCCTGCAGAAGCATGGTCATTGGTGCCTGTTGATTCTGTTGTCTGTTGCTTCTGAGTAGAGACGGATGGTGCGTTGGATGGAACAGGTGCTTGGGAAGATGTGGTCTGTGTACTGGACCAACGGGTGTACTCCGGTTCAGGAGCAGCTGACTCCGGGTTCGGTACAGGCGTGGGCGAAGAGGTTGTTTGCGTTAGATTCGAGCCGCACCTCTCGCAAAACTGGGCATCTCCATTTTCATGATTACATACTGGACATTGCATGGGTTAAGCCTCCAATTTCTAGAAAATAAAAACATGTCAACATTGTGTCTCATTTTAACGGTTATTGACGAAGTTTGTCTATGTTTTGCAGGAATTAATACCCTAATCGGGAGAGTTGAAACGATGACTCGAATCCAGTGTATGAAAATGGGGTGTAAAAGTAACAATAGTATATGACTGACATGCAGACATATTATTGTAAATTACAATGAAGTATAAAACGAATAGTTTATAGGTGTATATGCCTTATCGTTCGCTTCTGTGTGTGATTTACATGTTAAGTATATCTTTTGGGTTGCCTATGATCGTATATTTATGTATAATCAATCGTGTTAACACGTCGAATGTACGGTAGTAAGAGATGTGGGTGAGTTCATGGAACTACTGGACAGCAATGAGAGCAAGAAGAAGATGTGCCAGTATTATAACGAAATCTCGAAGGAACTGTTCGGATTTGGCACCACTCTCCTGAGAGTGACCATTGACCAGAATATAGTGACCTTCTACGCGAAGCACCGACGTTCACCGCGCTCTGATGCCCTGGAAGGGGAGGCCCCCGGCTTAAAGCTGGAAGTGGACTTCCGCATGTCTGTCTTATATAAGAAGAAATTCCGGGAGAAGCTCGAGCAACACATGGGTTTGCCAATCGAAGCTATATTGCGGGATTATGATGCGTCCACCCAGTGGGCCATTACAAATGTGATTCTGGAACAGGCCTAAGGATGGATCGGCAGGATAGATTCTTGTTGATGTATACGGAGGTTATGGCCCGGATTTCATGATCAGGTTCCGTACAATTTCATATGATGGCGTCTGTCTTTGGATTGATTCTGAAGCAGAAACCGATGATGTACCGGCAGCGGGTGTCGCTTTCCTTTGTTTACGAAGAAAAGTGTTCTTGTTTATACAAGAATGCTTTTCTTTTTGTTTTTTTTACACATCACATATACCAGGGGGAATCAGGATCATGATGAAAAAGTGGATTAGCGGTTTGGCAGCAGTGGCAATGACATCGGTATTATTTGCAGGTTGTGGCAGCACAGAGGATGCAACAGGCGGATCAGGCAATGGAGGAACGGCAGCTACCAAATTGGTTATCTCCACTTGGGGCTTTTCGGAAGATTTCTTCAATGAATCCGTATTTGGTCCCTTTGAAAAAGAACATAATGTAGACATCGTGCTCGAAGTCGGCAATAACGCTGAACGTCTGAACAAAATCCGTCAAGGTACATCGAATGTCGATGTCATCTACCTGTCTGATTACTATGCACAACAAGGTATTGATGAAGGTCTGTTTGAGAAAATCGATCGTTCCAAAATTCCAAATGTAAATGACATTTATGATATTGCCAAAGCACCACTTGGTGAAGATTACGGCCCGGCCTACACGGTTGGACAGCTCGGTATCGCTTATAACCCGGATCTCGTATCCAAAGAAGTGACTTCATGGAGTGACCTGTGGGACCCGGCGTTTGAGGGTAACCTGACGATCCCGAATATTACGGCAACAGCTGGCCCAATGGTTGTGGATGCAGCTTCCCGTGTAGCCGGAAACGATACGTTTAATGAAGATGCGGCATTTGCTGAACTGAAAAAACTGAGCGGCAATGTGGTGAAATTCTATAGCCAAACGTCCGAGTTCGTGAACATGTTCTCCCAAGAAGAGATTGCAGGCGGACCGATCATGGAAATGTATTTCAAAGATCTGAAAGCAGCCGTGCCTAATGCAAAGTTTGTTACACCTAGCGAAGGTGCATATGCCGTGATGAACACGATTAATGTCGTGAAGGGCAGCAAAAATAAAGAACTGGCTGAAGAGTTCATCAACTGGCAACTGAGCCAGGATGTACAAGCGAAATCTGCTAAAGCCAAAGTCGATTCCCCGGTAAACACCAAGGTTGAACTGACTGCTGAAGAAGCAGAAGGCGTAACCTATGGTGCTGACGTTGTTGAGAAACTGAACAAGCTGGATATGGAATTCGTCAATCAACAGGTTAAAGGCTGGACAGATCGCTGGAACCGTGAGATTGCACAATAAAACATGTATCAGATTTCTTGAAAGTTATCTTTGATCTATATAGTTCAACTTATCTTTTGCAGCAAGCAACCATATCATCGCATAGGAGTTGAGAACGGATGAGTGAAGCGCAGAATCGCATCATTATGGATGTGGACACGGGGATTGACGATGCACTGGCAATTTTGCTGGCGGTCAAAAGCCGGAAGCTGGACATTCTCGGTATTACCACAGTCTGTGGGAACGTATCACTCCGACAGGCAACAGAGAATACGTGCAAAATTCTTGAACTTGCGGGTGCAACTGAAATTCCGGTGATTGCTGGAGCGGCAGGACCCCTTACTCGCAAGTCGCATTATGAACACCGAGTACATGGACAGGACGGATTGGGCGGTGCGCTGCCTGATCCGGCGGTGTCCAAGCAAGCTGAGGAAGGTTTTGCGCCGGACTTTATCGTAGAGCAAGCCAAGCTATATCCGGGCGAACTGACATTGATCATGACTGCTCCATTAACCAATCTGGCACTCGCGCTGATGAAGTGTCCTGAATTGCCTTCTTTATTGAAGGAAGTTATCTTCATGGGTGGCGTGGTTCGCGGACATGGCAACATTACGCCGACAGCCGAGTACAACACATACGCTGATCCAGAGGCGGCACGCATCGTATTGCACGCAGGCATCGAGAAACTTACACAAGTCGGACTGGATGTGACGCGTCAAACGCTGTTGAATGAAGCAACGATTGAGCGTCTCACCGATCCTGCACTGCGCGCGTACGTGGCTCAGAGCACGGAGATCTACATCAACCGGTATGAACAAATGAATGGCGTAAGGGCTTGTGCCCTGCATGATCCACTGGCCGTGGGCGTAGCCCTTGCCCCCGAACTCGTTGGACGCAAATCATATTACGTGGATGTCGAAACCGCCAGCCGCCTGTGCGATGGCCAGATGGTATGCGACTTCCAAAACCGTCTGGGCGAACAGCCAAACACCCTCGTCTGCGAAACCGTAGACGCGGAAAGCTTCCTTGAATTATTTATCAACGCGTTAAACGCGTAGTTATGATCTTTACGGCATTGGGGTTCAATTTGAAAATTAATCCTTACGTATTTCGCTGGTAGTGTAGGGTACGAAATCGATTCTGAAGAAGCGAAGCGTTCGCCTTTATCCTTGGATTTTTCCTTCTATTAAGAAGGAGATCAAGAAAATCCAAGGATAACAGCGATCGTAAGAACGATTCGTAACCGGAACGGCTGATGCGATGAACGTGGATATTTTTTGAAATGTGCGCCAGTGAAACGTGTGAATAAAACCATTTTACAAGTCAGGAGTATCGCGATGAAGAAATCAGTAATCTACTGGCTATTGCTGCCGGGATTCGTATTTTTGGCGGCATTTATGATCATTCCGATTGTCCTGACGATCGGGTCGACGTTTTTCCAGGAAAACTCTTTCACGTTTGAAGGATACATGCATTTTTTCAGAGACCCATACTTTTTGAAAATATTGCTTACGACGCTGCAAGTCAGCGTGGTCACCACCATCGTCTGTGTGGTGCTCGGATTCCCGACAGCTTATTATATTTCGCAGAAAGCGCCGCGCCGCAAAGGCATTTTGCTGGCACTGGCGATCTTCCCTCTGCTGACGAGCCCGGTCGTGCGCTCGTTTAGCTGGATGATCATTCTTGGACGCAAAGGGCTGATCAATAACACCCTTGTTGGCCTGGGTATCGTGGACAAGCCACTGGATATTCTGTATACACCAGCAGCGATGATGATTGGTCTGACGCATCTGTTCCTGCCACTGATGATTATCTCTCTTGTCGGTGTACTTGAGAACATTGACGGTGATCTGCTCAAGGCAGCACAAAGTCTGGGTGCATCGCGCATTACGGCATTCCGCCGAGTTGTGTTCCCACTGGCTGTGCCAGGACTTGTGATTGGAGCTGTGCTTGTCTTTGTCGGAAGCCTGACGGCGTATACCACACCTGCTCTCCTTGGAGGCAAGCAGCGCGTGATTGCTACGTTCCTGTATCAGAACGCCATGACCCTCAACGACTGGTATCTGGCCTCGGTTGTTGCCGCGATTATGATTGTGATTACATTCGTCGTGGTTGGTGTTATGAACAAAATGGCCAAAACTTTAAATCCGAAGGGGTAGACATATGCGGGAGAAACATATCGGGCTGGGCCTGTTCAGTCTGCTGGTCTTTATCTTTCTGCTGGGCCCGCTTCTGATCATATCGGTCACTTCGTTTGAACCGGGAACGGTACTCAAATTTCCGCCGGAAGGGTTCTCCTTCCGCTGGTATGAGAATATTTTCAACACAGGCGGTTTCCTTCGCACGTTCCAGACGTCCATCATCATATCCCTGCTAGGGAACCTGTTGGCACTGGTGCTCGGAGTTCCGGCTGCGTATGCACTCAGTCGTTACGATTTCAAAGGCAAGTCCGTGCTGAACGCACTGTTCCTGTCCCCGGTACTGATCCCGGGAATCGTGCTTGGTTTTACATTAATGAAATATCTGATCGTAATCTACCATCTGCCGATGTACCTTGGACTATTGATTGGTCATACGATTATCATGCTTCCATTCATTATTCGGGTTATCGCGTCGAGTCTGTCTAGCTTTGACTTTGCCGTGGAAGAAGCTGCGCTGAGTCTTGGTGCGGGACGGGTAAGAACATTCTTCACAATCGTACTTCCCAACATTCGCTCAGGCATTATCGCTGCGGTATTGATTGCCTTTCTGGAGTCGTTCAACAACGTGGATATCTCCGTGTTCATGACCGGACCAGGGGTGAGCACATTGCCAATTCAGATGCTGACCTATGTGGAGAATTACTTTGACCCAACGATTGCAGCGATTTCCGTGCTGTTAATGGTACTGACCGGACTCTTAATGTTCGTGATCGAACGGATCATGGGCGGATTTTCATACTTTACTAAACGTTAATTGGAGGCGCAGAACGCTATGGCATTGCTGACATTAGACCACGTATCCGTGGCATACGATAAGCAGACAATCCTGAAGGATTTTCAGTTGGATCTGGAAAAAGGTAAGCTGCTCTCCCTGCTCGGACCGAGCGGTTGCGGCAAAACAACTACGCTGCGCCTCATCGCCGGATTCCTGGAAGCATCGCAGGGCAAGTTTATGTTCGGCGGCAAGGATTATACGAAGGTTCCGGCGAACAAGCGGAACTTCGGATTTGTATTTCAGAGTTATGCGTTATTCCCGCATCTGTCTGTCTATGACAACGTGGCCTTTGGCCTGCGGATGCGCAAGGTGAAAGACAAGGATATCTCTTCCCGTGTAATGCGAATCCTTGAGGTGGTTAACCTGAATGGATTTGAGAAACGTTTTCCACAAGAACTGTCGGGTGGACAGCGTCAGCGTGTGGCGATTGCCCGCGCATTGGTCATCGAGCCTGACCTGCTCTTGTTCGACGAACCGCTCAGTAACCTGGATGCGAACCTGCGGCTGAACATGAGGGTCGAGATTCGCCGGATTCAGCAAGAGCTGGGTATTACAACGTTGTATGTCTCTCATGACCAGGAAGAGTGTTTCTCGATCTCGGATCAGGTCGCGATTATGAACAAAGGCGTGGTCGAGCAGCTCGACCGCCCGGAAACGATTTTTAAATATCCGGCAACGGAGTTTGTCGCACGATTTATCGGCTTCCATAATTTTATTGAATTCGCGGATCGCAGCGATGCAGGTGAATTAATCACACTGCATGCGGGTGGACGCACATTTACAGCAACAGCACACCCCGGAACAGCACGTCCCGGTGCACGTAAAGGCGCGATTCGCCCGGATGATCTGATCGTTAGTGGAGATACCTCTGCGGATGTGGTGAACGCTTTGCCAGGGATTATCAAAGTCAGCACCTATCTGGGACGCAGCTATCAGTATGTGGTTGAGACGGAACTGGGTGACTTTACAGCCAATCAGGAGATGGAAACACCGTACCTTAGCGGGCAGCGTGTTAACCTGATTTTCCCGCAAGATAAGCTTGTGCTAGTAGAGTAGTCGTGAATGTAGGGAGTAGCTTTATGAAATAAGAGCAGCAAAGAAGGCATTTCATGCGATTTTCCGGACAATGGCAATGTTGCGCAATCATGTGCAGTACAGCAGATTAAAGCACAGGTTCATTGTCCGGTTCGCATCGCGGTGAAATGCTTGTGAAGAAGGAGATTATGCCCCATGCGTGCAGATCAACTAATTGTGAATGTACATGTGTATAACAGTTATTATAAACGGTTTGAGATGAATAACGTCGCTGTGCTCGACGGAAGATTCCTATATGTTGGACCCGGTGGGCCGGAGATGATTCAGGCAGATGAGGTCATTGATGCACGGGGAAGATATATGATTCCTGGCTTGATTGATATCCATCTGCATATCGAAAGCACGATGGTGACACCGGAAACCTTTTCCCATGGTCTGATTGGCTGCGGGGTAACGTCCATTGTCGCAGAACCGCATGAGATGGCGAATGTATTTGGGCTGAAAGGTGTGCAGGAGATGATGGCTGCGAGTCGGGAGACGACGGTGGACATGTTCTACGCAATCCCAAGCTCTGTTCCGGCAACCCCGATGGAGACAACAGGTGGTTCGATTGAAATCGAAGATATGGACGTGCTGCTCGCCACTGGTGAGATCATCTGTCTGGGTGAGATCATGAACTATGTCGATGTCATCCGTGATCCGGAGTGCAAGACCAACCAGATTTTACAGCATATTCGCAAAAACTATCCCGATCTGGTGATCGAAGGTCATACACCGAAACTGCTTGGGCTCGATCTGCATCGACTGATCTACGCAGGTATCGATTCCGATCATACCCATCAGAGCATTGAGGGATTACAGGCGCGGATTGCAGCAGGCATGTTTATTGAAATTCAGGAGAAATCGATGACACCCGAAGTCATGGAGTATCTGATTCAACATGATGTGGCACAGCATTTCTGCTTTGTAACGGATGATGTGATGCCGGATTCACTGGTGGAGCGTGGTCATCTGGATCATATCGTACGCAAGGCAATTCAGATGGGGATGCGTCCGGAAGATGCGATCTATGCAGCAACGTCTACCCCTGCTTCCCGTATGAAAATGACCGATCGCGGCAGCATTGCCCCAGGCAAAGTGGCCGATTATGTGTTGGTATCCAACTTGCATGATCTCTCCATTGATCAGGTGTACAAAAATGGCCGCAAAGTTTATGACGATTACGAACCGTATAAGCAGGAACGGATCATCGGGCAATTCCCACCTCACTTCTATAAGAGTGTGCAGTTAGAGAAACTGGGCGCAGCAGATTTTGCTATTCAGTTGTCCGACCCGAAAGTCAGTGGATCAGGTGTTGATCTCGCTGGTGAAGGTGAATATCAATGCCGTGTCATGATGGTGAAGGATGGTTCTACTTTTGTGGAAGAACATATTGCACCGGTTCAGTCTTCGAATGGCGAATTGCGCTGGGAAGAAAGCGGATATGCACAGATCGCAACCTTTGAACGTTATGGCGTGAACGGCAATCACGCACATGGTCTGATCGGTGGAGATACCATCAAGCGTGGTGCTATTGCTACGACATATTCACACGACAATCACAACCTGCTGGTTGTGGGACGCAATCGTGAAGATATGATATTGGCAGCTAACACCGTAATTTCGAGCCAGGGTGGGTTCTGTGTGGTGGAAGACGGCAAGGTGCTGTCCCGTCTGGAACTTCCCGTAGGTGGCATTTTGACGGAAGAACCACTTGCCGTGGTGTCCCATCAAGTGAAGGAATTACGTGCAGCTATGCTGTCTCTTGGATATGTACATTACAACCCGATCATGTCGCTAAGTACTCACTCCCTTGCCGTAAGTCCCGCTTTGAAGATCACAGACCATGGCCTAATTGATGTGAATGCAGGTAAGGTTGTATCATTGATTGTATAAGTGGATAGAGACATCTGGTCGTCTTCTTCCGATAATTCATTAGATGATTCGTTGTTATATCGTTTGTTTGCTCCATAAGAAAAAGAAGCCCCAGTTCACTCAGGTGAGCCAGGGCTTCTTTTTCACGGATTCATATTCGAATTATCATGTTCTTGTAATTATATTAAATACGAACCCTGCTTATTTTAATTTCTCTGGATTCTTCACCTTAATGGAGACCACTTCTCCGCAGTCCAAACACACGGTATATACTCTTTCTGAACCCATCGACAATTTCTTATCCAATGGACGAAGATTGATGAAGTCGGATGCCTGTACGAAGGACGTGCCTCCACAATCGGTGCATTTCTCTATTGTAGTACTCATATGTTCATTCCACCTTTTCATGATTTTGGTTGTGATCTTTAATAAATTATATTCCAGTAACTGGGATGTGGCAATCATGGATTGTCCACGTTTACCAAAACCCTTTTGGACGAGGCATAGGATTACATATATAGTAATAAGAAGAGAATGTTTGAGACAGGAGCAGGAGGATCAGTTACAACTATGAATATAAAAAATGATGCCAAGACCATATTTTTCGACGTGGATGATACTTTATATGATCACTTACAGCCCCTTCGTGGGGCGTTGCAGGATGTTCTCGGCCTATCGGATGATTTTCCTTTTGCTGATGCCTATCACCGTTTTCGTTATTATAGTGACTGGCTGTCTGCACAAGAAGATCTGTCTGCTGTACCGGAGCCGGATGCGGTGGAGCGAATGCGCCGTCGGAGGTTTGAGTTGACGATGGAGGAGTTTGGACTACCCCTACAATCTGGACAGGCTGAAGAACTGCAAGCTCAGTATCTGAGCAGACAGTTTGAGATTGTGCCTTTTGAAGGAGCATATGAGTTGATTAGACGGCTCCAGGCAGAGGGCCATACCGTTGGACTAATCACCAATGGAGAAGGAGAGCATCAGCGGCGCAAGCTTGAAGCACTGGATGTGCTCAATCTCGTGGACGAGCATCTGATCTTCATTTCCGGTACGACTGGTTATGCGAAGCCGGATCGCAGGTTGTTTGACTATGTGAGTAAGCAGACCGGGACAGATGCCCGTTCCAGCTATTACATTGGAGACTCGTGGCGTAATGATGTGGTAGGTGCAGTCGATGCAGGCTGGACTGTTATCTGGTTCAATCATCGGGAGGCGCAACCGGAGTCTGATCATCAGCCTCATTTTGTAGCATCGAGCTATGAAGAGATCAGTCGTATTCTAACTTTTGAAGCTGTCCGAGTTTAAGGAGAAATATGTTTAAAGGAGAGCAGTCCTGTGACCATTCATGGTGCAGGTCTGCTTTTTAGTGTTTAAAGAAGGACTCCATTTTTACGTTATACCTGCTATAAAGGCATTAATAATGAGATGTCTAACTCTTCGCTTTCAATTACAATGGCCATGAGTCCAGCTTCTGTTTTGGTTTCGTGCCATTCATGTTTATTCCAGAATACGGCTTCCCCACAATGCACTTTAATGTATTCATTTGCTTCTCCTCTAACCCAACCTTCTCCACTTACGATTAAAAGCAGTTGAGGAACCACAGCCTGGTGATAACCTACTACTCCACCCTCAGGCAAGTGCATACATCCGATATGAGCTGTTTTGTCGGTCTGCGTAATACGTGACATGACGAAATTGGAATCGAATTTGGTAATCTTTTTCCCTGACTCTGCTTTAAATTGAAATATCCTCATGTTTACCTCCGCAATCGTGACTAAGTTAACTTCCTCCAATGGCAACGATCTTTATGATGGGTATCATCCTACTCCAAAAAGATATGGAAACCCAATCAGATGAGTCTATCATAGCTCCAATCGTTGAGGAATAGTTTGTTTACAACTCTCACTTTGTTAACTGCCTGTGCCATCGTTTCTATGAAGCTGTACTTCATGGAATCTTCATTTACAAGACAGTGCAAAAGCCTTCCCAAACCGTAAATGCGGTGTTATAATTAAAACAAGATTTAGATTAAGTCTAAATTAAAATTAATTAATTAAAGCAGTCCCATAACAATCATTCACATTCAATTTTTATATTCGAGAGGGGATAAATTCCATGAGCACAATCCAAACTAGAAACAACACTTTTGCCAACAATGCCACAGCACTTCAAGAGGTCCTGAACCGTCAGATTGCAGGTTGGTCCGTACTGTACACGAAACTGCATAACTTCCACTGGTATGTTCAAGGGCCACATTTCTTCACACTGCATGCCAAATTCGAAGAGCTGTACAACCTGGCTACGGCGAATATGGACGAAGTTGCAGAACGTTTGCTTGCTATTGGTGGACGTCCGGTGGCTACAATGGGTGAACAGCTGCGTCTGTCTCCAATTGAAGAGGCACAAGGTCAGTTGTCTGCTGAGCGTATGGTAGAGTCAGTGGTTGCTGACCTGCGTACGATGGTGGAAGTGATTCATCAAGGTATTCACGAAGCTGGAGAAGCAGAAGATAACGCAACAGAAGATATGCTGATCGGTTTCACTGCTGCACTGGATAAAGAGGTCTGGATGTTAAACGCATTTTTGGGCAAATAAGCAAGGTTACCCTTCATCCTGACAACGATATGTAGAGTCCGTGAACAAAGTGTCCGTTCGCTTACAAATCCGGTGTGCTTGCCGTATAATGATGGCATCCAAGATGTACAGAATGGTGGAATGAATGATGCGGTCAGACCTGGAACAATTGCAGGAAGAAGCTGAACGGTTTATATATACATGTTATGAAGAGCTGGGCCATTCGCGTGAAGACGCGCAGGCCCGGCTTGCTGTCGTGATGGGTCAGATCGAAGTAACGCGTACCTACGTGCACACCACAGAAGAGTTGGAGCAAGGTTGCAAAATGGCCTGGCGGAACAGCAACCGCTGTATCGGGCGGTTGTTCTGGGATAAACTGCGGATCGTGGATGCTCGTCATGCCGATACGGCAGGAACGGTAGCGGATGCTGTGTTGAACCATATTCATGTGGCATCCAACGGAGGCAAGGTCATTCCGATGATTACGATCCTTCCACCGGATGGACCAAATGGAGCTCCGGTACGTCTCTGGAATCATCAGCTTATTCGATATGCAGGATATGAGACAGAGCAAGGCGTTATTGGAGATCCTGCTTCCGTGGAGCTGACCAAGGTGGCCATGTCCCTTGGCTGGCAGGGAGCAGGTGGCTCTTATGATGTGTTACCGCTCATAATTCAGGCACAAGGACAAGCGCCAGAGTGGTATGTTATACCCGAAGAAGAGATTGTGGAAGTGATGATCGAGCACCCGGAGCGGAAGGAGATTGCTGAGCTGGGCATGCGTTGGTATGGTGTGCCGATGATTGCTGATATGCGACTGGAGATTGGTGGTATATCCTACCCCGCAGCGCCGTTTAATGGTTGGTATATGGGTACCGAGATCGGCGCCCGTAATCTGGCGGATACGTTCCGGTATAACAAGCTGCCTGCGGTGGCGGAAGCGTTTGGATTGAATACGTCGAGTGAAACGACATTGTGGAAGGATCGAGCGTTGGTTGAGTTAAATGTGGCTGTGCTGCATTCGTTCAAAAAAGCAGGCGTGAGCATTGTGGATCACCACACGGCGGCAGCGCAATTTGCTATGTTTGAACAGCGGGAAGAGAAGGCTGGACGTGTGCTAACCGGGGATTGGGTGTGGCTGATTCCGCCAGTGTCCCCAGCGACAACGCATATTTTCCACAGCTCTTATCGCAATGAGATTGTGAAGCCGAACTTTTTCCATCAGGATCAGGCGTATACGCTGAAAGATGGCGTGGCTTCTGCCGCAGAGCTGCGAAGCAGCGAGCAGCAGAATGCACAGGTTGAGCATCCCCAGCCACAGGCCGGGGATGCACCAATGAAATGCCCGTTTGCACATTAAATTGTGCAGGCGGGTTATTTTTTGTAATCTTTTTTTTTCAAAGGAAGAGCTTTAAAAATAGGAAAAAACGAAGAAGATTCTTTCTCTATATGGAAATATATAACATGCCTATAATGAGGTCATGTCTCTACATAAGGGAGGGAACAATCCATGGGTTACATTGAAACGTTGCGAGGAATGGTTGGGAATGCTCCTGTTATTTTGGTAAGACCGAGTATTTTGATCTTGAATAAGACGGGTGAGATTCTATTGGTTCGACATCTGGATGACACTTGGGGACTACCGGGTGGAATTATGGAGCTCGGCGAATCGGTGGAAGAGTCTGCAATACGAGAGGTCAGAGAAGAGATTGGGATAGAGATTAAGAAACTTTATCTGTATGGCGTCTTCTCAGGAAAAGAGTTATATACGAAATTAAGAAACGGGCATGAATACTACAATGTGGTCATTGGTTATGTTTGCACGGAGTATGAGGGGGAATTGAAGCCTGATGGGGTTGAAGTACTTGAAGCAAAGTATTACAAACCAACCGAATTACCTGATAGGACTGACCCTTACTTGAAAAGCAAAATCCAAGAAAATGCAGTGAACATTGCAGCATTATTGGGAAAAATATAATCGGGAGGTTGCCATTGATATGGTTTCTCTCACGAGTTGTAGAGCTAATGAACTGAGCGCCTCTTATAAGGCGGATTAATTGGGGAATTGTATTGAAGCGAATATGACTTGTATAATTCGTTAAAGAATATTTATGCCAATAAAGAGATGTCCTCCATCATGTTTATGATTTGTGAGACATCTCTCTTTTGCTTTACACCTGTTTTGTCTTATACCGGCTGCGCATTACACCCTGCACAGCAATTGCAGCAGCAATCAGTAGCAGATTGAATACGAACACAGAGTAAAGCGAACCAACCTCCATCAGCAGTGCTGCAACCAATGGGGATACGATGGAGCCGATTTCAGCCGCAGAGACAATTTTGCCTATGACAGAGCTTCGCCTTTCGTCTGGTATGTGATCACCGATATGTGCGAAGAATGAATCCATGTAACATGCACCGCCAACCCCGCCAATGAGCATGCCAATGTAGACCCATAGATGGGAGGATGTGCTGAGAAATACAGCAACTTCGATTCCAATCAGGAACATGCCGAGCATGCAAAGCAACAGACGATCGCCCATCCGGTCAGAGAGATAACCGACAAAGGGGGCAGCGGCAAGCGTAGAAATCCCGGATACGGTGAAGGCGAGACTGGTGGCAAAGGGGTCCCAGTGCATGATGTGAGCTGCATACAGTGCGAAGTAGGTGAGAAATACGGCGTAGGCGCTCATCTCCAGAAAATGTACTGTACCGTAGCCGAGAAGCTGTTGACGCTGTGTGAGCTTTGTAGACAAATCTTGAGTATGCTTTGCATCAGACGGTGATGAAGATATAGGAGGCGCAATCGTTATAGTATGAGGGTGGGAGTCACTCAACGTATCTCCAGATCCTTGACTAGCTCCAGCTTGTGTTGTCGTCTTCATCCCCATCGCTGCAATTACAGCCATCAGACAACATAACGTAACAAGCAGAAAAGGCACTGACAAGGGCCAGTGCAGCGCGAGCCAGCCACTTATGACCGGACCGAGCACCATGCCGCCACCCTCACTGCTGCTGATGTATCCATTGTACAGTCCGCGGTTATCCACATTGCCCCCATCTCCGATGATGGAACGCACGACCACGGTAAGCCCAGTGGAAGCAAGCCCTTGCAGCAGTCGGAGCAGGCCGAACAATACCGCAGCAGAAGATAGAGCGAAGCCACCCATACAGATGGCGAGTAGTAGCAGCATGAGGATAAGAGCACGTTTACCCCCGAGTTTCTTATAAATTGCCGCTGCAGGAACACCACCAATCACTTTTCCCACATAGAAAAGCGCAAAAATAACCCCCATCATCCAGCCAGACAGGCCGAATTCCTCAATAAACAAAGGAAACAGGGGCAGGATCATGAATCCGCCCATCTGACTTAGGAAACAAATCGTCATCAGCAAGGGCAGATTACGACGAATATCCAAGAGGCAAGACTCCTCTCACCATAGAATGGAATCCCAAATATGCTTCATTTCCCAAAGGATGCGTAGATATCGACATATACTCGTAATGTATGCAGGATTTATGAAAATAAGAAGAAATGACACGTGGCGTTTACATCAAAACCATTGCGGATATACCTGAATCATATATAATAGATGGGTTATCTATAAGGATGAAGAACGAAAGTGTACAGAATAAAGAGGTACCTCAAGTATAAGGGGGCGATGTGAAGCATGTCAGAACAACAACCGATTATCCGCTTCGAAGCGGTGACTCAGCAATACGATCAGGATGAAGCCGTATTGAAGGCCGTCAGCTTTGAGATTGAGCGGGGTAAATTTTATACGCTTCTTGGCCCATCGGGCTGCGGGAAAACAACGATATTGCGGCTGATTGCCGGTTTTGCGGAGCCGACACAGGGCAGTATTTATTTTAACGGTGCGCTCATTAACCGGGTGCCTGCCCATCAGCGGCAGGTGAATACCGTATTTCAGGATTATGCGTTATTTCCACATTTGAATGTATTCGAGAACGTAGCTTTTGGTTTGCGGATCAAAAAGATGAAAACGGCTGAGATTCGCAGCAAAGTGTTGGAAGCCCTCAAGTTCGTCAATCTGTCCGGTTATGAGAACCGTGAAATTGGCGAAATGTCCGGTGGACAACGGCAACGTGTTGCGATTGCACGCGCCATTGTAAACGAACCGGAGATTCTGTTGCTGGACGAGCCTTTGTCTGCACTCGATCTGAAGCTGCGGACCGAGATGCAGTATGAATTGCGGGAGCTGCAACAGCGGCTGGGCATCACGTTTATCTTTGTGACGCATGATCAGGAAGAGGCCCTGGCGATGTCGGATGAGATCTTTGTCCTGAATGGTGGCGTGATTCAACAAAGCGGTACACCGAATGATATCTATGATGAGCCGATTAACCGCTTTGTAGCGGACTTTATTGGGGAATCGAACATTGTATCAGGCAGAATGAAGCAGGACTTTGTGGTGGAATTCGCTGGCGCACAGCATGAGTGTGTCGATCAGGGTCTCCAGCCGGACGAGCCGGTAGAGATTGTAATCCGCCCAGAGGATCTGGAGATTACAACCGAAGATCAGGGCAAGCTGAAGGTCAATGTGGACTCCCAGTTATTCCGTGGAGTGCATTACGAGATATCCACATATGATGATGCGGGCAATGAGTGGCTTGTTCATTCAACGAAGAAAGCCGTTGTCGGGGCGCGAATCGGACTCTATTTTGACCCGGAAGCAGTACACGTCATGCGCTTTAACGAGACCGAGGAAGAGTTCGACAAACGACTTGAAGCGTATCAAGAGGCCGCTCATGCAGACTAAGGCCAGCACACGCAATGCGTATCTGATTCCATATGTATTATGGATGGTGTTGTTCGTTGTGGCGCCGGTTCTGCTGGTCATCTATTATTCATTCTTCGATGTAGAGGGCAACTTTACGTTTGGCAACTACGCCCGGTTCTTCACGCCGGTGTACTTGCAGATGACGCTCAGTTCGTTCTGGTATGCATTTCTGATCACGGCGTTCTCGCTGCTGATCTCGTATCCAACGGCGTATATGCTGACCCGGACGAAGCACAAGCAGCTGTGGTTGCTGCTGATCATTCTGCCAAGCTGGATCAATCTTTTGTTAAAAGCGTACGCCTTCATCGGCCTGTTTGGAACGTATGGTCTGACCAACTCCCTGCTTGAAGTTGTGGGTATTGGTACACAGCAGATTTTGTTCACCGACTTCAGTTTTATCTTTGTCTCGGTGTACATCTTCATTCCATTCATGATTCTGCCAATCTTCAATGCGCTGGAAGAGATGAATCCATCGTTGATCTACGCGGCGCGTGATCTGGGGGCCTCATCGTGGCTGACATTCCGCCGGGTGATCTTTCCGCTGACGATTAGCGGTGTGAAATCAGGCTGTCAGGCTGTATTTATTCCTGCGCTGTCCCTGTTCATGATTACCCGCCTTATTGCGGGAAACCGTGTAATTACGCTGGGAACAGCGATTGAACAGCATTTTCTCGTCACCCAGGACTGGGGGATGGGTTCGACGATTGCCGTCTTTTTGATTATTGCGATGGCGATCATTATGTTCCTGACCGGATCAGGCAAGAAGGAGGTGCGTAATGGGAAGAAACGGAAAGCTGTCTAACGTCTATCTGGCCGTTGTATTCGCCATTCTGTACGCACCGATTGCGTATCTGATCTTCTATTCCTTCAACAGCGGCGGTCATATGCGCAGCTTCGAAGGATTCACGCTTGAATGGTACAGAGAGGTGTTCGCCGATACACGACTGCTCATCATTGTGCTGAATACATTTATCATTGCACTGCTGTCATCAGCGATCTCGACAATCCTCGGTGTAGCAGGAGCACTGGCAATCTACCATGTGCGTCGCAAACGGACGAAGAATACGTTGCTGTCACTCAACAACGTGCTGATCGTGAGTCCGGATGTCATCATTGGTGCGTCATTCCTGATTCTGTTCACCATGATTGGCATCAAACTGGGCTTCACTTCGGTCCTGCTGTCTCATATCGCATTCAGCGTACCCATTGTTGTCATCATGGTGCTGCCGAAGTTGCAGGAGATGAGCCCAACCCTGATGGATGCGGCACGCGATCTGGGCGCTGGATCATGGCAGATTCTGACGCGTGTAGTGCTGCCATACGTGAAACCCGGTATTTTTGCCGGATTTTTCATGGCCTTGACGTACTCGCTCGATGATTTTGCAGTAACATTCTTTGTCACAGGTAATGGATACTCCACGCTCTCGGTAGAGATATACTCCAGAGCAAGGCAGGGTGTTTCGTTGTCCATCAATGCTTTATCTACCCTGTTATTCCTGCTCACGGTGCTGTTGGTGGTCGGATATTACTTCATTAACCGCCGTGCAACACGGATACCACCTGGAGGAAAGGGGCTGCGTCCATGAAGCAACTGGTACGGACATTTGCGCTTGTTTTTGTGGCCGCCTTTGCTCTTATGATCCTGGCTTCGTATCTGAACAAGAGTCAGGGGTATTCTGGCGGCAACACACTAACCATCTATAACTGGGGCGATTATATCGACCCCGATCTGCTCAAGGAGTTTGAGGACGAGACAGGTATTAAGGTCATCTATCAGACGTTTGACTCCAATGAAGCGATGCTGACCAAGATTGAGCAGGGCGGTACGACGTTTGATGTGGCGATTCCTTCCGAATATGCGATTAGCAAAATGAAAGAAGAAGACCTGCTCGTGCCACTCGATCATAGCAAATTAACCAACCTGGACAACATTGATCCGCGATTCATGGACTTGTCCTTTGATGAAGGCAACAAGTACTCCATTCCTTATTTCTGGGGCACGGTGGGGATTGTATACAATCCTGAGCTGGTGGACGGGTTGACGTTTGATAGCTGGAATGACCTGTGGGACCCGCGTTTGAAAAATCAAATCTTGCTCCTTGATGGCGCACGCGAAGTCATTGGGATGGGATTGAACAGTCTCGATTATTCCCTGAACGATACCAACGAAGACCATCTGCAAGAAGCACTGAAGAAGCTGTCTACATTGACACCGAACGTCAGAGCAATTGTAGGAGACGAGATCAAGATGTTGCTTGCGAACGAGGAAGCGGCAGTTGGACTTGTATGGTCCGGGGATGCATCCGAGATTATGGATGAGAATGACAAGCTGGATTATATGGTGCCAGAAGAAGGTTCGAACCTCTGGTTCGATAACATGGTTATTCCGAAGACGGCGACGAATGTTGAAGGGGCACACCAGTTTATCAACTTCATGCTGGACCCGGATCATGCCGCTCGCAATGCGGAATACGTAGGGTATTCCACACCCAACGCTGAGGCCCTTAAGCTGCTGCCAGAGGACATCTCGGAGGATGAGCGCTTCTATCCAGACGAGACACTGACAGGCAAGCTGGAGGTCTATGATAATCTGGGCAAAAAAATGCTCTCGCATTATAACGACCTGTTCCTGGAGTTTAAAATGCATAGTAAATAACCGCCAATAGCGCGTACACAGTTCGTTAAATTTTGAAAAAAGAAAAAGGGTTGTTGCCCGTCATTTCATTTGAATGACGAGCAGCAACCCTTTTTTTTATTACCTACTTCAGAGCAAAAGCGCTTGAAGTGCCATATAAGATGAACATTTAAGATCAAACGTTAACGGAGGGGACAGAAAAAACTGAAGAAGCGAAGCACTCGCCTTTATCCCCGGATTTTCCCATTGCTAGATGGGATTCAAAAAAATCTGGGGATAACAGCGATCAGAAGTTGTTCTGTCACCGCAGTGGCTTAGTTGATCCAACCTACTTATCTTATATGAATGCCACTACATGCGCTTTTTGCGACCTACCATGATCCATGCCCCACCCATAATCAGCACAATCGCCACGAAAGGCTGAATATAACTCAAGCTGCTCAGCATCGTGCCAATCGACATCACAGCGAAGAATAACAGCGAGATAACCGTCAGAATGTTGATGGGGATCAGCAACCATTTGTTCCGACCACCGAACCAGTACAATTCAAACAAACCCACAGCTACAGCCAGAATGAAACCCGGCCACATCGTACCCCAGTTGTTAAACAGCATGGCGATCTGACAGACAATACCGACAGTGAGCAACAATCCACCGGGCACCAGCAGTCCAACCCCTCTGCCAATCATGGAGAAGTACAGCCAGTGGAAGAACAGTCCGAGTGGAATCACGAATAACGTGGGCCAGAAGGTCGCAAAGATCGTACCCGGACCGAGTGAACCTCCCTGGTTCAGAATCAGGTACACGCCCAGTAAAATGAGAACAGGCGCAAGGATCGTACGTTTAGCCATAATATCTCTCCTTCTCAATACAAGATCAAATCCGAACGGTGTATGTAGAACAATGACTTTCGTTATTCACAGCATACCATGAATTGGAAAAGTTAATCCTCCGTCTTTGGAGTTAAAGTGAACCTAGACCAAAGTCTAGGTAAGCATGTAAGGTCAATGACCTCTTTGTAGATGAGTATATAGTTGAACATACTAAAAACCCACTCTATTGAAGAGTGGGTTCTGTCATGCTTTTTATCAAAAGCGAAGCTCGTTATTTCACCACATCTGAATGTTTCTTGCCCCAGCTGTTCACGCCGTCATCTTCAATAATGGAGATGGCTGCGTCGGCGATGTCGGGGTTCGTCATCAGTTTCTCCTGAATACGGAACTTGATGTCATCCGCATCCGCCAGGCTGAGTCCTTTGGTCAACTCAATCAGACCTTCTACATGATAATAACGGCCTTCCTGAATGATACGCATCATCTGAATATCGGCAACGTGTGTGTCAGCCAGAATGGTCTGGGACACTTTGTCCTCAATATCCTGCGGAGCCGCTACCCCGATCAATCCGATCATATTATCGTAACCGACACGGAAGGCTACCGCGATCATCAGACATCCAATAATCGTCGTCACAATACCATCAAGCAATGCAAAATTGGTCAAGGCAATAACCACGACAGAGATTAACGCGAGCGTGGCACCCAGTACAGCGACAACATCTTCGTAGAATACGAGACGGGTTGGTGGCGCAGCACGGCCTACATTTTTGATGGCAGCAGGGACCAAAGCCAATCCGGCAGCTTTGGGTGCGCGTGCTTCTTTTAGAATTTCCTTCATGGCTTTGATTAGAATGGCCCCATCGATCAGAATGTTCAAGACAAGCACACCGATGTTAATCCATAGACCACCGGTATGACCAACAGGATGCTGCAACAGGTGGATACCTTCATGGATCGTTTCATACGCCATAATGGTAACAACAATAACGGCGATCATGCAGAAAATGTTGATGACCCGCCCGAATCCGGTCGGGAAGCGGCGTGTAGGTTTTTTCTCGGACAACACACTTCCGACAAAGACAAACCCTTGGTTAATGGCATCAGCGAGTGAATGCATCGCCGAAGCGAACATGGCGCCACTGCCACTGAATAGGAAAGCTCCCCCTTTGCACACAGCAAGAACCGCATTACCTGCCATCGCTACGGCGGAGGATGTGTTTCCTTTTTTGACGAGAGACATAAAGCTCTCAGACTTCGGTTGTTCAGCCACTTCGTATGTTCCTCCCAGATCAATGTATTAGGTGTAGAAAAGGCAGTCTTATCTAACAGCATGTGCATTTCCACTAAATGTTATTATAACCGCTTTGACATATCCCAGCATTATGCAAAAAAGGTCATATCATCATGGGGGTCTCAGTATTCGATAGCCTCCAAGGCACGTAGATTCCGATTGGACTGTTCCAACAATTCCGTAAATGTCTCAGCCACGTAATATACAAAGTCCGGATCATGTATGTACATAATAATCTGCCCGTACGAACCTTCTTCTGTCGGATCAAAGTCGAACATCAGATACAGTGATCCACCTCCAAGCATGCCAAACGTAACCCTTTTTTTCTGAAAAAGGTAGGGTTTGATTCGGGGATCAAGTTCTCCGATCTCTTCTTCGGTAAAATAATCATCCATGCGGTTTTCCACCAGTGTGGAATGCTCCTTTTGAATCTTTTCCAGGGATAACAGGTAGAATGGCTCGGATTCCCGTCCTTCCTCAAGACTTGGGTACAAGACGTGAAAGCCATAACCGCTCCCATTTTTACGTTTATAAAATGCACGGAAATCAGCAGGTAACTGAACACCATGTTCATGCTCGAATGCGTCAAGTTGCTCATCTGTCACACCTTCAAACTGGCGATATGCCTCCAGAAGCTCCCGGTTCTCCTCATCCTGTACCTTCTCCTCCAGCAACATATCCAATTCATCCATCAATTCATATATACGCTGTTCTGACATGCCATCCCCTCCGTATGAGCTATTCAGATAATATGGTGAGTAATATGCGAACCAACTGTGCCTGATTTCACCTCATATTATAGTTATAAGCCGCAAAAGCACACAAGAAACCGGAGTCCTTGCTTCACATACTACAATGGTCTCATTATTCTAAGGCGGTTGTTGCATAATCAGCACACGTGGCCCCCATCCCAATCGATGATGTACAACCATCATGAATGAAAGTCGCTCCTAGTAACAAATAAGCATGGTTTACAGGGGCAATCCCTGTAAACCATGCTTACTTATTTATCAACTATATAAATGAAACTAGCTTTTTACATCGTCCTCTTTAATCAAACTTCCAACAGGACAAGCTCAGGTTGCCATACTGATAGGCTTTGAACAGGAGGGATGCCTGCTTATTCTGGTCTCCTGCGCCCATGGCGAGCAATAGTGGTACAAAATGCTCCGGGGTAGGCACAGCCGCTTGAGCTGAAGGTGCCAGTTTATCATAGGAGAAGAGAGACTCCGTATCCCAACTCACCAACTTGTCATGTAACCAGTTATCGAACTCGGATGCCCAAGGGTCAACGCCGTTACTTTCCCAGTTCAATCGGCGCAGATTGTGAACGGTCCCGCCGCTGCCAATAACGAGAATGTCTTGCTCACGCAAGGAAGCGAGTGCCTGCCCAACCTGATATTGCTGCTCGCCTGTCAGATAGCGATTCACAGACAAGGCAATTACGGGAATATCCGCATCCGGGTAGAGCAGGCGCAGAACAACCCATGCGCCATGATCCAGGCCACGAACATCATCCGTTTGTACCGGAATCCCTGCTTCTGCCAACAAACGCTCTACTTCGGCAGTGGTTTCTGCCTGTCCTTGAGCCGGGTACTTGATCTGGTACAGCTCGGGCTGGAAACCGCCAAAATCATAGATCGTTTCGTAATTGGCTACCGAGGATACAAGCTGAGTTGTGGATTCCCAGTGAGCAGAGAACAATACGATTGCTTTGGGTTTTGGCAGTTCCTGTCCGAGTTTCTGCAAAAATTCGGTGTACGCATTCTCCTCCAGTGCCAGTGATGGGGCACCGTGGGCAATAAACAGGGAGGGCATCATTATGAATTCGGTCCTTTCGGGTCTTCGGTAGTCAGACTCGCATCTGTCCGAAGCCATTGTTGGAATTGTTGATATAGATCGGGAGTCACCTGGTGGCCACCGTTGTAAGGAACATATGTGACGTGATCGGTATGTTGACGGAAGAAATTGGCGTTATCTTCGCCCATTTGCAACGGGAATAGATGATCCTGATCCCCATGCGAGATAAACACAGACAGCTCCGCATCGGGTTGCAGTTTGTACTCGTCTTTCACAAATTGCGGGATGTACCCACTCATGGCTACAATGCCTTTAATGGCATCTCCCATGATTAGCGATAGAGTCATTGCCATAATGGCGCCTTGGCTGAATCCGGCAATATAACGCCGTGTGGGATCAATGGCATATTTGGCGGACAGATCAACAATTAACTGTTGCAGTCCCTGCACGGAGGCATCGTATAGTTCACGGATAGGATTGCCAATGCTTTTGATCTGAAAATAAGCATAACCACTACCCTGAACGATTGGCCCACGAATGGCGACGATAATAAAATCAGACTGCAGGGGCTCCATCAAACGAAGCATATCTTGCTCATCCGATCCCATGCCATGTAAGGCGAAGATTACGGGATAACGTTGATCTGAATTGTATTGGGACGGTAATCTGACTTCATGTATATAAGGAGAATTCATTGAAAACACCACCTGATGAGGAATGAGTTAGATATATTTTTTTAATAATAAAGTTCACCAATATGAAATAAATATTCTTATTTATGAACAAAACTTATCATGCTTTCATTGTAGGGTCAATACTTTTTTTGTATGATGAATATATGTTGAGGCACGCACCGGATAGATAAGTAGTAGAAACCAAGCGTACGCCTGGTGTCTTATATAGATCAATAGAAGGGGAGGGATGCCATATGGATATTGGCCTGGCAATTCGTACGATCCGCAAGCAGAAACAGATTACGATCATGCAGATGTGCGAGGGCACGGGGTTGTCCAAAGGTTTTATTAGCAACGTGGAAAACAACAAAACGTCACCTTCCATTGCTACACTTGAAAGTATTGCGGATTATCTGGAGGTGCCACTTCCCTATTTGCTGCTGACACCGGAGCAACGGATGAACGTGGTACGCAAGAACGAGCGCAAGGAAACGACAGCTGGAAGTGGACAGATCAAAGTGCAACAGCTTACCGCTAAAGGAGCCATGCGCATGTCCATTGTAGAATTGCCTCCAGGCGCATCGACAGGGGTTAGCAAACATGCCGGGGAGGAAAGCCATCTGGTGTTACAGGGCAAGATTCGTGCGGAGCAATGCGAAGATGTGGAAGTTCTTGAAGCGGGGGATTCGTTTACCTGGAATGCGATTGTGCCCCATGAGGTGACCAATATTGGGGAGGAGCCTGCGTTGGTGCTCATCGCGGTGTCCAAGGAATTAGGTCTGGATCATCTGTAAAATAAAAAAAGGACGTCGCCCAAGTCATGAACATGCGGACATGCATACATGTACAATGGGGAAACGTCCTTTTTCATATTTCTAACGTACTGAGCGAGTCTTATTAGATGATTTTAAGCAGACATTGAGATGTAACGAATCTCAGACGCTTAATTTCACTGCTGTGTGTGTAATTAGGCTACATTCCACATCCTTCTGGCGAAATAACGTCGTAGAGATTCGTTAGAATCGTTTAGAAGGGTCAGAAAGGCCAATAACGCTCTGTCTATTGTGGATTCGTTGTCCAGATGCCTGCGGCTTTAACGAAGACACGATCGGACAGTTTAAGCGTTGCGAGTGCAAGTTCAGCTACATCTTCCGCTTGCATCATGCGATCTTCGTCGCCAATTTTCAGTCCGGCATTGGTCGCAAGCTCTGTATTAACAGTGCTTGGTGTCAGCGCCGTTACCCGAATGTTGGACTTGCGTACTTCCTGCATCAGGGATTCGGTCATACCCAGCAGGGCAAACTTGGATGCGCAGTATGCCGAACCTGTAGCGAATCCACGCTCACCTGCAGTGGAAGCAATATTGATGATGCTGCCGCTGCTTTCCTTAATCATGCTTGGAAGAACAGCACGTGTGACGTAATATGTACCCATAACGTTAACATGCAGAATGCGTTCCCATTCTTCCGGGTCCATTTCCAGTAATGTGCCGAAGCTGCCGATACCTGCATTATTGATCAGGATATCCACCGCACCGAGTTCCATCTCAATGGCTGCTACAGCGGCTTCCGCCTGTGTGCGATCTGAGATATCTGCAGCAGCACTGGTTACTTTCACACCATATTCTTGACTAAGAGACTGCTGAAGAGCCTGAAGATCTGAAGCGGTACGTGCGATAAGTCCAAGGTGCACACCTTCTTTGGCAAGTGCCTCAGCGATGGCACGGCCGATACCTTTACCGGCACCTGTGATGATAGCTGTTTTATTTTTAAGTTCCATGTGGGTAATTCCTCCTTAGAATTGGGCTGGCATTTGATTATACTATATTACCCACAGTTCGGAAATTTGCTTCATCACTATTTGGTAATCTCAATGCTACCCGAAGAGGTACGGGCTTTGATCACTTCCCGGCTTACCATTGGCGATTCAGGTACATCTATATCTCCGGAAGTAGCCTTAGCATCATAGATTCCGTCAAAATCTGGTGCAGCTTGAATGAAAATATCACCTGATGTTCCGGAAGCATTAATCGGAGCGGAATGGGACTGTTCAATATGAATGCTACCCGAAGTGAATTGAACATCGGCTGCACCGTTTAACTCAGTGATCTCAATATCTCCTGATTGAATCTTACTATTAACATGACCAGCTATCTGATCAGCAGTGAAGCTCCCGGATGTCTGTTTTACGGTCATGTCTCCATTAATCAAGGAAGCGTTAATGTCACCTGAAGTTAGAGAAAGTTCAATACTAGGTACCTTGATGTTCTCCAGACGTATGGAACCTGAGGTATTATTCAGCTCAAGCTGATTTGCAGTCAGGTCCGTCAGGTGCCAGTCACTTGAAGAAGAATCCAGCTTAACCTCATTTAATTGGTGTCCTTCAGGCAGGGCCACGGTTACTGTGGAGTCTCGATCATTCCAGTACAGGGTGAAGAATTGCAATCGTTCACGTTCTGTCTGAGACAGTTGGAATGTGCCGTTGGATATAGTGGCTTGTTCGAAGCTCTTGACTACGGCAGGGTCAAATTTTCCATCCACTTCGATATAACCGTTCGAATCCGGACTTACCACAAATTCAATATCTGCACTGAAATTAGCATTCATGATAACATTCTGCAATTCATTCGCCTTGAAATCCCATCGTTTGGAATAGCTCTCCCGTTTATCTCCAAACTGAACGCCATAGATGGATGTTCCGAGCAAACCGATTCCGATACATATGACGGCTAAAGCAAGCCATTTCTTGGTACTCATGCGGATACATCCCCTTTCATCATATTTTTATTCCATTTAATGTATTGAAGAGTGATGTTTTTGAAAGCTCCATACACGTACTTCGATGCAAGTGCAAACAAAATGCCGACACCGAATGCGCCAATCGCCACGAAAATCTCTGCCTTATCGAGTTGACCCAAGAAAACGAAGTCCACAACCGCTGCGATAGGTGCAAGCACCAGTAAGGACAAGCTGGCAATCGTAAGCCACACTGACCACAGGGTTAGACCGAGAGGGATGCCAAGGATGAGATTCAGGAATAACAGGGCGATGCTTGTGAAGAAGTTGCGAGTAGCTTTGGTGTTATTTCTGGGAGACCGCATTTCCTGATACGTTGGTGCATAGAAGGCATCTGAACCTGGTGTATACGCGTCATAACGATCACCGAGTGCTTCCTTGGCGATCTCTTCTGGCTGTCCGAGTTCCCAAGCGATCTCTTCTTCCCGCCGTCCTTCTCTGAGTCCAAGCTCAAAATGTTGATCATAGTCGGCGAGCAACTCCGCCCGTTCGAATGGATCCATCGGCCGGAGATGAACTTCCATGGCTTTCATAAATTGTTGTCTATTCATTAGGGATTCCTTCCTCCATCAGATTTGCGACATTGCGCACAAATTCATTCCATTCTGTCGTCAGTGCCGTCATGTATTCACGACCTGTATCGGACAGTCGGTAATACTTGCGTGGCGGTCCTTCAGTTGACTCTTGCAAGTAGGTGGTGCAGTATCCGTCATTGACAAGACGTCGAAGCAAGGGATATAACGCACCTTCAGCAACTTCTATATGTTTGGAGACCGCCTGAGCCAGTTCGTAGCCATACCGATCCTGGCGGTTAATTAATACCAGGACGCACAGCTCCAATACTCCTTTTTTGAACTGGATGTTCACATTCACACAGGTTCCTCCTTCGTAGCTTCATTAATCGCTAGTGTGTATTGTTCAGTAGTAGTGGATTCATCATAGCACTCAGTACTGTTCAATGCAAGGTAGTGATTTTAAAATAGTTCCAAATCATGATTTACCGTCTGTCACTTCTGTTTGGTGGGGGTTGAGACGCAGCCGAACTAGTTTATTTAACTATCATTCAGCATACGTAAAAACCGGATCGGTTGCTTCCGTCTGGAGGCGGATTCCGATCCGGTCTGAGAGATGAACTTTTGGTTATGCGATTTACCCATTACAATCTCTGCACATTGGTTACTCTTGTGCGTCGAGAACTTTGAGATCTTCCACAGCAGGACCTTCAATCACATGGCCTGCATAATCGAAGCGGGAACCGTGGCATGGGCAATCCCATGAACGCTCGCCTTTATTCCATTCGACTTCGCACCCCAGATGCGTACAGGTGGTATCTACCAGAAACAGCTTGCCGCTGGTATCTTTGTACGCGCCAGCCCTTTTGCCGTTATGACGAACGACGGCTCCTTCATCTTCACCAATATCACTAACATTTTTATGCACGATACCTACTTTACCGGAGATTAATTCTTTGGCTACATTTACATTTTCCACAATAAAATGCTTCATGCCAGGGTCCGCTTTGAATCTTGCCGGGTCGAATACAGCAGCATGGGGATTGTCACGTCCAGTGATGCGATCCGCAAGAATGTGTCCTGCCATCGTGCCAGTCGTCATCCCCCATTTGGCAAACCCGGTCGCTACATAGACACGTTCATGTCTTCCGGTAATGGGTCCAATGTAAGGTATCTTGTCGATGGAGATCAGATCCTGAGCTGACCAGCGATATGGAATGTTGCGGATACCAAAAGTCTCTGCTGCGAACTTCTCGAGACGTTCATAATGACCGAAGGTACAGATGCCTTGTCCGGTTTTATGATTTTCACCGCCGAAGAGAATAAGTTCTTTCCCATCATGAAGGACAGAGCGCAGAGAGCGGTACGGTGTATCGTCCGAAATGTACATGCCGCCAGCGTAGGATTTCTCCGGCTCGACTAATACGGCATAGGATCGTTCGGCGTGTAACCGTGTGAAATAAAATCCGGGATCATAGACGGGAAAATGAGAAGCTACGACAACATGTTCTGCTGTTACAGATGGCCCATCGCCATAAGTTCGCACATGTAGTGAAGCGTCTTCCTCCACATCCGTAACCGTCGTATGCTCGTAGATCTGTACCCCGTGCTTCACAGCAGAATCCAGCAAATAGTGCAGATAGGCCAGCGGATCAAAGCGTGCCTGACCCGGCATGCGAATACCTGCCCTGGCGGGAACTGGAATAGGGAGTGGGTCTACCCATTCGCCAGGGATATTGAGTTTGCCATACGCGGTCAGTTCGATCTCCAGTTTTTTGATGTTATCCTCTGATTGAATATAGACGTAGGCATCTTCCTCAGCCCACTGGCAATCAATCTGTTGTTCCTTCACCAGATTGCGCATCCATTTGGAGGCTTCGGCATTGCCTTCATAATACATCCGGGCCTGTTCTTGTCCGAAGTGATGCATAATTTCATCAAATATGACACCGTGCTGTGCAGATACCTTAGCCGTGGTATGACCGGTCGTGCCGTCCAATACTTTACCAGCCTCCAGTACGACCACACGCATACCCGTCTGTCCCAGCAGATAAGCGGTGGTAATCCCTGCAATCCCGGCACCGATAATCGCTACATCGGCGGTGATATCTTCGGTCAGTTTTGGATAGGCATTGAATTCATGCGTAGCACGCCACAATGATTCGGGGACGGGGGGCAGGCCTGTCTTAGGCTGCTGATTGTCGCTCATTTCTCTTCCTCCTTGTTTATCTTCATTCGTTGATTCGCTTATCGTTCAGTGCACATCGTTGTACTCTTATCCATGATTGCCAGACTATGCCAGGAAAAAACGGTGCTGTTCAGATTTTGCAGAGGGCTGTTCACAATTTCCTGCGGAGCACATCTGTTTTTTTTGTTAAACATGCTATATGATAAGATTACCGAAACCGTTTTAGGTTTTGAAAAGCAGATCAAGTTTTACACCGGTAAACATTGATTACAAAAGGATTAATTCATCTATTTGTAGAACGAATTCATTCCAATTAACCTTCGTATTTTATTGAAATATGTATTCGCTATCATTACATTCAATTACCGATAACCAAAGGAGATTCCATATGACGACCAACCAAACGAAATATCCGTTTCAAGATACAGCACTAGCGTTAGACACCCGGGTGAAGGACCTTGTATCCCGTTTGACTGAAGATGAAAAAATTGAATCCATGCTGCAATATCAACCGGCAGTAGACCGCCTGGGTGTGCCTGCATACAAACATGGTACAGAAGCAGCACACGGCCTGGCCTGGCTTGGAGAAGCAACATCTTTTCCACAACCGGTGGGGCTGGCATGCACATGGGATACGGATCTGATGAAGGAGATTGGCTCCGTTCTCGGAGATGAGGCACGTGTATTTTATAAACGCAATCCGGCGGTGAACGGTCTTACGCTGTGGGCACCTACAGTAGATATGGAACGTGACCCGCGCTGGGGACGGAATGAAGAGGCGTATGGTGAAGATCCGGAACTGACAGCCGAGCTGACAACTGCATTGGTCAAAGGAATTCAGGGCGACCATCCGAAGTACTACAAAGCGGTCGCTACCTTGAAGCATTTCCTCGCGAACAATAATGAGGTCGATCGTGGAAGTGGTTCGTCCAGCATTGATCCCCGCAACATGCGTGAATATTATCTGAAGGCGTTCGAGAAGCCATTCAAAGAAGGCGGCGCACAGTCCATGATGACTGCGTACAACTCCATTAATGGTACGCCAGCGTTGTTGCATCCATTTGTGAACGAGATTGTCAAAGGCGAATGGGGCATGGATGGTTTCATTGTCAGTGATGCAGGCGACGTAATGGGCATCAAGAACGATCATAAATACTATGATTCCCATACACCGGGTACGGTGGAGTCCGTGAAGGCAGGGATTGATAGCATCACCGATGATGCTGAGCTGTCCAAACAGGCACTGCGTGAAGGATTGGAACAAGGCACACTCACGATGGATGACATCGACAAGGCGTTGTTTAATACGTTCCGTGTGCGTTTCCGTCTGGGCGAGTTCGATCCGGAGGAAGGCAACCCTTACGCCTCTATCGGTGAAGAGTCCATGATGACGGAGAAAGCAAAAGAACTGTCGCTTAGGGCCGCGAGAGAACAAGTGGTATTGCTCAAAAACGACAAAGGCACGCTTCCGCTGGATAAAACAAAAGCTGGCAAAGTGGCTGTCATTGGTCAATTGGGCGGAACCGTCTATCGTGACTGGTATGCAGGCACTATGCCATATAACGTTTCCCCGCTTGAAGCGATCCGTGGCAAGGTAGGCAGCGACAAAGTGGCGTTCAAGGATGGAAATGACCGCATTACGTTAACTTCCGTAGCCAATGGGAAGAAAATTGGACTGGCGGATGGTGAGAAATCACCTGTTATTGCTTCCGGAGAAGCAGAGACGTTTATGGTGTCCGACTGGGGCTTCGGAAGTTATACCTTGCAGGCGGAAAGCAACGGCAAATATCTGACCACAGATGAAGAGACCGTAACGGCTTCCGCAGATGAAGTGTACGGCTGGTTTGTGAAGGAAGTATTCCACCTGTTGCCACAACAGGACGGAAGTGTAGGTCTGACCACTTGGAATGGCAAAACGGTGACTGCACCTAATGGTGGAAACGATGCATTCGCAGTGTCCGAAGAACTGAAAACCTTCGGTGCCACAGAGACGTTCAAGCAGGATGTAGTTGTGAATGGACTTGAGGAAGCAGTAGCAGCTGCCAAGGCTGCAGAAACGGCAATTGTTTTTGTTGGTAATAATCCGCTTGTCAATGGTAAAGAAGAAATTGATCGTCCAAGTCTGGATCTGGCCGAATCCCAGCAACGTCTGGTTGAGGCGGTCTATGCCGCAAACCCGAACACGGTAGTCGTTATCGTGGGTAGTTATCCGTTCACATCCAACTGGGTTCAGGAGAACATCCCGGCGGTATTGTATACTTCACACGCGGGGCAGGAACTGGGTAACGCAGTGGCTGATGTATTGTATGGCGACTATGCACCAGCAGGCCGTCTGAACATGACGTGGGTGCAATCGGCAGATCAACTGACCGACATCAAGGATTACGATATCATTCAATCCGGTCGGACATATCAATATTTTGAAGGTAATGTATTGTATCCTTTTGGACATGGTCTGACGTATGCAACGTTTAAATACAGTAATTTGGAACTTAGCCCGGCTCAAGTGGGTACAGAGGGTAATGTTACTGTAACTGTAGATGTGACCAACATTAGTTCAATCGCTAGTGACGAGGTTGTACAGTTGTACGTTCGTGCGGGCAAATCCAGGGTGAAACGTCCACTCAAAACGTTAAAGGGATTCCGTCGTCTTCATATCGAAGCTGGAGCTACAGTGAAAGTCAGCTTTACCTTGCCTGTTCAGGAACTGGCAATCTGGGATGTAACTCGTGATCGGTATGTCGTGGAAACTGGAACTTACTCCATCATGGTTGCTAAGTCATCCTCCGATGTTCAGCTGGTAGCAGACCTGACGGTTGAAGGCGAGACAATCCCCGCTCGTAATCTGGGTGTGGCTACTCGTGCCGAGAATTATGATGCTTACCTGGGTGTTGATCTGGATGAGAGCAAAGAGGGCGGAAGTGCTGTCCGTGTCGTTGGAGAGCAAGGGTGGATTGTCTTCAAAGATGCCGATTTGGGTAGTGGAGCAGCCGCAATTGAAGCACGTGTCTCCGCAGAACAAGCAGGTGCTGTGTTGGAAGTGCGACTCGGCTCACCAGATGGTACACTCGCAGGACGTGTGGAACTGGCACAAGGCGAAGCCCAGCAGTGGTCTACCGTTAAGGCAGAACTCACGGGTGCAGCAGGTGCACAGGATGTATATATTGTGCTTTCCGCAGACGTACGCATCAGTCACTTCGAGATTGGTTAAGTCAAATAGCTCATGCAAAAGCCTCCGAATGCATTCGGAGGCTTTTGTTGGTCTATACGCTGGTTGGATCAGGATGCTTCTTCCTGCCCAACTCTTTTATCCTGAGCGGTAGCATTAGAATTATGCAAAATGCTTTGCCATCTCACGTATTTTTATTTCCCGTCAAACGTAATCATTTTTTGCACAAATTGCTTCAATTGTTTGTTGGTTTCATTCAACTGCTCAATCGTACTCATAAAATTGTTAACCAGTTCAGCCTGTTCCTGAGAACTCGCAGTGATCTCACCAAGTTCATTCTCCATGCCTTGTATGGATTGGCGGACCGAGAGAAGAGAATCTTCAATACGGGCCGTGGCTTCCTTGGTATCCACAGACAGTTTGCGAATTTCTTTGGCAACAACGCCAAAACCTGCACCTGCTTCACCTACACGAGCCGCTTCAATGGCTGCATTCAAGCCGAGCAGGTTTGTTTGTTCGGAGATTTCACGAATGAAACTGGCGACTTGAGTTACATTTCCTGATTTCTGTACGGCTTGTTTGGAGTTGTTCCGGATCTCTTCGGTGGTGGCGCTGAGTTCCTCGGAGTGGGCAGCTACATGCTGTACACTGTCAATTAATTGGTTGGTCAGATTCTCAGTAGCATCCATGAGCTGTTGCAGCTGGTCCTGATCGTCCATACTGTAGAGCAGGTTGAACAGGGCGATGACTTCACCTTGCTCATTTTTAATGGGGATAAAGGCCACGTCAAACGGAACACCGAATAAATCTTTAGGGTAGTGATCGAATCGTTTGACTGTACCGCCGTTGAGATCAGCAAAATTTCGATTCCCATCCAACAGAGGGTCTCCAGGTTGATAATTCAGTTGTTTTAACGATTCCCCTGCGGAGAAGTATAAGAATTTTTCATGATCAATAACGGAAAGGGTCACATCCTGACGAATCGTATCTCGAAAGAAAGGCATACAAGTAATTAATGCTTGAACAATATCCATATAAAAGATGATTCCTCCCTGGTTACCTTATGTATACGGTTAAATTTTAAATGCAAACTTAATAACCACCTATATTATATATCGTCATGCAATAGAGAAGAAAATAGAGAGAATGGATAAAACCTATTTCTTAAAGCAGACCGCTATATGCCAATAAGGCACGAGTCCGCTGGGGACCCGTGCCTTGTTAGTTTCGTGAGGGGATTAAAACCATTGTTTACAGCATACTGAGCTGCATCGTAACGATAGTCTGAGTGGCTCGTGTTGCATTGACATCGATCAACCGTTGATTCCGACTGCCGCGGAAGGGCAGGGAGACATCACGCTCTGCTTCAACGTATCGCCCGTCAATTATGACGTCGCACAACCGGGCAAGCTCTGCTCTTGCAGAATCGGTGACCAGCTCTTCATATTCGAATCCCGTGTAAGCCCATACTGTCAGATCAGGACGTGCAGCGCGGAGCTGCTGAACCCATGACGTACATTCTGGTGCCGAGAAAAAGGGATCACCACCACATAACGTAACGCCATCCAGCAAAGGATGGGTCGTCACTTCATACAGAATCTGCTGCTGCCGCTCCTCTGTAAAGGGCTCACCCGCTCGAAAGCTCCATGAATCCGGACTGAAGCAGCCCGGACAGGCGTGTCGACATCCGCTGATGAACAACACGGCACGCAGGCCTGTCCCTTCGTTTACCGATTCCGGGATGTATCCATACAGATTCACCGGTGTTTCACCCGATCCCGTACTTCGGCCTGTTTCGCAGCATTGAAGCGTACTTTGTAATCTCCAGTCAGATAGCCCGTTACACGACGCAACCGCTGGAAGTGCACATGGTCCTCATGGACTTCACAATTTGGGCATACATCCCCGATGACCCCTTCATAACCACATGCAGGGCAGCGATCAATCGGATGATTAATGGAAAAATATCCGATATCCTGTGCCAGTGCATACTGCACGATTCGCAGGAAAGCTGCGGTGTTGGCTCGAACGTTACCGTCCAGCTCCACATAGGAGATTGCGCCCGCATTGCATAACGTATGGAACGGGGCCTCCAGTTCAATCTTCCGATAAGCTGGAAGAGTATGATAGACAGGGATATGGAATGAGTTCGTATAATACTCCCGATCATTAACTCCTGGAATGAGGCCATAACGTTCTCTGTCGATCTTCGTGAATTTGCCAGATAACCCTTCCGCAGGTGTGGCAAACAGGGTGATATTCAGGTTATGCTGCTCGCTCATCTTGTCACAGAACTCTCTCATGGTCCGAATAATGTTGAGTGCTTCGCGATGTACATGAGGGTCCTGCCCATGATGGCGTCCATAGAGAGCTGTCATACATTCAGCGAGACCGATAAAACCAAGAGATAACGTTCCGTGCTTTAATAGATCGGCAACGGGCTCGTTTGGAGCAAGCTGTTCTCCACCTTCCCATACACCTTCACGCATCATGAAGTCCGATGCCTTGGCAGGCTGGGCTGTCTGAATGCGGTAGCGATGCAGCAGGCCGGAAGCGGCATTATGCATTACGGATTCCAAAGCAGTGTAGAATCCTGCCCGATCCGCAACAGCTCTGGCACCTTGGCAGATGCCAAACCGGATGCCGAGCTTGACCAGATTAATGGTGTTGAAGGACAGATTCCCTTTACCACTTTGACGATTACGGCCAAAACGGTCAGCCAGTGTACGTGTGCGGCATCCCATAGTTGCGATAATCGTATCCGGATCTTCCGCATGATAATAAGGCAGATTGAAAGAGGCGTCCACATTGACAAAGTTAGGATACATCCGCCGGGATGAACAGGTGACTGCGAGGCGGAACAAGTCATAGTTTGGCTCGCCTTGAGCCTGATTGATTCCCTGTTTACATTGGAAAATATGTTGAGGGAACACGGGAGTTTCCCCGTTGCCCAGCCCACGAATCGTTGCTTCGAGCAATGAACGTGATACCAACCGTCCTTCCGCAGAAGTACATAATCCATAGTTCAGTGATGTGAATGGAATCTGTCCACCCGCCCGGCTGCTCATCGTATTCAGATTGTGAATCAGTGATTCAGCAGCTTGTCCTGTCTCCAATTCAGTCTCCTCATAGGCGAAAGCATATGCGCGTGGGCACTGATTCTTCGCTTCAATGCTGTCCAGATATAGCTGTTCATCTTCGAGCAGGACATGCTCACCAAAGAGACGTTGCCCTTTACGATAATGTTTGCGGAACGATCGCTGTACATAAGGGGCCAAATCCCAGTCAATTTTATTGGCCGATACACCACCATACTGACTGTTCTGCTGGGATTGGAAGATGATCGCAACCAAAGCCATGGCCGACATGATTGTCTGAGGTGTGCGAACCGATCCGTTGCCTGTATTGAAACCCGCAGCAAGGAGACGGTCAAACGGGATAAAGATGCAGTTGGTCGTTCCAAGTGCATACTGATCCAGATCGTGTACATACAGATCTCCGTTCTCCACAGCTTGGGCAAGTTCTTCCGGCAACACATGACGCAGAGCATGCCACTTGGCGGTCTCCGAACCGAGCCTGCTCATTTTTCCGCTGAAGGAGTCCCCGTTCAAATTCGCATTTTCCCTCAGTGTATCGGCGTCTTCTGCGCCAATAATGCGTCTTCCCAGGTCGGATAATAGATCGGATGCCGGTGGAGTGGCATACTCAAGCATGTTCATGTAAGGTTCCTCCTAAAATGATTTTGAATATCATTCAATTCACGTTAAATACTATATGTAGATTCGTCTTATCCATTTATAAACTATATGTGGTTTATTGGGTGTGATAATGGTCACACCACGAAGTGGGCAAAGATGACTTTCCTTTAATTGCTGGGGGTAAAGGTTCCCAAAGTCTGAGTAGAAGCGTATAATTTCTAGTTATCCTGCAAGGATAATAATTGAATTCAGACAAGATGGACTTTATCGACCTGAAATGACATTTGGACTTGACTTTCGGTTGGTTAAACCATCCGTTAAGACCTTGCATTTGAACGCAAAAGGGCAATAATCAGGAAGTATGATTCTCTTATACTTCTACGGTGTTAATCATATAAGTATAGAATGTGACAACTATTCGGATTTTTGATGGCCCCTGTACGTGATTAAACATTCTGATATACAGATTTGAAAGTGCAGCTAAGACAAGAGGGGTGAATCATGGGGACGGCAGAAGGCATTACGAGAGGCTTCTATGATGATATAAAGGAAGCTGCGGCCCATATCGTGGACGTATTAAGCGGTATATTAAAGGTCAATACCATCTTTGTTGCCACGAATGACGGGGTGACCAATGTCATTTTGGAGGCTTTTAATCTTACGGAAGAGTTAATTGTTAAAGGTAGTGTACTTCCATTCACGGATTCGTATTGCAGCCTGGTATTAGAAGATAAATATAAAACCCTTACCATTCAGGATACATGTGAACATCCGATGACGCGATCCATGGATGTCACGAGCGAGCTTGGGAATCGCTTTTTCTTGGGTGTACCCATCATGCGAAGATCTGGTGAAGCATTCGGAACCATATGTCTGATGGACGAGCCGGATTATGTGATTAGTGAAACGGACATGAAGACCCTGAATGCGATGGCAGTGTTTCTGGGATATGTTGTGGACTTGGAGAGCACTTTGCATGTTCAGGAGCGGAAATTGAATGATTCGGAACAGATGCAAGAGCAGCTACAGGCAGAGAAAGAACGTGCCGAATCGGAGGCCGTGACCAAAGCGCAGATGCTCAAGCTAATGAGTCATGAGATTCGCAATCCACTGAACGGTATTCTGGGACTGACAGATCTGATGCGCACTCCGGATATGTCCGAGGAGCAGTCAGAATATGTGAATATGATTGAGACAAGCGGCAATATACTGCTTTCCTTACTGAACAATATGATGAATTTCAACATTAATGAGTCAGGTAAAACAGTTATACATGATGATCCATTCGATCTAGTAGGTATCATCGAGAATACCGTCTATCTCTATGCAGGGATTGCGGCGGGCAAGAACATTGAGCTGGGGTTAAATCTTGAATTAAATGTGTCCCAAGTATTTGTTGGTGATGAGGTCAAGATCGGACAGCTGCTTGCACATGTTATTCAATATGCCCTCGATTCAACGCGTGAAGGTTCAGTGCTGATTACGGCAGTGGTGAACGGAGAAGATACGGAGGAGACGGGTACACTGCTGCTCAAGGTGAAGTACACCGGTCAGATGTTGTCGGATAAAAAGATGCGTACCTTTAACGCTCAGGTTGGACCTTTGGATATTCAAAAGCTGATCGGTAGCAATCTGGGTTTGGCAGTAAGCCAAAACCTTGCGATTCTTATGCATGGCCGTATTCAGGTGAATAGTGCGGAGGAGAATGAGACGGAATTTCATATTGCTCTTCCGTTACGCAGATACTGGGAGTTACCTCAACTCGCAAGTATTCAGCAGCGGTTAAAAGGCATAAAGGTACTGCTCGCCAAGGACCCTGATATATTGCAGGGTGTTTCTTCCCTGATGCGCAGATGGGATATGGATGTGCATATGACCTCAGGATCGAGTGTAGCGCATGAGTGGATCAAGGAGGGCTTCAAGCCGGATGTAGCCATTGTAGATATGGGGCTTCAGGAAGGCGGAGCAGTTAAATTTGTACATGATATGAAACAGCGACTTGAGGATTTGCCTGTCATTGTTCTGGTACCCTATGGCATGCAAATTGACCTGCATGACGCGGAGATCTTCGATGCTGTTCTGACGAAGCCGGTCAGACAAGCTGATCTGTTGAATGCACTAAGTATTACGCTGCCTTAAATGATCAGACCAATGAAGGATTTTCTTAGTTGGCGCACCTGGAATGGGTGCGCTTCTTTGGTTTCTGCTTTTGAATTTTCCATTTTCTGAGCCAAAACTTCTTTTCATCTGGGCTGGTTACGTTACAATAGAGTGTGAACTTCATCTTTATAACCAATAGAGGAGGATATGCAATCAATGGATTATCGCAGATTAGGTGGAAGCGGACTGAAAGTGAGCGAGATCAGCCTGGGAAGCTGGCTGACGTACGGAGGGTATGTGGAACGTGAAAATGCGGTGAAATCAATTGAAACTGCATTCGATGAAGGCATCAACTTTTTTGATACAGCCAATGTGTACGAGCGCGGTGCAGCAGAGGAACTGCTTGGGCAGACACTCAAAGCGTACTCCCGTGACTCCTATGTGCTTGCAACCAAAGTATTTGGCAAAATGGGCGATGGTCCCAATGACCAGGGGCTGTCTCGCAAACATATCAAGGAGCAATGTGAAGCCAGCTTGAAGCGCTTAGGCGTTGAATATGTGGATATCTATTATTGCCATCGTTATCATACAGAAACACCAATTGAAGAAACACTCCGCGCGCTTGATGATCTGGTACGTCAAGGCAAAGTATTGTATGTTGGCGTCAGCCAGTGGACTGCGGCTCAGATGGAAGCTGCGTTGGGTACAGCAGACCGTCTGCTCCTGGATCATATCGTGGTCAATCAACCGGTGTACAACATGTTTGACCGATATATCGAAAATGAGATTATCCCGCTCGGTGAACGTAAAGGGATCGGACAAGTCGTATACTCTCCTCTTGCTCAAGGTCTATTGACCGGGAAATATACATCCGTATCCGATATCCCAGAGAATAGCCGTGCGGCTAAGCTGGGATGGGATGAAGGAAAGATCAATGCGGATCGCATCGGGAAAGTTCGTCAACTGATTGAAGTGGCGGACAAGCTGGATCTGAAGGTTGGCCAATTGGCCCTGGCCTGGATTCTGCGCCAGAACAATGTATCCAGTGCACTTGTAGGGGCGAGTCGTCCCGAACAGGTAAAAGAGAATGCCGCTGCATCTGGCGTGAAGCTGGATGCTGCCATTGTCGAGGAGATTGAGAGCATCCTTGCCTGATCTTCTGTTATAGCTACAAGCTGAGATGATATGCAATAGTCCATAAAGCAAGGGATGTCCTGTCCGCCTGAATAGGCCAACAAGACATCCTTTTTTTGGATCGCGTTGAACGGTTAGATCCCATTTTTAAGTGTAAGAGACAAGGAGCGAAAAGGTAAGGCACACACGCGGTTACGCCCTGTATTCTTGGCTTCGTATAGAGCGCGGTCGGCCTGTTCGAAAAAGTCGTCATCGTCATGAGTATCACAATGATCCGGATACACGGCTACACCAATGGAGATGGTCAGACGTGTCGTGTGGCCGTCGGGCAGAGCAAAATGGTATTTCTCTACTGACTGGCGGATAGATTCAGCAGTAGCCATTGCCTGACGGTTTCCACAGTCGAGCAAGAGAATGGCGAATTCTTCCCCGCCGTTTCGTGACACAATATCGGCAGATCGGGCATGCTCAACGAGCAGTTGTCCAAGTTGCTTCAGGACCGCATCGCCGGCAGAATGACCATACGTGTCGTTTACTTTTTTGAACCGGTCAATATCAATGGCAAGCAAGGACAGCTTTTGCTGGTAATCACGCGCACGCTGAAGTTCCAGTTGAAGTGATTTTTCGAACTGTCGTCGATTGCTAAGATTGGTAAGATGATCGGTAGATGCTCTTCTCTCCAAAAGGAATAACATCTCATTGGATTTATTGATGAATTCTGCGATGATAAAGATAAATATTCCACCGACGAAGGAAATGGTCATTTGTAACGGATATACCTTCATTAATGAATTCATGCTGTCTGTATTTAACATAAGGATGATAAAGATTAACGTTATGCCGAGCAGATTCATCGTAATAATTTTGGTTAGTCGGGACCAGGAAGCATAAGCGAAATATACACCGGATAGTCCGATCAGAGTCATAACAAATCCTGCATCGATGGCAGAGGATGACATGCCGAACATCAGAATTCGAAGGACCGAGATCACAAGTCCCGTAACGACCGAAGCCATTCCTCCCAGATATACTGCTGCGGTAACGATGGCCAGATGCCGTAGATCTACAATTGTCGTCTCGTTCAGAGGGAAGGAATAGTTCATGAGAACTGTGCCATATATGCCGAATAATAAGCCGCCGATCAACTGAACACGTAATGAGGGAAAAGGCAATCGGATTCTATAGAACTTGGCGATGATCCCGGACACATACATAAACGTAATCATGACACAGATATTGATGAAAAACGTGCTTAACAACCGACATTCCCCCTTTATACGCACATCCCTATATTTTATCTGAAAAATGGTGCTGTAGCGAACCATATTATCCCAAATTATTGAGGGGATTAATGGGAAAGGTGTTTTTAATTCCATATCCGGATTGCTGGGGTGCATATTGACTTCAATATACAATGAGATTTATACTTAATCTAAATCAAAATGTATTCCTTCTTGTTTGGGAAAACCATCATAAGCAGAAGATCGGTGTCTGATTTCATATAAAATGGATCAATGATAAAGGAGAAATGGTTGTGAGAACTTTAAATCTGACGATACAACGACAAGCGGTATATGATGTGGTGCGCCATTCGGAGGATCACCCGACAGCTGCTGATGTTATGAATCGACTCGTGGAACAAGGGTATAATCTGGCCTATGGTACAGTGTATAATTCTCTTCGTTATCTCACGGACAAAGAATTAATACGGGAGCTTAAACTCGGAGAGACAGCCAGCCGGTATGATGCTCGTATGGATGATCATCAGCACATTATGTGTGAAGTGTGCGGCAAAGTGGACGAGGTGATGACAGAGGTGCCTCCACAATGGATGAAACAGGTAGCTGAAGAAACCGGATATGCAATCGATCATGCTCATGTGGTCTTTGGAGGTGTCTGCGGGGAATGCAGAAACAAACGGATCAAGTAAAAATAAAACTTCCTGGCCGCCGTTTACCGCTTAGGGTTAAACCGGCCCTGTCCGATGCAGCACCCCTTGTGGACAATTGTCCTGTTACACGCCGTGTTATTCTGATCAGCCCCATGCCGGGGCAGGTTCATGAACTGGTAAAGGCCTTAACGGATAGCTGCTTCGATGTACTGGTCTTTCACCGTTGGGAACCGGATCTGCATGAGCGACTGGTCTTCGATCTGTTGATCTATGACCTGTCTGTTGCCGGAACGATCGATGCCTTTGCCGGCATTAGCAGCCGATTGAATCGTGAGGCTGAGCATACAACACCTTGTCTGTATCTGGTCGGTGAGAAGATGATCGGCAGCGCCAGTGGACCGATGCTTCAGGAGGAATTGCTGGTGTGGCCTGCACGTCCGCAGGAAGCACTTTACCGGGTGCAGCGTATGATTGGCAACAGTCCAGCGCTGCCCAAACGTGGTTTTTTGCCTGAGGAAGGACAGCGTGTCGGATTCAAGGATCTGTGGCTCGATCGTGAACGAATGAGTGTGCAGCGCGATAATAACCGGATTCATCTAACCAAGACCGAATATGATCTGTTACTCAAGTTGATTGATGCCAAAGGCGCAGTCATTTCCCGTGAGGAGATGCTCAGCGATATCTGGGAGACAGACTTTACGGGTGGAAGTAATGTGGTGGATGTTCATATCAAAAGCTTGCGCAAAAAATTGGGCGATAACGCGTCTTCGCCGCAATATATCGTAACAGTAAGAGGAGTGGGCTACCGCCTGGCGGATTAGTCCGCTTTTTTTTGTTGCCTGAAAAGTATGTTCATCGTTCATTCATGAAGTGATGAAGAACCTCATCTTAAACTCATGTGAACCTCATGCAAGAGAAGAGTAGGACATGTTAGAATCAATTTAACAGTTAGATCAAGTCTAAATGTATATTTATATTGATGCCGAATATGATCTTAATAGTAGATATAGCAACCGTGAGATCCATTAGAGGAGGACGACATGATGGCAGAACGTATGACTACCAATCAGGGAGCACCTGTAGGTGATAACCAGAACTCCCGCACAGCAGGCAGAAGAGGACCGACACTACTTGAAGACTACCATCTCATTGAGAAAATAGCCCACTTTGACCGTGAACGTATTCCCGAAAGAGTCGTACATGCGAGAGGAGCAGGTGCTCATGGCGTATTCACGCTAGAGCAGAGCATGAAGCAATATACAACAGCGGACTTCCTGCAAGAGCCGGGTACGGAGACGGATGTGCTGGTTCGTTTTTCAACCGTTATTCACGGTACTGGATCACCAGAGACTGCACGAGATCCGCGTGGATTTGCCGTCAAATTCTACACGCGGGAAGGCAACTATGATATCGTTGGTAACCATCTGCCTGTGTTTTTCATTCGTGATGCGATGAAGTTTCCCGATATGGTTCATTCCCTTAAGCCGGCTCCGGATACGAACATTCAGGAACCAGCCCGCTATTGGGACTTCATGACCCTCTCACCAGAATCAACGCATATGATGACCTGGTTGTTCTCAGATCTGGGCACACCGGCCAGTTATCGGGAGATGGATGGTTTCGGCGTACATGCGTTCAAATGGATTAATGCTCAGGGGCAGGTCCATTATGTGAAATACAAGTGGGAGTCTGCACAAGGGGTCCGAGGCTTCTCTCGTCAGGAAGCTGCCGAGGTACAAGGACAGGACTTTAACCATGCTACCCGGGATCTCCATGAACATATCAAAAATGGGCAATACCCGCAGTGGAAGTTACAGGTTCAGCTCTTGAAGCCGGAGCAAATGGATGATTTTGCTTTTGACCCACTCGACCCAACCAAAACATGGCCTGAAGATGTTCTGCCGTTCCATACGGTAGGCACCATGACCCTGAACCGGAATCCACAAAACTTCTTTGCTGAAGTAGAGCAGGCTGCTTTTTCTCCAAGTGCGCTTGTACCTGGCATTGAGCCTTCCGAAGACAAATTGCTGCAAGGACGCTTATTCTCCTATCCGGATACACAGCGGCACCGGCTTGGAACGAACTATTTGCAAATTCCGGTGAATTGCCCTTACGCACCTGTTCGTAACCACCAGCGTGATGGACTCATGAATGTGAATCAGGACCCATCTCCGGTGAACTATGAACCGAACAGTACCGAAAGCAGCCCACAGGAAGATTCGGCATACCGCGACAGTCAGGTTCCATTGCAAGGGCATGTTACACGCGAGAAAATCGAGAAAACGGATGATTACACGCAAGCAGGAGAGCTTTTCCGTTCATTTACCCCTGTAGAGCAGCAGCATCTGCTGGATAATCTGATCAATGACCTCAAGGGAGTATCTGTCGATATTCAAATGCGCGCTCTGTGCCATTTCTTCCGGGCAGATGGACAGCTTGGTGGACGTTTGGCTCATGGACTCGGTGTGGATATTTCTGCACATATGCCATCACAGGATGGACAATAAAGTACAGTTTGATCCTGTTTTCATAACATAAAATGGACTGATATTCAGTGAAGACTGGGCAGAACCGTGAACGTGCGGAACTCCCCGGTCTTTCGCTTTTTTTGCTGAAATGGAAAACAAATTTACAAATCATTTACATAAAATAGCTGACATAGAGGTTGACTTCTCATTTGATGGCACTACAATGGGTAGTGTGAGGGGTGTCAGAAAATGAGAATACACAATTTTAAAGTGGGTGAGCGTGGGCTCAACCGATTTTTTGGTCCGCTGGAAGCCAAGATCATGGACATTTTATGGGCACGTCCTGGCAGCAGCATTCGTGAAGTGCAGACCGCACTTGAACAAGACAAAGACGTCAATTTCAATACAGTCATGACCGTAATGAACCGGCTCGTGGATAAGGGACTGCTTGGCAAGTCACAAAAGGGCAGAACATCGTTGTACCAGCCGGTACAGAGCAAGGAGGAGTTTATGAACGACCAATCCAAGGAACTGTCACATGAGTTGGTGGATGAATTCGGAGCACTGGCATTGAATCATATGCTGGATGCGCTGGATGAAGCGGATGCGGGTCTAATTGAACGCCTGGAACAGAAGATCAAACAATGGAAAAAGGATAGCGATTAACATGTGGAAGACCCGCTCGAAACTTTTGTTTACCGTCGGGTTTGGCATTCCGTTACTCGTGTTCATGCAGATGTTCATGTACGCGATGTACAAAATTTTTGGCTGGGATATCCCGTTTAATCTGCTCTGGCTCTGCAATCATTGGATGAGTCGCTTGGGCTGGTTATCCGTGGGACATTTCTTGCTGGCACTGGTCTTGCTGACATTTGCGGGAACAGGCTGGTTGCTTACGGTTCGAATGATGAAAACACGGGCAGCAATCCGCAAGCTCCGCTCCATGGAGATTCGGGCGCTATCCAGCGAGCTGGAGTCCACGTATCATGATCTGGGACAGCCAAGTTTCATTGTGGTGGACAAGCCTTCACCCGTGGCATTTACCATTGGTCTATGGAGACCCTATATTGTACTTTCCACTGGGCTGCTGGACATGCTTGATGCGGAAGAGGAGGTAGCGGTTGTCTATCATGAAGTACATCATCTGTGGCACCGTGATCCTCTGAAAACGACGTTGCTGTCGGTATTTGCAATCATGATGCCGTACATTCCCGTTTTGAAGCACACTTCAAAGCAATATCATATCGTTAGAGAAATTCTGGCAGACAATGAGGCCATTGAACGTACAGGCAATGTGGCAGGCATTGGTAGTGCTTTGCTCAAGCTGCTCCGTGCTTGTCCTGAACCTTGGGGGGCAAAAGAACTGACCGTTCAATCCTCATTTGCCGATACGTCGGTAAATGTCCGAATTTCACGTCTGCTTGATCCGGAACAGGACGTGACGCTAAGATTGCCACGTTATGCTGTTCTGATGTCGGCTACTGTTTTCCTATTGCTGTCTATCTTGTTTGTCTGGTCCATCGGATAGTTAATTTGGCTAAATGTGAGGTCGAATATGTCGAATATAACGAGGAAGGAAGATGAACATGAATAATAAAAGTGTAGAGATTGGACTGCTTTTCTCCAGGATTATGATTGGTTTGATCTTTGTATTGCACGGTTGGAGTAAATTCGAAGGTGGAATTAGCGGTACGGTAGGATTTTTCGAAAGTATCGGTATTCCCGGATTTCTTGCATCCGTCGTGGCGATCATTGAGTTGGTAGGTGGTGCGGCGATGATTCTGGGCTTGGGAACACGCGTGTTTGCTGCCCTGTTTGTCATCGTTATGGGTGGCGTTCTGCTTACAGCCAAAGTGGGCGAGCCGTTCATGGGTGGTACCGAGTTGGATTACCTGTTACTGGCGGGTTCCCTGACGCTGCTCTTCACAGGAAGCCGCTTTCTGGCTGTGGATTATATGTTCTCCAGACAGGGGAATGCTCGCCAGAAAGTGAGTGCTTAATCGATTAACGATTACTACAAAATAATGAAGTGCAGGATTAGTCCTGTAACAAGGTTCTTTATTGGCCAGGCCGGTTCGGGAATTGAATTTTCGAACCGGGCTGATCGGTAGAGAACTTTTTTCGTTTGTACGAGATGCCTGAGGTTTGTTACAATGAGAATAAGTATGCTACTAAGAAAAAATAAGGAGGATGCATTTTATGATTAACGTCATTCCATCCGATGCCCGTTCCAGCTTCGATCGAGGCTGGCTCCGTGGAAGTCACAGCTTTTCTTTCGGAGAATACCAAGACCCGGAGAATACGGCGTTTGGACCGATGCGGGTAGCGAACGACGATGTGATTGCGCCTGGACGCGGTTTTGGGGCACATCCACATAGTGATATGGAGATTGTATCCATCGTACTCAGCGGCAAGTTACGACATGAAGATAATCTGGGCAATGTGGCCGTTACAGGTTTTGGCGGTATTCAGCGAATGTCAGCAGGCAGTGGCATGATTCATACCGAGCATAATGCATCCGATACGGAAGAAGTACGTCTGCTTCAGCTCTGGTTCATGCCGCATACGAGAGGGTTGGAGCCATCCTATGAGACCACATCATTTGATCCAGCGGCCCTGGCAGGAGCACTCGTGCCGATTGTATCCCCGGATGGGGGACCAAGAGTTGCGTCCATTCATCAGGATATGACGATATATCTCGGCCGATTAGCCAAAAACGAAACGTTAACCTTCCATCAGGAAACGGACCGCCGGATGTACATTTTCTCCATCGAAGGCAAGCTGGGATTGGATGGAGATTACCCGTTGAACGAAGGCGATACGGCTCGTGTGGCACAGCAGAACTCAATTGAGCTGCAAGCAAACGAAGATACGTTCTTTATGTTGATTGATTTGCCGTAAATGCTGATGAAATGAACTCCAAGATGAAGGAGGATATACACGTATGGCGCAACAGGAATGGTTTATGGTCAAACATGCGGTGACCGGGCGAGGACTGGCGAATAGCAAAACAGATTCCCTGTCCTATCGATTCCAACAGGAGGGTACAGGTTTCCTATTTACCGTGACGGGTCTGGACGAGCAGATTGTGGAACAGATTATGGAGCTTAGACAGGAATTAAACGTATTTCGTTTCGTACAGCGCAAGGATCAGCCCCTTTTGAAGCACTGGTACTACGTAGATGGTGGACGGGTAGTGTACAACAGGGAGAGTCACACGTTAACCATCTATGCGAAGTCCGAGATTCGCTATGTGCCTGAAGATTATTTCGCAGATTAACTACAAAATAGCTTGATTAGGATCTGAAATAAGATAAGAAGGTCTCTGTTAAATACAGGGGCCTTTTTTGCTGTCTGAAGTCAGAAAATTTAATCGTACTTTTGCAAAAATAAACCACATAATTCCCGGCTGTCTGGCACAAGCTACCTTGTATAAAAACAAGAAACGGAGGGGCGGCATATGGCGGACAAAACATCCGGGAAAGACAAGTCCCGGCAATCGGGACGAGCTTCAGAAGAGAAAAAACATATCCCTTTGGGACTGCCGTCCCCGCCTTTTCTACGGCAGCCGATCAGTAGAGTACATGAAACTCAGATTCAAGCGGTAAAGGAGATCTTCTCCGAATGCTCGGATGTGGTATTTCGCAATGTGATGATTACGCCGGAAGTGAAAGGGCTTCTGGTCTATATTGAAGGCATTGTTAACTCAGCGGATATCCAGGAGCATATGCTGCGTCCGATTATTAGAGGTCTGGTGCAGCAACGTACAGATGAGCCCGATGTTCCACTGGATGATACAACCGTTGAGCTGACGCAAGTGAAGCGGGTTGAAACTTGGGCTGCTGCGACAGAAGGAGTGCTTGCATCCTCCGCACTTCTGGTGGTCGACGGAAGCAGCGAAGCCTGGATGTTTAACGTAAAAGGCGGCGTCAGACGCGGGGTGGAGGAACCGCAGACAGAATCTGTGATTCGAGGACCGCGTGAGGGATTCACCGAAACGCTGCGTGTGAATACGGCTTTATTGCGGTTCAAGCTGAAAAGCCCCTCTCTCAAGATGGTAAGTATGACCCTTGGTACCGAAACCAAGACAGATATCGTTCTGACCTATATGGAGGATGTTGCTGATCCGAAGTTGATTCGGGACGCGAAGAAACGTCTGGAGAAAATTAAGATTGATGGCATTCTGGAGACGGGTTATATCGAGGAATTAATTGAAGACCACCCGTATTCTCCATTCCCCCAGATGCACTATTCGGAGCGCCCGGATACAGTAGCAGGTAACTTGTTGGAAGGGCGATTTGCCATTTTGGTAGACGGCACTCCCTTTGCGTTAATTGCTCCGGTCACGATGTGGCAGATGCTTCAGGCCAGTGAGGATTACTATGAACGATTCTTCATCAGTAATCTGGTACGCTGGATTCGCTTTTTATTCGTGGCTATTGCTCTATTTCTACCAGCACTGTATATCTCGATCACGACCTTTCATCAGGATATGTTGCCGACCACGCTGATTCTAAGTATTGCTGGTGCACGGGAAGCCATCCCTTTTCCAGCTTTGGTGGAAGCTCTCATCATGGAACTGTCGTTCGAAGCCCTCCGTGAAGCAGGGGTCAGGTTACCGAAAACAGTGGGTCAGGCCGTCAGTATTCTCGGTGCGCTCGTAATTGGGCAGGCCGCAGTCCAGGCAGGAATTGTGTCCGCACCAATGGTTATTATCGTATCCATGACAGGTATAGCTTCCTTTACGATTCCGCGGTTTAACTTTGCGATTACCGTACGGCTGCTGCGATTTCCCCTCATGTTGCTGGCCGGCATGCTCGGACTGTACGGCATAGTGATCGGTCTGGTTCTGATCTCTGTACATCTGACACAGATGACTTCTTTTGGTGTACCTTATCTATCAGGTCTTAGCCCGTATAGTAAAACAGATACCAAGGATATTCTTATTCGTGTGCCGTGGTGGAAAATGATCAATCGTCCTTCCACGGTTCAGGATAACCAGAAACGGATGAATGAGAAGATCAATGGTTCGCCTGAAGCAGAGGAAGGATGGTGAACACATGTTTCTTATTCGTAAATTCCGCACTGTGATGATGTTGCTGCTATGTACCATTTTCATAGCAGGCTGTTGGGATCGTAAGGAAATTAATGATGTTGCCTTTGTGATTGGCATAGCTGTTGATAAGGAGCAGGACAATTACAGATCCAGTCTCCAGATTGCTCTGCCTGGACAATCCGGTTCTACCGGGAGTTCTGGAGGTGGCGGGGGGACAAGCGGGGATAAATCGTGGTTCATGTTGTCCAATACCGCGAAGACACTGAGAGGGACTACACTTGAAGGCCAAAAATCACTCTCACGAAAGATTTATTATGCACACCGCCGTACCATGCTGATTGGAGAGGATCTTGCCCGGGATGGCGTGGCTCCGATGCTTGATTTGTTTACACGCTACCCGCTCAACCGATTCTCTGCATTACCGGTCGTGACGAAAGGTGCGGCATACGAAGTTATGGATACGGATGCCCCTATAGAGAAGTTCCCATCCGAGATGGTGCGCGAGTTGTGCTTCCTAAACATGCGGAATCCACGATCACTTAAAACATTTATTGATGCCATTCTTAGTGATGGTGTGGATCCGTTTCTGCCGGTTGCTTCGAAAGTGAGCAATGTTCCAGAAGGTTGGAAGGACCCCAAATCAAACATTAAGTTGGATGGATTGGCCATTTTCAAAAAAGACAAGCTGGTTGGCATGATTGATAAGGCTCCAGCAGATGCATTAATTCTGGCTATGGGAGAGGCCAATGCGCCAGAAATTATGGTTAAAGCCCCTGGCGGAGAAGGAAATATGTTCATCAAGCTGAACGAGAACAACTCCTCACTACATCCATATATCAAAGATGACAAGGTGGTCGTGAACATTGAGCTATATGCAAAGGGTGTTCTTGTAGATAACGAATCCAATTATGGTGATCGGCGTGAGAACGAGATTGTGAAGTTAAATGAAGCGATTCACGAGAAAATCAAATCCGACATCGAGGAAGGTGTCCGTCTGGTGCAGGAGAAATACCACGCCGACATTCTTGGAATTGGTCGGTCCATCCATCAACATCTGCCAGCGGAATGGGACAAAATGAAGGATCGATGGAATGACATATATCCTGAAGTCAAGGTGACGGTTACCCCCCATGTCATTATCGAAAATGTAGGGGTGAGCAATAAACCTATCGGCGTAGTGGAGGAGGACATTGTGCATGATTAAGCCGCTGTTATATACCTACTTGGCCATGGCGATCGTGGTCATCATCATGGATTTCAGACATTTGAAACAAGCGGCTGTCATTAATCGATGGCTATCTTATGGACTGATTGTATTGGGGACGGGCATTTGGTTCTATGTAACCCATCTGAGCAAAACCTTATATGTGTCTGTATGGATAAGTCACGTCATCCAGCGCTTATTGCCATTGCCATAGATTTATGGACGGTGAGTATGTGAGTTGTGAATTGGCGAAAGGGAAGGAGGTATTTCATGAATCAGAAAGTGACACACCGCCAGATGATATTGCTCGTGCTGCTGCTCAGTATTTCTGGCACGTTGATTCAGCCCCATGCGCAGGCTATTTACTATGCGGAACAACATGCTTATCTATCGTATGTGCCAGTGGTTCTCGTGATGCTCTTATCCATGTGGATGGTAAGCCGGGTTCAACGGAGATTTCCGGACCAGGATCTGTTTGAGGCTCTTACCAGTCGTTTCCCCTTTTTGGGAAGGCTCGCGGGATTGATGTACATTTTGTTTTTTTTCTTCGTGTTTGCGAGAGACATCCGGTTAACAGGTGACTATATAAGTATAACGCTACTAGAGACAACACCCATTTCCATCGTTGTACTATCACTTATCGTGATGGGAGTCTTTATCGTCAGAGGTGGACTCGGTTCCTTGATTGGAATGGCAGAGTTGTATGTGACGCTGTTCTTGTTAAACTCGGTTGTTGTGCCTTTTATGCTTATTCAACAGATTAATATGGATAATCTGATGCCGTATTTTCACATTGATGTTGCGGGAGTAGGCAAAGGGAGCTGGTACATATTCTCATTTTTCGGAGAGATGATTGCACTGCCTTTTGTAGTCAAGGGTAGTGACTTTAAATTCAAATCTGTGTCTACGGGGATTATTCTCTCTGCATTGCTGATGATGTTAATCGTTGTGGAGACCATTACTTCCATCGGAGTTCCGATAGCGTCAAGACTGGTATACCCCTCTTATGAGTTGGCCAGACAGCTACAAATCAGTGATTTCCTGGACCGTTTTGACCTGGTGCTAGCAGCGGCAACCTTGCCTACCATGATTACTAAGATTGCATTTGATCTCTACTTTGTATGCTGGGGACTGAAACGAATGGTTCCAAACGTGTCAGGCAAAGTATTGACAGGTCCTGTGGCCCTGGTCGGCTTTGTCTGTGCATTCTGGTTCTTCCGAAATGCAATTCAGCTCAATCGATTTACCCGGGAATGGACATGGATCGCCATTGTTTTTGAAGCGCTATTTCCTGTAGTATTGTTTCTTTTCCTTCGTCCACGCAAAAAGGATAAGCAAGGATCTTCCCATCAGAAATCGAGAGAACATTCGGGGAAAGAAAAGTCTGAACCGGAACAAGAAACTGTTGATTTCGGGAAGGATAAGGAGAAAGGAAGGAAGGATTCTCACGGTGGAGAACTCCAACCTTCCTGATACATTCCATCAAAAATCCTTATAGATGAACGGGCAAAAATAGGGTAAGCACAGTTTCGCTTCACAGAAGTACCCTGTATACTGTAGTCAGACTGATGAACATTCGGCTGGACTAACGGGGGGAACATGGATGGCTCAACATTTGGCAGGTGTGCGTGTAGCATTGACAGGACCACGAAAATCGAAAGAAATGTCCATACTGGTTGAAAAAATGGGGGGAATCCCGCTTGTGCGACCGGCACAGGGGACGGTATTCCTGGATGATCGGAGTATCAGGGATGGGCTGGTATCCTGGATCTCAGACCCGCCAGACTGGGCGGTGTTAACGACGGGTATGGGATTGGATGCGTTGTTTGAAATGGCTGAGGATATGGAAGTCGCGGGACAATTGTTGGATGTATTATCGGAATCTTCCATTGCAGCGAGGGGATACAAGACGGTGAATGCGCTCAAGAAGCGCAGATTAACGCCCCTGGTACGGGATGATGACGGTAGCACGGACGGGCTCATTCGAGAATTCGCCCCACACGATCTCGCAGGGAAAAAGGTCATATTACAGCTTCATGGAGAGACAGCTCCCAAACTTGTCGCATGGTTGGAAGAACAGGGTGCAATCGTCAGACAAGTGCTCCCTTACCGCCATGTTCCGCCGGAAGAGGCAGAGCTGGAACAGCTGTTGAATGAGATTCTAAATTTCGAGGTAGATGCGGTTGCATTCACAAGTGGACCCCAGGTCAGATTCCTGACGCAATACGCGGCCTCCCAGGACAAGCTTGAGCCGATGCTTGCCGCCTTCAGACAAGGTGTAGTTCCTGCGTCTGTAGGTAAAGTTACAGCAAACTCCATGCGTGAAGAAGGCATTGAGGCGCTGGTCATTCCGGAAGAAGAGAAGATGGGAGCGCTCATCGTAGAGCTTGGACGTTACTTTGCGGCGGGGCGTGTGGCCAAGAGCAGTGGCCTGCAATCATAGTTATCAATGACTATGAATGGTTTTAATCATTAGGTAGATGCATGGTTTAAAACGAATCTTATATGTATATGTTACATCAGGTTCTGATCCGTTTTTTGGATCAGGACTTTTTTCTGTTTTGTCTGAAAATAGAAGAATGGATAAGTATCATAAGCATGGACATTATTTCCTGCACGGTGTTATTATGAAAACAATATTGAATGAAAACAAGCAAGGTGCTCTTGCGTGAAGCAAGAGGTAACAGGGAATCGGGTGTAAGTCCCGAGCGGTCCCGCCACTGTAATGGTGAAGCCCTTTTTGATCCAAGTCACTCGGAGAGCCGGGGAAGACAGAAAAGGAAGCTGATGATCCAAAGCCAGGAGACCTACCTTGCATGTGTCACCAAACCCTTCGCGGAAAGGAGTGGTGTACGAAGAATCAGGAATTGGGCGAACAATCGGTTCGCCCGGCTGGCCCCTCCAGGCCACATAGTCACAGGACTACCTTCTGGGAGTCTGGGACTGTGTTCTTGAGTGTACGTACATGCGTATCCCATCCGTTACAAGGATGGGATTTTTTTGTTTTTTTAGATAAATGCACATCCTTGCGATACCTACCCTATGTCGGGAAATTGCAGGTAGAGAAATAGATTAGTTGGATCATAAAAGGTGTTGTAAGAGCCTTGTTCGATAGTCTGAGTAAACAGAGCTGACGAGTTGAACATGCAATATGTGGGGAGAAGGTCGGCATAGCCGCCCTTCTTCACTGTTTACATCAGTACGACAAGTATGATGAAGGAGGAGAAGTCATGCAAGATCAAGGCAAGTTGCTGATTATCGGGTTCGGTCCGGGAGCTATGGAACATATCACGAAGCGGGCACTCGAAGCACTTCAGGAGAGCGAGGTTATTATCGGATACAACACCTATGTGGATCTGATTCGACCTTTGTTAAACGGGCAAGCGATTGTGCGCACAGGCATGACGGAGGAAGTAAGCCGTGCACAAGAAGCGGTCAGACAGGCAGAGATGGGCAAAATTGTTGCCGTAATTTCCAGTGGTGACGCAGGCGTATATGGTATGGCGGGTCTGGTGTACGAGGTGCTGATGGAGCAAGGCTGGAAGCCGGATACGGGTGTTGCTGTCGAAGTTATTCCGGGCGTTTCGGCTATTCAGTCTTGTGCTTCCCTGCTTGGTGCTCCCGTCATGCATGATGCATGTACGATCAGCCTTAGTGATCATCTCACGCCGTGGGAGACCATTATTCGCCGGGTTGAAGCCGCAGCGTCCGCTGATTTTGTCATTGCCCTGTACAATCCACGGAGTGGACGGCGCACACGCCAGATCGTGGAGACACAGGAGATGATCCTGCGTTATCGTGATCCACAGACCCCGGTAGGTCTGGTGAAAAGTGCATACCGTGAGCGTCAGGACGTTGTCATGACCACACTGGAGGATATGCTGAATCATGATATCGGCATGCTGACGACTGTGATTATCGGCAATTCCTCGACCATGATGTACGAAGGACTCATGGTCACACCACGGGGGTATCAGCGGAAATACACGCTGAACACCGCGGAACAGTCGCTCAGACCTCATGAGCGACTACGCACGGAAGCCGAGCCATGGTCGCTCGGCGCAAGGGAAGCCCGCACTGCCGCCTCCGGCGATGCAGCGGGCGAGAGCGCGGCCAGCGATGCATCGGCTGCGCAGCCACAGGCGGAGCCAGCCCCT
>NZ_JBBOTQ010000016.1:0-108677 GCF_038005685.1 Priestia sp. FSL H7-0729
CGCAGGGTCCTGGGAGAGTAGGACGCCGCCAAGCAATATAAGGACACACTTGATGATATCGAGTGTGTCTTTTTGTGTTACCATTTTACAGCGGAAAACAACTAACTATATAGATAAGACAGCATCCTATTTCACTTATATGAAGACACTCAGTATTAATAATTAAACTCCGGTTTAATGCTGTTACACATACTTCTGCATGATCAACTTCTGATTCTTAGCTCGTTCAGCAACCTTTCAGTTGAATTTAACGTACGTTTCAGTGGGATAGGGTATAGTGAAGCCAAGTAAAGAGGAGGAAGACCATAATGAATATATCTTCTACAGCCAGTTCCACAACATCATACATATCGACATCTTCGAATTCGGACAATGCAAGTAGCTTGGAAAAACAAAAGACGAAGCTGGAGGCTCAACTGGAGAAAGTACAATCCAGTAAGGACGATGAGAAGACAAAGGAAACGAAGACCAAACAGCTTGAACAGCAGATCAAGCAGATTGAGGCACAGATTGCACAGCAAAGCTCTGAAGGAGCCGGTACAACTGCTACGAAGGAGGCACCACCTTCCCAACCACCATCCAATGGAATGGGCGTAGCTACTCCTAAGGAGATTGCGAACGCAACAACAGATAGTAATGGCCGATTTGATATACGCATCTAATGACATCTGATTTAGGATAAAACAAAGCCCTGACCGATCTATATTGATCGTGCAGGGCTTTGTATATTTTTTTATTAGATTATTATGAGATCTATCTGCATTCTATCTACCTTCCATTTAATTACTATCTTTTAGCGTTATATGATCTGTAAATGTTATTCAGGCTGCAACGCGTTGATTCGATCCGTAAGGGATCGTTTTCTATAGTACAGGCCTATGGTAGCGAGAACCAGCATTTCGGACAGCGGTACGGCAAGCCACACCCCCGTGACACCAAAGAATGAAGGCAGGACTGCAATCAACGCAATCATGATGATCATTTCACGCGCAGCTGTGATCCAGATAGCCATTTTGGCATTACCTACAGATTGGAAATAGGTGCTCATGACAAAGTTAACACCCATAAATACATAGGCAAATGTAAATATACGTAATCCGTAAACGGCATTATCCGTTACGCCACTACTGAAGTTTCCAAAGATTTGCACGAAATAAGGTGCACCGATCTGAACAACAACCAGTAATAACAGACCACATGCGAGAGCCGTTTTGGTGGCTAAACGTATCGTTTGTTGTACCCGTTTAATCTGATTGGCACCGTGATAATAGCTAATCAATGGTTGGGCAGCGGATGCCAGACCCAGGAAAGCCAACAATACAACACCATGAATATAGTTCAACACGGTAAAGGATGCTACGCCATCCGTGCCCGCAATACGGTCCATCGAGATGTTATGGGAGACAGAGAAGACCGACATGCCAAGTTCAGCCAGAAAGCTGGGGAAACCAATGAGTAGAAGGGAAGCCAGCAGTTTGTTATTCCATTTGAACCGGGTGAACGTGAGATTAATTGTTTTTTTGAAAAAGTGAGTGAACAGGACAAGCAGCGCAAGAGAAGCCGATACGATAGTACCGATGGCCACACCGCGTACACCCCATTCGAGTACATACAATGTTACATAATTAATGACGATATTGGCCACAGCAAACGTAATCTGAGCGTACATGGACGTGTTGGGATTCCCATCGTTTCGTACAAAAACAGAAAGAGCATTCTCAATGGTGAAAACAAATCCGAACAACAACATGATATTCATATAGTCCGAAGCAAACGGGAAGGTCTCGGCGTTGGCACCGAGGGAGTATACCAGCTGGTCTTTGAATGTAAATGCAGTATATCCAATGGCTATCGTAACTAGCATAATGAGCATAATAGATTTGGTGAAAATTTGTTTGGCTGATGTGATATCTTTTCTACCCATAGCGTTGGAGTACAACGTTGCCCCGCCCATACCAATCCACAGCGACATGGCAACAAAAAGCGTGTAAACAGGTGAGGCAATGCCGATCCCGGCCATCGCGGTAGAACCCAGTTTGTGTCCAACCATAATACCATCGATAATAAAATTAAAAGCAACTACCAGCATCCCCAATACGGAAGGCACAAGGTAGCTAATAAAAGCTTTACCTACAGATTGCCCTTCCAATGGATGCGTCCAATTCGTATTCATAATGACCTCCGTTAGTAAACTGAATGTTCATTCTGTATATAATAATACTGAACGTTCGTTCTGTATGATAACACGCCATGAATTCGCTTGGCAACTTTTATGTATAAATATCGTTTATGTGTTAGTGTAGGGGGATATTTAAGTGGCGGGGGGAATCTCTTGATGAAACAAAATAAATACGATGAAGCTGAGTTTTTTAATAACTATAGTAAGATGGCTCGTTCCGTTCAAGGGCTGGATGCAGCGGGGGAGTGGCATGAACTGCAGACTCTTTTGCCTGATTTGAAGGACAAGGGTGTGCTGGATTTGGGATGTGGTTTTGGCTGGCACTGCCGGTATGCGCGGGAGCAACAAGCGAGTTCAGTGATCGGTGTAGATTTGTCTGAGAATATGCTCCAACGTGCTCGTGAGATGACGGACGATCCACAGATCCAGTATAAGCAGCTGGCGATTGAAGATATTGATTTTGCACCGGGACAATTCGACATTGTGATCAGTTCACTTGCTTTGCATTATATTGAACGGTTAGACACGGTGTATGCCAAAATCAATGACTGTCTTGTTCAAGGTGGCACGTTTGTCCTTTCCTCTGAACATCCCATCTTCACCGCTCGTGCGGCGCAGGATTGGCATTACGGACCCGAAGGTGAGATTCTTCACTGGCCCGTGGATGATTACCACGATGAAGGCAGGCGTGTGGCGAACTTTCTGAATCAGGATGTGGTCAAATATCATCGCACACTGGCAACACATATGAATGAACTCATTAAGGCCGGGTTTGCCATTCAAAAGGTGGCTGAATCCAAACCATCCCCGGAGATGATTGAACAGGTTCCTGGCATGCGAGACGAGAATCGGAGACCGATGTTTCTGATGATTGCTTCGGTTAAAGTATAACGATGAAAAATAATACGTTAGACTAGAGGGCAGAAAGAAACTGTGGAAGTGGAGCGTTCGCCTAAAAGCTTTCTGATAGAGATTTCTAACTAAGCTAACTTGAATGAATCAGTGTGTTCAGTGATATTGAACATGCTTTTTTTTTGATTTGCTACAATAATAAGAAATAATGTCCAAAAGAGGGAACCAAACGACAATAGATTCAGTCATATTAAGTGAGGTGAACAACAGTTGGATTATGAATTTCTGGCACAGGCCCAGACTATAGACAATTACACACTTAGCAGCATGATGGATGACTACGGAAATGACGTGTGGAATTACGCTTATTTTCTGACCAAAAGTGCCGAGCAGGCAGATGACTTGTCACAAGAAGTGTTTATTCGGGCTTACTCTGGGATCACACATTATCGCGGAGAGTGCTCATTGAAAACCTGGCTGTTGACGATTACTAGAAACACCACTTTTACATATCGAAAATCCAGATTTTTTCGTAGTAGTCTGTGGGGAGAGACGTTACCCATTGAGACAGAGCGTGGGGGTTCGAGCCAGAGAGTCATGATTGCAGAGCAGTCTGCACATCCTTCGGCCGAGATGGAAGTGATGCGTAAGGAGCATATCCATGAAATCTGGGATATTGTTCTGGCGTTGCCAAAGAAGTTCCGGGAGATTCTTTTGCTGAATCTGAAATACGAGCTTACGACGAGTGAGATTGCTGAGATGTTAAAAATCAGCTCAGGCACAGTCAAATCCAGACTATCCCGAGGTAAGAATAAGGTACGAAAACAATGGGAGGAGCGAAGCAAATGAGACACAAGGATGAGCAATGGGAGAAGGAGATCCGGAAGGAACCGTTTGCGTCGTCTCCTTTTACAGAGGATCACAAGCGAAAGGTGCTTCAAGAGTTGGAGTGGATGAAGAAGTTGGAAGAGGGAAGCAAAGGAGATAAGTCAGAGAGCAGGTCCAGGTTGTCCAGGCCGTTTAGACCGCAAGTGAAAAATGCTTCACACAAGCGACGCCCTAGAAAAGGGCCTCTTGTTGCCGGCACGGGTGCGTTGGTTATTGCTGCTGGATTGTTCCTATGGATCTGGGATGATGGACAGCTGGTGAAACCCGTGATCGAGCAGGTCTATCCGACAGCAGCGTTACAGTTATCCGATGGTTTGAACACGAATCTGCTAACCGATAAAATGAAAAGAAATGTTGCGACTACGATGCGAGACGATCTGGGTAAACAGTTGAAGATTACGAAAGTGCAAGACTTGCCTGTATCCGGCAGAATATATGTAGAGGCTGGAAATGAAAGTGAGAAGGAGTATGCGCAGATATGGCTCGATGCGACTACGGGCAATCTGCGTGAAGTACAGATGAGAGCTGAGATGCAAGCGAGCGAGTTGGAGCATCGCTATCTGCGCCAGGTTTCATCGCTTTTACAAAGTATAGGCAGCACTCCAACGCTTAAACCTGTATCCGTTCAACGTTATGTGAGTATGAAGCAAGGGGAGTCGGAGCCAGTATCGTATACTACATTAGCGTTAGAGAATGAGACTGGCTATGGAGAGATTGTATGGCAGCAGGACGAGGCTATATCGATCACAGGGGAATTGAGACCTGATCAAATATCTCAGACGGCGCTGGAGGATGCCAAAAAAGCGATAGAGGCGTTGTCTGGTAAGGCCAATCTTGATCTGGTAAGAGCAAGTCGGAGCAAAGATGATGAGCTTGGAAAGGATACGGTTTTTTTTGGTTTTGAGAATAACTACTTTGTGCAGATGACTGAAGGAAAAAAGGGTTTGGGTTATACCGTCGGGGATGCTAATCATTATGAGCAACAAGAAATAAGTAACATCGAAGAGATGGAGGCTTATCATGAGAAATTATATAATATCGATGAGTCTCTTCTTAGAGAAAAAGTGGGACCAGTCGTAAAAAAGATATTTAATATTGATTTTGACGCCTATAAGCTTCATAGAAATGCTGAGCAATTGGGGGTCGTCACATTTGAACTGGAATCGAGCACAGATGTTTTTCAGGTTGAATACAGGGAAGATGGACGTATTAAGATGATCACCAGAGGCGAGTTATAGGACTTGATCTTACATGGTACAATGTACTCCATAGATGGAATGAGCATAGGGAGATAACGATGAAATATTTGGTGAGTTCATGTCTGGCCGGTGTAGCTTGCCGTTACAATGGAACAGCGAGCTTGGATGAGAAGATTCAGGGGCTTGTAGAGCAGGAGCAGGCTAAGATGGTGTGTCCGGAGCTGCTTGGCGGATTTTCCACTCCACGTGAGCCAGCTGAAATTATCGGTGGCACGGGCAATGACGTACTGGCAGGCACTGCAAAAGTGATTGAGAAAAGTGGCAAGGATGTCACAGAGCTGTATATCAAGGGAGCCTATGAGACATTGGAATGGGCGCGAAAATTGAATGTGTCGTGTGTAGTATTAAAGGAGTTCAGTCCGTCTTGTGGCACACAGATGATCTATGATGGGAATTTTGTCAATCACAAGGTAACTGGAGAAGGTGTTACTTCAGCATTGCTGAGACAAGAAGGATATACCGTCATTTCTGAAAATGAATTTATGGAACTACTGTAAGGGCGAAATTTAGTATAACTTCACTAGTTTATCGCAGAAAAAAATAGAATTTGTTGTGTGTTGGAGGTTGAATAATACCATGGAACAATTGAACAGGCTGATCGACACATTCTTAAACCAATTATATAGACGTCTCGAATGTTGTGACACTAGTGATTCCGACATAATCGACGAGATAAGCAGGATTTTGCAAGTGTGGCCTAAGGTGCCGAGTTCTGGAAAACTCCCTAGCCCATCAGAATCCACTGTCACCAAATATCTGGATGCTGCTTTGAACCTTGGTGACACAGGCGCCGAATCAAGCCTGATTGCAGCGATCCGCCCCTTGGTCCCGTTCCTTGACTGGACCTTCGGTTATCCACCACATCCTCTGTATCCCAACCTAGAATCACAGGTATCTTTTGCGCAATTTATAGGACCGGAGGATCTGGGAACGGCGGACCAATTGCTTATGGGCCTTACTTTGTTAGCTCCAAAAACGTATTACCCAGCACATGTGCATCCTGCAAATGAATTATACATTCCCCTTGGTGGTACAGGAATGTGGATCAAAGGTAGCGAAGAACCCTTACCAAGAGAACCTGGGTCTGTTATTCTGCATCCAAGTGGGGTCATCCATACAACTGAATCGAAGGTAGAACCAGTCTTGGCCCTCTACATCTGGCGAGGCGACCTTATAACGTCATCAAAATTCATAATGGATCAAGAAAAGTTAAACTAAAGAGGATACTCTTTGCAAGTAATTAGTGTTCGATATCATTCATGGATAGTCGCAGAGGTGATACCCAATGCGGCTATTTTCGTGGTCGGATTACAATACTTACTTTTATAAACTAAGAAACAATAATGTGCGTACTTTTAATTTATACGCATAGATCCTAAACTAATACTTGAGATGAAATCGCTTAAACATTATTGTTCAACATAAAAAATATAAAGAGAAGGACGTGGAGATCCATGGAAGATACAACACACGCAAAGAAAAAGGAAGACATCTTGAAGGCTTATCATTTCCGGCATGCAACAAAGGTATTTGATGATACCCGCAAAATCTCAGATGAGGATTTCCAATTTATATTGGAAACAGGCAGATTATCTCCAAGTTCCATTGGTCTTGAACCGTGGAAGTTTCTGATTGTACAAAATCCGGACCTGCGTAAGCGTCTCTCCGATGTTTCTTCCGGCGCCCAAAAGCAATTGGCTACAGCAAGCCATTTTGTTGTTATTTTGGCCCGGTCCGATGCCAGTTATAATTCTCCCTATGCAGAGTACATGCTGAAGGAAACAAAGGGAATGCCGGATGAAGTATTTAAGTTAACAAGTGAGGCTTATGGAAAATTCCAAAATAACCAAAGAATTCTGGACAATCCAAGATCATTATTCGACTGGGCATCAAAACAGACGTATATTGCACTTGGTAACATGATGACGGCGGCAGCTCAGATCGAGATTGATTCCTGCCCAATTGAAGGTTTCAGCCGTGAGGCTGTCCACGGGCTGTTGGAAGAAGAGGGCTTACTGGAGAATGGCGCATGGGACGTCTCTGTGATGGCAGCCTTTGGTTATCGGGTAGAAGAGCCCACGCGTGAGAAGTCCCGACAATCGGTTGAGAAAATCACGCAATGGATTAACTGAATTTCACAGTATGAATCCAACATGAATTCAAAAATGATGATCTAAGATTTAACATCATAGAACAGGATCAAGGCAGGATCAAAACAGCCCGGTTTTTTCCACATGTGAGAAGGATGGAAAGGGCTGTTTTTCTTTTTAAAAAAGAACTTGAAAATACATAGACATCTATGTATAATGAGGTCATGCCAAAATACAACGCAATTGCACTGATTGCAAGAATCAGGGACCATGTTAACAAACGGATTGTTCACGAATTGGAACAGCATGAAGTAACAGGCATTGTACCTTCTCATGGGGATGTATTAATGTTCTTGTACCGGGAAGAGACGCTGTCGATCAAGATGTTGGCAGAACGTGTTCAACGCACGCAACCAACGGTTACTGTACTGGTCAACAAGCTGGAGAAGCTCGGTTATGTTGAACGCAGCAAGAGTGCCGAAGATAGCCGGGTGACGATGATTCGCCTTACTGAGCAGGGGAAGCGGCTCGAACCGATCTTCCATCAGGTATCAGAGCAGATTAATGACATCATCTATAGTGGCCTGTCCGATGAACAGTCGGAGCAATTGGAAAGCTTGTTGTCCATTATTGTCCGAAAGTTATAATGAATGAACTCTTCTGTCTGCAACCCTTCCAGATCTGACTGGGATGGAGGCAGAGGAGACCAAATATTTTTTTGTCCATATACATAGATGTCTATGTATGCGAGGCGTATCAATGTAACCCCATTATCGCAACCTAACTCAAACCAAACCTGGAGGGATTCACACTATGAAACATCTTATCGTATATGCTCACCCACACACAGACAGCTTGAATAACGCAATTCTCAATACTGCTGTAGAAGCTCTAGAAGCCCAAGGCCATGAAGTGGTTGTTCGTGACTTGTATAAGCTTGGATTCCAACCCGTACTGACTGAAGCTGACACAGCTTCCATGCGTGCAGGACAGACACCACAGGATATCGCGACAGAGCAACAGTTCGTTACAGATGCAGAAGCTATTACATTCATCTATCCGATCTGGTGGACAGGTCTTCCTGCCATTATGAAAGGTTATGTTGACCGTGTATTCGCCTATGGTTTTGCATATGCAGCAGGTGAAGCGGGAATCGAGAAATTGCTGACAGGCAAAAAAGGACTCATCATCAACACACATGGTACACCAAGTGAAATTTATGACCAGATTGGCATGACTGCTGGATTGAAAATAACTTCAGACGTAGGTATCTTCGATTTTGTAGGTATTGAAGCCGTAGATCATCTGCTCTTCGGTAGCATTGGATACCTGGATGCACCCGCATATCAAGCCATGTTGGATCAGGTTAAACAAACGGTAACGACCAAATTCTGATATAGATGTTGGTTCCCTATAGGGATTCCATATGATACCAGACCGACTCGATCATGAGTCGGTTTGTTTGTTTCATGTGTTTGCAAAATGCCTGAAAGGGGGTATAATCGTACCCATGGAACCTATACTTATATTCAAGGCATTATCGAACGAGACACGTAGACAAATCCTGTTGTGGCTCAAAAACCCGGAGCAACACTTCCCACCGCTGGAACTGTCTCAGCATCCGGATGGTGGCAAGAATGGAATCTGTGTTGGCACGATTCAAGTGAAGGCTGGACTGGCTCAGTCGGTTATATCCAGTTACCTGCTGACCATGCTCAAGGCAGGGCTACTGCTCTCCGAGCGAAGAGGACAATGGACGTATTATCGGCGGAACGAAGAGACGATCCGTCAGTTTGCCGAGTACGTGCAGAACGAGTTATAAGCCGGATGCCGGAACGGAAGCTAGGATGCACATGCAGGCAGGGATTCCGTCCGGATGTAAACGGCTAGTTCAGTATCACATCATCCTATCCAGTTGCGATTTAATTAATCTATATATCTGGATATACAAAAATATAATCATCGAGGAGATTAAACGATAATGACCATAGAAAATACAGCTTCATCCCATAAAGAACATATTCATGACGTTAAGCTTTCCATCCTGGATCTGGCTCCAGTCGTTGTAGGTGCAACACCAGCTGATGCTTTGCGCAACAGTCTGGATCTGGCACAGCATGCTGAGCGTTGGGGATATCACCGTTACTGGGTAGCAGAACATCACAACATGCCAGGTATTGCTTCTTCCGCAACTTCGGTCGTTATTGGATATCTGGCTGGTGGAACCAACACGATTCGTCTGGGTTCAGGAGGCATCATGCTGCCTAACCACGCACCGCTAGTTATTGCAGAGCAGTTCGGTACATTGGAGTCCCTGTATCCTGGCAGAATCGACCTGGGATTGGGTCGTGCACCTGGTAGTGACCGCCGTACATCGCTGGCACTACGCAAAGATCTGAATAGTGGGGAAGATTTCCCTGAACTTCTGGCAGAGCTTAGAGCATACTTTGATGCTTCAGCGACATCATATCATGCACCTGTTCGTGCAGTTCCCGGAGAAGGATTGAATATTCCAATCTATCTGCTCGGGTCCAGTGATTTCAGTGCACGTCTGGCAGGTCAGCTGGGATTGCCATTTGCTTTTGCCAGCCACTTCTCTCCCGATTACACCCGGATTGCACTGGAGACGTATCGAAACAACTTCCAACCATCTGACAGCTTGAAGGAACCACATGTGATTGTTGGGGTTAATGCTGTTGTTGCGGATACAGACGAGGAAGCAGCATGGTTGGGTACAACGATGCAACAGCAGTTTCTGAACATTATTCGCGGCACAACGGGATTGGTACAGCCTCCAGCAGAGATGGAAGGCAAGTGGACGGACCGTGAGAAAGCTGGTGTGGAGCAGACGCTGAAGGCGGCTGTTAACGGTTCACCAGAAACCGTACGTGGACAGTTGGAATCCTTTATTCGGCAGACGCAGGCAAATGAGCTGATTATTACGTCAATGATCTATGACCATAAGGCACGTCTACATTCGTATGAGTTAATTGCACAGTTGGCGGGCAAAGCTTAATCTTAATTTTTAGCATAAAAGCTGGCTTAACAGTAAGCTATAGATCCAAATTGACGGTTCGTCTCCCAGTGAGGCGGACCGTTTTTGAGTAGGGAAAATTTTCAAATGATTCATATGGGGCAGAAGACTCATTATGGGGTAAAATGACTTTACCGGTTTAATTTGAAACGGTTAAACAGCACCATACGTATAAATCCAAAGTGTTATACATATGTTGGCTTGTACAAGGTACTTTTTTTATTCGTGAGTAAGGGGAGTTTAGCTAGATTTACAGTTTGATTTCTAAATTAAGGATACATAAGAGAGGACGACACGCCTATGGAGCAACCTGAGCAACCCCGCGTTTGGCCGGAGCGGTTCAAGCGATTTTTTCTGAACAACAAGTTTGTCCTATTTTTGCTGATTCTGTTGTTGGTGGGACTGAACGTCATGGTTCTCACCAAAGTATCCTTTGTTCTTCATCCGCTCGCAGTACTCATCAAAACCATTGTGTTACCTATTATTCTGTCAGGCATACTCTATTATCTGCTGAATCCGATTGTGGATGTGATGGAGAAGTGGAAAATTAAGCGCGGCTGGTCCATTCTGATCCTGTATCTTGCGATTGGAGGCATTCTGACCGTCGTAGTGCTGGCAGTCATTCCGGTTGTACGGAACCAGATTATGGGGCTGATCGAAAATTTCCCAACATACAGCGAGACGGTAAAACAGCAGTTTGAAGAACTCACGGGTAGCCAACTGTTCAGTCAGTTCCAGGAAACGGTGAATCTGAATTCGCAGGACTGGTGGGGAACAATCTCCCAGAAGGCTACTGAAATTCTGAACTCGACCTGGACCAAATTGGGCGGATTCCTCGGCGCTTTCACGGAGACCGTGTTGTCTATCGTAACGGTTCCGTTCATCCTGTTCTATCTGCTGAAAGACGGCAAGAAGCTGCCGGCGAAAATTCTGTCTTTCCTGCCAATCAAGAGTCGTACGGGTGCAATGCATGTGCTGGAAGACATCAATCACCAGATCAGTTCATTCATCCGTGGACAGATTATCGTCAGCTTCTGCATCGGTATTCTGCTCTACATCGGATATATGGTCATTGGTCTGGATTATGCGCTGATTCTTGCCATTATCGCATCATTCACGAGTGTTGTTCCGTACTTGGGACCTGCAATTGCGATTACACCTGCGTTAATCGTGGCACTCGTCACTTCGCCGGTGATGCTGCTGAAGATGGTTGCCGTATGGACAATCGTGCAGTTAATCGAAGGTAAATTCATCTCACCACAGATCATGGGCAAAACGCTGAAGATTCATCCCATCACGATTATCTTTGTCATCCTGACTTCGGGTAATCTGTTCGGAGTCGTAGGCATTCTGCTCGCTGTTCCAGGATACGCGGTGCTGAAAGTATGTGTATCGCATATCTTCAATTGGTTCAAGGACAGATCCGGCCTGTACGATCCGAACAAGAACAATCTGTTATAACCGAAGCGGCAAGCTTCTAATGGATTGATAATCAGAAGGAATAGTCACTTTGTTATCCTGTACAAAACGGTACCCTTACCAAGAAGAACCCCCGCCCATCGGCATATAGCCGTCAGGCGGGGGTTCTTCTGCATGAACAAGCTTGGCGGATGCCTAGCTGTGTTTAATATGCTGGAGCGTTTGCAGGAAAATCTGCTCAATATGAGCATCATCAAGAGAGTAGTAGACGGTCTTGCCTTCCTTGCGCCGCTTGACGATCCGCATGTTGCGGAGTGAACGCAGCTGGTGTGAAATGGCCGACTGTCCCATGTCGAGCAGAACCGTCAGGTCATGCACACATAATTCCTTCTGTAACAGCGCATCAATAATACGTAGACGTGTTGGATCGCTGAATGCCTTGAACCAATCTGCCATCTCGGAAGAGGTCTCCCGATCTATGAGTGAAGTGCGAATGGTCTGCACGTCCGCTTCAGTACCTGAGCAGGCTGCATCACATTCGCTTGGTGCTTTAACCGGTTGTTCCATTTCCTATCACCGCCTATGTTAACAACTATAGTTCTATTATATCCAAAAACGGTCTAAAGCGAAATAATTACTATTAGCATAGTCTGTATAAAAAATCAACAACGATTGTTGACACTCATGTTTGGGCGTGCATATAATAGGGGTAACTAAACATATGAATGAATGCTCATATATTGAATGTAGTTGGATGAAAACATTGTTTTTGTACTGCAAAGGGGAGAATTCACATGGGAACCGGACAGGAACAGGTGAAAAGGGAACTGCTGCTTGATGGGTTGGACTGTGCGAACTGCGCATTAAAGATCGAGAACGGCGTCAAAAAAATTAAGGGCATTAACGAATGCTCCGTCAATTTTGTTACCAAAACATTATCACTACACACCACTTCAGATATGGATGAACAGGTAGTGGAAGAAGCGAAGCGCAAAGTGCTTCGGCTGGAGCCTCATATTCGCATCTCGGAAAAAGGAAAAAAGGTAAACGGACATGTACACACCCATACAGGGAGTGCGTCTGATTCACACGAACACGGTCATGACCATGCCGGACATGATCATGGACATTCACATGCACATGGACATGGAGATCACTCGCATACTCATGATCATGGTGATTCGCAGGGCCATGCACACGAACACGGAAGTCATGCTGGACATAATCACGATCACAGCCATACCCATGATCACGATGCTCATGCAGGACATTCGCATGAACATGGTGCAGGCCAGACCAAAGTATTGCTTGCTCGTCTTGCTGCCGGTTCTGTGTTGCTCGCAGCTGCGATCTGGTCGCCGTTGGAGGGTTGGGCACAGTTTACTCTCTATGCGCTCGCGTATCTGATTGCCGGGGGAGATATCGTGCTCCAGGCATCCAAAAACATCATCCGTGGTCAGGTGTTTGATGAATACTTCCTCATGTCCGTCGCTACCTTGGGTGCATTTGCTATTGGTGAGTATCCTGAGGGGGTAGCGGTCATGCTGTTCTATCAGCTCGGGGAGCTGTTTCAGGGCATGGCGGTTAATCGGTCACGTAAGTCGATTCAGTCCCTGATGGACATCCGCCCGGACTACGCCAATATTTTAACGGGTTCGGGTGACGAGACACGGCGTGTATCTCCGGAAGACGTACGGATCGGTGATCGTATTGTCGTGAAGGCAGGAGAGCGAGTACCGCTGGATGGTATCGTTCAAACTGGGCGTTCCATGGTGGACACTTCTGCCCTGACAGGTGAATCGGTACCTCGTGAGCTGGAGCCCGGAAGTGATGCACTTAGTGGATTTGTAAACAAAAACGGGATGTTGACCATTGAAGTAACCAAAACGTTTGGTGAATCAACGGTATCCAAAATTTTGGATTTGGTGCAGAATGCAAGCAGTCGGAAGGCGAAAACAGAGCATTTTATTAGTAAATTTGCCCGTTATTACACACCGGTTGTGGTCATCCTTGCAGCCCTGATTGCCTTTGTTCCGCCGTTGATCCTTAGTGGTGCAACATTTGCCGATTGGATTTATCGTGCCTTGGTCTTCCTGGTCATCTCATGCCCCTGTGCGCTGGTTGTCTCTATTCCACTTGGATTCTTCGGTGGTATCGGAGCGGCTTCACGTAACGGGATTCTTGTCAAAGGCAGTAATTATCTTGAAGCATTGAACGATGTGAAAGTGGTTGTTTTCGATAAAACGGGTACACTAACCAAAGGTGTATTCAAAGTAACAGCCATTCGCCCCGAAGGCGGACGCACGGATGAAGAACTAATGAAGCTGGCAGCCATTGCCGAAGCCAATTCCAATCATCCGATTGCCGAATCCATTCGTGCAGTTTGGGCCAAAGCGATTCCCGCGCAAGGTGTGGAAGGTTATGATGAAGTTGCTGGACATGGGATCAAGGTAAGCGTGGATGGTCGGGAAGTGCTCGCAGGCAACGCTAAATTAATGAAGCAGGCTGGTATAACCTATACCACACCAGAGACGGCCGGAACGATAGTGCATGTTGCTGAAGCTGGCACGTATGTTGGTCATCTGATCATTGCCGATGAAGTGAAGGACGATGCAGCAGCTGCTATTCAGGCGCTGAAGAAGCTTGGCATCCGCAAAACGGTCATGCTGACAGGAGATGCCAAAGCCGTGGGTGAAGCGGTAGGACGCGAGCTGGGTGTGGATGAGGTCTATGCTGAATTGCTGCCACAGGATAAAGTCGAACGACTGGAGCAATTGGAAGCGGCCAAATCTCCGAAGGAAAAAATGGTGTTTGTCGGTGATGGTATTAACGATACACCTGTGCTGGCACGCGCTGACGTGGGCGTGGCAATGGGTGGACTTGGCTCGGATGCCGCGATTGAAGCGGCAGATGTGGTCATCATGACCGATGAACCGTCCAAACTTGCGAGCGCAATCCGCATTGCAAAGCGAACACGCATGATTGTATGGCAAAATATCGCGTTTGCTCTGGGCGTTAAGGCGATCTTCCTGCTACTCGGTGTGTTCGGCATAGCTACCATGTGGGAAGCAGTATTCTCTGATGTGGGTGTCACTGTGCTTGCTGTCCTGAACGCCATGCGTGTACTTCGTGTGAAGGATATCTAAGTTTACGAAACGATTCAGGCGGCTCTTCGTATATACGTAGAGCCGTTTTTATATTTTTATGTAGATAAGTCTAACTGGACATTTACACGAGAACGGAGAGGACAGAGATAACCTGAAAGGTTATTCTTTCATCGAAGTGCCAGTGTAAGCAGGTCTATACAAGACAACAGAGAAGGGGAGAACGTTTTGACAGGAGCAGTAGTAGGGATCATTATTGGTGTGTGTTATTTCATTCTGGGATTAATGGTGTTCAAAAAACCACCGAAAATGATTAACGGGATATATGGGTATCGCACCCCGCGTGCAATGAGTAATCCCGAGTTGTGGGACGAAGCGCAAAGTTATAGTGCCAATCTGATGATGCAATTCGGTGTGATTATCACAATATTCGGCATTATCGGTTTCTGGCTGACAGATGTACGAGCTTTGGTACTGAGTCTGGTTGCTACAGGGTTCTATACGTTCAGACTATTTACCAGAGTGGAAGGCCGTTTGAAGCAAATGCAGCGTGCTCAACAGCAACAGAATGAGCAGGACGTTTAAGGTAAGATGAATGAATAAGTTTACAGAGGAAGACTCGCGAGTGAAGCGGGTCTTTTTTTGTTGAAATTGGAGAAGCGAACACGCTGTTAAACTCACCAAGACTACAGGTGTTAAATCTAACGTTGACGTTAACGTTAATATTATATATAATTATGTACATAACATTATAGACATATGAGAGAGGTGAGGGAAATGAGTTTATATAAAATCGATGACGTAGCCAAGGAATGTGGTTTGACCAAGCGAACCATTCGGTATTATGAAGAGATTGGTGTCATGCCTTCACCTCAGCGGACAGATGGCGGCACGCGGTTATACACTCGGGAGGATATTGATTATCTGAAGAAGGTGGTTCGCGCCAAAGAGGTACTTGGATTCTCTCTTCAGGAGCTACATACCTATGTGGCAACAGCAGATGCGCTGAACGAACAACGTTTTGACTACCAGCAGACGACGGAAGTGAGAGAGAGGATTGAGAAGCTCACTACGATGGAAACAACACTGGATGGTCAGCTGGAACTGATTGAGCAGAAGCTTCAGAGCATACATGCCGTACAGACTGAACTGGAAGAGCTGCGTGAACGCGTTCGGAGCGGTATTCAGAAGTTACAGGCACATGATCCGCAAAATGATGAAGACGGCTAACCGAATTAGCATCTAATATTTAATAAACAAAACTGTATTCACATAATCGCTACATGGAGTGAGCACCATAGTACCTGTGGCGATCCCGTACAAACACCGGAAGTTCCGGTGTCATTTGTGCCGTTTTGTTACCTCAAATTCTGAAAATGTATAGAATGTTTTCATTCTTTTCACGTCATTTTCAAATATAAAGCTTAACCACATAAATTATTCACAGGAGGAATTATGTATGAAAAGAGAGCCATCATTACCGGACGAATTGCCGTCATCCCGCGGGGGCTTGCTGTCTCAACCGAGAGCGGTATGGGCCGTCGCCTTTGCATGTATCATATCCTTTATGGGTCTGGGTCTGGTTGACCCGATCTTGCCCGCAATTGCAGACCAGCTGCATGCTTCCAAAAGCCAGGTGTCGCTGCTTTTTACCAGCTATAACGCTGTAACCGGGGTAGCGATGCTGATTACGGGTGTCGTATCCAGCCGGATCGGTGTGAAATGGACGCTGCTTAGCGGCATATTGCTGATTATTATCTTCTCGTTCCTCGGCGGTACGTCAGACACGGTAGGTGCACTGGTCGGTTACCGTGGCGGTTGGGGACTGGGTAATGCCTTGTTCATCGCAACGGCGTTATCTGCCATTGTGGGACTGTCCACATCGGGGACAGCCAAGGCCATTATTTTGTACGAAGCAGCACTTGGTCTCGGGATTGCAGTTGGTCCGCTGCTTGGTGGGGAGCTGGGTTCCATCTCTTGGCGTGGCCCGTTCTATGGGGTAGCTGTTCTGATGGCAATTGCTTTTATCAGCATTACATTTATGTTGCCCAAAATGGCCAAACCGAAAACACGCAGTTCGTTGTCCGATCCGTTCAAAGCATTAAGTTATCCTTCACTGAAAACATTGGCGATTACGGCCTTCCTGTATAACTTTGGATTCTTTACTTTGATGGCTTATTCACCTTATGTCATGAATCTGGATGAACACGGCTTGGGTTATGTATTCTTTGGCTGGGGACTAATGTTGGCCATTACGTCGGTATTTGTTGCTCCAAGACTACAGCGCCGATTCGGTTCGGTGCCGTCCATGAGTGTCATGCTGACATTGTTCGCGATTGATCTGGTTGTTATGGCCATTGGTACAGTGATGGGTTCACCAACCACCGTTATTGTGGCTGTCATTGTGGCAGGGATCTTCCTTGGGATTAACAACACATTGATTACAACGGCTGTTATGGAAGCTGCACCTGTGGAGCGTTCGGTTGCTTCTGCTGCATACAGCTTCGTTCGCTTCTTGGGTGGTGCACTCGCTCCATGGCTTGCAGGTAAATTGTCCGAGTGGTTCCTGCCAGAAACACCGTTTTATTTTGGGGCATTAATGGTTCTTATTGGTGTCGTGGTACTGTTAGTACGCCGTCGTCACCTGCGGGATATTGATTCCGCCATTACATCGCATTAATTCAGAGGGGGATTTGCAATGTTGAAACGTATATTGGTTGCTGTTGATGGTTCGGAACATGCGCATAAAGCTTTGGAACAAGCACTGATCCTGGCTGAAGGTATGAAACAACCCGCAAGCCTGTTGATCGTGCATGTTAATCCTGCTATCTCTATCAATGAACCTGCATTGGGTGTTGATCTGGAAGCTCGGATTGCTGAAGAAGGGAAACATATCATAGAACCGGTGACCAGACAGTTGTCCGGAAGGGACATTGCATATGAGACACTGCTGATTGCAGGTGATCCCGTTAATGAGATCTGCCGTGTGGCGCGTGAACGAGATTGTGGAATGATTGTGATGGGTACAGGCGGGAAAGGTGTGCTCGAAGAGATAATCATGGGCAGTGTCAGCCATGGCGTGTTAAAACATGCAGAGTGCCCCGTCCTGACGGTTAAATAGGTTATGAAATCCTGTATAATGCAATAGCTCAAGATTGCCACAATGGCTCATCAGGCACGTTACAAGCTATGATTGCCGAACACCGTAGTGGGTTGATGGCACGGAAATGGTGTATAAATAGATTATATAAATTGAACTGAACTTTTACATGAGACAGCGATTGTATGGTTGTTCTGTCATCGAAGTGGCAGTGTAATATTCTTAAGTTCAATAGGGTCTAAAAGGATGGAGGATGCAGCATATGAAAAAACAACATCTGTTTATCGGTGGCAAACCGACCGAATCCGTAGATTATAAAGCACTTCAAGCACCATACTCCGGAGAAACGCTGGCAGAAGTCTCGTCGGCTTCAGCCGAGGAAGCGGAGGCTGCTGTTACAGCTGCGGTTCAGGCTGGGAAGGCAATGCGCCAGATGCCTGCACATCAGCGTGCAGATATTCTGTACAGGTTGTCCTCGATGCTTGAAGAACGCAAGGAAGAAGCGGCGCGAATCATTGCGCTTGAAGCAGCGAAGCCGATTACCGCAGCATTGGCTGAGGTTGACCGTACGGTAGAAACGTATCGTTTTGCCGCCGAAGAAGCCAAGCGGCTGACCGGTGAGACCGTTCCGATGGATGCAGCCAAAGGGGGAGAAGGGCGTATCGGCTATACGATGCGGCAACCTCTAGGTGTCATCGGTGCGATTACGCCGTTTAATTTTCCAATGAACCTGGTAGCACACAAGGTAGGCCCGGCGCTGGCAGCAGGCAATACGATTGTTCTCAAACCTGCGGAGCAGACACCCCTGTCCTCCTATTACATCGCTAATCTGCTTCAGGAAGCCGGATTGCCGGATGGTGCACTGAACGTGGTGAGTGGTGACGGCAAAACCATTGGGGATGTACTTGTTGAACACCCTCGTGTTGCCCACATTACGTTTACAGGCAGTCCAGCGGTAGGTACGAGCATTCGCAGCAAAGCAGGACTCAAACGTGTGACATTGGAGCTTGGGTCGAATGCAGCGGTGATCGTGGATAAGGATGCAGATTTGGACAAGGTGGTTCCTCGTTGTGTGACCGGTGCGTTCACGTATCAGGGACAGGTATGTATCTCACTACAGCGAATCTACGTACATCGTGAGATCTCGGAAGAATTCATCCGGCGTTTCGCTGAAGCGGCTAATCAAGTGGTAATCGGAGACCCACTGAGCCCGGATACGGTGGTCTCTGCACTGATTACCTCCAAGGATGTACAGCGTACACTCGACTGGATTGAAGAAGCCAAACAGGCCGGGGCTAAAGTGTCAGCAGGCGGTCAAGCTGAAGGAGGCGTTCTGCGTCCAACGGTGCTGGTTAACGTTCCACGTGATGCCAAGGTATCCTGCCAGGAAGTGTTTGCACCCATCGTTGTTATCAATCCGGTGAATTCCGTTGAAGAGGGTATTGAACATGTTAACGATTCGATATACGGACTTCAGGCAGGCGTATTTACAAACGATATTCATACCGCCCTCCATGCTGTCGACCAGATCGAAGCAGGTGGAGTTATGATTAATGATATTCCCACGTTCCGAGTGGATCACATGCCTTATGGTGGGGTGAAACAAAGTGGGATTGGACGTGAAGGTGTCAAATATGCGGTAGAAGAAATGACGGAATTGAAGTTTGTCATGTTTAACAAAGGATGATTCTCTTCCATTCTTTTACTCAATATACCGTATGCTAATGGAAATATAACCAGACGCTCCTGTGCCAGAATAATGGCACAGGATTTTTTTAATTGAAGATCATGGAAAAAGTTTCGAAAATACATACGGATTCTTCACTGACTGCGGGTTCACATCTGATGAGACGGGTATAACATAGTTAACATACCGTAACTTAAATGACTAAACGCCGCTCATATCACCGAAGCATGATGTACCCATCCAGAGCACGAGCGGAATGAAGCGGTACAGCATCGCCGAAAGTCTTATAATCTCTCATTATTCAAATAAAATGCAGTATGAAATAATAAGCCTGAACTCTGGAGTTGCAGGACAGGCAGGAGGTGTATTCAGGTGGCATATTCCATGGTTGATGTATCGGGAATGTCAGGCGTAAGTCTGAACGAACTGAGCCAGTATGCGGAGGCAGGTCTTCTGAATCCGGCCTTTGGGGATTTGGATGAAGCTATCTATTATGAAAAGCAGGAATTACTAAGACTCCAGCAAATCCTCTTCTGTAAGGAAGTAGGTATGGAGGAAAATGAGATTGGCCCTATGCTAAGAGATGATCCTCAGGATGTCATACGCATCATGAAACAGCATCGCATTGAGATTCTGGAGAAGGCACTCCGCTTGCATGGATTGATTCAGACACTGGACAAAACGATCGCGCATTTGCAAGGAGAACAGGAAATTGACGAACATGAGCTGTATATCGGTTTTGTAGATAAGGGGCGTCATCAGTTATTGAATGAATCGGTTTCTAACTCTGTCAATAATGATGTGAAACGAATGCAGAAAGAGAGCATTCAGAAATCTGACCAGGAGATAAAATCGAAAGAAGATTATCTGGATTCCCAGGCGAAAATTGATCAGGTTCATCTCGACTTGCAGCAGGCCATTGAGGATGGATTGGAACCCGGTAGTGCGAAAGTACAACGGATTATTGGCAGGCATCTTGAATGGATCAAAGGTTATTATACACCCACCGCTGAAATCTATCGGGATTTGGCCAATCTGTATGTAGAGCATAAAAATTTCCGCCAGATGTATGATGGTTACCACCCGAGGCTGGCTGAATTTCTGCGGGACGGGATGATGATTAAAGCGGAACACGATTTATCCTAGATGCATAAAGTAACATGGGCGAGCAAGAACATGGGTGTGAAACAACTTGGATAACAAAGAGCGCAGACCTCCAAGAGGACTGCGCTCTTTGTTATTATTCGGGTTTTTCATCATCATGTGTGATGAGGTCTCCGATCACCTTATTCTCATTTCCTAAAGAGATACAGTTGCTTCCAGTTGCTCTGTGAGCAGACTAACGGCTTTCTCCAGGAAGACGCGATCTTCGTCGTCAAAACGGTTTTTGACCGGGCTGTCGATATCCAGCACCCCATACAGTTCACCGTTTATGATAATAGGTACAACAATCTCACTGTTCGATGCTGCATCACAGGCAATATGGCCTGGGAAGGCATGAACATCGTCAACGACCAGGGTACGTTTTTCCGCAGCAGAAGTGCCGCATACCCCACGTCCCAGTGGAATTCGGATACAGGCAGGCAGTCCTTGGAATGGTCCGAGAACCAGTTCTTTTCCATCATACAGATAGAAGCCGACCCAATTGGTGTCGGTCATAAATACATTGAGCAGCGCAGCAGCGTTCGCCAGATTGGCAATCGCACTAGGTTCATCGCGGATCAGAGCACTTAACTGTCCCAGGACGGCGGTGTGCTGCTCACTTCGTGTTCCTTCATAGGAAACAGCTTGAAACATGTAAATCACCCTCCCGAGCAAAATGGTACTTATTTTCAAGATAGTGCAGAGGATGCGGTTAGTCAAGCGGAGGATTTCGGAAAGGGAAGGTAATGCCAGAAGAATCCTCCTGTTTCTCAGCTTCTCGCGTGGGGTAATTACTTAGCAACCACGGAGGGCTACAACCCGGGAAGGAGCTTGGCTTATGCATGCAGAGGTACAGAATCTATTTGTACGGATTCATCTACTATATTTCGCCCAAAATCAGGATTTGAACGTTAGCGAGGCGCTGCCCCTATTGGAAGAACGGGGATATCGTGTTGGAGAGCGGGAGATCAAGCAGGAGCTTGAACACCTGACACAGGAGAACTTCCTGACCGCCCACGGGGACCAATGGAGCCTAACCGGGACTGGTATTGAAGAATTCAAGGAAATCACCACCGTACTTGGCCGGGTTAGCGATGAATTGCTGGCGAAGGACAAGAAAACGTCCAAAGCTTAAAATTCAATCGGACAAGCATGATGACGTGATTCATTCAAACTTGAATGGATCCATACGGACAACAAGACCGGGAGCGACATTGGCCCGGTTTTTTGACGTATGTTCATGACTGAATAGTTGCCATTCGGCGCAGGTTATGATTAGATGACTAATGAATCTTATGGTCTGCGGAGATGGATCGGATCGGAGTGTCTTATATGTATAAATGCAAAGGAAGAATTCCCGAAATGGAGACTGCGCGGCTTCGTCTGCGTAAAATGCGTCGCCGGGATGCAGCCCAGATGTTCGCATGCTGGTCAGATCGCGAGGTGACCCGTTACATGAATCTTGCACCCATGATTGGGACAAGCGAAGCGGCGGACATGATTGGACTGCTCAACCAAATGGCAGGGGAAGAGGATGCGATCCGTTGGGGGATCGAGCTCAAAGAAACGGGCAGGCTCATCGGAAGCTGTGGATTTAACACATGGCAGCTTGAAGGCGCATTCCGGGGAGAAATTGGTTATGAGCTGGGACGTGACTATTGGCGTCACGGTTATATGACAGAGGCTTTCTCTGCATTGCTGCCCTTTGGGTATGAGACCATGGGTCTTAATCGAATTGAAGCGCTGGTTGATCCACGTAATGTGGCTTCCGGTGAGTTCCTGACGAACCGCGGCTTCACACGAGAAGGGCTGCTGCGTCAGGTGCAACATACATCCACCGGATACAAGGATATGGTGATGTATTCGATGTTGTATGATGAGTTTCTTCGCAAGCGAGGTAAATAAAAGAGAGAAGGGTTCGTGTGAATGCAACTGGAGGTTTGAAGCGCAGTTTCATCTTGACGGGGCTGTTGCTCGCAACATTTCTGTCAGCGATTGAAGGCACCGTAATTGGTCCGGCAGGGCCTACCATTGTCAGTGAGTTGGGGAGTGTACAACTGCTTAGCTGGATTTTCACCGCATACCTGCTGACGATGGCTGTGAGTACGCCTATTTTTGGAAAAATCAGTGACTTGTATGGACGAAAGCCTGTATTTCTTATTGGCTGTTCCTTATTTTTACTGGGTTCACTCTTGTGCTGTCTGTCGCAGAATATGGAGCAATTGATTATTTTCCGTGCTATTCAGGGGATTGGTGCGGGTGCGGTAGTTCCTGTTACATTTACGATTATTGGGGATATCTACTCCATTGAAGAACGTGGCAAAATCCAGGGATGGATCAGCTCCGTTTGGGGGATTTCGTCTTTGGCAGGACCGCTGCTTGGCGGTTATTTTGTAGACAATCTTGGCTGGCAGTGGATCTTTGGTTTTAATGTGCCGTTTGGTCTGCTCGCGATGTGGTTTGTATTTCGTTATCTGAAGGAAGATATCTCTCCACGTACAGCCAAAATAGACTATGTCGGTGCGCTGACCTTCACGGTGGGCATTACCGCATTGTTATTTGTCCTGTCGGCGGGTGGGCAGTATTATGCCTGGAGTTCTCCGTTGATTATAGGACTGAGTGTGGTTGCCGCTCTGTTTATTATTTTATTTTTTGTGGTGGAAAAAAGAGCTCAGGCCCCAATGGTTCCACTACATCTGTTCCGAATTCGGGACATCCGTGTGGCGAATATCGCCGGACTGTTAACCAGTACCCTGATGATCGGTCTGACCAGTTATTTGCCGCTCTGGGTGCAGGGGGTTCGGGGAGGCAATGCGACGGAATCCGGGTTGCTACTCGCTCCGATGTCGGTAGGTTGGCTCATTGGTAGTGTGCTCGCAGGTCGTCTGCTGATGAAAATTGGATCACGGTTGACCGCATTGATTGGAGTAACCGGCATTGCGATCGGATCGGGTGGACTCTTTCTGGTGGGAGGGACATCCCCGCAGGCTGTGCTATTTATTTTGACCTTTATATATGGTCTTGGCTTCGGATTTGCGTTTACGATCTTTACTATTATTTCGCAGTCTTCCGTAGGATATAAGGAACGTGGATCTTCTACGGCACTGCATACGTTCATGCGTACCTTGGGACAGACGATTGGTGCAGCAGCTTTTGGCACTTGGTTGAACTATCGAATCTCCACATTATCGAGTGAGCAGAATCTGGCGGAGGCCGGAGTATCGGAGAGTGATCTGAACGAACTGCTCGCACCACATACGGATGCAGCACTATCGGATGACAAGTGGGCGCTATTGCGGAGTGTGCTGGAAGGAAGCTTGCATTCCCTGTTTGTCATCATGTTTGTCATTGCACTGGTCTCGTGGGTAACGACGCTTGCTCTACGCAAACGTTTAATTGTACCCGAAGATGCAGATGCTCCACCACAACCTCAAAGCTCAAAATAAAAAATGGTTGTATACGAAAAACCGGATTCGCCGATGTCAGGCAAATCCGGTTTTTTTTGTTGATGGCACATGTGCGGTGGACTAGAGTTTACCTTCACACTCTGGCAAGTGATACGTTGGAGGATGTCCGGGTCTAAAGCATTTTGAAGTACAGGCTGACTGATCCTGGTGAATCGTCCAGACGAATTTCTAAGGAACGGAGGACGTCTTATTTGACCTTCTGCTGCTCTTTTTAAATTGTAAGGAACATGAGACACGTTATTTCCCGAAATCACCTGAAAAACACGTTGTAAACGGCGGTTTATTCAAGGATAGCGTGTGTCAGATTCCTTAAAATGCAGCGAGCGCTTCAAACCCCTGAATAAGAAGTGACAGGTTCGTTAGCGCTCCCGCTATGGCTTTAGGCAGGTTTGAATATAAGCTCTAGCCGTTGGCTGATAAACGGTCTGCAGAATGTGCAAGCCTTCCCAAAAGTTCGGACAGCAATTCCTTGTCTTCCTCACTCAGTCCACTGACAGCACGATCGATCTTCATCGCATAACCTGGATAGATCTCATCCATAGTGCGCTGGCCTTCTTCCGTTAGTTCCACAAAAATGATCCGTCTGTCTTGCGGACAATGTTTACGGTGTAACAATCCTTTTTGCTCCAGCTTATCAATCACATAGGTCACATTCCCACTTTGCAGCAGAAGTTGTGCGCCAACCTGTTGAATCGGCTGTGCTCCTTTCATATATAACACTTCGAGCACCCCGTATGCGGTGGGGTTGAAGCCATGCACTTTGCTTCCGGATACAGCGTGTTCATTCACGCTCTTGAATGTCTGGGCCAAGGTGCGGTACAGATGAAGTGAACGTTCGGTTCCGATTTCTTGTAATTCCAGCATGCTGATCCCGCCTTTTCAGATAATTTTATAAGTTGAAATGATGAAGTTACAACCTATCACTACGAGAACAGAACAACCTTTCAATCAATGTTATCCCCATCGTTATGCTGTTCATGTAAAAAATTATTTCAACTTATATGCGTTGGTTAGTTATGTTTGAAGATTCAGGTTGTCACCATGGTTTAATTGTAAACTTCTATTTCTACGAAAAACATGCGATATGTCACAAGATTTGCATTTTTAGCATTTAAAATTTGATCATTCACCATAACGAAAAATCATCCTTGAGGTGCCGCTTCTTCTCCGCCTCTGGCAGGAGGTTGAGTCAAGCCCGGCTCTCTTATAATGAGTTCATATCATGAATTCGGAAGGTAATGGAGGAGAGAAGCATGACAAGTGATTTAACGTTTGAAGGACATCGACCGCTGAAGAATAACCGATCTTTTGTAACATTGATGGTGGCACAGGCCATTTCCAATTTGGGTGATTGGCTGCATCTGCTCGCAATACTTACCCTCGTAGGTATCCGCTGGAATGCAACGCCATGGGAGATTACATTTGTCACACTATCCGCCGCACTGCCCATCCTGTTGACAGGGCCACTCGCAGGTACGCTTGCAGATCGCCTGAACCGAAAATGGCTAATGATTGTAGCTGATGGTGTACGGATCATCATCGTGGGTGCGTTGATTTTTGCTGATCAGATCTGGCACGTCTACATACTGCTTGTCCTCAAATCTCTGTTCGATGTCATTTTTTCGCCTGCCAAAAACGGAAAGCTAAAAGAAATTGTACCTCACGAACAGCTTGCGCAAGCTGTATCCATCAGCTCGATCATTGAACAGATGTCCAAAATCATTGGTCCAGCACTTGGTGGGCTGTTGGTAGCCGCTTTTGGCATCACCTGGTGTTTTGTTCTCGATTCAGCGTCTTTTCTGATTTCCGGTATCATTTTATTGTGGATTCCTGGAACTCGGGTGATCCAATCTGCAATTCATAACGTAACAGAAGTAGAGGAAGAGACAGCTGGGGGTGTTCGCAACCGCCCTAAAGATTCTTTTTGGAAGGAAACACAGGAGGGCATCCGCATGCTCGCATCTCTCCCTCATGTAGGAACGTCTCTGATCTTGCTTGCTTCAGCCATACTTTTTCTGCAATTTGCAGATTCACAGACCGTAGTGTTATTCAGACAGCTTCCCGGAATTTCAAGTGATCTGCTGGGATGGTGTGTGGCGGCCAGTGGTGTAGGTACATTAATCGCAGCGATGAGTGTGCGGAAGTGGAAGCATGCAGGGCATGTTTTGAAAATGGGTCTGGGTACCGTTCTCATGGGTCTGGTAATCGGCGGAGCCGGTGTTATTGTTGGAATTTGGCCGCACGCCGGGCTAGGTGCCAACCTGCTGTTAGTATCCCTCTTTGCCTTGGCAGGTGTTGGAATTGGGTTTGCGATTGTACCCTTTCAAATCCTGTTGCAGGAACAGACACCTGAACCAATGACAGGCCGGGTATTTGGAACGGTAGGCAGCATTATGACAGCCAGTAATATTATGGGCCCGGTGGTAGGTGGATTCATGGTCACCTCATTCGGTGTAGTGCCAGCTTTTGTCTGTTCAGGCATTTTGCTGACCCTGCTTGGTTTGATTTATTTGATGAAACGCAACAGGGAAAAAGCCGAACTGAATGGCTCCATTGCGGGTAAAACCATGATTGCAGGGGACTAAAAACATGTCGGACCTGTTTAGGTTAGAACCGTTGAAATGAAGGTATAAATTTAACTCAAATTTTAAGTTTTTGATCAAAAAGCGTTTGAGTAAACGCCTTCACGTGTAATGAGGAACAGGCAGAAATCCCTGTATTCTAATTATTCCTAGGGGAAAAATCATATGCCTTGTCCCACCAACGCAGTAGCGGAAAGGGGGTGAAGCAACTTGAATGTAAAGTTACCAAAATCCATAGTACGTCTTGGAAGCATACCACTGGCAATACTTGCCGGGACTTTGATGTTGGGGTTTGGATCCTCACATGTATACGCGGATGATGCTCAGATATCTTCTGAAAAGTCGTCCAGCGGATTGTCGCTAAACTTGTTTTCACGCGATTCGGATGGTGGGTTGAACCTGACTCCGTCGGTATCGGTATCCACACCATTACTGGATGTTGAAGTTCCGTCGATCAAAGCGAATGAATCCACAGGTAAGCTAAGTGTCTCTGAGCTGAAAGTAGATACACCGCTTGGATCGGCCGGAACATCAGAGATAGGTATTGATGCGAAGAAGGGAACCGTTGAACTGCCGTCTGTACAGGCGGATACACCGGTGATCAAAGCCGATGTATCAAGCAGTCAGGTGAACTTGAACGAAGGTACAGCTTCCTTGCCCGGGGTTACCGCAGAGGTACCCGAGGTAATCAAGGCAGAGACGTCTGCTGTGAAAACTGACCTTCGGCAGGGGAAGGTTGAATTACCTTCCGTGAAGGTGGATGTACCCGAGGTTACTTCGGTCAATATCTCTTCATCTCGAGTGGATCTGAGTAAGGGAAATGTCCAGCTACCTTCTGTGAAAGCAGAAGTTCCTGTTGCAGACGTATCCGCTGAACTCAATCCTGATCAGGAGAAGGTGGAGATTCCGAGTGTGAAGCCAGAACGGCCTGTAGTCACTCCGGAACAACAGCCGGTCGTCAAAACACCGAAAGTTGAAACTTCCAATACGAGTGCACTCACAGATCCTGTTTCATCACAGAATAACGAGGAAGGGCAGGACGCAGTTCAGGTTACGGGCAACGTGATTGAGGTCACCCCGGAACCAGGAGTACGTCCAGAACAACCTGTTGTCCCGCAGGCATTGCCTGTTGATGGAACCGATCTGGCGCAGAATTCGGATGTCAATGCAGATTTGCCTGATAACGAGTTATTCCTCGTAGATCAGAACTCCGCTAAACCATCTGTCACCGAACAAGTGAGTAACCAGAAAGCCAATCTGAAACAAGATGATGCTAATGCAGCATCTCCATTGCAGCTTCGCACAGAACGATCAACAAGTTGGTCTGTTGCCGCAACTTCTCCCGGAGCAGCGAATGCTTCCGCAGGGACAAGCTCCGGTTCGTCCGGTGTAACTGGGGGTGGAGCAACCGCTCCAGCCGCTGCACTTCCAGGAGCAACAGTGGGTCTGGTTACGCCGGATTACGGTTATGTTTTCCGAATGGAGCGGCCCGATGGATTCAGTCAATGGTCACAGGCACCGCCGGGGCGGCCGCCGCAATATACCTCTTTCTCATAGACAACATTGGCGTTAATTCAACCAAAATTGAGAAGGAGTGTATATAATCATGAAAAAAGTGAATCGTTGGGTAAAATTGTCGGTATTATCGGGTACGTTGGTGGCTGGATTGCTGGGAGCTACGCAAGCAACTTATGCAGATAGCTATAGCAATAACAGCAGTGGTAATCTGGATCTGAATGCAGGTTTGCGACTGGAGTTGGGATCTCTTCTGTCAGGACACCGTGACACAGGTCACGGGAACAATGGTAGCTACGGAGGTTCCTCCAGTGCAAGCGGAGCATTGAATTTGGATCTTGGCCTTAACGCCGGCTTATCTTCCGAGAGTATGAACCGTTACAATGATCGTTCTTCCGACCACACAGTTGAGCGTAACAGTTCTGGCAAGCTGGGCCTTGGCCTGAATGCCAATGTGTCGGGAGAAGGTACAACGATGAGCGACTATTTACGAGGCGGCGATGGTCGGAACGTAAACAGCAGCTATACGAGCGAAAGCCGTGGAGCGCTGGGTCTCGGTCTGAACGTAAAAGCAGAAGGTGAGAGTGCAACAATGGCTCAAACTGAACGCAACAACAGCGTGAAAGACAGCGAGCGTAACACGAACAGTAGCTATGCGAGCGAAAGCCGTGGAGCACTGGATCTGGGTCTGAACGCAAAAGCGGAAGGAGAGAGTGCAACGATGGCTCAATCCGAACGCAACAATAGCGTAAAAGACAGCGAGCGTAACACGAACAGTAACTATGCGAGCGAAAGCCGTGGAGCACTGGAACTGGGTCTGAACGCGAAAGCAGAAGGTGAGAGTGCAACATTGGCTCAAACTGAACGCAACAACAGCGTGAAAGACAGCGAGCGTAACGTGAACAGCAGCTATGCGAGTGAAAGCCGTGGAGCACTGGATCTGGGTCTGAACGTAAAAGCAGAAGGTGAGAGTGCAACGATGGCTCAAACCGAAAGCAACAACAGCGTGAATGACCGTGAGCGTAACGTGAACAGCAGCTATGCGAGTGAAAGCCGTGGAGCACTGGATCTGGGTCTGAACGTAAAAGCAGAAGGAGAGAGTGCAACAATGGCTCAAACTGAACGCAACAACAGCGTGAAAGACAGCGAGCGTAACGTGAACAGCAGCTATGCGAGTGAAAGCCGTGGAGCACTGGATCTGGGTCTGAACGCGAAAGCAGAAGGAGAGAGTGCAACGATGGCTCAATCCGAACGCAATAATAGCGTGAAAGACAGCGATCGTAACACGAGCAGTAACTTCACGAATGAAAGTCGTGGAAGCTTGGATCTGGGTCTGAACGCGAAAGCAGAAGGAGAGAGTGCAACGATGGCTCAAACCGAACGCAACAACAGCGTGAATGACCGTGAGCGTAACGTCAACAGCAGCTATGCGAGCGAGAGCCGTGGAGCGCTGGATCTGGGTCTGAACGTGGATGCGGATGCAGAGAGTGAAACTACATCTGTGGTGGAGACAAATCGGTAATATGAGATTTTCACTGTAATATGAAGAAGCAGGGGCTCCGGAACCCCTGCTTCTTTTTTATGCTTTTCAAAATTCGAAATAATATGCAAATGGACAAGGATTTCAGTATAATTGTTATAACAGTTGAATAGTATAACTAAGGAGGGAAATGAATGAATAGGGTGAGTGAAATGGAACGAAAAGTAACGAAATTTGGTAATAGTCTTGGATTAACCATGACGGATGCCTTCAAACAAATTGGTCTTGAACAAGGTGACATGGTTCAAATTGAGGTAAATCAGTCTAACGGGGAAATTATTATTAAGAAGTCTACAAAAGTCAATTTGCCTAACGGAATCAGTAGTGATTTTATGGATACATTAGCTGATGTGATAGGTGAATACGATCAAACTTTGAAAGGTCTCAAGGATAGATGAGCATGACCGGGTATTTGAGCATACAAGAGGTTATTGCGATCAATGTCGCTATGATTAAGCGTTACAGTCCTGGAGAGCAGATTGGAGTTAAAGACTCTGGTCTGCTTGAATCCGCGATTATAAGAGCGCAATCATCAGCTTTTGGTAACGAAGCCTACCCATCTATATATGAAAAATCTGCTGCGATTTTTCAATCTTTGGGCCAAAATCACCCTTTTCATAATGCCAATAAAAGAACGGCTTTTACTGCACTGGTAATCTTCCTGCGTTATAACAATGTGTATCTTAAAATGGATCAAACTTTTGCTGAGGACTTTACTGTCGATATGGTGAACCACAAGTACACATTTGAAGAACTGGTCTCGATTATTCGTACATACTGTGTTACTGAAAATGAAATATAATAGTAAGCAATAAGTCATACGTTACTATGATTTATTGCTTTATTTTATTGCGGAAATTTACACGAGAACGTAGAGGACAGAAAGAACCTGAAGAAGTGGAGCGTTCGCCTTTATCCCCTGATTTTCACCTTGTCAAATTGATTCAAAAAATCGGGGGATAACAGCGATCGGAAGGTTGTTCTGTCATCGGAGTGTGCAGTGTAACTGGTCTTTAGTTCAACGGATATAGATTACAATAAAACATAAAGAATGAAATAAACGCCTGATCAGAACAGGGAGTGAATGATATGGGAACGGAATATAACAGTAAGGAAGTACACGAGTCCATATTGGACGTACATATTACAGAGGCAGGATACGAGCCGGGACAATCGACCATACGCAATATTCGAATGAACGTCGGGCGAGGAGAGCTGGTAGGTATTATCGGACCCAATGGTGCGGGCAAAAGTACCACAATCAAAACACTGCTCGGTCTGCTGGAACATGCGAACTATGAAGTGACGATTGGGGGAGATGGTCGCTATGCCTATATCCCGGAGCAACCGGTTTTTTACGAATATATGACCCTATGGGAACATCTTGATCTGGCGGCAGCGGCATATGAAATGGAGGAAAAGGTCTTTGTCGTGAGAGCGGAGGAACTGTTAGTTCGCTTCGGTATGGACCATGTTCGAAATGATCTTCCGGCCAGTTTTTCGAAGGGGATGCGGCAGAAAATGATGCTGATGATCGGATTTCTGTCTGCTCCGGATATCTATATTGTGGACGAGCCGTTCATCGGACTGGACCCCCGTGCAACCAAGGATTTTCTGAAATTACTTGATGATGAACGTCGCCGTGGTGCGGGGGTGCTCATGTCTACGCATGTACTGGATACCGCTGAACGAATCTGCGACCGTTTTATTCTAATCGCTTCGGGCAGATCTGCTGCCGAAGGAATATTAGATGAGATCCGTGAAGCGGCAGGATTGCCGGAGGCCTCTTTGTTTGACTGTTTCGATATACTGACGTCTTAGATAGAGAGAGGGTGAGAGAAGATGGAGAATTCCCAGCGTTATACCCCACTTCGTTTATACAGACGAAGACGTAAAGAGCATTTCAAGGAACAGATGAAAAATCTCAGACTCGTCGTGGATTGGACAGTGTGGGTATACTTGCTTGTTCCGGGTCTGCTCTATCTGATTGGGTGGTACACGAGTCTGTGGACCAAACCACTGCCTGCATGGGCGACAGGGTTACCGCTCCCCGTACTGACTGGGCTGATTGACGTCGTTATGCTTACCGGTGGTGTGTTGATATTTGTGGAGGAAGCGGATGTATTGTTTCTGAAATCAAGGCCGTTGTGGATGCGCACGTTAATGAGGCAAGGGCTCTACCGGTCCTGTCTGCAACATCTGGGCAAAATGATCCTGATTACAACGCTGACCGCACCCTTATGGTCCCGTGTCTATGAGATGTCGAATCTCCAGATTGCACTTATGGCTTTCTGGTTTGGTGCAGTAGCTTCATTGCAAGCCATAACACTACACATGATGAAGGTTCGACATACAGGATGGCGGCGCTGGATTCGGGTGGTCCCTCTCGTGGTTGGCATAGGTTACATGACCATTCATGCGACATCATGGATGCATGGACAAACGTGGAAAATCAGTTTTGGAATCGTAATTATCATGCTTCTTCTAATTACAGTTGGACAGATGAGGCTATTGATGAAGGGAACGTTTGAAGGGGATGTGCGGGAGGATCTGCGGAGCAGGCTGCAGCTTACAGCTCTAATGTTAAGTCGGGCGGTGAGCAAGCCGAAAGCTCCACGAACACGTTCCATTATCTTCCGCAAACCGCGTAAACTATTACGCCATCGTTCCATCGCGAATCGGACAGCGGAGATTGCATTCAAGGCATTTTTCAGGAACTCGGCCACGATGAAATTGTATCTGCAGCTTGGCGGACTATCCATCGCAGCCGTTGCATTACCACCTTTTCCGGTCAATGTCATTGTGTGTGCGTTATTAATCATCATGTTGACGGTGATGTTTTATCGTTCCTGGGATGTTTTTGCAACGTCCGACTATGTTCAGCTCATAACGTATGACTCGGAGGCGCTGCATCGTGCAGGATCAATGATGGTTCGGATGTTGTTCATCCCGATTGGTATTCTTATGGGATTCACGCTGGGATTGGCCTGGCTCGGCTGGATCGTCGGTATTCTGACAGCTGCAGGTGCGGTAGCCTTCGGACTCTGTGTCTTATCTATTACCGGATGGGTTCGGCTTACCCGTGGCTAAAGGAATTCATTTCTTAGTCAGAGCATATGACGTGCTATAACTGACCATGCTATAGAAGAAGAATCTCATCTATGGATGATGAGAGATTAGCTGTAGCAAGGAGGAAGAGATGATGATAGATAATAGCGAACTACAGGTACACTTTTCAGACGGTTCAGCGTTGAATGCCGCCAGAGCAACCTTGGAGGAATTGGGATATAAGCCATATCAGTCCGGCCCGCTGGAATTGTATATTCCCACAGATCGCCAAGATCCTCAGTCCGCCGTAGAGATTGTTCAATCTCATGGAGGAAGTGCCGTATTTGCTTCGCAAACGGAAGAACTGGATCAGTTTCAGAATATATCGATTCCGGCGCATCTCGTGAATGAGGACTGGAATGAGGGGTATGTGAGCGAAAATCAGGGAATCCAAACGGAGCAAGGCAGACATAACCATAGCGAGGACCCAGCATACGATGATTCGGCGGATGGATTCTCTGGCAGTGTCAAAGCATAGAACGTAAAAATCACAAGTTAAGGGTGGTTCGATCCACCTTTTCTAAAATGGAACAATGCTGAAAACCCCGGTATTCCACAGATAGTGGATATCGGGGTTTTTGACATCTGAAGCAATTCATCATGCACTTAAAGTGTGTAATAACTATTATTGAACAACCTCTACTATAAAGTAGCGTGCTTATATTCAGCCGCATGCATACCAGCCGTATAACCCGTCGAGAACGCAGCAGTGATATTATACCCTCCAGTGTAGCCGTGAATGTCCAGAACTTCACCGCAAAAGAACAGTCCAGGCAGCAGCTTGGATTCCATTGTTTTTGGGTATATCTCCTTTAAGTGGATTCCTCCCCCAGTAACGAAGGCTTCTTTGAGTGATCTCGTTCCGTCTGCACGGAAGGTGAAAGCCTTCATTAGGCCACACAAGTTGCTTAACATGCCTTTGGGGAAATGATGGAACGTGAGGTCCTCGCTGATCTCCGCCCTTTTCATCATTAATGGGATCATGCGCTCTGGAACCCATGTTTTCAGTATATTTTTGACAGCCTTGCGGGACTCTTGTTCCAATACCTGTTGAACCTGTGCTTCCAATGCGCCTGCAGATAACTCCGGGAACAGATCAATGCTCATAATGACCTGTGTGTTTCCAGACTTCATCTGCACTTTGCGGATAAATTGACTACAACGCAGTGCAACCGGTCCAGACACTCCAAAATGCGTGAAGAGCATATCCCCGCGATGAGAGATGACTGTTTTTCCTTTGGCGTCCAATACAGACAATGCAATATCTCTCAAAGACAAACCTTGCAGTTCTTTGGATTGAATCCAACTCTCTCCGGACACAATGGGCACTTCGGTTGGATATAACTCCGTAATCGTGTGACCCGCAGCCTCAGCCCAAGGATAACCGTCTCCGGTTGATCCGGTTTGGGGTACGGATTTGCCGCCGGTAGCGATGATGACGGAGCGTCCGAGAATGGTTTTACCTGAGACCAATTTAACACCCTGTACTTGCTGACCGTTCTGAATGAGTTCCTTGACCGGTTCTTTGGTGCGAATCTCGACGCCGAGGGAGACAATTTTGCCTACCAGCGCGTCAACAACTGTTTTTGCTTTATCGGTTACAGGGAACATTCTGCCGTTGTCTTCTTCTTTCAGGGCAATTCCGAGATTCTCAAAGAAACGCATGATTCCCTGGTTGTCCAGATTCTGAAACGAACTATATAAAAAGCGGCCATTACCCGGAATATGCCGGATGAGTTCATCCGTCTCCTTGGCATTGGTTACATTGCACCGACCTCCGCCAGAGATGCCGAGTTTACGACCCAGTTGATCTCCTTTATCCAGCAGAATAACGGAGGCTCCATGCTCGGCAGCTGCAACACAGGCCATCAGGCCGGCAGATCCACCACCAATTACGATGACATCATACAACATTGTTTATTACCCTCTTTTTTTAAAATAGTTTTTGACTATTAACTTCTGTATTGGTGATCAGGTGTGAAAATCCAAAATAGCAATATATAGATTGTGTGAGATATCGTATGTCTATATATTGTATGTGAAACCACTTCTCATCGAATGATGAAAGATATTAGTCGAATGGTCTACTTTTTTGACCATTTATGATGAATCGACAGTTCTATTATGCAGTCTTAAGGGATATATTGTAATATACTGTCGCCTATGTTTTAATCAGAAATACATGAGGGATTGTGCAGGCGAGGAGGGAGATGGCATTGTGGTTGCGTTGAAAGACATTCTTTTACAAGTACTGCTGGCAGGTTCAGCGGTATTGCTCATTCCCTTATTCCATCTGATGCTTACCAAGCAGGTCGTAACCAAGGTGGAACGAATTGGAGTAATACAGGTCAGTCTTGCTTCAACCAGTGTTGCGAGTATGCTTCTTTGTCTGCTTTTTGCCCAACCTGCGAGCCCGTTTCCCGTCTCAATCTCCCTAAGTATTGTGCCTCTTACAATTGTCATACTTTACTGCAGGCCGGGAATAGGCTTGACGCTTTCCCTTCTCCATATACTCTTCTATTTTATTTTTGCACATTCCTATGATCTGTACGGATTTCTCCTGCATACAGGTATTCTTCTCTATCCTATTGTATGGTTGTCTGCCAAACGATTCAAGCATAATACACCTTTGCGCAAAATGGCGCTCCTTATCACTCTGATTGCAATAGAATTAATTGTAACGAGTCTGTTGTGGATCTCATCTCACCCGAATGACTCCTCCTACTCTGTGACCTACATAATATTCACATCACTTGGATATACTGCTGGAGCGATTGTTGCGGGTAGCCTGAGCCTGTTATGGCTGGAGCGGATGAAACATTATCGTGGGCTGGAGCAACATCTATCGGAAGTTCACCATCGATACATAGCCGAAACGGAGAGGCTTCATCAGATTCTGAATGCAGTTCCTCTCTCGATTGCGACCGTAGATAAAGAAGGCACAGTCATGTTCGTTAATGAGATGATGGAGCAAACCGCAAGAGAGCAACTACCTTGTACTTCCGCGCCTGATCTAATTGGACAGCCTGCCAGTCAATTCGTTGAACAGGGACAGGCGGACAAGATGGATAAAAGCATTCGCAGGGCTGTCGTTCATGGTGAGATTAGTGGTTTGACCGTTCGTTACGGTGCGTACGTATTTCAGTCCCGAACCGTACCGATCTATGCCTTTCCGACAGAGAATACGAGAGAAGTTACAGGTGCCATGCTGATCATTCAGGATATCACGGAGCTTGAGATGTTGCGAAGTGAACTGGATAATGTGGATCGTCTCAGTCTGGTGGGGCAGATGGCTGCAAGCATTACGCATGAGGTGCGTAATCCAATGGCGGTTGTGCGGGGGTTTCTTCAACTGATGCAGGAAAAGAGTCCGGACTCCCTGGATCACTATTACCGGATCGTTCTGGAAGAGCTGGACCGGGCCAACAGTATCATTAATGATTTCTTGTCTCTGGCTCAGAATCGTATTGCCGAGAAAGAGGAATCCCAGCTGCACGATATCATACATGAACTCAGTCCATTGTTATGGGCGGATGCGAACCTGCGTGGTCAGAGTATTGAACTCATGCTCGACCATAATGTGCCGAAATTGCATCTCAATTCAAAGGAAATCAAACAGGTGGTGTTGAACCTGGCCCGTAACGGGATGGAGGCTATGAATGAGAAGGGCGTGCTTACGCTGGAAACACGGATCGTGGATGATAAGGTGGAACTGTGTGTACGTGATACAGGACCGGGTATACCGAGAGTGAAGACGGAAAAGCTGTTTGAACCTTTCTACACGACAAAAGCCAAGGGAACCGGACTTGGATTGTCCATGTGCCTGAGCATTGTTGAACGACATAATGGAACCATTACCGTGGAATCGGAGGAAGGCCAGGGTACTACCTTCAAAGTGGCGTTTGAACGTTAGTCATTCAGCATATTTTGCCAGACTTTGAGACATATTATTATGGGAGAAGCCTTTCCGCAGGCGGTTTCTGAACCTTGCTTTCATTGCTTATGGATGTATAATAGGGATAGCACTTCATTACATCCATAATGTTCGATATGAATGTAACGGTGTTTTGGAAAGTTATTGGCCTTTAAATTCTATCGAGATCATAGAACAACCATTTATAAGGAGTGAAACCGAATGTCGATGTCATTTGATCAATACATGAAAGATATGGTTCAACCCATGCGGGATGAGTTAACTCGTCTAGGAATCCAGGAATTGCGTACTCCTGAAGAAGTGGAAGCAAGTCTGCCGGATGCAAAAGGAACAGCACTGGTTGTCATTAACTCTGTGTGCGGATGTGCCGCAGGTCAATGTCGCCCAGGTGTGTCCCAAGCACTTCAGCATGATATTACACCGGATCACCTGTACACTGTATTTGCTGGCCAGGACAAGGAAGCAACTGCAAAAGCACGTGAATTCTTCGCACCGTATCCGCCATCTTCACCGTCCATTGCTCTGATGAAAGACGGAGAACTCGTTCACTTTATCGAGCGTCATCAAGTGGAAGACCGTTCTGCAGAGGAAATTGCGGCTGATCTGACAAGTGCATTTGAACGTTATTGCCGTTAATTCGCTCCATAGAACGCCCCGCCCTTCGGATCACCGATGCCGGGGCGTTTCATTTTGGATAGATAAGGTTATTGAACCATTCGGACCTTTCAAGATGGACATCAACTTTCATTAATTTAGAAACGGGGTGTGTGAACGATGAGTTTGCAACAACAGATCATCGCTGAATTGAAGGTTAAACCAAGCATCAATGAAGAAGAGGAAGTACGCAAGCGTGTTGATTTTCTGAAGACGTATGTGAAAAATGCGGGTGCCAAGGGCTTGCTGATTGCGATCAGCGGCGGTATTGACAGTGCAGTGGCTACTGCGCTTTGCAAACAAGCGACGGACGAGCTTACACAAGAAAACAACCAGGAGTACAAAACGCTTGGTGTGTTCCAACCTTATGGTGAGCAATCCGATATCGACCACAGCTACGCGGTAGCGAAAGCATACGATCTGAAGCATGTTGTGGAAACGAATATCGAAGATGCGGTAAATGAAATTGCACTGGAAGTGGAGCAAGGTTTCAAATCCTTGGGTAGCCCACGCCATATGACTCACCAAGGCAAAGGTAACGTTAAAGCGAGAACGCGTATGGTGATGCAATATGCGCTTTCGTTTGAAGAAAACCTGCTTGTTGTAGGTACGGACCATGCGTCCGAAGCCATCACGGGCTTCTACACCAAATGGGGCGATGGGGCTGTCGATATCACACCACTGAGCACCCTGAACAAACGTCAGGTACGCCAACTGGCAGCCTATCTGAAAGTGCCACAGGCTATTTTGGACAAGGCACCATCTGCAGGGCTATGGGAAGGTCAGACGGACGAAGATGAGCTGGGAATTTCGTATGAAGCGAACAGCGACTATCTCGAAGGCAAACAGATTGATCCTGCTGCACAAGAGCGCCTCGAAGCGTTCTATACGCGTACACATCACAAACGTAATGCCATTCCGGGTATCTAATACGAACGAATGAGCATGCTTGTTATAAGCTGTTAACACCAATATTGAAATACCGTCCCTCTTAGGGAATGCAAAAGAGTCACTGCTCACGCAGTGACTCTTTTTGTCATGTGGAACGAGAAACCGCAAAAATCCAGGTGACTACAATTTTAAAGATGAGTTAGTTACTCCAGTCTTTGATCTGTTGCAGGGTCTGGGTGATGGCTTGCTCCAGTTGTGGAGTGGTTTCTTTAAATGGATGTACCGTATTAAAGGTGTGGTTCCCTTCAGGTATCTGGTGCCATGGGATGTCAGGGCGTGCTTGCACAAGTGCGGCAGAACCGTCCCGCAGACGCTGGGGATCTTCTGTTCCCTGAATGAGTGCGACTCGCACAGGTGAAGAAGCCAAGCGGTCAATAATAGCGTAACGTTCGCTATGCTTGTCCAAGTCTTCCAGTATAGACACGTCCAGTGGCATCTGCTGACCTGTACGTCCGTTAACGACATGGCTGCGGCCATGCGTACGCATCTCTTCTTTTTGCTCTGCACTGAAGAGATCCAGATTGGTTACGCCATTCCAGGAGATGACACCTGCCACCTGCTCGGGATGATCCAGTGCATAGACAAGACTTACGCCCGCACCGCGGCTATGACCAACCAGGTATACAGGAAGTCCGGTGAATTCAGGCTGTGTAGCCACATGTTCCAGTACCAAGGCCAGATCGGCAAGCTCCCGGCTATACGTATTCACTGCGAACTTTTCAAGTTCAGAGAATTGCTCCAGATATTCGCCAATACCGTTGTGAGAGAAATTAAAGGTCAATACATGATGCGTCTGGCTTAGTTGAGAAGCTGCATAGGGGAACATGCCCCAGTCTTTGAAGCCTTTGTATCCGTGTAACAGAACGATGACGCCTTGAGCGGGTTGTTGTGCAGGGAAAAAGTCCCCGCGAATGATAGCCTCTACGTCAGTGGGTAATTCAAAAGTGATGGGCATGATTCAGACCTCCTAAGAATTTCAGACGATTCCTGATTCATATTTTAGCATATATGGTAATGCGGATAGGTACTCGCTTCTGGGCGCCCCTCCTGCTACAATAGAATACGTGTTCGGATAGTTACGGATCATGTGATTAAAAATTAAGCGGGTGAAGCGTTGATGATATATGGCATTGGGAATGATGTGCTGGAGATTGGACGTATGCGGAAGTTGCTGTCCGGTCGCCATGCGGAAGCTTTTCTGAAACGAATATTAACGCCAGCAGAGCGGGAGATTGCGGTCCATCGAGGGAAGCGGATGACGGAGTTTGTATCCGGCCGATTTGCTGCAAAAGAAGCGGTATCCAAGGCATTTGGCTGCGGGATCGGTGGTGTCATGGGTTTCACTGACATTGAAGTGCTTCCAGATGGGACAGGGCGTCCAGTGGCTTCACTGTCCAGTCAAGCCTGGGAACGTCTGCAGCTGCCATATGATAAGCAGTATGACATTCATTTGAGTATTACGCATCAGACGGAATTGGCAGCGGCCTTTGCGATTGTAGAACAGATGGAAAAGTAGCTAGCTTGGCAATAGGAGAGGAAGGGCTTATGGGTTTACAGGAACAGAAACAACATTTCAGCGTGAATTTGCTGGACTGGTATATGATCAACCGAAGGGATTTGCCGTGGCGTCGTCACAATAATCCGTATTTCACATGGGTATCGGAGATTATGCTTCAGCAGACTCGGGTAGATACGGTCATTCCGTATTTTAATCGTTTTATTGGGAATTTTCCGACCGTGCAGGCACTTGCGGAAGCACCGGAGGAGGAAGTTCTGAAAAATTGGGAGGGACTCGGCTATTACTCCCGTGCACGTAATCTTCAGGCAGCCGCGAGACAAGTCATGGAGCTGCACGGAGGCGAGATGCCTCAGGACAAGCAGGCTGTCTTTGCATTAAAAGGGGTGGGCCCGTATACTGCCGGGGCCATTCTGAGCATTGCCTTCAACCAGCCGCAGCCTGCGGTAGATGGCAATGTCATGCGGGTCCTGTCCAGATACTTCCTCATCGATGAGGACATTATGAAGGGCAGCACCCGGGTGTTGATGGAAGAGCTCGCAGGAGAGCTCATTCCGGAAGGGCGAGCGCGTGATTTCAATCAGGCGCTGATGGAGCTTGGTGCGTTGGTGTGCACACCCAAAGCACCGCACTGTCTGACTTGCCCGGTCATGGAGCAATGTTCCGGCCGCATCGCCGGAAGAGAGCTTACACTGCCGGTCAAGACCAAGGCGAAGCCGCCGCGCCCTGAGCAGCGGCTGGTCGCGATTGTGGAGGGCCGCGGTGAACATCGCGGCCAAGTGCTTGTGCGCCAGCGCCCAGACACGGGCCTATTGGCCCGCATGTGGGAGCTGCCGCATGTGCTCGCGGCGCCCGCCGCAGCCAGCAAGAAGGCGGCGCCGCTGGCGGATGAGCCGGCCATGGCCTTGCTGGCCGGCAGTCTATGGGCGGAAGGCTTCGCTGCCCGCCCGGAAGGGCTGGCTACCCATGCGGAGCATGTGTTCAGCCACATTGTCTGGAGCCTGCAGGTGTACAAGTGTACCGAGCAGGACCAGAGCAGTGAGCTTCCGCTAATCGCAGCGGAAGCCAGAGCCGCCTACGATGCACAGGCGGCAACGAAGGAGGACACAGACTCATCGTCAGCTGTGTCACCTGAGTCAGAGACAACACATTCATCGCAGCCAGGCACGCCTAATGTGCAGAACATCATCTCAACATCGCTTAACGATGGAGCGATGTTGGCACCATCTGATGGGAGTGACCTAGCGCTGAGCACTCCGATCATGACAGGTAAAGGCGATGGGTTGACCTACCGCTGGATCGGTCCGGAAGACATGGACAAGATGGCGTTCCCGAACATATTTCTGAAGCTGATCAGCAGTTATTTTGCAGGTGCGTATGGTCAAGTGAACGATTAATTGGGGGAGCTAACGAACCTTAGTGACGTTATCTTAGCCAAATCAACCTGAAAGTGCGAATCAAAGCCCGTATTTTGGAAATAGATACGCTGAGATTCGTTAGGTTCGGGATACGATGGAATATGGAGCGATAGCGTGTCCTTGGTTTGTTAGAAAAAACATCCATTAACATAACTAAAACTAAAAACTATAGTGATAGCAAAAAGAGAGCCTGATCACGGTCACGATGACCGAATCAGGCTCTCTTTTATGTTAACTGTTGCTTTGAGAACAAAATTTTATTTTGCAGAAGCGTAACGTTTGTTCACTTCATCCCAGTTGATTACATTCCAGAAAGCTCCGATGTAATCAGGACGTTTGTTTTGATATTTCAGGTAGTAAGCGTGCTCCCATACATCTAGACCCAGAACAGGAGTCAGACCTTCGAAGAGAGGGCTGTCTTGGTTAGGTGTGCTAGTGATGGACAACTTGCCATCTTTGCCAACTACGAGCCAAGCCCAGCCGGAACCGAAGCGAGTTGTAGCTGCTTTAGCGAAATCTTCTTTGAATTTATCAAAGCCACCCAGTTCGCTATCAATAGCTGCTGCGATATCGCCTGTAGGAGCGCCGCCGCCATTAGGTCCGATGATTTCCCAGAACAAGCTGTGGTTAGCATGTCCACCACCATTGTTGCGAACCGCTGTGCGGATGCCTTCAGGTACGCTGTCAAGGTTAGCAATCAGATCTTCCAAGCTTTTTCCTTGCAGTTCAGGAGCGCTTTCCAGAGCTGCGTTCAAGTTAGTTACATAAGTATTGTGATGGCGATCGTGGTGGATCTCCATCGTTTGTGCATCGATATGTGGTTCTAAAGCGTCGTTAGCGTAAGGAAGTGCCGGTAATTGAAAAGCCATAATGAAATACCTCCTGAGATTTTAGGTTTTTTTTAAAACAGGTACATATGTAATAATACCCTTGCCACTAATATTAAACCGCATTCGGGCTAATTAAGCAACATTTTTGTTTATTAAGTCCCCCGAGGCGTTGATCTAATGATGGGCCAGAGATAACAAACATATTTTACCCTTTATGCAACTATTTATGTGTTTTCAGACGTTTAAAGAGTGTTAAATTTTAATATTCGTATGTAAACGGTTACAATTAAGCGCTTTCAAAAGAAAATGCGTGTTTTATGGAGAAAAGTATGGTTTAATTGACGAAGAAGCGGTATTTTCTCGTTTTTTGTCATTATATGAACATTGGGTTTTTGGTAAAAAGGAATTCCTTTTTGTAAAAAACCTCATCTAAGCTAACGAAAAGGGAGATTTAAGACATGCACGTTCGTTCCTTTCAGTTGAGTGATGCAAGCCAGATGACGGAGCTTCTCCAGGTTGCGCTATCGGAAGAGTGTTATGAGAACACGATGGGCCCGTTTGCCCGTCAATTGTCATGGGATTCTGACCTGATCATGGTTGCGGAAGAAGAGGGAGACCTCGTCGGCGCTTTGATCGGTACGATTGATCAAAACCAGGGTTGCATCTACCGTATTGCGGTACATCCAGACTATCGTCGCCGTGGAGTCGGCAAAACACTTGTCGAGGCTATGGAACAAAGGTTCCAGCAGCGTAAAGTCAGCCAGGTATGGGTGGCGGGTGATGAGCACAACAAAGTAGCCATGCCTCTGTATGAAGCTATGGGTTACGGTGCCAATCAGATTATGAGCGCTTTCCAGAATCTTAGTATTTTGTCTAAAGCTTAGTTTGCATTTTTAAAAAAAGAAAAAAAGATGTTCATTTCATATTAGGCATATCCCTTTGACGTGTAAGAACGTGAGGGATATGCCTTTCTATTTGTATGAGCCCTCTATACGTAATATTCCACTTGTTTTCTCATTCTCTGAACACAATTCGTTTTCTCCCAATTCAATTAGACCATTGCGCCTAACCAGGCTGTATTCATGACATCCAAGGTATTGGTGCTCATAACCAATTGTTTCACTCTCCCAAATGAAGTAGACTGAAAGGGAGTATGGTCAACATTTTACAGGTTTAATTCAACTAATTCATAAATGAGGTGTCCCTTTGAATTCCAATCATCATTCAATGGAACATATGGCTTCCGAGGAACGTAATCAACCAGCCATGCCTGAACAACCGGAGAAATCCTGGGTTGTGGAGCTGTGGGATTGGATCAAAACGATTGTTGTTGCTTTTGTAATCATGATGCTGCTGAACCTGTTTGTGTTTAACCTGTCGATGGTCAAAGGACAGTCCATGCAGCCGACACTAGTTGAGCGGGATCGCCTTTTCGTCAATAAAATCGTATATCATCTGGGTACACCTTCCCGATCTGATGTGATTGTACTTCGTGATCCAAGCGAAGGAATGGAGAAGAAGGATTTTCTGGTGAAGCGGATCGTCGGACTTCCGGGAGATATTATTGAGGTCAGGGATCACCATCTATATGTGAACGGGGAGCGGCAAGCGGAAACGTACACCGATATTGAGGTACAAGACCCGGATTTTGGCCCCATTACACTAGAGCCGGATCATTTCTTCGTGATGGGGGATAATCGTCATGAAGGCAAAAGTAAGGATAGCCGAGTGTTTGGCAGTATTACATCTGACCAGATTGTAGGCAAGGCTGAATTTATTTTCTGGCCATTTTCTGAATTGAAGAAATTGTAAAATTCTGACAGGACAACAACTTCAGACTGCATTTTGCGTTAAATCATATAGACTCGTTCCGTTTGAATTCAAGTATGCAAGGCATATATAGCAAATAACGCCTGTCCTCTTACCGTGAGGCGGGCGTTCACTATTTACGGAATAAGTGTCGGAAGAAGAGAGGGAAGAGAAATGACGAGCGTACAGACCAGGGCAGCACAGGCCTCCGTATGGGAGAAGTTAAAACAGGAGATCAAAGCGGCTGGCCCCGGACTGGGCATTGATGATATCGGATTCGCCTCTGCCGATCCCTTTGTTTCCTTGAAGTCGCTGCTGGAGCAGTCGCGGGATAAGGGGTATGCTTCAGGTTTTGAAGAGCCGGATATTGAAAAAAGGGTGCACCCCGCCTTAAAAGATGGCGAACCGGCGTCTCTTATTGCAATCGCTGTGGCATACCCATCCAAAATGGTGAATCCACCGAAATCGGAGCCGGGAGCTTACCGGGGGATATTTGCTCGTTCTGCATGGGGACAGGATTATCATCAGGTTCTGCGTACAGCGATGGACAAGCTGGTTAATTTCATACGGGAACGCGTACCTGAAGCGATGATCGAAAGCATGGTAGACACCGGAGCACTGGTGGATCGTGCGGTGTCCCAGCGTGCGGGGATTGGTTTTAGCGCCAAGAACTGTGCCATAATATCACCCAAATTCGGATCATGGATTTTTCTCGGGGAACTGGTGACGAATATTCCTTTTCAACCGGACACACCTGTGACCGAAGACTGTGGTGAATGTACGAAATGTATTGATGCCTGTCCGACAGGAGCACTAGTAGGGCCGGGACAGTTGAATTCACAGCGTTGTATTTCTTTTGTAACCCAGACGAAAGGGTTTGTAGATGAAGAATTTATGCTGAAAATAGGCAATCGTTTGTACGGTTGTGATACGTGTCAGATCGTCTGTCCGAAGAACCGGGGCAAGAACTGGGATCATCATCCCGAGTTTCATCCCGATCCGGAGATTGTGAAGCCGCTTCTGCTGCCGCTATTGGACATCGGTAACCGGGAATTCAAGGAACGTTTCGGTCAGAGTTCCGCCGCCTGGCGGGGCAAGAAGCCGATTCAACGCAACGCCGTTATTGCCCTGGGCAATTTCAAAGACAAAAGTGCTGTACCCAAACTTACAGAAGTATTAAAACGTGATCCGCGCCCCGAGTTGCGGGGAACCGCAGCCTGGGCGTTGAGCAGAATTGGAGGAGAAGACGCCATGAAAGCAATTGGGGAAGCTGCCGCTAACGAACAAGATGGGAACGTACTAAGCATGCTGCAGAAGGCCGAGGAGCGACTGCGTTTGTCCGAGACCTTACCCAAACAGCCACGGGCTGTGGAAGTGAGTGAGAAGCAGCCAGAGGAACAGAAAGAGCACAATGTATTAGGTGTGTTGCAACAGGATTTGAAAATGGAAGCCGGAAGTGAACCGGGTAGTGAGCAACCTGCACAGCCTGCCAAAACGGAAGCCGCAGCTTGGAGGCCTTCAGCAGTGACAGGTCTTCATGGTAAGCCTGTCTACTACGATGAAGTACTGACACCGATTGGTACATTAACATTATGCGCTACGGATGAAGGATTGTGTCACATTGATTTTGGCGCCTTTCACGTACGCGAAGCTCATCTGCAACAATGGGCACGTATCTGGATTGGCGAGTATCGATATGAGAAGAATGAAGAGAAGCTCAGCGAAGCTGCACAGCAGGTTCAGCAGTATTTTGCGGGGGAGAGAAAAACGTTCGACTTGCAGCTTGATCGGCTTGGAACACCATTCCAGCTACAAGTATGGCAAGTTCTGTCCGATATACCTTATGGAGAGGCCTCATCACACCAACAGGTTGCGGAAACCATCGGCAGACCCAAGGCTGTTCGTGCAGTTCTGGACGCCATTAGCAAGAATCCAATTCCGATTATTATTCCCTGTCACCGCATCAGCGGTAAAGACGGCACCCTGGTGGGTTATGTAGGCGGTCTGCAAACCAAGGAGCAATTGCTCGCATTGGAGCAGCAATCGTAAGAGCGGGGGACGTTCATGAAGTATGTAAACGTGGAGAGCGTGGAAGCGGGGGAGCTTCTGGGCAAGACGGTATATTCCAGTAACGGCACGGTACTGCTGTCTTCCGGAGTCCAGCTCACCGTATACATGGTCAATACGCTGAAGCGTATTGGCGTGACCATGCTATACATCCAGGATGAAGCGTACAAAGATGTGGATACAGAAGACATTCTGGATGAAACCACGAAACGGGCAATAATTAACGAGATGAGTGTTACACTCGAATCCATTCGCTCCGGGAAAGATTGGAGCCCCAGAAAGGTCGCCCTCAGTATAGAGAAGTTGCTGAACGATGTATTGAACGGACGTGAACTGCTAGTGCAGCTCACCGATATTCGTACCAAAGACAATGCACAGTATGTTCATGCGATGAATGTATGTTTGTTGTCTTCGGTCATCGGACTGAATATGGGACTTAATTATAATCAACTGAAGGACCTTGCCGTGGGGGCATTATTACATGATATTGGCAAAGTGGGGGAACCTCCTGGCAGTGGCTCTGCTGCGAATTCTTCGCTGCACCATACATGGCGTGGATTCGAAGTGATTAAGAACAAACGGGAGTTCAGTCTGTTGGTCGCCCATACGGCCTTGCAACATCATGAGCATGTAGATGGTACAGGCATGCCGAGAGGAATCAAAGGCAGTGACATCCATCTGTTTGCGAGAATTGTTAGTGTGGCGAATATCTATGATAATCTCATTAATGGGTTATCCCAGGACAGTTTGTTGCCACATGAGGCCTGTGAAGAGATGATGGCGTTGTCTGGTACGAAGCTGGATCGGGACATTCTGATCGAATTCAACAAGAGTGTATCCGTATATCCCAATGGTACAGCGGTACGACTGTCTACCAAAGAGACGGGAGTCATTGTTCGTCAACATCGGGGATTGCCCGGCAGACCTGTCATCAGGGTGGCGCGTGGAAGTACGCGTTATTCTCTGGATGTGGTTGAAATCGATCTGGCTCAGCATACAACCGTTTTCATTGAAGCCGTCATGACGTAGCTTGTGTGCGGTTCAACTGGAAAATCCGTTTGCTCAAGGCGTGCGGAAATGCTATGATACTTTCAGGAAATCCGGTCTGTGTCAGGTTTTCAACAGGTGCGCATAACATCATGAAGTGACACGGATTATCAGGCTTTTTAGAATGCATACAGAGGTGTCTAAGAGATGGATATTGTTATACCGATTATCACATTGATTGTTGGTCTGGTCGGGGGATTTTTCATCGGGGTGTTCTACTTGCGTAAACAACTCGAGAAAATGCAAAGCAATCCGGACATGCTTCAGAAAATGGCGAAGCAAATGGGCTACAACCTGAATGGCAAGCAAATGCAGCGTGCCCAGCAGATGATGAAGAACCAACAGCCAGGAGCGAAAATGCCTCAGCCGCAACAGCATCCTGCGCGTAAAAGTTCGGGCCGCCGAAAATAATAGCAGGGAATAACTGCTTCAAGTGCGTGTTCAAAAAGTTGGGTTTTCAGTACCTGAAGCGAACTTTTTGAACAACCTCTTACAGTAGTGGTTCGAAAGGAGGCGTTCGGCAGTGGCTGGCGTTAAAGATTATTTGAATTCAAAAGTATCCGACAATCGGGAGAAGATCGAGTATCATGTAGAGCAGATCCTGAAATTGATCGGAGAAGATAGTACACGTGAAGGGCTGCTTGAAACGCCTGCACGTGTGACCCGAATGTATGAAGAAATTTTTGGTGGATATGAAGTAGATCCGCGCGATGTGCTCGGGGTCACGTTTGACGAGAATCATGAAGAACTGGTTATCGTCAAGGATATCGTCTACTACAGCCAATGTGAGCACCATATGGCGCCGTTTTTTGGCAAAGTGCACATTGGGTATGTACCAAGCGGCAAGATCGTTGGTTTGAGCAAAATGGCTCGTCTGGTCGAAGCGGTAACACGTCGCCTGCAAGTTCAGGAACGTATTACTTCACAGATCGCTGACATTCTGACAGAAGCTGTCGAGCCTCATGGCGTGATGGTCGTGGTGGAAGGCGAGCACTTGTGCATGTGTTCCCGCGGCGTGAAGAAACCGGGAAGCAAGACGGTAACGTCTGCTGTACGTGGTTCTTTCCGTGAGAATCCGGCACAACGTGCAGAGTTCTTGTCTCTGGTAAAAGATTAATATTCGGTATGTGCATTCCATGGACAAGCCGGATGAGTAGGTCCTTGTGGTTATGGAAGCGGGAGCTTCTGAAGCCGCAGGATAGGATATAAATAAGCCGTGTTCCCAGGGGAACCGGCTTATTTATATATGGTGTTTTCATTTCTATATATACTGAATACATACGAATTCGTTAAGCCGGAGGTAATGGAACGATGAGTGCACCTTCCCATTCAGAACACTCGATCCAGTTGGAAAAGAAACTACAAGCAGATAAACATGCTACATTGCGTCTGCAAATCTGGGAGACACCACTCAAGCGAAAAGGCAGTAGTGTACTCGACGCTTTTGCATGGGAAGAAGTTATGTGCAGACGGGTTGGGGCAGGGCATCTGCCGGTTGCACATATATGGCGACATCCAGATGCCTTTGTAGCAGGTCTGCGTGACCGCAGGTTGCCACAGGCTGTAGAAGCGATGGAACGGATAAGAAGCAAAGGGACAGCGGTCTGTGTTCGGCCTTCCGGTGGAGCAGCCGTACCCCTTAATCCAGGGATAGTTAATGTGTCACTGATTCTGCCTAATCCTGGACATGCCATCAATATTCATGATGATTTCCGGGAGATGGCTTCGATAATTGCCGAGTCGCTAACGCCATGGTCGAGTCAGGCGCAAACGGGTGAGGTTCAGGGTGCTTTTTGCCCGGGGGATTATGATGTCAGTGTAGGTGGTCTGAAATTCTGTGGTATTGCCCAGCGCAGACAGGCAAAGGCGTATATTATTACTGCTTTTATCATCGTGGAAGGACAGGGAGATCAACTGGCAGCGGACGTGCGTCAATTTTATCAGCATGCAGCAGGTGGGGCGAGTGAAGGATATCCTGATGTTCAGCCGGGCACAATGGCAAGTCTGAAGGAGTTGGCAGGTGTCCCTTCTGCGGCGGCATATACCGCCTCTTTGGTTCGAACTCTACGTGATCGTTATCCGCAGGCGGAAGCCAGCAAGGTGCTTAGCGTCAGCTCTGAGGAAGTACGTCTGACGGCTGATCAGATGAAGCTGCGCTATGATTGAGTTCTTGATAATCGGACTTGGAATTGGGTAATAGAGATGATATGATGTGATTTCGGAAGGAGAGTGTTAGGATGGAGACGTTGAGATATACGTACTTATATGAGGTTGTATCTACAGGCGAAAAGTCTGAGTTCAGCCAAATGGCAACAAGCAAGGAAGAGGCTGCTGCACTGATCGTTGCTCGTATTGCTGATCTGGAGTTTACAGATGAGGCAGATATCAAGCTGGGCGATCTGATCGCTATTAGCAAACAGGTTGGCGACAACTATGTGGCTTGCGAGGGCTGTGCTTCTTAAGTGAGCATGAGCATTTGGAAATAGCTAGTCTCTCAAAATACAAGCAAGTCTCTTTTAATAAGAGGCTTGCTTTTTTGTCTACACCAAAAAGAGATATCTTTCAGTCATACGGCTGGAGATATCTCTTTTTTTCTCTAATCCATCGAACCCCGCGCTTAATAAGGTGGCCACAACAACTTGCGTGCCGTTTCGTAACGCTCGGCAACAGCCGGCCAGTAGACGACATTCCACCAATCCTCGATATACTTTTTGCGTTCATTCTGGTGTTTCAGATAGTAGGCATGTTCCCACACATCCAGGGGCAAGAGCGGTACGATATCGGACTGGGACAGGTTCTGGTGTTTTTCCGCCTGCAAAATTTCCAAACGATGTGCTCTTGGGCTCCAGACAAGCATCGCCCAGCCACTGCCTTCCACTTTATTCGCAGCTTCTGTGAATTGATTCTTGAACGCTTCATAACTTCCGAAATCCCGCTTGATCTGCTCTGCGAGCATACCGGAAGGTTTACCGCCTCCAGCAGGATTCATAATTGTCCAGAAGATCGTATGCAGGTAGTGGCCTGCGCCGTTAAAGGCGAGTTCACGTTCCCAATGTTTGATGAGTTCAAAATTATTCTTTTTTCGCGATTCTGCCAGCTTCTTCTCTGCTACATTTAGTCCGTCCACATAAGATTGATGGTGTTTGTCATGATGGATACGCATCGTTAGCTCATCAATATGTGGCTCCAGCGCATTGTACGCATAGGGGAGGGGGGGCAGGGTATGCCCTCCAATGGGCACCGGCTTTTCTTTTACGGGAGGTGCTGTAGAGCCAGGCGTGGCTTGTGTTGTCCCGGTAGAAGGTGCTTGCACGGTTGCGGATTGAATCTGCGCTGAACTAGCAGGTGCGTTTACACTCTCATCGGGAGAAGTTGGAGCTTCTGAAGCTTGGCGATGGATGCTTTCTGCCCCTGACGTATGCAGTGCATTTTCCAGAAAAAGTGACGGCTCCGAATCTGTTTCTCGCAAGATGCCAGGTTGGCCAAGCGTATCCAATACGCCCAGAAAATACTCCGATTCGCGGATGAAATGTAGAATAAGTACTTTGGCAAGCGGAACAGCTTGCACCGCAGCACTTTGCTCCAGAAGAACATATAGCTGTTTGATGAATTCTCTCGATTGCTGCCGAGCTGCAGACATAAGTTGATCGATACAACGAACGATGTAGGGAGCGGGTGGATGGGTTGCGGGCAATAGTTGTTTTAAGAGCTGGTTCGCTACTCGCTCACTGTTCGCAAAGGTAGCTTCCCATTCTTCCAGTAGTTTGACATATGGAGGCTCCAGATCAGGAACCAGAGCACGAATGACAAGTGTATGTTCTTTCTCCTGCTCTTTCCAGAAACGGATTTCCTCCAATATCCGGAGAGGCAGCAGGTGGCCATATCCATACCAGTTCATCTATGTTGAACCTCCTTCAGATGAATTCATTGCATGCAGACTGTCTTTTCATGCGTCCCAAGAGTATATTCCGCGAGCCTGTTGTCCTATGATTGCAAAAAAAAGAGCCCCGGAGGGGCTCAAGAATCAACAGAATTTTAATTTATTTAGATAGGTTATTCTCCACTATTCGTGTTCTGCACATCGTCACTGCTTGTCTTCGTTACATGACTCAGGAACGTGGAGACACGGCGCAGATATTCTTTTGGATGCTCCCGGAAGATCAATTCATGGTGCGCATCCTGGACGATCCATACATCCGAATACGGATTGGTCTGGTTGGCAGCGAGTTGCTCTGCAATCGGGTAAGGTGCTTTCTCGTCTTGCGTACCATGAATGAAGAAAATCGGGAACGGATAATCTTCCTTTTTCACTTCCTGGTAAGGAATCTGTTGCAATCCGGTACCATTCAGAACAGGGAACAACAGCTTCATAATCTCCAGTGTAGGCTGACGCGGGAGATCGATCTGGTTATGAATGTTGTGGTACAGCGTATCCGGCTCAAGCAGGAACGTACTGTCCAGAATCATCGCATCCACTTCCTGTGTAATCAGTCCGGTTTGAAGCGCGGTACCGGCACCCATGGAGAAACCCCAGACAACCAGTTCCTGCGCACCGCGCTGCTTGGCGAACTGGATGGCACCCAGTAATTGCTGAGACTCCGCTTTGCCACCTGTGGCTACAGCTTTGTTCACCTGTGAGGCGAAGCCATAATCGAACATGACCACGTTGAACCCAAGTTGATGGGCATAGTGTGCCAGGTCATACATGGGTACCCATGTTTCTTCACGATTGGCACCATAGCCGTGACTGAAAATAATTGTTTTGCTTGCGGCATTGTCAGCAGGTATATACCATCCCTGCATCGTCCGACTGCCATCTGCTGCCGGGAACGTAATGTCTTCGTATTTCATATTTTTGGCCTGCATTGGATTGGAGAAGACAGGCGCTACCGTTGGATTGGATAATACCCATGCGATATAACCGTGCAGTGCAATAAAACAAAACAGTAGAAAAAATACAACGGAGAGCAGCAACGCTACGATAATATGTTTGAACCGAATTAGCCTCGGTGATAACGAAGAGGGCAGATCGGACACTTTTGTATGCAGCGGGGCTTCGCTCTGGGATGTTGGATACATGAATGCCCCTCCTTTGAAGTTCAGTTGAAGATAACAACGACATGAAAAGAGAATTGCGTTTATTTCAGAGCCTGCTTCAGAGCGATATCTTAAGATAATATATCTTTATCGTATGTTCCAATATAGTCAAAGTCAATTGATTGAGGGCATTTGTTACGCAATTGTTATATAGTTCTTAAGATATATGGGTAACATTACCTTAGTGTGTAAATTACAGGGGATTAAGTCTTATAAAAAGGAACAATTTATGCTTACGCTTATTTCAATTTTGGCTCTTTTTGGTTTACAGATGAGACCGTTTCTCATATAATTTATGTAACCAAGTTTCATGTGATGAAACATGAGGAGGGCATTATGCCATGGAAGATCGCAAGTTAACCGTCCGGGCTGTTGAACGGGCGCTGGATATATTATTATGTTTTACCACACGCAGTGATCTGGGACTTACCGAAATTGCCAGCCAGATCGGATTGCACAAAAGTACAGTACACCGTTTGATGGCTACGCTGGAGGATCGAGGGTTCGTGATCCGCGATGCAGCAACAGAGAAGTACCGACTTGGCATCCGAATCTGGGAGCTGTCAGCTCATATGTCCCGCAGTGATGATCCGGCGATTCTGCTGCTGCCTGCGATGGAGCGACTGAGAGATCGATTGGGGGAGACCGTGAGTCTGTACCTGCGGGATGGCAGTGAACGGATTCGGATTCAGGCTGTGCAAAGTGATCAGGCGATACGCCGAGTCGCTCCTGTCGGTGTTAGACTCCCGTTGTCCGTGGGCGCTTCCAGCAAAGTCTTGATGGCGTTTGCCACGGACGAGGATCGTGAGGAACTGATGAACGGGCCGGAATGGCCTGTGTTTATTGATCCCGCGGTGTATTTGGCGCAAATGGGAGATATACGGGATAACGGATATGCGACGAGTTATGAGGAACGTGAGCCGGGAGCTGCCGCGGTATCTGTACCGATTATGGACCGTCGAGGCAATATTGCAGCTGCTCTCTCGGTCTCAGGGCCTGTCAGCCGACTTTCGCAGGAGACTTTGCACGAATACGCACCTGTGCTAAAGGAAGCTGCTACACAGATGGGGCTCATGTTATCTTGATGTTGAGGTAAGGTCTGTCACCAATGAAGTTAGTGATCTGGAATATAAAGGTTGTTTTTATGTTTTGGTTGCGCTACTCTGTAATGGACGGCCCAGCGGGGCCAGCTTCATTGAATATGAACGGCGGCTGATGTAAGCCGCAACTTGTTAACGTTACTGGGGGAGTCCGAATTGTCCGGACTGAGACGGAATCGCATGAGATTCTGGACCCTTTGCACCTGATCTGGATCATACCAGCGTAGGGAAGTAATCGGCGATATGACCACAACCACCATATGTGTGACTCTTGAAGGTCCCCGATAAGGAGCTGCAACCAGGAGCATTATTGGTGATGGACATAAAAGTCGGTTCCTTCGGGGACCGGCTTTTTTTATTACAGTGAACGGGCGATATAACACACACTCCATGGACTGCTTTTTCAATAACCTGCGAAAGTGGGCTTGGAAAAGAGATTTCTTGGCTTAGATCCATGATATGTGCTAATTTCGGGTCTGTTGTGAACTGTACATGAAATGTCTCTGCTGGTCTGCTGTAGGATCGCTTTTTCTTCTCTGCATTGCGCATGATTTGGGACAGGTACGTAAGCGAGCTAATGATGAAACCAACCAAACAAGCGACAAACACTGAGGAGGAGACAAGCGAACATGAGTACAGGACATCAAACGGGACAACAAGCGACGGAACAGGGACATAATGATCAGCAGGTTGAAAAAGAAACAGGAACGGCCGGACGGGTTCAGCCCTTTCCGGGCAGCCGCAAAGTCTACATTCAGGGCTCACGGCCGGACATTGCTGTTCCGGAGCGTGAGATAGCCCTTCATGACACGAATACTCCCCAAGGGGTGGAGCATAACGAACCGCTGCGTGTCTACGATACGAGCGGCCCCATGACCGATCCCGGATTCCATGCGGATATCCGTGCAGGTCTGCCAGCTCTGCGCACCCGTTGGATCACAGAGCGTGGCGATGTCGAAGCTTATCAGGGCCGTACAGTTAAACCGGAGGATAACGGACTGAAGCCTGGAGGGAAGAGAGCCGGCGCCGAAGAGTACCCCGGATTGCGCGGCAAACCGCTGCGGGCACAGACGGGACGTTGTGTGACCCAGATGCATTACGCGAGACAGGGAGTCATTACGGCAGAGATGGAATTCGCCGCAATTCGTGAGGGCGTGGAGCCGGAATTTGTACGTCAGGAGCTGGCGAGTGGACGGGCCATTCTGCCATCCAACATCAATCACCCGGAGAGTGAGCCGATGTTGATCGGTCGTCATTTTCACGTGAAGATCAATGCCAATATCGGTAATTCCGCTGTATCTTCCTCCATCGAGGAGGAGGTCGAGAAGATGACTTGGGCGGTACGCTGGGGATCGGATACGGTGATGGATCTGTCCACAGGCAAAAACATTCATACCACCCGGGAGTGGATTATCCGCAATTCACCTGTGCCGATTGGCACGGTGCCGCTCTATCAGGCGCTGGAGAAGGTGAATGGCGAAGCGGAAGCGCTGACCTGGGAGTTGTACCGTGACACACTCATTGAGCAGGCAGAGCAGGGCGTGGACTACTTTACAATTCATGCAGGCGTGCTGCTGCGTTATATCCCGATGACGGCCAAGCGGATGACAGGCATCGTGTCTCGGGGCGGGTCCATTATGGCAGCATGGTGCCTTGCGCATCATCAGGAGAATTTTTTGTACACTCATTTTGAAGAAATCTGCGAGATTATGAAAAGGTATGATGTGGCGTTCTCACTGGGAGATGGACTTCGTCCTGGCAGTATCTACGATGCCAATGACGAAGCACAGATGGCGGAACTGGCTACGCTTGGGGAACTGACGCAGATCGCGTGGAAGCATGATGTGCAGGTGATGATCGAAGGGCCGGGGCATGTGCCGATGCATAAGATCAAGGAGAATGTAGACTTGCAGATGGAGATATGTAAAGAAGCACCGTTCTACACACTTGGGCCGCTAACGACCGACATTGCGCCAGGATACGATCACATCACGTCCGCCATTGGGGCGGCCATGATTGGCTGGTTCGGCACGTCCATGCTCTGTTATGTTACGCCAAAAGAACATTTGGGCCTGCCTAACAAGGATGATGTACGCGAAGGGGTTATTGCCTACAAGATCGCTGCTCATGCCGCCGATCTGGCGAAGGGCCATCCACGTGCCCAGCGCCGGGATGATGCGTTGTCCAAGGCGCGCTTCGAGTTCCGCTGGAGAGACCAGTTCAACCTGTCACTGGACCCGGAACGGGCTTTATCCTACCATGATGAGACGCTGCCAGCAGAAGGAGCCAAAGAAGCTCATTTCTGCTCCATGTGCGGACCAAAGTTCTGCAGCATGCGTATTACGCAGGACATCCGTGCCTTTGCGGCGGATAAAGGATTGTCCGAGAATGAGGCTGTAGCAGCGGGTATGCAGGAAAAGGCCGAGGAATATCGGACACGCTCCTAGGCGCCGGTACAGCTTAAACTGGGCAGTCTGAAATAGAGATAAAGCCGTTCTTCTCTGTCATTGCAGAGAAGAACGGCTTTTTTTGATTCAATGATATGATTTTAAACTCTATGAGCGCTCTCCGTGTTGTTCAGAATTAGCTTTGTGACTGTCAGTGGTCCATATCTTATACAGAATTCCTGCGATAACAAATAAAAGAGCGTCACTGAGTTTTGGTGCTCCTCCGTATAGAAATGCGGAACAGGAAAAACCTGCTATAAACAGTAAAACAATATAGAGGAAACGCATACTAGTTCACCTCGTTTATTTGTGATATTCAGTAGGTGAGTTCATTGTAGTGCTATGCCCAAATTCTTCTCCAAATACGCCGTAAGCAATGCCAATGGGGTATGCATCGCAATGCCTGTGTCTGCTGTAACCTGTGCAGCTGCGGGAGCCATGGACAGTTGGGCTGCCACTACCGTTTTACCCGGATACTGTTCAGCAATCTGCTGTAATCCTTCATGTACCGCTTCGAGATATCCTTGCTGGTCCCCACGCATAATCAACTCAAATGTCCCAGGGATGCATACCGCTTCCGTCTGATATGTATTTGCGACGTATGGTTGCCCATTCTCATCCTCTTGCTGTACTGCCTGATTCACCCGTGTCATTGTTCCTTCAATGGTTGCCGGGTTGGTGAAGGCTATGATGTAATCTCCTGGTACTCTCCGCATCTCCTGCAATAGCGGGTCATCTATGCCAATCACAGGCACAGGGACCTGTGTGGCTTCCTGCTCCAGTACTGTCGCAAACAGAGTACATGTGACCAGAATGGCATCGGCATGACACTCGACGATCCATCGGAGCGTCTGAGCTACTTTCTGGTGGATGACGGCATCGGAAAAGTCAGCGTCATGTTTAAGACGATCCAGACCTGGATCGACATAATGCACCAATTCAACTTCATGATCAGCAAGCTTCTCTTCAATTAAAGCGATGTTGGAATAATGAGCGTGAAAACAACCGATGGTGATCATGGCTAAATCCCCTTTTCCAGTTTGTAATATGTCATGGATCTCGTAGATATTCAGATTATTATAGAAACATACCTGAGAACTGTACAGTTGTTTGTTGCTCAACGCCAATAACCGCCCTTCCGCCAAGTTGCGGAAAGACGGTTCATAACTGGACTGGCAATCGTCCAGCATCCATTTTATCTAAGGGAAGGAGAAGCATTTTTCTTCGCCATTTTTTGCTGTAAAATTTCATGGAAGGATAGGCCTTGAGTGTTCTCATTTTCCTTTTTGGGCGCAGTGGTCGCCGTGTTGCGCGGATATTGGTGGTGATACGGGATCATTTGCTGAATAGGCATGCGGATCATCTTGGTTCCTCCTTACGTGCATGATGGACATGCATCGGTTATTAATATGTATTTTCAACAGTAGTTTTGCTGGTCGAGATAAAATGAATTCACCCTGTACGCATATAGGCACTATGACTTGTTACATGAAGAAGCGAGAATTGAATCGTAATTCCGACTCGGATGTAGTGATTTTACCCAGTATTCAGAAGATGTAAACGGTTTTAGGGAAATTCAGGAATAAAGAACCTGATATAAAAGGCAGGGTATGGGAGCGTGGTATCGGTTGTTATGCGAATGGTCCTAATTTTAGGAAAGTCAATGGTGCTCGCCTATAAGGCATATGTCCAAGTGAATAGGTATGATATATGCTAACTAACTTGGTTCTATGGTCGGGGTATATTGCTCATAAAATGTCAAAAAAGCTGCCAAGACCTCTTGGCAGCTACAGATTTTCTTAATCGATTCTCTCATTAAATTCCCTTCTTGAAGAGGGGCATCCGTTAGTAGTACTTCTGTTACCTGCGTTCTTTTACCGCAATATATACATCCACCTGTGTATGCTCCGGGTCTAAACTCCGCCCATCGTAGTACTCAAAATCTCCCGTAAATGTGCGGTCACTCTGATGGCTCCACGCCCATACTGCTTCCCACACTTCACTGACCACTTCAACCATTGGTCCGGTTCTCGAAGTAAACACTGCATAAGTAGCAGGAGGTAGCTGCACCTCATCGAATCCTTCAGGCAGCAGTTCATTCTCACCGACTTCATGTCCGATCAAAATGGTATATTCTCCGACAATGCCATCTTCGTAATCCGTGTAACAGCCGTAGCGTGCAGCTTCAGCAGCCGGAATATATTCGGAGGCAAAATAACGACCCCATAACGCACCGATGCTGCCTTGGCCGCTCATCTCAATCGCATTGGTCGTACGTGCGGACAGTCCGGCTAGGCGTTTGCTCGGAAGGGTGACATAGCGAACGGGTTCCCCGGCAAGCAGAGCGTCGTTTACCGCAGAAGAAACGTCAGATGACGGTACTCCGGCATGAATAGGTGCATTAGCGACAGTGGCTGTCCCGTCCTGGCCGTTCACTACATTTCCTTCATTACGCCAGCGTTTCAAAAAGGGCAGTTGGTTGCGTAACATCGAACGAGCGGATTCCTCATCCATACCCTCGTCCTTCAGAATGGTGGTGCACATCTCCGTCATGCCTTCGAGTGAAATACCTGGCTGCTCGAACTTGCCCTCTTTGTAACAATAGATACAGTACTCACGGGTTGTACTTCCATCTGCTTCCGTTCCGAATTGGGCAGGGGTGGTGAGCGGCATACCGCAACTTTGACATACCGTAACGTTCATCTTTCATTCCTCCTTGGGGATATATGCAACTTCAACCTGAACATATTTGAAGTATACGGGGAGGAACTGGACAGCTGTCTGTCAGGTTTGAGCGGAGGTTTTATAATTTTGAACAATTTGTTCGGCTATACGGCACACGTTATCCCGGATATGCAACGGTTCCAGGACCTCAACATCCGCCCCAAAGCCCAAGATGAAGCCATACAGCCAGTTATCTTCTGGAAAAGCGACCTGACTGATATAATACCCATTCCTGTCAGGCAATACATTTTCAATACCGAACCATTCCTCCGCAAGATGACGGATACGGGCATGGAATCTCAGGGTAATCCCAATCTGGTTGTCTGGCCGGCTCCATTCCTGCTGCCACGGCCGGTCTTGAAGGTTGATGGATTTTCGTTCATAGTGCTCTGTAGTAAGAGTAACGTCTTTCATACGAACCAGCTTGAACATGCGGAATTCATTTCGTTCATGGCAAAAAGCATACAGATACCATGCGTGCCTCTTCAGCACAAGCGTGTGTGGTTCAACTGTACGATAGGTCTGTGCACCTTCGGCGCTGCAATAGGCGAAATAAATGCATTGTAGTTGATCGATTCCCTGATCAATGACTTTTAATTTTTGTTGCAGCGCTTCAGGGTGCGTCCACGTTGAATGATCCACGATGAATCGGTGCGTGCTGGCTTGAAAATCTTCATTTTTGGCTTCCGGGACGATACTGCTTAGCTTTTCCACCAACAGTTCACGTGCAGCATTTGTATGTGAGGTCGATATACTGCGCAGGGCGGTGACGATGGAAACAAGATCTTTGTCGGTTAACAGATTGCGATCCAGACGATACCCTTCCGCTAGACTGATGCCTCCGCTTGCTCCCTGATAGGTCACGACCGGAATTCCGGCTTGTCCCAATGTGTCGATATCTCTATAGATCGTCCGGATGGAAACTTCAAACATATCGGCCAGGTCTTTGGCCTGTAATCGCCCCCGGTTGATAAGCAGTACAACGATGGCTAACAAACGCTCCAGTTTCATAGTTTTAATGTCCTTTCATTTATGGCGATAACATTGCTTTCAATTGTTTATCTGGAACTTATCTGTTAGATTCATAGGTATTATATTGCCCAGCATCCCATATAGGAGTGAAATAAGCAATGAAGCGAATTACGATTCTGATTGCGGACGATGAAGTAGAGATCGCAGATCTGGTTGCTCTGCATTTACAAAAAGAAGGCTATCATACCGTCAAGGCATCTGACGGACAGTCAGCACTACAGGCGATTCAGACACATGCCATTGATTTGGCCGTACTGGACATTATGATGCCGGGTATGGACGGGTATGAGGTGACCCGCAAAATACGGGAGCAGCATCATTTTCCGATTATTTTCCTGAGTGCCAAAACCTCGGACATGGATAAAATTACGGGGCTCGTGATGGGTGCCGATGACTATATGACCAAACCGTTTAACCCGATGGAGCTTGTAGCACGCGTGAATTCTCAATTGCGGCGCTCATTGCAATTCAGCCAGTCCACAGCGGCGGTTCAGCGCTCGATTCTGGAAAAGGGCGGACTTGTCATTGTACCGGAGCAGCATAGCGTGACGCTTTACGGTAAACCGCTGGATTTAACACCGAAGGAATTTGATATTTTAGTGTTGCTCGCGAGCAATCCAAAACAGGTTTTCAGTGCAGAAAGCATTTTTGAAAAGGTATGGGGAGAGGCTTATTTCGAAAGTGGCAATACCGTTATGGTACATATTCGGACGCTGCGCAAGAAGCTCGGAGAAGATGTGGACAAGAACAAGTTTATCAAAACGATCTGGGGCGTGGGGTACACGTTCAATGACTAAACGCAGAAGCTTTCGCACAACGATGATTATGCTGCTTGGTCTGAGCATGCTGTCTTCTGGCGCCGTAACATTTATCGTGTACAGGCTGTTGCAGATGTATTATGCAGGGGTCAGGAGAGAAGATCCGCTGGCGGAATATCGCAATATCATGAGAAGTATTGGCGATCTATATGTCTTTATGCTGCTCTTCATCCCGCTTGCGATTTTGTTTTTCTACTTGTTTACGAGACCCTATGTCACGTATTTCAAAGAGATTTCCGCAGGCATTAATCACTTGGCGAACGGAGACTTTCAGCATCGTGTTCAGATTTCGTCCAAGGATGAATTGGGTTCGATTGCGGAGGATATGAATATGGCAAGCCAGAAGCTGCGGGAGGCGATGGAACGAGGTGACTTTGCAGAGAACAGCAAAGACCAGCTCATCGTAAACCTTGCGCATGATCTGCGTACACCGTTAACCTCCGTGCTGGGCTATCTGGATCTTCTTATGAAGGATGATCAGCTGACAGAGGAGCAGGTTCGGCATTTTACATCGATTGCATTCACCAAATCACAGCGTCTGGAGAAGCTGATTGATGATTTGTTCGAAATTACCCGCATGAATTATGGCATGCTACCGATCAATAAGGCTCCACTGGATCTTAGTGAATTGCTGAAACAGATGAACGAAGAGCTCTATCCTGTATTTGAAAAGAACCAACTGGTCACCCGCTTGGAAATAGACACGGACCTTACCATCTCCGGTGATGGCGAGTTGCTGGCTCGTGTGTTCGAGAATCTGCTGATTAACGCTGCACGGCACGGCAAGGACGGCATGTACGTGGATATTAACGGATATCGTGATGCAGAACAGGTTATCATTCAGGTGATTAACTATGGCGGACATATTCGTCCAGAGGAATTGCCACATATTTTCGATATGTATTATACCGGAGATCGTGCCAGAACCCCTCAGGAGGGTGGGACAGGCCTCGGCTTATTCATAGCACGTAATATCGTGGAACAGCATGACGGTACAATTTCAGCCCAGAGTGATGTGGTACGGACGTTATTTGAAGTTCGTTTGCCCCTAATGCAATGAGGTTCGACGTCAAATTTAAGAAAAACTTTAAAAATGCCCTGCTTTTTCTTTAACTTGTTTTGTCTATCCTTGATGTATGAGGTAAAAGGAGGAACAAGCATGAAGAAGTGGGGCTTTTTAATATGTATCGTTTTGATCGGATATATCGTTACACAATCACCAGGATGGATTCATCAAAAGGATGAGCTACCTATCGAGATTCAGAACACGCGTGAAAATCCCGCAGGTTATACGGTATCTGTAACGGGAAATATTCAGGATCAGGTACATAAGGGCAATTTGTTACTGGTTAATAAGCAATACCCCGTTCACGAGGAAGGGGTTAAATCGGATATTGTATATGTCGCGGATGAGGATGATCTGCTTCGTGGATATGGAATCATGGATCGGAAAATCATGTTATCCCGGCAGGTGGCACAGGAGTTTCGGAGAATGGTTGAAGCAGCAGGCGAAGAGGGAGTCCGATATTTTCTTGTCAGCAGCGGGTACAGGGACTTTGCGAAGCAGGACGAGCTGTATCAGGAAAAGGGTGAAGACTACGCACTGCCTGCCGGTCACAGTGAGCACAATCTCGGGTTATCCCTGGATGTCGGTTCCACATTGGCTGCCATGAATGAAGCACCAGAGGGGGCATGGCTGGAGAAGAATGCATGGAAATACGGATTTGTTTTGCGTTATCCGAAGGATAAAGTGCGCATCACGGGTATACAGTATGAACCATGGCACTTTCGATATGTAGGGCTGCCGCACAGTGCTGTCATGTATAAAAATAATCTGGTGCTGGAAGAGTATCTGGATTTGCTAAAAGAGAAAGAGAACATTAATGTGGAGGTAGAGGGTGAGGTGTATCATATTCGCTACTATGGAGCCACCCAAGATATGACCGTTTACATACCTGAGCAAGGCCAAACTGAAATATCGGGTGATAACATGCATGGTGTCATCGTCACCGTAAAGAAATAACAGGGCAACGCAAGGGAGGCGAAACAACATGAAGCAGAACAACCAGAAGAAAAGCAAACATTACATCCTTTGGATTGCCGTCTTCATGATCTATGTATATCTGCTTACGAAGCTGATTCTGTTCAAAGGAAGTCCAGTCGACTTTGGCGTCGTAAAGGTTCGACTTATGGCATTCTTGCAACAACCGGGTCTGATCCATACACGAACTATCAACCTGACGCCATTTCAGGAAATTTCACGAGACTGGAACAGCCTGTCGATACATCGTCCGGGCACCGCAATCCATCTAGTAGGAAATGTTCTAGCCTTTATCCCACTGGGTATCTTCATTCCTGTGTTGACGGGCAACAAGTTATTCTCTGGAGTAAAGGTGTTCCTGCTGTCCCTAATTCTCAGTCTGGGTTATGAAGTGACACAGTTAGTGACTGGCATGGGGATATTCGATGTGGATGATCTATTGCTTAATACGCTAGGCGGCTTGATTGGATATATCATTTTCACCATGGCCATTGGCCTGAAAAGGGTGTTGGTGGGAGGAGAATCCCGCGATACGACGAAGTTAACCACTAAGGAGAGTCACGTGTAAGGAGGGATTACGTTGATTATCATCCCGATACTGTTCATTAGCGTAGGGCTAATGTTTCTCGTGTATCCACACAAGGTAACGGATGCTTCGGAGAAACAGATTGCAGAGCGAGTGATCATGTCGAGATGGGTCGGAGGTTCGCTAATAATGATGTCATGTCTGTTTCTGATCATGGGTACGATTCAACTGTTCGATCAAGCCTCGCACCACATCGGGCATTAGCAGGCAGTTGGTTCAAAGTTCGAGCAAAAGTGAGCATTTTCATATATAACAAAAGCTCCTCATTACGTGCTAATTGCACGTAATGAGGAGCTTTTTTGTATAACTTCATCACATTAATGACTTATATCATTAAGCTTTTTTCATCATTTGACGCAATACGGTTTGCAGGATACCGCCGTTATGGTAGTAATCCACGTCGACCATGCTGTCCAGACGAGCGATGACAGGGAAGTCGAATTGTGTACCGTCTTCACGAGTTACGGTAACTTTCAACTCTTGTCCTGGCTTCACATCATTGCTGAGGCCAGTAATGTCATACGTTTCACGTCCGTTCAGACCAAGGCTGGACCAGCCGTGACCTTCCTGGAATTGCAATGGCATTACGCCCATGCCGACCAGGTTACTGCGGTGAATCCGCTCGAAGCTTTCTGCGATAACGGCTTTGACGCCGAGCAGGAATGTTCCTTTTGCCGCCCAGTCACGGGAGCTTCCTGTACCATACTCTTTACCAGCGATAACGATCAGGTTCTGTCCTTCATCCTGATACTTCATGGAAGCATCGTAGATGGACATTTCTTCGTCCGTTGGCAGGTACTTCGTGATACCACCCTCGGTGCCCGGAGCTACCTGATTACGGATACGAATGTTGGCGAACGTACCACGCATCATGACTTCATGGTTACCACGGCGTGAACCGTAGGAGTTGAAGTCTTTGCGCTCTACGCCATGTTCTTTCAAGTACAATCCAGCCGGGCTGGATACCGCAATATTACCTGCTGGCGAGATATGGTCCGTTGTTACGGAATCCGCAAGCAATGCCATCACGCGTGCAGAACGGATATCTGCGATATCGTTCAACTTGTCGCCAAGCTCCTGGAAGAACGGAGGATTCTGAATGTATGTGGAATTCGGGTCCCACTCGTACAATTCGCCTTCCGGTACAGAGATCGCATTCCAACGCTCGTTGGCTGTAAATACGTTCTCGTACTTGTTGCGGAACATCTGAGCGTTCAGGGAACTAGCGATGGTATCCTTGATTTCCTCGGAGCTAGGCCAGAGGTCTTTCAGGAATACAGGCTCATTGTTCGTATCATAACCGATTGGATCGGTTTCAAAGTCAATATTCACAGTACCTGCAAGTGCATATGCCACAACGAGTGGTGGAGATGCCAGATAGTTGGCTTTAACTTGTGCGTGCACACGGCCTTCAAAGTTACGGTTACCGGACAATACAGCCGCAACGGTCATATCGTTCTCAGCAATCGCTTCGCTCACTTCGTCTGGCAGTGGGCCGGAGTTACCGATGCAAGTCGCACAGCCGTAGCCGGCAACGTTGAATCCGAGTTGGTCCAGATATGGAATCAGGCCTGCTTTTTCCAGGTACTCGGTAACAACAAGGGAACCTGGAGTCAGACTGCTTTTCACATATCCTGGCTTGGTCAGGCCGCGTTCAACTGCTTTTTTCGCCAGCAGTCCTGCTCCAACCATAACACTTGGATTCGAAGTATTCGTACAACTTGTGATCGCCGCGATCACAACAGCGCCTGCCTTCAGTTCACTGGTGGAACCGTTCGGGTGCTTGACAGGTACGGTTTGTTCGATTTTCTCATCGCTCAGCCCGTATCCGCCTTTATCTACAGGTGTACGGATGATGCTGTTGAAGCTTTCTTTCATTTGTGTCAGCTCGATGCGATCCTGTGGACGTTTTGGTCCTGCAAGACTTGGTACAACAGAGCCGAGATCCAGTTCAATCACATCTGTGAATTCAGGGTCAACGGTGCTGGAAGTACGGAACATGCCTTGAGCTTTGTAGTAAGCTTCAACCAACTCCACTTGCTCGTCAGGACGGCCAGTGCTGCGCAGATAGTTCAACGTTTCACTATCAACAGGGAAGAAACCGATCGTAGCGCCGTACTCTGGTGCCATGTTGGCTACTGTTGCACGGTCAGCCAGACCAATGTTGGCAAGACCTGGTCCGTAGAACTCTACGAATTTACCAACAACGCCTTTTTTACGAAGCAATTGGGTAACGGTCAGTGCCAGATCCGTTGCTGTTGCGCCTTCACTCAGGCTGCCAGTCAGTTTGAAGCCGATAACGTCCGGTGTTACAAAGTAAAGGGGTTGGCCCAGCATACCTGCTTCGGCCTCGATTCCACCAACACCCCAACCAACAACGCCAAGTCCGTTGATCATGGTGGTGTGGGAGTCAGTACCTACGAGGGAATCCGGGAATACAACGGTCTCGCCGTCAACAGTTTTCGTTGCTGCCACGGAAGCCAGATACTCCAGGTTAACCTGGTGAACGATCCCTGTGGATGGTGGAACGGCACGGAAGTTGTTGAATGCCGTTTGCGCCCAACGCAAGAAGCGGTAACGCTCTTCATTACGCTCGAACTCGACTTTGATATTGTAATCCAGTGCATCGTTGGTACCGAAGGCATCAACCATAACGGAGTGGTCGATAACGAGATCGACGGGTACGAGCGGGTTGATCTGTTTTGGATCGCCGCCTGCTTTTTTCACGGTATCACGCATTGCAGCGAGGTCAACGACAACCGGTACACCGGTGAAATCTTGCAGTACGATACGTGCAGGGATGAATGGAATTTCCTTGTTATTGTCACGGCCATCTGCCCAGCCGGTCAGTTGTTTTACATGTTCTTCGGTAATGGCACGTCCGTCGAATTGACGAATTGCTGCTTCAAGCAACACTTTAATGGAGAAAGGGAGTCTGGAAAGATCGCCGTGGCCGTTTTCCTGAAGAGCATCGAGACTGTAGTAGCGGTAAGACTTGCCTCCGACCTCAAGACTGCGAGCGGCGGAGAAATGATTCTTTGCTGACATACATGTACCTCCTTGGGATGTGTCGGTGAGATGAAGAAAACGTTCATTTAGGTGAAGAACAGGCCTTCATCGTTCCGTGTTCTTGTTCGTTAGTTTCATCAGATGAAACGTAATTTCATAATCATAACTTTAGTATTAAGTATACCGTTTTCACCTCCGTACGTAAAGGTCTTTTTGCCTGATCAAGCAAGCTTTTGAACCGATGAAGGCGTTTTCGTGAAGCGGGCAGGAATAAGAAATCTCGTGTACCTGTATTTGCCGAATTTTAGATTTGTCTCCCGAGCCGTGTACATACAACCGAAGACCCTCTCATATGAATAGTAGGAGTTTATACGCAATGAATATTCCGGACATAACTCATGCCAAAGGGGGACACAGGCTTGGAACGGGAATGGAAGAGTGCCTTATATACTTACGTGAACCAGTACAATCGCTGTGAGATCGACTACCGTCCACAGACTAGCGAACGGATCGTTACCGATCCTGACTTCGTGGTGGAACGGGGAGAGCGTATGGCAAGGCTGGACGAATGGTATCGTAAGCGGCGCGCCGTGCCTCTTCGCAGCGAGACCAGCGCCAAGCTTGTGCGCACGCTTATGGATGGACAGGAAGAAGCAGTGGTGGATGTACAATTGTACAGCAGACTGTTCTACGAGAAGAGCGGTATCACCCACCGGGAGGACCGGATCGAGCGGGAGCGGTTAACCTTTCTGCGGCAGAGTGGTGGATGGATCATTGGACGGGTCGAGCGAGAAGTGCCGGAGCGTCGCCCTGCGGGGGAAGGGCGTCCGTTTCAACAAGCTGATTTTGTACAGGCGATGAATCGGCCGCTGCTGAATCGGGAAGTGTTGGGTCAAGGAAGAAGTTCACGGCAACAGACATATCGCAGAGATCTGGCAGTTGCCTATGCAGATCGGTGGTGGAATGCGGGGAATCCGGCATTTGAGGAATTTGATGTGGATTGCACCAATTACGTGTCCCAATGTCTCTTTGCAGGGGGCGCACCCATCCACTATACTGGTAGAAGAGAAGCTGGCTGGTGGTATAAAGGGTATGTGAACGGCTCCGAAATGTGGAGTTACAGTTGGGCAGTTTCCAACAGTCTGGAGCGTTATTTGTCAGGCAGTAGCTGGGGTCTGACCGCGACAGAAGTGGAGCGTCCTGAGCAGCTGATGCTCGGCGATGTTATTCTCTACGATTGGGATGGAGATGGACGATTTCAGCACAGCACCGTTGTGACTGCGTTTGATGCGGGCGGTATGCCGCTTGTTAACGCACATACGGTTAGCAGCCGTCACCGATTTTGGGATTACCGGGATTCTTACGCTTGGACGGAGCGGACGGTATACCGGCTTTTTCATATTGCAGATGAGTTTTGATGACGAAAGATTTTCGGGATGCGGTGACGCAGACATCCAGTTCCGTGTAAAATAAGACAAGGGTAAAACAAGCAGAAAAACAAGGGTGCTGAGCATGCAAGCATGACAGCATCAGGCACAGATAATCGGAGGGTACACATGAGTATGGATAAATTAAAAGTAGGCGTCGTGTACGGTGGAAAATCGGGCGAGCATGAGGTGTCGCTGCAAACGGCGTTTGCTGTAACAAACGCATTTGATTACGAGAAGTATGAACTGGTTCCTTTTTATATCTCCAAGCAGGGGACGTGGAAAAAAGGACCTGTCATGCATGCGCCGTTCGCGCGGATTGAAGATCTGAAGCTGGAGCAATCGGCGGGTGGAACGCAGGATGCGCTGAACGCATTGTTTGGCCGTTTGTATGGCGGAGCAGAAGCGCTGGACGTGATGTTCCCTCTGCTGCATGGTACGTTTGGCGAGGATGGCACCATTCAGGGCATGTTCGAGATGGCGGATATGCCATATGTAGGTGCAGGCGTACTGGCTTCGGCTGGCGGCATGGACAAAGTGGTCATGAAAAAGCTGTTCGCACAGGCTGGCATCGACCAATGTGCCTTTACGTATTTTAATGCTACACAATGGAAGCAGACAGAGCACGAAATGATCGTACAGGTCGAAGATCAACTGGGGTATCCTTGTTTTATCAAACCGGCCAATCTGGGCTCCAGTGTAGGCATCTCCAAAGCGCGTAACCGCGGTGAGCTGAAGACAGCTGTCGAGTTCGCCCTACGGTATGATACGAAGGTTGTTATTGAGGAGTTCGTTGAAGCACGTGAAGTTGAGGTCAGCGTCCTCGGCAATGATGAGCCCATGGCTTCCGTTCCAGGCGAGATCGTATCCTCCGGTGAGTATTATGACTATGCAGCCAAGTATATTGATGGTCAATCACAGATGCTGATTCCAGCTCCACTGGACCCAGAGGCCGCAGATCGCATTCGCGAGGCAGCTTTGCAGGCGTTCCGTGCGATTGAAGGTAACGGCATTTCACGTGCGGACTTCTTCATTCGAAAAAATGACGGCGCATTGCTTATTAATGAAGTGAACACCATGCCTGGTTTCACACCATACAGCATGTATCCACTTCTTTGGCGTGAGACAGGTGTATCGTATGCCGAATTGCTGGATCGCATGATTGAGCTGGCACTGGAGCGTTACAACCGCAAGCAGGCACTGAATTACGAGAACGGCGTACAGGCGTAGCCTGCAACCACAAGATCAGGAGGGATATGCATGGGATTTCAGACTGAATTCAATTCCGTATGCAAGTTCAAGAGTGAGCAGGAGCTGTTCGAACTGCTTGAATATGGACGCGGCAAAATGGTCAAACAGGGCTTCCGGGTATTTCCTACCGGCCAGAAAGTGATTGCATATACACCGGATAACGTGGCTGTAGCCATCGTGAAGATCGTGGTTTCCATTGCAGAGATCAACTTCCAGGGGCAAGAGGTAACTGAAGTGGAGATGCAACTGATCCGCAAATTGACGGAGGAAGAATCACGTATCCAGACCGCGCTTGCTGATGAGATGTTCTTTGGAGAACAAGCACAGGAATAGTTGTTGACTTTAAGTGCGGGTTGGAAGGACTGATTTGCCAGAATACGATTATGGTCACTCTTTTAGGGTAAAACTTGGTTATATACAGTGACGGTACATCCTGCGGCTGAATATGCCGTGCGGGTTCTCCGCCCTAATAGAGAGGAAGAAATTCATGCTCGTACGCTTTGGTTACGTGGCCATGTCCGTGCTTATAGAGAACGCCTCCCCTTCCCGGACCATGACCATGTCGAGTTTTAACAAAATAGATGACAGGGAAGCAGCGATCCGCAAGCTCGAACGGATTGCAGCCGAGAACCTGCATAATACATTACGTTTACTCAGGCACAACAAGGGTAGCCATATTCATGTATATCGCTTCTCTTCCAAATTGATTCCACTGGCAACACATGAGGATCTGAATGACTGGGACCCGTTCCCGGCTCTGAAGCAGGACTTTGCGGCCATTGGTGATTTTGTGAAGGAAAATCATATGCGTGTATCCTTTCATCCGGATCATTTTACCGTACTTAGTACACCCCGTGAGCAAGTGCTGCGCAACTCGATTCGCGACCTTCGTCATCATGTTCGGATGCTGGATGCCATGGGACTGAATGCCACTGCCAAGAACAATATACATATTGGTGGTGCATACGGGGACAAGCCTTCGGCGGCGCTTCGTTTTGAAGAAAACTTTTTGAAGCTGGATCGGGACATTCAGGAGCGGCTCACACTCGAAAATGATGACAAAACATTCAATGCGCCTGAGACACTTGCCGTGTGCCAACGCTTGGGATTGCCAATGGTACTGGATATTCACCACCATTGGGTGAATAACGAAGGAGAACAGGCATGGGATCTGTGGGCTGATATTCTGAAGACCTGGCAGTCACCGCTTGCCCAGGCAGATTCACCGGCTGATCAGCCATTGCCACCCAAAATCCATGTCTCCAGTCCGAAGAGTGAAAAGGATCTGCGAGGTCATGCCGATGGTGTGGAGGTAGAGCCTTTGCTTGACTTCTTGCGTCATATCGCAGCAGATACCCCGAGGCTTGACGTGATGATCGAGGCTAAACGCAAAGATGAGGCACTTGTGCAGCTGATGCAGAAACTGGCATTCTATCACGAAGAGGGTGTGGAGTGGGTGGATGAGTCTACCGTCATCATTCATCCGTAGTGCCAAAAGGGGCCTGGGCAACGAGAAACTTTACGACCTGTGGGGCGTATACTTTTAACAAGTATTTCAACTTTTCGTAGATTGATATAGAAAGTAGAGTGAACGCTTTGAATGAGAAGGAAAAGACACCTTATGTCGTGACAAGCAAAAGCTATACTGCCGTTGCCATTAATGCAGCTTCCAAAGCTGGCGAATGGATCAAAAGCCGTCTTGGGACGGTAGCTGAACTTGGCACCAAATATTCACCCCAAGATCTGGTGACCGAAGTGGATAAAGGAGCGGAGCAGATGATCCGCCGCCTGATTCTTACGCATTTTCCTCACCATGCCATTCTGGGGGAAGAAGGCGTCGAACCGGGACCGGAAGCTTCGGCAAAAGCACTGAAAGAGGCCGAGGAAGAAGAATTCCTCTGGATTGTTGATCCTGTGGATGGAACGACGAACTTCGTACATGGTTCCCGTTTTATTCGGTGTCCATCGCATTGGCTCATAATGGTGAAGTCATTGTCGGCGTGATCTACGACCCTTCCCGTGATGAAATGTTTGTTGCGGAAAAAGGTAAAGGAGCTTACGTTCACGGCAACCGGATGCAAGTATCCGGTGAACAGGGACTGGCTCAGAGCCTGATTGCGGTTGGATTCCCGGCAGACACAACCTTTGCGTTGCCACTGAATATGGCTGCTGTGCAGGCGCTGGCTCCGCAAGTTCGTAACTTGCGTGCAGGCGGATCTGCTGCCCTTCATCTGGCGTATGTTGCCGCAGGACGTCTCAGCGCCTATACCGAAGTTGGATTGAAACCGTGGGATATTGCCGCAGGTGCGCTGCTGGTTGAAGAATCCGGCGGTAAGGTAACAGATACCATCGGAACACCTTATCAACTGTCAGTAAGTCATGTCGTTGCCAGTAATGGCAAAATCCATGATGCACTGACGGATGTGCTGAAGGAAGCGAAGGCTACCGGGTTGGAGTGAGTTAGTTCAACTCATCGATGCTTTAATAACCTGTAATTGTACATTAACGGAGGGGACAGAAAGCATTTGAAGAAACGAAGTGCTCGCCTTTATCACCTGATTTCTTCCTTGGAAAAGGGAATCAAAGAAATCTGGGGATAACAGCGATCGGAAGATGATTCTGTATACGAAGTGAAAGTACAATAGCAATATTTAACGCATGTATGACTTTAATTAAAGGAGCGAGAACAATGGATGAATCCAAAGAACTGGAACGACGGCTCAGTGATATGCTGACGGAAGGGGACATGGAAGAGTCCGGCGACACCGATCAGCGTGAACGCCAGCTGATTCCTCCCAAATATGAAGTGCGAATCCAGACAGAACGTGATCCGATTGTCGAGGAAACGTTAAAGTACCGGAAGATGGCACGCGAAGTGGACGATCGTTATGATCGGTATCTGGAGCGAGCTGCCGGGAACAAACCGGAGAGCGACAAGGGTCGTTCAATTACCGAGGACTCGGATAAGCCGCAATCTTAATGAATCACTGAACGTCATAGTTGTACTTCACCAATAACAGGCCCCCATCAGGGAGTCTGTTATTTCATGTGTGCTCTCAGTAGAGAGGACAACGGCTACTTTAAAATGATAGAATAGAGTAACACGAACTTATATCATTGGAATGAGCGATGTACTATATATTAGTGTGAATTAAGATGAATTCACGAAAAGGAGTGTTACCCCGAATGAAGCGTAAACGTATATGGGAAAATACTGCTGCTGGTTTAACGGTAAGCATGTTGGCAGGAATGTTGCTCTTCACATCGTCGGCATTGCCTGCACACGCTGCAGATGCCAAAACTGGCATATTGCCTGCGGGTTCAAATGAGACTTCGCTGACTGCGAAGAAAGATGCAGTAGCTGTAACGAAGGAGTTCCGCATTGTCACATTGGGTGATTCCATAACGGTAGGTTATGAGCCCAACACGAAAGAGTTGCCTTATGGTTATGTAGAACGTTTGCAGGAGCAAGGTTTGCTGCATGGACGTACACAGGTGGATAACTACGGGATTGCGGGACTTAAGACCAGTGGCCTGAAAAACTTCACCACTGCAATTAAGGATGGCAAAACGCTGACTTCTGAAGCCATTCAACCAAGTCTTCCTGATCCAAGAGCGGGGCAGATCGGAGCCAATACTGCTGCAATCCGTGAGAGTGTGGCACAGGCCAATCTGGTTGCAATTACCATTGGGGGGAATGATGTATCTGAGCTTCTCGGTACAGCCGACAAACTGAGTGATCAGGAACTGCAAGCGAAGGTAAAAGAATTACTCGCAACATATACAGACAATGTTAGTGCAACGATTAATACGATCCATGAAATTAATCCAACCGCTACAATTGTTATCGCCGACCAGTATCAACCGATGCCAGAAGTAGCAGGCAAGGCACTCTATGCCAAACTTATGGAGGCCTCCCAAGGCTTCACTCAGACGATTGATGGAATCGCGGCTCAATTCTCTGCTCAAGGTACTGATGTCAAAGTTGCACACGTGGCCAAAGAGTTTGTTGGCGGTGAAGGCACAATGACTCATATGATCAAAGATCGTGATTTCCACCCGAATCAATTCGGATATGCGGCCATTGCCGAAGTATTTGCCAAAACGATCTGGGGAGATTACACCAAGCTGACTGCACCTGCCACAGGTGAACCCATGAATATTATCGTGAGTGGCAAAACCTTGAATACACCGTACAAACCGATTATTCGTAACGGCAAAAACTTTGTGGCGATCCAAGATATCGTGAACGCTGTTGGTGCTACAACGGTATGGGATAACAAGACTTCAACCGCAACCATTACATATGGAGACCGAAAGGTGGCTGTGAAGATTGGTGCCAATGCTGTGAAAGTAAATGGAGCATCGGTTACCGTGGATACACCTGCATTCCTGAATAAGGTAGGCAAGGAATCCAAAACCTATGTCCCTCTTGCCATGGTGGCTGAAGGTCTTGGCTTTGATGTGCAATATGTAGCGAAGCTGAAAACTGTTTTTGTTAATCCGTAAGATATATTTCATGCTTTAACATGGTGTTATTTAACAGCCAGAATGCCTTGATCTGTTCAAGGTATTCTGGCTGTTTTGTGTTCTTTTTGAATTGCTGACACAGATGTATACCTTCTCTAATGACCTAAAATGTTGCATAAATATATCTTGTCAGATGACCAACAGATGTGTAAATATGAAAATAACTTACAATAAAACCACTAATGCATAGTATGACAGGCCCCCCTCGCAAGCCAAAGGAGCGCTTAGGATGAATAAAATTAAGAACGCTTTCACAACATTGCCGATTCATCACAAAACGATTCTTCTCATTGGCATTTTGATGTTAATCAGCTTTACGTTTTATGCGTCCGTACTCCGATATGTGTTCAGTATCTATGACCGTCAGATTTATGAGAAGTCCTCTCAAGTCCTCAATATGTCTTCAGTAGGCATTGAGAATCAACTGCGTGAGATGTCCAGTCTCTCTTTCAAGGTGATGTCAGATGAGCCGCTTCAACAATATTTGCTTCAACTTGAAAAGGCCGAGACAGGTTACGAGAAAAATGGTCTGCGCAAAAAAATTACTAACCGGTTAGTTGCTTATGCAGGGTCTGAGAAATACGTCTATTCCATGCTATTTATCGATAATGATAATAACGTTATGGCTGCAGGGAACCGGGAAGGAATTTCGGAGACCAAACAGAAGGAACTGGTGGCACTGGGAGACCGATATTCGGGGTCCAATGTGTGGCATACCAGCGGGGATCAACAAGCTAGGCTTTTATCCGTCCGACAGGTAAAATCTTTTACGGGCGGAGCATTTACGCTCGAAAAGCTCGGGACGCTGATTATCCGTGTCCGTCTGGACCGAATTGTACAGGATCAGATGCAAGAACCGGCTGAGGACTCACAACTACTTATTACGGATGGAAAAGAAGTGATCTATCCAACAGAATCAGCAGTCAGTGAAGCGGAGATAGAGTCAGAATTGAAGCGGACCCAACCTTATGGCATTGCCATGTTTGAGCATGGTCGTTATTTTATCGCCCGGGCCAACTCTTCCTACACTGACTGGACTTACCTATATACGACGCCTTTTGATCAGATGTTTAAACAGATTCAGTTTGTCAAACAGTTGGTCACGGTGATCTTCATCATGATTTTTCTGGCGGCGCTGATCATTGGAGCGAGATTTTCTCGCAGTATTACCCATCCCATTGCGCAGTTGATCAAAAAAATGCGTAATATCGAAAAAGGCGATCTGGATAAACTGGAGGAGGCAGCCCTTGGCAATGTTCCGATATCTCCACAGAATGAGGTCGGACTGTTGCATCGTACATTCAAGATGATGCTTCAACGAATACGTGAATTGATTGATGAGAATTATGCGAAGCAACTGGTGATTCGTGAAACGGAGTTGAAAGCGCTTCAGGCGCAGATTAATCCACATTTTTTATACAACACGCTGGAATCGATTAATTGGCTCGCTAAAGTACAGAAGCAACGACAGATCTCGGAAATGGTTGAGGCTCTCGGATTTCTGCTGCGCAGCTCCGTGAATATGTCCGAGAAGTGGATCACGCTGGAAAGAGAGCTGGACATTGTCCGCAGTTACGTGACGATTCAGCGCACTCGTTTTGAGGAAAGACTGGATTTCGATATGGAGATTGCCCCAGAGGTAGGGACGGCCCGGATACCGAAGTTAACATTACAGCCTCTGGTGGAGAACGCCATACATTATGCACTCGAACCAAGTATTGACCCCTGCCGGATTCGAATTCGAGCGAGAGCAGAGGGAGACAAGGTCATTATTGAAGTCGAGGATGATGGTCCTGGGATGACATCGGAATTCCTGGAACAGTTACATGAAGGACGTATTCAGACAAGAGGACAGGGCATTGGATTATCTAACATTCAGGAACGAATCAGACTGACCTTCGGTGATGAAGGCAGTATGGTGATGAGCAGCAAGCCCGGATCAGGAACTGTAGTATCGATCAGCATACCTTGGATCAGAGAGGACGATGACGATGTACAAAGTGATGCTCGTAGATGATGAACGTGTCATTCTGGAGGGGATTTCCCAAGTGGTCGATTGGGCCGCGGCAGGTACGGAATTGGTGGGAACGGCGAGGAACGGGATCGAAGCATTGGATAAAATCGGACAGTCGAGGCCCGATATTATCATTACGGATATTTCCATGCCAGGTCTGGATGGTCTCGGACTCATAGAGAAAGCATCTGAAGCATATCCGGGAGTTCGTTTCATCATGTTATCCGGTTACAAGGAGTTCGAATATGCCCGCAGAGCGATGCAATATGGTGTGAAGCATTATTTGCTTAAACCCTGCAATGAGAATCAGATCCATGATGCGTTAACTGAACTGTTGCAGGAACATCAGGACGCTCAGGTGAAGGAGAATGTTGCCGGTGAGATGAAACAGCGATTGCAGCGTGTTCTTCCGCATGTGAAGGAGCAATTTTTGCTGGAGTTCATGACCAACCGTACCTATGGACCAGTTGATCTGGAGTATTATCAGGAGCTGTTCGATCTGGAACTTGAAGAGAACGCAGTTCGGTTACTGTTGTTCCGAATTGTAGATGAACATGATTACAGTCACTTATTTGCGATCAAAAACATTGCCAATGACCTGCTCCCACATGTCCTGTTAAGCACAACCATTGAAGGCAAACTCCTGATTCTGCTCGCGGATTCAGCGGATCCGACTGGACTGAAAAAAAGCATTGAAGAAGTTCGTACTGCGTTTACCAGACTATATAAATTGCAAGTGACTGCTGCGCTGAGCGAAGCAGATCGAATGATCCAGTCCCGGCGGTTGTTTCGTGAGGCATTGCAGTACCTGAACCATCGCTTCTTTATTGGTGAAGGTAAGCTGATTACGAAGAACGATCTGGTTCTGGCCGGAGAATGCGACGGCGTGCATGTAGAACGGGATGCGGAGCAACTGTGTCAGTTAATCAAAACGGGCAATACAGAAGAAACCGCGGCAGAGGTAGACCGTCTGTTTGATCTATTATCACGTCAGCAGTTGGAAATTGAGGTGACTCGTTCTTATGTAGTACAGCTGTATTCTGCGATGGTTCATGTCTGTCCGCCCGAGGAGGCAACAGAATTCACCCAGCGTATGGCAGAATTGCCTCATATCGATACGTTATCTGGATTAAAATCTTTTGTTGCAAGCAGTGCAGCCCGATTAACTTCCGGGTATTACAAAAACCATATTAGCCGCCAGTCTTCTGCCGTGGAGAAGATGATGGATATCGTGGATCGTCATTATGGAGAGGCAGATCTCTCGCTCAATGGAGTCGCCCATCAAATGTTGTATATGAATCCGGATTATCTGGGCAAAATCTTCAAAAAAGTCACAGGCGAGAATTTCTCCAATTACGTCAATCGTCTGCGTATTGAACGCGCATGTGACCATATCCGCAGAGGCGGCGATGTGAAAGTATTCGAGCTTGCTGAATTGTTCGGATTCGGCGGTAATTCGCAATATTTCAGTCAGGTGTTCAAAAAGTGGACCGGTATGACACCTACGGAATTCCGTAGGATCGGCATATAACAATGGAATACCAATCATGGGATTCATGTCTGGGGAGGACGAACAGCACCGAGAGGGAGACTGTTGTCCTCCTCTGTTTTTTGAACCAACAAGACGGTTTTGTGTATTCAACTATGATCGTACATTTGCGAAAATGACATTAAGAAGTTTGTGAAAGCGTTATCAGAAACGAGAGGATAACTCGTTCACACAACCATATCAACATAAAAGGGGAGATTGGCATGGTGAAAAAGGCAATATTCCTGATGATGGCTGCATTGCTCGTTTTTACAGCGGCGTGTAGTTCAGGTGGAGGTAGCGAACAGGGATCATCGGATGGATCGGTTACCCTGCGGATCGCTTGGTGGGGCTCGGATGCACGGCATGAATATACACAGAAGGTCATCGACCTGTACAAATCGAAAAACCCGAATGTCAAAATCGATGTGGAATATGCTTCATTTGATGACTACTGGAAAAAGCTCGCACCACAAGCAGCTGCAAATCAATTGCCTGATATCGTTCAGATGGATATTTCCTACATCAGCCAATATGCACAGAATGGTCAGCTTGAGGATCTAGCTCCTTATCTGGGCAACCAGATCAAAGTGGACGATGTGTCCGAGAATGTAATTAGCACAGGTGTAATTAATGGCAAACAATACGGTGTACCTGCCGGTGTTAACGTCCTGGGCTTCCAATATGATCCGGCGTTGCTTAAAAAAGCAGGCGCGGATGCAATCCCTGACAATATGACTTGGGAATCGTACGAAGCACTGGGTAAACAAGCCGCTGAGAAAGGTCTGTATTTGGATGGAGGGGTAGCTCCGGATATCTTCTTCCACTATTTCCTGCGTACCAAAGGGTTGTCGCTATACAATGCGGAAGGTACAGGTCTTGGTTATGATGATGACCAATTGTTTGTGGAATTCTTCGGACTTATGCGCCGCATGATTGAACAGGGCGCAGCACCTACGCCGGATGTAGCCAACCAAACCAAAGGCATTATTGAGGAATCAGATCTTGTGAAGGAAAAAGGAATTGGCGTATGGCAATGGTCCAACCAGTTCGTAGCCTTGCAACAGGTAGCGAACCGTCCGCTCGAAATTGCTCCAATGCCTGGACCGGATATGGAAAAAGGACTTTATATGCAACCAAGTATGTACTGGGGTGTAACGTCCAACTCCAAAGTGAAGGAAGAAGCGGCTAAATTCATTGATTTCTGGGTGAATGATGTGGAAGCCAACAAACTGATCAAAGGGGAGCGCGGTGTGCCAATCTCTGGAGCGATCAAAGAAGCCATCGCACCTGAGCTGAGTGACGCAACAAAACAGGTCTTTGAATTCGTAGCAGCCATGGAGCCTAAGGCTTCACCAATGAGCTCTCCGCCACCGGTGGGTTCACCTGAAGTAATCTCTGCTCTGGCAGACGTGGTTGAAGAGTTGAACTTTGGCAAAATTACACCTGAGCAGGCAGCAGAAACATTCCGCAAGAACGCCGAATCTGTCCTTGCGAACAATAAATAACAGTTGAATGATGGCTTGCTCGTCCCACTGCAGGGATGGTCGGGAATGGGGCTGCTCGCGAATGCGAGGGCCTTTCCCCGTCCAGATGACCGAAGCAAGGATGAGGGAGCAAGCTGATCCATGAAGGAGGTTCGTTCCATTGAGGCAGTATTCGTCGTTACGTAGAAACTTAACCGGATATGCGTTCATAAGCCCGTTTATTATTGGATTCCTGGGCTTTACACTCATCCCCATGTTTGTTTCCTTATATATGTCGTTCACGAGTTATAACTTGTTCACTTCTCCGCGGTGGATTGGACTCGATAACTACACCAAAATGTTTTTTGATGATCCGAAATATTGGAACTCGGTCAAAGTGACGTTTCTGTATGTATTCATTGGGGTACCGTTAAGATTGATCTTTGCCCTCTTCGTAGCGATGGTCCTGAACACTGGCTCTCGTATGATTGGAACGTACCGGACGTTGTATTACCTGCCATCCATTATCGGTGGTAGTGTGGCCGTATCCATTATGTGGCGTAACCTCTTCAGTAATGAGGGTGTTATCAACAGCGCTCTAACGGCAATTGGGATTGGGCCTATCAGCTGGTTTGGTGACCCGAATGCGTCCCTGGTTATGCTGATCTCACTGTCTGTGTGGCAGTTTGGTTCGTCCATGTTGATCTTCCTGGCTGGTCTCAAAAATATCTCCCCTGAGATGTACGAGGCAGCGGGTGTGGATGGTGCGAATCCTGTTCGGAAATTTTTCAGCATCACCTTGCCGCTTCTTAGCCCAATCGTCCTGTTCAATATGATTATGCAGACGATTGGAGCATTCATGACCTTCGTACCTGCTTACATTATCTCCAAAGGCGAAGGTGGCCCAATGGATGGTACGATGCTGTACTCCCTGTATCTGTTCCGTCAGGCCTTTATGTTTAACAACATGGGTTATGCTTCGGCCATGGCCTGGATCATGCTCATTATGATTGGTATGCTCACGGTGGCTGTGTTCCTGACATCCAAGTACTGGGTATTCTACGAATCTGAAGGAGGGAAGTAACGATGATGGTATGGAAAAATGTAAAATGGCCCGTGTATCACCTGTTCGTTGCAGCTCTTGCCCTCCTGATGCTCTATCCCGTACTCTGGATGCTCTTCAGTTCATTCAAGGAAAGTCGTACGATCTTTGTTACCGCAGATACCCTGTTTCCAGCAGAGTGGATCTGGAGTAACTATGTGGATGGTTGGAAAGGCACAGCAGGAAGACCGTTCATGGATTACATCACCAATTCCCTTGTAATCGTAGTTATTTCCACCATTGGTGCTGTGATATCGTCATCGCTGATCGCTTTTGGTTTTGCCAGACTTAGCTTCAAAGGTCGTAGCTTCTGGTTCTCCATTATGATGTTGACACTGATGCTGCCACATGACGTAGTATTGGTTCCTCAATACATTATCTTCACGAAGCTGGGCTGGCTAAATACGATTCTTCCAATTGTTGTCCCTACATTCTTCGGAATGCCGTTCTTCATCTTCCTGATGGTACAGTTCATTCGAACGATTCCGAAGGAACTGGATGAGGCTGCAACCATCGATGGATGTAACAAATTCAGACTGTATATCCAGATTATTATGCCGCTCATCAAATCTTCTCTGGCAACAGCAGCGATTTTCTCCTTCTACTGGAGATGGGAAGATCTGCTCGGTCCGGTATTGTACCTGAACTCGCCTGAGAAATATACCGTATCGATGGCACTAAAAATGTTCCTGGATAGCGAATCTGCTTCCAACTGGGGCGCCATGTTTGCGATGTCCATCGTCAGTCTGGTACCGGTTGTAGCGGTGTTCTTCATCTTCCAGAAACAAATTGTTCAAGGGATGAGCACCAGCGGATTGAAAGGATAAGCAGGATTCACTGTATCTTCGTATCTTCGCCCGAATGAACGTTTATGAAAGTTAACCAAGGAGGTTATCGCTTTTGAATAAAGCTCAGGGTAGTCAGGCCGTTGCCATGGAGGCAACGGCAGAGGGCCAGGCAGTGTCCGTGACCAGCTGGAAGTTTAACTTTGGACCGGACTCGGGAAGAGCAGATGAGACAAGGGATTATCTGAAAGTAACTGCAACTACCACATATGAGGAACGTGGAGGATACGGATTCGAAGCAGGTTCTCTGGTGTATGAGAAACAACGCATCGGAGATGACGACGTGCCGAATTCCACGAAACAACATCATAACAATCCGGGGCAGACAACCATGTCTGCCCGATTGCGTTCAGGCTTCTGTATTCCGCTCAAAGCATCCTTCATCGTGGATGTCCCCGATGGAACCTATCAAGTATTACTTGTTGCAGGGGATGAACTGGCTGAGACAGTGACCCGCGTGAAAGCTGGTGAAGGCAGGCTAGTACTGCCAACCATTCGTACACTCCCTGGGCAATTTGCAGAGGTGCGATTCTCGGTTGTTGTTCGCGGCGGCAGACTTCGCCTGTCATTTTCTGGTCCCGCGCCAAGAATTAATGCTTTGGAGATTACTCTTGCGAATCAGACCATGACCGTATTTCTTGCCGGGGATTCAACCGTAACAGATCAGCCGGAAAGTGGATATCCGTATTGTGGTTGGGGCCAGCTATTGCCAGCACAATTCAAACATGATGTGGCAGTGGACAATCATGCCCAGTCAGGGCGCAGTTCCCGCAGTTTTATTCATGAAGGCAGACTCAGCGCCATTATGGAGCGAATCAAGCCCGAAGATTTTCTGTTTATTCAATTTGGACATAACGATGAGAAGCCGGACCCTGAACGTGGGACCGACCCATTCACAACATATAAGGAATATTTGAAAAAGTATATCGATGCTGCCCGTGAAGCCAAGGCTCGTCCGGTGCTCATAACCCCGGTGCATCGTCGCTATTTCGCGGATGATGGCACATTGACCGATACGCATGGCGATTATATCATCGCCATGCGTGAGCTGGCGGAAGAAGAAGCTATTCCGCTGATCGATCTGGCAGAGCGCAGTCGTATTCTGTTCGAGCAGGCGGGCATGGAAGCCACCAAGGACGATTTTATGTGGGTGCTGCCAGGCGAGTATGTGAACTTCCCTTCAGGCGTGGAGGATAACACGCATTTTCAGGAACGCGGTGCCCGCCGCCTTGCCCAGCAGGTGGCAGAAGCCATCCGCGAGTTACAATTACAACCGTTGCAGATGTATCTGCGGTAGGTGAGTAATCGTCGCAGTCGTAAAGGACTTGGTTTTACTACTCTACGAGATAAAATACCGCAGGATTTTAAGTCCTGCGCGTCTGTATCTAAGCGAAGCGAGTCAAACGAAGTAACGAGCAAGCAAAAAAGTTGCCCAGCGAAGAGCGAAGGCAATAATCTTTTAAAATCAGTTCGGCGAGCATAGCAGCGGAGGAGGGGGGAATCGGGTAGAGGGAGCAAAGCGTCCGCCTTTGGAGCGGGATTTCCCCTGCTGGGGGGGAATAAATAGAAATCCCGAGCCAACAGCGGCCCATAGCCCGATCCGTCCACCGAAGCGACTGCCGTGCGAGTTATTCAGGGTTTAAAAGTTGTAGCGAGTTATATGAAGTAACGAGCAAGCAAAAAGTTGCCCAGCGAATAGCGAAGGCAATAATCTTTTAAAATCAGTTCGGCGAGCATAGCAGCGGAGGAGGACGGAATCGGGTAGAGGGAGCAAAGCGTCCGCCTTTGGAGCGGAATTTCCCCTGCTGGGGGGGAATAAATAGAAATCCCGAGCCAACAGCGGCCCATAGCCCGATCCGTCCACCGGAGCGACCGCCGTGTGAGTTATTCAGGGTTTAAAAGTTGTAGCGAGTTATATGAAGTAACGAGCAAGCAAAAAAGTTGCCCAGCGAAGAGCGAAGGCAATAATTTTTTTAAATCAGTTCGGTGAGCGTAGCAGCGGAGGAGGACGGAATCGGGTAGAGGGAGCAGAGCGTCCGCCTTTGGAGCGGGATTTCCCCTGCTGGGGGGGAATAAATAGAAATCCCGAGCCAACAGCGGCCCACAGCCCGATCCGTCCTCCGGAGCGACTGCCGTGCGAGCCCACCCGATTTTAACTTAATTATTGGAGGATATATTTCAATGACATTGGACCCGACTAACCAAAGCACATCAGCCCATAAGAATGATCCGACCGCCAAAGGGCATACCTACTGGGTTATCCCTGATGGATACATCCCACCAGAGAGTAGCGGCACACTGGAGAGTCATGAAAGTATCTGTGTATTAAACACAGGAACAACGGATGCGGAGCTGCACATCACAATATATTTTGAAGACAGGGAACCGCTCGAAGATATTGTGGCGGAGGTGCCTGCGAGGAGAACAAAACATATTCGTACCGCATCATTGAAATCTGGAGAACAATCTATCCCGTCAGGCGTACCTTATGCAATTACGGTTTCCAGCAGTATGCCTGTCATTATCCAGTACAGCCGTTTGGACACGACCCAGCCAGAATTGGCTCTGATGAGTGTCATGGCGTATCCATTAGGATAGAATTACAACTTGGCATGAAATTCAACCCCAAAGAAGACCGGTAACCTTGCATGTAATGCAGGTCACAGGTCTTCTTTTAGTCACTGTATTTATACGTGCTCGCATTCAGAATATCCACATGGACCTCCACTTTGCCAAGCTTGAAACGTTCGAGGGGGTCAGCGCGTTGGGTGAATTCCTGCCATAAGGGTAAATTGTTGCGATAGAGATGTTCCACAAGACCATATGAATCAATCTTGCGTGACTTGGTTTTTTCGAATGTATCTCGGATCTGGGATTCGATCTCTTTTTCGGCTTCTAGCTCCATGGCATGAGGCGTGCGTGGGGCTCCATGGTCTTCGATGATGGAACCCTTGACCGAGGTAACCAGATCGAATGTGACGCCGTCTCCTTGTTTCCTCGCTTTAATTCTGGTCTTGGGATGCCGAAGCATCAGAGTTAAATCAGGCGTCTTCTTATCATTCCCATACACGTACAATGGATAGTGATGAACGCGTTCATAATTTACGTATCGTGTACCGTCCGCATCCGCTCCTGCCACTCTACCCTGATTGTTGCCTTTGGAAATGACATAAAATCCATCCATTCTAACAAGGGGGGGCGTTTTATCGCCGTTAAACCAAGTTTCATTCCTCATCGAAACCGAGGGTAAAAGAATGACGGAAGCAGGTTCCCGTAATCCATCGAGAAGCTGATGCAGCCGGATCGGTTCATAACCGGAATGCTGTTTGTATAACCTCATGGGCTCAAATAACTCAATGGTTTGGGCGGATTGGTTCAGCAGCGCAGAAGGGGAAAGCACTTCCGGAATGTCCTGATCTGTCGCGTAAATCCAGGGTGTATATCTCAGTTGACCCGAATGTAGCAAGGTATTAAATATGTCTTCCAGCCGTCCATCCAAAGCATTTTTTGATAAAACAATCGCTTTAACATGAGTCCAAAGCGTCTGCTGTTGTGATGTTTCATACAGATCATTAATAGCCATGCTCAGTGTTGTACCCTCGCCCCGTCCAATCCAAATATCCCTTGTTTCCCGGGAGGTTGGCGTATCCTGTTTTGCAATACTGGAGAAGTCAATCAATTGGGCATACGCAATATATTGGTTGTCCACATAGTCTATTCCGATGGCCGTGATGAAGTTAATACTTTGTACCTCTTTGGAATCCCAGCATCCCGTTAGCAGGATCAGGCACCCCACAAGTAGGACACTTATGGACGTCCATCTGTTCATGAACGTTTTCTCCGGCGAGTGGAATCCTGAGTGTGAAGTGCTTCTGGACGCTTGGTTCTCTTCATGGAAGGGGGCATGGATACGGCCTGAGTGAAGTCTCCGGGAATGTAGGGAGATACGGGTGACAGATAGGATACGCCATAACACTCCAAGGATACGAGGTGTACCAACAGAGCGAACAGTCCGATCATGAATCCAAATAATCCAAGAATCGAAGATATAATGAGCATGCCGATCCGAACTTGAGCAGTAGCCCCGCTAAGCACCGTATTCACCAGAATATAGCTAGAGATGACCGAGATCGCCACGGTGACAATAATCGTAGGGGATGTAATACCGGCTCGAATGGCAGCATCCCCAATGATAAGTCCACCGACCACGCTGACCGTCTGCCCTAATGCACGTGGTAACCTGCGACCGGCTTCATTAAATAGCTCAAACATAAAAATCATTAGAAATGCTTCCAGCGTCACCGGCATGGGCAGGCCCATCCGAGTACCCGCAATTGTAGCCAAGAGAGGTAGCGGGATCTGCTCCACATTGAAGCTGGTTAGGCCGATGTAGAAGGCTGGGAAGAAACAGGCAATCAGCAGTCCGGATATGCGCAAGATTCGTTCAAAAGTAACGATGAAAAAAGGTGTACTTTCGTCTTCCGGGGACTTCAACTGATTGAAAAGTGTAGTTGGTGCGATGACCGCCACAGGAGAACCTTCAATGAGAACGGCAAAACGTCCATTTAACAGGGAATCGACGACAAAATCAGGCCGTTCGGTATTATCTGTGAGTGGAAAAATACTCCGAACCCCTCCCATGACAGCTCGCTCCATGATGGAGCTGCCCATAATGCCGTCAATCTCAATCTGATTCAGATTGTGTCGTGCTTCTTTTAGAATGTCTGGATTGATAATATCTTTTACATATAGAAGTCCAATGGCAGTTTGAGTACGGCCGCCTTTGACATATTTCTCATAACACATTGAAGAGGTTTTCATTCGTTTGCGAATAAGGGCCACGTTGGTCGTGAGTTCTTCGGTGAATCCATCCCGCGGGCCTTTAACTGATGTCTCAATGGCTGATTCTTCTGGGCTTCGTCCCGGAATATCAGCGATATCCAGACTGCAGGACTGAACGCCATTACCGAAAATGATCAGTAATTGTCCACTAAAAATCAACAGATTAAGTTTCTTGGAATCTGTGATATCCTCAATCGGATTTAAGGTTAATCCCAGTTCTTTGGGATGTGATTCTTCAATGATCATGGAGTGCTGTTCCAGACGGGGAATAACAAATTGGTTGATTTGTTTCCCGTCGACCAGTCCTTCGCAATAGAGCAAAATAACGGGCTGATCGGATTCATCTTTGACCGGAAAGGTCTGAACAACTACATCTGCGCAGGGATTAAACTGCTCTTTCAAAGAGGCAAGCAGTGTTTCATGGGACGTGGTGTCAATCTTTTGATGCTCCATGATGATTCCTCCTCTGATGGCGTGAATGGATAAAGGCAACCGTCGTTGCTATAATCGCAAGTCCGCTCAGATATACGAGATTGAACGGGAATATGTATTTGACCAGAAGATTTACGAAAGTCATATCATCCATTGGGTACAACATGCTTAGAATAAAAAAGACACCTAATGAGATGCAACTGATAAGCCTTCTGGTAGAATTCTTAATATTCCATATTTCTACTACAATATACATAGCCAGACTAATCCGGGTGAACGCCCCTGCGAGCCATTGGTAGATGGAAAAGAAATCGGTCTGGGCAATGTATTTGCCCAAAGAGGCAATTCGCCATTCTTCGAAGGCGGGATATCTCATTTTGGCGGCTTCAAAAGGATCGAATTCCACAATTGCCCCAATGAGGGGGCCGACGGTCAATCCCACAATTATGATTGCGAGCATCAAATACTGCCATACCCGTATACGTTTGGTGAGATGAGGCTGGATGTACCAGATAAACAGCAGTTCAAACAAGCCTGCAAGACTGTAGACCATGCCGTTAAGAACGGGATGCCAGCCATGTTCAAGAACAGGCAACAGTCTACTATAGTCCTTGTATTGGGTATTCACGATAGACACATAGAAGCCTAACAAGACAACGAGTGGCAGAATTAACCCTGCGGTAAAGGCAAGCGAGCGAATACCTTTATACGCAGCGTAGACACAGAGAGACATCAAGGCAATACTGGTTACCAAAACGGGTGTTTCGGTCAGGTAGTTGGTTTTGGCCCAAGTCGTGGTTTCATGCAGGGTAAAATAGATGACGCTTAGAAAAAAGAGAGTGTTAACAACTCGAAATAACATGCCAATGGGCTTGCCGAGACGGGATGTTAGCCATTCGTGCAGGGTTTGATGCTGGAGGAAACGAGAGACATAAGCGAGCATTAGCGCAAATATCAGAAATGGTCCGGCCGATAGTAGGACGGAAATCCAAGAATCCCTTTTGGCCGCAGCCAAAAGGGCAGGAATAATCAGAACGTGGCTGATCAAGCCAACGGACAACATAATCAACATCATAGCTTGTAAAAAAGAAGGCTGTGTTCGTTTCATGCTGAGGGGTCCCCTTTTCCCAGTAGACTGTCCTCAGCAGTGTTAACGTGATTGGAGTGCTTCATACCGTCAGACGAAATAACGAATACCCATGGCTTCTCTTACCTCTAACATCGTTTCCCGGGCCGCTTTCCTGGCCTCACGGGTACCCTCGATAAGAATCTCTTTCACTTGATCATCACGTTGTTCATAATAATTCCGTTGTTCGCGAAAAGGAGCAAGCAGATCATTGATGGCTTCACCTGCGATCTGTTTACAATCTTTGCATCCAATCCGCCCCTGACTACAACTGGCATGTATTTCGTCTGCGTTCTCCTTGCGGAAAAGCTGATGATAGGCGAAAACAGGGCAGATATCCGGGTGTCCTGGATCAGAACGATGGATGCGGGTAGGATCAGTCTTGGCCTTGATCAATCTGGCTTTTACATCTTCAGGACTTGCATTTAATGAGATCGCATTCCCCATGCTTTTGCTCATCTTACCAACGCCATCCAGTCCTCCAAGCCGCTCTCCGGTCAAAATGCGAGGTTCGGGGAGAATGGGAGCGTATAACTCGTTGAACCGGCGAACCAATTTTCGTGCTGTCTCAATGTGAGGAATCTGATCTTCCCCTGCCGGAACAAGGGTGGCTTTACAGAATGCAATATCAGCAGCCTGACTGACCGGATATCCAAGAAAGCCGTAGTACAGGTCGGTATATCCGCGATCACGTGCTTCGCTCTTGATGGTCGGATTATGCCGGAGTATATTGACGGTAACAAACATGGAGAAGATCACAGTCAATTCCGCAATTTCCGGAATCATGGATTGAATGAACAGGGTAGCTTTGTTCGGATCAATGCCTACGGCGAGGTAATCAAGCGTGACTTGATGAACACTATCTGCAATCAGGCCAGGTTGATCATAGTGGGTGGTGAGTGCCTGAACATCTGCCAGTAAAATATAGGTTTTGTACTCTTCCTGCAATTGTACCCGACTGCGCAGGCTGCCTACGTAATGGCCGAGATGAAGTTGTCCGGTAGTCCGATCTCCTGTCAAAATAATATCCTTGTTTTTGTTCATGGTTTATTCTCCTTTGGTTTTGTGATTTTTCAACATTGAGCTGTCGCCACCAGCCGTCTTCCACGACCATCACCTCCTTTCAGCCTGCAAAAAAATCAAAAAAGCTTCGTCTTTTATCCCATTCCCCGGTTGGGAACAGAATAAAGGACGAAGCTTGTGCCTCGCGGTGCCACCTTCATTGGCCGCTCTGTTGCGGCCCGCTTGAGGGATACGGATGAGGTATCTACCAGGAGCTCTTTTATGAGCTTCCATGCCTATCGATATCCTGTCCATGGATAACGGCTGGACATGCCGCCTCGCCTACTGAAAGTGTGTATTCCTAGGAAAGGATACAGACTTTGTTCAACTTGGAACTCCGAAGCCCATTTCCACATATCCGATGCACCGACTCCCACCAGCCGCCGGCTCTCTGTAGCATCCTGACATATGTACTTCTCTTCATCATCGCGGATAACAAATGTTTACAATTTCCAGGATTATATCACGCTTTGATCCCACTGACCAGCCTATGTTTGCGACCGCTCATATTGGTGCCAAGCACACCAGCGATAATTAACAATGCACCAATATAGTGGTAGCCACCAACAGGTTCATGCAGTATCCATGCTCCTCCTACAATAGAGATGAGCGTGGACAGATTGCTGAATACACTCATTTGGGAAGCCTCCAGATGGGTCAGGGCATAGCTCGCAAGCAGGGTGGAGATCATGGTGGAGAGGATCGCCAGATAAGCGAGTGCACCCAGATAGGATGCATCACCAAATGGTTTGATGTAATCCATCATGGAGCCGCTGGAAGCATGGCGGATCAGGGAAGCAGCGTTAAACACAATACAGCCAACCATCAGTGTGACCCATGTTAATTCCATCGGTTTATACTTCTGGGTTAATGGCCTTGCAAGCACACCATACCCTGCAAAACAGACTGTGGATAGCAGCAATAATGCTATACCCTTCAGGTTACCTATAGACATGCCACTTCCTTGCATTATCAAAATAAAGACCACTCCAGCAACAGACAGAAGCAGGAACAGCTTCTGCATCGTGGAAGTGCGTTCTTTCAGGAAAACTGAAGCCAGAACGAGTGTGAATACAGGGGCCATAGCCTGAATAATACCCGCTTCCGATGAGTTGGAAGATACGAGTCCAAAGGCTTGAAAGGCAAAAAATAGGACGGGAGATAACAGCCCCAGTGGAATGATTCGCCACAGATCACGAAGGCTCAGTCGGATCTTGATCCAACCAAAAATGACAGGAATGCTGACAACGATCAACGACAGCGCGAATCGGTGGGCAAGCACATCAATTGGATGTGCAACAGTGACAGTCAGTTTAACAAATAAAAAAGATAGACCGATAATAGCCGCGTACAATACAGCAGCGATATAAGCGTATCCCCGAGTTTGTGCTGTGTTCATATATGCTCCTCCAATACAGTAGTCATAGTGCTTTATCTTTCATTATCCCGAATTATGTCAGGTTCGAGGCATGTGCTGGCCTTATTCAATATACTGCCAGGTGCATCGTGCTACAATAGATAAAAGGTTAAACTGTATCGGTACAGTTGTTGGAGAGGGATGGGTGCATTGAGAAAATACGAAGTGATTGCCGAGGCGTTAAAGCAATGGATTCAGGAACAGATGCAGCAGCAGGATCGTCGCCAGTGGGCAGATAAGGGCATTCGATTGCCAGCCGTTCGAGTTGTAGCTGAACAGTATCAATGCAGTGTAAGCACAGCAATTCGTGCATATGAGTGGCTGGAACAGCGGCATTTGGTGTACGCCATACCTCAATCCGGTTATTATGCCGTACAGAATGGGACAGGTGCTCAGGATATGGACTGGCAGGGATCGTTGGACTTCGCTTCGGCTGCCCCTGATCCACGGGTGTTCCCGTATGCAGACTTTCGTCATTGTGTGGATCAGGCGATGGAGAAGAAGCAGGCAGAGCTATTCATGTACGGCACAGATCAGGGATTACCTTCGCTTATTCTGCTGTTGCAGAAGCAGTTTGCGGATTATCAGGTGTTTGCGAGAACGGAGCAGTTCTTTATCACATCAGGTGTGCAGCAGGCATTGGCTGTACTTGCATTGATGCCTTTCCCCAATGGAAAGAGAAGAGTACTGGTGGAACTACCGACGTATCACAATATGCCCTCCCTGCTGAGTGGATTGAATGTGCCTATTGCCGGTGTCAGACGTGCCCTGGACGGGCTGGACTGGGCATCGCTTGAACGTCAGTTCGCGGAGGAAGATATTAAGTTTTTCTATGTCATGCCGCGCTTTCACAATCCGATTGGCACATCGTTAACTGTTGCTGAGAAAAAGAGACTGATCCGGCTTGCTCAGCGGTACGATGTGTATCTGGTGGAGGATGATTATCTGGCTGATTTGGAGGACAATACGAAACAGGACCCGCTATGGTCCTATGATACGGAAGGCCGGGTCATCTATCTGAAGAGTTACTCCAAAATTTTGTTTCCAGGCTTGCGCATTGGTGTAGCAGTTCTGCCCTCACCTCTAATTCAATCGTTTGGTGCTTACAAAAAAATGCTCGATATCGACACTTCCGTCTTGTCTCAAGCTGCTTTGGAGATCTATGTGCACAGTGGAATGTTTGCTCATCACAGGAAAGTGATTCGTAACCGCTATGCTGCCCGGATGCACACGGTGCATGAGCAACTGGACTCATATCCAGACTTTGCTCCGTTTATGGACGCTCCTCGAACAGGAGGGGAGCATACGGTGTTACCTTTGGCGAGTGATATGCCGCTTCGTGTTCTGCTGTCCAGGCTCCAAAAGCGTGGAGTCATCGTTGATACGACTGAACGGTATTATCCGGAGGGGACATATCAGGTGCATGAGGATCATATGCTGCGATTGAACATCTCCAATGTGCCGAAGCAGCGAATCGAAGAGGGTATGCAGGTAATCCGGGAGGAGATTTTGAAACTGCAGATCAGTCAGAGATAAGTTAAGTAATGGCAGGATCATAACAGTGCACCCTATCAATTCAATAAGCTACGCTTGAAGGTGTTGCATAACATCTCATCCTAACCCTATCTAGACAATCACCCTATTTGTAAAAAACAAAGGCGTCCGCACAAGTTGAACACTTGTTGGACGCCTCTTTTCGTAGTTGCTGTCTCTCAACTATTTTGTAGGTTACATCTGAATGAGAATTAATTATTCGGGTTATTCCTGAGCCATCGCCTTGAAGGAAGCTTCAGCAGCTTCCAATGTTGCTTGAACATCCTCGTCTGTATGAGCCGTGGTCAGGAACCAGGCCTCATATTTGGATGGAGCGAGGTTAATGCCACGGTCCAGCATGTGACGGAAGAAGGAAGCGAACAGTTCTCCATCCGTGTCTTGAGCATGATCATAATTCGTAACGGGATGGTCACAGAAGTGGGTGGAGAATGCACCGCGAATCCGATTGATCGTCAGTGCAATCCCATGACGGTCAGCAGAAGCCTGTAGACCTGCTGTCAGGTCGATAGCAAGGCGTTCCATCTCTTCGTATACACCCGCGCCTTGCAGGACCTCCAGACATGCGATACCAGCCGAGATGGATGCAGGGTTACCAGCCATCGTTCCTGCCTGATAAGCAGGGCCGAGCGGAGCAACCTGCTCCATAACATGTTTGCGTCCGCCATAAGCGCCAATTGGCAGGCCGCCCCCAATAATTTTACCAAGCGCCGTCAGATCCGGTTCAATCTCCGCATGATTATTGAGTCCCGCATACGTCTGCGTAGAACCGTAATGGAAACGGAAAGCCGTGATAACCTCGTCATAGATAACCAGTGAGCCGTTGGCGCGTGTCATCGCACAGAGACCTTCCAGGAAGCCGGGTTCCGGCATCACCATACCGAAGTTACCAACAATCGGTTCAACCATGACCGCGGCAACATCGTCACCCCAGTGCTCCAGTGCAGCTTTCAGGCTATCCAGGTCATTGTAAGGCACGGTGATGACCTCTTGCGCAATGCTGGTGGGAATGCCTGCACTATCCGGGATACCCAGCGTGGACGGGCCAGAACCGGCAGCCACAAGCACCAGATCCGAGTGACCGTGGTAACATCCGGCGAACTTTACGATCTTGTTGCGCTTGGTGTAGGCACGAGCTACCCGAATTGTGGTCATGACCGCCTCTGTACCGGAGTTCACAAAACGAACCTTATCCATGGAAGGAATGGCTTCCTTCAACATTTTGGCAAGCTTAATTTCAAGTTCTGTTGGGGTACCATACAGTACTCCATTTGCTGCAGCTTCCGTAATGGCCTGCGTAATATGAGGGTGGGCATGTCCTGTAACAATCGGACCGTAAGCGGCCAGATAATCAATATAACGATTGTCATCAACATCCCAGAAGTGGGCGCCCTGGGCTTTTTTCATAAATACAGGTGCACCGCCACCAACGGCTTTGAACGAGCGTGAAGGGCTGTTCACACCTCCTACAATATGCTCAAGTGTTTCTGCGTATAGAAGTTCGGAACGGGAACGTGATGGTTTCATAAGATAACTTCCTTTCGTAATTCAAAATATGATAAAGGTACAAGCCACAGAAAGATATGATGATTTTCTCATAATATTATAACTGGGCACAACGAGAGGGCAGCGTAATGGCTGCCCTCTGCATGTTTAGATTACTGAGCCGGTTGTTCTGACTTCTGATCGTCACCACTGGCTGTTTTATCTTCGGTGCTGGTCGTACTATCATCCGTTGTAGCAGGCGGGTGAATAATATCCTGAATATGCTGCTTCAATTTTTCTTCATTTGTAACCGTCAATACTTGTGCACCGCCGGCTGTACGTTCTTCTTTCAACAGGTTCATTGGTGGGATCTGCTCACTGCCGTTCATGCTGCTCTGGTATCCAAGTCCACCCAGCTTCCACATATCGGAAAGCGTCAGATTCGTATCTACATACGGATTGACCTGTTCCAGAATGGCAGGCAGTTTGGCAATGGTAGTCGTGGACTGCATTTTTGCCGTTACGGCTTTCAGCAATTCACGCTGACGCTCGGAACGAGCGAAATCCGACATTGCATCATGACGGAAACGAACGTACATGAGGGCAGTCTCGCCATCCAGATGTTGATATCCTTTTTTGAGATCAATATCGTATTCGTTATTGTCTGCTTTACTTGTATAGTGCATGTCTTTCTCCACATCAAAATCGACACCGCCAACGGCATCCACCAATTTGATGAATCCCTGGAAATCCGTATACACATAATACTGTACAGGAATGCCGAGCAGATCGCCGGCAGCTTGCATGGCTGCGTTAGGGCCATGAGTAATGGCGGTGTTGATCCGCTCCTTGCCATACCCGTCAATATCGACGTATGTGTCGCGAAGAATGGAGAACAGATTGATTTTTTTGGTAAGAGGGTCAAGCGATACGACCATCATGCTGTCGGAGCGGGGAACTTCACCTTTTTTCAATCCGCGCGCATCAACACCCATAACGAGAATATTTACCGTTTCTGTGCCTTCCCATTTGGGAGGGTCAGGCGTATTTACTTTCTCCACATTCTCGATACCGGCGAATGGGGATTCGTCACCGTCTTTTGCCAAACCGTCCAACTGATTGAGAATAGAACCGAAATAGTATGCCGCAGCTCCTCCGATAATCAACACGAAGGCGGCAAGAGAAATCCAGATGGTTCTCTTCGTCTTTCTGGTCATGCTAGCTCTCCTTTGTATTTGAGATGAAATAAAAAAACGAGTTCGGGTATTGCTGAATTTTGACTGATACCATTATAATTTCTTTTTGGGCTACAAGCAATTTCAACAAAATCCAAGTGAGGTATAATCATGCTGGCGATTGATGTCAAAGATTTGCGCAAGTCGTTTAGCGTCCAGAAAAGCCGAGGTGGGCTGAAGGGCGCGTTCCAGGACCTGTTTGCACGTCAATACCAAGAGGTATTGGCTGTAAATGATATTTCATTTCAGATTCCGCAGGGCGAAATATGCGGATATATTGGGGAGAACGGTGCCGGTAAATCAACAACAATCAAGATGTTGACCGGCATTTTGGTGCCTACTTCAGGGCAAATATCAGTTGGTGGATATGTTCCGTATCAGGAACGGGAGAAGTTTGTACAGAATATTGGTGTTGTTTTTGGTCAGCGCAGTCAATTGTGGTGGGATATTGGCGTTATCGAATCCTTCCATTTATTGCGCAAAGTATATCGTGTCGGAGAAGTCGATTTCCGTAAAAGGCTCGATGAACTGGTTGAGCGATTGCAGCTTCAGGATCTGCTAAGCCGTCCAGTACGGAAACTCAGTCTCGGTCAGCGCATGCGCTGTGAGTTAGTGGCAGCATTGTTGCACAACCCGAGTATTGTTTTTCTGGACGAGCCAACCATTGGATTGGATATTGTCGTAAAGTCGGAAATTCGGGATTTCTTGAAAGACATGAACAAGGAGCATGGAACGACTATTTTGCTCACAACCCATGATTTGCAGGACATTGAGGCCTTGTGTTCCCGGGTCATCATGCTGGATGCAGGCAACATCATCTATGATGGTGGTCTCGATCATCTGAAGTCCCAATGGGGCAAGGAACGGGAAATCCGCTTCAAGTTTGGCTCAGCTCACAACATCAGTCAGATGCAGGAATGGACTGCTGCGTTGCCTGTGCGTTGGACGGTAGAGAATGAATTGTCCGCATCGGTATGGATTCCGCTTGAACTGAATGTTTCGGATGTACTCGGACGTGTCGTTGGACAGGCTGATATTACCGATATTCAGATTATCGAGATCAACACGGATGAGATTGTGCGGAGTATCTACCAGTCCGGTTCCGCCGAGCGTCCCGAGATTGTGGGAGCAGGGAAAGAAGCGGTGGGTGTATCCTGAGATGAATAGTGCATTTATTGATTTTATGCGCATCCGTTTTCTAACGATGCTGGCATACCGGGTGAATTATTACTCTGGCATTTTGATATATACGCTGAATATCGGCGTGTATTACTTTACCTGGCAAGCCATTTACGGCAGCAGTGGTGAACTTGGGGGCTTCACGGCAGCACAGATGACGACTTACATCGCTGTATCCTGGATGGCACGTGCTTTTTACTTTAACAACCTGGACCGGGAGATTGCCGCAGACATACGGGATGGCTCCATTGCGATTCAATTCATCAGGCCGATCAATTACGTTATGGTCAAAATGATGCAGGGGCTTGGCGAAGGCATTTTCCGCTTCCTGCTGCTCATGATTCCGGGGATGCTCATTGCCATTCTGCTGTTCCCGGTTGAACTGCCTACGGCGCCGTCAGCGTGGATTGGCTTTCTCGTCATGCTGTTCTTCAGTTTCCTCATTAATTCCCAGATTAATGTGATTACGGGACTGGCGGCATTCTTTGTGGAGAATAATGAAGGCATGATGCGCATGAAACGCGTCGTGGTTGATCTGTTCTCCGGTCTAATCATCCCGATCAGCCTGTATCCAGGCTGGATGTCCGCGGTGATGAAGGTATTGCCTTTTCAGGCCATTACGTATCTGCCCGGTTCGGTTTTCACTGGAAGAGTGGAAGGTACCGCCATCTGGAATGTACTCGGTATTCAGGTGTTCTGGTTTGCCGTGTTGCTGCTTCCGATGGTACTGATCTGGCGTAAGGCGCGCAAGCGTCTGTTCGTGCAAGGGGGATAACGGAATGTACTATATGGGTCTGATCTGGGAATATTTGAAGAACTACATGAAAACACGACTCACGTACCGTGCTGATTTCTGGGTGGAGATCCTATCGGATCTGCTGTTCCAGGCAACCAACCTGATCTTTATCTTTGTGGTCTTCCGCCATACGGATAACCTGGGCGGCTGGAGTGAGAGTGAAGTGCTCTTTGTTTATGGATATTTTATGGTGCCCTATGGCATTTTCAGTTGTTTTATCAATCTGTGGGGATTCAGTGAGCGGTATATCGTCAAAGGCGAGATGGATCGTATCCTGACACGCCCTGCACATAATCTGTTCCAGATCCTGCTTGAAAATGTAGACCCGCCTGCACTCGTGGGCTCGTTTATCGGCTTGATCATCATGATCTTCAGCGGAGCAGAGATGGGTCTGGTGCTAGAATGGTGGCATGTCCCTGCCTTGATTATCTTGGCACTTAGCTCAGTCATGATCTATGCCGGCATCTATACCACATTGACTTCGTTGTCCTTTTATTCGGACGCACCAACGGGTATTCTGCCATTGATGTATAACATCCAGGGATATGGGCGTTACCCGGTAACGATCTACAACCGTGCCATTCAGGTGCTGCTGACCTGGGTCATTCCGTTTGCCTTCGTTGGCATTTATCCAGCGGCACTGTTCCTGGAAAGATCCGAGATGCATCGCATGGCACTGCTGACACCTGTGATGGGGTTGGTGTTTGGTTCCGTGGGTTTGCTTTTGTGGAATTATGGCGTGAAACGGTATCGTGGAGCAGGATCATAAAATGCCCTCAACGCAATTCGTGGGCTAGACTAGGGAGGAATTGACATGACGTTAACTGTAGGCGAATTGGCACCGGAATTTGAGCTTCCGTCCAGTACGGGAGAACCGGTGAAGCTTTCGGATTACCGCGGACAGCGGGTGCTGCTTTATTTTTACCCTAAGGATATGACTTCGTCCTGTACACAACAGGCATGTGATTTCCGGGATCGACATGCTGAATTTGAAGGGCTGAACACCGTCATTCTCGGGATTAGTACAGACCCGATGAAACAGCATGACAAGTTTATCGCCAAGTATGGACTGCCGTTCACCTTGTTATCAGATGAAGAGCATATAGTAGCCGAGCAATACGGTGTATGGCAGCTGAAGAAAATGTACGGCAAGGAGTACATGGGTATGGTTCGCTCCACTTTTCTGATTGATGAAGAGGGGAAATTGATCAAGGATTGGTCCAAGGTTCGTGTCAAAGGACATATTGAGGCTGCACTTGAGGCTTTGAAGGCCATATAGTCTGCCCGGCAGAATGTTCAACAAACTATCAAAGGCTGTGTTCACGGTAAATTCCGCGAGCACAGCCTTTTCGTTGTCGGATTGTAGCATGTTATCAGCAACTTATGTCTAAGGAACTATACGATTCGAGGAGATCGTTTTGCGGTTGCGGGAACGAATACGATAAACCAGTAAGAGGAAGAGTGGAATAATGAAGCTGACGGTGATATCCCAATCTACCCAAGCAGGCATGATAGTATCTGTATAGAAAATAACATTTGGAGCGATCAGCACACCCAAGGCAAATAACAGCAGAGAAGAAGGCAAGATGAGAGGCTTATACGTCTTTAATCGAAATAATTGTGCCGTGCCTAGCACAAAAGCGAATAGATACATCAGGGTTTTAAAATAGGTAGAGATCAACCAGGCGATAGCCATGACTGCTTCGATTCGTTCGAAGAAATTACCGATATTAATTTTTTGGGAAAGGACGTAAGAGATATAGATGCTGTGCTGCGTCACTGTTGGCCCAATCACCATAAGTGAGAGAAGCAATAGGAAGCTTAACAATAAACCTCCTAAGAAGGTAGCCAGCAAAAAGTCTCGTTTGAAATTGGACCCGGGGTTCACATATGGGAGAAACACCGAAAGAACAATTAGTTCACCAAAGGAAGTGAAGGCTCCTCGGATCGTGGACTCAATTAGGCGTATCCAGGGCATGTCAAAGTATGGCTGAAGATTTGCGCTTTGGGCTTGAGGAAGTAACCCCAAAAAGAGAAAAGCTATAAATACGACAACGATGGGCGTTAACAGTTCTGAAGTTAATCCTATTGTGCGAAAACCATGCATTAATCCCCAGACCAAGGAACAGACGATCATCAGAATAATGACCCGGATGGGTGTCTGAAGGTAGATCTGGGTGGTCATGAAATCACCGACCTCACGAACACATATGGCTGCACCAATGGCGAAATAAAACAGATAGCCAGCCGAAAGTACAGAACCGACCCAGGTGCCAAGTATCTTGGTACAGATTTCAAAAAGAGATAATTGGGGATATGTTCGGTGGAGTTTATAGAGAACCCACATGATCCCAAGACCAATGGGCAGACCAAGCAGAGAACAGAGCCATGCGTCTTGCTTGCCAATTGCCGTAACGAGTGAAGGGTAGATCAGAATCATGTCTCCAACCATGACCAGGAAAGTGAGCAGTGTGAACTGCCGTATGGTGAGTCTTTCTTGTATCAGCATGTTCTTCTGCTCCTTTCCATGAATGAATGTCCTAATTAGCCTCCGGAGTTATCCTTCAGTTGTTGGTTGGGGTGTTGAGTTGGATTTTCTGCGGGACTTCACTAATGCTATCAAAAACAGTATACCGGGAAGAATGATACCTAATGTTGTGTCCCAGTCTACCCAGTACGGAACGATGGTGATGATAATAAATGTCAGACTCGGCGCAACGAGATTGGCCATTCCATATACGAGCAAGGTCGAGGGGAGAATGAGCATCTTGAACTGCTTTAGCTTGAAGAGTTCTGCGCATCCAACAATAAAAGCGTATAAGTAGATTATCGCTTTGAAGTAGGTAGAGATGAGCCAAGAGCTAGCCATAATCACCTCAATTCGTTCAAAAAATCCGCCAATGCTAATCTTCTGAGATAAAATAAACGAAGCGTATATATTATGTTGGGTAAGGAAGGGGCCGAGTACGAGCATGGATATCGTAACTAAAATGGCAAGAATCAGGTTACCGAGCCCTGCTGAAATAATCATGTCACGCATCAGATGACGGCTCCGTGTAACATAGGGCAGGATCATCAAAATGGGAATGGTTTCGCCGATGGGATATATGATGCTAACCAGAATGCCCTGCGCTATGGGGACAACGCCCGTATCTGTTACGGGCTTAAGATTACTGGTGTCCACCTGTGGAAGAAGACAGAAAGCCAGTATCACGATGAACAATATAGCGATAGGCATGAGTAATTCACTCGTTCTCGCGACAGTCTCCAAGCCATGGTACACAGCCCAACCGATGGCAATCACAAAAATGAGTATGATGACACGAATAGGGGTGTACTGGAAGATCTGGGACGTCATGAAATCCCCGACTTCCCTGGTATGTGTAGCTGTGCCAATCAAAAAGAAGAACAGGTAGAAGCAGGAAAACAGGGTGCCAGGCCAAAAACCCAATGTACTTCGAGCAAGTTGTACCAGATTTTTCTCCGGATGCATACTGCCTAATTTTATAATCAGAGCCATGAGCGCCATTCCCAGTGGAACGCCAATAAGAGCGCATATCCAGGCATCTTGCTTGGCATAGGATGTGATAACGGAAGGGTAGATCAGCATCATATCTCCAACGACCAACATAAATGTAAGGGTGGATAATTGTCGTGTACCGATCCGTCCTTTTTCGAGCATGATGTACCCTCCCTCCTTCCTAAGTTCCAGTCAAACGGGCTAATAAATGGTTCACGGGATCATAAATCCACATAATGATGTAGAGGGGACTGGGAAACTCCCATAGATTAGATGCAATGACACCAAAGAATGTAGCAGTGAGAAGCATGGCAGAGTATACGGCGACTTCCTTCCATTCCTTCCGGCGAATAAGGCCAGGCAGATCAATCCAGCCAATAATTGCCGCTACGACGATAACTGCAATGGTAATCAGCACACTTCTCTCACTCCTTCATCTGGTTTTTAAATGAATCGTCCAGTGTACCTACACGTTTGATCTGCACATTGGCAGTGTATTTAATATCCAGTTCTTCAAAATATTTATCCCAGTCGTTTTCGACCGTTTTGAAAAACTTGGGATCTGCATGGTACACTTCCTGTCCAAAACCAAAAATGTCGACATGGAATTTGCGTCTTACTGAATTAACAGATTTCTGCATCAGTTCGACTAACCGTTCTTCACTATCTGTTTCGAGTTCTTTGAGGACTTTCATTGAACCGATCTTGATTCCACATTCAACAGCACCGATGGAAGAGACATTTTTGAGATCAATGTGGATTACAGGTTTGCCATTTACGAGTTTGGCTTTTCTCTTCGTAGTTGTACGAAGTGCCTTAAACGTCACGTTACCTTTATTACGACAGGGCATATGGTTAACGGTAGATTGCACATTGTCACGGATGTAGTTGTAGCCTTTGGATTCATCCTCCGTTAACCAACCAATCAGCTTGTCTTTGTGAAATACACTTAGTCCCGTTGTATTGAGTCTTGCAGGTGATCGAATGGTGGCGATATTTTCTTTACGACCGCTTTGTTCTTTGTTCCCGATGATCTCTATCCCCGTAATGACAGGCTGGATGCCTGGAGATAACATAAACTCCATTAATTCATCCCCGGTTACCGTAGTGGTTGGGGACCAGGTTTTGGAAGATACATCCAGGGAGTTGAATAACTTCTCAGCTGGAATATTATCCAAAGGTGTAAGTACATCAAGTACATGTGAGGCGGTTGTGTTCTTCGCCACCATAACGTAATAATCTGGTCGAGCTGTAGGCTCACGCATTAACGCTTCGATAACGTCGTATATTCCATCTTTGCGCGCATATTCTTCGCCAAACACGAGAACTCGTATATGTGCAAGGAAAATTCTGCGCGGACTAGTTTCCGTTAATTTCTGAATGGCTTCAAATAAGGTGTAGGCGGATGCTTCATACTGTGTAACGGGCGTACCTTTCCCTCCCCCCGCCTTGGAAGATACCTCATTGGGAACAACGACCTGAGCACTCACTTTGATCATATCGCCATCTTTGTCCACGCCGAGACCCAGCATAATGCCGAGTTCATTCAATTCCTGGCGATCCCAGCATCCGGTAAGGAGAGGAAGCAGAAGGGCAAAGGATAAAATTAAGCGTAAACATCTGTTCATGGATAGGCACTCCTTACCGAATTTCTACCGCTTCGTTTTTTTAGTGGACTGTCTGACTTCATTGGTTGCATGAGTAGAGAGTGGGCGAGTTTTCATATGGGACCAGGGCACACGAAAGATCGTGTCTTTGAGATCTTTCTGAATAAAAGGTGCAAAAGGAGACATGTAGGACACCCCGAAAGAACGCAAGCTACAGAGGTGGGTCACGGTAATTAAGAGCACAATCAGGATGCCATAGAATCCAAAGGCAGCGGCCAATATCATTAATACGAACCGTAAAATACGTACGGAGATGGAGAGCCCATTTTCTGGGATTACATAGCTCGATATCGCAGTGATGGATACGATAATGACCATTGCAGCAGATACAACTCCCGCATCTACCGCAGCTTGACCAATAACAAGCGTTCCCACAATGGATACGGCCTGACCGACTGTTTTCGGTATCCGAATGCCCGCTTCACGCAGAATCTCATAAGTTAGCTCCATTAGGAGGGCTTCAATAAAAGCGGGAAAAGGGACGCCCTCTCGCTGAGCCGCCAAACTGATAAGCAGGTTGGTAGGCAGCATCTCCTGATGGAACGTGGTAATGGCTATATAAAAGGATGGAGCAAGCAGTGCGATAAAAAATGCCAGATAGCGGATCATTCGGATCAGTGTACTGATATCTGCTCGTTGATAGTAGTCCTCTGGTGACTGGAAGAAATGAACAAACAAAGCGGGAACAAGTAATACAAATGGTGTCCCATCCACAATGATTGCAACTCGCCCTTCAAGCAAAGCGGCAGACACGGTATCCGGTCGTTCACTATTGTAGACTGTGGGGAAAATCGTTCCCGTCTTGTCCTGTACCAGTTCCTCGATATAGCCACTCTCAAGGATGCTGTCAATGTCGATCTCATCGAGCCGTTGACGAAGCTCCTTGACAATCTCCTGATCCACAATGTGTTCCAGATAGAGCACAGCCACCCGAGTCTTGGTTACTCGACCAATTTCTCTTTCTTCGATCCAAAGATGAGGGTCGCGGATTCGTTTGCGAATCAATGAGGTGTTGGTACGCAGGTTCTCATTGAAGCCCTCCATCGGTCCACGAACGACGGTTTGAGAGACGGGTTCTCCAACGGATCGATCTTCCCATCCTGCTGCACCAATTTTCAACCCTTTTACTGACCCTTCAAGCAATAAAATGGCCGATCCCGAAAGAAGTGCATTCAGCACATCCTCTATATCATCCACCAGCATGACATTACTGGCGATGAGGATATCATTCTGAAGGTAACTGAGATGCTCAGCGTCGGCAGAGAAATCAGGGAGATCATGTTTTTGTAATAATGATTCCATGATGGAATGATTCAGAATGTTCACATCAACCATCCCATCGATGTACAACATGACGGCAGGCCATTTATGTAGACACTGGAGAGGGCGCATCATCAAGTCGTTGCTGTTCCCCATCACGCGCTTGCAGTATTCCATATTTTCGCGAAGATCCGGAGAGATTGGCCTGTGATCTTGATGGTCCAGTTTCGATTCGCGCATACCTTCACCTCCCTATACACCCTATATTTGCAAGTTAGTATGACCTGGATGAATTCGTATTATCACAAAAAACAAAAAAGAATGAATCGTCCGTGCACTGTTTCAGAAAAATGAAAAAAAAGGAGCCGCGACTACTCGCGACTCCTTGCTTGTTTTTATAGATGGACGTTTGTCCGCATTTACTTTTGTCTTTGTCGAACAGGGGCTGATTTGGATACGGTGGACCTTGATGCCCATGCTTTGCGGTAACGGTAAAGCACGGCTACGATGAGCAATAGGCCAATTCCTCCCACGATATACGCTGCATATTGATGAGCCAGATGGAATACGGCATTCCACTGGGGGCCGAATATTTTGCCAATGCCCAGAAAAAGTACAACCCAAAACAGTGCGCCTGAATAGGCGTATAGAGCGAACTTGCGAAACGGAACAGCGGCTATACCCGCAAAATATCCGGTGAAATGTCTTACACCCGGAATGAAATAACCGATGAAGATCAAGGCATTACCATACTTGGCAAACCACTTTTGCGTTTTATCAAGCTTGTCCTGTTTTAGCAGAAACCATTTTCCGTATCGTGTTATAAAGGGCAGTCCTGCTTTGGCTCCAATAAAATAAGTGATAGTCATGCCAATCGTCGTTCCCAGAAAAGCCAGTATGGTGAGGACTCCAAAATCAAGATGTCCCTTATAGGAGAGAAACCCTGCGTAAGCCATCGTCGTTTCACCGGGAAAGGGAAGTGCGATGAATTCAAGCAACAAGCCAAAAAACAATACGCTGTATCCGTAGGATCCAAACAGATGCTGGATCTTCTCAAGCAATTCCAATAGATTTCACTCTCCTGAAGACGGGGTGGGAGCCTAATTCCTCTCCAAGGTGTTTTGAATACGCTCTGCCTGTCCATTATGCTACCTAATCCGCAGCGAAGAATCAATCACGCTCCATACCAAATTGTGAAAAATTATTAAACAAAATCGCGTCTTTTTTCAATGGCGTCTCCATATAATTCTAACAAATCTGCTGAAGTCTATCAGCAAATTACTAGAGACGGTGGAGGTCGATTCGTTAATGGTACAGAGACCGGAATTGAGAATCAAGGAAAAAGAGGAAATCTCCTTAACAACCATACATACGTTTTTATCTGGACAATGGTCTGTCTTTCTAGTGCGGATTGCGATATTGCTATGTGCATTCGCTGTATATGCTGCATTTTCTGCGTATGCAGTCATAGCTGATGCATCTTCTGCTTCCGGCTCAGCAGAGCCTTCCTCGGCAGCAAAGAATAAGCAAGACAAGGTAGTCTATCTGAGTTTTGACGACGGACCGGGTAACCATACCCGTGAAGTATTGGATATTTTACACAAGGAGCAGGTTCCGGCTACATTTTTTGTGCTGGGCGAGCAAGCGGAGCGTTATCCTGAGCTAATCCGGTCAATGGTGGAGGAAGGACATGCTTTAGGCAATCATACGTTCAATCATCAATACGAACAGCTGTATAGTGATTTTAAAGTATTCTGGAAACAGATCAAGCAGACAGAGGACGTGCTGGAGCGTATCACGGGCTTCCGTCCGAATCTGGTGCGAGCGCCAGGAGGTACCTACGGACATTTTGACCAGAGTTATTTTGACTTGCTGCAACTGGGCGGATACACCGTTATGGACTGGAATGTTGACAGTGGGGATTCCAAACGAAAAGGGGTTCCTGCCAAAGAAATCCTTAAAAATTCGACCAAAGTACCTGCGGGAGCACGTTCAGTCATTGTCCTGATGCATGACGGTGGTGCACATGCTGAAACGGTAAAGGCACTTCCCGGTATTATCAAATATTATCGTGATCACGGATACCGTTTTGACATCATCAAGAGTACGGATCAACCGGTTCAGTTCCGTACACATCCAGATGGGAAGTATAAATCCCGCAAAGCGCCTGGAAAGGCATGGATTGCAGAACATGTAGAAGCAAATGCGACGTTGTGGCTTGCAACCAAGAAGCTGAAGGTAGAGGTGGGATTAGCCGCGGCTACATTGCAACCAGGCGAGTTTCGCATGGAAGGTCAGCGAATCATGGTGCCTTTGCGTACATTCATGAAAAAATTCGGGGGCAGTACTCGCTGGGACCCGGAGACAAGGACAGCCACAGCAGTATGGAAGGAAAGAACGATTCATGCAGACAGTGTGAGCGGAACACTGAGCTCAACAGGGGGAATTGAAACGGGAGCAGTACAGAGTCAGGGGGGGACGATCTGGGTTCCGTTACGTGAGTTACTGGAACAGATGGGATTAAAAGTGGATTCCTTAACCAGTAATGAGGCAGAGTGGACGGTAAAGGCGGGCTCTTCCAGATCCATTTCAGCAATGAATCTCATATTTAAGTATAAAATGATCTGAAGAAAATCATGCTTGCAGGACTATTCTCTCTACTTCCGGGCAACACTGAATCATAGATTACTATGGCTCAGGAATGGAAGGAGATCAGGAGAAATGTCTTATATCCGAATGGAACATGAACATGCGGTTGAATTGTTAAACAGGGTCATGAAGCGTGTTGAGAGTGTGATTATTGGCAAAAAAACAGAGATTCGTTATGTGCTCACTGCAATGCTCAGTGGGGGGCATGTACTTCTGGAAGATGTGCCGGGCACCGGGAAAACCATGCTGGTTCGTGCCGTCGCTTCTGCGCTGGACTGCTCCATGGGCCGTATTCAATTCACGTCCGATGTCATGCCCGCAGATGTTACGGGCACTTCAATCTATCATCCACATACAGGTGAATTCAAGTTTCGGCCCGGACCTGTCATGTCCAACGTTGTCCTGGCTGATGAAATAAACCGCGCTTCACCCCGTACCCAGTCTGCCATGCTGGAGGCCATGGAGGAACGACGTATTACGGTTGATGGCACAACCTATGCCCTGCCACGCCCGTTCTTTCTGCTGGCGACGCAGAATCCGTTACAGTTCGAGGGTACTTACCGTCTGCCTGAAGCGCAACTGGATCGATTTATCATGAGGATTGGACTGGGGTATCCCGATCCGGAACAGGAATTGGAATTGCTAAGCCGCATGCAAGGTAGAGAAGCACTGGATGAACTTCGTCCTGTCCTGCTTGCTGAAGAAGTCGTAGCCATGCAACGTGAAGTCAAACAGGTACATGTTGATCCGGTCATCAAGCAGTATCTGGTGGCCGTTGCTGTAGCCTCTCGCAGCCTTCCGGCGGTCAGACTGGGCATCAGCCCGCGTGGAACGCTAGCCTGGATGGCAGCGGCGCAGTCATTTGCCTACCTGCAAGGACGCAGTTATGTCATTCCGGATGATGTGAAAGAAGTGGCTGTGCCTGTTCTTTCACATCGTATTCAATTGAAGGCCCAGAACAGAGCGGAGGTTTGGGGGCAGGTTCAAGTCATTGAAGAAGCGTTGTCATCGGTCCCAGTTCCTGTACAAATGGCGTCACAGGGAAGGGGACGGAGGTAATGGATGCGCTGGGACAACGGATGGTGAGTGCTGTCTTGGTAGTTGCTTTCGCTTCCTTGTATCAGTGGCATGGGGGCAAAGCGGCGTTGTTTCTATCCATTATGGCTTTCCTGATGTTCACAGGAGGTCTGTTTCTCCACTGGTTCAGACCACGGCGTATTCACATCCGACGGAAAATACACGCAGACCGGATTGAGGCAGGTGAGCGGGTACGGGTTCTGGTCGAGTTGGAATTCGATTGCCGTATTCCATTGTTATGGATCGTTCTGTGTGAGAACTCACCTGCAGGTGTTCATCGCAAATTGATTTTCCCGGGAACACGGCGACAATTTACCTATCAATATGAATGTTCTGGTTTACGCCGAGGAGTCTACAGATGGGATACGGGCAGATTGTACTGGGGTGATATGTTTGGCTGGAATACGCTCTCCGCAGAGACCGCAGGAGGTACACCCTTGATTGTTGTTCCGCAAGCAACAGCTTGGGGGAATGGCGATTCAGCAGAATTTGCAGCGATGATCGAAGGGACTCTGTCGGAGCGAAGAAATAACCAGGGAAACCGTAGCCCTGAGTTCCGCGAATATCAGCAAGGTGACCCCCTGGGACGTGTTCATTGGAAAAGTACAGCCAAAACGGGAAAACTCCAGACCTTTCTGCCCGATACCACGGATCTGGCTTCACTAGGCATCCTTGTGTATGAAGGTGCGTCGGGTTACGACGTAAAACAGCCGGAGATCATGAATGCACCTGCTTTTGAACGAGTGGTTCGTACAGCTGCCCGCTGGATTCATACCGCTGAGCGGGATGATATTCCTTATCAACTGTGGATGGAAGGCGGAGATAAGAGCTATGATGCACAAGATCCATGGCAGCATGGGCCTTTCCATGCAGATGCTGAGAATCATGGACTGGACAAACTAGCGGGGGCGCGCATAGCCAAGGCACGATCTGTCTCTGTTTCGCTCCGAACAGATATGCTGGATGGACTGGCAAGTGGTTCGCGAATTGTGGTTCTCACAGGTAAGCTGGATCAGGCTTTGGCGGAATGGATCATGTCTGCAATCGGGTCAGGTCACCGCGTAGAGGTGCAGCTGACTGAAGCGATCCAGTCAGGATCAACAACAGATCGATCGGTGACTGGATTGGGATATGACAGCTATCCTTTGGAGCAGTTTCGTCACAGTGGGGTGTCGATCCATGCGGTTACAGACCATGCGTTATCTTCATTGGGAAAGGTGGAGGTAACAGATGTGGGAGCGTAATGGTAACCAGCAACCGAATTCCATTGTGTCCGACAAAGGTTCAACGGCTTGTATGAGGTTAGAATCGGCCCATTCTGTACATAAAGCTGTGAACCAGAATGCTGTGACGGACATAAAGGATGGGGGAACTGTTATAATTCCTGTCCTGTACAGAATCTTTATTTCGGCCATTTTACTTATACTGTCTCTGGAGTGGATCTATCCTGTTACGTCATCAGATCAGCAGGGCAGTGAACGATTCTTGTCCGTAATGGCGGGATTAACGGGAGCATTGCTGCTCGCGGGATTATTTCGTACAGGATGGATTACCGGAGTACTGATCCGATTATTCATTGCACTTGCTGCGCTATGTCTGATGTACGGAGGAAGTGATCCTGTCCGTTGGGCGGTTGCATACCCGGGAGTACTTTCATCGGATATGGACACCTTTATAAATAACTGGCGATTCCACTCGATTAGTACAGAAACGAGAGGGTTGTTCATGATGTGCGGCTGGAGCATGCTCATGGCTTCTGTGCAATCCCTTGTATTGCTACGTAGAAGCGTTATGCTGTTTGGCAGTGCAACGCTGGTATATTTGCTTCTGCTTGAATCCTTTGCGGGGTTGGATGTATATGCTTCGGTAATAAGATCTGTGTTATGGACTTTTCTAATTCAGGCTCTGCTCCAGCTACTACGCCTCAACGGAGGAGTAACTACTCCGAGTTATCGTGGCAGTCCCTATGGCCGTTGGAGCGTTATAACCATTGTTGCTTCCACAGGTATGGTACTTTTCTCTGCGTTACCTGGTCAGTTCGCTTCCATACCTCAACCGGAACGCATATCCCTGGAGCAGATGGGTGAACGCATTGCTCGCTGGGCAGGTTATACGCAGCACAGTAGTATCCCCGCTACAACGGCGGTTACGGGATATAGTACCGCAGATGCTCCTATGGGAGCACCTCTGGTGCAGGGGGATGCCCTCTTTTTTACAGCGAAGAGTCCGGAAGTGACGTATTGGCGAGGGGAGACTCGTTCATATTATAACGGTAGTACCTGGAGTGACCCTGAGCAAAGCTTTGAAACGGCCAGTCCCTCCGGAATACTGCGTGCTGATGGTTGGGAGAATCAAACCTATTGGAAGCGTATCCGCCAAACGGTCACGATGAAACGGGATTGGAAAGGGCCAAATCCGTTATTTACCGGGGGAGTCCCACTGAATGTATCGTTTCAGGATAAGAACAGCAATAATGAGGAGAACATGCGTACTTTGCTATCTAATCGAGATTCCGCAACGTTGTGGCTTGCAAGCTCTGGGGATGATAATACGGTTAAAAATTATACGGCAGACGTCATGATTCCTGTGGCATCGCCAGAACAGTTACGTCTGTTAGAGAATGCGAATAAAGGGAAAGATCCCGCATCTATTCGGAGGACGTATCTACAATTGCCCACATCTCTCCCGGGTCGGGTGCAGACGCTCGCCAAGGAAATCATTCAAGGCAGTGAAACTCGGTATGACGCTGTGCAAGCCGTCAAGACGTATCTGGCTGCTCATGCCGGATATACGCTGGATACCCGTATGCCACCGCGTGGAACAGATTTTGTGGACGATTTTCTATTCGTCACACGGCAGGGGTATTGCAATCATTTCTCAACAGCCATGATTGTGTTGCTTCGTGCAGAGGGAATTCCCGCACGTTGGGTTAAGGGCTTTGGGTCTGGAATGGCTGACCCGAATACACCTGGTCAGTACATCATTTCCCAAGGAGATGCACACTCCTGGGTAGAGGTGTATTTTCCAGGTGCAGGCTGGATGCCGTTCGAGGCCACACCTGGCTTCACCATGGCGCAAGGCGCGGGCGAAGATGTGGTAGCGCTCGCCGGGCCCCAGGCAGGTGAGTTGAATCAGCCGAATACGAACGGCGGATTGGCTAACGCGGGCG
>NZ_JBBOTQ010000017.1:0-105696 GCF_038005685.1 Priestia sp. FSL H7-0729
GACAGGGGTTACTGGAGCGACTGGAGTTGGCGTAACCGGCAGTACGGGATTAACGGGTGCCACGGGTGAAACAGGAGCGACGGGACTCGCAGGTGTGACCGGTACGACAGGGGTTACTGGAGCGACTGGAGTTGGCGTAACCGGCAGTACGGGACTAACAGGTGCCACGGGTGAAACCGGAGCGACGGGACTCGCAGGTGTGACCGGAGCGACAGGGGTTACCGGATCCACCGGAGTTGGTGCAACCGGAAGCACAGGATCGACAGGAGCCACCGGTGCAACCGGAACATCTGTAACATCTAACTCGGCTTTTGCTGAGAATACTACTGGTACGATTGTTGTAATACTTGGCGGTACACTTGTTCCGTTACCTAATAACCAAAATATTGGAACAGGTATAACCATCAATGGGACAAATGATACCTTCACACTTGCCAATGCAGGTCGTTACTACATCTCATACAAAATAAATCTGACAGCTGCACTTGCTATTCAATCTCGAGTTTTACTTAACGGAACAGCAATTCCAGCGAGTGTAGTATCTCCAGTACTTTCTCTCAGTCAGCTCCAATCTGACTTTATAATTACCGTTACCGCGGGTTCAACAATACAGTTACAACTATTTGGGCTTGTTGGTACAGCTATTCTTTCTCCTCCTGGATCCACACTAAACATTATTCAGTTAAGTTAATCGCTCAAGACTGTTTCCCTCGTGAGCAAAAGAAACGGAAATCAGTATCGTTCCAACAAAAAAAGACGGGAACCACGAGGGCCCCGTCTTTTTTTACCTTTAAGATAACGTTTGATTATTCTAGCACGATCTCAACAGCAGTATTAATCTCAGGCAACGCAGCAAGCTGCACGAGCACATCTTTTGGAACAGCTTTATCTACGGTCAGAATCATGATTGCTGCACCACCGATAATTTTACGTCCAACCTGCATGGATGCAATGTTGACCTCATTTTGTCCAAGCAGTGTGCCTACACGACCGATAATACCTGGTTTATCGTTATGTGAGATCAAGATTTGATGACTTTCCGGAGCGATATCTACCGGGAATTTATCCAGACGAACGATACGCTCTCCATAACCTGCAAGGAGTGTACCCGCTACACGGCGTTCCTCAGCATCCTGAGTTGTAACCAATGTTACGGTAATCAGGTTAGTGAATCCTTTGGTTGCGGAGGTTTGGCTTACAACGACATTCAGATCACGGATTTTAGCCAAATGCATCGAATTGACGATATTGGCTTCCCCACCCAAATGTCTGGCTAGAATACCCTTCACAATGTAACGCGTAAGAGGAGATGTATCTACTTCAGAAAGTTCACCAGCATAATCGATCCGAATCTCCTGCACTGCATTTTGTGTAATCTGTGCTGCAAAACTCCCTAACGTTTCACCCAGTTTGAAGTAAGGCTGCAACTTGTTCATCACGGTTGGTGCAACAGCCGGCATGTTAACTGCGTTCTTGAACGGTTCATTGCGCAAAATATGAAGAACTTGTTCGGATACGTCAATCGCTACGTTTTCTTGTGCCTCAACAGTGGATGCCCCAAGGTGAGGTGTGACGATGATGCTAGGATGATTCAGGAATGGATGGTCCGGAGCAGGTGGTTCACTTTCGAATACATCAAATGCAGCTCCCGCAACAATGCCTTCATCAATTGCTTCCACAAGCGCCATCTCGTCAACTACACCACCACGGGCACAGTTGATGATACGCATGCCTTTTTTCATAACTTCGAATTGTGGACGTGAAATCATGTGGCGTGTTTCCGGTGTTAATGGCGTGTGGACGGTCATGAAGTCCGCATTTCGAATGATATCATCCACAGAAGCCAGTTTCACTTGCAGTTTCTCAGCACGCTCCTCCGTGAGGAACGGGTCGTAAGCAAGAATGTCCATTCCGAATGCTTTGGCGCGCTTGGCAACTTCACTACCGATCCGTCCCATACCCAATACACCCAGCGTTTTATTTCTTAATTCCACACCCAGGAAGGTTTTGCGATCCCACGTACCTTGAATAGTCTTGGCGTAAGCTTGAGGAATGTGTCGAGCCAATGCCATCATCATGGCAAACGTGTGCTCACAAGTTGTAATGGTATTTCCGTCAGGTGCGTTGATAACGATGATGCCTCGCTGTGTAGCGGCTTCCAGATCAATGTTATCTACACCAACACCTGCACGTCCGATTACTTTAAGGTTTGTACCAGCCGTCATAATACGATCTGTGACACGAGTCTGGCTGCGAACCAAAAGGGCATCATAATCACCAATAATGGCAACAAGTTCATCTTCACTAAGACCGGTTTTCTTCTCAACAACAACATCATTTGCATCCACCAGTTGCTGGATACCTAGATCACTGATTGGGTCCGACACTAACACTTTGTACATGGTTTCTTCCTCCTTAGGTATGTGTATCTATATCGTCAAGGTTTGACCTCAGCGAAGAGGTATTCCTTAAAACCAGATTAATTCTTCCGCCCAACAACGCGGTGTCGCAGCAGAGGGGGAAGGTGAAACAAATAGAGTGATTCCACAGATATCCTTTAAAATAAATCAAAAAACTCTCAATCCACATACTGCTTGCGCAATAAGGGACGAGAGTTGTCGTGGTACCACCCTAATTCACCGCCGTTTCGCAACGACAGTCTTAGCGGTCAATGAAGACCGAAGAGGATAACGGGTCTAAACCGATTGCACCTACTCCAATTTCAATGCAATAACTCAGGAGCGCTCAAGACCATTTGCCTGCCACCGATTCACACCTACCATCGGCTCTCTGTAAGACGAAGCAACGTCTTTTTTCCATCATCGTGTTTAACGTGACTAATTTTTTCATAATGTATCATGGCTGACATGAGCATGTCAATAGGCTTAAATGTTTTAAATTGTTTTGCAGATGTCTTTCGATTCACGCGAAAAGTAAGTCGCCATAAACAATACAATAGTTACTATACCTACCACAAGAAGATGGAATATGTGCTGTTTAGCGAACCGGATTTCACTGCTTTAATGAAGTAATGGCACGGACACAAAACCAGGACTTGGGGCAGGCCTTGAACCAATTTGGTTTTTTGGCTATCATTTAGTATACTATCCGATTGGACAACGTAATTGTTATCCATCAAATTTAACTCAAGAGGACAGACGCATCCGATGAAAAAATTCAAGTTTCCCAAGTTCAAAATTCAGAAGGCTGAGCCACAGCAGCTCACCGAGCGTTTGCTTTTAATCAATCTATACTTTACACAAGGTCTGACACTTATTATCGGAGTTGTGTGGGTCTTGTTGCAAAAACGAAACTTGTTGGATGTATTCGCATGGCCTGACAATTACCAATTCATATGGTGGGGTCTTGGTCTTGCTGGCATTATGCTTGTCATGGACTTGGTACTGTCGTATGTTATACCTCAGGAAAGCATGGATGACGGTGGAATTAACGAGTTGTTGTTCCGTGGGCGTCCGATCTGGCACATTGTATGTATTGCAGCCATTGTTGCTGTGTGTGAGGAATTATTATTCCGTGGAGCCATTCAACATGCCATCGGTCCTTACTGGACAAGTATTTTATTTGCAGTGATCCACATTCGTTACTTGCGCCACTGGATTCCAACAGGCTGGGTGTTTGTCTCAAGTTATGGATTGGGTTGGATTTACATGCAATCCGGCACATTATGGGCGCCTATATTATGTCACTTTATTATTGATTTGGTGTCCGGATTAGCGATACGTTTTCGGAGGGGATCATGAATCAGCCATTAAGTAGAATGAAGACATATGGCAGTCAGCGCCATCGTCAATCGGATAAAAAAGAGACATCCGAGCGTCAGGTGGCTTCTCAAGTAAGCATCGTTGCTGAAACGGCAGCTGCTGCTGAGGTTGGCGGAATCACACCAATTACTTCCGTTTCTTTACCTAGATCACAGCGCAAGCCTTACACAGAAAAACTGGAAAGTCCGGTACTACCACAAAGAGCACCATCTCGCTCCAAAAAAACGCCTCAAGCAACGGAGGAAACGATTCCCGAAGCGGGTTCTCTTCCTACACGGACGGAATTACATCCTTCACGTCGATTAAAATTGAGCAAAAGGTTTGTCAATTCACTCATATTTATTTTTGTCCTGCTAACGATTAGTCTGGTTTGGTGGGGGATAGAAGGGGCACCCGCTTTGAATACGTTCCTCCCTTTGCCGTGGTAATGTTATTACTTACAGGAGTAGTTATTTTGATAGGAATTTTACCGCTCTTTCATATGTGGCGTGAAGCCCATATTCATCAAGTGATTGAAGAAGAGGTTGAAGTGCCTCATCTGCCGACATCCTTTAACGGGGCTATGATTTTGTACATCTCCGACACTCACAAACGCAAGCTGAAGCAGAAGGATCTGGAACACTTTAAGAATAAGGTGGATTGGGTTCTGATCGGTGGTGACGTTGCGGAAAAAGGAATCTCTTGGTCTCTCGTTAGACATAATATGAGACTCTTATCCAACATTGCTCCTTCTTTTACAGTGTATGGAAACCATGACAAGCGGGCTGGTACCGCTCAACTAGCTAGAATTCTTAGGGAATCAGGCATTCAGCTCCTTCAGGATAACGTCGTATATCTGCATAGGGGCAACGATAGAGTAAGCCTGATCGGTATTGACTATCGCTCCAAACAGGGGGATGCACTACTCAAGCAGCTAGGCAACCGTTTATGCAAAATTGCCATCGTCCATGATCCTTTGCAGGCCCTACGTCTGGAGCAAAATGCAGATCTTATCTTGAGCGGTCATACACATGGTGGACAATTGGTATTACCTTTTTTTGGACCTGTGTTCCTGAGCAAAGCGTATCGCCCTATTTCGAATGGGTGGTACTTCTTGAAGCGTGGCCCGGAGGATGTTCATCAGGAAGGTAAAATGCTGGTTAGCAGAGGATACGGTACGAATCATCTTCCTCTACGCCTAGGTTGTCCTGCGGAGATGCATATCATTACGTTAAGAGTGCCCACGGAAAAAGCACTCACAGTGAAACAGCCTTGATCCAATGGATCAAGGCTGTTTCAACTTTAATGCGAGAATTATGATTCAACGAGCTTCCAGCTCAATAGTACGCGGATCGACAAAGGAATAGCCTTTCTTTTTGAGCTTGGTCAACAATTCATCCAATGCTTCAACCGTCCATGGCAATTCATGCATCAGAATATTGCTCCCTGGATTTAACTGGTCTAGTACATTTTGAATGACTTTTTCCGGTTTGTTTTTGGTGCTTTTATCCCAATCCAGTGAACCATTAGACCACGTCATATATAACATGCCATTTTTCTTCACAGTAGCCTTCAGTGCATCATTCCCCGATCCAAAAGGTGGGCGGAAAAATTGCGGCTCTTCACCGATGGTGTCTTTCACTATTTCTTGGACATCTGTAACCTGCTTTGCTGCCTCAGCGTTAGACATTTTTTGGAGATCCTCATGATCCCAGGCATGATTGCCTACAATCTGATCCCGTTCATGTATGAGTTTGAGCAATTCCGGATGACTTTTCACCCGATAGCCATTGACGAAAAATATCGCTTTAGCGTTATGTTTATCTAATGTGTCGATTAGTGATGTGATCATTTTTTCTTCTTTTGGTCCGTCATCAAAGGTTAACAAGACCACTTTGCTAGAGCTCTTGTCATCATTCGGCTTAATATAATAATTTTCATTCATATGATACGTCTTTTCTACATTCACTTCTGATGAAACCTGCTTCGAAGGTTCGGACTCTTTTTCTGTCGCAGCGCTTTCGCCCATTGAAGGGTCGGTCACCCCCGTTTCGGGTTCTTCTGATTCAGTAGGGTTAGAATTCATTTGCTCTTCTTGAGTTGTGGTCGTGGGTTCGCTCATTGGCGCCGAATGATCTGATGTTTTTTCTTCCGCTGCCCCACAGGCTGATAGCAGCAAACTTGCAGCTATAATCAATGCGGCGGTATGTTTAAACATGATTTCAACTCGCTTTCCTGTATTTATGCGGAATGAGATCGCTCACTACCGCAAACACTAAGTATGATTTTAACACTTGAAGGAGGTTGGTGTAATGAAGACGTCATCCTTTTTTTGGGGCATTGTCATTGGTGTTGCAGCTAGTTCATGGCTGTCCAAAGGCAGATTGCCCATGATGTCATCAGGTTCGTCACGTAACATGATGGATCAGGCAAAACATAAGATGATGGAGATGACTTTCCCGGGTATGGATGGGTTCACAAGCAAGCAAAATCAACATGGTGAATCTCACAAAGCTCCAGCAGCAAAAAGCGCAAGAACAATCACACCGCAGGAAAAAGAAGCGAATATGAGCATGCTTAAAGATTTTATACGCACCAATCCGGATGTGAAGCATGAAGTTGAGCAAATTTTAAGCCAAACAAACACAACAGTACCGGGTTTATAAACCAAAACCTCCAATAAGAATCATCCACAGTCTTGATTTGCTGTGGAATGATTCTTTTTTTGTCGATTTTACTTCGTGCATTTAGAGGTATAAAATGATAACATAACTACATAGATTTATTTTCAGCACATATTGTTTTGTGCTTCATAATCTGTTATAAGACTTGCTTATAAAGGGGAGATCCTGTATGAAAATAGAACGACTAAGTCACGATAAGATACGGATTTTCCTGACCTTTGACGATCTGAGCGAGCGCGGAATACAAAAAGAAGATATGTGGCAGGAAATACCTAAGGTTCATGAACTGTTCACTGAAATGATGGATCAGGCCTATTCCGAACTAGGATTTGATGCCACAGGTCCACTTGCTGTCGAAGTATTCGCACTTCCCGCTCAAGGGATGGTTGTCATTGTCACACGTGGAAAATATGATCCGCAACAATATGGTTCAGGTCATGAAGATGATCTTCCTGAAGAAGTATATGAAATGGAAGTTACACTCGAGCAAAGCGATTCCATCGTTTATGCGTTCAAGGACTTTGAAGTGCTCATTGAAGCTGCACATATGTTGCGTCAGCATGTTACGGATGCTGGGAGACTTTATTCTTATAAAGACAAGTGGTTCTTGCATTTGGAGCCAGATGAGGTGGATTCCACCAAACATGCGGCATTGATTGCTTTGCTTGCTGAATTTGGTGAAGGCTCATCCGTGACTCCTGCAGTTATGGAAGAGTATGGTAAGGTTGTTATTCCTGCACAAGCGATTGATGTTATCTGCACCCACTTCAAACGCCAGGATTAATCTCTAGTTGTAATCGCGTCTTTAGTCAGAGGAGGGAATTTCGGTGCTTTTGTTTTCGGTCTTAGCGGCAGCAGTTGCTCCGGGTCTCGCCTTGTTAACATACTTTTACCTGAAAGACCGTTATGATTATGAGCCACTTCATATGGTATTGCGGGTTTTCCTCATGGGGATTCTGATGGTACTGCCCGTGATGATCATTCAGCGTGGTATGATGTTGTGGCTCGGGGATAATCCTTATGTTGAGTCCATTCTGATCTCAGGTGGCGTGGAAGAATTCGTCAAATGGTTCGTACTTTATCATATCATCTATAATCACACCGAATTTGATGAGCCGTATGACGGGATCTTATATGCAGTTGCTGTTTCACTTGGATTTGCCACAGTGGAGAATGTGTTGTATGCCTTTGCGGGGAATGCATCCGTCTCAGCCATGTTCTTCCGAGCACTGCTTCCTGTTTCAGGTCATGCCATGTTTGCGGTAATTATGGGTTATTACATGGGCAAGGCCAAGTTTATCGGTGGTAAGAAAAAGCAGTGGTACTTGTTTCTTTCGCTTGCGTTACCTTTTTTCTGGCACGCATTGTACGATGTCATCATGAACACCATGGTGAATCATTGGTTGTGGTTTGTTGCGCCACTGATGGCGGGCCTATGGTACGGGGCAATGGGGAAAATAACACGTGCCAATAATCGTTCTCCTTTTCGTTTTGTGAAGCGGGAGGAAGAGGTTAAATTATAAAAATACGGACACACTGGTGGACATAAAGCGCATATTGCGCCTATGGCTCCGGTGTGTTTTTATTTTACGGTTAAACTCCCGGGGAATGACCAACAGAAACGGAGATCGTTGTGATGAGAATTAAAATTAAAATCAGATGCAAACAATGTGGCGAACGTTTTACGTTACGAGGCAAGAAAGAACGGGGCCGGATTGAGACGGGATTCAAGCAGTGCCTCTGTGATAACAGAGACCAGTTTGAAATTGAAGAAGAGGGTATGGCAACCGGGATCCAGTTGAATTAAAAGGAGGGTCCAAACGGTACTTTAGCAGCCTGCTTGTGTAAGGACTGGAAATCGCATGCATAAGAGATCTTTCTTCGATCCACAATAGAGGTAGTGGTTTAGAAGAAAGGAGACTCTACCGATGTATAAACGTTTAAGTTCAGTTATGTTTCCGATATTTGCGGTTCTGCTGGTCGGTGCGCTCGTGTGGGGCTATCAGGAGAATCAGGAGAAGAATGCGATTCTGATTAAAGCGGAGAACCAATATCAGCGTGCCTTTCACGATTTATCTTTTCATATGGATAAATTACATTCGGAGATTGGCAACACCTTGGCGGTTCACTCCACATCACAGGGGATGCATCGCAAAGGTTTGATGAATGTATGGCGACTCACCAGTGAAGCGCAGAATGAGATCAACCAACTGCCGCTCACCATGCTGCCTTTTAACGAGACAGAGGAGTTTCTCTCGCGTATTTCCAATTTTGCTTATCGGGCGTCGATGCGTGACTTGACGAACGAGCCGTTAAATGAGAAGGAAATGGGCAACTTGAAAAAGCTGTATCAAAATTCATCTGAAATTACCAAGAATTTGAAAGATGTTCAGCAGAAAGTGCTAACGGACCGTTTGCGCTGGATGGACGCGGAGACTGCCATGGCAACACAAGAGCAAACCATGGACAACACGATTGTTGATGGGTTTCGTACGGTGAACAAAAAGGTGCAGGAATACCCGGAACTTGATTGGGGGCCTTCTGTATCCAATATCTACGCAAAAAGAACAGTCAAGAAACTGGACGGGTTGCCAGTGACCAAAGAACAGATTCAGAGCAAGGCTGCAAAATTCTCTGATGCAGACAGTAGCAAAATCAAAGTGCAGGAGAACGGTAAAGGAACGGACTGGGAATCGTATACTGCGACAGTTGATCATTCCAACAATGGTAAACTGATGATGGATTTCACACGTAATGGGGGGATGCTCATCTCTTACAGTGATACTCGTCCGATTGGAACCAAAAAAGTATCTCGTCAGGATGCCATGGCAAAAGCAGAGCAATTTCTCACGAATAAAGGCTACAAAGATATGAAAGCCGTAAATTACGATGAATTCGGTAATCTGGGTAACCTTACTTATGTGCGTAAGCAAGGGGACACCTTGATCTATCCCGAGAAAATGTCCGTTCGTGTAGGACTGGATACAGGAGAAGTAACTGGATTTCAGGCGAGTGACTTTGTGTATGAACATAATGACAAGCGAAAAATTCCGAAGGCTACACTTACAGAGCAACAGGCACGTCAAAAGCTCAACTCGGATTTTGAAGAAAATTATGTACGCAAATCCCTGATTGAGAATGATTACAGCAAAGAAGTGCTGTGTTATGAATTCGGAGGCAAAATAAACGGTTCACGTTACCGGATATACATTAATGCGAATACAGGAATAGAAGAAGCGGTAGAAGAGATCAAACCGGTTAATGCAACCTCATAAAAAGATGGATAAACTCAATTTTAAGTTGAGCGAATAATTGCGGCAGACCACGATGTGGTCTGTTTTTTTCTTGTTCAATGTGAGAAAGGTCATGGTATAATAGTCCTTGTACATACGAAGATAAATACATAAAGTGGCGGTGAACAGCTTGTTTCCGAAAATAAATGAAATTTTATACATCCAGATTGCTTCAGCTGATGAAAAAGAGGAACACAAAGAGTACAAATCACGCATCGCAGATATGGATGACAGCAGTTTTCTGATCGAGGTCCCGATGCAACAAGGAAGCAGCCGTCTGAAAAGGCTCTTTTTCGGAGAGGAATTGTCTATTTCATATATTACGGAGGATGGAGTGCGTCATTATTTTAATACCTTTGTTACAGGATTTGAAGAAGATGTGGTTCGTCTTGTTCGTATCCGTAAACCTCTTCCGAGTGATATTTCCAAAATACAACGTCGCAGCTTTCTTCGTGTTCATGCAAACCTCGAATTGGCCATCCAGAGTGAAGATCTGACCCGTGCCGTTGGATTGACTGAAGATATCGGTGGCGGTGGATTGTCCATATACGGCGAAACGGGGTTTTCAATAGCTGAAGATCAAAAATTGAAATGCTGGTTGCTTGTTCCATACCGGAATTCAATCATTGAACATGTGAATTTTGAAGCTGAAGTTGTGCGGATCAAAACCCTGGAAACCGGCAGACAGCTATGCATGCTGAAATTTGTGCAGATCTCAGATTCGGAGCGCCAGAAAATCATCAAGTTTTGTTTCGAACGGCAACTGGACTATCGCACGAAATAGGAATGTTGTGGCATAAATAGAGGGAACTGCGGGCACCGTAATGTAAAAAACGGAGGAATTACCCATGAATCATCGTCATGCAACCCGCAGATATGAACGGCTTTATTATGTTTTCTCCAGGCGAATGGAACGAATGGTTACGATGCTGATTACAGCCCTTCTAATCCTGCTTGTGGTGTATCAATTACTGCTGTTGGTACCAGGCTTCAAAAAGAATTTGACCACGATTGACCGTCTGGAAGGTACACCTATTCAAGTCCGGTCGCTAAAAGATTACGAACATCCGTGATTTGTCTGTTTTTGCATCCATGTGTAGAGTGTGGTATAATTTTCACGATGCAGGCAATGCCTGTTTTTTTATTGAGGTTTATCGTTTGAGGAGGAATGCCCCGTTGGCAAGCCAGAACACATCAGAGAACGGGAAAATGAACGTTGCAATTGACGGACCTGCCGGTGCCGGGAAAAGCACGGTGGCCCGATTGGTTGCAGAGGCGCTCGCGTATGTATACGTCGATACAGGCGCAATGTACCGTGCGGTAACCTTGCACATGCTTCGGAAAGATATTGCGCCGGAAGAAGTGACACAGGTACTTCAGGAAGCCCAAAAGCTGGTCATTGATTTACAACCGGATCCCGACGGACAGAAAGTGTTCTGTAATGGGGAAGAAGTAACCTCGGAAATCCGCTCCCGTGAAGTGACGGGAATCGTGTCCCGATATGCGCAAATCGAGGGGCTGCGTACGCAATTAGTGGATACTCAGCGGCAAATGGCTTTGCGCAAGGGCGTCGTCATGGATGGACGCGATATCGGAACGACAGTACTGCCCGATGCGGAAGTGAAAATCTTCATGACTGCCAGTGTGGAAGAGCGTGCGCTTCGCCGCTTCAAAGAACTGGACCCCTCTGAAGGACTGACGTTGCAACAGCTGGAGCGAGACATTGCCACCCGTGACAGATTGGATGAGAATCGGGAAATTTCCCCGTTGCGTTGTGCTGAGGATGCTATCGTCCTTGATACGACGGAGATGAACATTCATGAAGTGGTTGACAAAATCGTATCTTATTGCACAATGGTCAGAGGAGAGATCGGTCTATGATTTACACATTTTGCAGCACATTACTGCGGATCATTTACACCATTCTTTTCCGCTTGGAGGCCGTTGGACGGGAGAATATCCCGAAAGAAGGCGGCGTACTTTTATGTTCCAATCATATTAGTAACTTCGATCCTCCAACCGTTGGTATCAAAATTCGTCGGCAGGTGCGTTTCATGGCCAAAAGCGAATTGTTTGAAATTCCGGTACTCGGCCGAATTATTAAAGCCGTGGGCGCTTTCCCCGTGAAACGTGGAGGTGTCAGCAAGGAATCCATCAAAACCTCACTCAATATTTTGCGTGATGGTCAAGTGCTTGGGATCTTCCCCTCGGGAAGCCGTCACAATGATGGAGGTATCGGCAAAAAAGGGGCAGCGAGTTTTGCTCTCCGCAGTGGCGCTACAGTTATTCCTACTGCTATTATCGGTAACTACAAGGTTTTTCGTAAGATGAAAGTTGTATATGGAGCACCAGTGAATTTGGACGAGTTCAAGGAAGACCCTTCTGGAGAAGCTCTGGAGAAGGCGACTGAAAAGATTATGTCCAAGATTAACGAAATGGTGCAAACGGGCGTGCCAAGCAAGTAATGGCTTCGTCGGTAGCTGAGTGCATGTTTCCATATTTTTGAGGGAGACTAAAGTTTGAGCACTCAGTGATGAAAGTGTTTTGAACTCTGCTATAGGCAGGTTTGAATATAATGGGGTTTTTGAATTGAGGAGGGTATTTGACATGTCGGAAGAAATGAAAAATCAAGAAGCAACCCAAGATGAGTTGGATCAGTTCGTTTCCTTGAAAAAAGGAGATACCGTAAAAGGAACCATCGTCAAATTGGAAGATAACCAAGCCTATGTGAGCATTGGATATAAATATGACGGTGTCATTCCAATTCGTGAACTGTCTTCATTGCATGTTGACAGCGCGTCTGATGCAGTAGAAGTTGGACAAGAAGTTGAAGCTAAAGTTCTTAGCATCGACGACGAGAAAGAAAAACTCGTTCTGTCCAAACGTGCAATCGACAGCGAAAACGCATGGGATCAATTGCAAAAGCATTTTGAAGACCAAGACGTATTCGAAGTTGTTGTAGGTGATGTTGTTAAAGGCGGTCTGGTAGCAGACGTGGGCGTACGCGGATTTATCCCGGCTTCCATGGTTGAACGCCATTTCGTTGAAGACTTCAGCGACTACAAAGGACGCACACTGCGTGTTAAAGTGAAAGAGATCGACCGTGAGAACAACAAAGTGATCCTTTCCCAAAAAGACGTATTGGAGCAAGAATTCGAAGCAAACAAAGCTACAGTAATGGCTGGTTTGCAAGAAGGTCAAGTCATCGAAGGTACTGTACAACGTTTGACTCAATTCGGAGCATTCGTTGATGTAGGCGGAGTTGACGGTTTGGTTCACGTATCCGAGCTGGCTTGGACACACGTTGAAAAACCATCCGACGTACTGTCTGAAGGTGACAAAGTTAGTGTGAAAGTGCTGAAAGTTGACCCTGAAAAAGGCAAAATCAGCCTGAGCATGAAAGCTGTTCAACCAGGTCCTTGGGAAACAGCTAGCGAAAAATTCAATTCCAGCGATATCGTAACAGGTGTTGTAAAACGTCTGGTCGACTTCGGTGCATTTGTTGAAATCGCTCCTGGTGTTGAGGGACTTGTGCATATTTCGCAAATCTCCCACAAACACATCGGCACGCCTCATGAAGTGCTGAAAGAAGGACAAGAAGTTCAAGTTAAAATCTTGGACATGAACCCTTCTGAGCAACGTGTAAGCTTGAGCATCAAAGAAACTGAAGAAGCTCCTGCTCAACCACAAAAATCAGAGCGTCCAGCTAGAAACAACGCTCCGCGTGAAGAAATCAACAATCCAAACGTTTCCTTGAACAATCAAGGAATGAGCACTACGCTCGGCGAACTGTTTGGTGACAAACTCAGCAAATTCAAATAAGTTAACAATGCATGGTTCTAAGTTATATACTGCATATTTTGCTGAATAACAAAAGCAAGATCGGCGAGCCCAAGGCGGGTTCGCCGATTGTTTTTATTGCGAGTAATTTGGCATGAAACGTTAGCCAAGACATATCTTTTTTGCTATGATGAGTATCGTAAGTATGGACAGGAGGAGTGGAATGTATGGCAAGACCCGTTGTGGCAATTGTCGGACGACCGAACGTGGGTAAATCCACCATTTTTAATCGGATCATCGGCGACAGACTGGCCATTGTGGAAGACAAGCCGGGCATTACCCGTGACCGCATATATGGAATCGGTGAATGGAACGGTAAACCATTTAGTATTATTGATACAGGTGGTATTGAAATTGATGGTGAAGATGTAATCTTAAAATCGATTCGGATGCAAGCAGAGCTCGCTATTGAAGAAGCGGATGTTATTGTATTCATGTGTGATGCAAAAGCAGGAATTACGCAATCGGATGAAGAGGTAGCAGAGATGCTCTACCGCTCAGGTAAGCCTATTGTTGTAGCCGTTAACAAAGTGGATAATATCGGACGAAGTGAGCTCATTTATGAGTTTTATGGATTTGGATTCGGTGATCCCATCGGCGTATCCGGAAGTCACGGTACTGGTGTAGGTGATTTGCTTGATGCTATTGTGGAGAAGTTGCCAGATCTTGAGGAAGAGACTTACGATGAAGATGTCATTCGTGTAGCTCTGATCGGACGTCCTAATGTCGGTAAATCTTCACTGGTGAACGCTATTCTGGGAGAAGAGCGTGTTATTGTAAGTGATGTGGCTGGAACGACCCGGGATGCGATTGATACACCTTTTGAAAAAGACGGCCAACGTTACGTGTTGATTGATACAGCAGGTATGCGTAAGCGTGGTAAAGTATATGAAACAACTGAGAAATATAGTGTAATGCGTGCGATGCGTGCGATTGAGCGAGCAGATGTTGTTCTGATTGTCATTAATGGCGAAGAAGGCATTATTGAACAGGACAAGCATATTGCAGGATATGCATTCGAAGCGGGCAAAGCGTCATTGTTTGTCGTGAACAAATGGGACGTGGTAGAGAAGCATGACAAAACGATGAAAGAGTTTGAGAGAAAAATTCGGGATCATTTCCTGTTTATGACTTATGCTCCGGTTGTATTCTTGTCAGCCCTCACAAAACAACGCTTACAAAAACTGTTGCCGGTTGTGCAACGTGTAGCAGAGCAACATTCGTTACGTGTGCAGACACATCTGCTTAACGACGTGGTATCTGATGCTGTTGCCATTAACCCTCCGCCAACAGATAAAGGACGGAGAATGAGAATTAACTATGTGACTCAGGTTGCAGTTAAACCGCCGACCATGGTTATTTTTGTGAACGACCCTGAGTTGATGCACTTCTCTTACGAGCGCTATCTGGAGAATAAAATCCGTGCAGCGTTTGATTTCGAAGGAACACCAATTCGCATATTTACTCGGAAGAAGTCCGACGAAAGTTAGGGGAGAAGTGTGTGATTTTACAAATCGCAGCGATTGTACTGAGTTATCTGCTCGGTTCAATCAGCTTTAGTGTCCTCCTTGCAAAAGCGATACGGGGGATCGATATTCGTCAGCACGGAAGCGGAAACGCAGGAGCTACCAATACGTTGCGTATTTTGGGTAAAGGACCGGCAATTGCTGTTCTGCTACTTGATGTGCTTAAGGGTATTGCAGCAGTATGGATTGGAATCTGGCTCAGCGACGGTTCTGCATGGATTCCTGCACTCAGTGGTATAGCTGCCATTGCAGGACATAACTGGCCGCTTTACTTCCATTTTCGTGGAGGAAAAGGGATTGCTACAGCCATTGGTGTTCTGGTGAGTCTTGCTTTCCTACCTGCGTTATGTGCTGGGGTGATCGCTATTCTGTCTATTGTATTGACACGATATGTTTCATTGGGGTCCCTGATTTTTGTAGCATTTACACCCATCTTTATCTTGGTATTACCCGGATATTCCATGAATATCTTCTGGGGGAGTCTGATTATTTGTCTGTTTGCGTTCTGGAGACATCGTACCAATATTGCGAAGCTCGCCAAAGGACAGGAAAATAAATTGGGATCGAAAAACCCTGGAGGGGGTAAACGAGTTGTCTAAAAAAGTTGCTGTTCTGGTCGCTGGGAGCTGGGGAACGGCTCTGGCCAGTGTACTCGCTGCCAATCAGTTGGACGTGATGATGTGGACACGTGGTGAAGACCAGGCTAACGAAATCAATCACAAGCACACCAATACTCGCTATCTTCCGGATGCGGAGCTTTCACCACGGATTCAAGCAACAAGTGATATGGAAGCGGCAGTGGAAGGCGCTATAGCTGTGTTAATTGTTGCGCCTTCTTCAGCTATGCGTGCAGTTACGAACCAGCTTAAGGCTTATTATAAGCCTGAGATGTTAGTCATTCATGCAACCAAAGGTTTCGAGACAGAAAGCTTGAAACGGATGTCCACAGTCATTTCAGAAGAACTTGAATGTGAAGAAGGCCGGGTTGTTGTTCTATCTGGACCAAGCCATGCGGAAGAAGTCGTGAAGAGATGTCCGACTACTGTGGTTGTAGCTTCACTGGATAAGTCATCTGCCGAAGCTGCTCAAGCTTTGTTTATGAATGCCTATTTCCGGGTTTATACGAATCGGGATATGCTCGGTGTTGAGCTGGCAGGTGCATTCAAAAATATCATTGCTCTTGGTGCAGGCATGTCGGATGGTCTTCAATTCGGTGATAATGCCAAAGCTGCTTTGCTAACACGCGGTCTGGCAGAGATCACACGTATCGGTGTTGAAATGGGAGCAAATCCGCTAACGTTTTCGGGACTGGCTGGAATCGGAGATCTGGTTGTAACGGCTACAAGTCAGCACAGCCGGAACTGGAGAGCAGGTTCCATGTTGGGCCAGGGACAGAAGCTGGATGATGTCCTGAAATCCATGGGCATGGTGGTAGAGGGCATTCGAACTACGCAAGCTGCCTATTTCATCTCGCAAAAATATGGCGTGCAAATGCCGATTGCGGACCAGTTATATCACGTTTTATTCCAGGAGAGACAGCCGCGTGATGCGGTTGAAGCCTTGATGGGACGTGACCCGAAGACTGAAATGGAAGTCATGAAGCTTGAAACCTGGGAACAGTGGCACTCCTGATTGTAATCAGCTTAAAGTACCTTGTGAAATAAGAAGCTTATTCACCTTTTCTGTAGCGGACTCATATTATACACATGAGTATTGCCGGAGGAGGGGAGACGAATGGGTAACAACATTTCTAAAGATGCGCTGAATGCAATCAACAAGAAAACGGGTAAAACAATAACAGAAGGTGCCGTCAAAAAATTGGCTAGCACGGTGAAACCAACGACGATTCAGAATGAAGCTCAGTTGCGACAATTGATCAAACAAGTATCCGCCATGGCGAAAGTTCCGGTATCTGAGGATACGGTTAAGGATATTGTGAGTGCGGTCAAGAAAAGCGGATTGAATCCGAGCAGTATGGAATCGTTAATGAAAATGTTGATGAAAAAATAATAGATCACGCCTGCTTGTGCAGGTGATCCAGTAAGACAAAAAGACGAGTCGGCTCCTGTCGGCTTGCTTTTTTGTCTTTTTTTTGGAAAGTTGAGCTGAATTTCGTGTTATAATGGTTGCAATTGTCACAGTGTCAGTGATGAATATTGGACTGAAGGGGAGACTGCTGGATTATGAGCGCAATGGACAAGATGTGGCTGTCATTGGTAGCCATCCTCATTATGGGACTATCTGTATTCCTGATTACGTTTGCTCGTGCCAAAACAAAAGGTATAGTGCGGGGGGTTCTTTCCTTAATTGCATTTTTAATTATGCTGATTGGCTTGTTCGGTGGAATCGCTTCTCTGACCTGATTTCCTATGCCTGAAGGATAACATCCGCATAAGCACATCATAAGAACTGACACATTGAACACGGATGAGGGGAGTGTGAGCCTATGGGGCCGCATGATACGGAGGGTCGGACTGAGCGTTATCCGGAATTACACGCGGCTTTGCTGGAAACGGCCAAAGCCTGGAACACACAGCCACAGACATGGTTGCTTGGAGGGAGCTGCGGGTTGCTGCTTCAGGGGGTAGAGTTACAACAAGCTCCAAGAGATATTGATATTTATGCTGATGTTGCAGCAGCTAAGGAACTTCACCGAATTGCTCCGGGGGAAGTACTTGACGAGCCTGCAGTGGATAAAACAGGACCGTATGCTTCTCTGTTAAGTCACTATCAGGTAGGTGAATGTGCGCTGGAACTGGTGGGAGGTTTCGAAGTATGGGCTCGCAAAAGTTGGTACCGTATCGAGATTGAACATGTGCTTGCTCCGCATGCACCAGTAGCACAAGTGGGTTCATATACCCTGCGACTGATGCCGCTTGCGCATGAGCTGTTGTTTAACCTGCTGCGAGGTCGTGAAGATCGTTATGTACCCATTGCGTCACAGATGCGTCAGCAACCACATGTACACCAACCTATAATGATGCTTTTGAGTCAACAGAATGTATGGACAAGCCGCTTCAGAACCGAAGTGGAAGACCTTGTTGGCTTTACATGGCCCCAGTAGGTTGAGGGAGGAAAATGATGGATTACAAAGTTACTTTTTTACCCATGAACAAATCAATCGTGCTCAAACCAGGGGCAACACTTCTGCATGCAGCACGACGTGCCGGAGTTAAGATTACGACCCGATGTGACGGTAAAGCGGCTTGCCTGATGTGCAAAGTGAATGTGGACGAAGAATATAGGGCGGAACTGTATCCACCAACGGATGCAGAAAAGCGCAAGCTGGGTTCACTGTTGGAAGCAGGTACACGACTGTCCTGTCAGGCCAAGGTGTGTGGATCTCTATCGGTTCATGTCCCAGAGGACCCGCTGAAGGCAGCCATTCGGAAACAACTGGAACGTCAGCAACAGGAAGATGACTGGTTCTGAGATAAGTGTTATTCAAGGAGGACACAGATGATTAGGAACAAGCCGAAATGTGAGGAAGGAAACGGACGGCAGCGTCTGACGCATCAGATGGGCGGTCTGCTGTTATTCCTGTTGTTTGCTTTTATAGCAAGTGGTTGTATGTATCCATCGCAGAGCAATTCGGACCCTAAGGTAGCCTATCGGGAAAGCGTGAGCCGTATCCAGAACGCGATAGAAGTATTCCAGCAAGATGAGGGGATTTTGCCAATCATCAATGCAGATATGGAAACGCCAAAATATGAAAAGTTCAGAGTGGATCTGCCCAAGTTGAAGCAACTGGGGTATCTGGATGAAATACCGGGAACCGCTTTTGAAAATGGTGGTAGCGCTTACTTCCTAATTCAGAATGAAGAAGTGAATCCCACTGTTAGAGTAATGGATCTTCTGACCGTGCAGAAAGTTAATGATGTACAGCGAATGGTTGATCAATATAAGTCCGTACATAACAATAAGCTGCCAAGTGGGGACGAACTGTATCCGGGGTTATATGCTGTTGATATGGATCAGGCTGCACAGGCAGGCAATCCTTCCATTACGTTGAATAGTGTATATTCGGGTCAGGCGTTACCTTTTATGATGGATGACGAAGGCAAGGTCTATGTGGATTATGCTTTTGACATTATGCAGGCCGTGGAGAAGTCTGATGTGTCTCCAGCAGAAACTGAAGATGTTCGGGATTTGCTGTTGGAGCACTCTTACTTCGTACCTGTAAAATCTGTTTTCTACACTTGGCAAAATAATGCTCCAGTTGCACAGCCGATAAAATAAGCCTGGTTGCCATTCATATGGTCTAACTGTATGACCCCCATGCTTCTAATGGTTCAAAAAGAGATATTCCAAATCAGGAACATCTCTTTTTTCTTTTGTCATTGTGAGCAGTAACCGTCATAAAAACTTCGCGGATCACATAAAGTAGATTGAAATAAAGACGCGCAGTCCGAGATCGGGGGATTCTCCTAATGTCATCACCATAAGATAAAAAAACAAAAATACGCGTCATATTGCCGCATACGGATACATAAGATGATACTAGTCCAATTGCATGTACGAGTTAACGCCGCTCTCGCCGGTTTCATCAGAATGCAACGTTCGGCGGCGGACGACTTCCGGGCACTCACAAAGGCGGCTCTACCGTTGCAGGGATTTCAGTCTTCTGATTGAAAAAACGAAGCGGATGCTCTTTAGCATTTTTCCTTCGGAGTAATTTAGGGAGGGGATTTCATTGGAGAAAGTGGACATTTTTAAGGACATAGCTGAGCGGACCGGAGGGGATATTTATCTCGGGGTTGTCGGCGCAGTCCGGACGGGTAAATCAACATTTATTAAACGATTCATGGAAACGATCGTATTGCCTAACATCACAAGCGAGGCTGATCGTGCCCGTGCAGTGGATGAACTTCCACAAAGTGCAGCAGGTAAAACCATCATGACTACGGAACCGAAATTCGTACCGAATAACGCAGTCCAGATCAAGGTGGCCGAAGGGCTGGATGTCAATGTACGTTTGGTGGATTGTGTAGGTTATGCGGTGGAAGGAGCCAAGGGATACGAGGATGAGAATGGTCCACGCATGATCTCCACACCTTGGTTCGAAGAGCCAATTCCGTTTCAGGAAGCCGCAGAGATTGGGACTCGCAAAGTCATTCAGGAGCATTCTACACTGGGTGTTGTGGTCACAACAGACGGCACCATTGCCGAAATTGCCCGCAGTTCCTATGTGGAATCTGAAGAACGGGTCATTGCTGAATTAAAAGAAGTGGGTAAACCGTTTGTCTTGGTCATCAACTCCACTCGTCCTCGCAGTGAAGAAGCCCTGCAATTGCGTAGTGAGCTTGCTGCCAAATACGACATTCCGGTGATGACACTCAGTGCAGCGACCATGACGGAAGATGATGTGACGGGTGTACTTCGTGAAGTGCTCTATGAGTTCCCTGTGCATGAAGTGAATGTAAACTTGCCGAGCTGGGTTATGGTACTCAATGAGACTCACTGGCTGCGTAGCAACTACGAAAACTCCGTACGGGATACCGTTAAGGATATTCGCAGACTTCGTGATGTGGATCGGGTTGTTGCTCAGTTCATGGAGTATGAATTCATTGATCGTGCGGGCCTAAGTGGCATGAATATGGGGCAGGGTGTAGCCGAAATTGACCTGTACGCGCCGGATGAGCTGTATGATCAGATTCTCGTGGAAGTGGTTGGCATCGAGATTCGCGGCAAGGATCATCTGCTGCAATTGATGCAGGAATTCTCGCATGCGAAGAGAGAATACGACCGCTTCGCAGAAGCGCTGGAGATGGTCAAAACGACCGGATACGGCATTGCTGCTCCATCTCTTGCCGAGATGGCTCTGGATGAACCTGAGCTCATTCGTCAGGGCACCAAATTTGGCGTACGTCTGAAAGCTACGGCACCGTCCATTCATATGATCCGGGTTGATGTGGAATCGGAGTTCGCTCCAATCATCGGTACGGAGAAACAAAGTGAGGAACTGGTGAGATACCTGATGCAGGACTTCGAGAACGATCCAATCAAGGTATGGGATTCAGACATGTTTGGCCGTTCACTGCACTCCATCGTGCGAGAAGGAATTCAGGGCAAGATTGCCATGATGCCGGATAATGCAAGATACAAATTGCAAGAGACGCTGGGAAGAATTATTAACGAAGGTTCCGGTGGCCTGATCGCTATCATTCTGTAAGACATCAAAAGACCGTAAGGGGAAATCCCCTCGCGGTCTTTTTTATTTGATTTCTTTATTTTGGATGAAATGGATAGGAAGAATAGTGCTTTCGAAAAAACTTAGCGGTTTTTAGCTTTAAATTGCTAAAACCCATTTACATACTAGGGATTAGCCGTTATATTAATATTCAACTATTGTGATCGAGATCACAGAGAGTGGACAGGGGGAGACAGAGATGAAAAGAAAAGAGACAAAATGGGTATGGTTGAGTGTGTTATTAGTATTTACATTGGCGCTGTCCGCTTGCGGAATCAAAAAAGAACCGGCAGCAACTCCAGCTTCAGGTGCATCAGATGATACGCCAAAAACGGAAGCAGTTACAGGCCCTCTAAGCGGTAAACGAATTGCACTTATTATGGAATTTAATACAGGTACCTTCTCGCAGCAATATGTACAAGGTGTCAAAGAAGAAATCGAAAAATTCGGTGGAGAACTGACAACGTTTGTTGCCGATAATGACAAAGCGAAGATGGTATCCTTGCTTGATAGCGCAATTAACCAGAAATTCGATGCCATTCTCACGGATCACGGCGATTCCCTATTAGAGCCAGGCGTGAAGAAGGCAGTAGAACAGAACATCCCAGTAGTTGTATTCGACGCAGCTATTAGCGTTCCGGGAGCTACAGTCCTGTCACAGGATGACCAGAAGATGGCTGAGCTGACGCTGGAGCAAATGAAAAAAGATATCAATGGACAAGGCAATATTGTCAAAGTATGGGTAGCTGGTTTTGCACCGATGGAACGCCGTCAGATTGCATACGGTGAATTCATGAAAACAAATCCGGACATCAAGGAAATAGCTACATTCGGTTCTGCACAGAATCCGGCACTGGATACACAAGCCAAAATGGAAGCTATTCTCAAGCAGTATCCCAAAGGTGAGATTACAGCTGTATGGACTGCATGGGATGAGTTCGCTAAAGGTGCAGCACGTGCCATTCAACAAGCCGGACGTGACGAGATCAAAGTGTATGGTATTGATATGAGTGACGAGGATCTGCAAATGATTCAGGACCCGAAAAACCCTTGGGTTGCTTCCGCTGCTGTTGATCCAACGGATATTGGTCGCGTCCAAGTACGTTATGCTTATCAGAAACTGAACGGGGACGAGACAGAAGATTCAGTTGTGCTTAACCCGGTCTATGTTCAACGTGAAGCTTTGCCGGATAAACAAATCTCCACTTCGGAGTTGTCAGAGTTCGTTGAAGGATGGGGTGGCAGCACACAAGGAATCAAGGACTGGATGAGTGAATACGGAATTACTGCTAAATAAGCAGCGTATGGGAAGCGCGCCGCAAGGCGCGCTTTTTTCAAACATAATGAAGATATGTATAGTCTGGATGGAAAAAGGGATGCTCCCGAGAGGGAACGATTGGAGGTTAACATCATGAGCACTGCACCGATTCTGCTTCAAATGGAACACATCCACAAGCAGTTTTCAGGTATTCCTGCACTGAAGGATGTAGATTTCTCTGTAAAAGGCGGGGAGATTCATGCGCTGCTGGGTGCCAATGGTGCCGGAAAGAGCACGTTAATGAAGATTTTGTCCGGTGCTTACCCATTAGATCAGGGTACGATTCAGCTGAGTGGACAAGCGCTTCATTTAAGTTCTCCGGGAGACGCGAAGGCAAGCGGGATTCACTGTGTCTATCAGGAAGTGGATGCGGCACTGGTACCACAGCTGACGGCCGCAGAGAACATTATGTTGGATCAGCTGGCTTCACCTGCCGGGGGTTGGTGGAAAAGTCCGCGAAAGCTGCAACAGCGTGCGGTTGAGGCGTTGACACAATTAGGGGCGGACATATCCGTTCACCAAAAAGTGGCTGATCTGACGCTTGCAGAAAAACAGATGCTACTGCTGGCACGGATTTTGATTCAGGATGCCAAGGTCATCATTTTTGACGAACCTACTGCACCGCTGAGTCAGGAAGAAACGGATGCATTTTTCCGCATTGTTCATCTGTTGAAGGAACGGGGCGTAGCCTGCATTTTCATTACCCATCGTCTTGCTGAAGTGACGGGTCACTGTGATCGCGTTACGGTTATGAGAGATGGGCAACATGTATTTACCGGTGAAACAAAGGGACTGACAATCAACGATCTGGTTACTCAGATGTTAGGCAAACCATTTGAAGAAGAGTTCCCGAAGACGGAAGCACCCGTGGGGGAGCTGCTGTTGGAAGCGCGTGGGCTTCGGCGTGGAGTGAAGGTCAAGGGTGTTGACCTTTCTGTACGCCGAGGTGAAGTCCTCGCTGTGGTAGGTCTGGTAGGCGCGGGTAAAACGGAAAGCTCTCGTTTGCTTATTGGTGCAGATCGGTTGGAGGGAGGCGAGATTCGGCTTAACAACCGTAATCTCCGTCTGTCTCAGCCTGCGGATGCGGCGGCTCTGGGGATTGTTTCTGTACCGGAGGAGCGACGTAAACAAGGAATCCTGATTCAGGAGAACGTCGAACGGAATCTAAGTCTGCCTTTGCTAAGCCGTATCAGTACATTAGGTTTCGTAAGCCGCAAACGGGAACGTCTGAATGCGGAGTCATTGGTGAAACAGCTCGGAATTAAAACATCGTCAGTGAAGCAGGAAGTGAAATACCTAAGCGGTGGTAATCAGCAGAAGGTAGCCATTGGTAAGTGGCTTAATGCGGATGCGGATGTATTTATATTTGATGAGCCAACCAAAGGCGTAGATATTGGGGCGAAAAGTGACATTTTCCGCATCATCAATGAACTGGCTTTGGCGGGCAAGGGCGTTATCTATTTCACCTGTGAACTGGATGAAGGCATGGGAATTGGCGACCGAATCGCTGTCATGTGCGAGGGTGTTATCGTGAAAGAGTTCAAACGAGGCGAGACTAATCAAGAACAGCTGCTATACTATGCAAGCGGTGGACAAGAGGTGCAATCATGAAGGATAAATCACTGGATTTTGCGTTCCGTTACGGGGCGATTATAGTCATTATTGGTGTTATCGCATTTTTCGGCATTAAATTGCCTTATTTCTTTACGTACAGTAACTTGACCGATATTTTGGGCTCGATTTCAATCGTTACGTTTGTAGCGATCGGTGTTACGTTATCTCTCATTGTTGATGGATTTGATCTTTCGGTAGGGGCGACGGTCTCTTTGACCACCGTTGTTACAGCTTCGTTAATGATATGGTATCAACAACCGTTAGCGATCGTCATTATCGTGCCACTGATTATCGGGGCTGTTATTGGTTTGCTTAACGCTTTGCTCATTGTAAAATTACGTATTCCCGATTTGCTGGCGACCCTTGCCACGATGTACATCATCGGAGGTATTCACAAGACGTATGCACAGGGATATACCATTTACAATCATATGCAGTTCCCTGATGGGAGCAAAGCTGCGGGAGAGATGGACCCGACATTTCTGCTTATAGGGCAGGGTAAATGGCTCGGTATGCCGATATCGGTTATCCTGCTGCTTATTGCGGTAATAGGTGTGCATATCTTTTTGACATATACGAAATATGGGCGCCAGATGTACATTACAGGCGGTAATGAGGAAGCTGCACGTTTGTCTGGAATCAAGGTGAAAAAGGTGCGTACACTCGCTTATGTAGCTGCTGGAGTGTTTGCAGCAATCGGTGGTATTATCTATGCTTCCAAAGTGGGATCAGGGCAGATTGATGCGGGATCACCGTTGTTAATGGAATCCGTAGCTGCGGTATTTGTCGGTTTCTCTGTGTTCGGCGCGGGTAAACCGAATGTCATTGGAACCTTCATCGGGTCGGTTCTGATTGGTGTTCTTGTGAACGGCTTAACGATGATGAACGTACAGTATTTCACGCATGATATTGTAAAAGGTGGGGTTCTCGTGCTTGCCCTGGCGGTTACATTTTACGTCTTAAACCGCAACCGGACTTGAAATTGTGGGCTGTCTGTATTAGTATGAAATTTGTTCGGCGTCTGAAATGCCCGTGGTTTCAGACGACATTCTGCCGAAAATGACTGTTGACCGCAGGCGGAGATTTGTGTTCATCGCTCAAGATGTACGTAGATTTTTTGCGTATGAACGTATATTTCGCTTTAAAACGGAAACACAGTATAACATTCAGGACATTGATACAGGAGGTGAAAAACAAATGAACAAATCAGACTTGATTACACACGTATCCGAAGCGACTGAATTGTCCAAGAAAGATGTAACGAAAGCGGTTGATGCCGTATTCGAAGCAATCTCTGAGGCTCTTCAAAGCGGAGATAAAGTACAATTGGTTGGTTTTGGGAACTTCGAAGTTCGCGAGCGCTCTGCACGTAAAGGACGCAACCCGCAAACAGGTGAAGAAATCGAAATTCCTGCGAGCAAAATTCCTGCATTCAAACCAGGTAAAGCGCTCAAAGACGGAATTAAATAAGATTTCTACATATTCCATATGTCGACAAAAAGACCGTGACTTGTTCACGGCCTTTTCTTTTGCCCTTTAATGATGATCCTTGCGGCTATCCGAGTACGGAGGGGCATCCTTTTGCCCAGTATAAGCAACGAGTATCAGTTCTTCGCCAGCAGCTGCAGACAGATGCTGTTCGATTTCTTTTAACTGTTGAAGATGCTCGTCTGTAAGTGCGGCAGGGGTGTACTTCATGCAGATTCTCCTTTCTGTGGCTATACAACTGTAGTATGACCCGAGGGTAACGGATTCTTGCGGTATATTCGTATAAGGCGCAGGTTGACAAATGAAACAATCTTAATCATCATTAACGCTATCGAACGAGAGAAGGGGACATGCGTGATGGATCATCCAACCGGCAATGATTATATTGTAATTAAGGCAGAGGAAAATGGTGTCCAGGTGATCGGATTAACCCGAGGTCAGGATACACGTTTTCACCACACCGAGAAATTGGACAAGGGTGAAGTGATGTTTGCCCAATTTACCACTCATACTTCAGCTATTAAAATCCGGGGAAAAGCCACGCTGATTACCAAGCATGGACAGATTGAATCGGAGTAATGGACAGATTGTGTACATTCAAGTGAAGATTGCAGGCATAGCCTGCTTTTTTTCATTGTACAATGAGGTATGAGCCTTTACCGGACAGACTACACTAACAGGTAAAGGCAGGGAGGCGTATATGAAACCGCGGATGATTGTTACTGCTTCAATGCTGGCAACGGTTGCGGCGGTCTTTCTGCTAGTTGCGATCCAAAACTTACATATGCGTACATGGGGTGGGGAAAACGTACAGCCTGCCTCTGCATCACATCATCCAGTTCAATTAACGAATGATAATCTGGTTGATGTGCTAAGTTCCATGAAACTATCTACACCTATTGCAAGAGTGGAATGGAAACAGTCCATTTTGAGGCTGGACCTCAAAGTTAAAGGAACGGGTACAAGTTACACTGAAATCTATGAGAACATGGCAGCTGTGGCAGATCTGGGCTTTCGTAGTCTGGATAACGTGGATCAGGTGCTGCTGCGTGTGATGGCAGAAGATGAATGGATGCATAAACGACATCTGTTGCTTGCTGCTGACATTCGGCGTGGAGAGTGGCCCCTGTATGCGATTGACACATTACGGAACTGGAAAAGTGCGACCTTTTCAAATGAATTGAAGGACTGGTTTCATTTGATGGAGACCGAACTCTGGAAGAAGCAGTTCGAAATGACAAGTCAGGGGTAATAGAATAGCAGGATTCAGTGCGTGCCCGATCAACATATGCTATAATATATAAGATTGTAGTGCAGAAATGGTTTAACAATGTTAAGGCTCGGAGGCTGAGAATGAATTCATATCGCGTACCCCAACTAGCAAAGAAATATACGGATTACGACATGATTCGACAACATACGGAAATCCCATCATTTCCGGATAGCCGGGCACGTCTGTTGCAGGTATTTGTGGGTCGCACAGACGAAAAGGTGCATCAAGAGTTATATGCTCTTGCAACTTCGCTCGTTCAGTTGGCCATGGATACGCATGATCGAATCGATACCCTTTCCGGTGAGCGAAGAGAGCAGGAGATGCGTTCACGCCAGTTGAATGTACTCGCCGGAGATTATTTAAGTAGCCGTTTTTATCAATTGCTTGCCCAAGCGGGCAGAATTGAAATGATTGGCAAACTCAGTGGTGCTGTATCCGAAGTGAACGCACGCAAGATGACGCTGTATGAACGGATGAAGAAGCTTCTCGTTACGGCTGACGAATACTTGCGTGAAACGGTACAGCTGAGGATGCAGCTGTTTCTTTCATTTACAGGCATGATTCAAAATAACGAAGAGTCATTATGGAACAGCCTGTTGACCGAATTCAGCTCGTGCGAAACGATCGTGGAAGAACTGAAGCGAATGAATGACGAAAAACAATATTTTCACAGCTATGCATACTGGCACATTTACGAGCATGGTAATGACGATGAGCGCAATGTGTTGCGTCAGTCTGAAACGGATGCACGTGCATGGAACGCTATGGTGCTGAAGCATAGGGTTGGCGAGGTTTTGCTGGACAAGCTTCGCGAGTGTACACACCGCATTCAACTGTTGTTGCAAGACGAGGAAGGACGGATGGGTTTGCATGAGATCCATGCAATTCTTGAGCCTTACTTGGCATATTTGCAGCCTTCACATGCGGCAGTCAGGGAAGATTGAGGGGGAGACAGACGAATGGGGAGCGGAGAGACCAAACCGAAAGAAGAATATGTCCATTCGGTTTTTCAGAGTATAGCCGGGAAATATGATGTCATGAATGATATTCTAAGTTTCCGCAGGCATAAGGCTTGGCGCAAATTCACCATGAAAAAGATGAATATGTCCAAAGGCGACACCGGTCTTGATTTGTGCTGCGGCACATGTGACTGGACGCTCGCTATGGCAGAGGCAAGTGAAACGGGGCACATGCACGGACTTGATTTCAGCAGCAACATGCTGGAGGTCGGCCAGACGAAGATTAATGCGGTGCAACGTCAGAAGCAGATTACCCTGACACAGGGGAATGCCATGTCACTTCCTTTTGAAGACAATTCATTTGACTATGTGACCATTGGATTTGGGCTTCGCAATGTACCTGATCTCAGACAAGTGTTGTCTGAGATGAAACGTGTGGTCAAACCGGGCGGTATGGTTGTATGTCTGGAGTTGTCCAAGCCAACATGGCAGCCGTTCAAAGGCATTTATTATTTTTATTTTGAGAAGGTTTTACCGAATCTTGCCAAAGTGTTTGCTAAAAGTTTTGAGCAGTACAAATGGCTGCCGGACTCACTTGCCATTTTCCCGGGAAGAAAGGAACTGGCAGACATTTTTGAAGAAACTGGATTACAGCAAGTGCAGGCCTACCCTCTGACCGGAGGTATCGCGGCACTGCATATTGGAACCAAGGAGAATCAGCATGTTTAGGAAAATTCGCATCTTTTTAGAAATGATCAAGATTGAACACACGCTTTTTGCTTTACCCTTTGCATTTATGGGGGCCATTCTCGGCTCCATGGTAGTGAATGATACCTTCCCAAGCTGGATGCAGATCATGTGGGTATTGCTTGCGATGGTAGGCGCACGTAGTGCAGCATTCGGTTTGAACCGGATTATTGACCAAGCAATTGATGGCAGAAATCCGCGTACTGCGATGAGAGCGATCCCTGCAGGACTGTTGAAAAATGGGGAAGTTGTTATATTTGTCATTATCTCATTTATATTGTTATTCTGGGCCTCATCCAATCTTAATGTATTATCCATGCAGCTGTTGCCTATTGCTGTGTTTATGCTGGTACTGTACTCGTATACCAAACGATTCACCTGGTTATGCCATATTGTTCTTGGGATGACGATTGGTTTGGCGCCACTTGGTGGCTGGGTAGCTGTAACGGGTACGATGGATTGGACAGCGATTGTGCTGTACGTTACGATTGTGTTCTGGACAGCGGGCTTTGATATTATCTATGCGTGTCAGGATCTGGAATTCGATCAAGGAGAAGGCCTTCATTCGATACCTTCCCGTTTTGGTTTGGTCAAATCATTGCAGATCGCTAAGTTCTTCCATGTGATTACTGCAGTTGGTTTTCTTGTTTTATTATTGATAACAGATCTGAGCTGGTGGTATGGTGCAGGTATGTTGGTAACGTATGGTATTCTTTTCTATCAACATTATATTGTATCGCCTAATGATATGAGCCGTGTTCAAACTGCATTTTTTACCATGAACAGTTTGCTTAGCTTAATTGTATTTACGTTCACTCTGATTGATCTGGCGGTGAAATAAATGGTGCAGCAGCCGGACAATAAACGACTAGTTGTCGGAATTACCGGAGCGAGTGGCAGCATATACGGCATTCGATTAATTGAAACACTGCTTGATTTGGAATATAACGTTCATCTGGTCATATCCAATGCAGGGTGGCGTGTATTGAAAGAAGAATTGGACTGGGATGTGACGAATCGGGACGCGGTGCTGGAAGAAAAATTCGGCAACCGCGCCGGTTCTCTGATCTATCATCCTGTGAGTGATATAGGGGCCTCCATTGCAAGTGGTTCTTATCTGGCCGACGGCATGATTATCATGCCGTGTTCTATGGGAACTCTTTCGTCCATCGCGCAGGGATCGTCGGATAATCTGATGTCCCGTGCAGCTGATGTGATGATGAAAGAGGGAAGAACATTGATCCTCGTACCACGTGAGACGCCGCTTCATGCAATCCATCTGGAGAACATGCTGAAGCTTTCTCGTCTTGGTGTACGAATGATACCGGCTATGCCTGCTTTTTATTACAAACCTCAGACGATGGATGAGTTGATTCTGTTTCTCGTGGGGAAAGTGCTGGATAGCTTACGCATCCCGCATCAACTGTTTACAAGATGGGGAGAACCGGATGAACGGGGATAAAGACTGAGTTCGATACAAGGCTGTTTTTTTTGCCAAAGTGTTGCTCGGTTTATTTGTCCCCCGAATCCCGGGGTATTGGTGAGTGCTGATGGTGAGTCTTCATGAACCACAGTCTTGACCCATGCTCCGGCAACTTCTGTATTTTGTTTCAGAATAAGCCGCAGAGTTTAATTCCCGGGTGTCGACCATGACATTTGGAGAAGAAGATTACGTTAGATTACCTTATAGACAAACACAAGCAAGAACGGTAAGCCGGGTTTTTCGTAATGCCTGCAGGCCCGACTTGCTGGAGGGGAAGGTAAGCATGGATTTATGGACTGACAATACGCTGATACGGGTGAACGAATGAAACTATTGGACATTTTCGGGTTGTTAAAAAAGGACATGGATTACATTGAGAAAGAGTTGTATCGCAGTGTTCGAGGAGAACAGAAGCTGCTGAGCGAAACGTCACTACATTTGCTCAAAGCAGGAGGAAAACGGTTGCGGCCCGTTTTTGTGTTACTTGGCGGGAAATTTGGTACATATGACATTGAACGTCTGAAACTGGTTGCGGTTCCGCTGGAACTGATTCATTCCGCGTCCCTCGTTCACGATGATGTGATTGATAATGCGGAGACACGCCGAGGCAAACCCACGGTGAAGTCAAAATGGGATAATCGGATTGCCATGTACACTGGGGACTATATCTACGGTAAGGCACTTGAAATGACTGCCGGATTATCCGATCCAGCTATTCATCGTATTCTTGCTAAAGCCATGGTACAGATGTCTATTGGTGAAATGGAGCAAATTCGCGACTTTTTCAATACAGGACAAAGTGTTCGTAACTATCTGCTGCGTATTCGCCGTAAAACGGCACTTCTCATTGCGGTCAGCTGTCAGTTAGGGGCATTGGCTACACGTGCGCCTGAGCATGTATCTTCCCTACTGTATACGTACGGATACAATGTGGGGATGGCTTTCCAGATTCAAGATGATGTACTTGATCTGGTAGGTACCGAGAAACAACTTGGCAAGCCACCTGGCAGTGACATGAAGCAAGGGAATATCACTCTTCCTGTACTTTATGCCCTAGAAGAATCTGATCTGCGGGAACCTTTGCTTAAGGAGATTTCCCGTGTCCAGCATGAAGAAGGACGGGCAAGTGCATCGGATGCAATTGGAATGATTCGCCAAAGTCAAGGAATTGCTAAAGCAGAAGCCCTTGCTGACCGATATATGAAGAAAGCGCTCGATGCTCTCGATCAGCTACCTAACATCAAGACGACCAAAAACCTGCGTGATATCGCTCATTTTGTGGTTAAACGTACGCATTAAACATTGTATGATCTTCGACTCTCAGATCGCTCATACCAAAAGATGAACAGACTTGTGAGATTCCTCATTGGGAGGATTTGGACATGTATGTTACAATCAGAGGGATTGCGTTTACATAGTGATTAACTTTGAACCGTGAGTGAGGAGTGAGCTGATGGATCGTACATTTTTGATGGTGAAGCCGGATGGTGTGCAGCGTGGATTGATCGGTCGTATTATTAGCCGTCTGGAAGACAAAGGATTTAAGTTGGTGGCAGGCAAATTGGTGCAGATGTCTGAGGATCAGGCAAAACGCCATTATGCTGAACATGAGGGCAAACCGTTTTTCGATGATCTGGTTCGTTTTATCACATCTGGGCCTGTATTTGCCATGGTGTGGGAAGGGGACGACATTGTGGCGCTTGCGCGCATTGTCATCGGAAAAACCAATGTGAAGGAAGCGGCTCCGGGTACCATTCGTGGAGACTTTGCCAGCCACACACCACATAATCTGATTCATGGGGCAGATTCACCGGAAAGTGCTTCCCGTGAAGCAGCCAATTTCTTTTCTTCAGATGAACTGGTGGTTTACGACAAGAGCATCGCAGCCTGGTTGTAATTATTAGCCAAAAGGGTGATACACGATGCTGGAGCAAGAACAACTACTAGACCCGGATTACACCGGATTCATTCGTAAAATCAAAGAGAGCACAGGCATTGATCTTGCTCAATACAAGGAAGGCCAGATGAAAAGAAGGCTGACCACACTTCGCAACAAAAACGGGTTTCATACATTTTCTAACTTTTTTGATGCTATGCAGAAAGATAAATCATTGTTCTACGAGTTCCTTGATCGTATGACCATTAACGTGTCGGAATTCTGGCGTAATCCCAATCGTTGGGAAGTGCTGCGGGACGAGATCCTGCCTGAGTTGCTGGGCTCCAAGCGTCGTGTGAAGGTCTGGAGTGCAGCCTGTTCAACAGGTGAAGAACCTTATACACTCGCCATGATCCTGGACACGATGGGAATTTTGAAGGAAAGCTCGATTACGGCAAGTGATCTGGATGAAGGTGCTTTGGCCAAAGCCAAAGAAGGGCGTTATATGGAACGCTCACTTAAGGATGTGCCAAAGGAAACGGCGAACCGTTACTTCAAGCAAGATGGCTTGGTATACCGTATTGATGAACAACTCAAAAATTCGATCAAGTTCATGAAACAAAATTTGCTCGTGGACCGTTTTGACGATGGATACGATCTGATTGTGTGCCGGAATGTCATGATCTATTTTACCGAGGAAGCCAAAAACCTGTTGTATCACAAATTTGCAGCAAGTTTGCGTCCAGGTGGTATTTTGTTTGTGGGCAGTACGGAACAGATCTTCTCGCCGGGACAATATGGTCTGGAGACAGCAGAGACATTTTTCTATCGGAAAAAATAATGATAATGGTTGTTCAGCCGTCTGAAGCACATGTACATGTGTTCAGGCGGTTATTTGTATACCAAGTACAAGAAAGAGCCGACTTTCTTGTCAAAGCCGGTCAGCTATACTATAATAAGCAAAGAAATTATGGGATTTTAGCAATGTGAAGTTTAACAGTTTAAAGGGGGAACGTATTATGAGTTTACGCTATTTAACCGCAGGGGAGACGCACGGACCCCAATTAACCGCTATTATTGAAGGATTGCCAAGTAATTTGACGATTGATTTTGAAGAACTGAACTTCCAGCTTCACCGCCGCCAAAAGGGATATGGCCGTGGACGCCGGATGCAGATCGAGAAAGATCAGGCGAATTTCGTTGGTGGTATCCGTCACGGATATACAACAGGTGCTCCGGTAGCGCTAGTTGTTCAAAATAATGACTGGAAACATTGGCAGAATATTATGAATATTGAGCCGATTGAAGGCAGTGACGAAGAGAAACGTCGCGTTCATCGTCCTCGTCCGGGGCACGCTGATCTGAACGGTGGACTCAAGTATAATCTCAAAGACTTGCGTAACGTTCTGGAGCGCTCCAGTGCACGTGAGACAACGGTACGTGTGGCATGTGGTGCCATTGCACGTCAATTCCTGGCTGAATTTGGAATCAAGGTAGCTGGACGTGTACTTCGTATTGGAGAGATCGAAGCTCCGTATCAGGACCTTCCGATTGATGAATTGATCGCAGTGACAGAAGCTTCCTCTGTACGTGTCACGGATGCTGAGACAGAGAAGAAGATGGAAGCCTACATCGACCAGATTAAACAAGAAGGCGATTCCATCGGAGGAATCGTGGAATGTATTGTTGAAGGGGTGCCAATTGGTCTTGGCAGTTATGTTCAATACGATCGCAAGCTGGATGCACGAATCGCACAAGGCGTAATGTCCATTAATGCATTCAAAGGTGTAGAGATTGGTATCGGATTCGAAGCCGGAGTCATTCGGGGGTCACAGGTACATGATGAAATCATGCATACGGATGAGCGCGGCTACCACCGGGCAACCAACCGTCTGGGCGGATTTGAAGGCGGTATGACGAACGGTATGCCGGTGGTTGTACGCGGTGTGATGAAGCCAATCCCAACGTTGTATAAGCCACTGCAAAGTGTGGACATTGATACGAAAGAGGCATTTACGGCTCAGGTTGAGCGCTCGGACGCTTGTGCTGTACCAGCAGCAAGTGTGGTGATGGAGCATGTTGTAGCGTGGGAAATTGCCAAGGCATTCCTGGAGAAATTCGGCGGGGATTCCATAGAAGAGATCCGTGCTAATGTTGCAAGCTATAACGCTCAGCTGGAGAATTACTAATATGCGTCAGCTGACGGTACAGTTGGAGGAACGCTCATATCCGATTCTGATTGGTAGCGGCCTGCTGGCTCAAGCCCCTCAATATTTTGAGCAATATGGCTTGACCAAAAAAAGTCCGTTACTCATTATTACCGATGAAAATGTGGCTCCCAAATACTTGTCAGGTTTGGAGCAAACGCTGCGTACGGCTGGTTATACAGTCGTATCAGCGGTTGTACCCTCTGGTGAAACATCGAAATCCCTTTCGGTGTATCAGGATATGATGACCGCCGCGATCGAAGGCAAACTGGATCGGAGTTCTGCGATTCTTGCCCTAGGTGGTGGTGTCGTAGGTGATCTGGCTGGCTTTGTTGCCGCTACATATATGCGTGGAATCAAGTTTGTTCAAGTACCTACAACAATTTTGGCTCATGACAGCAGTGTGGGCGGCAAGGTAGCTGTCAATCATCCGCTGGCCAAAAATATGATCGGTGCATTCCACCAGCCCGAGCTTGTACTCTATGATGTGGATACCCTTCAATCCTTGCCGCCACGAGATGTATCGGCAGGGTTGTCAGAGATGCTGAAGCACGGGCTGATCCGTGATGAGGCTTTTGCACATTGGTGTGAGGAGCATGCGGAAGAGTTGCTTGCGCTTAATCCGGAAGCACTGGGATACGGCTTGGAGCGCGGGTGTGGTATTAAGGCAGAGATTGTATCCAGAGACGAACGTGAAAATGGAGAACGTGCATTGTTGAACTTGGGACATACGATTGGTCATGCCATTGAAGCGATTGCCGGATATGGAGAATTCCTGCACGGAGAAGCGATATCGATTGGTATGGCTGGATCGGCATTGCTTGGTGAGAAGCTTGGTGCTCCAGCAGGACTCTATGAAGATACGGTCCGCATGTTGCATTCACTTCGCCTTCCAACAACGATGCCTGCTCATCTGGACACGGATGCATTAATGGAAGCGATGATGCATGACAAAAAATTCCGTGAAGGTCATATGGTGTTCATCATTCCTGATCGGATTGGGGCTGCAAGAATTGTGAAGGACGTACCTGTGTCGGCAGTTCGGGACGTCATTGAAATGCTCAGGAAGGGAGAATAACAGCAATGGTCACACGGGGAATTCGCGGGGCTACAACAGTCACGCAGAACAACGAAGAACAGATTTTGAAGGAAACGGCTGTATTGCTGCAGGAGATCGTGGATCGCAATGAGATCCAACCAGAAGATATCTGCAGTGTGTGGATTACGTTAACTGGAGATCTGGATGCTGCTTTTCCGGCAAAAGCTATCCGCCAGCTGGATGGCTGGGAGCTTGTACCACTGATGTGTGCGCTGGAAGTTCCTGTTAAAGGTGCCTTGGCACAGTGCATTCGTTTCATGGTGCATGTGAATACGAACAAAGCTCAGAATGAAATCAACCATGTGTATCTGAACGGTGCACAGGCATTACGTCCGGATTTGGCAGCACCTTCTGGCTCTTAAGTAAGTGGGTTGTCAAACGGAACATAATGATGTATAGTGAGAACCAGTTGAGTAGAGTAGAGATTGAGCTGAGAGCAGCTGAGCTAGTTGAGTATATAGCAGAGTCCAGTGGGTGGTAACCGGGGCAACAGAAACCGGTCAACTGATTCACGGTACGTCGTGCTACGGAAGGTGTAACAGGAACAGGGCAAACAAATTTGTCATAGGACATTTTTTGTTTTGATATATTTTGGTACAAACACGATCAATGCACTTTCCCGTATTTACTAATATCGGATGGAGTAGTTGAAGTGTTATAACTGATTTATTTCCCAAATTGGATGAGATTAGATGCATCCATTCAGCGACCTGTGAATAATCCGAGAGCGAAGTATAGGGACTTGTTATTTATGAAACATCACCCTGTTAAATACAGCTTATAACCAAACCTCTACCTGATGGTAGAGGTTTTTTTGTACATATAACATTTCTACTACCCCTATAGGTTCAATTAAACTTTTTACACAAAAACGGAGAGGACAGAAATAACCTGAAGAAGCGGAGCGTTCACATTTATCACCGGATTTTCCCTTTTGAAAGGGAATCAAAAAAATCTGGGGATAACAGTGATCCGAAGGTTGTTCTGTCATCGAAGTGCTCAGTGTAAACAATCTTTAGTTGAACTTACCTAAATCTGAAAGGACGTGATCTGATGATAACGCCAAACGTTAATCAAGTACTGAAAATGTCGAATGAGTATAATCTGATTCCCGTGGTCAAACGGATTCTGGCAGACATGGAGACCCCGATTCGAATATTCCGCCGTTATGCTGACAACGACCGGGCATTCCTGCTGGAAAGTGTAGAGGGTGGTATTCAATGGGCGAGATACTCGTTCATCGGTACAGATCCGTTCCTAATGATTTCGGCGAAGAAAGGCCGGATCGTTGTAGAAGAAGCAGGGAAGACCCGTGAATTGCCAGGCAAACCGATTGAAGAACTCAAAGCATTGTTGCGTAAGTACCGCAGTCCGAAAGATGATGAACTGCCACCATTCACAGGTGGGGCAATTGGGTTCTTCGGATACGATCTGCTGTCCTATTATGAGAAGCTTCCAGCTCACGCGCTGGATGACCTGAATATGGATGACATTCGCTTTATGTTCTGTGACCAGATTATCGTGTTTGACCATGTGAAGCAGCAGATGTTGCTTGTCGGCAATGTACACGTCAAAGACGGTGCAACGGATGACGAGATCCGTCAAGCGTATGCAGTGACTTCGGAGAAGCTGGAGCAGGCCGCAGAACGTTTGCAACAGCAAGGACCAGGGGAGAACCTGAATCCGCGTTCCATTCCGGGAGACGTTGAACTGGGGGATATTCGCTCCAACCTCACGAAGGAGCAATTTATCGGTAATGTGGAGCAAGCCAAAGATTACATTCGCGCAGGTGATATTTTTCAAGTGGTATTATCCCAGCGTTTCCATATTGATACGGAAGTTTCTCCGCTTCACGTGTATCGTGTGCTTCGGACCCTGAATCCATCGCCTTATATGTACTACCTCAAAATGGATGATGAGATAATCGTGGGTACTTCGCCTGAAGCACTGGTTAAGGTGGACGGAAATCGTGTGGAGACACGACCAATTGCAGGCACACGTCCAAGGGGGGCAACCGAAGCGGAAGATCGTGCACTCGCTGCTGATCTGCTCCAGGATGAGAAAGAACGTGCGGAGCATCTGATGCTGGTTGATTTGGGCCGAAACGATCTGGGCCGGGTATCCAGCTTCGGCAGTGTGAAGTGTGACATGTTCATGGAGATTGAACGGTATTCTCACGTAATGCATATGGTATCCAACGTTACGGGCGAGCTTAGGGAAGACAAAGATTTCTTCGATGCGTTTCTCTCATGCTTGCCAGCGGGTACCGTATCCGGTGCACCGAAACTGCGGGCAATGGAGATTATTGCAGAACTGGAGAAAGAGGCACGGGGTGCTTATGCGGGAGCAATCGGATACCTTGGATTCTCGGGTAACATGGACTCCTGTATTACGATCCGTACGATTATTTTCAAAAAAGGAAAAGCATATGTACAGGCGGGAGCAGGAATCGTATGGGATTCTGTGCCGGAGAATGAATATGAGGAAACGGTTAATAAAGCCAAAGCATTGCTCAAAGCGATTCGAACAGCAGAAGCCATGTTTCCTGCCAAAGAAAAAGACAGAACGTTGAGACTGGCCAATGCAGATTACTTTGTCACACCAGCGGCCGCTAAGAACTGAGAGAGGAGAGACCGGAGATGAACATAAACCCGATAATGAATGAGAACCCTGTAACCCCGATTGCTGAGATTACTCGCGAGGATGGCATGAAGAATGGTTTGGCGAAGATTTTGGAGGGCAGCCATCTGGAACAAGCCGAAGCGCGAGATTTGATGTATTCGATTATGAGAGGTGAGGCAACGCCGGCTCAAATCGGAGGTTTGTTAATGGCAATGCGAATGAAGGGAGAAACGGTGGATGAGATCACCGGATTTGCTGAAGCCATGCGTGGTCAGGGCGGACGAATTCTCACCGATGGCAGCGGTTTGCTGGACACTTGTGGAACAGGCGGATCGGGAATTCATAAATTTAATATCTCAACAGCATCCGCCATCATTGCTTCGGCTGTTTCAGTGCGGGTCGCCAAACATGGCAACCGTTCTGCTTCAGGCAAAGCGGGTAGTGCAGATGTATTAGAGGCACTCGGTGTAAATATCCATCTGAACGGAGAACAGGCCAGACAATGTCTGGATGATATCGGAATCTGCTTCTGTTTTGCCCAGGTATATCACCCTTCCATGCGACATGCGGCAGGACCGAGGAAAGAACTGGGTGTGCGAACCATTTTCAATATGCTCGGACCATTAACCAATCCTGCGGGAGCTGATCGCCAATTGCTTGGCCTGTATGATCGTTCCCGGACACCTATGATCGCTGAAGTACTGAAACGTCTTGGTCTCAAAAGAGCGTTGGTCGTAGCTAGTCATGATGGTCTGGATGAAATCAGTATCTCAGCGCCGACTCAGGTATCTGAACTTCGCAATGGTCAAGTGCACACCTATGATATTGATCCACGTGATATGGGCTTGTCTCTGCATCCGCTCGAAGCGGTACTTGGAGGAGATGCGGCACAGAATGCCGAAATAATTAAAAGGATCTTCCAGGGTGAGCAAAGTGCCTACCGTGATGTCGTTCTGTTGAACGCCGGAGCGTGCATCTATGTATCTGGTCTTGCAGATAGCATTGCTGAAGGGGTGACACTCGCCGCAGAAGCGGTAGATTCGGGCAAAGCTGCCGGGAAGCTTGAACAGTTAATTCATACAACGGAGGCGTACAGTCATGTATCTTGATCGAATCGTTGCAACCAAACATAAAGAAGTAGAAGTATTGGCACAGACATTTCGCATGGATGAGGCTATCCAAAAAATCGAACAACTCCCCGCAACCCGGGGGTTTGAACAGGCATTATCAAGCAAACGCAATCGCAAACTCGGCCTTATTGCTGAAGTGAAGAAGGCTTCGCCATCCAAAGGGTTAATTCGCCCGGATTTTCATCCGGTAGAAATTGCTGCTGCTTATGAGCGAGCGGGTGCAGACTGCATCTCCGTATTAACGGATGTATCGTATTTTCAAGGGAGCAACGAGTACTTGCAGGCGATTCATCAAGCGGTGAATATTCCGCTATTACGCAAGGATTTTATTATAGATGAACGACAAATTGCCGAGGCAAGATTACTGGGTGCGGATGCGATATTGCTGATTGCCAGTATTCTGACACCTGAACAGATTCGTCAATATCTGGAATTTGCCAAAAGTTTGGGGCTGGATGCCTTGATTGAAGTCCATGATCGAACAGAACTGGAGCAGGTCTTGGCGATTCCACAAGCAACACTTGTAGGTATTAACAATCGGAATTTGAAAACTTTCGAAACTAGTCTGAACACAACACTGGATTTGATGGAATTGATTCCAAGTGGCGTCACCTTGATTAGCGAAAGTGGTATCGATGGTCCAGAATCAACAGTACCTCTGATCCAGGCCGGTGTTCATGGCATTCTCGTAGGGGAGCATCTCATGCGCAAGGATGATGTCGAGGCGGCTGTAACTGATCTGATGGGACCCAGATGATGAATACTTCCATACATGATGGCACAGGCGACAGTATGTCAGAACGGAGAAACCTGCTGCCAGCGGCCGTAAAAATATGTGGACTTCAGGACGTTGAAGTGCTAAAATCGATGATAAACTTGCCTGTGGATTACATTGGTGTTGTTTTTGCCAAATCACGCCGCCGAATCGAACCCGAGCAGGCTGCTGCATTAAGAACGGTGTTGTTCGAATGGTCTACCTATGATCGGCCGAAGCTTGCAGGTGTATTTGTGAATCCTACGCTCGAAGAGTTGGAACACATTATGGAGATTGCTCACCTGGATGTTATTCAACTGCATGGACAGGAGTCTGCTGAATTCTGTCATGAAGTTAAGCAACGGTGGAATGCCGAAGTATTCAAGGTTTTTTCTTTTCCCAAAGGTGAAACGGGTCCGGAAGCTGATGATGCAGCCATAAGGGCTCTTGATGCTTACGATAAATTCGTTGATGCGATATTGCTCGATACCCATGATCCTTTATATGGAGGGGGCTCCGGGGAAACGTTTGCCTGGGAGCGAATCCCTGCCTATGCGGAATGGGCGAAAAGGCGCGAAATTGCTCTGTTCATTGCAGGAGGTTTGCAGCCGGACAATGTACAAGAACTAATACAGACATATGCACCTTTCGGCGTCGATGTATCCAGCGGCGTTGAGACTGAAGGTGTTAAGGATATTGCCAAAATTACAGCATTTGTAGAAAGGGTGAAGCAGGCATGACACATCAATTGCCGGATCAACACGGGCGTTTCGGTCACTTCGGAGGCCGCTTTGTACCTGAGACACTAATGAACGCACTTATTGAGTTGGAGGAGGCATATAGCCACTTCTCTGAAGATGAGGAATTCAACAAGGAACTGAACTATCTGCTGAGCGAGTATTCTGGACGTGAAACGCCATTGTATCATGCAGAGCAATTGTCACGCCGCTTGGGCGGACCGAAAATTTATCTGAAACGTGAAGATCTCAATCATACAGGCGCGCACAAAATTAATAACGCCATTGGACAAGGTCTGCTTGCCAAACGGATGGGCAAAAAGAAAGTTATTGCCGAAACGGGTGCAGGTCAACATGGCGTTGCAACCGCAACCGTAGCCGCATTGCTTGGACTGGAATGCAAAGTATTTATGGGCGAAGAAGATACAGAGCGTCAGCAGTTAAACGTATTCAGGATGAAGCTGCTCGGAGCAGAAGTGATTCCGGTGACGTCCGGAACACGGACACTGAAGGATGCTGGTAATGAAGCGCTACGCTACTGGGTCAGCAATGTGGAGGATACGTTCTATGTGCTTGGTTCAGTGGTTGGACCTCATCCATATCCGATGATGGTACGGAATTTCCAACGTGTGATTGGTGATGAGACTCGTCGTCAGATTCAGGAGATCGAAGGACGTTTGCCGGATGTAATTGTAGCAGCTGTCGGTGGAGGAAGTAATGCGATCGGCATGTTCTATCCATTTATCGGTGACCAGGATGTGAAGCTTGTTGGCGTTGAAGCCGCAGGCAAAGGGGTGGATACCGAGTATCACGCTGCGACGATGACCAAAGGTACGCATGGTGTATTCCAGGGATCCATGAGTTACTTGTTGCAGGATGAGTATGGACAGGTTCAGCCAGCGCATTCCATCTCGGCCGGACTTGATTATCCGGGTGTTGGTCCGGAGCATTCCTATCTCAAGGATATTGAACGGGCAAAATATGTACCGATCACGGATCAGGAAGCACTGGATGCACTGCAACTCCTATGTCGGACGGAAGGAATTATTCCTGCTCTGGAGTCTGCACATGCGGTTGCCCAAGTTGTCAAACTGGCGCCTGAACTTACAGCAGATGATATTGTAGTCATTTGTCTGTCGGGACGTGGAGACAAGGACGTTGAATCGATCATGAAATACACGGGAGGTGACTTGGGATGAATCTGATGGACCAGACCTTCCAGCAATTGAAGCAACAGAATCGCACGGCACTTATTCCATTCTTAACCGTGGGAGACCCGGATGTGGATACAACGATCGATATCATCAAGGAGCTTGAGCAGGCCGGAGCGGATATTTTGGAACTGGGTGTTCCTTATTCCGATCCACTTGCAGATGGCCCAGTCATTCAGCGTGCTTCCGAACGTGCGCTGAAAAGCCAGATTACTATCCGTAGGGTTATGGAAACCGCAGCAAAAGCTCGTAACGCAGGCGTAAAACTGCCGTTTGTGCTGTTCACCTATTATAATCCGGTATTGCAGACCGGATTGGATGTATTCTTTGAAGAATTGGTCAAACACGATATTAGTGGCATGATCATTCCGGACCTTCCAATTGAGGAAGCTGAAGAGATGCGACAACGTGCTAATCGTGCCGGTGTACATCTGGTGCCGCTTGTTGCACCTACATCTAATGCCCGGATTGAGCGGATTGTGAATGGAGCAAGTGGCTTTATCTATTGTGTATCATCCCTTGGGGTAACCGGAGAGAGAGCTTCTTTCTTTGATGGCGTAGAAAGCTTCATTGAGACGGTGAAAAGTCTGACAGACGTCCCTGTAGCGGTAGGTTTCGGTATCTCCAGTCATGAGCAGGTGGCACATTTCTCCCGCATCTGCGATGGCGTTGTTGTAGGTAGTGCCATCGTCCGTCAGGTGGAAGACGCGATTCCTCTGCTTGGAAATCCGGACACGCGTGCAGAGGGACTGTTGCAAATTCGCAACTTTGTGGCACAATTAAAGGGATAGAGATGTCCTGAAAGTACATCCTTTGGACACATGAGGTGCACGCTGATTCGTGTCTAACATTATTTCAATAACAGGAGGCGGTCGGGTTGAAACCGAAATCCCAGATTGTCAATCTGCCTGTGTACCAACCGGGCAAACCGATTGAAGAAGTGAAACGTGAACTGGGGCTTGAACAAGTCATCAAACTGGCCTCCAACGAAAACCCATACGGCAGTTCTCCTGCCGCCCTGGAAGCCATTACGAGAGAAATGACTAACATAAGCATATACCCAGATGGTAGCTCGGTTGAGCTGACAAGAGTTCTTGCCAAGCATCTTGGTGTTGAACGGAATAACTTAATATTTGGTTGTGGTTCCGATGAGATTATTGCTTTGATCACGAGAGCTTTCTTCTTGCCGGGTGACGAGACCATTATGGCAGATCAGACATTCTCCGTATACAAAAGCAATGCCGATATTGAGGGTGCCGTTACCATCGAAGTGCCTCTGAAAGATGGAACGCATGATCTGAGCGCGATGCTTGCGCAAATCAACGACAAAACGAAAGCAGTCTGGGTGTGTAATCCGAATAATCCCACAGGTACAATTATCTCCGAGCAGGAACTTACAGCCTTTATGGACCGCGTGCCTGCTCATGTGATGGTCATACTGGACGAAGCTTATTATGAATTTGTAACCGATGAAGCATATCCGCAAAGCATATCATTGATCGAACGGTTTCCGAACTTGGTCATTCTGCGGACATTCTCCAAAATTTACGGTTTGGCTTCGCTTCGGATCGGGTACGGCATTGCACGTCCCGAAATTATTGATCTGATTAACCGTGTACGCGAGCCGTTTAACACTTCCCGTTTTGGACAGGTTGCGGCAACCGCTGCACTACTGGATCAGGATTTTGTTCAAGAGTGCGCGAAGCGGAATGCAACGGATCGGGATTTCCTGCAAAATGAATTTACACGGCTCGGATTGTCATATTTCCCTTCACAGGGTAATTTCATTATGGTTGATCTGAATATGCCTTCGGCAACGGCATTCCAATCCTTGCTCAAACAAGGCATTATCGTTCGCCCGGGATTCCACGTATACCCAACTTACATTCGTGTGTCCGTCGGAACATCAGAACAGAACCGTGCATTCGTCACGGCACTGGAGAACACGCTGGCTGAGAAGGCGGTAGCACGCCCTTAATACTGGCGATGAAAGAGTGAGGACCCATGAAACTAAAAATTGCAATGATTGGTGTAGGACTCATCGGCGGTTCACTTGCGCTTTGCTTCAAAGGCAAGCCAGGTGTAACCGTGATGGGCTATGCCCACTTGGATGAACTGAAGGACAAGTACATAGCGAGCGGTGTAGTGGATAATGCTACGCTCTCTCTGGAAGAAGCGGTAGAGGATGCCGACTTTATTTTTTTGTGCGTTCCCGTAGGTTTGCTTGAATCCTATTTCGAGAAGCTCTCCAAGCTACCATTGAAAAAAGGATGTATCATCACGGACGTAGGAAGTACTAAAGCTTCCATTGCTGCTTGTGCCGAACATGTCCGGCTGACTAACGCTTACTTCATTGGTGGTCATCCTATGGCAGGGTCGGAGCGTGCAGGTGTGGATGCGGCCTCAGCCGTGTTGTTTGAGAATGCATACTATGTCTTAACCCCTTCAGAACATGTACCTGAGGAGGCTTACAGCAGGTTGTCTGAGCTGCTTGCGTATACGCGGGCACAGATCGTGCGTGTGGAGCCACTGCTGCACGATGACATCGTGGGGGCGATTAGTCATCTGCCACATGTTATTGCTGTAGCGCTGGTGAATCAGGTGCGCGAATATAATGAGTCGAATCCGTTGTATAAAATGCTGGCTGCAGGTGGTTTCCGGGATATTACCCGGATTGCGTCCAGTGATGCGATTGTGTGGAGAGACATCTTGCTTAGCAACCGTGATGTACTGCTGGGCTTGCTTAAGGACTGGAATAGTCAGATGACGGCCTTCACGGATATGCTGGAGCATAAGAACGGTGAAGGCATAGAGGAAGCATTCCGGCAGGCTCGTGAGTTCCGTAGTGTCTTGCCTGAAAGACGCAAAGGCATGATTTCGCCGTTATTTGATCTGTATACGGATGTCCAGGATGCACCGGGTATGATTGGTAAGATCGCAACTGAGCTTGGGGCGAATGACATCAACCTGAGCAACTTGGAGATTATCGAAAACCGGGTGGATGTGCCTGGTATTATGCGTCTGTCTTTCCGTCAGGAAGAAGATATGGAACGAGCTAAGACATTATTGGATTCCTTAGGCTATCAGGTGTGGGTATAACACGAGAAAGGGGGCGAAAGCCCTCTTTTTTGTGGAGTTGTATTGGAGTTGTTATATGAATTTCCTCAGAAATCAAAGAGGGCGATATATAAAAGATGAATGCAAATATTAACCTCTAAACTAGAGGTAATTCCTTTTTGAAGACAAAAAAAGACCGCTTACAAAAGCGGCCATTGCTCACGTGGAGCAATACAGTTATTGGATAGGAGTGGAGAGAAACCATACTGTACCCTTATTATATGTATACGTTTTCATTTTGTCAACACTTTAAATAAAATTGTTTGAATTAATTATATATTTCGGTAATTTAGGATAATAACCCTTTTTTTTGAGAGCCTGAAATCAAAAAAAAATATCACATTTTTGTAACCTTTTCCGTATATCATGCGTCTATATATGAAAGGCTTACCAAAAAGGCTCTAAATGAAGTCATGAACGTGAAAATGACTGCATATGAATGACAGGTCGGGTTTTGTGGACAGCAATGGATTTGCCAGGATGATGCAGACCGTTGTACAATAAATACTGTTAATGTAGAAACGTTGGGGAAATTGCCATTACATAGGGGAATTTGGCGGGAAGGCCAGTTATGGTGCTGAACGCTGTTTATATGCGGTGAAAACCGCAACTTTTTTGTGCCTGTTCGGTAATACATGGATAGAGTCGAACGGGGAGAAGCACATGGATGGGCGAGGAGGGGTCGCACTCAAATGACGGATTCCCAGTTGATTCGAGAGATCAAGGAAGGTAACCTGGAGTTATATTCCGAGCTGATGAGTCGTTATCAGCGTAAAATACTGGCTTTCGTATATCATATGTTGAAAAGTTCCAATATGGAGCTGCTTGCGGAAGATCTCTGTTCTGAGACTTTCTATAAGGCGTTCCGCAGTCTGCACTCTTTCCGTGAGGTGGATGCCTCATTCTCAACCTGGTTATATACCATTGCGAGAAATACGGTACTGAGTGAGCTTCGCAAACAGCGCAGCGGAAATGTCCCACTTGAAGAGAGCGGGATCGTTCCCGTTGCTCCTTCGGAGAATGCACCGGAGTATGCTGTTCTGCGCAGCGAGCGGGTGATGCTGGTTAGAGATGCGATTAACAACTTGCCGGAGAAGCAACGTTCTGCGATTATACTCCGTGAGTATGATCAACTAGACTACCAGGAGATTGCGAATATTCTTGGGCAGAGCGTCAGTTCTGTGAAATCGCTATTATTCAGAGCAAGATCAAGCGTAAAAACTCAATTGGAACCTTATTTCTTCGAACCGGTGTACGAGCCATATGAAGGGATGAAGAACCGATGAATTGCAATGATGCCCAGGAACTGTTTGCACTGGTCTGGGACTTGCCGGAAAATCATCCTCAGCGGATTGCATTTCATGCTCATCTCGCTGGTTGTGAAGAGTGCTCCGAGCAGTTTGAGGTCTGGGAAGAAGCCCAGATCTTGCTGCACAGCATCCCGGTTCCAGTGACAGAACAACAGGCAGAGAGAGTGAACCGTAACGTTATGGACCGGATCTATGCGGAGTCTCCATGGTTATTGCCGGAAGAGGCAAAGGTTAATCGTTTCTCTGCTGCGATCCGCAAGCACATGTCTTTGTGGATTGCCGCGTTCCTGGCTATTTTTTTATGTAGCTTTCTGTACATGGCAATGTTTAAGCCAGATGTATCAGAAGCTGAGCAAACCCAAGTTGTTGCTACGGGTATTCTGGAGACAGGGGTTGCCGGAAGCGCACCTTCGTCATCTGGATTGTATCAGTACGACATGACTGGAGCGGATAGAGGAAGTATTATGGAACCTTTTGTTGTGAGCATGGGACCTGCTTATCCTCAGTATTGGATGGCCCTGTCTTTACTTGCAATAGGTATGGCTTTATTTTCTCTAGGACGTATGCATCGAACAACGAATAAACGTAAACAAAGTGCGAGTGCATAGGTAATAACCTTTCGTTCGCCGTGTGGAGAAATGAGGGATGTAAGTGCGAATCGGGCTTATTCGTCACGGTCTTACAGACTGGAATGCGGCAGGCCGTATACAGGGGCAGACAGATATACCTCTGAATGGGGAAGGTCGTGAACAGGCAGAGCGCCTGGGAAGACGTCTGTTGACGGAAGAATACCAGTGGGACTATATCATCACAAGTGGATTATCGCGGGCACAGGAAACAGGGGAGATTATCTCTAAACTGTTGAATGTACCTATGCTTGAGCCGGACGCACGGTTGAAAGAAAGGGCTTTTGGTCAGATTGAAGGTCTGACTTCAGAAGAACGGGTTGCCCGTTGGGGCAAATCCTGGGAGACATTGGACTTGGGACAGGAGCAGATCGCGGATATCCAGATTCGTGCACTAGCATTTCTGGAAGATCTATGGTCTGCCTATCCAGACCAAAACGTACTCATTGTCACTCACGGAGCTTTTCTGGCCAACCTGTTAACAGCCTTGTTTAAAGATCGGTACACAGAACGAATTGGGAACCTGTCATTGACGATCCTGGAAAAGGAACGTGATGACTGGAGTCCGCTGTTATATAATTGCACACGACATCTGTCTTTGGACACAGCGAAACAACCTGAGTAATCAACTTGGGTTGTTTTTTTGCGTTCTATGGGGGATAAAGGTTTTATATGATTTCAAACCTCTCATTTTTCTTCTGATTGACCAACTTGAGGCATAGTATGATTAACAAATCAATTTCATAACTCACTAAAGCTATTATGAAATTGATTCACACATAAAAGATTTCCAAAAAGAGGTTTAGATTATGGGAATTCCGTCAACGATGTTTACAAAACCAAACTATTTCAGGCTCCGAATCAGTAGTCGAAGTAGTTAACGGGCGAGGCGATGGACCCATGAATCTAGCGGATATGCTTACTTTTGCCGATATTGGCCAGCTTAATCGAATAGCAGACTATTACCAATGTGAATGCAAGCCCAATTCCAAACATGAACTCATCCAGAGTATTCTCACTACATTGGGCAGCAGACCCTTTTTTGAGCAGCAGGTACGTCAACTGAATCAAGCAGATCAGCGCTTTTTGAACAACTTGTTGTTTGATCCTCGCCAGTATTATGGTATGGAAGAACTCATTGCCATAGCCCGTCAATCGATGGACAAAAAGGAGAGTGAGGCTGGCGCGAGTCCACGTGATCTCATCGTTCGCTTCAATAAGAGTGGATGGTTGTTCAATGGGACAACGCAGCAGACCAGGTATTTGTATCAGGTGCCACAGGATCTGAAATTAAGATTCAGGGATGTGTTATCCTCACATCTGCGTGCAGGGATCATCCAAACAACGGAACCGCCTATGTATCGGGATGAGTATCATCTCTTAGCGGATGATCTCAAGTTATTCCTGCAGTTTGTCCAGCAGCACGAAATTGCCCTTAACGCCGAAGGTATGATGTACCGACGCTCTCAACAGCAGATTATGGAGCATTTGCACATTACTGAGGAATTGGTGGGCAAAGGTGGATGGAGATTCGGATATGGCCGTTCGTTTAAGGATTACCCGGATCGTTTCGCTCTTCTCTATGACTATGCATTTCACCATCGGCTGGTTCGTGAGGAGCAAGGCATGCTGAAGCTATCATCAGCTGGAGAAGACAAGTTGGGGGCTGAGAAAACAGCCGAAATGATACAGCTATTTAGGTTTTGGTTAAGATTGTATAAAGGTGCTATTCCCAATCTGTCCTCTATTGTGTATTGGACAGGCGAATGTGCTCAGGAATGGTCGACCTCCGAGTCGCTGTTTCGTCAGATTGGTCCATTCATACAGCCGTTCTATTATGATACGGCGGAGGCCATCTATGATAACAGAATTGTTAAAATGATGTTGCATCTTGGCATGGTCCGAATTGGGGAACATGAGGAAGGCCGGACGATACAAATGACAGCCTGGGGTTCACGTCTTGCAGCATCCTGTCGCTCCATTACAGGAGACATCACACCTATTATGTTTGACAAGTGAAGGACAAGTTGCTAAAATCACTCCCAAATTAAGGAGTGATACTAATGATAATTCCATACAAAGGTTTACAGCCTCAGTTACACCCTTCGGTATATATGGCTGAAGGTGCTAAACTGATCGGTGATTTGAGAATGGGAGAAGAGTCTTCCGTCTGGTTCAATGCAGTCCTGCGGGCTGATTTGGCTCCTATAATCATTGGAAAGCGCTGTAATATTCAAGATAACGTTGTCGGGCATGTGAATACGGATCAACCTTTAATTGTGGGAGATGATGTTTCCGTAGGGCATACAGCGATCATTCATGGTTGTCGGATTGGAACAGGATCATTAATCGGCATGGGAGCCATTCTGTTGAATGGAGCCGACATTGGCGAATATACGCTGATTGGAGCCGGTTCTGTTGTTACCGAGAATAGTAAAATTCCGCCCTATACTCTTGCTTTGGGGACACCTGCCAAAGTGATACGTGAGCTGACTGATGCCGATCTGGAGCGGATGTCCAGAACTTCACTGGGTTATGTCACCAAAGGAATAGAATATAGGAGCTCTTAAATCCGTTTTGGAGGTGCATCCTATTGGATAAAATGAAAGTTACGTATGAAGTCATGTTGGGGCTGGCAGCTGAGATGGTGTGGGACGAAGCGCTTCGCAAGCAGCGCAGCGAGAAGCTCTATTTGGAAATCGATAAAGCGTTAGCTACCGGAGACGAAGTAGCTTTCCGGAGTCTGACGGATGAACTGAGGACCATAAACTGATGGGCAACATATATCCTTTCTGAGATAAAAGGGAATGCGCAGACGCGTGTTTCCTTTTTTGATATGTGAAATTTCACAATGAATGTCTGGATTTATAAGATATGCTCATATATAATATGGGAATAAAATGGATAGAGAGGGGATATAGGGAATTGAAATTCAGTGAGATGACTCAAGACAGCTGGGCTGAACTGCAACTCTATCTGGATACATGCCTTATTCCATACACAGCTCTTAATGGTGAGCAGTCGCCGGTTGAAGTTACCGAGGCATTGGAGCAGCTGAGAGATTTTCTGGATCTGGTCGAGATTCCTTTCAAAGGGAGAATCATGACTTATCCAGCCTTTCATTATGCTAATCCGGAATTGTCAATGACATTAAATTCCTTGTCTGCACAGCTTAAATCTTCAGGATTCAAATATGTGGTTATTATGTCATCAGATGGTCATTTGGATGGGGTGGAAATTCCATCTGCTGATCTCGTTTTGAGTCGATCTGTGTTAACTCATACGGTTGGAGAAGAGGGAATTGCGAGATTTGTAGGGGAAAAAATACGAGAGTTGTGGAAAAAGTAGTTTTCGGCCACAAATGTGACAATTTTACAACATTTTTTTAATAACGCTTACAATTGAACCTTAAAAATGTGTGACAAATTCTTGACGGTGTTCTAGGGCTACTATATGATTATGTATGTTCTAGTAAGTCGTGGAATTTATGAAAATGAAAACGTTTGAGAGAGTTGGCTGAAAAAGGGGGTTGGAGACAGTATGAGCAGTGAGCATGACGACCACGAAGCTTCATTGAAATTGCCAAGCCGCATGGAGATGTCACGCAGGCAGTTCTTGACGTACACGCTTGGTGGAGCTACAGCCTACATGGCCGCCGGTGCAATCCTTCCTATGGTCCGTTTTGCGGTGGACCCGATATTGCAACATAAGGGGGAAGGCACCTCTGTCAAAGTAGCTGAAATCAGCAAAATTACGAACGAGCCTCAAGAATTTACCTTTGAACTTAAACAACAGGATGGTTGGTATCTGAGTAATGCATCGTTAGTGGCGTGGATTCGCAAAGACGAGCAGGGGAAAATCTATGCACTCTCACCTATCTGTAAACATCTAGGATGTACAGTAGGCTGGAATAGTGACAAGCAGTACCCTGATGAGTATCATTGCCCCTGCCATGGCGCGCACTATGACAAGGAAGGGAAGAATCTTGCCGTAGCCCCCAAACCGCTGGATGAGTACGTAGTCAAGGAAGAACAGGGTTGGGTATATCTGGGCGACATTGTTCCGAACACCCGAGTGAATTAGGAGGCGTGAACGCAGATGTTTAAAAATGTCTATGACTGGATTGACGAACGTCTCGACATCACGCCAATCTGGCGGGACGTTGCGGATCATGAAGTTCCAGAGCATGTAAATCCGGCTCATCACTTTTCCGCATTCGTATACTGCTTTGGTGGATTGACGTTCTTTATTACCGTTATTCAGATTCTGTCAGGCATGTTCCTGACCATGTATTACGTACCTGATATTATCAATGCCTACGCAAGTGTGGAGTACCTGCAGACCAAAGTAGCCTTCGGCCAAATTGTTCGCGGCATGCACCACTGGGGAGCCAGTCTGGTTATCGTAATGATGTTCTTACATACGATGCGTGTGTTCTTTACAGGCTCTTACAAGGCACCGCGTGAAATGAACTGGGTTGTCGGCATGCTGATCTTTTTCGTCATGTTGGGCCTGGGGTTGACAGGATACTTGTTGCCATGGGATAACAAAGCCTATTTTGCAACAAAAGTAACACTGGAGATTGCCAATACGGTTCCCTGGTTGGGTCCGATTATTAAAGAATTCCTGCAAGGCGGTACGATTGTCGGTGCACAGACACTAACCCGATTCTTTGCCCTGCACGTATTCTTCCTCCCCGCTGTGCTTCTGGTGCTTCTGGTCGGACACTTTATCATGATCCGCAGACAGGGCATTTCGGGACCACTATAAACGAAAGAAGGGAGGAATCGCAATGGCTCACGGACATAAGAAGGATGATGAGGAAAAGGTTATCTTTGTCGGTGATTCACGGGTCCGTAAAGGGGCGGGCTTCATTACCCCTCCTGATTACACGGCGTATCCCGGCAAATCAGAAGCCTTTATTCCCAACTTCCTGCTGAAAGAATGGATGGTTGGTGTCGTTGTATTGGTGGGGATTCTGGTTCTAACGATCTCAGAACCTGCACCATTGGGGTATCCGGCCAATCCAAGCGCATCCGTAATCCCCATGCCGGACTGGTACTTCCTTTTTCTCTATCAGTACTTGAAGTATCCATACGCATCGGGCGATTACGTTCTGCTCGGGGTACTGGGGGTCAGCGGAGTCGCTTTCGGAGCTTTGCTGCTGGCACCCTTCCTGGACACAGGCAAGGAGCGGCGTTTCTATAAACGCCCCATTGCTTCATCACTGATGATTTTGTCTGTCATTTCTGTATTCTACTTGACGAATGTAGCGTGGACTCACTACGAGCATGAGTTGGAAGCAAGTGGACAGAAGCCTGAACATATTCAGCGTGAAGAAGAAGCGCTGGAGAGGCGTGAACAGGGGCTCCCACCCGTTTCCAATGCACCTGGACAGCAAGAAGAAGTTGCGATCGTGGAACAGGATGATCCTGCAATGGAAACGTACAAAAAGGCTGGATGTATCGGCTGCCATGCGGCTGATATGAAGGGCGCAAGTGGACCTTCACTTCGGGGTGTGGGTGACAAGCACAGCCAGGAAGAGATTCTGACCATTATCAAAGAAGGCTACAATGCAATGCAGCCTCAGTACAATAATGCTATTGCTCAAGGTGTAACGGATGAAGAGATTACTCATCTGACCGAATGGCTTGCGAAACAGAAAGCAGAACAGTAAAATCGAAATAACCAATGAAACCTGATCGTTTATGCGGTCAGGTTTTTTTGAAGTGTTTTTTGGACAGCACTGTATCGTGCGCAATATGTTATGAAGGAAGGGGCAGGGAATGTGGCTTTATCGTATTTCTGGAGTAGGGAATTTCTAACCAATCGTTATTTCCTGTGGCTATTATTTTGGTGTAATGCGGTAGGAACGGTATACGGATACATCTGGTACGGAGAGCAAATGAAATTGACGCTGGCTGAGCAGCCGGTGTGGCAGATCGTATTTGTGCCAGATAGTCCAACAGCGAGTTTGTTTTTTACTTTAGCGTTGCTATGGATCTTGTACCCACCACGGTCCATTGTTATCAAACGGATCGGACATGTAATTCAGGCGCTTGCTGTGGTCACATCTGTGAAATATGGCGTGTGGGCCGTATCCATTATTTTCGCTGGCTGGATGCAAGGTGGTACACAGCACTGGCAAGACTGGATGTTGATTGCTTCGCATAGTGCAATGGCGATTGAAGCTCTGATTTATGTACGCTTTTTCGGCTTCCGATGGGCTGCTCTTGTCGTTGCAGGTCTCTGGACGCTGTTGAACGATACAATGGATTATACATATGATATTTACCCTTGGTTACCGGGTTCCCTCTATGATCATGTAGATGGTGTGCGTAATTTCACTTTCGGGCTGACGCTGGTGAGTATTCTGTGTGCGTGGCTAACCTTAAGACAGGCAAGACGTACCTGACCTCATACAGTGAATAACATGTCTCATGAAGAGTCGCTATTTTAGCGGCTTTTTCTGTGTCACATATCGAGTGGGCACGGAATCCTCTTCTGCTTGTTCTAACGAACTGTCCCCCGCCATACATTGGTGGTGGGAGGGATGTCCATGAAGAGAACGTTGGGGATCAAAACGGGCTTATTGGTGGTATCGTTCATGGCTCTGCTGCTTTGGACGAACTTAGCATATCGTGTAACCGCGCAAAGTGAAGCATTAAATTCGAATTCAGATCAGCAAGTGTCCACAAGCAATTCAATTGCACAACTGAATGAGGAAGCAGCCATATTGTATCGACAGGCACTCGAGAATAATATTGAAGAAGTGAGAGGCAGCATTCTGCGTATCAGTAAAAGTCTGGAGCATATCTCTTTTGAGGGACAAACAACAGTCGAGGGTATTCACGCATTGTCCGAAACCATAGTTGAAGTGAAACAAGCCGTAGTGAAGGTGAAGAATGACGATGCTTCTCTTCAACAGTCCTCTGCCAAACTCAGGCTTGCAGCAGATAGTCTCGCAAATCCAACCAAGCCTTTATGGCTGCAGTATTATAAAATCGTAAAAAATGATCTGGACGCTTTATCCGCTGCTACAAATCAAGGGCAAACTGCGGCTGTGCTAGCAAATCGCTACACCGTTTTGGAGGAGCATTATGAGACGATACGTCCTGCCGCTCTTATTCGACGTGAACCGTATGAAATTGCTCAGATGGACGCTTGGTTATCTCATACCAAAGGGCTTACCGCTGCAAAGCAGCCTGATCTGGCTCAGTTAAAGAGCATGGTGGGCCACGGGGAGGAACTGGTGAACCAGTTATTTGGTCGCGAGAAGGACGAGAGTGCCTTTGTACCGTTTGTACAAGGTCCCGATCGCAGGGCAGCCGGGCTGCTGATAAGTTCGGTCATTGTGGCGACGCTAAGTTACGCCGGATATCGTAAATATCGTGCACAGCAGCAGGGGATTTTTCCCTTTCGGCGCTAATTGGATATAAACGTGATCGTGGTATATTTGTATAAAAAAGACCTCTTTCGCATAAACAGCCACGGTAACGGCTCTTCATGTGAAAAGAGGACTTTTTGTAGTTTCTACAGCATGTCAGCTTTCTTTGAAACCTTCTCCATGTACATCGTGAACATCACTGATGATGACAAAAGCTCTGGGGTCTATGGAACGTACAATAGTCTGCAGACGCCGGAACTCTTGCCTGGAGATCACACAGTAGGCCATGTGTTTGGCCTGTTTAGAGTATGCGCCAATGGCTGGAATGAGGGTAACGCCACGATCCATATCCCGTGTGATCTGATCCGCAATCTCGGGTGCATGGTCACTAATGATCATAAATGCCCGGGCAGAATAGGCACCTTCCTGAATAAAGTCGATGACTTTGGAAGCGATGAATACGGCTACGAGCGTATACAGAATTTTTTCTTTGGGGATGTAGATGAGCGAGAGCCCGATAATGACAAAATCGATGCCCAGTAGTACTCGTCCCATACTCCAGCCATACTTACGGTTGAGAATACGAGCAATGATGTCTGAACCGCCCGTCGTTCCACCCCAACGAAATACGATGCCAAGACCGGCTCCAAGGGTGACACCTGCATATAGTGCTGCTAACAGCAAGTCATTCTCGGTATGTAATGGTTCAATCCAGCCCAGATGAATCAACTTCTCAAACAACCATAGAAAAACGGTCAATGCCCCGATTCCGACACCCGTATAGATCATCTGTCTGCCGCCCAAAATTTTGAGCCCGATCAGAAATAGGGGGACATTAAGAATCAAGGTCGTTAGAGAAGGTGAGATGCCGAAAGCATAATTGATCAGCACGGTAACCCCGGTGAGGCCACCTTCCATGAGCTGGTTAGGGATAATAAAATAGAGGAGCCCAAAGGCATATAAGGCTGTACCCAACAGGATGGGAAGTACCAGTTTAACTTGAACCCAGGTTTTGGCAGTGCTCATAAGATCCCTCGCTGTATATAAATTAGAATGAAGAAGCAATCATTCCCATCCTAGTATACCTGTTTATTGATTCTTTAAAAATGATTTGTCGCTGATGATGGTGGAAGTGAATCTAAATAACTGATATTATTAGGAACAAATACGACATCATTTCAAAAGGAGAATCCGTTCTCATGGAGAAAAGCATCGCAGAAATGCAGCGTGAGGTTGATCAGTATATCTCCCAGTTCAAGGAGGGGTATTTCAGTCCTCTGGCCATGTTGGCCCGGATGTCTGAAGAGGTTGGGGAGCTTGCCAGGGAAGTGAATCATGAGTTTGGCGAGAAGCCAAAGAAATCTTCCGAAGCAGCCAATTCCATTGAACTTGAGCTTGGAGATATTTTATTTATCACGATTTGTTTTGCGAACTCACTGGGCATTGATCTAGCTGAGGCGCATGACAAAGTCATGCATAAATTTAACACCCGCGATGCCAATCGGTGGACTCCCAAAAACACCGATTAGGCGTAGATTACATATGCTGTACCATCACCCGATCGGGGAGGGTCAGCTTAATGATGAAACCGGAAGAATATATGCAGCAGGCTTACCGCTGTATATTGCAAAATGATTTTGAGCAGGCGATTCGTTGGTTCGAGTCAGCCATTCACGCTCATCCAAAACATGCGGAACTATATTATCGCTGTTCCATTACTCACGCCCGCAGCAAACATCTGGTTCCGGCGCTTGAATTTGCACGTAAGGCGGTTGAATTGTCGCCAGGAACAGAAGAGTATATTTTGCATCTGCAGACCTTGGAAGCGAAACAATTGACCTCCAGAGCGAAGTTGCTGTTGGAGCAGGCAGGGATTGCAACACAGGAGCGTTATGTGGAAGCGTCAACGCTTCTGCAAGAAGCGGTCAGACTTGATCCGCTCTCCGTGGAAGCTCATGTGATGCTTGCGCTGGCTTACAGTGATTTGAATGAATTTGACTATGCAATTCAGGCGCTCCGTGAGGCCATTTTACTCGACCCGCAGAATGAGCAGCTGCATCAGTTGTTACAGGAAATCAAGCAACGTATGAAATCCATTCAATAAGAATTCAATTGCAAAGATTTCTTTCGAATTGAAATGGATTCAACGAAATGATCTAACATAGTGAGGAGATGCAGTCAATATGAGTGAAGTAATTAGAGTTGCCGTGGTCGGAGCGGCTGGCCGAATGGGCCGTGAAGTTGTGAAATTGGTACTTCAGGACCCGGAATTGGAGCTTGCAGCGGCTGTCAACCGCTCCGGAGCAGGCACGGATGCAGGAACCCTAGTTGGTTTGCCGGAGTGTGGGGTGCTGGTGACTGATGATATCGAAATGGCGTTTGCCGAAACAAAACCTCAGGTTATGGTTGATTTTACAGTGCCGCAATATGCGTTTGCACATACCGAGATTGCGATTCGTCATGGGGTTAGACCTGTCATGGGTGTTACCGGCTTTACGCCGGAGCAGATTGAACAGTTGGACAAGCAGTGCCAGGACAAAGGAATTGGAGGGCTTATTGCGCCTAACTTTTCGATCGGTGCCATTCTGATGATGCGATTCGCAGCACAGGCTGCCAAACATATGCCGAATGTGGAGATTATCGAATATCACGGGGACCAGAAGCTGGATGCTCCTTCCGGAACAGCGATCAAAACGGCTGAACTTATTGCTGCCAATCGGGAAGAACTTCGTCAGGGTAACCCGAATGAGGAAGAAACGATCGAAGGATCGCGTGGCGGTTATTACAACGGCTTCCGAATCCACAGTGTACGATTGCCTGGCGTATTCGCACAACAGGAAGTTGTTTTCGGAGACTATGGACAGTCACTCAAAATTCGGCATGACTCCTACGAGCGCGCAGGTTATATGCCTGGTGTTAAGATTGGTGTGCAAAAGGTTATGGAATATACAGGAATGATCTACGGATTTGACCACTTTATCGACTAAAAGGAGATTGTCATGTTGAAAATAGCATTTATCGCCCATGATCGTAAAAAAGAAGAGATGGTTAATTTCGTGACAGCATATGAGCCTGTTTTTACGGACCATCAATTATATTCTACAGGAACCACAGGCCTTCGTATTATGGAAGGAACATCTCTGAAGATTCATCGATTCGAATCAGGCCCATTGGGTGGAGATCAGCAGATTGGAGCTTTGGTTGCACAAAATGAGATGGATCTGATTATATTCCTGCGAGATCCACTGATGGCACAACCTCACGAGCCGGATATCAATGCATTGTTACGTCTTTGTGATGTGCAGGGAATTCCACTTGCCACGAATATCGCAACCGCTGAGATTCTGGTTAAGGCACTGGATCGTGGCGATTTTGCCTGGAGAGAGCTGGTACATAAATACAAGCCGGAGGCTGGATTGAATTCAGGTGATTCCGAATGAGTCTGGATATTCTCATCTTTGGAGCACATGCGGATGATGCGGAGATTGGTATGGGTGGAACGATTGCTAAACATACCGCTGCTGGCTTGAAAGTAGGCGTGTGTGATCTGACTCGTGCTGAGATGTCCTCCAACGGAACAGTAGAGCGCAGAACCGAGGAAGCGGAGCAAGCCTCCCGCGTCCTCGGTCTTTCGTGTCGAACGAATCTGGGGCTTCCTGACCGTGGCTTGTATCTTACTCCTGAACATGTACAGGCAGTAACGGCTGAGATACGGCGTCATGCCCCTCGGATGGTATTTGCTCCGTATTGGGAAGATCGTCATCCGGATCATGTCAACTGCAGTAAGCTTGTGCAGGAGGCTGTATTTAACGCCAAACTTCGCAACTACATGTCGGACATGCCTGCCGTGCAGGTGAAGGAACTTTATTTTTACTTTATTAATGACATCGGGCCTACGGATTTGATTGTCGATATTACGGAACACTATGAGCAAAAAGAAACTTCATTGCTCTCTTATCGTTCCCAATTCGAACTGGGAGACGGAGCGGTCTCGACGCCATTGAATCAAGGGTATATTGAACGTGTAAGAGCCCGTGATTCCTTGCTAGGGCAGCGCAGTCTCATCCCGTTTGCAGAAGGTTTTGCTACAATTACACCTTACGTCATTCATCAATTTGGCTCGGGTGCCCAATAAACGATTTCACATTTTACGTTTAATGAAACGAAGGGTTTCATTAACATGGTGCATTATATCAACCTGCATGAAGCGGGAGATCAAAGGAGCGTCCACAGGATGGATAAAAAGCTAAAAATCGGCATCACCTGTTATCCGTCCCTCGGCGGGTCTGGCGTTGTTGCAACGGAGCTGGGCAAATTGCTTGCAGAACAGGGGCATCAGGTTCATTTTATTGCCAACAGTATTCCGTTCAGACTGGGTACGTTCCAGAAGAATATTTTTTATCACGAAGTTGAAGTAAATGATTATTATGTTTTCCGTTACCCTCCGTATGATCTGTCATTGGCAACGAAGATGGCTCAGGTTGCTAAGTCTCAGCAGCTGGATCTGCTGCATGTTCATTATGCCGTACCACACGCCGTATGTGCCTTTCTCGCGAAACAGATGGTAGGGGAAGGCCTGAAAGTAGTTACCACGTTACATGGAACGGATATTACGGTTCTGGCTCAAGATGAATCTCTGAAGGATCTGATTCGACTTGCCATTAATGAAAGTGACGCGGTCACTGCGGTATCCAAAGATTTAATTCGGGAAACGGTTGAATTGCTGGATATTCAGCGTCCAATCGATCTAACCTATAATTTTATTGACAAACGAATATATTATCCGCGGGATGCAGCCAGTCTGCGAAGAGACTTTGCTGCGCCCGATGAAAAAATATTAATGCACATTTCCAACTTCCGACCGGTGAAGAGAACCCAGGATGTGGTGGAGGTCTTCCGTCAGGTACAGGAGCAGGTTCCAGCCAAACTGTTATTTGTAGGTGAAGGGCCAGATTTGCCGAAGATGCAATGGAAGATTAATGATCTCGGCTTAAATGATAAGGTTCATTTCCTTGGCAAACAGGATGATATTGCTCAGGTCATCTCCATGGCTGACGTGTTGATGCTTCCATCGGAGAAGGAAAGTTTCGGACTTGTGGCGCTCGAAGCGATGGCTTGCGGCGTACCCACGATCGGTTCACAGGCTGGAGGAATTCCGGAATTGGTCTTACATGGCAAGACGGGTTACTTATCCGCGATCGGAGATACCCAATCCATGGCTGAGAACACCATCCGTTTGTTAACAGATGAACGTTTGGCTGCGGAGTTCAGGGAGGCGTGTCTTCAGCGCGCACATCATGACTTTTGCAATGATGCCATTCGGCATGAATATGAACAGATTTATTACCGCGTGCTTGGAAGAGAAGTTCCGAACTTGAAGCCAGTTTGCGGTTAATCAAATTTTTTGACGAAATGATACTGTGCATACCACAACAGGCAAGAGAAGAGGTGATATGTGGTGGTTCAATGGACACAGGTTGATCGTGAAATGGCAATTCAAAGTGAAAATGTACTCACAACTTTAAATAAACACGGCTACAAGGCATATTGGGTAGGTGGTTGTGTTCGTGACGAATTGCTGGAACGAGTTGTAGACGATATGGATATCACGACATCTGCTTCTCCCCAGCAAGTCATGGAATTGTTCGATGACTGTATTCCTACAGGTTTGCAACATGGAACGGTCACGGTGCGTTCAGGCAGTTATTACTTCGAAGTGACCACGTTTCGGACAGAATCCGAATATCAGGATAACCGCAGACCTGCTGCAGTGCAGTTTGTTCAGGATATCAAGGAAGATTTACAGCGGCGTGACTTCACGATGAACGCTCTTGCCATGGGCGTCACCGGGACAATTGTTGACCCGTTCGGTGGACAGACAGATATTAAGGAAGAGCGAGTCAGATGTGTAGGTTCTGCGATGGAACGATTTGGTGAAGATGCACTGCGGATGCTACGCTGTGTCCGGTTTGCATCGGTATTCGATTTCAAAATTGCTCATAATACGTGGAAAGGTCTAATAAGGCAGAAGGACCTGCTTCAACACATAGCGATGGAACGTGTACGGACCGAGATGGTAAAAATGATGTCGGGACCGCATCCATTAAGAGGGTTGGAACTGTTATACAGAAGTAATGCGCTTGCGCATATCAAAGCGCCGGTAAGCTCGGCCCGATTCAACAAGACGTTGTTATCCGATCTGGAACAGCTGTCAGGTGAGTATGTGATGCTCCGCTGGTCACTCATTTTGATAGCTGGCAGTTATAGCAAGGATGAAGCGGATGTATTATTACGTCAGTGGACATTCTCCAATGAACATCGTTCTCGTATAACAGGCGTCCTTCAGGTGGAGCAGTTGATTCATACTTCCGTTCAGGAGCAGAAGGATACGGTCAGTCTCCGTTCGGATTGGATCGTTACTGTTTTGGCTTGTGGTGTTCAGGCTGCGGATGATTGGCTTCGAATACAGTCTGTACTGCCAGCAGAATGGCGGAATCAGTCCGAACAGGCAGAAATGCAGACTGCTTTGGTTCAAGAACTTGCAGCCCAATGGAGTCAATCGATCCCTGTGCATGACTTGAAGGGGCTGGACATCACTGGCGAACAAGTGTTGCAAATGGTGCAGCGTAAAGGCGGGCCGTGGCTGGGTCAACTGATGAAACATTTGTTAAGAGAGACGGCAATTGGAACGATAGCGAATCAACATGAAGCGCTAAGTGCAGAAGTGAAGCGGGTGGTTCAAGATGACCAAGCATGAAGATCTGTTACATATGTTATTAAATGCAGAAGGACGATTCGTATCGGGTGAAGAGATTAGCCGTCATCTGTCCATCAGTCGGACTGCTGTGTGGAAACATGTGAACAAGTTGCGAGACATGGGTTATGAGTTTGAAGCTGTGTCCCGCAAAGGGTACCGTCTGGTGACGAAGCCGGATAGCATTGACGCTACTGCCCTCCAATTGGCGCTGGATACAACCGTATTTGGCCGTAAGGCTGTTCTGCTGACCTCGACCTTGTCTACGCAAGGGGATGTTCTGAAGTTAGCTGAGCAGGGGCAGGGAGAAGGTGCTGTGGTCATTGCGGAAGAACAAACGGGAGGCAGAGGACGTTTCGGGCGAAAGTGGTTCTCTCCTCCGGGTAAAGGAATCTGGATGAGCGTCCTGTTGCGTCCTGATTTACCGCTTCAGCACACGCCTCAGCTAACGCTGTTAACAGGGGTGGCTGTATGTCGTGCGGTGCGAGCTTGCACAGGAGCTGATGCGGGCATCAAGTGGCCTAATGATCTGTTAATTGATGGACGCAAGGTATGTGGAATACTGCTTGAATCCACGGTGGAAGATCATGAAGTCAGATACTGCATTGCAGGTATAGGTGTTGACGTAAACTTTGATCCCGAGGATTATCCGGAAGATTTGACCACAATCGCTACTTCGCTCAAGATGGAGACGGGGCAACCCATTGATCGGACCAAGCTTACGGCTGCCATTTTAACCGAGCTGGAACAGTTGTATTATTTGTACCAAAAAGAAGGATTTGGTGTGATCTCAGCTCTATGGGAGGCCCTGTCTGTATCGATGAATCGAGAGATTACAGTGACGAATCCTCATGGCGTCATTGAAGGGAAGGCTGTCGGTCTTGACCCTTCTGGGGCACTTATCGTGGAGAAGCATGATGGAGAGCACACACTAATCATCTCTGGTGAGATTTCCTGGAAATCATAAACAATTTGTCGAATTTTCACTGGTAAAATGAACATAAGACGTGAAGTTTGAGCAGAACTTTGGTATACTGTGTTCGTGAGGCGATATCGGCTAATGCAGACCGAATTGCACTCCCGTAACAGTAACCTTTGTTCTGCTTTGATGTGTTTTTGTAATAAGCAGATCGCAATGCAAGAATGAAATACGTTTAAGTGAGTTGTTGGATTCTGCTCTGAGCCGAAGAGGACCGAGACAGAAGGGACGATCGCAAGTGACTCTTTTTTGACTTTTCGGGACTTTTTAGTGGAAAACTAAAAGGTTTTTTTGTTGCGTTTTATTTGAAAAGAAGAAAGGAGCCATGAGAGAAAATGGCAAACAAACAAGCGATGAATATTGTGAAAATGAAAAAATACAAGCAGGATGGTGTGCCGCTTAGCATGATCACGGCTTACGATTATCCTACAGCACTCCTCGCAGAGGAAGCAGGTATCGATTTGATCCTGGTTGGCGATTCACTTGGCAATGTAGTGCTGGGTTATAACTCAACGCTTCCGGTGACCATCGACGACATGGTGTATCATACACGTTCCGTCGTACGCGGGGCTGAAAAAACGTTTATCGTGGCTGATATGCCTTTTATGACTTATCATGGCAGTGTGGATGAGACGCTTAAGGGCGTACGTCGACTGATGCAAGAGGGGCATGCCCATGCGGTTAAAATGGAAGGTGGAGTCGAAATAGCGGACACCGTGAGAGCCGTTGTGCAAGCAGGCGTGCCTGTTCTTGGACATATCGGTCTGACACCTCAATCGGTTAATCAGATTGGTGGTTACCGCATTCAGGGCAAGGATGCAGCGGATGCGAAGCGTCTGATGGACGAAGCCAAAGCTTTGGAAGCTGCAGGCGCCTTCGGCATTGTGCTTGAACTGGTTACGGAAGAAGTTGCTCGGGCGATCTCGGAGGAACTGTCCATCCCTACCATCGGGATTGGTGCAGGACGAGGCTGTGACGGTCAGGTACTGGTATTCCACGATGTGGTTCAGTACGCCTCTCCGTATACGCCCAAACGTTTTGTCAAAACCTATGGAGATGTAGGTACATTAATCAGAACCAGCATCGAAGCTTACGTAAAAGAAGTTAAAGATCGTTCGTTCCCGGCCGAAGAGCATGTATTCAATGCTGCGGATGGTGTTCTGGATCAATTGTATGGACAACGCAAGGAAAAGGTGGGAAGTAACTCATGAAAGTAATACGGACAATCGCAGAGTTAAGACAGGAGCTAAGCTTGAAGCGTCAAGCGATTCGATCCAATGCGTCCGTTGTAGGTCTGGTACCGACAATGGGGTATCTACATCAAGGTCATGCAAGCTTGATGCAAGCAGCCAGACAACAGAGCGATATCGTGGTATTAAGCATATTTGTTAATCCGATTCAATTTGGCCCTAATGAAGATTTTGACAGTTATCCGCGGGATGAAGCCAGAGATGTGGAAACAGCACGTTCACAAGGAGTGGATATCGTATTTATTCCCTCAGTTGAAGAGATGTATCCACAGGCAACACAGACGACGGTATCTGTTTCACAATTGACAGAGCGTCTATGTGGTGCTTCCCGTCCAGGACATTTTGACGGAGTAACGACTGTAGTCTCCAAGCTCTTCAACATTGTACAACCACAGCGTGCATTTTTTGGCATGAAAGACGCTCAGCAAGTTGCGGTCATTCAACAGATGGTGAATGATTTGAATATGCCTGTAGAAATTGTTCCCTGTCCCATTGTCCGCGAAGAGGATGGTCTTGCTCTCAGTTCACGTAATGTCTATCTTAGCGCAGAACAGCGTACACAGGCGTTGGTCCTGTCGAAGGCACTGCGCGCAGCTCAGGAAGCCGCAGATACGGGTATAGCTATAAACGCTGCAGATATCCGTCGTATTCTGCGCGAGCAGATTGCAACCTCATCGCTTGCAGTGATCGACTATGCTGAGATTCAGGCTTTTCCAAGTCTGGTGCCGCTCGCAGATCAGGAAGAGGTTCAAGGACGTGACGATCTGCTCATTGCACTTGCGGTGAAATTCGGAAAAACAAGATTGATTGACAATATAAGGTTGCAAAAATCGGAGGTACTGTCCCATGTTTAGAACACTCATGAAATCCAAAATTCACCGCGCTACGGTAACGGAAGCCAACTTGAACTATGTGGGTAGCATTACCATAGATGAAGACTTGATGGAAACATCCGACTTGATGGAAAACGAGAAAGTGCAAATTGTGAACAACAACAATGGTGCACGTCTGGAAACTTATGTGATTCCAGGACCGCGCGGAAGCGGGGTTATCTGTCTAAACGGCGCAGCTGCACGCCTGGTGCAACCTGGAGACAACGTCATTATCATTTCTTATGCCATGATGTCGCAAGAAGAGGCAAATACTCACAAACCAACCGTTGTATTTGTAGATGGACAGAATAAACCTGTACAAACCATGAAGCAGGAAGTCCACGCAACAATTATGTAATCGACTGGTAAGGAGAATGAAATCGGCCCTTGAAGCAAAAAATGAGTACAGGTCACTGCACTAATCCATTTTTTCAAGGGTGGGGATGCAACGATGTTCCAGCATGTTTTCGCAGAAATGAACGACATGTTAGATGAAATTATCAAGAGCTATCCTTCCGCTGAAGGCCTGAACAAACAAGAATTGCTGCAAAAGTGGAACTTGCTTAAGCGGATGAGTGACGGAATGCTGGATGAATGGCTGATGTTTGAAGAAAAGATGAGCCAGGTGAGGGAGCGGGAGATGGATAAGCCTGCTTCCCTTGAACCGGAACAGGAAGCTGTTACTGCTCTGCCTGAACTCCATCTGGAATGTTTCAGTCGAGGTCAGGGCTATTTCAAATTACAGATGTATTCGCAGGCGATCATGCAATTCTCCCGGGTTGTGACCGACCATCCGGAGAGTGCATTGACTCGTTTTTACCTGGCACTCGCATATCTGAATCTGGAACAAATGGCGGAAGCAGGGACACATTTGCAGCAGATCATGTACCTTAAGGGTTCACCTCGCTTGAAGGGGCTTGTATGTAATGCCCTAGGCTGTATTCAAGCAAAGCTTGCGAATCCGGAGGCTGCATGTTCACTTTTTGCACAGGCCCTTCAGTATGACCCGACATTGACCGAACCACTGTACAACATGGAAGCATGCAGGTTGAACAGGGGAAAATTGCAATATGCTAATCAGCTGACGACCCTTCATTAAGCGGGAATTCGGCGACAAAAAAACGGTGTTCCCTCCTTTGGCATAGCGGCGGGGACACCGCTTTTTTGTCAGTTAATTTTCAAATCCCCTTTTTTTTGCTATGCTGTAACATAGACTGAATGGAAGGGATCGTACATTGCAATGAAATTTGCCGTATTGGATTTCGAAACAACCGGCACGCAGTCCGACGGTGAGATTATACAGGCCGGACTTGCCATCATAGATCATGACAACAGCATAACTCAAATATATAGTTCTTATGTGAACCCTGGTGTCCCGATTCCCCCGTTTATTTCGGGGTTAACGGGTATTACCGATGAAGATGTGGCGGACGCTCCTTCACTCGAAGAGATGATGATGGAGATGGTTCCGCTACTTAACGATGTAGTGCTTGTTGGACACAACGTCGCTTTTGATTTTCACTTTTTGCAGAATGCTCTTGACCGTTGCGGTTATCTGCCGTTCACTGGCCGTATTCTGGATACTATTGATTTTCTGAAGATTACGTTCCCATCACTGGGTTCTTATCAACTCGGTTATGTGTCTTCTGAATTTGGATTTCAACATGATCGCCCTCATCAGGCAGACAGTGATGCACTGGCGACAGCCTATGTGCTGCTCAAGTGTCTGGATGAGTTAAAGGAACTACCGCTCATAACGATTCAGCGCCTCAGTGACCTGTTTGCACCAGAAGACAGTGACTTAGGCTGGTTCCTGGACGGGATGCGCAGTGAGAAGGAAGCAGAGCCGATCCAGGATCTCGATGGACACACCTATTATCGGCAGCTTGCTCTGAATGTAAGCGATTGGACTGATATTGGTGCACCACGTGATGAGCGGGAGGGCAATCCCCTCGAAGGTGTAACCTTCGAACAATTCATGGACCAGGTTCGGGAGAACCTGAAGGATACGCTGGATCACTACGAAGAGCGTGAAGCGCAAACTCAGATGTTCAGCAGTGTAAGGCAAGCCCTGGATGAAGAGAAACATCTCTTGATCGAAGCTGGAACGGGTACCGGTAAATCTCTGGGTTATCTGTTACCTGCTATTTACGAAAGTGTGAAGCAAGAACAGAAAGTCATGGTCAGCACGCATACGATCAATCTGCAGGAGCAATTGAGAGAGCGGGACATTCCAATGCTGACCCAAGTGGTTCCGTTTCCGTTTAAGGCTGCTGTATTCAAGGGACGTGGACATTACCTGTGCCTGCGCAAATTTGAACACAAAATCAATAAACGTGAATTTGCCACACCCAAAGAGGATTATTTCACAGCCGCTCAGATGATCGTTTGGCTTACACAGACCGAAACTGGAGATGATGAGGAGCTTAACCTTAGCGGACGCGGAGGCGACTTCTGGGAAACGGTACAGAGCGAATCCGAGTCATGTCTGGGAAGATCCTGCCCATGGTTCCGCAAATGTTTCTATCATCGCGCCAAACATGAGGCCGGGTTGTCTGATATCGTCATTACCAATCACTCCAAACTGTTTACGGATGTGAAAGCAGCGCATCAGCTGTTGCCAGCCTATGAGAGTCTTGTGATCGATGAGGCCCATCATCTCGAGGATGTAGCGGGTAAGCATCTTGGAATGCATATGAAATATTTCACGTTGGTTCATACCCTGACCCGTCTGTTTAAAGACAGTCGTAATGGACAACTGCCTATGCTTCGTTCGCAGTTATCCGGGCATGAGAATTCGGCGCAATGGGGCTCCATGGTGGATCAGATGTTCCCGCTGGCGGTTGAGGTTAAAGAACTGTGGGATCGAATGAGTGATGCCCTGTTCGGTCTGTTGCCTGAACGAAGTGATGCTTCACCAGGCGAGACAGGGCAATTTTCACTGCGTCTAAAGGCCTCTCAAAAACCTGCAAAATGGCAGGAGTTGCAGGATCTGGAGAATCAGATCTATGTAACTCTGGGTGATCTGGTTCGCAAAGGGGACAAATTGCTGCTTGAGGTGAAAGAGGATCAGGATGATTATCAATCAGATAGTCTGATCACGGACATTACAGGACTGCTGAAAGATCTGACCACATTGAAGGAGAATCTGCGTTTCTTCATGCGTATGGATGATGCGAAAACGGTGTACTGGATGGAAGCCAGCGGTCAGTTCCGCAGTAAATCGCTTCAACTGTATGCCGTACCTGTAGATGTCAGTGCACAACTTAAGGATTTGTTTTTTGATAAAAAGAAAAGCGTTGTGCTTACATCGGCTACACTCTCCGTGGATAAGTCATTCCAGTTCATGATTGAGCAGCTTGGCTTACAGGAAGCCTCTGAGAATAACCGGCTGTTAACGTCGATGCTACCGTCACCATTCAATTATCGCGATCAGGCGCTTCTCGTAATTCCGCGTGATTTCCCGAGTGTGAAGGGCAGTGTGGGTGATGCGCACTTTGTCAATATGCTGGTGCAGTCACTCGCAGAGACCGCAATTGCCACGCGTGGACGCATGATGGTTCTGTTTACTTCATACAAGATGCTGCGACAGGTCTATGATCCGCTGAAAGAGGCACTGTCTGGTAATGACATCTCGTTGTTGGGCCAAGGTGTGGACAGTGGAAGCCGCTCCAAGTTGACTCGCAGGTTCCAGGATGCCAAAGCTACGGTACTTCTGGGCACCAGCAGCTTCTGGGAGGGTGTAGATATCCCGGGAGAAGCACTGACCTGTCTCGCTATTGTGCGCCTGCCTTTCCAGCCGCCGAATCATCCTTTGGTGGAAGCCAAGAGTGAGTTGCTTCAGGAACAAAAGAAAAATCCGTTCATGAAACTGTCCGTGCCACAAGCGGTCATACGTTTCAAGCAAGGATTTGGCCGATTGGTGCGTACAGCGAAGGACAGAGGTATTGTCATTGTTTATGATACTCGGGTGATTGAAGCGTACTATGGTAAATTCTTTTTATATTCATTACCTGGTCCAAAAATGGAGCATATGCTCACGGAGCAGATGGTTCCACGAATTACCGAGTGGTTAGAAAAATCTGCTAATGAACAAGAATAATGGTTGTTTTTTTCGTTATATCATTGCATGACATGATCGATTGGCGTTAAACTTTATTAGATATTTCCGTATCCGATTAAAGCAGTTGCACGTAAGAACTTATAACCTAAATTACAAGGAGCATTCTGTATAAAATGTCACATCTATCTCTGAGTTTATACAGAATGCTCATCTTTTCATCTATTATTTTATTGTAGGCTTGGTAAGGGGGAGCAAAAATGAAATCGGATAAAATTTCGGAAGCGGTGGTACGACGTCTGCCTGTATACTTGCGCTATTTGAGCGAGTTACATCAGCGTGAGGTGGCTACTGTTTCTTCTCAAGAGCTTGGACAGCGGCTGGATCTGAATCCGGCCCAAATTCGAAAAGACCTGGCTTATTTCGGTGATTTTGGTCGTAAAGGGATCGGGTATGATGTTTCCTATTTGATCGAGAAGATTCGTCACATTCTCAAAATCGATCAGCAAATCAATGTAGCTCTGGTAGGCGCGGGTAACCTCGGACAGGCCTTGTCCAACTACAACGCATATCTGAAAGACAACATGAAGATTGTTGCTGTATTCGATGCATATGGACCGAAGATTGGTAGTCAAATCAACAGTTTGAAGGTAAAACCAATGAACGAATTAACGGAAGCGGTTAAAACGGATAACATCCGCATCGGGATTATTACCGTTCCGGATACGGAAGCCCAAAATGTAGCTGATCAGCTGATTGAATCCGGAATCGAAGCGATACTTAATTTTGCACCAACTATTCTAAAAACACCGCCGCACATCCGCATTCACCATGCTGACTTTACAACGGATCTGCTAAGTTTGGCCTATTACTTGGAGACTGGAAAGGACGACGAGCAAGATGACAACAAATAGATGGGTAATCCACAACGGCAAATTTGCCGTGAATGAAGGCGCAACTTGGAATGTAGTTCAAGGATACATGGTTGTCGAGAATGACAAGATTGTGCATATTGGTGAGACATTGCCGGATGGAGACGAGAATTGTACCAAAGTGGATGGAAAAGGATTGTTCTTCCTGCCGGGTCTGATCAATACGCATGGTCATGCAGCGATGTCATTGCTTAGAGGGCACGGAGATGATCTGGCGTTGCAAGTATGGTTGCAAGAAAAAATGTGGCCGATGGAAGCGAAAATGACTTCAGAAGACGTATACTGGGGAACTTCGCTATCTGTGCTTGAAATGTTGAAAGGTGGAACTACAGCTTTCCTGGACATGTATGATCACATGGATCAAGTTGCCAAAGTGGTGGAACAATCCGGCGTTAGAGCAGCACTGGCACGTGGTGTAATCGGGCTGTGTTCGGAAGAAGAGCAATTGCGGAAACTGGAGGAGTCGGCAGCGTTTGCACGTGAGTGGAATGGACAGGCAGATGGTCGCATCACAACCGTAATCTCACCACACGCACCATATACATGCCCTCCTGACTACATAGAGAAGCTTGTACAGGTCGCAAATGACCTTAACCTTCCTCTGCATACACATATGTCGGAAACGCTGCGTGAAGTGGAACAGAACGTTACAGACTATGGACTGCGTCCTGTGGCACATCTGGAGAAACTGGGCTTTTTCTCCCGTCCATCCCTGGTTGCACATGCGGTGCATCTGAATGATGAAGAGATTGAAATTTTGGCCCGCCATGATGTGGCTGTATCCCATAACCCGGGAAGTAACCTGAAACTTGCTTCCGGTGTTGCGCGGGTACCAGCACTGCTGAAAGCAGGAGTTACGGTGTCACTCGGAACAGACGGACCGGCAAGCAACAACAACTTGGATATGTTTGAGGAAATGAGATTGGCTGCATTGATCCACAAAGGTGTGTCTGGTGACCCGACGGCCGTGCCAGCGGGCGAAGCGTTACTACTCGGAACTTCATATGGTGCTAAATCCATCTTCCTGAACAACACCGGAGCGCTTCAGGTAGGCATGAAGGCTGATTTCATCGCCCTGGACATTGAACAGGCACACTTCTACCCACATACAGACCTGATCTCACATACGATCTATTCGGCCTCTGCCAAAGATGTGGAGCACGTATGGGTGGACGGTAAACAAGTGGTTAAACATGGCGAATGTCTGACGCTGGATGAAGAGCGCATTTTGCGTGAGTCTCAATTGGCATTTGATGGTTTGCTTGCTCGTTAATTGCATTGCAGAGCATCATAGGGAAAGGAAGTTCGGCTTTTGAAGAAAAAAAAGAAGTGGATATGGATTTCGCTGCTTGCACTGGTTCTGATTCTGTTTGGACTTCAGCGTTATTACGTGTATGTCACACAGGACCAACGCAAGGAAGAAGCGCTCGCCATACAGGCAGCACAGGAGCAACTGGGCATTACATCTCATGATGAATTGCGTAAGTACATCTGGGGAGATAAAGAAGGCTCTGACAACATCTACTGGACCCTGACCGGCAAAAATAAGGATAACCAGGATGTTATGGTCTGGGTTAAATTCGATGCAAACAATCAACCCGCTAAGGGTGCTAACGCTATACACAGTGAGCTGCTGCAGAATGGCATGTCCGAAGCACAGATACGCAATCGCTTTGGCTCCGAAGTTCCTGCCGGTGAGATTAAACGAATCATGCCCGGTGTTGTGAATGGAATATATGTGTGGCAAGTGTATTATAAAGACGGTACGCATAACCACTATCGGTTTTATCGTTTTAGCAATGGAGAACAGGTGGACTTGGTCTATACACTCCCGAACAGTTAGAACCGATAGAGTAACTTAGCTAGAGAATCATAGAGATGAAAGAACCGGCAGACGGATATCCGACTGAACCGGTTCTTTGTGTTGCCTGTGAACAGTTTTGATTTAAATAGTTAAAATTAATAATTTATTCATATTTTCGCCTTCGAAATTGTATATACGATGTGATATACTCAGATATGTACTCAAAGTTACATTCATAAACAAATAAACCTGTCGAAATTCTCGCAGGAGTCAATGTGCACATATTCGTATATACCAATAAGCCAGTAGGTTGGGCCAAAATCTGGGAGGGGTAATTCACTTGAAGCTAAAAGTATTGCCTATTGCTTTAACTGCCGTCATTTCAGCCGTTGTGTTGTTTGGAGGTTGGTTTGTGTATCGTCAGGTGGCTTTGCAGAATCCGATTGAAAAAATGGTTACCCAGTACGATGGAGTCAATGACGTTCAATTAACTATTAACCGCAATGACGTACAATTGAAACTCGATCTGAAACCTGATGTTGATTTGGGCAGACTGGTCCAATATATTCACAAAGAAGGACAGACCTTGATTGGAACCCGTTCACTCAAGTTGGATGTTGTGGATCATTCCAGTGAAGCACTGGAAAGTTGGTGGGGTGATGCGATGTTTACCGTAGCTCAGGCGATGGAGAACAAACAGTACACCGAGATTACACCAACATTGTCGAAGATGGCTACGAATGGAATAAAGGTAAATACAGCGATGGATGACAACAATGTATATGTCAGTCTCAGAGACGGAGATGCCAGCAAGTTTATTATTCTGCCGCGTGTGCCCGGTCAGATAGGAGTGTGGCCTAATGCCTAAGTGGACCAAAGAAATTGCCATTGGATTTGTCCCCGTGTTGATTATTTTTCTTGCTTTTACTGGTGTTAATATTGTTCCGATTCTAATTGCAGCGGTGTTTGTTGGAGCTTTGTTGTTCATGATGCAAATGCGTGGCGGGATTACCGTAGGTGCTGCACAGGAGCGTAAACGGAAGAAAAAAGGTCCTTCTAAGCTTACTTTTGAAGAAATTGGTGGTCAGGACAGTGCCAAGCAGGAATTGCGTGAAGCGCTTGATTTTCTCATCAAACATGAAGAAATCCGCAAGTTCGGGATTCGCCCGTTAAAAGGGATTCTGCTGACAGGCCCTCCAGGGACAGGAAAAACGTTGATGGCCAAAGCGGCTGCGCATTACACCGATTCTGTTTTCGTTGCTGCATCGGGCAGTGAGTTTGTGGAAATGTATGTCGGCGTAGGTGCCAGCAGAATTCGGGATTTGTTCAAGGATGCGAGAACCCGTGCTACCAAGGAAAATAAAGAAAATGCCATTATATTTATCGATGAGATTGATGTCATCGGAGGTAAACGTGAGGGTGGACAACAGCGTGAGTATGATCAGACGCTGAACCAGCTCTTGACGGAAATGGATGGAATCTATTCTTCCGATACGCCAAGAATACTGGTTATTGCTGCAACGAACCGCAAAGAAATGCTGGATAGCGCACTGACTCGTCCAGGACGTTTTGACCGCCACATTCAAGTAGACTTGCCTGACAAGAAAGGCAGAAAGCATATTTTGGAACTGCATGCGGTGAATAAACCTCTGATGAAGGAATTGAATCTGGAGAAGACAGCCGAAGAATCGTATGGTTTCTCCGGTGCGCAGCTTGAAAGTGTGATGAACGAAGCAGCGATATACGCCATGCGGGATGGGCTGTTACACATAGAACAACGGCATTTGTCTCTGGCTATTGATAAAGTTATGATGGGTGAGAAGACAGACCGTGAGTCCAGTGTGGAAGAGAAGAAAAGGGTCGCCATCCATGAATTGGGACATGCCATTATGGCTGAACTTGTTCGTCCAGGCAGTGTTAGCCAGGTAGCGCTTAGTCCCCGTGGGCAGGCTCTCGGATATGTTCGTCATAACCCGCAACAGGAACAATTTCTTTATACGAAGCGCTTTCTGGAAGAACAGATCATGATTGCACTCGGAGGGGCAGCTGCGGAGGAAATGTACTATGGTGGACGTTCGACAGGTTCACGCAATGACTTCGATCAGGCTACCAATGTGGTGCAAACGATGATGGCTTCCGGGTTGACTTCTCTTGGGATTGTGAACATGGATATGGTCACAACCGAGGAACTCATGCGAGAGAATAAATTAATTTTGCAAGAACTGATGGAACAGACAAAACGGTTGCTTGAAGAACAACGGACAATTTTCGACAATTCACTCGACATCTTGATTCGTGAAGAAGTATTATCTGGCGAACAATTTCGTTGTCAATTTCGTGACAGTGCCCTTTTACCAGCATAATTTATTTATGCTGGTTATTTTTTTTTACATTTCACTCGTGCTAAGATATTATTATATGTTGGGTCGAAATTTGTAATTTTCGGCGAACAGGGTACAATAGAGAAATAGAGAACCGAAAGGATGGAGCAGAACCATGTTTTTCAAAAAAATAGGAGTTGTCGGCGGCGGTACGATGGGGCAAGGTATTTCCCAGATGCTCGCAGCCAAAGGACTTGATGTGCTTCTCGTGGAGCATACAACACAAAAGCTGGATCATGCATATAACATGATCGAAACCAATTTGGATAAACAACTGGAGAAATGGGCGATTACCAAAGCGGAGAAGAAATTGATTCTTTCCCGTATTACCAAGGTAGCTCATTTGGCTGAACTTGGAACTTGCGACATGGTCATTGAGACGATTTCAGAAGATCTGGATGCGAAAAAAGCAGTATTCAGTCAACTGGACCAAGTATGTCCAAGCAATGTCATTCTGGCAAGTAATACATCCACGCTGAGTTTGACCGAGCTTGCAAGCTCGACCAAATACCCAGAGCGTGTTATTGGTATGCACTTTATTCACCCGGTATCCCGGGTTGATCTTGTAGAGATTATTCGTGGACTGAAAACTTCGGATTCAACATTCGAAGAGACCAGACGTTTTGTAGAAGAAGTAGCGGACAAAAAAGGAGTCATGATCTATGAATCCCCTGGATTCGTAACTTCCCGTCTGATCTGTCTGTTGATTAACGAAGCGTTGCATGTATTACAAGAAGGTGTTGCATCTGCTGAAGATATCGATGATGCAATGCGCATCGGATACAACTTCCAACATGGACCACTTGAAATGGCTGACCGTTTCGGATTGGATTCTGTTGAAGCTGCACTCGAAAGAATGTTCCGTGAATTCGGAGAATTGAAATATCGTCCTTCCACGGTCCTGAAGAAAATGGTGCGTGCAGGACACCTGGGTGTCAAAACAGGTGAAGGATTCTTCAAGTACGACAAGGATGGTGACCGACTGTGAAAGTACTCGTAATTAATGCGGGGAGTTCCTCGCTCAAATATCAACTGTATAACATGACTGACGAATCTGTCCTGGCTAAAGGTCTGGTAGAGCGGATCGGAATGGATTCCTCCATTCTGACGCACAAACCGACAGGCCGTGAGGATGTTACAGAAGTTAGTGAAATTCTGGAACACACAACAGCAATCCGTAAAGTCATCGATATTTTGACTCACAAAGAAAATGGTGTACTGGATTCTGTAAGTGAAATTCAAGCTGTTGGACACCGCGTTGTTCACGGTGGTGAAGCATTTAAAGAATCTGCTCTGGTAGATGATGCAGCCAAAGCTGAAATTCGTCGTTTGTTCGACTTGGCTCCACTTCATAACCCTGCAGCAATGATGGGTATTCGTGCGGCTGAAGCCAATATGCCGGGTGTGCCACAGGTTATGGTATTTGATACAGCGTTCCATCAAACCATGCCGGAAAAAGCATATCTGTATGCAATTCCGCGCGTACTTTACAAAAAATATAAAGTACGTCGCTACGGCGCTCATGGTACTTCCCATGATTTCGTAAGCAAAGCTGCTGCTGAGTATCTGGATCGTCCAGTGGAAGATCTGAAAATTATCACATGCCACGTCGGTAACGGTGGTAGTGTAACAGCAGTTAAAGGTGGCGTGTCCGTGGATACTTCCATGGGTATGACTCCACTTGAAGGTCTGATGATGGGAACGCGTTCTGGTGACCTTGACCCAGCCATCGTACCTTATGTCATGAACAAGGAAGAACTGAGCGTAAGCGAAGTGAACTCCATGCTGAACAAACACAGTGGATTGCTTGCCATCTCCGGAATCAGCAGTGACATGCGTGAGATTACGGAAGGTATGGAGAATGGCGATGCTAACTCCACACTTGCTTTCGAGATGTACGAATACCGTCTGCGTAAATACATCGGTTCATATGCAGCAGCTATGAACGGTGTAGATGTGATTGTGTTTACAGCTGGTGTAGGTGAGAACTCCGTTGTTCTTCGCCAAAAAGTATGTGAGCAACTCACCTATCTGGGTGTTGAATTGGATGAAGCGCTGAATGCCATTCGTTCTGGCGAACCACGCCGGATCACAACAGCGAATTCCAAAGTGGAAGTTCTCGTTGTGCCAACTAACGAAGAATTGGTCATTGCACGCGATACACACCGAATCGTATTGAATTCTCAGTAATCTAACTGTAAAGTAAATATAGAATGACAAGGAAGTGCAGAGGACAGGCATAAGCCTGCCCGCTGCATTTTCAAATTCAGGAACCAAGGGGAGATATGGGCATGAATACGAATTGTGTAATTCGTAATGTGAACGAGCATGTGGGCGAAACCGTAACAATCGGTGCCTGGATTAACAACAAACGTTCCAGCGGTAAAATTCAGTTTTTGCAGCTGCGTGATGGAACCGGATATATCCAAGGGGTTGTTGTGAAAAGTGAAGTTAGTGAAGAGATCTGGAACAATGCCAAGAGCCTGACGCAAGAAAGCTCTTTGTACGTTACAGGTATCATTCGTGAAGAACCTCGCAGTGCATCCGGTTACGAGATGACTGTTACAGGGGTTGAGATCATTCACCTGACTGAAAACTATCCCATTACACCTAAAGAGCACGGTGTTGATTTCTTGATGGACCATCGTCATCTATGGCTTCGTTCCACGAAGCAACGTGCCGTTATGGTGATTCGTGCAGAGATTATTCGCGCTGTTCAGCAGTTCTTTGATGGTAACGGATTCACACAAGTTGATCCTCCGATTCTGACACCATCGTCTGCGGAAGGAACGACGAACCTGTTCCACATCAAATACTTTGATGAAGATGCTTATCTGACGCAAAGTGGTCAATTGTACATGGAAGCAGCAGCCATGGCGCTGGGTAAGGTATATTCATTTGGCCCAACATTCCGTGCTGAGAAATCCAAAACACGTCGTCATCTGATTGAGTTCTGGATGATTGAGCCGGAAATGGCATTTGTAGATCACGAGGAAAGTCTGCGCGTACAAGAGAAGTTTATCGCTCATGTCGTTCAATCCGTGGTGAAAAACTGTCGTGCAGAACTGGAATCCATCGGTCGTGACGTATCCAAGCTCGAAGGCATCGTAGCGCCATTCCCGCGAATTACGTATGATGAAGCAATTGAGTTCCTGCATGGACAAGGCTTTGATATTCCTTGGGGAGAAGACTTCGGTGCACCGCACGAAACAGCGATTGCTGAGAAGTACAATACACCAGTCTTTATCACACATTACCCTGCTGGAATCAAGGCGTTCTATATGAAACCAGATCCGAATCGTCCAGAAGTTGTTCTCTGTGCGGATATGATTGCACCAGAAGGCTACGGAGAGATTATTGGTGGTTCGCAGCGTATTGATGATCCGGAATTGATGCAACAACGTTTTGAGGAACACAATCTCTCGGATGAAGCTTACCAATGGTATCTGGATTTGCGTAAATACGGATCGGTTCCTCACTCCGGTTTCGGTCTGGGATTGGAGCGGACGGTAGCATGGATCTGTGGATTGGATCATGTACGTGAAACAATCGCATTCCCACGTATGCTCTATCGTCTGTACCCTTAATGCTTAACCGTGGAGCGTCTATGGAAGACACTACATCGAAAGCTTGGTTGGATGGAGCTGCTTATGGCATGACTTCGGGTACAGCCCATCTGCCGTATGCCTTGTTACGTTTTTATCACCAGCTTGGCCTATCAGATGCAGAAGTGCTTCTTCTGATTCAACTGCTAGGGTTCCGTCAGGCAGAGTTCAATGAGTTTCCCACGCTTGAAGAGCTTGCGGCGCGTATGGGACTTGGACCTGAAGGCATTGCCAGAATGTTGCAACGTCTGATGAGGGATGGATATATCGCTATTGACGAGCATCGTGACGAGGAACGTGACATCCAGTACGAGCGATATGACTTACATGGATTATATGCCAAGCTTGCAGCGTGCACTGCGGAAGAAGTAGCCGCATTCCGTGCGGAGCAGCTGAGCAGCAGTACAGCACGTCAAGATTCGAACAGTGTTCAAAAAGAAGAGGAAGAACGGAACATGTTCTCCATTTTTGAAAAAGAATTCGGACGTCCGCTCTCTCCAATGGAGTGTGAGACGATATCCAGCTGGTTGGATCAGGACCGTTACCAAGAGGAATTGATTCTAATGGCTCTGAAGGAAGCGGTTTTTGCAGGCAAAGTACATTTCCGGTATATCGATCGAATACTGCTTGAGTGGAGCCGTAATCGTGTCAAGACCGTTCAAGATGCGAAGGCTTACACGCAGAGGTTTCGTAATGGTGGACGTTAATTCAAGTGTAGACAGGCACAACAAACAGGCCAGAAGTCATTCTGTGCCTGTTTTTTTTGGATACAGAATAGATGAGTGAACAGCGAAATCAACCTTTCAGGCAATGAATTGACGTTGTTTTGCAAAAAAATGATGGATTACGCAGGGGTTAACACACAAGCTGTCGTCTATTGTATTGGAGAGGAGGGGAGAGTTATTGATGAAGCGCGCGTAATCGAACAAATCCGTCAAGGAGATACATCGCAGATGCGTACTCTGATTGATAAGTATAGCCAGCATGTATACCATGTTGCCTATTCCGTGCTTAGGAACGATCAGGAAGCACAGGATGCAGCTCAGGAGGCGTTCATACAGATGTATAAGTCTCTCCCCGACTACCGATCCGAAGGTTTCAAAACGTGGTTAACCCGAATTGCCTTTCACAAAGCGATTGATGCCAAACGTAAGCTGGGCAGACGAACGGCTGAGGATCTGGGTGGAGAAGAAAAAATAATAAACATGCCCGGACGGGATGAAGACGTTCTTACCCGTCTCGTTCGTGAGGAACGTCAGGATCAACTTCGTGAACGAATTAATCAGTTGCCTGCTCAGCACCGTGACATTATCACTGCGTATTATCTAAGCGAAAAAAATTATGAGCAGATTGCCAGTGATGCACAGGTGGCTGTGAAGACTGTGGAATCCCGCTTGTATCGTGCACGGCAGTGGATTCGAAAACATTGGAAGGAGGATGAATGGCGTGAGTAAACAGGAGAAGTATACCGCTGCGCAATGGACTGATTATATCGAAGGCCACATGAGTGAAACTCAAGCGAACCAAATGGAACAGCTTTTGATGGAAGATCCGGATGCGATGGACAGTTATTTGGAAGCACTCGGTATCCATGGAGAGCTGCCTCTGCTACATGACCCAACAGGGTTTGCGGATTCAGTCATGCATCGGATTGAGGGCATTCAATCACCCAAGGTACAACGCCAATCCCGTGCTGGACGAAACCGGCGCTGGCTTGAACATAAAGTGTTCCATTACGCGGTAGCGGCCTGTTTGACATTGATCTTCCTCTCGTCTGGACTTTTTGACAAGGTAGCACCATATCACAAGTTCCAGGATGGCGACCACAGAGGGTCATTTACCGAGAAATGGACGGAGGCAGCCACTTCATGGCTGGATAACCTCAAGCCTAAACCATAAATAGTTTCGCATTGCCTGAAAAGAAAGGATGACGACTGTGCACTCAGATCGTAACAAATTACTCGCATTTCTATTAAACCTGATACCCGGTCTCGGTTTTATGTATTGGGGTCGAGCCGCAAGAGCCGTAATCTACCCATTGCTTTTTTTTGGAACAGCTGTTGGTTCATTCATGCTGGCAATGCTGCTTGCTGAACATGATTTATTGATTATTGGTGCCATTTTTTCGGCTTTCTTCTGGGGAATCAGTATGCTGGACATGATTATTGTTCTACTCCGTGCTCCTTCTGCTCGTGATGCTCATTACAGGGGATACGGAGCGCACTACGGACCACAACAAGGACCAGCCTACCAGGGAGCATACATGGGTCAGCAAGGGCCTATGGAACATACGAAGGAAGATGAGCTGCATCAGCATCCAGGTAGTGAATATGGTCACCATGAGGGTGTTTATGGCCAACCGATGTATCGAAAAGGCACTGAGGGTGAACGCTTCTTCACCATTTTGCTCTCATTTGTTCCAGGATTGGGACATCTTCATCTTGGACTGTTACATCGCGGTTTATCATTCCTGATGGCGTTTTTTGGTTCATTTGCCATGATGGTTTTTGTGGCCTCAATCACCAATGAATCGGTGTTTTTAATGTTCCTGCTCATACTGCCTGTAATTTGGGTATACTGCATGTTTGACGCAGTGCAGCATGTCCATCGTAAGCAGGCTGGTGAGGTGCTGCAGGATCGGACCTTATTCGAAGAATTGGAAATGGGCAGAGTAGCCGGTAGACGCAGCAAAGTGCTTGCAACGCTGCTATCCGCTTTTCCAGGTGCAGGCCACCTCTATCTGGGATTGCAAAAAAGAGGCATGCAATTAATGTTCCTGTTCCTTGCAAGCATCTATGTGCTGGACCTGCTTCATTTATCGGTGTTCCTTTTCATGATTCCGTTGATCTGGTTCTACAGCTTCTTTGATGGGCTACAGTGCTCGAGTCGTTATGGACGTGAGCCATTGGTTGATCAACCAATCTTCAAGGATTGGGCCCGACATCAGCGTCTGATTGGATTCGGGATCGCAGCGTTGGGTCTCTATTACCTGGCAATCCGGCTTGTCATTCCACAGCTGAATGAGCTGTTCCCTAATGCATTTATGACGTATGAGATCCGTTCCTATTTGAACACCGTCATTGTATCCTTGCTGCTCATTTTTGGCGGTTTGAAACTGCTGTTTGGCAAGCAACGGGGTGCGGGCACAAATCATGCGGTTCATCGGAATGAAGATCAAGCAGATAGCCTCTTTTTATTCAAGGATCGGGATGATCGACTGTAGAGTGACTTAAAGAATAGTTACACTGATATTACGATGACAGAGCAACCTTTCAATCACTGTTATCCCACAAACAAAAAAACACGCCAAGGGCTATGTATACCTGCCTGTGGCGTGTTTTTGGTTGTGCAGCTTTGATTTGTAATAAATGAATGCTATTTCGTAGCACCCTTCAGCAGAAGCTGACGGTACATTACTTCGAACAGGAATTCGAAAGCTTCCAGATGACGTTTTGCTTCAAAAGCATCTTTGCCCCACGCATATATGCCGTGATTACGAAGCAAGATTCCTGGCACTTTGGCATCAAGAACATCCGGTACCAATTCAGCAATGGAAGGAATATCTGCAAAGTTAGGCAGAACCGGTACACGAATCTCCGCATTTTCTTCCCAAATGTTGAAAGCCTTAATTAGTTCGATGCCCTGAATCGGTACGTGTCCATCTGCTCCAAAGAATTCACTGATCAGGTTGTTGAACACGGTATGCACGTGGAATACAGCACCGCAGCCGGTCAAACGATAGATTTCACAGTGAATTAACGTTTCGGCACTTGGTTTCAACGTAGTTGTCTCAATTGCTTTGCCGTGTTTGTCCACAAAAAGAAAGTCTTCCGGTGTACGTAGAGATTTGTCTTTGCCTGAGGCAGTAACCGCAAAATAAAATTGCTCCGGGTCAAAATCTCCTACACGCATCGACAGATTGCCACTTGTTCCAGGGAACCAGTTACGACTGGCGAACAATGCTTTAATATCAGCCAGCTCTTCAAGGACCTGGCGTTTGTGTTCCAATGTAATCTTTTCAAAGCCCATCGTTTACAGCACTCCTTGTGTTTGCTTCTGTTTCATATCTTCGATGATATCGTAAAAGGTTGCGAATGGTACATGGTCCACACCAAGTTCTATGCACTTGTCCGTCAGGATGGAACGGGAGTAGACCATATCCGCTATTTTGGCACCTTCGAAATCCGTCAGACTGTCTCCGATGAGGATACGATTGTATTGTTCTGCCGGGAATGTACGAATCACGGTTGTTTTGCACATGCCGCAGCCGTTCTCACAAGGAGGCTGGCAGGGATGCGGCCATTCAATCCGGATGGTTTCACCAGAGAAGTCAGCGCCGTTGCAATAGACATGATCCTGAGGGATATCAAAGGGCGCCAGTAAGGGTTCGATAAAGAAGTCCATACCACCGCTGGTCACATTGAATTCAATCCCTTCGCCGCGAACATAGTCAAGAAATTCGCTGAACCCTTCACGAATGCCCGCTTGTCCAAGCACAAATTCGACAATTTCGTCTTTCTGCGATGCAGGCAACAGAGCGAACATGGCTCCAACCCCTTCACGCAGCGAGATGTTCTGCTCAATCGTATCTTTCATAATCGCTTCAATGCCCTCAGGCTTGAAATGTTTCATGATCGCGACAATATTGTCCGAGAGGGTAATCGTACCGTCAAAGTCACAGAAGATGACTGTTTTCTTATCACTTCTCATCGTTCGCCACCCCACAGGTCCAAGGCGCTTTTCAGCTCCGGATGCTCGGTTGCATATTGCGCGAGTGGAATGGAACGCTGAGCTGCCTCAATCGCCTGCAGGAATGCACGTCCGCCTGCCTCAGTGCCCATAGGATGTCCATGAATACCGCCACCAGCATTAACGATGACATCTGTACCAAAGTCGCGCAAAATGAGCGGTACAAGGCCTGGATGGATGCCGGCTGAAGGCACTGGCATACTGGTTCGTACAGGCAGATCAGCTGTCAGTAATTGCTCCGTGATCGCCATATTTTCTTCCTTCGGCATCGTTACCGAGCCATATGGAGAAGGGAAGAGCACCAGATCGGCGCCCGCAAGACGCATCAACTGGCCAAGTACAACCGAAGCCGAGATGCCATAATGTGGTGAAGGGTACAATGCACCTGCAAGAGCAGGGTGAGCCATAATCGGCACATTAATATCAGGATCACTGCTGAGTTCATGCAGGACATCATATCCGTAGGACAATACGTTGAATAACAATGCATTCGCTCCTGCGCCAATGGCACGTTCAGCCTGCTGCTTCAGACGAGATGTAGGTCCTGTGAGGTTGGTTGCATACAGTAGCTTCTTGCCTGTCTCCTGGCGTGCCTGTTCGGCAGCTTTCATGCAGACTTCGACTCTTTTTTCGATAGGTGTCAATTTATTCTCGAACAGAATCTCATCGTCCTTGATCAGATCAACGCCACCAAGAGCCTGACGAATAAATTGTTCACGCAGTTCATCTGCATTTAGCCCAATAACTGATTTGAAGATACTCATTAACAGTGGACGATCATGTACACCAAGCAGATCACGAACACCATTCAGTCCAAACTTGGGCCCCGGGAATGCACTTAGGAAACCATCCGAGAAACCAAGCTTGGTAAGTTTAATTCGGCCATCCATTGAGATTTTGCCAAAGACCGTCACGAGCAGGGCAGGAATATCACGGCTAAAGTTGACATCAGGATAGCCGATGGTAATGTCAGCGTAACGCTCACCCGCAGCCATTCCTTCAGCTTCATTTACTTCTACGCTGATTACTTCACCCAGATGTTTCTGCATCGCTTCACGCTGAGCTTGTGGCAACTCTGTCCAGCTACCCACGGTCATGCCGATTGCAATGGACTCGGCCTTCTTGCGAAAGTCTGCACGATCATCATGCAGACGATATGTGGCTGTGCACATGTTATTCATTTTTTAAATCTCCTTCCAAAGCAGCTCCCATCTCCCGTGAGCGCTCTGCACAGCGGTTGACGGCAGCGATTACATTTTCAAAGAAATCACCTTCGTCCAGCGTCTTCAGTGCTGCTTGTGTTGCCCCTCCCGGGGATGTCACATCACTGCGAAGCTTCATCGGCTCCAAACCGGTTTGCTGTACCATGCGTGACGCGCCGAGCACCGTCTGAACAGTGAGATCACGAGATTGCTGACTGGATAAGCCACCACGAATACCTGCGGCAATCATGGCCTCCATTAAATAGTATACATAAGCAGGGCCGCTTCCGGAAATGCCTGTGAGTACTTCGAGTTTATCCTCAGGTACAATGGTTACGATTCCGACCGCTTCAAACATGGTCATCACCGTACTGCGCTGCTCATCCGTAATTTCCGCAGAGAAGGCAAGTCCGGTTGCACCAAGTCCGATGGTACTGGATGTATTCGGCATGGTTCTGGCAATTGGCTGTTTACGTCCGAGCAAGGATTGCATCGTGCGGATCGATAACCCGGCAATGACAGATACGATCAGTTGATCAGGTGATAACAACGGACCCAGTTCGCGCAACGCTGCGGCAGCATCTTTGGGTTTCATACACAGTACAATGACCGGAGTGGAGGCAAGATGGTCCAGAGATTGTGAGGCCGTTCCGGTATGTACTGCATAACGGGTACGGAGCTCCTCCTGACGTTTCTGGTTGCTGCGGTTCAGCATCGTAATATCCTGAGGACGAACGACTAGGCGGGAGATCAGTCCGCGCACGATGGCTTCAGCCATCGCGCCTGCTCCGTGGAAAGTAATCTTTTGTTGTAGTAACGTCTGCTGCTCTTGACTCATATTTATCGTTCCTCCTATATAACTGGTACTGATATATTATTGACGAATCTGTCCATTGCCTGTAATACGATATTTGGTTGATGTCAGTGCTGGCAGCCCCATCGGTCCACGTGCATGCAGTTTCTGGGTGCTGATCCCGATCTCGGCTCCATAGCCAAATTCGAACCCGTCCGTGAAACGTGTGGATGCGTTATGGTAGACGGCTGCTGCATCCACATCATGCATGAAGCGCTCTGCATGGGCTGTATCCCGGGTTACGATACACTCGGAATGTTTGGTTCCGTAATGAGCGATGTGCTGCATGGCTTCGTCTAGGTTCTCAACCACACGAATATTTAAAATATAATCATTGTACTCGGTCGCATAGTCTTCCTCGGTTGCCTCAAGGGCGGTAGGGACAAGACGGCGCACCGTGTCGCAACCTTTCAAGACCACACTCGCCTCACGGAATTGCTCGGCAAGAGCAGGTAGGTGCTCTTCCGCGTATGCGGCATGCAGCAATAACGTCTCCATGGAGTTACATACGGATGGGCGTTGTGCCTTGGCATTGATGGCAATTTCGGTTGCCATCAAGGGATCAGCTGATTCATCCACATAGGTATGACAGATGCCTGCTCCGGTTTCAATCACAGGTACGGTCGCATTGGCAACCACATTACGAATAAGAGAGGCCCCGCCGCGTGGAATAATAACGTCCAGCAATCCGTTCAGTTTGAGCATTTCATCTACGGAAGCACGGTCCGCATCTTCAACCAGTTGCAGTGAGTCGGCAGGCATGGCTGTCGTTGCCAGTGCATGATGCAGAACCTCTACAATTTTGCGATTGGAGGACAGGGCAGAGGAGCCGCCGCGCAGAAGCACTGCATTACCTGTTTTGAGGCATAGTCCGGCTGCGTCTACGGTGACATTAGGACGAGCTTCGTAGATGATACCGATTAGACCAATAGGCACTCTTAACTTTTCGATATGCAATCCGTTGGGGCGTGTGAATGTCTCCAATACTTCACCGACAGGATCAGGCAGATCTGCAATCTGACGTAGTCCTTCGGCAATGCCTGCGATACGTTCCTTATTAAGTGCGAGTCGATCCAGCATGGATTCCGGCGTGCCTTGCTCTCTGCCGCGTTCGAGATCTTCAGCGTTTGCCACAATGATGGAATCCGTCTCCGTAATCAATGCATCGGCCATGACACGAAGTGCCGCATTTTTCTGTTCAGTATTTAATCGGTTCAGCTGTGTAACCGTGGCTTGAGCTTTGCTGGCTTTTTCTCTGACTTCACTCATCGTAATTCCTCCTCATATATATAAAGTTAAAGTTTTAACCTCATGTTGGACTAAAGATTATTCACACAGACACTACGATGACAGAATAACCTTCCAATCGCTGTTACCCCCAGATTTTTTTGATTCCCTTTTCTAAAGGGAAAATCCGGGGATAAGCGTATGCTTCCGATGTAGCTTTCTTTCAGAAAGCTTTTAGGCGAAGGCTCCGCTTTTTCAGATTTTTTCTGTCCTCTCCGTTACGTGTAAATGATTAGTTTAACTTAGTATAGCTTCATGTTTATTTTAACGTAATCCACTCGTCTCTATGAATAACCTCGAGCCTGTGGATACTAGCAAGTTGTTTCATCACTTCGCCACTGGGAAGTCCTGCGATGAGTCGAAGCTGGTCATCATCATAATTGACAATACCTCGACCAAGCAAGGTTTCATCCAGTCCAATGACTTCTACGACGTCTCCGGCATGAAACGTTCCCAGTACGCGTTTGACCCCTACAGGCAGAAGACTGTGCCCTCCATGAACCAGGGCCTCTTCAGCACCATCATCCACAACGACGGTTCCCAGCGGAGTAGACATGAAGCCAAGCCACTGCTTTTTACGGGATAGTGAAGCGAGTCGTGTCTCAAAGTAAGTACCTTTACCCGTGCCATCAACAGCCCGTTGCATATCTCCAGGTTCTTTCACACTTCCTACAAATACGGGCACGCCTCCGCGTGTAGCAACCTTGGCTGCATCGACTTTGGATCGCATTCCGCCTGTGCCAACCGATGAACCTGAGCCTCCAGCAAAAGCGTAGATCTCAGCCGTGATTTCAGGGATACGGTCGTAGCGTACGGCAGACGGATCTTTACGCGGGTCAGCGGTGTACAACCCATTGGTATCCGTAAGGATGATCAGATGCTGTGCCTTCACCAGGTTCGCAACCAATGCTGACAACAGATCGTTATTCCCAAATTTCAATTCGTCCACCGATACGGTATCATTCTCATTGAAAATCGGAATCACTCGCTGTTTGAGCAGTTCTTCTACGGTCATGCCTGCATTTCCCATACGTTTACGACTGTGAAAGTCTGTACGGGTTAACAGGATTTGTGCCGTAGTAACGCGGTGCGCTGCAAAAGCCTGTTGATATGCTTGCATCAATAATGCCTGCCCAACCGCCGCTGCCGCTTGTTTCTCATGCAGAAGTTTAGGGCGCTGAGGGTAACCGATCTCCCTGAATCCGGCAGCTACCGCTCCAGAGGTGACCAGAAGTACTTCATGACCCTGATCAGCCAATGCGGCAATCTCTCCGGCAAAAAAAGTAATCGAACTGCGATCCAGACCGCCTTCTTCCGTGGTAAGCGAGCTGCTTCCAATCTTAACTACAATACGTGAAGTCATGGTTTCACTTCCTTAAACATGATTAATACGTGCTTCTGGAGCAGGCTTTAGCGGGTACAAAAAAAACTCCCGCCCTTTAGTTAAAAAGGACGAAAGTTCGTTACTTCCGCGGTACCACCTTTATTGATGATCAGATCATCCGGCTTCATGCCCTGTAACAGAAGGCACTGTCCTGTACGTAACAGGCCGCTCAGGGGTAGGTTTCAGAGAAGAGCCGCGGTAAATTCTTTCAGCAGGGTGGAATTTACTCTCTGTGCGCGACTGATATTCTCTTACTGGTCCCGTCATCACGTTTCGTTCAATATTTCTTATAACATACCATGGAAACTTGGCATATGCAAAGGGGTTATCGTCCTGTAAATTACTTGAATAAGTTCAGCTTGCCAATCCGTTCCACAGCTTCGCGTAATCGGTTTTCATCACTGAGCAGTCCTGCGCGGACATAGCCTTCACCATGTGAACCAAAACCGACACCTGGGGCGACTGCCACCTTGGCTTCCCGCAGCAACAAGTCCGCAAATGAAGCAGAGGTATAACCTGCAGGTACAGGCAACCAGCTGAAGAACGAACCTGCCGGTTTCGAAGCTTGCCAGCCAATGGAAGACAGCGCATCATAAAAGGCATTGCGACGGGATTCATAACGTGAAACCAGGGAAGAGACACATTCCTGAGAGCCTGTAAGTGCTTCCGTTGCCGCAGCCTGAATTCCACCGAAAAGACTGACATAGATGTGATCCTGAAGCAGATTGATTTTAGAAACAATCTCTGCATTACCGAGTGCGAATCCAACACGCCATCCAGCCATATTGTACGTTTTGGATAACGTATAGAACTCAATGCCTACTTCTTTGGCACCAGGGGCTTGTAAGAAACTTACGGGACGATGCCCGTCGAACCCTATCGCTCCGTAAGCAAAATCACTGGCAACGACGATTTGATTTTGAATGGCGAATTCAACCGTGTCTTCGTAGAAGGACAGTGGAGCTGTTGCTGATGTTGGGTTGTTGGGATAGTTGAGGAACATCAGCTTGGCTTTCTCCCGATCTTCGGCTGTAACTGCTTCGTAATCCGGCAGGAAAGCATTGGACTCCAGCAAAGGCATAAATGACATGTTTGCTTTCGCGAGTGCAACACCAGACCAGTAGTCCGGGTAGCCTGGATCTGGAACGAGAACGGTGTCACCGGGGTTAAGCAGGACCTGAGGTAACTGAACCAGTCCTGTTTTGCCTCCGAACAGAATGGCTACTTCAGTCTCGGGATCAAGATCAACATTGTAATCTTCCTTATAACGTTTGGCGACAGCTTCCTTCAGGAAAGAGTGCCCTCTAAAAGGGGAGTATTTGTGGTAGAGAGGATTTTCTGCCGACTCTTGCATTGTTTTCACAATATGAGGAGGTGTAGGTGTATCCGGGTTCCCCTGCCCCAGATTGATCACATCATGTCCATTTGCGATTTCACGATTTACATTTTGAACAAGGGTAGCAAAAAATTGCGTTGGCAGCTGTGTCATTACATCAGAAGTCGGTATCGTAAAGGCTGAACGAGCAGTTATATGGTCTGAATGGGTCATTAGCTTCATCACTCCGGTTATTAAAAATGGCAAATAGTTCTCATTAATTTATCACGCCAATCCCGAGCTGTATAGAGGGAAATACACTTGAATATACAGTACAAAGGAGCAAAGAGCGGAGTATTGTACAAAACTGAAAGTGCTCATTTCGTTTTGTCCATTGAGCTGAGAGAAGCCATGTTTTATGATAATATCCGATAATGATAATCAATATCATTAAATTCTAGCACAACGCACATGATATAGGGGGAGAAATAGAAATGAAAAAGGGCATACGAAATACGGGAGTATTATTAACGATCACATGGTTATCCATCCTGCTACTGGCTTGTGGAAATCAGGCTGCAACACCTGTTGCTGGCGCAGATGATTCCAAAGCAACCACAGAAACTCAGGCTGAGGGAAAGGCAACCAATCAGGAACAAACTGCAACGGAAGAGACAACGAATGAGGGTGAGACCCGGGTATTCAAAGATTGGACTGGCCATGAGGTTGAGGTTCCTGTAAATCCGAAGCGAGTTATCTATCATGGAGAAGTTACAGGGGATCTGCTCGCGCTTGGTGTTGTTCCTGTTGGCATACTTCGTCAAGAGGGAACCGTATTTGATGATCAGATTGCTCAGGCAGAAGACGTAGGATTTCCGATCAGTGTGGAAAAGGCGTTAGACCTGAATCCCGATCTGATCATTTTCTCAAACAGTGACGAGGGGCAATATGATCAGATCGCAAAGGTTGCACCCACAGTTACATTTGATTCGTTTGGTTTAATAGAAGATCGCATGCGTATCCTTGGCGATTTGTTGAATAAGAAGCAAGAAGCGGAGGATTGGATTACGGCTCATCAAAAAGCAACAGAAGAGATGTGGACGCAACTTCATGAGAACGGATTGAAAGAAGGGGAGACTGCTTCGGTATTCACCATGTATCCCGGGAATCGTCTGTTTGTCATGGCGGGTGCAGGATTGCCACAGTTGTTATATGGAAAAGACGGGCTGAAGCCAACCGCGGAAATCCAGAAAGTATTGGATGAAGGCATGGGATTTGTAGAGATTTCGACTGAAAAATTATCTGAATTTGCCGGTGATCGAATATTTATTCTGGATCCTGTGACCGACGATGCGAAGCAATCCACCAAGGAATTGCTGGATAGTACAATCTGGAAGAACCTGCCTGCGGTGAAAGAAGGAAAAGTATATCGTTTTAATATCGTAAAAGCTTCTAGTGATGCTCTTTCCAGAGAGTGGCTGTTACAAGAGCTGCCAAAACAGATGATTCAATAATGGTGACGAGCTAGTGAGGCAGCAGTAACACCTTTAAGTAATGCAGTTATAAAAAAGTGAAAGGGGCCTTCAACATTTCGTTGAACGCTCTTTTTTGCTGATTAAACTCATATCTGGATTATTAACAATCGCTCGCTTATAATCAGACCATACAGAATGATTGATAATTATTCTCATTTTAGAAAAACGAGGTGAACCGACATGCAGGCTTTGGATGCCGATGGGGGAGCGTTGTTCTTTTCAGCATTCATGTTTCGGCTGGATCATCTGATACGTCGAATTGAACCACCTGAACAGGTGATGCTGGAAGTTGCTTGCGAGAAACATGCCTTCCTGATCTGTGAAGAAGGGGATGGGCGTTTATATATAGGACATGAACAGTATCCGTTTACTACGGGATGTGTTTATCCGCTTTCTCCGGGAGAGGGTTACCAGATTGAACATCGTAATAATTTGGAATTGAATTATATCATAATGGATTATGATGTTATTCATCTGTTGACGGGTGATCCCGAGCTCTTTACCCGTTCTGTATTTGAGCATAGAAACCAATTGAATGGTTATCCCTATGCTCCGTTAAGTGGATTACTGGAGCAGATGTATGTCATTCAGAATTATAAAACAGATGCCGAATACAGTCATTTGAATACACAGTTCCAAAAATGGATGGAGATGATCATTACCCGGTACACCTCTCCGAAGACGGAACAGAGTATGGAAGCAAGACTACACAGTACGATTCAGTATGTGGACGACCATTATGCTGAAGAGATCACTGTACAGAAACTGGCACGTCTTGCGGAGATCAGACCTGTACAATTTACGACTCTTTTCAGACAACTCACGGGTCAGAAGCCGCTTGATTATGTAAATCATGTACGCATCAGACATGCCAAGGAATGGCTTCGCAAATCGGATGAACCACTTCGGGATATCGCGAGTCGTGTGGGGTTTAAGGATGAGTATTATTTCAGCAGGCGTTTTCGCCAAATGACTGGATTATCTCCTCGTCAATATGACAGATCTATTCAGCAGCAAACGTTGGTACAAGATTGGTTGGGTCATGATGTGAATATTCCAGTAAACCCGGAGCGAATTATGTTTTACGGAGATTCAGCTGGAGATCTGCTGATGTTGGGCATTTCGATATTGGGAGATCAGACCTATGACGCGGTTGCTCCGGTTAATGTGGAAGCCGCTGTTATCATGAAGCCGGATTTGATTATCTTTGATAGCAACAACGAACAGCAATATGAACAACTTTCTCGCATTGCACCAACACTCGCTTATAATTCACATGCCATGTTGAAAGAGCGAATGCACAGATTGGGCAACTGGTTTGGCAGACAACCGCAGGCTGAACAGTGGCTAACCTCCTATGAAAAGAGAACGGAAGAGATGTGGGCGAAGATCCATACAGCGATTAAAAAGGGGGAAACGGCTTCCGTATTTACATACCATCGGGGTGCACGATTATTTGTTATGGGCAATATCGGGCTGGCGCCATTGCTATACCATCCGATGGGGTTCAAGCCGGTTACCAAAGTGAAGGAAGCACTTGCGGCAGGCAGAGCCTACAAGGAAATTTCAGCTGAAGCGGTACGTCAGTATGCGGGAGATCATGTATTTGTTATGCTGGCTGAGGAAGCCGTGGCAAGAAAGGCTACAGAGAAGCTTATGAAAAGTCCCAGTTGGCAAGTCCTTCCGGCTGTGCAGAATGGACGGGTGTATGCTGTGGAGGAGTCGATCTGGAATGTGGGTGATGCACTCACGGGCGATCGATTGCTGACCCTGCTGCCTGAGTTATTGTGTGCAAGTTCATAACAAAAACAGGCTTGCAGACTTCAAGAGGATCAAGCTATGATAGCAGGTATTACGGTTCAGAGGAGTGCTTGTCATGACAGAACAACAACAGGGAGAAATGCGCGTAGCCCTGATTCAGGGTGATATTCAGCTCGGAGACCCTGAGGCTAATCATAAACATATGCAATCGTTGCTTGAGCGTGCGGTAGAACAATATCCGGATCTGGGGCTGGCTGTGCTGCCTGAGATGTGGAATACCGGATACGCCTTGACGCAAATTCATGAACTCGCTGACCCGGAAGGCCAGAAATCTCGGGAATGGCTGTCTGCTTTTGCTCAAAAACATCAAATTTCCATCGTTGGCGGTTCAATTGCTGAGAAACGGGATGGTCAAATATACAATACAATGTACGCGTATGATACTGAAGGAAAACAGGTCACTCGGTACGATAAATTACATTTGTTCCGTCTGATGGACGAGGAGAAATATTTACAGCCTGGTGCGGAACCTGAAATTTTTGAATTGCAGAACGGTCTTACTGCGGGTGCTTCGATCTGTTACGACATCCGGTTCCCGGAACTTGCCCGCACTCTTGCGTTAAATGGTGCCAAGGCATTGATTGTACCGGCCGAATGGCCGAACCCTCGTCTGCACCACTGGCGTACATTGCTTACGGCACGAGCGATTGAGAATCAGATGTATGTGATTGCCTGTAACCGTGTGGGAAAAGGGGGAGACACCGAGTTTTTCGGACATTCTCTCATCATTGATCCGTGGGGTGAGATTGTGGCTGAAGGTGGCGAAGGGGAAGAGATCGTGACCGGAATCATTCGCCCTTCCCTGGTAGATGAGGTTCGCGGGCGTATTCCCGTGTTTGAAGACCGTCGACCTGGCGTTTATTTTGGCGATAAATAAAAAAGTGAAATAAATTCTGCAGAAAAAGTGTTTATTCTTCCAGGACACGGGTAATGATAACTATCCCGTTACCAAGGAGATGATCAATCAATGGACAACCATGTGAAAGATACGCTCAGGAGACTGGAACAGGATAACACAAGGGAAGATCACTTAAGGGCATTCTTAAAGAATGGAGCAGGAGGGCTATCACCGCCTGATTCAACTGTTCAGGACGAAGGCCGTGTCATGAATCAGCAAAACAGGCTGACAAGCGATCGTAATTTGCGAAAATAAACCGCCACACATGAAGTTTTCTTATGTACGTTTCTACATTAACACTATAAATTAGCATTAAAGCTAAACAACTTAACAAGCAACATTGTACTCTAACCAGTTACTGTGATTGCGATGTAAGAACTCTATCCTGCGGATTCAGGAAACGAGTATAAAACAAAGGCTTGGCCCATAAGGGTCAAGCCTTTGTTTTGGTTCAGTGTTAAATGTCCCGATACATACAGGAGTAATTACTTAGTCTCCCTTTGACAATTCAGTCACAGTTTGTTGAAACGTATGAATGAATGCTTCGGCTGCCTTCGACAGTACTCTTCCTTGACGATAAGCCACAACAAGTGTTCTGCTGGGCGTTGGCTCTGCAAGCGGCACGTACACAGGTACAAATTCACTGCGCGGTGCACGGGCAATGAAGCGTGGAACCAGTGTAATGCCCATCCCGGTGGCGACCAGTGACTGAACGGTTTCAATATTGGTGCTCTCGAACACAACCTGGGGATCAAAACCGGCTTGCTCACAGAGGTCAAATGTAAGTTTGCGGAATCCCTGTCCTTTTTTCAATAAAACAAAGGGTTCATCGCGAAGCTCTTCAATTCGCACAGGAAGCGGATTCTCCGGATCTGCCCTGCGTGCCAGAGGGTGATTGGGGGGAACCGCCAGATCAATCCGTTCTTCGCCAATAGTTACATAAGACAAGCTTGGTTCTTGTAAAGGAAGAGATAGCAGACTCAGATCAGCTTTGCCGCTTGCTGTCAATTTCTCAAGGGTAAGCCCGGAGTCTTCCAACAAGGTGACTTCAATCTCGGGATACGCTTGCTGGAATGCAGGAAGTACGTGTGGGAGAAGATGTGAACCTGTGATCGGCATGCTGCCCACAACGACTTTACCTTTGCGAAGCTGGGAGATGTCTGACATTTCCTGACGCAATAACTCCATGGCATCTACGATCTTCTGGGCTTGCTCGACAAACGTGACACCTGCATGGGTTAACTCTACGGTACTCGTATTACGCTGAAACAGCAGTACTCCCAATTCTTTTTCCAATTTGGATAATTGCTGGCTTAATGAAGGTTGGGCAATATGCAGTTTTTCTGCTGCCCGGGAGAAATTGCGTTCGGCCGCGATTTGCAGCGTATATTGAAGTTGTCTGAATTCCATCGTCATTGGTCATTCCTTTCGTTATGCCATCATTATATCACTATAGATAAAGAAATCATTGTCTATGCCGGAACTAACGGTGAACTCAATTATTAAGAGGCGACTTCTTTATTTTGTATAAAAACATTGACAGCGACGAAGCGGGAACGTACTATAAGACTTATATGATAATGATAATTGTTATCAATTTAAACCTCTGCGATGAGCAGTGGTTTATTTGCCTTTCTCTTATTATAGGTTAAACCTATTACATCTATAGATATTATATCTTGGAACAATGAAGGACAGGGTGATATATTTATGTCATTCAAGAGCTTCACTTTTTAAAGCCAACAGAGGCTCTTCCAAGGACCGAACTTATGATGAGGTGAAAATGATGAGTAAAAAAACGATGTTTGAGAAAATTTGGGAAAATCATGTAATTCATCAAGAAGAAGGCAAACCAAGCATTCTGTATATCGATCTGCATCTGGTGCACGAAGTAACTTCTCCGCAGGCATTTGAAGGACTTCGTCTGAGTGGACGTAAAGTTCGTCGCCCTGAGCTGACATTTGCAACAATGGACCACAACGTTCCAACCAAAGACCGCTTCAACATTACAGATCCAATCTCCAAACAACAAATTGATACACTTTCGCAAAACTGCCGTGATTTCGGCGTGAAGTTGTATGATCTGGACACGGTTGATCAAGGCGTTGTGCACGTTATGGGACCTGAACTGGGTCTGACTCACCCGGGTAAAACGATTGTATGTGGTGACAGTCATACATCCACACACGGTGCGTTTGGCGCACTAGCATTCGGGATTGGAACAAGTGAAGTTGAACACGTTATGGCGACTCAATGTTTGCAACAAGCGAAAGCTAAAACAATGGAAGTTCGTTTTGTCGGCAAACGTAACCCGGGTGTAACCGCGAAGGATATGATCCTTGCAGTCATTGCCAAATACGGTACAGACTTTGCAACAGGTTATGTTATCGAGTACACAGGTGAATCCATCCGTGAATTGAGCATGGAAGAGCGTATGACGGTTTGCAACATGTCCATCGAAGGTGGAGCAAGAGCCGGATTGATCGCTCCGGACGAAACAACATTCGAATATCTGCGTGGACGTGAATACGTACCAGCGGGTGCGAAGTTCGATGAGGCCGTAGCAGGCTGGAAACAGCTTGTAACCGATGAAGGTGCAGAGTTCGACCATGTGGTTGAAATCGATGTGGAAACATTGATTCCACAAGTAACTTGGGGAACAAGCCCTGGCATGGGAACCGACATTTCTTCGAAAGTTCCTGTTCCGGCTGAATTGCCTACCGAAAACGAACGCAAAGCGGCTGAAAAAGCGCTTGAATATATGGGACTTGAGCCGGGAACACCAATTGCCGAGATTCCAATTGACTATGTATTTATCGGTTCTTGCACCAATGGTCGGATCGAAGATCTGCGTGCAGCTGCAAAAGTGGCTAAAGGTCACACGGTATCCAGTCAGGTTACAGCAATTGTTGTACCAGGTTCAGGACGAGTTAAAATCCAAGCAGAACAAGAAGGTTTGGATAAAATCTTTACGGAAGCCGGCTTTGAATGGCGTGATGCGGGATGCAGCATGTGTCTGGCAATGAACCCGGATGTATTGAAGCCAGGACAACGTTGTGCTTCAACGTCCAACCGTAACTTTGAAGGACGTCAAGGACGCGGAGGACGTACACATCTGGTATCTCCAGCAATGGCAGCAGCAGCAGCGGTTAAGGGTCACTTTGTGGACGTACGGGACTGGAATTTCAAAACGGAAGCAGCGATCTAATCTATAACAGACAGAAGGGAGAACGTTTAATATGGAAGAATTCAAAACATTACAAGGCATCGTTGCACCGGTAGACCGGGTCAATGTAGATACAGACGCAATCATTCCGAAACAGTTCCTGAAACGGATTGAACGTACCGGATTTGGACAATTTTTGTTCTACGAATGGCGTTTTGATGAAGAGGGTAACAATAATGCCTCCTTCGAAATGAACAAACCTCGTTATGAAGGGGCATCCATCCTGATCTCACGTGCCAACTTTGGCTGTGGATCTTCCCGTGAGCATGCGCCATGGGCAATTATGGACTATGGATTCCGTTGTGTCATCGCTCCATCTTTTGCAGATATCTTCTATAATAACTGCTTTAAGAACGGGATCTTGCCAATCAAGTTGTCAGAAGAGCAAGTGGAAGACTTGTTCCAACGTACAGCTACACATGAAGGCTATGAGATGAATGTAAATCTGGAAGACAAAACGATTACCGATGCATACGGACTGCATATCGATTTTGATCTGGATGAGCATCGTCGTCAATTCCTTTTGCAAGGACTTGACGATATCGGTCTCACTCTTCAACATGATGACGAAATCGCTGCGTATGAGCAACGCCATGCGGCAAAACTGTTCGGTTAATCGCTAAATTAGCTTACAGCAGAAAGCTTCTGCCTCGCCAAAGGGACCTTGTCCCTATGGATGAGACAGAAGCTTTTTTGTAATTTCAGAAGCTAAAATATCTTAATGAGTCATCTATACATAGAACTCCGGATCTTTCTTGATAAAATACTTCAACACGTAATATCTTCAATATATGACATCATGGATACGAAATCGATACACATTCATGTAAAAGAGATGATGTTCTTGATTGTGATCTGCTTTTTTATCTTATTTCCGACTGAATATGACAACGTTGTAACCGGATGAAGGGACAATATCTGATAAACTGATTAGTAGATTATGGAAGGTTACATAGCGCCATTGATGTTACGCTGCAGAGAATCAGGTCGGATGTTCAAAAGACAATAAGAATGGTGGATGAGGTATGAAAAAATGGTCGGCAGCAATCGTTTTTCTTCTGTTCCTATGTTTATTTCCAGTCATGGCCCATGCAGACACCACAACCTCGATTGTACTCGACGGTGTAACCATTAACCAGCAGACGGGAGCACCTGCCGAAAATATCGGAAAGACGGTCATGGTTCCGATTCGAATTGTATCGGAGAATCTGGGTTATAAGGTGAAGTGGGAGAAGGCAACTCAGTCAGTCCAAGTTCAAAAAGGAAACAGCACAATTCAAATGACGGCTGGCAAAGATGCAGCTACAGTGAATGGAAACGTGGTGAATCTGGATTCGCCTCCACTGATCAAACAGGGAACGACGCTTGTTCCGTTACGCTTTGTCGGGGAAGGCATGGGTCTGCGTGTTGGTTGGGACAATGGAACCAAGACAGTAAGCCTATTTAGTGTTCCTCCCGTAGTCGGAACCGAAGGTGACAGTGACCCCGTCGAGGCTCCCGTCCCGGATGGTCTGACAGAGCTTCAAGGGATCACCTTCAGCGGAGATCGGTTGATTGTAGCAACAAACGGGAATATCAGTCCCAAAGTATCCAGTATAGGCGGGCCAGACCGTATTATAGTTGATCTACCTGCAGCTACATTCTCTCAGGAATTCATTCAGGGACAAGCCTCTAACGCGGATGGCAGTGGACAGATTATAGTTACGGATTCATCATTAGTTTCCAAAGTCAGGTATGCCATGTTCAGTAAATCGCCTTCTACCGTGCGTGTAGTTCTGGATCTGAATCAGACGGCTACAGCCAAATGGTCTGTTGGAGACAACAATGTCTTGCTTGTTGACCTGACAGCAACGAATGGAGAACCCACAAGCCAACCGGCAGTACCTACGAATGATGGCAAAACCGTTGTGGTCATTGATCCAGGACATGGTGGTCGTCAATCGGGTGCAGTAAGTTTGTCAGGAGCTTATGAGAAGGATTTCAATCTGGTTGTAGGGCTGAAGGTACAGGCGATCCTTCAACAATACTCAAATATTCAAACAGTCATTACACGCCAGGATGATACAGAGCTTTCACTCAAACAGCGAGTGGATATTGCTGAATTGAATAAGGCAGATGTTTTTGTGTCCATTCATGGAAACAAATTCACAACACCCGTACCTAACGGCGTTGAAACGCTATACAGTCGCAAGGAAAGCAAGACCTTGGCTGATACTCTTCACAAATATGTCTTGCCGATAACAGGACTCAAGGATCGTGGAGTTAAAACGGCTAGTCTACATGTGACCCGTGAAACAACCATGCCTGCTGTGTTACTTGAATTAGGTTTTTTAAGTAATCCTTCAGATGAAGCAGTCATGCTTACAGAAGAATACCAGGACAAATGTGCTCAGGCGATTGTGGACGGAATTGTTGAATTTTTGGGACTCTAAAGTGAATTGTGCGCAAACATGAAGGTAAGAGTAGTACGGTGTTTAGAGATGTATATTTGATAAATAAGGAAAAAATAAGACATTAAAATGTAAAAAAAGCTTGATCTGACAACGTTTTTTTTTCTGTTATGTTGGAATATATTCGCAACTTTTGAGAGCGAGGGGCGTCTAATAGGTGTCTGGTAATGCCCAAACGGTCAGTCGGAGTTGGAAAATGACAACATGCGGCAAAAAAATATGAGAATGGTAGGGGTGAAGGATGAAGAAGTTCGGTTTTTTGGTACTGTTATTTGTCTTTGGGCTCGTATTCCCGGGCTATAGTCACGCAGCAACAGACACGAAAATTATCCTAGACGGAAAAGAAATCGTACAGCCATCGGATGCAAAAGCGGAAATTATTAACAGTAAGGTGATGGTTCCGATCCGGGTTGTGTCCGAAAATCTTGGATATAGCGTGGAGTGGAAGCAGCAAACACAAACGGTGACTATCAGCAAAGACAACACTGCCATGCAGATGATTGTTGGACAGAAGACGGCAACGGTGAACGGCAGTAACGTAAACCTGGATGCCCCGCCACTCGTTAAAAATGGTACTACGCTCGTACCTCTCCGATTTATTGGTGAGGAAATGGGTCTTAAGGTGGGTTGGAACAATACCACGAAGACGGTAACATTAGTTACCCAGAATTCAGGTTCCGGAAACGGGACAACCACACCTCCGAACTCTGGCAATGAAGGCGGAGGATCGGATCAGGAAGGTCTTGTACTGGTGAACGGCATCAGCTTCAGCGACAACCGCTTCATGATTGCAACAAGCGGAAGTACGAAGCCGAACGTCTTCACGATGACAGGACCAGATCGAATCGTTATAGACTTGCCGAATACCGCATTTGCTGATTCGTTCAGTGAAGGACAGGCTCTAGACAGCAACCAGAATGGACAACTCGTCGTTAGCGGCTATCCGGATGTGTCGAAGATTCGTTATTCGTTATACAGCAACAGTCCATCTACAATTCGTTTTGTAATCGATCTGTCCAGTTCAAAAGGGTACAGTGTGCAAAATGATTCCGGACTGGTTATGATTAACCTCGACAATCAAAGTGGTACACCTGCTCCTCCGGTTGGTAATAATGGCAAGAAAGTTGTCGTTATCGATGCAGGTCACGGAGATCAGGATCCTGGGGCAATCGGTGTAACGGGTAAACGTGAAAAAGACTTCAATCTGGCAATGGCTCTGAAAGTGGAAGCCTTGTTGAAAAAAGAATCCAAAATTGACGTTGTGTTAACGCGCAGCGATGATACATTTTTGGCATTGAAAGAACGTGTGAAAATTGCACAGGACATAAAAGCGGATATCTTCATCTCCATTCATGCTAACAGTGGCCCTGCTGCTGCGAACGGTGTAGAGACATTCTATACACGCTCCAACAGCAAAGCACTTGCTACAGTGATGCACAAGTATCTTCTGCAGTCTTCTGGACTGAAAGATCGTGGAGTGAAAACGGCGAGTCTCCATGTAACCCGTGAAACGACAATGCCAGCAGTTCTGCTGGAAGGTGGATTCCTCAGCAATAAGAGCGACGAAGCAGCCCTGTTTACGGAGAGTTTCCAGAACAGTGTTGCCAAAGGTATCGTTGCAGGAATCAAGGAGTATCTGGGAATTAAATAAGGGGCAAGCCCTTATGTTGAGGAGGCGGAGTTAGAATGAAAAAGAAAATATGGATTGCAGCTTTGCTGGTAACGGTTATGGCAGTTGCTGCTGGATGTGGAAGCAAGCCAACAGCTGCTCCGAATCAGACGCAAGGTGCAGGAACTGAAAACAATGTGACCGAGGTTGAAGGCGAAACAATTACCGAACCGGTAACTGCTGAACCAGAAGAGAACACAACACCAACAGAATCCACGGAAGGCAGTTCGGAGGAAACGACTACAACTACTCCGCCAAGCGAAACGTCTACACAGACGCCAGCAACTTCCGAAAGTAATGAAAAGAAAACGATCACTGTATTCTATACGGATGAAGAAGAACTGGAGTTGCACAAAGCTTCGGCAGAGATTTCTTACGCATCGGATGATGCCAAATATAAGGCTGCCTTTGAATCACTGCAGCAGAGCAAGGACAATAAACTTGTTCCTCTGTGGTCTAAAGAAATTGAATTGAAGTCTGTTCAGTTCAAGGATGGAGCTCTTACCCTGGATATTCATATGCCAGATACGGCACGTCTTGGAGCAGGTGGAGAAGTATTTGCCATGGATGCTCTGAAACAAACGTTCTTCCAGTTTGATGAAGTAAAATCACTTGATTTACTGGTGGATGGTCAGCAGACTGAGAGTCTGATGGGCCATGTGGATCTTGAACATCCAATGACAAGATCCGAATAGGCTGTACAGCAGGCTGTTGTACCGTGAATCCACGGAATATGGGTCGTTTTACATGAGAGAGGGGAATCATAGGTGACTTTTAAATATAACAATTCATCACACTCTAAAAAAGTAGTATCAGCCGTGCTTGCAGGCATGATGGCCCTTAGCGCCGGCGGAGCTGCCATGGCAGCAGAATCAACAGAAACGGGGCAGGGTCAGACTTCTGCAGTAACGAATACGGCTGCACCAACTGGTTTGTTCAGTGACATCAAGGTCGGATACTGGGCTGAGAAACATGTGTACAAACTGGCATATCAAGGCATTCTTCTCGGTAACAACGGCCTGTTCCGTCCAGGAGACGCGGTAACACAGCAAGAAGCTGTAACGATGGCAATCCGTTTTATGAATCAAGAGGGCCAGTTGAATACCGACACGGCTGCGGCATTACCGACAAACATGGAAGTGGGAAATTATTTCAAGCCATATGTCGCGCTGGCACTTCAACTGGGACTGATTGACAAGACGGAAGAATCAACGGTGGATGTATCCAAGACATCATGGGGGCAAAAGCCGGCTTCACGGGAATGGATTACGAAATTGTTAATCCGCTCATTGGACAAGGATGCTGAAGCGAAAGCGCAAAACAATCAATCTACCGGATTTGCTGATAATGCAGATATCTCCGACAGTGGTAAAGGTTATGTCAATCTGGCTGTTAGCCTGGATCTGGCCAAAGGTGTGGAAGGAAACAAATTCAATCCAACCGGTTCCGTAACCCGTGCTCAACTCGCTACCTTTTTCAGTCGTGGCGAATCGTTAACGGATACTAAATATCCGAACACTTCCACGGGTTATGTGACTGGATTGAAAGATGGGCAGATCACGCTGGTTGTGGACGGCAAAGCCGTTAACTTCGCAGTGAACAGCAGTACGCCTTACTTTACGAAAGACAGTGAGACGCGTGCATCATCCACAGATGTGAAACTATATACAAAAGTTATGGTTGTGGGTTCGGCAGGTGGGGCTTCCTATGTGGAAGTGGTTGATGCTACACCACAGGTGGAGAGCGTTGAAGGTACATTTGCACGTTCATTATCTGGTAACAAGATAGGTATCTTTGTAGGCGAAAATTACGAAACGTACAGTTATGATGAGGCAACTGCATTCATCGATCAGAATGGTAATGCAATCAAACTGTCCGATATTACGGCAGATAGCGTCATTGAAGTACAGCGTGAGACGTTCTCGGCTGATAAAAAAACAGTCGCTATTCGTGTGAAATCCGGTATTGTGAACAAGAGTGACAATGGCGTAGTCGCTGAAGTATCTACTTCTGGCAAAACCATTAAACTTGTCAATGCAGCGGGTGCTACCGAGCAGTTTGCATACAATGACAATCTGCTTATCACATATCAGAACCGTATCCTGTCAGTGGCTGATCTCAAAGCCGGCAGTGCCGTGAAATACACCGTTAAGGACAGTGTTCTGCAAACGATCGTATTATCTCAAGGTGTGGAGCAATCTGTGCGTGGAACATTGGTTGAAATTGGTGGTAACCAATCCACGGTAACGTTCAAACGTGAAGGGGGTTCACTGGAGGCGAAACTGCTGACTGAAAAGCCGGAAGTTATTATCAATGGCATTCAGGATGCAACTCTGAATGATCTCATCACGGATGCAACGAACGGGGATCAGGTGGAGTTAACATTAAACGCTGATGACCAAGTAACGCGTATTCAGGTCATTGGACGCCAGATGGAACCTATGAACGGAGTAACGGTTGTATCTTACAACAGCAAAACAAAGGTACTTACCGTACTAGACAACAACAAAAAACCGTTTGTATTTACATTGGATGATAAGACTAAACTGGACTACAATACGACCAAACCTACATTGTCTGGTCTGGAATCACTCTTAAACGATGGTCGCAAATTGGATCTGACATATGTGGGAACACGTGCATTGTCCGTAAAAGTGATTTACAAGTACGAAGGTACGATCAGCAACATTGATACTTCTGGCAAGAAAATCAGTTTGCTGTCCGGTAATCAGACGATTACAGTGCCTTATTCTACGGTTCCTACAGTTGAGATGTATAACAAATCCGGCGCGAGTCTGGGAGATTTGAAGATTGGTGACAAAGTTACCATAACGCTTGGAGCAAATCAGGATGTAGTGCAGAAGGTTGCACTGAACACCGTGGCTCAATTCGAAGTGGTTGCCTTGGAAGCAAATAGTCGTATTCGAGTAAAATCAGATCTGTTGACAAGTCAGTTCTACGTGGATCAAGCGGTACTGACAGGAGAGAGTGGTCAGACGATCACGCCTTCACAGCTGACAGCAGGCAACCTGATTAATGTGACGTTTGAAGGAGCTACGCCAAAAGCTGTTCAAGTCGTGAAGCGTACGTTGGCTGAAGTTACAGCAGTGGATGCTTCATCCGTAACACTCAAGCAGTTTAACGGCCAGACTGAAACCGTGCCTGTTAGCGGTTCTGTTAAAGTCGTAAAATCTGGCTCCACATTAACTTCATTGACTAGTCTTACGGTTGGAGATCGTGTGGAAATGACAAAAGATACGGATAATTCCACACGCTTCAGAGTACTAACTGTCATGAGCAAACAATTCTGGTCTTATGATGGCGTGGGTAACCAGATCCTGGTTAAACGGGAGACGACAACAGACACAAACTATCGTTTTGCACTCGGATCAAGTGTATTTGTTCACCAGGGTGACAATACTTTAAGCGTGCAATCTCTCAGAGATAATGATAATATTGTATTGTATCTCCTGAACAATGTTATTATGGAGATTCAAAAACAGTAATCGTTTCTTTTCGAGGATCAAAAGAATGACCGTCTTGATACGGGATCTTTCCCGCATCAAGACGTTTTTTTTGCAAGCTTTTTGAGGTCCCCGCAAAGTATTCGGATGAAGCTTCGAAGTAAGGCTCCGCAGAGTGGAGTCATTTTGTGGGAGGTAGCTCTTCATGAATGCAGCGACGGTTAGGCATATACTCGAAACTATGGAAGCAATGTTTCCTGATGCACATTGCGAATTAAATCACAGCAATGCATTTGAATTGACGGTAGCTGTCCTTTTGTCTGCCCAGTGCACTGATGAAACGGTGAACAAGGTAACCGCAGATTTGTTCCAGAAGTACAGAAGCCCGGCAGATTATCTGGCGGTTCCTCTCGAAGAGTTGGAACAGGATATTCGGCGAATCGGTTTGTACCGAAACAAGGCCAAGCATATTCAGAACATGTGCCGAATTCTAATAGAGCAGTATGGCGGTGATGTACCGCAGGAACATGATCAGCTTGTGACACTACCAGGTGTCGGGCGGAAAACCGCGAATGTAGTTGTTTCCAATGCGTTTGGTGTACCAGCAATTGCGGTAGATACTCATGTTGAACGTGTATCCAAGCGGCTGGCGCTTGCAGGTTGGGATGACTCCGTACTTGAAGTCGAAAAGAAACTAATGAAGCGCGTACCTCGGGATGAGTGGACTTTAACTCACCACCGATTTATATTTTTTGGACGCTACCATTGCAAGGCACAGAACCCTGCGTGTCATATCTGTCCATTGCTGGACATATGCAGGGAAGGAAAAAAACGTATGAAAACGTCCCAAATCAGGAAAGATAAGGAACGTGTCATCACCCGAAAACGAAAAATAAATTAATGAGCAGAAAAGGATGAATAATCATGAAATGCATTTCCGTGTACACTGACAATTTTGAGGCCTTCTCCGATATTTTTGAACAAATCGTTGAACAGGAAATGGCTGAAAATGAAGAAAAAGAAGTAGAAGGTATCACAGTAAGCCATTCTGGTGACGTGCCTGAACACTATCTGGAGCGTATGTCCGTTAAACCAGAAGTTGTGGTTATGAGAGACAAAGGCAGAGACATTACAATTCTGCAACATGGACAAGTATTTGAAATCTTGCTGCCTTCCATGGAGAATGCAGTTTCCTAAGAAGTAATTATACTGTAAGGTCTGTTGTGTTAATGTCATGAGGATCGTTTTGGTTAAAGTGATCGCATCGCATTCATGCAACAGACACTTGGCGTAAGCATTTTGATAAATGCCCAATATAGAATAGACCTTATTAAAGATAAAACCGACTTGTTCGGTTTTATTTTTTTATATAAGCAATGTAGGTGTCATGTATATTCGATTCCAACCGTTCAAATTTAAACATGATAATGTTAAAATAAATGTGGTAAAAGAGATAGACATCGAAACGGATGTCAAATTAGAGGAGCCAGGGGGAAGGCCAGTCATGTCCAGAACAGATTACCCAAAAGAAATGGCCAAACCTCTGCTTCCGCTGCGGGAAGCAATGGAGCAGACAGGGGACCATACGGCTGTACAGGCTTTAACGGATTTAATCAGCAAGGCAGAAACGAAACATCTGACGATTGCGTTCTGTGGTCATTTCTCTGCAGGCAAATCGAGTCTCATCAACAGTTTGTGCGGTAAACGGGTACTGCCTTCAAGTCCAGTGCCAACAAGTGCGAATGTCGTATCCATACGCAATGGTAAGCCGAGAGCGCTCATCTATACTACGCCAAACGTAAGCGCTGACAATGGAGCTGGAACACTTGAAGTTTCTCCAGAGGAATTGGAGGCGTATTGCAAAAATGGGGGAGCCTACAGCTCCATTGAGGTATGGGATGATATTCCACTGCTGAAAGATGATGCTGTTCTGCTGGATACACCAGGTGTGGATTCAACAGATCGTGGACACAGCCTCGCGACCCATTCCGCGCTACATCTTGCGGATGTGGTCTTCTATGTTATGGACTATAATCATGTTCAGTCTGAGACGAATCTTTCATTTGCCAAAAGTCTGTCGGATTGGGGCAAACCATTGTTTTTGATCGTGAACCAGATCGACAAGCATCGGGAACGTGAGCTTTCTTTTGAACAATATACCGAAGGGGTCGAAGCTATATTTGCAGCCTGGGAAGTGAGATATGACGGATTGTTGTTTACTTCCCTCCGTGACAAGGAGCATCGCTACAACCAGTGGGATATGTTACCGGAACTCATTGGACACATGAGGCAAGAGAAGGAAGCGTTAATTACGCACAGTTTGGCAAGTTCGGCCAGTCATGTAACGGAGCAGCACCTGACGAGAGAAGCGGAGAAACGTGAGGATGAAGAACAATCTCTGCTGGATGAGATCGGTGGCAAGGAAGGAATTGAACGCTTGGAACGGGAGCTGGAGCTTCTCGATCAACAAGCAGAAGACATTCTTACCGGACCTTCGCGAGTGCGTGAGAAATTCCGGGCAGAGCTTGAGCCACTTCTGGCGAATGCAAATCTTACTCCTGCGGATATTCGTACGTCGGCTGCTGCCTATTTGGAGAGCCGCAAACCGGGTTTCAGGGTAGGCTTATTATTCTCAGGCGGCAAAACCGAACAGGAAAAGCAACGCCGTGCTTCTGAGCTGGTGCGGTTATTACAGGATCAGGCTTCCGGACAAGTGGAAGTACATATTCGTACGATGCTGAGGCAGTTAGGTGAATCCCATCAGCTATGGGGAGCTGAGTGGGAGCAGGCGCTCAATACGGAGCTTCCTGCTGTGGATGAAGCACTATTGGAGATGAAACGCAGTGCCAGTGCTGAGGTATCTCCAGAGTATGTGATCCAGTTCAGTAAAGATGTGCGGGGCGAGATTGAGGCCCGCTATCGCAGGTCGGCCATGATGCTGGCCGACCGCATGC
>NZ_JBBOTQ010000018.1:0-87374 GCF_038005685.1 Priestia sp. FSL H7-0729
CTGGCATGGACGGCCGTCCCCGCCGTCAGACGCCGGCGACCCCGGTAGCCATCGATCCGGAAGATCCGGCTTCGCTCCGGACCAACCGGCAAGGCATGGTGCGGATGCGTGGCAAGACGGACAAGGGGCGCCGTTGGCATCAGGAAGTGGATATGGAGCTTGCGGTTACGTTGGTCAAGGAAAAAGCTGCTGTGGTGGTCAATCGGTACACGATTCGCCGATTGTTCAGCAACAAGGATTTCAAGCGGTATATTCTGACCCGGGATCACTACACCTGTTACTTCTGTGGATCGTATGGAGATACGATTGACCATCTGCTCCCGCGTGCCAAAGGTGGACATACCACCCCGCTTAACTGTGTCTGTGCCTGTAATCTGTGCAACCAGTCCAAAGCGGCGATGGATGCCGAAGAGTTCATGAACTCAGGTATTCCTGAGTGGAATGCTGCTCATCAGGCAGAACTGATTGAACTGGCCATGCAGGAAGCGCAGCTGGAAGAAGGATAAATTCCCCCAAAGAAGGATCGGGGTTTCGATATGAAGAGCACACCAAGACCACAAGAGGTCGAGGTGTGCTTTTTGGATTTCTTTTAGATTTTGATGGGAAGTCAGTTCACTGTGCAATAATTTCTTCAAATTGACAACGGTGTTCATCGATGATGTACGTTATACTGGGAGGGAGTTGCGTAAGAAGCTTCATCATTCAGTTGAATGATGAAATGTATAGTGAACATCAAACTAAGAATTTAGATTGTATAGATTGGATGGATGCAGATGACCCCGGCAGCATTGGACATTATGTCCTATATTACGGAAGAAAATATTCGTTTCTGGCTGGAGAAGTTTCGCTCCCTGGGCCCGTTACCGGGAATTTTGCTTACGTTTATGAAATCATTTGTGCCACCACTTCCAACATTGTTGATTGTGGGTGTGAACGGTGTGGTATACGGTCTGTGGGCAGGGTTTTTATATTCATGGATCGGCATGGTCCTCGGTTGCACCGTTACATTTCTGATCGTACGGGAGATCGGGAAATCCGCTTTTGTAGAGCGATGGGCACGCAAACCTCGTGTGCAACGCAGCATGGTATGGATTCGAAGGAATGCATTCAGTTATGTTTTTCTGCTGAGTATCTTCCCGGTAGGTCCGTTTGTCATTATTAATGTGGCAGCAGGTATCGCACGAATGCGGTTATTATCCTTCCTGCTTGCGGTGGGCTGTGGTAAAGCGATCATGATCTTCTCTGTGACGTATATCGGTTCCAATGTGGAACAATTTCTGGAGCATCCTGTACGTTGGATAGGCGTGCTGCTCTTCATAGCGGTATCCCTGTGGGCAAGCCGCAAACTGGAGCGGCATTTTACCCGGTCATCGTCAGATGGCGAAGAGCTGAATGATCTGAATGATCTGAATCAATCATCTGGAAAATCAATCTCCTCATAAACAAAGGAATAACAGTGTTCAGATATATTTTCTGTCAATATTGACGATAGCTTGAAGGAGGGGATCAGCATGATTGATGATATCTTTGCTTTCAGTCGATTGTTGAATCGTATGAATGAGAATGAACTTCGTTCAGCACTGCGTGTGCTTTATATGAAATCAGCTCACGTGGTCAAGCGGCAGGAGGAGCAAGGCGAAAAGGTGGATTTTGCGGATGCGGTACAGTCTCTGTTTCGGAATATGGAACCCCCTTTTGATCTGGAATTGCTGGAACAACAAGCTCTGGCAGAGATTGACAAACCAAATGAAATTCATATTACGTTCGGAGAATCACCTCTGAGTAGTCTGAAAATGGGAATGAGCACATTACCTAATCAGGCAAAGCGGAGCTTTTTCTCTATGGATGATGATTATGCTGTGGGTCCGTTAGGTGATCTGACCCATCGTGCAGATTTGCAGCGCAGGCATCTCTGGCTGACCGAAAGAATGTGTCTCAGTGACCGCGAGGCTTATGCCATGCATGAACTTGAATCATTAATTGAGCTTAACTCCACAATGCAGTCTCTTGATTCCAAGACGTCAATTATCATCTGGTATGCGAATAATGCACGTGAGAAGACGGGACTACTCTATGCGATGCATCTATTGCGCAGCAGTAAGAGTCCTATATATCTGATCGAAACGAGTGGCTTATATCAGCAATTATTCAATAGACCTGATGTTCAATATGATGTGCTCCACACAGGCGAGATTCTTCCGGAAAAGCTTCTGGCGATGTGGCAAGTCTGCTCTGAGCAAGAGCCGCTGTCCAAGCAAGAACGCCTGCAGCTGGAACAGGATTGGCTGGAACTTTCGGTACAGCCTGGGCTATTACGTATCATGCAGAATGGCGTGATTGAGAGTCTGCCCGAAGATGCGTTGGACGAGTACATTATGCAGAAGGTAAGGGAACTGACACCGAACTGGGAGCCAGGCAAGTATATCCGAGCAGCTCGTATTGTGGGTGAAGTGATTGGTACGAGCAGCCAGCATATAAGTGATGTCTTCGTGGAGTACCGTCTAAGACAACTGGTGCTGCAACGCCAACTTGAGATGGATGGAAAGCCACTTGCAATGAGGTATTACAGTGTTCGGCTTGCCGAACGCTAAAATGGACTGAGGATGGAACGTACAGATAGAAAACAAGATACGTGATCGAAAAGTTTGAAATAAGACGGAAGATCTGAGCGTTTCCTTCCGCAATCAGGAAGGTATCACGAAGTGTCTCCGATACCAGATTTTCATAATTCCTACTTAAATAGACTGTTCCACCCGGTGGATAACTCCTACATGTCCGGGGAACAGTCTATTTGTTACTCGTTAAAAACTGAACCAACTTCAACTGTGCATTGTTTAATAGTATTCTTTTCTTCATTTTCATCATATCGGTTATGACTTCTTCCCACTCCAAATTTCCATTAGAGGACCATCCTGCCCGTAGACCGGATCGGTATCCGGAATCGGAACCTCTTGGATTTCCTGAAGAGCTTTGGCACGATCGCCTTCTTCACCTGTGCGTGTGTTGTAACTCATACCGCCCGGATAGGCACCTGCAATACGAAAGTCCGGGCTGGATTCCAGCCGTTTATGCCCTGTTCCAGCGGGAAGCACGACAACGTCGCCTGTCTGAAGGTAAACTTTCTGTCCATTTTCTCCGCCTAGAATCAGTTTCACGAATCCGCTCACCACAGCAAGAGCCTCATGAGCATTACTATGATAATGATGATAATTGAACACACCGTTCAACCAGCTATTTCCCCATCCATGACGGTTCAGCAATGATTCTGCGTGAAGGGCCTCTTCAGCCCATACGTTCTTATACAAAAGCACAGGCAGGGTCGGATGATTGGGAATTACACCGTTATCCTGAAAAAATAACGTCTCTATGTCCTTTTTTCGTTCATTCATCTCATATCACCTCATTATAAATTACCCGATAAGTTCAAGGACGAACAAAAAACAATTGTAAAATGATACAAAATGTATCATTTTAAGGTTATACTCAGTACATAAACTCTCTTCAATGCACTCGTTGTATAAATCGCAAGGGGGAATCGTGTGTGAACATTGTTATTACAGGAGCTTCTGGATTTGTGGGATTTAATCTGTCACAGTATTTGGCGCAAAAGGGGCATCTAATCACTCTTCTGGATCGGGATGATTATTGTCAGAGGCTTGTTCACGCCTCTCCTCTGCATGAGATGCCGTTCATCTGTTGTGACCTTGCCTCAGACCCAATTCATCTGCCTTCTGGAACAGATTACATTATTCATCTGGCAGCCATGCCTCACGTGGATTATTCGTATCATCAACCAGGGGAAGTCTTCCGCAATAATACTCTCAGCACTCAGGCTATTCTCCAATATGCTACCGAACATCACATCCCTGTCTTGTTGGCATCATCTGTTGAAGTGTATGGCGGCGATTGGGGCAGGGTCTATCATGAATCAGATCCGTATGCGCCCGTCTCTCCTTATTCTGCATCCAAAGTCGCCTGTGAAATGCTTGCTCACTCCTACGCTCAATGTTACGAGCTGTCAGTCAAACTCTTTCGTTTGACTAACCTCTATGGTCCGTGGCAACTGCCAGACCGTATCATTCCTCGAAACTTCGGTCGGATGCTGGACGGACTGCCTCTGGATATTCAGGGATCGGCAGTGCGTGATTTCTTGTATGTAGATGATGCGCTTCGGGCCATTGAGCAGATCATGCTGAAAGGCAAAGACGGACAGGTTTACAACATATCGACAGGGCTTGGAACAACGATGCAGGAGATCGGGGAGTTATTGCAACCAATGGATCGGTCCTTAGCGGCTATAGAGATTCGGGAGCAAGAACCCACTCAGTCCAGAGGGTCCAGTCTAGTCGTACATTCAGGTAGAATAAGGGCGGAATTGGGATGGTTACCTCAGATGACATTGGAAAAAGGATTGGAACGAACTTTCCGCTGGTACCAGGAACATCCCGAATGGGTAAGGCAGTTCAGCCGTGAATATCATAGAACAAGGGAAACACGCAGTTTTATTATCGATATGGCAAGATACGCAGTTCCAGCTGTGTAAAATACACAAAAAAAGCCAGGGAAGGGTGTATTGAGTAACACCTTCCTTGGCTTTTTTGCGCCTCCGTCTCATCTTTTGGTTTTTTCCGGATAGGACGCAGGCTCTTTCAAAACGATCTATTGCACGAAATGATCGTGCTGATGGACCTCACATTAAAAGGATCTAGTGATGATCTTTTTTAATGTCGGCAATTTTATCCTGTACAGCACCTTTGGCTTTGTCTTTTTTACCCTCAGCCTGAAGGGATCTGTTATTGGTTGCATTACCGATCTGATCCTTCACTTCGCCTTTGGCCTTGTTTACGCCTGCTTTGATTTTATCGCCAGTTGAATTACTCATATCGAACATCTCCTTCGTTGTCTGGTGTATTCCTTATTAACCGGGATACTCGTAATCTAAACGCAAGCAGTTTAATCCAATTTTTGCAATCGCGGTGCAAGAGGTTCATACTTGAAATAGAAAAGATGTCTCAATGATGGAATAAGGCGGAGCCCAACGCTGCATAATAACGACAGTGACCAATTTCGTTGCGCAAGATTCTTGGATTTGGAAAACAATTCCTTTGATTTTTGATGAATAAACCCTTTCTCGTGTACATATCGTACATCTGGTCATATGTGATCTTGTCTTCATACCACATATGGTAGGTATACGGATTTTGGACAGAGGAATTGGCGGACTTATCCTGCTTGCACGGGTTGACAAAAAAATCGATTTTGTTACAATGTTCACAATATCTTCACAAGTGTAAAAAATTTCTTTTTCATGTTCATGTGTAAGAGGTGTAATATAAGGGTATAGAGTTCGGTTTCGGCCTGCTTGTCGTTTTGTGCGTCAACACATGTTGTCCGCAATAGATCCAAGATACAATGCATGATGTGAGAGTGGCCCTGAGCTACGCTTATCCTATTGTGTGAAATTTGGTACATTTAGTTGTATTCAATGTATTTTGTGGTTCGGCTCTGCTTGACAGGCATCATGAAAGTCGCGGACTTCTATCCCAAAGTAAAGGAGGACTTTCTCTTATGTCACAATCGCCTACTCAACAAGAGGTGCCGGTTACAGAAGGTGCCGACGTTTCCCAACGCCAGTCCTTGGATGTACTGGATCAACTGATGAAGCCTGAGGTACAGGAGTCTTTAACCGTTCTGGTGGAGAACCTGCCTAAACTGGCTGAAATGGTTACTGCTATGACGAAAGCTTATGACTTTGCACAAAGTGTAGCAACAGACAAAGTTCTGATCAGCGACACAATGAGCGCAATGGGCGAGTTCGCTAAGCCTGTTGTAGACAAAGCTAAAGGTGTAGCTTCTGCTGCCATCGAAGCCAATGACCGTGCGCAAACAGAGCAAACTTCAGTTGGCTTGTTCGCTATGCTGAAAATGCTCAAAGATCCAAACGTACAACAGTCGCTTCGTTTTGCTCAATCTTTCTTGAGCATCCTGAACGAGCGTCAACAACCGAAACGTTAAGACTTAGAAGAACGGAGGATGGATATGTCGAAGCAAATTTTGATCTTGGGTGGAGGATACGGCGGTCTGTTGACTGCATTGACTGCACGTCAATACTTGTCTCCGGAAGAAGCGACAATTACTGTCGTGAACCGTTACCCTACACACCAAATTATCACGGAACTGCACCGTCTTGCAGCAGGAAGCATTGCTGAACAAGCAGTTGCTCTTCCGCTCGAAAAATTGCTGCGTGGCAAAAACGTGAACCTGAAAATCGATACGGTGGATACAATCAAGCCGGACGAGAAGAAAGTTCTGATGACCAGCGGCTCCACATACTCTTACGATGCACTCGTTGTTGCCCTGGGTAGCGAAACAGCTTACTTCGGAATTCCGGGACTGCAAGAGTACAGCTTCACGCTGAAATCGGTTAGTGATGCAAACCGCATTCGTGCACACGTTGATGCACGTCTGGATGCATACAAAAAATCCGGCAACAAAGCAGACGCAACGTTTGTTATTGGTGGCGGCGGCTTGACAGGTATTGAACTTGTCGGCGAATTCGTTGATCTTCTTCCAGCTGTATGTCAAGAGAAAGGTATCGATTTCAACGATATCTCCCTGTACACGGTTGAAGCAGGTCCTTCCATCCTGGCTGGTTTCCCGCCAGAGCTGGTTGATCGTGCGAAATCCAGTCTGGAGAAACGTGGCGTTAACTTCATCGTTGGCGTAGCGATTACCGAGATGAAAGAAAACGAAGTTATGCTGAAAGACGGCAGCTCCATCCCTACGAATACCCTCGTATGGACTGGTGGCGTTCAAGGTAACGCAGTTGTTGCTAACAGCGGAATTGAAGTGGATCGCGGCCGTGCGAAAGTTACGGAAGTTCTGCAATCCACATCCCACAAAGATGTGTTTGTTGCTGGTGACAGCGCAGTGGTCTTCCCTAGCGAAGGTGCTCGCCCTTATCCTCCAACAGCACAATTGGCTTGGCAAATGGGTGAAACCATTGGTCACAACCTGGGCGTAATGTTCAAAGGTGGCGCAATGGAATCCTTCACACCAGTATTCTCCGGTACGCTGGGAAGTCTGGGTCGTAAAGATGCTGTCGGCATGATCGGTGGCAACCAGACTCGTCTGAAAGGTCTGCCTGCAACCATGATGAAAGAAGCAAGTAACATCCGTTACCTGGCTCACATTCACGGTTTGTTCGCACTGGCTTACTAATCTTCATGCCATTCAAGGGCGCCCTTCTGGGCGTCCTTTTTTCTGTTGTAATGGACAACAAAGATCATTAATATTCAGATGTGAAGAGGATGCGGCGGAAGTGATTGATCTGAGGATGCGTATAAATCATATAGGGTATAAGGTATATTATTAGACAACGGAATGTTACATTTCCCATAGATGTTCAACTGATGTACCGGATATGTATTTAACGGACATGGACCAGGAGCCGGCGCTTAGAAGCGCCGGCTTTCGTTTAAATGATAGGATGAGCATCTCTAAATATAATAAAACGGGGAGCGGCACAAGCGATCCGTTTAACCGAGAGGAGAAATGACGTATGAACGTTTTAGTTATAGGAGCGAATGGACAGATCGGTAAGTTTGTGGTGGAGCAGCTGGTACAGGAAGGCCAGCATAAGGTAACGGCCATGATCCGCAAACCGGAGCAGGCAGACGTACTGAAGGAACTCGGTGCCGCTGTGGTGATTGGTGATCTGGAGGGTAGTGTGGAGGACTTGGCTGAGGCCATGAAGGATCATAATGCCATTGTGTTTACAGCAGGTTCTGGCGGATCTACGGGTCAGGACAAAACACTGCTTATTGATCTCGACGGAGCGGTGAAAACGATGGAAGCCGCAGAGCAGCAAGGCATCTCCAGATATATTCTGGTCAGTGCGTATGGCGCAGATCAACGGGAGAAATGGTCAGAGTCCATTAAGCCATATTACGTTGCCAAGCATTATGCGGATCGTGCATTGTTTGCAAGTGATCTGAATTACACGATTATCCGCCCGGGTGGTCTGAAGAATGAGCCGGGCACAGGCAAGATTGCAGTTGGAACCGATCTGAAACCAGGTAGCATCCCGCGTGAAGATGTGGCCCGCGTCATCGTGGCTTCTTTGCAGGAAGAGAAGACGTACCGAATGGCCTTTGATCTGATTGCCGGGGATCAGCCTGTTGAAGATGCCTTGGGCAAACTGTAGATGTTATTGTAAGATAACGGGAGAATGAAATGATGGGGATGAGGGGGAGCGCTGCATGAACGAAGCCGTGCTGGTCATAGAGGATGAGCCCAAAATAGCACGTCTGCTTGAACTGGAATTACAGTATGAGGGATATCAGGTAGGCAAGGCGGGGAGTGGAACAGAAGGACTGGAGAAGTATGGGGAAGGTCAGTGGGATCTGATTCTGCTTGATGTGATGCTGCCTGGTCTGAGTGGAATTGAAGTGTTGCGCCGAGTTCGGGCCAAAGATGCTACAGTTCCGATTATTATGCTCACCGCCAAAGATTCCGTGGAAGATAAAGTATCCGGCCTGGATCTCGGAGCCAATGACTATATCACCAAGCCGTTCCAGATTGAAGAGCTGCTTGCCAGAGTTCGGGCCGCATTGCGGCTTAGTGCAGTGGCATCGGTTGTTTCTTCCGCTTCTTCGTCTACACCTGCTGATACAGGCAATGACTTGTCTGGGCATAAGGATGAAGCTGATGCAGGCTGGTTGACGGCTGCCGGGCTGAAACTGAATGAAGGAACGCGAGAGGTATTCCGAGATGGTGTGTCTATCGAACTCACACCACGTGAGTTCGATCTGCTGGTGTATCTGCTGCAGAATCAACGTCAGGTGCTCAGTCGTGACCAGATTGTGCAGGCCGTGTGGGGATACGATTATTATGGAGATACCAATGTGGTGGATGTGTACATCCGTTATGTGCGCAAAAAGGTGGATAACGGATTCGCACCACCCTTAATACATACCGTACGGGGCGTTGGATACGTCCTGAAGGAACAGTTATGAGCCTGCGCAGTAAAATCTACGGATATTCGTCTGTATTATTTGCTGTGCTGTTAATCGCGGTGAACCTGTCGGTCTACATCGTGTTTGAACGGATGTCGATTGATAACGAGGTTAATCGGGTGGAAGCGGAAGCGGAGTCTATTGTCAAAGGAGTGCGTCAGTCTGCCGGCTCCATTCCGCCGGACGACTTGCTGCGGGCCTACGCGCCTGTGAACGGCATGCTTCGGATCGTCAATGAGGACGGCACCAGTTCCCCAGTGACAACAACAGCAGCTTCCGAGCAGTTGAGCAAGCTGCCCTATAAGTACGAAAGTGAGAAGAAATCGGAGTATACCCAAGTTGAGCAGATTGGTTATGTGTGGGTATCAGTCCCGGTAATCTGGCCTGATGGTGAGGTGGTGAACGTTCAGGTCACCGAGAGCATTGCAGAGACGGAGAATCGTCTGTCCGTACTTCGTACCGTGCTTGTGGCAGTAACGATTATTGCCCTCATTCCAGCCATCATCTCTAGCCGGATTCTGGCGAACCGAATGACCAGACCGATTCAGCAGATGACACGCACGATGAGTGACATTCAGTCCAGCGGCCAATTCAAGCGTCTTCCGCTGGAGGAAGGGTCGAAGGATGAACTGAAAACGATGGGACAGACGTTCAACCGGATGATGGACCTGCTCGAATCCAACTTTGAACGACAGGAACGTTTCGTATCCGATGCATCTCATGAACTCAAAACACCGCTGACCATTATTGAAAGTTATGCCAGTTTGCTACAGCGGCGAGGGAAAGAACGTCCCGAGGTATTTGATGAAGCGGTGGAAGCGATTCTGTCCGAATCGGTTCGCATGCGGGAGATGACCGAGCAGCTGCTACTGCTTGCGAAGCAGCCAGAGCAATGGAATGTGCAGTTGGAGCGTGTGGATATCACGAGAGTTGCAACAGACTCCACACGTGCGTTTCGCGAAGCCTATCACCGTGAAGTCCGGTGTGAAGATCGAGGTCCAATCTGGGCAATCAGCGATGAGAGCAAGCTGAAGCAGCTGTTGTTTATTTTGCTGGATAACGCACGTAAGTATAGTGAAGATGCCATTGAAGTGAAGCTGGAAGCCAAGGGACAAGAGTGCCGTATTCAGATTGTAGATTCCGGGATTGGCATGCGGGAGGATGAGCTGGAGAAGGTATTTGACCGATTCTACCGGGTTGATCCAGCCAGAACACGCAGCTTGGGTGCAAGTGGTTCAGGTCTGGGATTGTCGCTTGCCAAAGAACTTGCAGGTGCAGTAGGAGCGCGGGTTGAACTGACCAGTACCGAGGGTGAAGGCACCGAGGCTTCAATTATTTTGCCATTATCGGTTCAGAACGGACCGCTCTCATGAAATTCTCATTCTTCTCTTATATACTGATATACAGCAGATGAACTTGGGCTATGGGGGAGTTATAAGGGGGAAATGGGATGACAGAGCATGAGCAGCGACCACCGGAAATGAAACGTCATGAGCAGGGTAATAGTGGTTGGGTCAAATCGAGAAGATCACTTTGGTGGGGTTCGGGACTTCTCATTGTGCTGATTGTGGCAGCCGTTGCTTGGTGGAAGCCTTGGCAATCAACTGGTGCGGTACTTACGGCAGATGCGGCAGCCCAATCCGTACTGGATCAATATCCGGGCGAGATTGTGAATTCCACGTTGAAGGACGGGACGTATATCATGCAGCTCCGTTCGGAAACCGGCCTATATGACGTACAGGTGGATGCCGTTACGGCTACCGTGAATTCCATCAAACGGCTGGAGTCCAACCCGCAAGCGGAAGAGAAGACGTTATGGAGCCGCGAGCAGATCAAAACGGCGTTGTTAAAACAACAAACGGATGACCAACTGGTCTCACTAGAACTTGTGGAGCAACAAGGCAGTCCGGTATACACTGCGGTTGTGAAGGCGAAGGATAACAGCCGTGAAGAACTCACGATTGATCCATATACGGGAGAGACGATATCTTCCAAAACAATAACAGCCCCGACAACTGAACCAACAAAGGATGATCCCAAACCTCAGTTTCTGAGCGAGAAACAAGCCAAGCAGAAGGCACTTGCAGAGGTTCCGGGGGAAGTGGACGACATCGAACTGCGTGGAACCAACAGCGGGAATCCGTATTATCTGGTCGAGATTGATCTGGAGGATGGCCGGGAGGCTATTGTGCAAGTGAACGCGATCTCGGGAGCCATTCGTTCCGTAACTTGGGATGAGGACGATGATTAACCTTTTGTAAGGGCAAAGGGCCGATAGAAGATAGCATTAACTCATTGGACAGATGATTCCTAATGTGGAGTCATCTTTTTCATTTGTTTTTGAATACATACATCATGAACACCAGTTGAATGAGCATTCTCCTCATTTTCTCATCAAATTCTAATCTAACTCTCGCTGATCTCTCATTCCTGCAGGTTATTCTATAGATGTAGACGAGAACGAGAACAACAAACGAGGAGATGAATGATGATGATGAACAAACATAAACTATGGATTGGTAGCTTGTCAGCAGCGGTATTACTTGGTGGATCGGCCGTAGCGGCTAGCGGAAATTTAAACGGGCAATCGGTGCAAACGACACCAGCGTCAACAACACAATCCGTATCACAGAACCAGAACAGCACAGGCAAAATGCTGAATGCATCCCAAGCAAAAGCGCTGGCGTTAAAGGCAGCCGATGGTAAGGTGGATGACGTGGATCTGGAGCGCAGAAACGGCCAAACGTTCTATGAAATCGAGATTGATAGAAAAGGCAAAAATGATGTTGTCGTTCGTCTGGATGCGTACACAGGCAAAATCTTGGCAGTCGTGGATGATGAAGACTACGATGATGACGATGATTATGAAGGTACTGTAACAGGCAATACATCTAACAACTCTGCTGCCAAGCAGGTCAAATTGACGGCATCCCAAGCTTCAAACATTGCGTTGAAACAAGTTACGGGTGGTAAAGTAACCAAAGTCGAACTGGATCATGATGACGGTCGCTATGTGTATGAGATCGAGCTGAGAACCGCTCAAGGTGAAGCAGATGTAGATATCGATGCCAACACAGGTAAAGTGTTATCGTTCGACCAGGATTTTGACGACCAAGATTAAGCAATAATGGCGGGTATACGCCGATAAAACATCATATAAAAACCTGCCTATGAACAGCCGCACACAGCTAGGGATCGTTACATCATGGAGGAGCAGGGCAGGTATAGCAGAGGACGCTTCGGGGGAAGCGTCTTTTTGCTGTTGATCGAGAGAGCGGAGTATAAAATTGTACATCTTCCGCCGGATTGTTCACTATTCGAGCAGGAACGTGGCGGATACAATCGGAATCAAGGAGGTGAAGCTAGGCCAATCAATCTTGCCAGGAATTCTAATGTTAAAATGCATCATCGATCGGAGGCAGATGAGACATATCGATTTTATTTATGTAAACGCTTCACAAAAAAACATGGAGGTGCATTACGATATGGCTATGAACGATGGATGGTTGAAAAAAAATATACCTTCACGTCGCTTTACCCGCCGCATGAGTTATTTGCTTGTATTGGTATTGGCGCTGCAATCATTAGGCATGTTGTTCGCGCCCGGACCAAATGCTTCAGCTGCTCCGCTCAGTGTAACGAACGGGATACAGTTCAAAGACACGAATGGTAATGTCGTTCATGCTCATGGGGGTGGGATGATCAAGGCAAATGGGTATTATTATTGGTTTGGGGAGAACCGCAATCCGAATGGAACGTTCAAGGCTGTGTCCGTGTATCGTTCATCGGATCTGAAGAACTGGGAGTACCGCAATGATGTGCTCACCAGCAGCTCGGCAGCCGAGTTAAATATCTCCAACATTGAACGCCCGAAGGTCATCTACAACAGTGCTACCGGCAAATACGTACTCTGGATGCACAAGGAGAATGGTCTGGATTATGGCGAAGCCAGAGTGGCCGTAGCTACTTCGAATACGGTTGATGGCACTTACACGTATGTGGGCAGCTATCGTCCACTTGGGTATGATTCGAGAGATATGACGGTGTACAACGATAATGGAACGGCTTATCTGATCTCCGCGACCCGAGTGAATGCCGATCTGAATATATATAAGCTGACCCCCGATTTCCTGGGTGTGGAATCCCTAGTCACAACGCTGTGGCCCGGACAATATCGTGAAGCACCTGCTGTATTCAAAAAAGACGGCGTCTACTTCCTGATCACCTCGGGTGCGACCGGCTGGAATCCGAATCAGGCCAAATATGCCACAGCCACCAGCATTACAGGCACATGGAGCGGCCTCAGCAACTTTGGAGACAGCACAACATATGGTTCTCAATCCACCTATGTTTTTCCAGTAGAAGGTTCACAGACCACATCCTATCTCTACATGGGTGATCGCTGGGCTGGTGCATGGAGCGGACCGGTGCAGGATTCCAAGTATGTCTGGCTGCCACTCTCGTTCCCAAGCGCAACCAGTCTGGCGATGAACTGGGCCAGCAGTATTACGATTGATACAGCAACTGGTACCGTAACTGGAGCAAGTACATCAGAGGTATGGGACCCGAATGCTTCATATCAGCTGATTAGCCGCAAGAGTAACAAATTGCTGAATGTTATTGGGGGTTCCTCCGCCAACGGTGCGGATTTGGAGCAGCGAGCAGATGGGGGAACAACGAGTCAGCAGTGGCAGATTACCGATGCGGGTGGCGGCTATGTCAAAATTATCAACCGTTCCAGCGGTAAGCTGATCGGTGTAGAGAACGGTGTCACGACCGATGGGGCGGTCATTGAACAGTGGAATGACGGGGGTTGGGCCAGCCAGCAATGGCAGCTCGTCCATGTAGGTGGTGGTTATTATAAACTGAAGAACCGCAGTACAGGCAAGGTCTTGGACATCTCGGGTCAATCTTTGGCTGATGGGGCTGCGGCCATCCAGTGGACGGATAATGGGGGTACGAATCAGCATTTTCAGATTGTTAAAGTGCAGTAAGACTTTAAGACTTTGTAGATATTACCTAATAAGGTTCCGAATAAAGTGAAGTAGAAGCCCTTGTCTCTTGCCTTTAAGGTGGGACAGGGGCTTTGTGATGTGTTCACACTTGTTACGTGATGCTCTTACTCGAAAGGGAAAAGAGATGATGGCTCACTTCGTGATTGATTTCCGATCGTTAGCATACCAAACTGTGGTAAACTAGTAGAATTGTAGAAAAAGATAGAGACAGGAGCTGGATAACGAAGTGAGTGAACAACAAGTGCTGTCCATTGAAAGCTTGCGTATGAGATACAACGGACGTTATGTGCTGAATGGCATCGATCTGGAAGTGAATCGCGGTGAGATGATTGGATATATTGGTCCAAACGGGGCTGGCAAAAGTACGACGGTTAAGATTTTACTCGGGCTGGTTGAAGGTTATGTAGGTACGGTACGAATCTTCGGTAAAGATATTGCGGATGGGGATGTAGAATACAAGCGCAGAATCGGTTATGTTCCTGAGGTGGCGGAATTGTATGAACAATTAACGCCTGCGGAGTATCTGACTTTTACGGGAGAGTTATACGGGATGTCCTATGAGGATGCAGATTATAAAGCGAAGCTGCTAATGGATTGTTTTGGACTTGAAAAATCATATCATGCCCGTATTGCCTCCTTCTCCAAAGGCATGCGTCAGAAAGTGTTGCTGATCTCTGCGCTGCTTCATGACCCGGATCTGCTGTTCCTGGATGAACCACTCAGCGGTTTGGATGCCAATAGTGTGATGGTGGTCAAAGAGATTTTGTCACAGTTGTCAGCCAAAGGCACAACCATCTTCTACTCCTCCCACATCATGGATGTGGTGGAGAAGATCAGCAGTCGAATTGTACTCATCGCTGAAGGACGCGTAGTGGCAGATGGAACGTTTAAGCAACTCCAACAGCAATCCACGGAAGGTTCATTGACATTGGAGGAAGTATTCAATCAATTGACGGGCTTTAATGAGCATAAAGCCATTGCTGAGCGCTTTGTATCCATTGTGCAGGAGGTGTACTGATATGGAGGAAACCTCCGACTTTCGCACACTCAAGATCCTGGATCGCTTTCGTCCACTTATCGCCAAAACAGGGGCAGATTATGATGTGCTGCGCCTGATCTTACGAGTGAAGTTCCAGATGGACCAACGCAGAGTTCCTACTATTTTGTCCAACAATTCAGGAAAAAAAGAGCGCAAGGAAGGTAATCAGTTTCATCGATCCCTGTGGTTGTATGGATTAATGGGACTGATGATGGTTCCCTTTATTGTGTGGGATACAGGGCATTTCATGCTTCAGATGGGTCTGGTGTTCGGTATCTTAATGTTTATGATCATGACGTCCATGATCTCGGATTTCTCCTCCGTACTGCTGGATATCCGGGACCGCAATATTATCATGACGAAGCCCGTTAATGGACGAACAGTGGGGATGGCCCGGGCCATCCATGCGGGCGTATATCTGTTATTGCTGACGGGTTCTTTAACTGGCATACCGTTAATTGCTGCATTGGTGACACATGGGTTCTTATTCTTTCTGATCTTCCTTGTGGAACTGATTCTGATTAATATGTTGATTCTGGTGACAACGTCCCTGATCTATCTGTTTATGATGAAGTTTCTGGATGGTGAGAAGCTGAAGGATATGATCAATATGGTGCAAATTCTGCTTTCGGTGGGGATTGCAATTGGTTATCAGCTGGTCATCCGCTCGTTCAACATTATTGATTTTGGTATGGTATTCACGCCTGCTTGGTGGCAGTTGCTGTTACCTCCGTTATGGTATGCGGCCGCCTATGAATGGTTGTTTGCAGGAGGCGGGGATCTATGGATGTATACCTTCACAGCGCTGGCAGTCTTGGTTCCAGTGGTAAGTCTGATCGTATATGTGAAGCTTATGCCTTCCTTTGAGTTGTATTTGGAGAAAATGGCACATTCGGGACAGTCCTCTGGGCGCAGACGCGGAAGATGGGATCGCTGGATCTCCAAGCTGGTTAGTCGTTCCAGAGAGGAACAAGCTTGCTTCCGTCTGTCAGCCAGCATGATGCGCAACGAACGGGAGTTCAAGCTGAAGGTGTATCCATCACTTGGTTTATCCTTTGTTTTACCTTATGTATTTTGGTTTACTCAATTGCAATCTTCCAGCTGGGCGGAATTTAGGCAAAGTTCGTTCGTATACACCTTTTATATCGTGCTAATGCTGGTTGTTACGGTTGTGGTTATGCTGAAATTTTCAGGGCAATACAAGGCGTTCTGGACCTTTCGCGCTGCACCGATGGGGAATGATAGCGCGTTATACAAAGGTGCGCTGAAGGCGTTCTTGTGTAACATGTTCCTGCCTATATTTCTGGCGAACGCCATTCTGTTCACTTTGACATTTGGATTACGGATACTGCCGGATATTGCGATCATCTTGTTGACGGCGACCGCACTTGTCCCGCTGGCAGGCAAGTTGTTGCTGCGCAAGCCACCTTTCTCTCAATCGTTCAGTATGGCGCAACAAAGTGATGGCTGGTATGTATTCGTCGCCCTCCCTGTGCTCGCCATGTTATGGGGAGTCCATGTCTTTTTCCGATCAATATCGGGGGGCATCTGGATCTATGGAGTACTATTGATCGTGGCGAATGTCTTGCTGTGGACGCTGCTATTTCGAGAGAAGAAGACATCAGCTAAGAGGTCGGTTGCAGTTTAAGAATAGAGTGGAACAGAGAAAGAGAGTAAGAGGGCTAAACAATAAGAGAGGGTAAAAGAGCTAACCTGGACACGGTGTCGGGGTTAGCTCTTTTTGATAGGTGATACTACCCCAAAGAAATCTTCGGCCGCAGCGCTAACGAACCTGAGACAACCTATTCGAGGCAAAAATATGAAATATAAATTCTAACGAACCTCAGGAACGCTATCCTTCGGAAAAGTAGCTATTTAGCTTGAAAAAGGACCAAACTTGGCACAATAACGTGTCTGAGATTCGTTAGATTTTAGATCCATGCAAAAAGGGGCAAATAGCGTGTATCAGGTTCGTTAGAATGGGGCAAGCGGTGGAGGCTATTTTCCGGTACGTCGAAGTGTCGAAATCTAGTGAAGTCCACAACGAATGAGTTACATACATGCCATATCTCTGAATTAATAGGGTGGCGGAGAATGTGTGGGCGGTGTGAATGGACTTGGTAGCAGAGTGGGGCGTCCTATCTCTTACGGCCTGCTCGAAGGATGGATTCCGCCAGCCGATCGGCTGCATCGGCTGTGGAGATTGCAGATTGCGCAGCTTCTGCGTATACCTTGCTTAGCGTGCCTGCAATCCCCGCCACCTTTTGGCGGATCAGGTCAGGCTCGGCGCCTTCCAGCTCGTAGGCGGTGGAGATGATTCCGCCTGCGTTGAGCACGTAATCAGGCGCGTACAGGATGCCGCGCGCCTGCATGCGGCCTGCAACCAGCTGTCGTTCACTCAGCTGGTTGTTGGCCGCCCCGGCAACAATGGAGCAGCGCAGCTCCTCCACCGTTGCCGGGGTCAGTACGCCCCCCAGGGCACAGGGGGCGAAGACCGTGCAGTCAGCGGCGTGGATATGGGCCGGATCGGCCGAAATGGCGCCGCTGAACTGCACAAGGGCACGTTGTACACGCTCCGGTACAACGTCTGCCACAATGAGCCGTGCCCCGGCTGCATGCAGGTAACGGCACAGGGCATGCCCGACCTTGCCCAGTCCCTGGACGGCAACGGGAATGCCCTGCAAAGATGCAATGCCTTGCTGGCGCAGCGAGGTCACAATGCCGATGTGGACACCATAGGCGGTCATCTCGGCTGTGAAGTCATCCTGCGCCCCAAGCGAACCGGTGGTGTCCGTCACATGTGCGGTCTCCATTCCGATCTGGTCCATGTCTGTCGCCGTGGTACCCAGATCAAGACCGGTCACGTACCGCCCGTTCAGCCGCTCCAGACAACGTCCCAGTGCGCGAAAGCGCTGCGCCCGCTTGGATACGTCTGTATCCGGGCTCCCATCTATAAGATGTGTTACATCATCGTCGACAACTTCCCGTTCCCCGCTAGTGGCCTTTCGTTGCTCTACCTTTAGATCTCCAGCGACCGGATCACCACTAACGGTCCCGTAACTACCCTTATCCAGTGCTGCATTCCTTGCAAAAGGTACATCCCATATGACCACTTTCCCGCCGCCGTAGGGCAGTCCGGAGATTGCATTTTTGTACGTCATGCCTTTGGCAAGCTTCACAGCGTCCCGAACAGCTTCTTCCTCGGACGCATACGTCCAGTAGCGGCATCCGCCCAGTGCAGGTCCAAGGACCGTGTTATGAATGGCAATGACCGCCCTCAATCCACTATCTGCATCATGGCAAAAAATGAGTTCCTCCATGCCTTCCCGCTCCATCTCCTGCCATAATTGCATGACGATACCCCCTTTTGTTGTGACCCATCCATCTTGGTTCTGACCCGTTATTCTGGCGATCGTGCTCGGCGTTATGATGATACAGCATATTCACAGTCACCCGTTTTCGAACCTGGGACCTCCGCCGGGTTGATAATCGGTACAAACGGTTCTATAATGGCAGTTCCGGCATGCCAGAGAGCAGAAAATGCCTACGGATTTACATCCAACCGTTTAGAATGAGGGTATAACGTCCAATGATGGAGATAGAGCGAATGTACAGGAAGCATAAATGATACAAAATCGTCGAGTAGATGCAGCAAAGGGCCAATTCTGTTGCGAAGGCCAGGAAAGAGGGATTGTAATTGTTTAAAATATTGGTATTTATCTTTTTGATCCAGATTGTATATGTATCGGCTTATACATTACGGATGATTCTGACACTCAAAGGACAGAAATATATCGCCGCACTGATCAGCATGGGTGAGATTGTGATCTATGTGCTCGGTCTGAATCTGGTGCTTAAATATCTGACCCAGCCTTCGGCCTTAATCGTCTATGCGGTGGGTTACGGACTGGGTGTGTTGCTCGGCGCCTGGATTGAAGAGAAGATTGCACTCGGTTACGTTACCGTTAAAGTCATCTGTAACCAGATGGGTGGAAATGTTGCGAATGCCCTGCGGGACAAAGGATATGGTGTTACTGCGTGGGTGGGTAGTGGACGTGACGGAGATCGGCTTGTGATGGAGATTCTGGCGAAACGAAAAAACCAGAAACTGCTCTATCAGACGATTCTCGATCTGGACCCCAAAGCATTTGTCATTACCGTGGAGCCGAAACAGTTCCATGGCGGCTTCTGGACACGTTCCATCAAAAAGTAAAATCGAGCAGGTCTGCAGCAGATGCAGTCCTGCTTTTTTGGTTTCATTTTATCTGACACCTCCTTGCTGTCTCAAGGAATCACGTAAATCTTACTATTAAAGTTAACTATGTACGATTGAAGGTTGCTTCCGGTACAATCTTTAGCCACATCAGCATTTCCGCCAGAATGTGAGATAGGGATTATTGTTGTAATCGCTTACAACATCTACATTGAGGACATGTCCTTCGTGACAGGGTGTGGCAGCGTTGGACGAATGTAATCATTATATTTCGGGAGGAATGGAATCGATGAAAATCAAATTTCGAAGCTTATGCAGCACAGCCTTGGCTATAACGTTGGGGCTAACATTATTGTCCGGACCGGCAAGTGTGCAGGCAGCGGGCAACGCAGACTACAATCTAACAGGCTTCTCCCAAGGTAACACAGGCGGCGGTATCGTCAGCGAATCAAACACAGCCACGTATAAGAAAGTGTATAATGCGACCGATCTGGCACTGGCTCTCAAAAAGAACTCGGGTGTCAAAGTCGTTGAGATCATGAACGATCTGAATCTGGGATGGAACGAGATTCCGAGTGCAGCGCAGACTTCTCCTTTTGCCAAGCATAATGATGCGTTGACGCATCCCGTACTGAAACAGACAGGTGTCAGCAAGCTCACGATTGACGGTTTCAATGGACTCACGATTTTCTCCGCCAATGGCTCCAAAATTAAACATGCTGCGATCAGCGTGAAACGAAGCTCCAACGTGATCATCCGAAACCTGGAATTCGATGAGTTATGGGAATGGGATGAATCGACTAAGGGTGACTACGACAAGAATGATTGGGATTACATTACCCTGGAGGAGAACAGCAACGTATGGATTGATCACTGCACATTCAATAAAGCCTATGACGGACTCATCGATTCGAAAAAAGGAACCAGCGGCGTGACCATCTCTTGGTCCCTCTTCAAAGGGGATGACGGCAGCGCAAGCAGCTGGGTTACCCAGCAGATTAACGAGTTGGAAGCGAATAAGGCTTCCTATCCGATGTACAACTACCTGCGCAGCAGTGCTGTAGGTCTCAGCAAAGCCGATATTATTGCCATCTCTGGACCGCAAAAGAAAGGACATCTGGTTGGTTCCACCAGCCTGGAGTCGGCTAATGACAATCTGTCTATGACGCTGCACCATAATTTGTACAAGGATATTCAGGACCGGATGCCACGCTTGCGTGGAGGCAACGCACATGCGTATAACATCGTGATGGATGCAACAGGGGCACGTGCCGCTAAAGCCAAAATTACAACGGCCATGGCAACAGCGATTGCGTCCAAAGGTTATAAGTTCGATATCATTGGCAATGGGGCAATCTCTACGGAAAGTGGGGCAGTATTGGTTGAGAAGTCAGTCATTAAGGACGTGCTGTATCCTGTTCGTAACAATCAGACCGATCCGGCAGATCCAACGTATACCGGCAAAATCAGAGTAACCGATACCATGTATTCATTGGATGGAAGCTCCTTCCGTGGCAGCAGTGATACGTCTGGTAGTCCGCTGACGCCAATCCCTGCCGTGGTAAAATCATTCTCCTGGAACGGCTTCTCGTCACTTCCATACAGCTATACCACGGATGATCCCTCCACGTTGAATGCACGCCTCACAGCATCCAATGGGGCGGGTTCGGGTAAACTGACTTGGACCAAGGAAAATTGGTTGAAAACAAGTTATTAAGCGATGATGTGAGTTTGGTCGGAGAACCAAGCAAGGGGACATCAGAGTAACCGGTTGCTTTTTCATTCTCTAAACTAAAAAAAGAGTGCTCCTGCAGCTACGATAGCCGGGAGTGCTCTTTTTTATATAAATTAGGACCATAAACAGTTTGGCGGTCGTCTGAAGCATGATTCCTTGTAAGGATGAATCATCTACAGTAGGGTTTGTGCTTCCAGATGAACGTTGTAAGTCAATATGTATTTTCATACTCCTGTGAGTAATTAATGACTAAATTTATGCCAAATTAACTATTTATACAAATCCGTCTTGTAATTTTACTTACCGGTAAATATAATTTATTAGAATTGACCAATAAGGATGGTGAAGCAGCTTGGATGTATGGATATACTTCGCACTTACTCTTGTTTATTTAATACTGGTTATTCGGATGGTTGTCGTTTTAACCCAGAGGAAGCAATGGCTCACATATTCCAGTTTTCAGCTATTTGTAGCGTTCAGCTTGGCATATGATAATGGAATTATTGCTGCAGGTAATATGATAGGGGAAGGGAGACTGCTAATGGTTCTCAGTAGCCTTCGATTTTGGCTACACTCCTTTGCTACCCCTACTCTTATTCTTGTTGGCTACCATATCTTGCGCAGCTCAGGTACCAAGTTTGCACATAGAAGGATATCGGAAGTGGCAGCTTGGCTGATTACGCTGGGTCTGGTTATCTACCAGATCGTAGGCTTTACTCTATCCGAAGTTAATAATCTCAAGGTTATAGAAGAGTATGGGGTACTGAGATATATGGCAGAAGGCCATGGAGGTCCGCCGATGATGGTTATCATTGTTGGGATTGTACTTTTGTTTGTTAGTTTGATTGTTCTTTTCAAACATAAATGGGTATGGCTGTTTGTGGGGACTGCACTGCTGTTTCTAGGGCAGTTAATCTCCTTGCCAGTGGAAACCGGGACTTTAACCAATGTGTATGAGCTGATTCTCATCCTCTCGATCTGGAGAACGACTACATTTTTGAGGGATTCAACAGATCGTCACCGTCTTTAAACACCGATGCATCAGAAAAAGACTGGCCAGTAAGGTAGAGGCCAGTCATCTGTGTTCGTTTATCTCATTCTTTAATTCAGATATCGGTGGTATCGGATGAGGCAGACGCAGCACTCACCGAGTCACGGTAGATGATATTACCTTTCACATGAACACGGCCGAAACTGCGGTTCGGGTTGTCGACCTTTTTGAGCATCGACTGGACCGCCGTGCGCGCCATCTGCTCCACATCCACTTCGACGGTTGTCAGCTTGGGATCGGAGAGCATGGCATAGATATCATTATCAAAACCAACAACAGAGCATTGGCCAGGTACCTGAATATTCATCGAATTCAGTTTTTGAACGAGCAGATGAGCGACCTGATCACAGTTGCATACAAAAGCCGTTGGCAGTTGCTCGGGCAGATCAATCTCAATAAACGTACCGCGTTCATCCCGATCATTCAGAATTAAATTTGGATTCATCGGCAACCGATGTTCCAGCAAGGATTTGTAATACCCGAGGAATCGGTCCTGGATGCTGCTCGTGGAATATAGGTTCCCCACATAGGCAATGTTACGGTGGCCCTGCTGAACCAGATAGTTCGTCAGCTCATAAGCAGCATAGAAGTTATCGGTAACGACGGAATCAATGTCCGAATGTTCATCATAGAAGTCGAGAAACATTTTGGGAACTTCCATTGATCGCACCAGTTCAATATACTCTTTGCTGATCTGTCCGAGCACGATGAAACCATCGACCTTGTTGTCGCTGTACAGCTTGGGCAATGTTAATTCTTCCTCATCCTCCACATTCAGAATGTGCAGAATACCGTAGTAACCCTGTTCCTCCAGATGTTTGGTGATGCGCTGGAACACGCGTACATAGAACGACTGTGTAGGCCCGGTAAAACGCTCCGGGATAATTACGCCAATATTATGGGTTAAGCCTTCCTTCATGGAACGGGCAGCGGCATTATACCGATAGCCCATTTCAATAGCAAGCACTTTAATTTTTTCTTTTAATTCGCCACTCACGCCATCTTTATCATTCAACGCTTTCGAGACGGTCACACTGCTGACCCCGAGCCTGTCGGCGATATCCCGCATGGTGATATTGTTCTTCAGTATGGTCGCCTCCTTCAAGCCGGTATAGGCACAATGTGCTGTCACTATGATGAGTGCTTTCCTCCAACATAATAACAATCCATATCAGTATACATCGTTACCCACTTGGAATAAAGCCATTCTGGCTGTTGCTTCGCTAATTTTCAGCACATTGCAGGTTTCCCAGAGAGGACGCTCTACCGATGTTACGTTAATTGTTTCTGTAAAAGCTTCTCATTCTGCTCAATCAACTGACCCCGCTGGCTGGCACAGGCCAGGGAACGATATGGATCGGCCGGTGTATTGAACGTATAATCGACCAGTTTCTCCAGGGTGGTAGTTACCACATGACAGCGGGTATCACTGGATGCGTAATAGATAAAGACTTCTTCCTTCTCATTCACCACGGCACCGTTGCAGAAAATAACATTGGATACATCGCCTACACGCTCGTCGTCATAAGGAGAAATGAAGTGACCGCCTGGCTTGGCAATTACCCGTGTCGGATCATTCAGATCCGTTGCAAAGGTGTATAACACATAACGCAAGCCAGCTGCAGTGTTCCGAACCCCGTGAGCAATGTGAATCCAGCCACGATCCGTCTTGAGCGGAGCAGGGCCTTGGCCGTTTTTGACTTCGTAGACCGTATGATATTGCCGTTCATCAATAACCGTCTCTTCATGAATGACCGGGTTCAGGATATCCTCACATAGACCAAAGGCGATACCGCCGCCGCTGCCAGTCGAGATGAATCCGTCCTGTGGACGGGTGTAGAAGGCATATTTTCCATCCACGAATTCCGGGTGCAATACGACATTGCGTTGTTGAGGGGAATTGGTTGTGATGTTGGGCAACCGTTCCCAGCTTGTAAGATCGCGTGTACGGACCAGTCCAGCTTGTGCAACTGCACTGGATGTATCAAATGCAGGAGCCTCTGGGTCTTTGCGTTCCGAGCAATAGATGCCATAGATCCAGCCGTCTTCATGTTGAACGAGGCGCATGTCATACTGATTGGTTTCCTCCGCATCGATATCATCCCAGACCAATGGTTTACCGGTGAAACGGAATCCGTCAATCCCATTGTCACTCTCCGCAAGCGCAAAGATCGATTTACGGTCCAATCCTTCCGTACGAATAACCATGATGTATTTGCCATTGAAATAGATGGCTCCCGGATTCAATGTCGCGTTAATGCCCAGGCGTTCCATAAAATGCGGGTTCGTCGTCTCATCCAGATCGAATCTCCAATGCAGCGGTACGTGATGGCGAGTGATTACTGGATATTGGTACCGATCGTATATGCCGTTGTAGAAGGAAGAATTGATCTCATTAGGACGAGTAAGCAGCTGCTCCTGTTTCTCCAGTAACTCCTTGTATTTCGGGTGTATCATTCTGATCCCATCCTCTCGATTAGTTCAATACAGAATCTGCTATTGTGATACGGGCACTTCCACGGTCCGGCAATTTCGCTCTGATCCGGTGTACCGTTCCCGTCCACCGACCAGTACCATTCTCCGCCAGCGCGCTGATCAATGATATTCTCCTTCGTATAGGTCCACAGGCGTTCCACTCTCTCCAGAAATAGTGGATCACCTGTGCGCTGATACGCGTTATAGAAACCGACCATCGCCTCCGCCTGCACCCACCAGATTCGCTTCTCATCGATATGTTCACCTTCTTGTTCATTGAGCAGGGAACCATCGGCATTCACGGCCACATTGGAGATGTTATAGGCAATATCCGTTACCATCGCCGCATACTCCGGATGTTGTTCCATCCCCAGAACTTTCAGTGCTTCGTCGATCAGCCAGCTGGCTTCAATGTCATGTCCGAACGAGCGCAGGTCAATGATGGACTCCCACTGTTTGTTGAAAAATACCCCAAGAAACGTGGTGTCTTGGTCATACACCTGTTCATATAGAATGCCGAGCAGGCGTTCCAGTGCCGCCTTCACCTGTTGATCCGGCCACACGCGATAGAGCGTGGTGTAGGCCTCTAATACATGGATATGCGTATTCATGGTGTAATCCGCAATTACCCCGTTTTCGCTCAGCATTTCATTGGGTTGTTCCTTCCATGTGCGATCAAATTGTTCCTTGTATGCAGGCAGTTCGGCATCCAGACCTTTATCCTCAATGAGAGCAAAAAGCGTTTTCGCAAGTTCCAATGCAGAAGCATCCCCGGTTGCACGATAGTACTCACTGAGTGAATACACGCCGAAGGATTGCGTATACACATGTTTGCTCGTGTCCAGCGCTTCCCCTGTGTAATCTACCATCCAGTACATACCGCCATATTCGTAATCCATCACATGATCTGTGAGAAAACGATAGGCATGTTCAGCGTGATCGCGCCATCTTTCGTTTCCGGTAACCCGATACGCCGCTGCAAAAGACCAGAGTTGCCGTGCCGTGGCGATCCCGCCTTTGGGTGCCTGCGGATTCACCTGAAGATCATTGCCCACCCAGCCGTAGAATCCACCGTGGGTTGTATCTTTAAGGTTGGACCAGAAAGGTAAAATCTGCTTCTCCCAATGCGCCTTGATCTCAGATTGGAGTTGGGATGTTGTTGTATTCATAAGTGAGCGCTCCTTCAACGTGTTACATAAATCTTAAATTATAAACGGACTAAAGAATATTTACATTGGCCACTCCGATGACAGAATAACCTTCCGATCGCTGTTATCCCCAGATTTTTTAATTCCTTGTCATAAGGAGAAAATCCGGGGATAAAGGCGAACGCTCCGCTTCTTCAGGTTCTTTCTGTCCTCTCCGTTTCGTGTAAATGTTTAATCATTTTATATATTTAAGTTAACGGTAACTTTATAAAATAATATTAGTGCTCTGAAAAACAGATGTCAACGAAATGTGTCGCAATTTTTCTTGTTAGGTTATAAATAAATGAATTGACAGGTAAGCGTTACCATAATAGAATTCATTTTGTAACCTTAACGATAACTTAACAAACCTAAGAGAGGGGTCGAAACAATTGAGAAAAAACAAAGGTTGGATGATGTTGCTGACGATGCTGCTCATCACTTCGCTACTTGCTGCATGTTCATCCGGAGGTGGATCTTCGCAGGCGGGGGAGGAGATCAGTACGGATCCGGCAGATATCAAAGGTGAAATCACTGTTCTGACGCAACGGACAGATATTGTGGATACCGTGTTCAAAGACTACGCGGCGGAGTTCAATAAGGAATACCCGGATGTGAAAGTAAACTTCCAGGCGCTGGCTGATTATGAAGGGCAAGTAAAGATCCGTATGAGCACCAAAGATTATGGTGATGTACTGATGATCCCGACCAGTGTTCCGATCGCGGATATCCCGGACTTTTTCGAGCCGCTCGGCACGTACGATGAACTGAAAGACAAATATACCGCGATTGAAGAACGCATGGTGGATGGTCAGGTGTATGGGATCCCTACGGTCATCACGTTCTCGGGGATTATCTATAACAAACAGGTCTTCAAAGACGCAGGCATTCTGGAAGTTCCAAAAACACCGGAGCAATTCCAGGCTGCGCTTCAGTTAATCAAAGACAATACTGATGCTGTTCCGCTCTATACCAACTACGCATCCGGCTGGGCATTAACGCAATGGGAATCGGATCTGCCAACAGTTGCCGGCAGCGTAGATTACGTGAATGTGGACCAACCGAACACAGATGAGAACTTTGTGCCTGGTCAGCCGCATTATGAACTGTACAAAGTGCTCTATGACGCAGCCAAGAACGGTCTGATTGAGAAAGACCCAACAACCACCGACTGGGAAAGCTCCAAAGCGGATCTGGCCAAAGGCAAAATTGCTACAATGGCACTTGGTTCTTGGGCGATTACACAGATCCAGGGGATGACGGATACACCAGACGATATTGGATTCCTTCCATTCCCAACCAATGCAAGCGAGGTTGTGGTACCACTTTCTGCTGACTACAACATCGGCATGAACGTGAACAGTGAGAACAAACCTGCTGCCAAAGCCTGGATTGACTGGTTCCTGGCGAAATCGAACTACGCAGTTGAACAGGGCGGCGGTATGGATGCAGACAAAAACGCAGAATTGCCACCGATTTTGGATCAATACAAAGACGTTAAATTCTCTACACTTACACCTGCCAAAGAAGGCCAGGAAGGTCTGGTTGACAAGATCGACAACGAAGGTGAAATTGGCCTCTGGCAGCCTGACTTCAAAAAACGCATTATCGAGGCAGGGATCGGTAACCGCAAGGAATCGTATGACGATATCATGAAAGATCTGAACGATAAGTGGGTAAAAGCACGAGCAGAACTCACGAAATAATGGGATTAACGTAAGTGGTCAGGTGGTGAACAGACTACGGGAGCATGGATGGAAATCCATGTTGTATGGGGGCAAATGGTGTCTGAAGTTATGGTGCCGGATGCCTCCCCCGGCAGTTGTTCAGCCAAATTTCCTGGACGGGAGTCTTTCGATATATAGGCGGGTTAACCGCTTGGAGGTGTGGAGAGCATGAAGTACTTAAAGGTTTCGAATTGGGGTTACTCAGCGCAACGCATATTTATCATCTGTGCCTTCTCAATTATTCCGCTGGCGTTGCTGTTCACGTTTGCATACTTACCGGTCATCAACATGTTCAAATACAGTTTCACCGATTGGAATGGATACAGCAAAAGGTTCGATTATGTTGGGTTTGAGAACTATACGCGCATCTTCAGTGATCCGGAATACTTCAAAGTATTCATTGTCAGCTTGTACTACTTTGTGGCTACGTTCGTACAGATGGGCTTGGCGCTTTACTTTGCCACGATTCTGAGTTTCAAAGTCCGAGGTAAAAACTTCTTTAAAGGCATATTGTTCTTCCCTTATTTGCTGAATGGGGTAGCCATCGGTTTTATCTTCCTCTTTTTCTTCAAACCGGACGGTACACTCGATATGCTCATGCATGCTGTAGGGCTGGGACAATACACGCAGCTTTGGCTCGGTAATCCGAATATTATCAATGTGTCCCTTGCAGGCGCATCGGTATGGAGATACATGGGCTTCAACTTTATCATTTTCCTGGGAGCGATCTCCTCCATTCCGAAGGATGTGTATGAAGCATCGGATATTGACGGGGCCAACCGCTGGCAGCAATTCCGCCATATTATTCTGCCGAGTATAACGCGTATCCTGCAGCTTAACCTGATCTTGGCCATTAGCGGCGCAATTAGTGCGTTCGATATTCCATATATCATGACCGATGGTTCCAACGGCAGTATGACATTTGTCATCCAAACGGTTCATTTGGCATTTAAATATGGCAAGCTGGGACTGGCATCCGCCATGGCTGTAGTGCTGCTTATGATCGTTATTCTCGTTACGCTCGTGCAGCGCGTCACCATGAAAGGGGAGGAATAAACGTGACAAAATTCAAATACACCCTTGCGAGCGTGGTTAAATATGCTTCCCTTATTCTTGCAGCGTTTATCGCACTGTTACCGATCGTGGTCATCCTGTTTGCATCCCTTAAAACCAATGCGGAATACGCCACCAGCAGCCCGCTTGCTCCACCAGCCAATTGGCTGAACTTTGCCAACTATGCAAAGGCCTTTGTGGATGGTAACATGCTGGTCGGTTTCAAAAATACAATTATTATCCTGATTATCTCCATCATTGGTGCAACCTTAACAGGTTCCATGATTGCGTATGTGCTGGATCGGTTCAAATTCAAAGGCAAGAAGATCATGGTCGCCGCATTCCTGCTCGCTACCCTGATCCCCAGTGTTACAACGCAGGTTGCCACATTCCAGATCATCAACGCGCTCGACCTGTTCAACACGCGCTGGGCAGCCATCGTGATGTACCTGGGTACAGATATCATCGCGGTGTATATCTTCCTGCAATTCCTGGGCTCCATCTCAAGTGCACTGGATGAATCCGCCATGCTGGACGGTGCTTCGTACTTCACGATTTACTGGCGAATCATTCTGCCACTGCTAAAACCGGCCATTGTAACGGTCATTATCGTGAAGGGCGTTAACATCTATAACGATTTCTATACACCGTTCCTGTATATGCCAAAGGACAGTCTGCAGGTCATATCCACTGCCTTGTTCAAATTCAAGGGACCGTTTGGATCACAGTGGGAGGTCATCAGCGCCGGCATCATGATCGCCATTATTCCAACGATGATCATCTTCCTGCTGCTACAGAAGTACATCTACAATGGCTTCGCGCAAGGCTCCGTTAAATAAAATTCGAAGGGAGAAATGAAAATGTCAGTTGCTGAAATGAAAAACGTACACATTGTGGGGGATGCTTTGCCGAATATGCCGTGGGAAGCCAAACCCGAGGGAACAGAAGGGCCGGTGTGGAGACATTCGGCGAATCCGGTGGTTCCGCGTAACCCGGTTAAGGGCGTTGCCCGTATTTTCAACAGCGCCGTTGTTCCGTATGAAGGGAAATTCATCGGGGTATTCCGTGCTGAAACGGTTAATGGACGTCCGCACCTGCACATGGGAGCAAGTGAGGATGGTCTGGAGTGGACGATTGAAGAGGAACGCATTGCCTTTGTTGATGAAAATGGCGATCCGTTTATGCCGAACTATGCGTACGATCCGCGTCTGGTCAAAGTGGAGGATACATATTACATCATCTGGTGTACTGATTTTTACGGCGCTGCATTGGGACTGGCCAAAACGGATGATTTCAAAACATTTGTCCGTCTCGAAAATCCAATGCTGCCGTTCAACCGTAATGGTGTGTTGTTCCCGCGCAAAATCAACGATAACTATGTCATGCTGTCCAGACCAAGCGATAGTGGACATACCCCGTTTGGGGACATCTTCCTGAGTGAAAGCCCGGATCTCGTGTACTGGGGCAAACATCGCCATGTCATGAGCAAAGGCGGTCAAGGCTGGTGGCAATCAGTCAAAATTGGCGGCGGGCCTGCTCCGATTGAGACGTCCGAAGGCTGGCTGATGTTCTACCACGGCGTAACTGGAACTTGTAACGGATTTGTCTACAGCATGGGGGCGGTCATTCTGGATCTGGATGAGCCCTCCAAAGTGAAATATCGTTCCTCCAACTTCGTCCTGACACCCGAAAAATGGTATGAAGAGCAAGGCTTCGTGGATAATGTCATCTTCCCGTGTGCAACACTGCATGATGCCGAGACCGGGCGTATCGCTATCTATTACGGCGCCGCCGATACGTATGTGGGCGTGGCTTACACGACCATCGAAGAGATCGTGAACTATGTGATCGAGACGGATGAAGTTATTGCCGGAGACCACGAGGAAGGCAAGTTGTAATTGAAGTGAGACAATTTTTTAAAGCTGAAATTTACACAATAACGGAGAGTGCAGAACCAATCTGAAGAAGCGAAGTGGTCGCATTTATCCCCGGATTTCTCCCTTATATAAAAGGGATTTGATAGAAATCTGGGGATAACGGCGATCGGAAGATGGTACTGCAAGCGTAGTGGAAGTGTATATATTCGACTGTTTTTAAATGAAGTGAATGGAACAACGGGGAGTAATGCTCATGGAGTACATCAAGGGATTTACATTTGGCTGGATGAGTGGCAGGGGAGATTTCCGCAAGCCGGAGGCGAAGGAGTCTTTGCGCCTGCTGGCTGAACGTACAGGCAGTTCGCATGTTATTTTTGCACTGGCGGCACATCAGGATCATCCGCAGGCGGTAGAGGTGAAATATCGGGGTGACCATCTGGTAGATGATGATGAACTGGTTGATATGATGCGATATGCCCGTGAACTCGGGTTGCGTGTCATTCTGAAACCAACCGTCAACTGCACGGATGGCACATGGCGTGCACACATTAACTTTTTTGATATCGATGTGCCGTGTGAGCCGAAGTGGAAGGATTGGTTCCGCAGCTATACGGCATTTCAGAAACATTATGCAGCGATTGCAGAGCAGGAAAAGTGTGAGATGTTTATCGTAGGCTGTGAGATGGTGCAGTCCGAGCGTCGGGATCAGGAGTGGCGCGAGGTGATCGCTGGTGTGCGTGAAGTGTACACTGGACTGGTGTCATACAACACGGACAAATATCAGGAAGATCATGTGAAATGGTGGGATGCTGTGGATGTAATCTCATCCAGCGGTTATTACCCCATTGGAGATTGGGAGGCACAGCTCGATCGTATTGAGCAGGCAGTTGCTCCCTATGGCAAACCCTTTTTCTTTGCGGAAGCCGGTTGCCCCAGCCGCAGCGGATCAGCCCAGGTGCCGAATGATTGGGGACTGGAAGGCGAAGTGAGCGCGGAGGAACAGGAACGTTTCTATGAAGCCATGTTCCGGCATGTTGGCCAGCGTGACTGGGTGCGCGGATTCGGCCTATGGGACTGGAGCGCACAGTTGTACGCAGAGAAGGATGCGTTGATCGATGACGGATACGGGGTGTATGGTAAGCCCGCGGAGAAGGTCATTCGTCGGTTCTATGAGGGCATCACGGTAGAAGTCTAACCAGAAACAAGAAGACGTATGTGAAGATGAATCTTTAGTGATATCCTCATATGCGTCTCTTCTTGTATCAATTTAAATACGAGCTGAACATGACTCACGAAGAGGCGTGTTTCGTGCACATGCAGACAGGAGTGAATCCCATGGGCGACATGCCATTGGAGCAGTTGAAAAAATACAGCGGAAGCAGTCCGAAACCGGACGATTTCGATGCTTATTGGAGCCGGTCCCTCGCGGAGCTTGATGCGCAATCGCTTGAATATGAATTGATTCCAGCAGCTTTCACATCGCCGCTTGCAGAATGCTTCCATCTTTATTTCACGGGTGTGGGAGGCGCACGTATACATGGTAAGCTGGTTCGGCCTATAGCAGCATCTATTGATGACAAGGGCCAAGCAATGGCCATGTTTCATGGATATTCCGGTGATAGCGGCGACTGGTTCGACAAGATTGCATATGCAGCTCATGGCATCACCGTGCTGGCTTTGGATTGCCGAGGACAAGGTGGGCTCTCCGAGGATAACCTTCATGTCCAAGGAACAACCATTCGAGGACATATCATTCGGGGCATCGATGACCCTGAACCCAATAAGTTATATTTCCGTAACGTTTTCCTCGATACGGTGCAGACCGTGCGCATTCTGATGTCAATGCCACACGTTGATGCGGAGCGGGTGGGTGTATACGGCTGTTCACAGGGTGGAGCGTTAGCCACGGCGTGTGCTTCACTTGAACCACGCGTTAAGCTGGCAGTGTCGGTATATCCTTTTTTATCAGATTACAGACAAGCCTGGGAACTGGGTGCCTCAACCTCTGCCTATGAGGAACTGGTGTATTACTTCCGGTTATTTGATCCGAATCATGAGCGGGAGGACGCTATTTTCAACAAGCTGGCATACATCGATATCTCCAATCTGGCTGAACGGATTCAGGCCAAGGTTTTGTTTGTTACCGGACTTGCAGACACCATCTGCCCGCCATCCACCCAGTTTGCAACATACAACCGGATTCGTTCGGAAAAAGAGTTGGTGGTCTATCACGAGTACGGACACGAGTACATTCCGGGTTTGTCTGATCGAACGTTACAGGCATTTTTGGAGCTTTAGATGTAGATCATCATTCAGGAGTTCTCCATCTATACTATGCGGTGGATTCAACCCAACCTGTTTCGGGCACGTTATCTTCGATGATATTCGTGCTGTGAGCAAGGAATAACTCGTAAAGGCAAGCTTATACATATATATGTGGGCATATTCAGGTCAAGTGGCTCTTCCTCCCACAGGAAGGGCTTTTTTGGCATATTTAATAGGGATACATACAATGTCGAATTTTGTTGACAAAAGAAGGACTCCTGCCTATTCTTAATGGATGAATATGATAATCATTATCATAAAATAGAGAAAAGGGGTTCAACATCCATGTCTGTACAACATCGCAAATCTTCGGCCCTCACATTGGCAACGATGCTCTTGTTGTTATTTGTTATTGTGGGTTGCAGCAATACAGGAAGTGGAGATGAGTCCTCATCTGCTGCCTCGGATCAAACATCAACGAAGTCGATTACGATGTCGTGGCCGCGTGATATCGGTACAATGAATCCGCATACGTACAATCCTTCGCAATTATTTGCCCAATCCATGCTCTATGAGCCGCTAATCAGTTACCAGAAGGACGGAAAACTGGAACCTGCGCTGGCAGAATCATGGACCATCTCCGATGATGGCAAAGTATATACATTCAAGCTTCGCCAAGGTGTGAAATTCTCAGATGGTACTCCGTTTAATGCTGAGATTGTGAAAAAGAACTTTGATGCTGTAATGAAAAATAAAGATACACATAGCTGGCTGGGCATTGTAGGCGTGCTCGACAAGACGGAGGTTGTGGACGACCAGACTTTCCGACTGACACTTACAGAGCCGTATTATCCTGTTCTTCAGGATTTGTCGGTGGTTCGTCCTTTCCGCTTCCTGGGTGAAGCTGGATTCCCGGATAACGGAGATACTTCCCAAGGCATCAAAGAGCCGGTGGGTACTGGCCCGTGGATGCTGGCTGATTACAAGCAGGACGAATATGCTGTGTTCAAACGCAACCCGAACTATTGGGGAACAGCACCGAAGGTCGATCAGATTACAGTCAAAATCATTCCTGATGGTGAAACCCGTGTCCTTGCTTTTGAAAAAGGCGATCTTGACCTGATCTACGGTGAAGGTGTGATCAGTCTGGATGCGTTCCAACAACTGCGTGACAATGATGAATATGTGACCCAATTGTCTGATCCGGTAGGCACTCGCAGCTTGCTGCTGAACTCTTCCAATCCGAAGCTGTCCGATGTCAGAGTACGGATGGCGCTTCAGCAAGGGTTTAATAAACAGGCGATGGTGGAAGGTGTTACTTCCGGTTTGGAAGAACCAGCTGATACCGTGTTGTCCAAAAACTATCCGTACACGAATGTAGACTTGGAACCGATCACGTATGACGTGGAGAAATCCAAAGCTTTACTGGATGAAGCGGGCTGGAAGTTATCGGCTGGTGGTACGGTTCGTGAGAAAGAGGGTCAGCAGCTTGATTTTGAGATGATTTTTGATAAAACGGACCCGATTCAGAAAGCGATGGCTGAGACCATTCAGGCGGAATGGAGCGAGCTTGGGGTTAAAGTAAACCTCACTGGGCTGGAACTGACGGTTCAGATCAAACGTTTGAAAGCCAATGATTTCGACCTGTATTTCTGGTACAACTATGGCGCGCCGTATGATCCGCATTCCTTCATTAACGTTGTGGCGAGCCCTGGATTCGGGATTTCCGAGACCCTGAGTGCATTGCCGATGAAAAAGGAACTGGACGATCAGGTGCATGCAGCACTGTCTTCCACAGACGAGACGAAACGCCAGGAGCTGTATGGCTCCATCCTGAAAACACTTCAGGAGCAATCGGCGATTGTACCGATCTCTTATATCAAGAAAACGGCTGTATATCAGAAGAAAATCTCCAATTTTATTTTCCCGGCGAACCGTGACGAAAATCCGTTTGTTGGTATTGAATTGGGCAATCAATAAGTCATAATTACTTTGATTTCGGAAGTGGTAAGGCCTTGGCAAGGTCATGTAGCTTTATAAAAGGAGGAACGTTTGGTGATCAGTTATATCGGTAAACGAATGATCGCGATCATTCCTATCGTTTTTATCGCTACACTTGTGACCTTTGCGCTTATTCATATTTCACCAGTTGATCCGGCAGAGGCTTATCTGACAGCAGCTCATATCTATCCAACACCGGAGCTGCTTGCGCAAAAGCGACATGAATTCGGTCTGGATCAGCCCTTGTTAACCCAATATGCGCATACGATTCAGAAGATTGCCAAGCTCGACTTCGGCACCTCGTACCTCACCAACAAACCCGTATGGGATGAAGTGAAATTAAGGCTTCCGGCTACAGCTGAACTAGCCTTCTGGAGTTTGTTGTTATCGGCTTTGGTAAGTATTCCTTTGGGAATACTGGCGGCGGTGTATAAGAATAGCTGGATTGACATGGTCAGCCGGGCGATTTCCTATTTTGGCGCGTCGATCCCGCAATTCTGGCTCGGTTACCTGCTGATCTTCTTTTTCTCGGTGAAGCTGGACTGGCTGCCTGTGGAGGGGCGTGGATCGTGGGAGAATCTGGTTCTGCCTACGATTACACTCTCCTTGATTCTTATTGCGGTCTACACCCGATTGTTGCGTTCCAGTGTGCTGGAGCAATTGCAGGAGACGTATGTACAGTACGCGAGAACACGCGGGATTCGCGAGCGAGTCATTATGCTCAAGCACGTCCTGAAGATCGCCATATCGCCCCTCATTACCGGGATGGGGATGAGTATGGGCAAGCTGCTCACAGGCACCATTATTGTGGAGCAAGTGTTTTCCTGGCCGGGGTTCGGAAGATATTTTGTCGATGCGATATTTAACCGGGATATTCCCGTGATTCAATGTTATGTCTTCCTCGCGGCATGCCTGTTCATCGTATGCAATCTGCTCGTTGATCTGGTGCAGCTCTATATGGACCCACGGATTTCGGCGAAAGGACGGGCAGAACATTGATAAACAAATGGCGTGCGGTATTTAAAGGACAGAGAGCCATCCAGATCTGCTCGGTGATTATATTGCTTTTCTTCGTAATTGCGATACTTGCTCCGTGGATTGCTCCTCATGACCCGGTGAAGGTGAATCTGTTGCAGAAGCTGTCGAGTCCATCGCTGGAGCATTGGCTGGGAACGGATCATCTGGGACGCGACAATCTCACCAGACTGATATATGGAGCGCGGGTGTCGCTCGGTTTTGCTACCCTGATCTTTCTGTCTTCATTGCTCATTGGCGTCATTGTGGGTTCGATCTCCGGTTATCTTGGTGGCTGGGTGGACAGTCTGCTAATGCGCTTGTGTGAAGGCATTATGGCGTTTCCGAATCTGGTGTTGGTGCTCGGTATTGTGGGGATTTTTGGTCCAGGTCTGATGCAGGTGCTCCTAGCACTCATGATGGTACAGTGGGTGCATTATGCACGCATCTGCCGGAATATGGTCGTGAGTCTGAAGGAACGGAATTTCATCGCGGCGGCGCGGATTAGCGGCTCTTCTTCGTGGACGATTATTCGCAAACATATCATCCCCAACGTGCAGCGTCCCATTGTTGTCATGGGTACGTTGGAGATGGGCTGGGCGATTATGGATATATCCGCACTGTCCTTCCTGGGGCTTGGCATCCAACCACCCAATGCAGAGTGGGGCGCCATGATTCATGAAGGAACGGGTTATATTCGCAGTCATCCGGAGTTAATGATCTACCCGGGTGCATTGATTCTACTGGTGGTCATTACGTTCAACATCTTGGGCGAAGCATTATCCGAGCGTTATGGCATTGCAAAAAGGTAGTGGTTCAGAACTGAAGGTATATGGGGGGTGAACGTAACGGTGGATGATGCAGCGAAGGTACTCGAAGTTCGTGGTCTGCAAGTGAATCTTAGAACAGCGGAGGGTTCTGTCCCGTTACTTGCGCCCATTGATTTCAAATTAAAAAAAGGTCGTGTCTTCGGTCTGGTCGGCGAGAGCGGCAGCGGCAAGACGGTTACATGTAACGCACTGCTCCACCTGCTTGATCCGCGCAGGATGGAGGTATCGGGCAGCATCCGTCTGAATGGACAGGAGCTGGGCTCGTTTTCAGGTGAGGAGATGCGGCGCATCCGTGGCAAGGACATCGGATTTATTATGCAGAATCCGATGAATGCTTTTACACCCGTATATACGATTGGATCTCAATTCATTGAAACTTTGCGTACGCATACGGGAATGTCCAAAGCAACGGCCCGGGAGCGGGCCATTGCTGCCTTGGCAGATATGAACTTACCCGAACCAGCTAAACTGATGAAGCGATATCCCTTCCAACTGAGTGGTGGGATGTTGCAGCGGGTGATGATCGCCATATCGATGTGCCTGCGACCGGCTTTGGTTATTGCTGATGAACCAACGACGGCACTGGATGTTGTGAATCAGTTGAAGGTGCTTCAGGAATTGGATCGGCTACGTACCGAATACGGAACATCCATCTTGCTCATCTCTCACGATCTGGGTGTGATCTCGCAAATGGCGGATGAGGTCGCAGTCATGCAGAAGGGTCGAATTGTAGAGCAGGCAGATGTGTATCAGCTGTTCGATCAGCCGCAGCATGAATATACCCGGATGTTGTTAAATGCCAGACCTAGTATGTCTTTGGGACGATAGTGATTACAGGTGAGTTGAATCGTTCAGCGAGTGTATGTGTGGAGCGAGCGGGTATGAACTGTATTTTGAGTGGGTAGCGTAGGAGTGGAATGGACATGGTGATGATGTGTAATTTCGTCTTCTTCGGAGATGATTGCTTCTGTCAAGTACAAGAGAGGAGGATGACCTGATGCTTCAGGTACGTGAAGTAAGCCATAGCTATGGCAAACGCAATTGGCTGGATCGTTCGGGAGCGCGTCCTCCGGTGCTGGCAGACATCTCACTTACGATTGAAAAGGGTGTTTGTCTGGGACTGTTGGGTACGAGTGGAGCAGGTAAAAGCACCTTGGGCAAAATCATTCTTGGTCTGGAGAAGCCCAGCCAGGGTCAGGTTTTATTTCAAGGTCAGGATATCTATCGATCCAGTAAACCCGTGCTTAAGGAATTACGACGAGATCTGCAAGTCGTGTTCCAGGACTGTTATTCGGCTGTGAATCCGCTTATGACTGCCGCGCAGATCATCGGTGAGCCGCTGGATAATTACGAGCGATTGTCGGCAAAAGAACAACTGCGTGTGGTTGGACAACTGCTTGAGCAGGTCGGACTTACACCAGAGGATGGGAGCAAGCTTCCGCACCAGTTCAGCGGTGGCCAATTACAGCGGGTCAACATCGCACGAGCCATCGCGCTCAAGCCAAAGTTAATCGTACTGGACGAATCGATCAGTAGCCTGGATATGGTGCACCAGACGCAAATCCTATCCTTACTGGCAGAGCTCAGAGCATCTTATGGGTTATCGTACCTCTTTATCACGCATGACATCCGGGCCGCTATGACGATCTGTGACCGCATTGCGGTAATGGATCAGGGTACGATTGTCTATAGCGGTGATGCCGGGGATTCGGTCATGCAGTCTGAGCATCCGGCTGTGCGGCAGCTGGTATCGTCCATTTTACCTGAGCATCCATCGGGTCGTATTTCGTTTAGGTAATACGTTGTTTGTATTTGTAGATGGCTGTTCATTGGTTGCTTACATGGTTGTTTCCATTTCATTACTGATACGAAGTCTCTAACGAACCGAGTGAGTGTTAAATGGCGATTTAGCGTGGAATGCAAAATGTAACGAACCTCAGTGAAGTTATTCCGGTGCAAACCTTCCAAAACCTGCGAAAGCACATACAGATTGGGAGTATAACGCTTTTACGATTCGTCAAACTGCAGACTTGTCGGAAATGGCACTAATAACGTGTTTACGGTTCGTTAGACCATAATTAAAATGAATGCTAAAAGGGGTTGTCCCCTACGCCTTGAACAAGACGTAGGGGACAACCCCTTTTTTTTGTGCCTGGGAATAGGCATATTCCCTGCTTTCTGATATAAGTTAAACTAAAATTACACTTACGCCATTCGGATTAAAGGACTACCTTTGAATTACGCTTAACCTTAGATTTTTGATTTAACTTATAAGGTGAACATCTGGAGCGAAGCATATACTTCGGATGAGGAATTCTTGCAGAAATTGTTTACCCCATCTTCCGCCCAAGCAGCTCAATCTTATCCAGCCAATTCTTTCTCTGTTCATCTGACTTCTTACCAACTTGGTCCACCGTTGTTATACGCACAGGTTTGATGCCAGTGATTGCAAAGGTGGAGATTTTCATCATTTTATGTGCGGGCTCACCCTGGAACCATTTGAAGTACCAGCTTGGGCCATCCATCGTAGTGATCATGCGAGCGGTGCGACCTTTGAGCAGTTGATCCGGGAAAGGTTTTCCTTTTTGATACTTGAAGGCGTAACCTGGCATGAAGATTCGGTCAACGAATCCTTTCAGCAGGGCAGGCGGTCCTCCCCACCAAATCGGGAATACCCATACGAGATGCTCTGCCCATTTAATCGCCTCTTGTGCTTCTAGCAAGTCCGGTTCAAGCGGCAGTTTATTACGATAGCCTCCCTCTAAATTCATGTTGAATTCCAATTCGTTCAATGTGATCATGCGAACCTCGGCACCTGCCTGCACAGCGCCTTTACGATAAGCTTCGGCGATTGCGCCATTGTAACTGGGTGAGACGGGATTGCCTTGGATGATTAATATTTTATTCATGATGACGACACGTCCTGACTTTTTTAGTTAATGAACACTAACCTCATGTGCAAAAAGAAAAGGTCACGTATGACCCGGTAATCCATCTGTATATCCTGATGGTATGTTGACGATTCTCTTTTAGAAGTTGTTCAACAAGTCCGCTTTTAATTACAAATCATACCTAGCGGCATCATCAGCATCGAATATGGGATTCAGCCGAAATAAGCGGAAACTTAAGAAGATTGTTTCTTTCGGAAACAATGTAGCTGCTCACGTTGTTTTCCCTACGCTCCGCTAATCCATTTCTAGCTTCATCCCATCTCCACCGTTACTCCTGAGGTAGGTGTCCCAACATCGATGCAAGTCGGTGAACCGTCTCCCCAGTGTAGGGTACCAACAACTCTGGCAATTCACCTTGCATACTGGAGACGGCCATACGTGTAATGGCACCGATCACCAGAACGGCCGTGAGCCGTGAATCCTGCTGAGGCAGTTCGCCCCGCATCATTCCCTGATCGATCAGATCCATTAACGCATCCAATGGCTGACGGTAGTCCTCACTGCTGCCGGCTTCAATGAATATTTCATGATTCTGTGAGATCAACAGCAGTCCGTAGGGATCTTCATCGTGCAGGTGAAGAACCTCGGTAATCAGTTGTTTGAAGCGTTCCAACACGGGACCTTCCTGTCGAACATATCCGTCAATCAGTGAAGTATAGTCCGCGCAGTATTGGGTGAAGGCTTCCAGGGCAACGGCATCTTTGTTTTTAAAATGTTTGTAGATCGCCGCATCGGTTACTCCGGCGGCGTCACCGATCTCTTTGACGGATATGCCGTCAACGCCTTTGGTTGCAAACAAGCGCATCGCCGCTTGTAAAATATCTTTCTTTTTACTATCCACATGAGGTTTGTTCTTCATAATCGTATAGTAAGTGATTACTAACTAAAATGCAACAAGCAATTTTGAAACTCTAATTGGAGACACGGAATAAGCGCTTACGATCAAAGCTTGCAGGCTTGAGAGAGGCAACGTATGATGAATAGAAATCAACATCGGAGCAGCAGGAAGAACGAAACGGATGGTGGATTGCGTGAAAGATGAAATGGATGCATATAGCTGGGTGACACCTGAAGGAATGCTGAATGATCACCATATAACAAGCCGCGAACAGTTGTATCAAGGAATGAACGGACGATATGTGGAGCGATTCACTGTTCCTACCGGTGAAAGTTACATTTTTAAACCGCTGACGAATCCCGCACAGCACGGACGAGAACGATGGATGTACGAGCGTGTGATGTCTGGTCTACCCCCCATCTATCCGCAGCTTGTTGCAACGTCGGACCCTACCATTGCACCGGCACAGAGCTGGATGATCTATGAGGATCTGGGGCAACTGGTGCATGATTCGCAAGAAGTGACAATGCTGAACACAGCGGTGCATATGGCAATGTGGCATGCGTTGCCTGTTACGGAATGGAGCGAGTTGCCTCGCGTGGGCCAGAAACCGTCTATTCGCACCATGTTGGATGAGTTGCAGATGCACAGACAATCTGTGGATGACCTGTTGTCTACGCTGGATATGCGGTTGTCTTCATCCGATTGGGACAAGATCTCAAGGTTGGTCCTCGCGGCAGAAGAAGAGCTTCCTACTGTTCTGTGTCACGGAGACCTGCATCCCGGAAATATGGCGGAGGTGGACGGCAGACTGGTCATATTGGACTGGGAGCATGCCCATCTGAATACGCCGTTGTGGGATGTATACCATCTGCTGGATCTCTCGCATCCGCTGTTTCCCAGAACGGTTACGCCTGCTTTGCGAGAGCGGGTCATAGACATTTATTTGGACAAACTAGAGAGCCTGGGCGTGCAGATTGAAAGATCTTCTTTTGCAGGATGGTACGACGCTTATGCTATTGTATTCTCACTTTGGATGCTGCGTTTGATTGATGGTGACCTGAGGAGTGAGGAATGTGTGTGGCCGAGAGAACAGCTGCGGAACCAATGGCATGAGGCGGCAGCGACGCTGAAGCAGTGCATGAAGCATATGGGTGAGGAATAGAAATGAGGGGTGAGAAGCTTGCGAAAAGTCGGACTTGTTATGCGTAAAATTCAATTCACGGAAGCACAGGGGCCACGCGTATTTGCGGATCGGCTGAAGCAGATTGGTCTGGAGCTGGGCGTGGATATTGTGTTCATCTCGCCGGAGCGTCATGTCAGCGGATACGACTGGTTGCCAGGTTATGAGCATGAGAAAGGTGACCTGGTGAACTACGATATCGTGCTGGACCAGATTCATAGCCAAAATATAGAGCATGTCATCTACACGGTATCCGGTTTTACGTTTTTGAAGATGTTCTTACCGAAAAGCGTATTGTTCCCGCACAGTTTCCCTGATCCCGCGCTGACGGGATATGAGATGATGAAGCCATTTTATACGATGGTGGATAAAGCCATTGTGCAGACGGAGTTTTTGAAAACAGAGCTGGGTCGCAATTTCGGTGTACATGACGTGAACGTCATTCCGATTGGCTTTAGCGAAGAGCTGGCGAACCGGCACTATGATCCGAGTCAGGTTGTGCATAATCGGGTGCTCTGGATCGGTAGGGATGAGGCGAACCGTCGCCCGGATCTGGTGCTGGAATATGCGCGGCAGAACCCGGACAAGGAAGTATATATGGTGTTTGGCGGTGTACGCTATAAGGAAACCATGAAGAAGTACGACATTCCTGCCAACGTGAAGCTGAAGTTTGCACTCACGCAGGATGAGATATTTACGTTGATGAACTCCGCCAAGGTGTATTGGAGCTGTTCCGCCTTTGATACGTTTGCGATGCCGCTGACGGAAGCGATGGCGATGGGCAAAATGGTCGTGAAACCGGAGCATGCTTGCTACGGTCATATTCGATCCACACATGCCTTTGCAGGCAACGAGGACAATTGGTTCGAACTGGTGAACATGGCTGCGGCCGCACCGCGCAGTGTGTCGGAAGACAACCGCGAGTATGCGTTTGGTGCCTTTTCGCGTACGAAAATGAAGGAAGGGTACCTGCAGTTTTTCTCCGATTGGTTAAAGTAAAGGATAATCGTGCGGGGTATGAAGTTGGACGCATCACTAATGATGAGGTTGAAATAAGGCAGAGCCATTGGATGGAGGTTCACTTTCCAGCACTTAGGAGGAGACTTTATGGAAGTACTGATCTTGTGGACATTGGGAATGTGGGCGGTGCAGCTGCTGATTGAATGGCTGATCTATCGGTTACAAGGACGCCGAATGACGTGGGTACAATATATATTGCCATGTGTGGCCTTGCTCGGCGGTGCCGTTGTAATCATGATCAGTATCGATATGGGCGGGTGGAACGGCATCGGTTACGCCCTGCTCGGCGCATCACTGGGTACCTCGGGAATGTTAACACTTATTACGGTGGCGATCAGGGATGTGATGCTTCGACGACGGGGCAGGAACTAGATCGAGCAGTAAAGCTATTGTCGAGTAAGGATGAATTGGGCCAAAGGGATGGTTGCAGGAATGCATTCGTCTGTGATATATTGACATTAATTATGACAAGGGAGGTGAAGACAGGTGAATCACGAGATGCTTAACAACCGTATTAGCCAGCTGCCGATTGCTATGGCTGGCATTGTTCATACTTTTCTGACCAACGGGAGAAGTCTGTCCAATTTTGAATATACGGAAGTTAATATGTGCGAGAAGATGCCTGCCTTGACCTCATTCGGACGATAAGCGATATTGCTTGAATTCTGAAGGGCCGCGGAGCTAACCTCCTGCGGCTCTTTTTGTGTTGCGGTCAGGATCTTCCAACCTATAGGAGGAACCTTATTATGATTATTATTAGCGCGCAACAACTGACTCAATACCACGGAGCACATCTGGTGCTGGACGGCATTACGTTTGAAATTATGGAAGGTGACAAGGTCGCCCTGATCGGCCGCAACGGGAGCGGCAAGACCACACTTATGCGCCTGCTGGCAAGGTTGAACAACCCGGATGAAGGCCAATTGATGATTAAAAAAGATACACGAGTGGGATATGTGGCACAGGTTCCGGAAGGATTGGATGACCATACCGTACTGGATGTATTGAGCCTTGGATTCAAGGAGCTCATGGTATGTGCCAAGCAAATGAAGGAAATGGAGCAGCAGATGTCCGATCCGGCATGTGCAGCAGACTCAGATCAATTGGAGCGTCTGCTCAAACGCTACGCGGCGCTGCAAGATCAGTTCGAGCGTGAGGGTGGATACGAAATGGATGCCCGCATCGATCAGGTGGCGGACGGTCTGGATATCGCCAAGGCCCATTATAATTGGCGCTTTGGTTCGCTGTCCGGTGGGGAGCAGACTCGGGTAGTGCTGGCTTCACAGCTAATCGTCAGACCCGACCTGTTATTGCTGGATGAGCCAACGAACCATCTTGATCTGGAGCGGGTCGAGTGGTTGGAAGGATTTTTACGAGAATACCCCGGCACCATTGTCCTGATCTCGCATGATCGCTATTTTTTGGATCGGGTGGTGAATCGAACGCTGGAGCTGGAGGATGGAGAAGCGGAAACGGCTGCTGGCGGTTATACGGAATATATGAAAGTGAAGGAACAACGGCTGTTGCAGCAATTCGAAGAGTTCAAGGAGCAGCAGAAGGTGATCAAAAAAATGAAAGAAACGATCCGCCAGCTGGAAGAGTGGGGCCGAGTTGGTGGCAATGAAAAGTTCTTCCGGCGGGCCGCTTCCATGCGCAAGGCGCTGGAACGGATGGAACAGGTGAAGCGTCCTGTGCTGGAGCGGCGTAATGCCGATTTCGATGTTCGTCCTACGGATCGAACAGGTAAACGGGTCGTGGTCCTGGAACAAGTGGAGAAGAGTTATGGCGAGCGAGCGATTCTACGCGGGATCTCGGGTCTGCTGGAATATGGTGACAAGATTGCTCTTATTGGTCGGAACGGTTCCGGCAAGACGACCCTGTTCAAGTTGTTGCTTGGAGACGAGCAACCCAATGCGGGCAAGCTGGAGTGGGGTGCACGCGTGGATGTAGGGTATCTGGCTCAACAGGAGGAACCTGCGAATCCGAAGCTGAATGTACTCGAATACTTCCGACTCGAAGCAGGTGTGGAGGAAGGGGAAGCACGTGGAATTCTGGCTCGATACCTGTTCTATGGGGCGGATGTATTCCGCGCAGTGGGACAGTTATCTGGCGGGGAATGGACGCGCTTGCGTTTGGCTCTACTGGTGCAACGCAAACCCAATGTACTGCTGCTCGATGAGCCAACCAACCATCTGGATATCGCATCCAGAGAAGCACTGGAAGAGTCGTTGGTTGATTTTGAAGGAACCGTTCTTGCCATCTCGCATGATCGCTACTTCGTCAATCGCCTGGCGTCCCGTGTCTGGGAACTGGAGGACGGACAGATGACCGCTTATCTCGGAGACTATGAAGCGTATCGCGAGAAGAAGCTTGATATGCAAGCTCGTTCGGCGGCGGCAGGTCAGGGCACAGCAGGGGGAGTCGTTCCATCCGGCGGAAACGCCAAGTCAGAGATGAAGTCAGGTATGATGACAGCGTCGAGCGGGACTGTCCGATCAGGGAAGAAGCCAGAAGCTACCTCGGCAGAAGCTTCATCGAATCATAGAGGTGGCAATGGCAACCAACCGTCTGCGGAGAAGCTGGAACAGACTTTGGCTCGTCTGGAGGTACAGATTCAGGCACTGGATCAACAATTGGAAACGGTGCAGAACAATCCGCTTGAACTGGAACAAATCTGGCATGATCGCGAGCAATTGTCCGCTAAATATAATGATGTATTGGCCCAGTGGGCTGAGTTATAAGTCGGAATGGCATGAGCATAAGATGGAACCAACGAGGCCGGAGAATCTTCTCCGGCCTTTTTGATACGGGGTTAAGACATACCAAACGCGGAATCTGCTTGTTTTTCCAAGCTTTGTTGATCCAAGAACTTGGCGACAACCGGTTCTTATTTTTTTTACATGTCATGGTGAATAGTGTAACTTTTTTCCTCCACATGCGTTAAATACGTTTGTATGAATGGAAACGGCTCACCTAAGAGCTTGCAGAAAGGGAGGTAATCGGTATCTATTATTCATTGACGTATCGGAGTTGGTCGGATGATCGACAGGCGGAGACAGGGGTGCTGGAACAAACTTCAGTCACCCGAGATGAACTGTTCATGCGCAAACTGGTGGATGCCACCTTGGTGAAAAACAAACTCTGGGCGCATCTGTCCAATGAATGCCAGGATGGGCGGGAACATGCAGTATACGTGACGGCCTATGACCAACAGATGCCGGACGAGTACGGTGCAGCCATTGCGGATGCTGCGCTAGCGATGTGCAAAATGTCTTCCATGTACAGTGCAGAGTATATGTTGTGGAATGGAAGCTCATTTCAGGAGTTGGAACTCACAACGTCATCCACTTATACGATGGAGCTTGCCGAGCAATTGCTGGACCATTACATGGTACGCGATGGCAAGACGTATGAGTTCCTCTATTCCGTGCTGGATGCGGATCGCAAGAAAGTGTTGTTTTATATGAAAGAGGTGGATCTGTGATGAGTGACCAAGAGCGGGGGCAAGCATCCAAACCCGGGTCAAAAGCGAAGCTGGTTGCGTTCTCCCTAATGCTGGCGGTTCCTGCCGTGTTATCCGGTTGTGGCAGCAACAATGATGAGTGTGATCCGGAGTATGATACCGGATGTGAATATGATTCCAGCAGTGGGCATTATTACTACGGTGGGTCGTCATATCGAAGCAACAAGGACAGTAATAGCTCCTATAGCAAATCCAAGTCCAAATCAAGCGGCTTCGGTAGCTTCTTCCGCAGTTCGGGAGGATAAACGGATGAGGCAAGTGGTTCAACTACCGTTTAGTCACGAAGAGGTATTTCAGGGTACAACAGAACGACAGATTCCATACCATCGGATGTACGGGAAGCAATATTGTGTGCCTGCATTAACGGTCTATTCTCCTTCGGAGGTACAAGAGCTGCGTACCGCAGCCGAGGCGGTAGACAGGATCTATTGCAAAGTGATGCGATTTATCCAACAGTACATGCCGGATTCCTTTTTGGAGCATCAGTTGGGTATCCATCCAGGGCTGATTCCGGCTGCACGTATAGAGATAGTATCTGGAGGCATTACCCGTCAGGACTGGATTATTGGAGAAGCGGGTCCAAAGTGTATTGAAAATAATGCGGACACCCCTACGGGTATACCGGAGGCTGCTGCTCTGGAAAATATCCTGGTCGGTCTTGCCGAGGATGCTACGCTAGTAGCGCCATCTGCCGAGATGGATGAACGTATTCGAGAATGTTTCAGGATATGGCTGGAGTTCTATGCAGCGCAGGGGTTACAAGGCCCCGTGACGTTCACTTCTTTTGGGGAACATGTCGAAGATCGAACGAATACGAAATATCTAATGAAACGCTGTCAGGAAGCGGGATACGATGTTCTCTATGCCCCACTGGAGGAGCTGGAGATTGTCCCCGGGGAAGCGCTGTACCATCAGGGTCGGAAGATTAATCTGCTATACCGCCTCTATCCATTGGAATATCTGATCGATGATCGGGATGAGACAACCGGTGTGGACATTGGCGCTGCACTACTTGATCTGGTACAAGAGGGACAATTGGGCCTGATGAATCCGGTGCAGCATGTGCTCATGCAGAGCAAAGGCTTCATGGCTGCAATCTGGTCGCTCTACGAGCGGAACGAGCAAACCTCGGAATATTGCGGGTTTACCCTCTTTGATGAAGCAGAAATGGATGTGATTTCCCGATATCTGCTGCCAACTTATTTTTCGGCTGAACCCTTCCAGTTGAACGCGATGCCATATGTAGCCAAAAGCTATTGGGGGCGCGAGGGTAGAGGAACTCTTTTGCTGGATGGAGGAACGGACAATGCTTTTGGACAGCAGAATATAGAACATTCTCTTAACGAGGAGTTCCATTCCAAACTCGCGACTGGGGCAACAGATGAGGATGAAGCGGAAATTGCAGCTTATTACGAAAATCAGCCCAAAATCTATCAGCAGCTGGTTCCGATGGAGCAGGTTGTGATCAAGACGGAAGATGGATCGTACAGCGGTTATCTGCTTACAGGGGTGTTTGTTATCGGTGGGCGTTTGGCCGGGTTGTTACCACGGGTCGGAGAGAAAGTAACCGGAGATATGGCGTATTATTGCGCGGCTACAGTGCGTGAACGGATGAATGATGAGGAGGAGAAGAAATGGAAAACTTGGGATTAAACCTCGTGAATGTGGCTGTGGGTGTAGGCATTCTGCTGGTGGTATTGGTATGTGGATATTTCGCTTTTAGCAAATTGACCCGGTATAACGATAGTGAGGAAATCGCCAAAGGTAACGAAGCGGCAGGCATGTATATGGGTAGCAAATTACTGGGACTGTGTATTATTGTGGGGATGGTGTCTTTCTCCACGCACTCGTGGCTGGATATGCTGCTGTGGTCAGCGCTTGGAATCATTATTCTGTGTCTGGTCTATATTATATTTGACTTCCTGACTCCGAAGATGCGGGTGTGTGACGAAATTGCACGGGGCAATATGGCGGTAGCGCAACTGCTGCGTTCGATTATCATCGGCGTTTCCATCGTCATCGGTACGTTTTTAATGTAAAATAAGACATAGTGTTTTATGGAGTTTACTATTAAACGGAAGAAGGAGCGCGGCATCATGAGAAGAGTCATCATCGATACAGATACAGCAGGAGACGATACAATTGCGATCCTGACCGCATTGCATCACTTTCAGGTGGAAGGCATTACGATTACGGGCGGTAACGTACAATTCGACCAGGAGGTTGAAAATGCCCTGTACACGGTACAGGTTGCTGGACATGGCGGCAAGGTGCCTGTGTATAAAGGCTGCGAACGTCCGTTAATGGCCTACGGTAAGGCTCAGCATCGTACAGTGGAAGACGTACATGGCGATGATGGCATGGGCGGCGCGCATTTCCCGAAGGCGGATCAGCGTCCCGAGAGCGGGCATGCGGTTGATTTTATCATTGAGAAGGTGCATGCACATCCGGGTGAAATTGAACTTCTGGCGATTGCGCCTTTGACTAATATTGCGATGGCGATCCAGAAGGACCCTACGATTATTCCTGAGATTGCTCACCTGTACATCATGGGCGGAACGAATAATGCACTGGGTAATATCACACCAGCGGCAGAGTACAACTTCTACGTGGACCCGGAAGCAGCGAAAATTGTACTGCATGCGGGCATTCCGATCACGATGGTTGGCTGGGAGATGTGCACGCAATATTCAGTGATGGATGATGACGATCATGCAGAGATTGCGGCTTTGGGGACCTCGGGTGCCGATTTCTTCACCGCGATCAATAAAGTGGTGATGCAGTTCAACAAGTCGGTACATAAACTCAATGGCACCACTCATCCCGATACGTTGTTAATGGCTGTAGCGGCAGATGAATCCATCATGACCAAGTCGGGTCACTATTATGTGGATGTGGAAGCGGCAGGAGAACTGACACGCGGATACAGTGTGGTTGATATTAACGGACGTTTTGGCAAAGAGCCGAATGTACGTGTCTGTGAAGCCATTGATCGGCCGAAGTTCAAATCCATGTTGCTCGATGTCCTCTCAGCTATTCATTAATTGAGCGACTTAGCATTTCAATGAACAGCACAGCATTCCTGATGAATCCGTACCTGTAACAGGTACGGTTTTTATTTTGCCCATTTTTGGAATAACTACTTCACCTGTCGTAGTAAGTTGTGCTATACTTCAACTACTACGACAGATGAAGTAATGAGGAGGAGTATCTTTTGTGATCAGCAGTGACGTTATACGTGGCTACAATGATACGCTGATCCTCTACATGCTGCTCGAAGGGGAGTCGTACGGCTACGAGATTTCCAAGAACATCAGACAGCTGACAGAGGAAAAGTACGTCATGAAGGAAACGACATTATACTCGGCCTTCACCCGATTGGAGAAGAACGGTTATATTCAATCGTTTTACCTGGATGAGAATAGTTTGGGGAAGCGTCGTACCTATTACCGGATTACGCCGCCCGGCCTCGACTATTACAGAGAAAAGTGTGAGGAATGGAAGGTTACGCAGGAGGTTGTTAATCTATTTATCAGGGAGTTGTGACGGAACATGGAGACAATTATGGTTTATCTGGAGAACATGTTTGTTGGTCTGCCGAAGACACCTGAGGTGGAACATCTGAAGCAGGAGCTCCTTTCGGGGATGGAAGATAAGTACCTGGAATTAAAGCGAGAAGGCAAGTCGGAGAATGAAGCCATCGGCATTGTGATCTCGGAATTTGGTAACATCGAGGAGTTAACAGCCGAACTCGGTATTCAGCCAGTCAGCCCGGAAGAGACAGTACCTGTGTTAACGGAAGAGGAGATTTATGCATATACCACTGCGAAAAGAAGTGCTGGATTTTGGATCGGGCTGGGTGTTTTATTGTGCGCTTCAGGTGTGGCATTTCTAATTTTTATGGATGCCTTATTTGAGAATTATGCCATTTCAGCTGCAAACCGTTCGGTGGAAACGGGCGCTATACTGGGCCTGATCGGTATGTTTGTATTGATTGCCATTGCGGTAAGCATGTTCATATACAGTGGCATGAAGCTGGAACGCTTCAATTATCTGGAGAAGGGCTTCCAACTTCCTTATACACTTAAAATGAGTATTCAGCATAGTCGGGAGAACTTCGCTCTGACTTATCGTATAGCTATCATTACCGGTGTCTGCCTGTGCATTCTGTCTCCTGTGTTTATTTTCGCAGCCTCCTCTATCAATGATAACTACGCCTCTTATGGTGTATCTGCCTTTATGGTCATGGCTGGGGTAGGAGTATTCCTGTTTGTATATTACGGTAATATTCAGGGGGCTTACACGAACTTGCTGGAGAAGCACCAGTTGACGGTAGAGAAGAAGCAGGAAGTCAAGGTTGTGAGAGCTGTGGAAGCGATTGTATGGCCGCTGGCGACAGCCATTTTCTTGTTCACAGGCTTTGTATATCAACGGTGGGATATCAATTGGGCCATATTTCCGATTACCGGTATTCTCTCCGGCAGCTTTAGCAATGTGTACCATATTATGAAAAGCAAAAATCCGTCCTGAGCATGCTGCTTTGGATAGTAAAGGTAAAGCCCACTTGATCTATATTGATCAGGTGGGCTTTTTTTGCTCCATTTATTCTAATCCTGCTGCAACAAAAATGAGCGAATGCCTGTGGTAACCAGGTCATGGTCTTCTTCATCAGGCAGACCTGATACCGTAATGGTGCCGACCTGTCCCACATTTTTCAGAATAAGTGGGAAAGCCCCTCCAGCCAAGACATAGTCAGATGCAGGCAGGTTGAATTCCTGCTCAAGCGTTTGGCCCTCGTTTCTCAGGCGCAGAGCCGTATGCCATGAACTGGAGGAGAAATGATTCACTACGTTGTTCTTGCGTCGAATCCAGTCTTCATTGTCGGGATGTGTGCCTTCCATAGCGTGCAAAAAGAGACGATGTCCCTTCAGGGTAATGTCGATGGTCACGGCTTGGGAACGACGCTTCGCTTCTTCAACCAGATGCAGGCCTAGGTTAAGCGCTGTTGCAGAATTAAATGTGCCAAATACCAAGTTCATTTCTTCCTGCTGCATTTCCTTTAATCTTTCGATCATGGTCAGGTTCAAATTACAGGCAGCCCCTTTACATATATGATTGATGTCTACATTCGACATGATGCGGTATAGTACCTTCCCAATGCGAACTGGACGATGTTAGATGATGTCATAGGCATGGTTGAAGACGGCTCATTTGGAGACCATACATCGGCTGTGTTAAAGTGAAAGGAACCTAATATATAAAAATCTTAAAGTTAAAATAAGTTGTGGCTAAGTAGGCAGGAGGAAAAGCACGATGCTGTTTTATTTTGTAGCACTGCTGGTGACTTTGGTAGATCAGGGAACCAAGATTGTAGTGAGAATGTATATGGAAGTTGGCGATGTCATGAGACTGGGTGACTCGGGCATGCAATTACAGCATTACGAGAACAGTGGCATGGCGGGCAGCATGTTTCAGGGGAATGCGCGTCTGTTCGGTGTGATTGCTGTTCTGTTCATAGCAGGCATGTTGTATTACCGGAGTAAAGGTGAGATTCGTGGATTCTGGATGCAAGCAGGCGCAGGTTTTATGGTCGGCGGGGCTTTAGGAAATGCGATCGATCGCTTTATCTATGCGCGGGTAACGGATTTTCTCGTCTTTCCGTCCGGACGCGGCATTTTGAATCTCGCTGATGTCGCAATTAACATCGGTGTAGTCATGATCATCATCGGCATGTTGATTCGTGCGTTTAAGAGTTATCGAGCCAAGCGTTTACGCAATACATTGCCGAAAGCGTAACATTCTCGAAGAAAATAACCGCACTTAGATGTTGTGATTACACATGGAATCATAATGTGATGTATCGATTAGTACAATGTGTGCAGTGACTTCAATCTGGAATCAGTTGGGTTATCTCAAAAGCTCTAAAAACTATCGGTGAAGAATAATCACATAGATTAGTGCAAAAAGGTCAAAGCAGAGGTTCATCCCGCTTTGGCCTTTTAGCGTTTTTCAGGCATTGTGGCTTTTTTTGTTTTACGATTTTGAGAAAGTCCTGCTCTCATTAATTGTTCACTGGTTTAATAATCTAATCTTGATAATTCTAAATCAAGCTCAGTTAGTTTTGTAAATGAAGCAGTTAGATCCTTTTGTAATTTTAATCGAGTCAATATTGCCTCGTCTGACAACGGGTTAATATTCTTATTAATGAATTTTTCATAAATCTTTGTGTTTATTTGAACGATTTGAAGTGCAATTTTTAAACGTTTTTCTAAATTATCAGTCACAACTACTTCTTTAGAATTAGAGTTATTTTGCAAAAGTAATTTTTTGAATAAAGTGATACTCGAATTAAAGTAGACGAAACCAGGGACATAATTAAGGGTAATAGGTTCTTCCAGCGAGCTCGCTTTTTTTCCTTCTGGGGAGTTATAGGTTTGTACATAGTTTGCATAGTTAATTTGATAATCATTTAATTCTTCATAGCTCGTGTATAAAAATAATATTTCTTCTGTACTAATTTTATGATTAACAATAGAGCTTTCTAGTTGTGACAAGATAGATTGTGAAGTAGAGAGAATGTTATTTTCGTAATCGGATAGTACTACATTATATTGTTGGTATGAAAATCGTTCTAATTTTCTGTTATTTGAATTATACCAATAAAAATTTGCAAATAGAGAGGTTACGAGGCCGAGTACTAACAAGATTAAAAGAATTTTTTGATTCACTAGAGATGTTTTTCCCATATATAAGTATCCCCTTGAATAACTTTAATGTTTAGATATTATTACTCCAATTATGCTGCTTATACTGTCGAATATACCTTTAAAATACAAGGATAAATCAGCTGTCATCGCTAAAACTTAATTACCAAGTAAAAGTTAATCAGGATGATCTTAAGTACATGCGGACAAGTCCATCAGGCTTTACGAATCTTGTTGTGATTATAAATGAATACGAGCGTAACAAGCATGACGCAAGAAGGCTGGACAACGACCAAGCTCCAAAAGGTCACTTGCTAGTTCTTTGACAAGCTCTGTGGAAACGTACAATCCTTTATACCAAGTAAAGTCAAAGTCACTTGGTTCCTTGGCAAAGCAGATTGTGGAAGGGAAATGCAGTTTCCTAGGTTCAAAGGTAGATACGCTAGACTGGCAAATTCCTATTAACTACAGGGTTAACTCTAACTAGTGTGAAGGAAAGGTTCAATAGTCTAAAAATATCAGTGAGGAATAATCACATTAATAGTTGTAAGTGTATAAGTAGCCGAAGCAGAAGTTCACTCTGCTTCGGTCTTTTTGCGTTAGCCCTGTTGTGATTTGTATGAGTCCACACTAATATCTTTATCATACAAAATCGCCATATTTAATATTCTGAATGATAATTTCCATTAATAACATTGATTCATTTTTATCGAAACCGTTTTAGGAATATTAAAGGCTTGTATAGCCAACGCTCATAGTATGAGTGGATGGAAGGATTAACCAATTGGTTATTTCACCACCTGAATGGGTAAATCCTTACGTATATAAAGTGAAACTAAGATATACACGAACACGGAGAGTGCAGAACCAATCTGAAGAAGCGAAGCTAAAAGCTTTCTGAAAGAAAGCTGCTTCGAAAGCATACGCTAAAACCGGATTTTCCCTTTGAGGAAGGAAATCAAAAAAATCTGGGGATAACAACGATCGGAAGATGGTACTGCAATCGGAGTGACAGCGTGTAAATCACATTAGTTCAATTTATAAAGCTGAGGGAGGTACAACATGAGAACAACGCTTACCAAGGCTCTCGGGACAATGTTGCTATGTGGAATGATGGCTGTACTTCTGGCTTCCTGTACCAGTGGGGATAGCGCGAATGGCAAAGTGCAGATTGAATTTTTCCAGAACAAGCCTGAAGCCAAAACAACCTTTGATGAATTAATTAAAACGTTCAATGCGGAGCATGACGATATCCAGGTGACGCAGGTGAATCCGCCAGATGCGGAGACCGTATTGAAGACCCGTGTTGTCAAAAACGATATTCCGGACATTATGGCCATGGGGGCAACTGACACCTATTCCATTCTGGCCCAGAGTGATATTTTCACCGATCTGACGGACAGTTCACTGCTCAAGACGATTGATCCGAACTACATACAAATGCTGAATGATCTCACAGGCATGGACGAAGTGACTGGTATTCCTTACGCGACTAATGCAAACGGCATCATGTACAACAAAACGTTGTTTAAGGAAATGGGATTGGACGTGCCCAAGACGTGGGATGAACTTATCGCGACTGCCCAAAAGATCAAGGATGCAGGTGAGGTTCCATTTTACTTCACATATAAGGATGACTGGCAGACGAGCCTTCCCTTCAATGCACTTGGCTCCAATCTGGTCGGTATCAATTTCTATCAGGAACGGCGCGATAACAAGGTAACGTTCAAAGAGAAATACCGAGAGGTTGCCGAGAAGCAGTTGGAGCTCATGAAGTATGGTCACGGCGATAACTTTGGTAAAGCATATTCGGACGGTAACCGTGCTTTTGCTAACGGTGAAGCCTTTATGTACATCCAGGGAACCTGGGCCATCTCGGAGATTCGCAAAGCGAACCCAAATGTAGACATCGGTTTCTTCCCATTCCCTACGGGCAACGATGCAAGCGAGATTAAGCTCGTGAACGGGATCGACTCCCTGTTTACCATTGCGGCTGACACGCCTAATCGCGAGCAGGCAGAGACGTTTATTGCGTTTCTGTTGAAGCCTGAGAATATCGGAAGATACATTGACGAACAGACGCTGTTCTCTGCGGTAGAAGACGTGAAGCAGGATGATCCTGCCGTGCAGGAATTGATGCCTTATATCGAGCAGGGCAAGGTGGTAGACTTTGCCGATCACTATATTCCGGCTGCGGTGCAGCTGAATTCCATCGTACAGTCCTTTTTGCAGAATCAAAACATCGACAACTATCTAGATACACTCGACAAAGAATGGGACAAGGTTGCCAATCGGCGCTAAGCCTGGTCTGAAGGAGGATGGAGTATGAACAAACGTATCGCACCCTATTACTGGATGACGGTTCCGGCGGTAGTATTGTTCTTTGTATTTATGACACTGCCGGCCCTCCAGGGCATCTATTATTCATTTACGAATTATAACGGATTCGGGAAAGAGTATGATTTTGTTGGCTTCAAAAACTATTTCAACTTGTTCCAAGACGACAATGTGGGTAACGCCTACTGGTTTACGTTCAAATTTGCGATCGTTGTGACGATCCTGACCAATATTCTGAGCCTGCTCATTGCACTCGGGCTGAATGCCAAGATCAAGTTCCGTAACTTTTTCCGCGGCATCTACTTCCTGCCCAATATTCTGAGTGTACTGATTGTAGGTTACATATTTAACTACCTGTTCTCCAATGTATTCCCGATCTGGGGACAAAATCTGGGCATCAACGCGCTATCCACGAACATACTCGGCAGCGAGAGTCTGGCTTGGATCGGTATCGTCATTGTTGCCGTATGGCAATCTGTGGCTCTGAATACGATCCTGTATTTGGCTGGTCTGCAAACGATACCAACGACGCTATACGAGGCATCCAACCTCGACGGTGCAGGCAAATGGCGTGAATTCTGGAGCATTACATTCCCGCTTATTGCCCCATTCTTCACCATTAATATGGTGCTGGCGATGAAAAACTCGCTGATGGTCTTCGACCAAATCGTAGCCTTGACCAACGGTGGTCCCGGACGGGCGACGCAGTCCATCTCCCATCTGATCTACACCGGCGGATTCGAAGGCGGCGAATATGCATATCAATCCGCGAACTCGGTTATTTACTTCATCGTTATTGCGGTGATTTCAATTCTGCAAATCCGGTTCCTGCAAAGAAGGGAGATGGATCTGTAATGAGAAGCCGTACACGAATCAATTGGCTCGTTATGCTGCTCGTTGTGCTAGGTACTCTGTTTATCCTGTTCCCCTTGTATATGACCGTTACGATTGCTTTGAAAAATCCGGAACAGATGGCCCAATCAGTCTTTGCCATTCCGACAACGCTTCACTGGGAGAATTTCGCAAGAGCGATCGACATGACGAACTTCTTCCAATCGTTCCGTAACAGTGCGATCGTTACCGCCTCAACCGTGCTTTTGACGTTACTCAGTAACTCCATGGTGGCCTATGCGATTGCGCGGAATATGGAGAAACGTAAATTCTTCAAAGGACTCTATTATTACTTCGTCAGTGCGATGTTCATTCCGTTTCCGATCATCATGCTGCCGATTGTTAAGCTGACCGCATCGCTGGAGATGACGAACCTCGTAGGTCTGATCCTGCTGCACACGGTCTATGGTCTGGCATTCAACGTATTTGTGTACGTGGGATATATCCGGTCCATTCCGGTAGCGCTGGAGGAAGCGGCCTTTGTAGATGGGGCGACAACCTGGGGCACGTTCTGGAAAATCATTTTCCCGCTCATGGCACCGATCAGTGCCACGGTTGGTATTCTGACTTGCCTGTCGACGTACAACGACTTCCTGCTGCCACTCATTATTATCAGTGATCCGGGACAGTACACGTTGCCGCTGGTACAGTATGTATTCCAAGGGCAGTTCAATACCGAGTTTAACCTTGCGTTTGCATCCTACCTGCTCGCGTTGCTGCCGATGATTATCATCTACCTGTTTGCACAGAAGTGGATCATCAACGGGGTTACGCAAGGGTCTGTTAAATAACTGAAGATGTGCTACAGAAAAGAATATGTGTGAAGGATATGAACAAAGAGAGGTGGACTGTAAGAGTCCCCTCTCTTTTTTTGGATTGTTGCTATTATTTATCGTATGGGAACTCTTCGGTTGGATTGATTAACCTGTAAAACTATGCTATTTTTTAGTCGTTAGTTTAATCGGTAAACAAAGACTAGAAAAGAAGAAGATTAAGGTTCAATTTTGCAAGCGCTTTAACTATATAAATTGAACTAAACATTTGCACGAGAACGGAGAGGGCAGAAATAACCTGAAAAAGCGGAGCTAAAAGCTTTCTGAAAGAAAGCTACATCGGAAGCATATGCTTCGTCTTTATCACCGGATTTTCCCCTTTAACAAGGGAATCAAAAAATCTGGGGATAACAGCGATTGGAAGGTTATTCTGTCATCGTAGTGGCTAGTGTAAATATGCTTTCGTTCATTTTATATAGAAGAACTGAATACGTAGATAAATCCGGCATCGTTTGTACCCAGTCTTCAAGAGCACGGGCGTAAAGTGGTGGGTTCTTTTACATGCAGAAAAGAGAGGAGTATGGGGAAGTTGCATAGGAAAAAAGGACATTTTAACTCACTCCGCAATCAGATCTTCATTGGTTTTGTTATGGTGATGCTCGTTGTTCTGCTACTCGCAGGCATATCGGCTTATGATCGGGTAGCTGCCCTGCTGAAAAGCAATGCGGAGAAACATATTCATCAAACCGCCGTCCAAGCCAGTGGCAGATTGGATGCACTCATTGCACAAGTGAATTCGCTGACCGCCCAGGTCGCGGATGATTCCTATGTGCAGCGTCTACTCAGCGATGAGAAGCAAGGCAATCCGGCCACCTTTAATCAGCGTCAAGCTCTCTTGCAGATTGCAGGCAGTTATCAGTCTTTTATCAATGGTGCGCAAAGTATGGAGATATACACAACCGGTTACCATCGCATCTTCCCTATGGATGACCGATCCCTCGATCTTAGAGTGGAACGCAGCTGGATAACCAAGGCGGATGAAGGAAAGGGCAGACTGGTATGGGCAGGTGATGATCCTGAAGACCCGGGAGTGCTTCTGGCTATTCGACGCATTAATCTGCTGGATCATTCCTTTGAGCATGGAGGCTATATTGTGGTGCGGATGCAACGCAGTTTCTTTCAACTCAATGATTCGAATGGGGCAGATGGTTCGCAGGACTCCATCATGCTCTTGGATGGGGCAGGCGAAGTGGTGACTTCCGATCTGGAGATTAATCTCGATCCAAAAGCCATATTGGACAGCGGATCAGTCGTCCAGAACGGGGAGGAATCCTATATCGTCGTCCGTCAAAAATCGGAGTTAACGGGATGGACACTTGCTGTCCTGACCCCGCTGGGGGAGACAACGGAAGGTGTATCCATTCTAAGAACGGCACTGCTCGTCTCGGGAATGATTGGAGTTGTTCTGTTCCTTATCATGTCCTTCTTCCTGTCCACGATGATTACACGTCCGCTCATACGCCTGATGCGGGCCATGCGTAGTGCACAACCGGGAGCCATGAGACCTAATCTAATGGTCAGCTCTACGATGGAGATCAACGAACTCAACAACGTGTATAACCAGATGGTCTACAGACAGAACGAATTGACCCGTGTGGTTCATGAGAAGGAAGTCATGCAGTCTCGGGCGGAGTTGAAGGCGTTGCAGTCTCAGATTAACCCCCATTTTCTATTCAACACACTGGAGGCGTTTTATTGGTCCCTTGAGGAAAGGGGAGATGAGGAGATGGCACGTATGGTTGTGGCGATGTCCCGATTATTCCGCTATACGATCTCCAGTTCACAGCAGGATGAATGGGTTACGATTGCCGACGAACTGGAACACGCAGAGCGTTATCTTCGCATTATGCAGATGCGGTTGGGAAATCGAATGCAATGGGAGATTCAGCTGAGCGATGCGGTTCGTAAGGTCCACATTCCGAAACTGCTTATACAGCCCTTGGTGGAAAATGCGATTCTCCATGGTATTGAAAGTAAACTGGGACCCGGAAAGATAAGCATCCAAGTGGATGCTTCATTCGATGAGAATCTGGTGCGTATTGAGGTCCGGGATGATGGTCCCGGTATGGATGAATTACGGTTTCAATCTGTCATTGATGCTTTACATGGTGGCCCCGCTGTATCCAACAAGGGGTCAGGCGTAGGTCTGATCAACGTACATCGACGGCTGAAGCTCTATTTTGGCAGCCAACTTGGCGAACGGTGCAAGCTCTCCTTAACAAGTAAGGTTGGGGAAGGGACCGTCATTGGCTTTGAGATTCCCATGGGAACGGAGGGTGCAATATGATTCATGACAAAACGATTCTTATTGTTGATGATGAGCCACGTACAAGAGAGGGTATTCGCAAGACACTGGAGGGGTGGTCGGCAGGACGAAATCACATTCGAACTGCGGAAAGTGGTGCTCAGGCCGTGGAGTGGCTCAGGAAACAGCCAGCAGATCTGTTGATAACGGACGTTCGCATGCCGGAAATATCCGGGTTGTCCCTGATCGAAGCCATTCAGCATTTTGCGAACAAGCCTGTTGTTCTGATTATGTCAGGACATGCCGATTTTCAGTACGCCCAACAGGCCATTAAGCTGGGTGTCGTGGAGTATATGTTGAAACCGATTGATAAGGAACAACTGTTGCAGACCGTCGAGAAAGCCTTGAAGTTCAGCGAACAACAGCGACGCATTCAAACGATGCAGGAAATGGTGGACCCCAAATTGCTGGATGTTAAGGAGCGCGGGGAGCAGAGGCTCAATAGCCAGATCAGTGAAGCTTTGACCTATGTGGATACGCATCTGGGTGAACATGTGACCATGCGTGAAATCGCTGATTTACTTCATCTAAACTCCAGTTATTTCAGTGTGTTGTTCAAGGAACAGATCGGCATCAATTTTAGTGAATACCTTACCCGCAAACGCATTCAGCGCGCCAAGGAGTTGCTTGTACAGACGACCCTGCCGATCTCGGAAATTGCGGAACAGGTGGGGTATCAGACGGATAAGTATTTTATCACGGTATTTAAAAGTCTGGAGGGGCTTAGTCCAAGCAAATATCGGCATTCCCTATCTGAATAAAATAACAAATAACCTCAAAAAAGTGGAGTTTTTCCAAATTACTCTGGTCTTATGGGGGCGATAGACCCATGCTACAATTTGGTTAAAGCGGTTACATTAACCGAAAAAAACCAAGGGGGTTGGGATAATGAGCAAAAAGACGATGGCCATGCTTCTGTCATGGACGCTGGTTCTCGCCGTAATTTTATCCGGATGTAACAGTTCAGGTTCGGATCAAGAGGGTGAAGCGGGCAGCAACGGCGCAGATGGGAAAGTAACTCTCAAATTCATGCACCTCTGGCCAGCGGGCAGTTCCGCACAGCAAAACAAACTGGTCAACGATATCATCAAGCAGTATCAGACGGATCATCCGAATGTGACCATCAAGCAGGAAGTGCTGGAGAATGAACAATACAAGAACAAATTGAAAATTCTGTCCGCATCCAATGAACTTCCCGATGTGGGTGTAACTTGGGCTGCCGGATTTCTGGAGCCTTATGTGAAGGGCAATCTGTTTGCACCGCTCGATGATCTGCTCAGCGACTCGCTGGGCGAGAAATTTATCGCTGGAACAACCGAAGCCTATGCGATAGACGGCAAAACATATGCGCTGCCCATTGAGTTGAATATCTCCCCCATTTATTATAATAAAGCCATTTTTGCGAAATATAACTTGCAGCCGCCAGCAACGTACGATGAATTCCTGAGTGTGCTGAAGACACTGACAGAGAACGGTGAGGTTCCGATCGCACTGGGCAATAAAGACCGTTGGACCGGCTCACTCTGGTATATGTACCTGGCGAATCGGTTAGGTGGAGATGCACTGGAAAAGGCAATCAATGGCTCCGGCAAGTTCGACGATCCTGCTCTGACCCAAGCTGCTGCCGAGGTGCAGAAGCTGGTGGATATGAATGCCTTCAACAAAGGCTTCAACGGGTTGTCCAACGATGAGGGCAAATCTGAATTCATGAACGAAAAAGCTGCGATGTATCTGATGGGTACATGGGAACTGCCAAACTTCACGACTAACCCGGACATCCCGCAGGAATTCAAGGACAAGATTGGATTTTTCAAATTCCCAACGATGGAAGATGGCAAGAGCGATATTAACAGCTGGGTAGGTGGTCCAGGCGTAGGGTTGTTCGTGGCCCAGAACTCCAAAGTGAAGGAAGAAGCGCAGAAGTTTGTGCAATACTTTGTGGAAAAATGGGGTGAAAGTTCGGTGACTGAAGCAGGCGTCATCCCGGCAACCAAAGTGGATACGGCGGCAGTACAGCTGCCACAGCTTTACATTGACCTGCTCAACGAATTGAATCAGGCCAGCAGCCTTACACTCTTTGCAGATGTACAGATGAAACCGGCAGCCGCTCAGGCACATCTGGACATGATTCAGGCGTTGTTTGGCAAAGCGGTGACACCGGAGGACTTCGTGAAGAATCATCAGGCTGCGATTGATAAAGGCAATTGACGTACACGTGCTTGAACGCTTGAAGGGAGGATAATGTGATGGACAAAGTCATGTCCAACCGTCTCGTTGCTGCGTTGTACGTGCTACCTGCACTGCTTCTGCTGCTGGTCTTGGTTTACATTCCGATCGTGCTCACCGGGTATTATGGGTTGATGCAATGGGACGGGATCGGTGCAATGACCTTTATTGGATTGGATAATTACGCCAGACTGCTTCAGGACGGAACATTCTGGCAGAGTGCGAATCATACTTTTTTGCTTGCTCTGTTCTCTGCGCTGAGTCTGATCGGTTATCTGATGATTGCTTTGGTTCTGTCAGGCAAGATCAAGGGCGCCAATCTGTTCCGCAAAATATATTTAATCCCGATGCTGCTGTCTTCGGTCGCGATCGCCCAGTTATGGCTGAAGATCTATCATCCCAGCAATGGTGTGCTGAACACCTTCTTGGAAGCGATCGGCTTCATCAATCCGCCAGCCTGGCTGGCGGAGCCATCCCTGGTGCTGTATGCATTGTTCGTACCGATTCTGTGGCAGTATGCAGGCTTCTATATTTTGATCTATTATGCAGCCCTCAAAAACATTCCGGAATCCCTGGTGGAAGCAGCCCGGATTGACGGGGCTAGCCCTTGGCAGATCGCTTTTCGAATCAAGCTGCCGCTTATTACAGAAGTCATCAAGGTGACTGTGGTACTGGCAGTGGTGGGCTCACTCAAGTATTTTGACCTCATCTACGTGATGACCGATGGCGGACCGAATGGCTCCAGCGAAGTGATGGCCTCCTATATGTATCGTCAGGCATTCCGTAGCTTCGACTTTGGTTACGGCAGTGCTGTAGGGTTCTTCCTGCTCTTGATCTGTCTGCTGGTTACTTGGCTGCTTCGCAAAGCGACGGCATCCAAAGATACGATCCAGTATTCCTAATTTAAGTGAAATAAAAGGAGGTCCATCCCGGTGAAGACGGATACCGCCGTTAGATTGCCTACTTACCCGGGGACAGGCCGAGGCTCAGCCTGGTTAAAGAGATTCGGATATGTTCTGCTGTATTTCCTCTTGTCCCTGGTCGCTTTACTGCAAATTTTGCCCTTGGTATGGCTGCTGTTATTCTCGCTTAAAAATAATCAGGAAGTATTCGACATGGCGCCTTTTTCCCTTCCTGCTACTCCGCGTTGGGAAAACTATGTCAAGGTATGGACAGAGGGCAACATCAGCTTATACTTCTTCAATAGTGTGTGGATTACGGTGGTCTCGGTTGTGTTCACCGTGCTGTTTGCCAGTCTGGTGACGTTTGCCATTACACGTATGCGCTGGAAGGGTCGTTCGCTCGTATTGGGGCTATTCATGGTGGGGCTAATGATCCCTGTGCACTCCACGTTGATCCCGCTGTTCAGCTTGTTCCTGAAGCTTCATCTAACCGATCATCCTTTGTCAGTCATCCTGTCTTACATTGCCTTTAATATGCCAATCACCATTATGATTCTACTCGGATTCTACTACGCGCTTCCTCGGGAAGTGGAAGAAGCGGCCGTGATGGATGGCTGTTCCGTGCATCGGATTTTCTTTCGGATTATCTTGCCGATGACAGCTTCGGTTATCTCCACAACGGCAATCATCAACATGATCTATAACTGGAATGAGTTCATCTTTGTGAATACATTCATCAGTAGCGATTCGTACAAGACCCTGACTGTGGGGGTACAGAACTTTATCGGTCAATATACAACGGATTGGGGAGCCATTGGTGCCACGCTGATGATTAGCATTATGCCGATCCTGATTGCTTTTCTCATCCTGAGTAATCGAATTGTAGAGGGAATTGCTGCGGGTTCAGTTAAAGGTTAAAAGGTAGAATGTCGAAGGTCCTTTCATCACTTGCTTAAAAGCGAGTGGGGAGGGGCCTTTTTTGTTTTCTAGAACCTTGGATAGTCGTACGGAAAAAGGACTAGATGAAAACGCTGAAAATACCTATTTATGGAATTACAAAAAACTTTCAACTATTTTCGCAAAACTACTGCATTTTCAAACTACCTGTGCTAACATACCCTAAGAATTAAAGCCCACATGGGAAAGGTGAGAAAATGACAGCAATATCCTCAACCAAAGAGTCCCTTCGTTCTGATGCCAAGGATCTGAATCTGATTCGACTAACATGGCCTATTTTCCTGGAACTCTTCTTATTTATGTTGATGGGGAGCGTGGATACGCTCATGCTCAGCTCGGTGTCCGATAATGCGGTCTCCGGCGTTGGAGCAGCCAATCAGATTATTTCTATCGCTATCCTTGTACTGGAAGTCATTGGACATGGTGCCGCGATTGTAGTTGCACAATATCTTGGATCGAAAAAGTTAAGTGAAGCAGCACAGGTTACGGGTAATGCGATCACACTGAATCTTATTGTAGGTCTGGTCCTGAGCGGAATCTTCCTTCTGTTCGGAGGACAATTGCTAACACTTCTGAATATTCAAGGCGAAATTTATGATTTTGCCCGTTCGTATATAAATATCGTCGGTGGCGGAATCTTCCTCCAGGCACTCATTAATGCGCTGGCTGCGACGATCCGTACACATGGTTACACCAAAGAAACGATGTATGTTGCTGTGTTCATGAATGTGATTCACGTTGTTGGTAACTATGCATTGATCTTCGGTCACTTCGGCCTGCCGAAGCTTGGCGTGGAAGGGGCAGCCATCTCTACGGTGGGAAGCCGTTTTATCTGTCTGCTGATCTTCTTCTGGTTGTTGTATCGTGTGAGCGAGGTACGGGTGGATTTCGAATACTACATTAAGTTGTCCAAGAAATTCATTGGCAAAATTCTGCGGATTGGCATTCCGTCTGCGATGGAATCGATGGTATATCATTCCTGCCAGCTCGTGTTCACGCTGTATGTGACCTATCTGGGCGCAGAAGCCATGGCAACCAAGCAGTATGCGGGCAATATCTCCAGCTATATCTACTTGTTCAGCATGGCGATTGGTATGGGGACATCGATCATTGTAGGCCGGCTTGTGGGTGCGCGGCGCAAAGACGATGCGTACAAACGTGTTTTTGACAGTGTAAAATGGGCCCTTCTGGCTACGGTTATCATTGATGTAATCATCATTTTTTTCCGTGTGCCGCTGATGAGCATATTTACGGATAATCCAGAAATTATCAAGCTGGGGGCTCAAGTGATCCTGCTCAGTCTGTTGCTCGAAACCGGGCGTACCTGCAACATTGTTATCATTGGTTCCCTGCGTGCGGCAGGGGATGCAAAATTCCCGGTATACATGGGTCTGATCTCCATGGTCTGCATGAGTCTGCCACTCGGATATTTGCTCATATTCAAGCTTCATCTGGGGCTTGCGGGGGTATGGCTTGCCATTGCGGCGGATGAGTGGACCCGTGCGGTCATTATGTACTTCCGCTGGAAGAGCAGAGCTTGGGAGAAACATGAACTGGTGGAGCATGATGACGAAGAGGTTGGTGCACAGCCGGTACCGGCTGTCTGATTGTGGAGTTTTCGTATAGAGTCGGTCAAGGGCAATGTTGTCCTGGATCGGCTCTTTTTTTGTTTTGGTGAGGTGTATATAACCTTGTAACCAACGTTTAGTTACACCAACTCCGATGACAGAAGAGGCTCCGATTAAGGTTATCCCGATATGTAGCAGAAATGATCAAAACGCCTTATGCTGAAGCACGTATAGTAAGGATATGGAAGGGGGATTTACCTCAGTTGAGCCGTTACCGTGAAATGATTCAGCAAAGTTTGTTCTACATTGAAACCCATTTGCATGAAGAGATCGGGCTGGAAGAAGTGGCATCCGAGGCGTTGTTGTCACCCTATCATTATCATCGGGTTTTCCGCAATGAGGTGGGTATGACCGTGGTGGATTATATCCGAAACCGCCGGATGAGTCTGGCGTCAACGAGCCTCCGATCGACGGATGCGGGCATTTTGGACATCGCGCTGGCATGTGGCTTTGAGAGTCAAGAAGCTTTCACCCGTGCATTCCGCAAATGTTATGGCATGCCACCAGGACGTTTTCGCAAATTGTTCGATCTGAAATTATTCGAAGGAAGAACCAGAGGAGGAGAAGTACAGATGAATCAGACGTCAACGATTACAGGCTGGATGTTAACCGGAAGTCATCCGCAAAATTATGAGATGGGCATTGACCCTGCCGAAGTGCATCAGGGGAAAGCTTCAGGCTATTTGAAGGCAGTTACACCAATGGAGCCTAATGAGTTCGCAACGATGATGCAGCAGTTCAGAGCGGACAAGTATGTGGGTAAGCGAATGAAGTTATCGGGATTCGTGAAGACCGAGCGTGTGGAGGCATTCTGCGGATTATGGATGCGTGTGGATAATAATGTCCATGATGTACTTCAATTTGATAACATGCATGATCGGCCAATTACAGGTACACAGCCATGGAACCAGTACAGTATTGTGCTTGATGTGCCGGAGGGCAGCGCGGTCATTTCGTTCGGAGTGATTTTGAACGGTAAAGGAAAAGTGTGGGTCGACAGTTTCCGCTTCGAAGAGGTTGATCTGAACACGCCGCTGACACATATGGAGACAGAGTATGAGATGTCGGACGAGCCGCTGAATCTGTCATTTGAGGAGTAAAGTTGTAAATGCTTTTTTATGAAGATAAACAAGTTTATAAAAGGACTCCTAGTTTCTTGGTAGAATGTAACCTTACTGGTTCTGTACTAGCTGTTGTAGTCGTTCCGCCATTGAGGGGAGATGCAATCTATGAAAACAAAACTGTTAGAGATATTACTTGCTGTCGTTTTGGGCTTTTTTACTGGTGTTTTATTAAGTGGAGGTGGAGTGGATATAAGTGAAAGTGGTATTTATATTTTACTTGGCTGTATTTTATGGGTTCTTATATTGAACTACCTGCATTCGTCCAAGAATAATAGTGAATGATTTAACCTTTTTTACATCGCGTAAGCAGAAGTGTATATTGTTATTTCAAATTCAATAAATCTATAGACCAAGGGCTGATCCAATCGCGGGTTGGCTCTTTTTGTTGCCTTTGGGGTATAAAGAAAGTAAAGCCAAGACTAAGCTGAGAGGATGCAAGCTTCTCATACAAATTGCAATTCATCCATAGCCAATTAACATAGACCTTGCTAACATAGACCCATAAACTAACCCATGACATAGATAAAGAGGATGAATCCCATGAATAAAAAAGTGCTCGTGGTAGATGACGAATCAAGTATCGTCAGTGCCATTGCTTACGCGCTGCGGCGCGAAGGATATGAAGTAGATACTGCGAGTGACGGCGAAGAGGCCTTGGTGAAGGTCGCATCGTTTCACCCACAGGTCATGATTCTGGACGTGATGATGCCCAGGCTCGATGGATATGGCGTATGCCGTAGACTGGAGGACCGGGAGGATATCGGCATTATTTTGCTGACCGTCAAAAATGATATCGTGGACAAAATCGTTGGCCTGGAAATGGGCGCGGATGATTACATGACCAAACCATTCGAGATTCGAGAATTGCTGGCAAGGGTGAAAGCGCTCATGCGCCGTGTCGAGAAAAGCAGTCCACCACCGGATGATTCAAAGAATCAGGCCATCGTGAATGGAACCCTGCGTATTCATGTTGCTCACCGCACGGTGACCGTGAATGAGGAGAAGCTGGATCTGACACCGAAAGAGTTCGACCTGCTGACCATTCTCATGTCTAATCCTGAGCGGGTGTACACACGAGACGATCTGCTGGATCGTGTATGGGGCATGGAATATGCGGGTGGGACACGTACCGTGGATATTCATATCCAGCGTTTGCGTAAAAAAATCGGGGATACGGATCAGCAAAAATTGCAGACCGTATATGGGATTGGCTATAAAGCATCTGCGCCTGAACCAGGCGGGGCCATATGAGAGTCAGCATCAAGCTGAAGTTCAGTGTTTTTCTGGCAGCCTTGCTTATCCTGACCGTGGTGGTGCTTAGTTCACTGGTCCTGCGCGGTATTGAACGCAATCAGCAGTCACAGATTGAAGGTATTCTATCACAGCAGACACGGCTGGTGAACCTGAATGTACGACAGTCCTACTACACCGAGTCGGTTCATCTGGATCAGGACGTTTTTTTACAGCGAAATGGCCGCAGGCTGGCACAGGAACTGGCCAACTCTACCGGATTGCCAATAGCACTCTATGACATGACAGGCCAGCAGGTGGGAGCATCCTTCGCCTCCGGCGAGAGTGAACTCGTACAGGAAACGCTGGACTATGCGCTGCAAAATAAAATAGCTTATCATGAGCAGGGCGAGACGCTGCTCTATGCCGCACCGCTGGATGGTCCGGATGGACAGATGGGCGCCGTATGGATACAATATCCTGTCCAGAGCTACCATGAGTTCTATACTCGCATCCTTCAATTGTTCATATGGGCAGGAATCACCGTGGTTGCGCTGAGCTTCATATTAGGTTATCTGTTCTACAATCGGTTTGCCGTTGCGATTACCCGGCTGAAGAGGTCCGCAGATTCCATTCGGGAAGGGAACTACATTACGGAGTCTCCTGTAAGGCGCAAGGATGAATTGGGAGAGTTGGGGCAGGGCATTTATTATATGAGTACATCCATTCAGCAAAATATCACAGCCATGCATGCGGAGCAGCAGAAGCTGCAACTGGCGATAGAGAAGCTTCAGGCGCTGGAACAGCAGCAGAAACAATATATCGGTAACATCAGCCATGAGTTCAAGACACCGCTGACATCGATCAAAGCTTATGTGGAGCTGCTCGACATGTATAAGGATGATCCGCAACTGCTTGATGATGCGACGAGTAACATTGGCAAAGAAACGGAGCGGCTGTATGAGATGGTGGAGAAAGTACTGCATTTATCTGCCCTGGAAAAGTACGACTTCGAGAATCAGGCCGAAGATGTAGAGGTCAGTGCTCTGCTGGAGGATGCCTGTGGCCGGATGCGTGGGAAAGTGGAGAAGTTCGCGCTGAACATGGAACTGGAACTTGAACCGGCGGTGATCCGCAGTGATCGGGAGAGTCTTATGCATATTTTCATCAACATGCTGGATAATGCCATCAAATATAACGTTCCGGATGGTGTAATCCGGGTGAATAGCGAACTACGAATGCAGGAGCGTGAAGCGGTCATTCGCATTTATAACTCGGGTACGTCGATTCCGGCAGAGGCGCGGGAGAAGATTTTTGAACCCTTTTACACCGTGAACAAAGACAGAGCCAGAAAAACCGGCGGAACCGGGCTCGGGCTATCTCTCGTGAAGCAGTTTGTTGAAAAACAGGGCGGTACAATCACCTTACTTCCAAGCAGTACGGGCGATTCGCAGAATGGGGAAGGCGTGACGTTCCAACTCATTTTCCCTTTGGCTGATGCAAGTTTACAAGTTCGAAACAAGTCTGAATAACTTTGGAAGTATGCCGTGTGTATGCTTGGTCTTATAGCAAGAGAAACCAGGGGGGACCATCATGAATTGGAAACAAGCAGCATTGGGCACGTTCGGAGCTATTGCCCTGTTAACGACAGCGGCATGCGGGGGAACAACGGAGCCGGGGGGCAATACACAAGGCGGTAAAACAGGCACCGATATTACGGTGAAAGATAATACCAACACATCCGTCTACCAGAGCTTTAAGCTGGAGAAAATCGATAAATTGCCGAGTATGCGCGGAATTGCATGGCTAAGTGACGACTGGATTGTATCCGACAAGGAGAACAAGTCCTTGAAACCCGTCACCGTTGAAGGCCAGGAAAGATATCCGCATAACTTGTATATGTATGATCTGACCAAAGGCACAGAAACGCCGCTCAAGGAAAGTGAAGCCAATCTTGGTGCACCGCTGGTTTCACCGGATGGTCAGTACCTATTCTATCGGGAGCCGGAGGAAAGTACGGGTAAAGGTTACATTCTGAACCTGCATAATGGGGAGACAACCCCCGCAGGTAAGGAGGATGGCTTCATTCAAGAGGGCGCGTGGCTGGATAATGACCATGTTGTTTTTCCCAATATGAAGGGTGATCTCATCTCGGCAAGTGTGGATGGTACAACGAAGGTGCTGGTGGAGACAGGCAATTTCAATGTTCGAAGCATCAAGGTTTCGAATGGCACCATCTATTATATTACGGGCGAAGACGGCCAGTTGAATGCATACGACGTGAAGACGGGTGATGTGAAACAGGTGCTGAAAAGTGTGGAATGGGTCATCCCTTCTAATGACGGAGCAAGGCTTGCGATTGTGAAAAGAACGGCGGATACCAAACGGGCGCTGGTGCTTACCGATCTGGAAGGTAATGAGAAGGCCACACTCGCCAGAGGCACGCAGATCTTCGGCACCAGCTGGTCGGGTGATGATTCCAAGATTGCATATACGATCAATTCCGAGAATGACAATGAGAAAGGGCTGTTCGTCTCTAACACGGAGTCGGCTGAGCAGTTCCAGATCTCGGCGGATATGGACAACGCCTCTGATCCACTCGCCTGGAGCCCGGAAGGCAACAAGATCCTGTTATCGCAGGCGGTATTGGAGAACGAATCGTATCACTTTGTAACCTCAGTCATTACGATCTCGGAATAGGATGATTGTTGTGGACAGATATGTTCCATATCTTTCATCCCTTTCTATACATTTATATTGACTAAGCTATTCCGCTTCCGATAAACTAGAATGCAGGAATAAAAGTCGAATGTCAGGCAGCAGTTCGAGACGATGTTTCGGGCGGCTGTTTATTTTCTTTTTAACAGTAAGGGTGCAACGTAGTCGTCTTGCCGGATGATCCGGCTCATAACAACATGGAATAGGAACAGGTGATATACATGTGTAACAGCGCGTATCGCGTGCTTTTATATTATAAGTTCGTGAAGATTGAAGACCCCGAGACGTTTACACAAGAGCATTTGCAATACTGCAAGGACCTCGGTGTGAAAGGACGTATCCTGATCGCATCCGAAGGCATTAACGGTACGGTATCCGGAACGCCTGAACAGACGGAACAGTACATGAAAGATATGCTGGCTAATCCGCTCTTCAGTGATATGGTGTTCAAGATTGATGATGTGGAAGAGCATGCGTTCAAAAAAATCTTTGTTCGTCACAAAGCAGAGCTGGTTACGTTCCGTGTAGATGAAGATCTGGATCCAAATGTGATTAGCGGCAAACGCCTTTCACCGAAAGAGTTCCATGAGCATCTGCAACGTGATGACGTCATCGTTATCGATGGCCGCAATGACTACGAATACGAAATTGGTCATTTCCGCGGGGCCATTCGTCCAGATGTAGAGTCGTTCCGTGAGTTTCCGGAGTGGATTCGAGAGAACCTGGGTGACATGAAAGACAAAACGATTATTACTTACTGCACTGGCGGCATTCGCTGCGAGAAGCTGACTGGCTTCATGATTAATGAAGGATTCCAGGACGTGGCTCAATTGGACGGCGGTATTGTCACGTATGGTAAAGATCCGGAAGTTCAAGGCCATCTGTTTGATGGTAAATGTTACGTGTTTGACGAGCGAATCTCTGTACCGATTAACCGAACAGAAGAGGATATTGTCATTGCCAGCTGTTATCACTGTGGAACGACACATGACCGATATATTAATTGTCCAACCTGCAACCTGCAGCACGTAAGCTGTGAGGATTGTGAAGAGACGCATAACCGCTTTTGTTCGGATGCCTGCCGGGAGGCAGCACCGGTACACGCATAAGCAGGAGAGCAGGTGCTGATCGTGAAGCGCGAAGAGGAACGAACGACGCGTGAACGGATTTTGTTCATGCTGAAGCAGCAAGGTACATTAACCGCGAGGGAAATGACAGCTGATCTGGGTCTGACCGGCATGGCCATTCGCCGTCATCTGACGGCACTGGAGCAGGACGGATGGATCGAGGTTCGGGAGGCCCGGGCTACGGCCGGACGTCCATCCTCGGTGTACCAATTGACGGTACGCGGGGACAGCTTTTTCCCAAAATCCTATTCGTCCCTTACACTGGAACTGCTTGAAGAATTGTCTGACACAGCCGGGAGTGGTGTGGTAGATGCGTTGTTCGAGAGTCGCCGGGACAAGCTGCTTCGCAGCGGATTACCACAGATGGAGGGCCAGGATCTGGCCGGACGGGTGGAGGAACTCGCGCGAATCCAGAATGCCAATGGATATATGGCGGATGCGTCCAGAGAAGAAGATGGAACTTACGTCATTACGGAAATGAACTGCCCGATTGTGCAAGTTGCGAGTGTATACAAGCAGGCTTGCCGCTGTGAACTGGAACTGTTTCGCTCGTTGCTTCAAGCCGATGTGGAGCGGACCGAATGTTACGCCGATGGCGGCAAAAGGTGCAAGTACGAGATTCGCGAAGCATCGGGGAACTTAGTATAAAAACAAGAGAGATTGTTTCGACGATTCGTCGAGATGGTCTCTTTTTTTGATAATTAATTACGTATATACGCTATTGTGGTATAGGGATGCGCGTTATAATAGAGCTAACATCTAGTGCATGTTCGCATCCTTTATATGTGCTGATATTTCAGCAGATATATCCTGTTCAATTGGCGCGTAGGAGTGAAAGGAATGACTAAATCAAGCTGGGAGGCGTTAATGATGCACGAACCGGAACCGGCTTTGAAAAAAGCCATGAGTGTATTAGAGCTTCTGAGCCAGGATGAGCAAGCACGTCAACGATATATCGACCGACAAAAATTTCTATGGGACGAAGCTTCCATGATTGAGGGCGCACGAGAAGAGGGTCTCAAGAAAGGCATGGAGGAAGGAATACAAAAAGGAATCGAAGAAGGAATTAAAGAGGGAATTAAAGAAGGTGAAGCTGAGAGCAAGCGGAAAATTGCATTGAATATGCTCACCTTGGGTCTTGATCAAGAGACCATTGTCAAAGCGACGGGACTAACCTCTGCTGAAGTGAAAGCAATCCAGCAAGAAAAATAAGCTATATATACTAGGCAACTCGCATCACTTGCGGGTTGCTTTTTTGCTGTTATGTAATGTTTTCTATCACAATCAGCTGATGAAAGTAAATTGGAAGCGGTTCAACCATTGACGGATATCAGGTCGCACCTTAATATTAGGGAAACACAAAAACACAACACGGGTCATGGACTTCAGTCGCATGAGAAAAGTCTATATTTGTCTGCTTTTGTCGATCAAAGCAACAATGCGTTGAAGCGTTCGTTTTGTCCCGTCCTATCGTGTCAATGGAATAGCGAGAAGGTAAGATTAACTACCACATTTTATAAGATGGAGAGGGGTTCTCACACATGAAAAAGAAATTTTGGATGTCACTGATGATGGTTGCTTCAATGATCGTTGCAGCAGGTTGCGGAAATAACAGCGGTACAGGCTCGGAATCCGAAGGATCAGGGACTACAACAGGTGGAGACAGCGAGGAAAAATCATACCAGATTGCCATCTCCCAGATTGTTGAACATCCATCCCTGGACGCTACACGTGAAGGATTCATTGCAGCCCTGAAGGATGCGGGCATCGAAGAGAACAAGAACCTCAAAATCGATTACAATAACGCGCAAGGAGATTCGACGAACAACCTGTCCATTGCACAGAAAATCTCGGGTGACTCCAAAAATGATCTCGTACTCGGAATCGCAACACCATCTGCGCTGGCTCTGGCTCAGCAAGTGAAGGACAAACCATTGTTGTTCGCAGCAGTAACAGATCCGCTGGGTGCCAAACTGGTAACCGATATGGACAAGCCGGGCGGCAATGTTACAGGTGCATCCGACACGAACCCGGAGGCCATCGTACAATTGGCTGACTTTATCGCCAAAAATCTGCCGGATGTAAAAACGGTAGGCTTGGTCATTAACGAAGGTGAACCGAATGCGGTGGTGATGGCAGATAACGCAGAAAAAGCGCTCGCAACACATAATATCAAGCTGGTGAAAGCACCAGTAACGAATACTTCTGAAGTAAAACAGGCAACGGACTCTCTGGTTGGCAAAGTAGATGCCTTCTACATTACGCTTGATAACTCTGTCGTAAGTGCGGTTGATACGATTATCCAAACGGCGAACAGCAATAAAATTCCGTTCTTCTCCAGTGATCGGGATACCGTTGAAAAAGGAGCTTTCGCAACCGTTGGCTTCAAATATTATGACCATGGATATCAGGTGGGTGAGATGGCTGCGGACATTCTGAAAAATGGTACAAAACCGGGTGATATGAAAGTCACCGTTCCAGACAAACTGGATCTGATCTTGAACCTGAAAGCAGCTGAGGCACAAGGCATCACGGTTACAGATGAGATGAAAGCGGAAGTAAAAGACCAGGAGAACAACATTATTCAATAGAATCAATTCATAAGTTATGAGATTGATTCTATAATCTGATCGGATCATCATCCGGTAGTATGGATGCGAGGCGAACGTGCAACGGGTTCGCCTCATTCTTTTCGATAGACAGGGAGGAAGTAGCGTGAGTATAAGCTGGAATTCAATTGAAGGAGCAATCGAACTGGGGCTTTTATATGCACTGATGGCACTTGGTGTATACATTACGTTTCGCATACTCGATTTTCCTGACCTTACCGTAGACGGAAGTTTTACAACAGGGGGCGCAATCGCGGCGGTGATGATCTCCAATGACTTCTCTCCTTGGCTCGCCTGTCTGGCGGCAATGGCTGGCGGTATGGTAGCCGGGGCTTGTACGGGCCTGCTTCATACCAAAGGCAAGATAAATGGATTGTTATCCGGGATTTTGATGATGATCGCGCTCTACTCCATTAATATGCGTATTCTTGGCGCACCGAATAAATCCATTATGGGTATGGATAATCCATTCTCAGGTGAGCATGTCCTGGTACTGATTATTATCGTGGTACTTGTGTTCAAAATCATGCTGGATCTGTTCATGAAAACAGATGTTGGACTCGCGCTTCGCGCCACAGGGGATAACAAACGCATGATTCGCAGTTTTGGTGCGAATACGGATGTGACTACGATTGTAGGTGTCAGCTTATCCAATGGGCTGGTTGCACTGTCTGGTGCATTCATTGCCCAGCAATCCGGTTTTGCGGACATCACGATGGGCATTGGGATGATCGTCATCGGACTGGCTTCGGTGATTATCGGTGAAGCCATTCTTGGTGCAAGAACGGTATTCTGGGCCACACTTGCAGCAGTCGTTGGTTCAATTATTTACCGGATTGTGGTTGCACTTGCCCTACAGGTCGAATGGTTTGATACATCTGATCTGAAGTTGATCACCGCGGTGATCGTCATTATCGCCCTTGTATTCCCAACGATGCAGCGCTCCATGAAGCAGCGAAGTCTGGCTCGCAAACGAACAGAAGAGTTGATGCGATCCGGGGGTCAACAGGCGAAGGGAGGTATGTGAGCATGCTGGAGATTACGCAAGTAACCAAGCTGTTCAACCCAGGCACAACGGACGAGAAGACCGCGCTGGTTGGTGTGAATCTGACGATGAATCCGGGAGATTTTGTGACGGTGATTGGCAGTAACGGAGCGGGTAAATCCACGCTGATGAACATCATTTCGGGTGTGATGAAGCCGGATATGGGTGATGTGCTGATCAATGACCGCTCCATTAAAAACCTGCCGGAGCATAAGCGTAGCAGCTGGATTGGCCGGGTGTTTCAGGACCCGATGGCAGGAACAGCACCACATATGTCCATTGAAGAAAATATGGCTATGGCGTACAAACGTGGCAAAGGACGCGGACTGGGCTTCGGCGTTACCCGTGCCAGACGCGAGATTTTCAACACGCAACTGGAGAAGCTGGGAATCGGACTGGAGAAGCGTCCCAATGCCAAAGTGGGTCTCTTGTCTGGCGGAGAGCGGCAGGCACTCAGCCTGTTGATGGCTACCTTTACCCAGCCGCAGATTTTGCTATTGGATGAGCATACGGCAGCCCTTGACCCTTCACGTGCCGAACTGATTACGGAACTGACGGAAACCCTTGTGCGTGAGATGAGACTTACGACCCTGATGGTGACGCACAATATGGAGCAGGCCATTCGTTTGGGAAACCGTCTAATTATGATGGACAAAGGCCGAATTATTCTGGATGTCAGCGAAGAGCGTAAACGTACGTTGACTGTACCTGAGTTGCTTGGTGAATTCGAACGGATTAGCGGCAAAAAAATAGCGGATGACCGAGTCGTACTCGGTTAAGGCCAGGAACTGACATCAACCCTTTGCTCGAAGAACAGATACACCATAAAGACCTTTTGCGTTCTCGCAAAGGGTTTTTGTGGTATGTTGAACACGATGAACAATCTATTTCACTGTGAATTAGCAAATTAACATAGCAGGAGGAACCTAGGATGTCTTTACAATTGGATGAAGGGACATATACGGTCACGCGGCGAACGGAGTCCATTCGCCTGCTCGCCAAGGAATTCGCACTGCTGCATTTTCTATATGAAAACAAGGAAAAAGCCTTCACTCGTAGCCAACTGCTGGATCGAGTATGGCCCTTGGAATATCCAGTTGAACGCACCGTGGATGATCATATCTATCGTCTGCGCAAGAAGCTGAAACGCTGGAATGAGATCAGTCTGGATACGGTACGGGGCTACGGATATCGGCTTGCTGTGCATGAGAACAAGTCCGCTCTACCCGCCAGCCCCTCTGCTCAGGACCCGGAAATGCAGGAAGTTATCAACGGATTACTTCGTAAATATCACTTGTTTGGACAGGGAAATGCCATACAGACCCTTGTCCAACAGCAGGAAGCGCTAGGCATTCAGATTGTCCCGTATTATCAGTTATATATTCATTTTATACAGGGAGATCTGGAGTGGCTGAGTACAACCAACGAAATTGCTTTTGAAGAACGCTTATACTGGTTATTAATTTTTGTTCATTCGCTAATAGAACCATCAGAAAGCTTACCCTTATATGAGCAAGCATTGAATTCATCGGCATTATCTGCGGAATTGCTTCGAGAACTCCGCATATTGAACATAATTGAACTCTATGCAGAGGTAGGTCAATACGAGCGTGCCCGGATGCAACTGGAGGAGACGTATCGTCTGATAGAGACAGACGAGCTCAAGAATTTCAGACTGCCGGTAGCCCTTGCAGCGTTATACGTGGAACTGTGGGGTGGTAGCGGTGAAGCTGTTGAGGCTCAAATGGCAGTGCTGCGAGCAGGGTTGAAGGATGCCCCCTATTTGCGGGAGATCGGACGTTTTCAGGTGATGGAAGGTTTATGGTTGCTTCGGCAAGGGCGAGTGCGTGAAGCGGAACTTAGGATGGATGACGGACTGGACGTGTTGAAAATGTCGCTGAATGTGCCGCTATATCTGAATGCTGCATATCAGATTCTCCTGTTCATGGATCAACATCGAATTGAAGGCAGACTGCGCAGTAAATATCGTCAAGTGTATACAGAGATCGGTAAAAATTATGGTGTTCCCACCTATAAACAACGAATTGTAGATGATATACGTAAATTTTTATCCCCTATCTCCCCATCCTCTGATCTTCCTCTGATATAACTCTCTTATGATTACAGTCAAGGAACACACAGACCACACACGGCTGTAATCAAGGGAGGAAGTACACGTATGACCGTCATTTCAAATGAACCCACATCCAATGAATCCACAGAACCCTCCGCTTCATCTGCGGAATCCTCCAGAAGTTTATGGACCAATCTCCGGTTTGTCCGCATGTTTATCGCATATTCGCTGGCTACGTTTGGAGACTGGTTTGATGCACTCGCCATCCAGGTGATGGTGGCCTACCGATGGGGCGCCGATCCGCTGATTATTGCCCTTATTCCTGTATGTATGGCCGTACCGGGCATACTGCTGGGCTCCGTTGCTGGTGCACTGGCAGATCGACTGCACAAAGTGAAAATCATGCTCCTGTGTGATGTAATCACGGTGGGATTAACCATTGCAATTTTATTTGCACCAAGCCCGATATGGCTGCTGCCAATTCTTGCCCTGCGAGCCATGATGGGAGTGTTCCATGTTCCCGCCCAGCAGGCGTTAACCCGCCAGGTGGTGGCAGAGGAGCATCTATTTCAGGCATCGTCCCTAAATGGTTTTGTGAACCAGTGTTCGAAAGTGGCGGGACCACTGCTGGGTGCAGTCATTTTGACCTTCTTTTCACCACAGATCTGTATTGTCATTAATGCCTGTACCCGCCTGTTGTCTGGTGTGGTATTATGGCCCTTGCGTCATTTGGGGGAGAAGTTGGAGTCCGTTGTATCAGACGGAAATGCTGTTGGTGAAAAAGATGAATCGGAATCCTTGTTCTCCCAGTGGAAGCAGGGTTGGCGTTTTATACGGAGCAGTCGCACCGTACTGAGTACGATTTGGTTCGGCTGTTTTGGACTCATGGCTATCCTGATGATCGATTATCAATTTACGACTCTGTTTCGGGAAATCAAGCCGGGGAATGAATCGCTGTTAGGTTGGTTGGGTTCATCGGGAGGTGCCGGAGCCATAGTCATCATTTTGCTGTTAAATCGCTTGCCGAGAATCGGGTATGGGTGGGGACTCGGTGGAGGATATCTGTTCATCGGGGCTGGAATTGCTGCATTAGGGTGGATTGGCCCGCAAACACCTGAAATTTGGGTCTTAATGTGGGGGTTATGCATTGGGGTAGGCAATGGGCTCTTCATGGTAACACTGAATTATTTGTTGCAAAAGGAGACCCCTGCTGCCTATGTGGGACGCGTATTCGGCATTCAAAATTCACTATCCAGCGTTGTACTTGTCATAGCTCCACTTGCAGGTGGAGCCCTCATTCGAGTTGCAGGGCCGAGCCCCACTTTTCAATATATTGGTCTTGCTACGCTGGTGATTGGTCTTGCTGGCATACTGCTACAGCGCATCTTATGGGAGGGGAAACAGCCTCTCCTATCGGAAGCAAAAGAGACCGTTCCGCAGGAAACGGTCTGACAGTCTCGTCCGGTTAACGTTTGTTAACTTCAATGCATCTGGAATAAAAATGAACAGCCGCTTCCGTATTCATCCGAAGGCGGTTGTTTGCACGTTGTATATGTTATGCATCGATGAACGAATCATACTTCCCACCAAGCAAAATAAGCAGTGGAGGCCATCAGCCCACCAACCGAAAGTGATCCGCTGACAGAGAGATTAATGGCTTGACCCGGAGGAACCACGTAACGGCCAAATTCATTGGATAGAAACGGCCCTGCTTGAAGGGGCATAGCCATCAATGGGGTCGCTCCTGAAGGTGCAGCAGCAGAGAATCGTACCGTGGCTACGCTGGTATTGCTGCTGGAAAGATTACTGTTGACTGATGTGAGTGTACTGGGAGAGCTTAGTGTTCCATTTGCGGTCAGACTCATGGAACCGCTGAAGGATGACAACAGATTCAGTGCAACTGTGATTCCACCGGAGAGCCGTGATACGTACAGGGTTTTCCCACTCCCTGCCGGATTGGCCAATTGTACGGTGGCGATTACCGTTCCTCCCAGCAACCCCAGTGTTGTGGAGTTGGTGGAACCTGCATTGTACAGGTTGCCCGTGTTTCCGGCATCGTTCTCCGGTGGGGCAACAATGCCAGGAGAGGTATAGGTATTTGTATTCGACGTGTAGACGGGCTGGCTTAACGGGTTGAATACATTATTGTTTGGCACTGTATACACCACCTTTTACTATGATCAAACTCAGAACTCCCACCAGAACAGATTAATGGCTGCTGTCTGATTCCCCGTTCCTACGCTAATGGAGAATGTTTGTCCTGGTGGGACAATTATCGAACCGTTCAGATCTAATGAATACATCCCTGCGGTGAGCGGAATACTTGCGATGCTCGTGAAAGTCCCTCCCAGAGTACCTGTATTCTGCCTTGTGGTAACTACACTGGTGTTCGTGTTTCCAAGTAGCGTGTTGACGGGCACAGGTGTGCTCCCCGCAGTTACCGTTCCTCCTGAATAGATAACAAGGGTGGCCGCGGCTGTTGTGCCTCCAGTGAGGCTGGAGATCCGTAGGGTTCTTCCACTGCCTACTGCATTCACGACTTGTAGTAGAAGGTTCTGGTTGGAAGGAATCGAGGAATTGTTGGTCGTTAGGGCAAAGAAACTTCCAGCAGCAGCAGCACCGCTGTCTGGAGAAGCTTCAATTCCAGGTGCCGAGAAGGTGTTGGTTAATTGAGTAAACAGGGGACCATTGGATTGGTTGAATACATTATAGTTGGTTATCTCATCCACCTCCCATAGACCAGTTCATTTTGAGAAATAATCCGGTTGAATCGCATTTCATTGTACTTGCAGTGTATGTCAAAAGAAGAAATATGGATTGGGGACTGAGCCGCATATCTGGAAATAAAGGCGGTTGCCGTGCCCGTATTTCCTATCCGGGCATACGATGCGTAAGCACATTTTTTAAGGGGAAATCGAGATGAGTCGAACAGCGAAGCGAAGCAAGAAGAGATCGAAGCAACCAACTAAATATGTCAGTCGCCGCCGCTCCCGTCATTCCTGCCGCGCTAAATTGCTGAAACCCCCTTGTTCCCGGATTACTCGTCCCCGGTTCAAGCAGGGTGCTTCCTCACGTACGAAACTCCCTGGTGCTATTCATTGTTTTACAGAGCATACGTATGTCGGGGCGGAAACCAGTAGCAGCATGAATTCACTCCCTGCACAAGACACCTCATCACTCAGCATGTACACCTATGGCGTAGTGAATCGGGGGAAACATCCGGCTCTTGTACAGATCCAGATCAGCCCCAATGCCTCGGACTATGCTGTGGATAGCCAGGAGGTGATCGCGGGAGGACAGACCAAAGCACTGGTACCATTGCGATTTTTGCATTATACCCGGCTTGCAATTCAGTCCGTCGAACCGGATCAACCGACCCGGCTCGATGTTTACTTTCAGGCGCAGCGTATGCCGTAAGGGAGTATGATCACGAAGATTTGACCAGGGAGGAGGACGAGGCATATGCCTAACTTTACGACGTTTAATACGAATCCGGATAATCTGAGAACGTTGATTTTCGGTCAAGATAGTACAGGCACAGCTCAGCCCGTCAGAACCGATCCGAGCGGGAATGTGGTTGGCATTATTTTGGACGGAACCATCAGTAACATCTCAGGTTTGACTACCGTTACCATTAACGCCGGAACCATTACCAACATTCTGAACGGAACCATCTCGAGTGTACTTGGAGCGACAATCACAGCAGGTACAATTAACAGTGTGCTCGGAGCTACAGTTACTGCGGGTACCTTAACGAACTTACTGAACGGTACCATCACAAGTGTATTGGGAGCGACCATCACGGCGGGAACCATCACCAGTGTGCTCGGAGCTACGGTGACAGCGGGAACACTCACGAACTTGCTGAATGGTACGATCACGAGTGTGCTTGGAGCTACGGTGACAGCAGGGACACTGACAAACCTGCTAAATGGTACGATTACAAGTGTACTCGGGGCGACGATCACAGCCGGAACCATTACCAGTGTGCTCGGAGCCACGGTGACAGCAGGGACACTGACGAACCTGTTGAATGGTACGATCACTAGCGTACTTGGGGCGACGATCACAGCCGGAACGATCACCAGTGTGCTCGGAGCCACAGTGACCGCAGGGACACTGACGAACCTGTTGAATGGTACGATCACAAGCGTACTTGGGGCGACGATCACAGCCGGAACCATTACCAGTGTGCTTGGAGCTACGGTGACCGCAGGGACACTGACGAACTTGTTGAATGGTACGATCACAAGTGTACTCGGGGCGACGATCACAGCCGGAACCATTACCAGTGTGCTCGGAGCCACGGTGACAGCGGGAACACTGACAAACTTGCTAAATGGTACGATTACAAGTGTATTGGGAGCAACAATCACGGCCGGAACGATTACCAGCGTACTTGGGGCGACGATTACAGCCGGAACGATCACGAGTGTGCTCGGAGCCACGGTAACAGCAGGAACATTAACGAACTTGCTGAATGGTACAATTACAAGTGTGCTGGGAGCAACGATCACCGCAGGCACGCTGACCAACTTGTTGAACGGAACGATTACCAGCGTGCTTGGTGCAACCGTAACTGCAGGTACGTTGACGAACTTGCTGAATGGTACGATTACGAGTGTGCTTGGGGCAACGATCACCGCAGGAACACTAACTAACTTATTAAACGGAACCATCACCAGCGTGCTTGGTGCTACGATTACCGCAGGGACGCTCAGCAGTGTGACGTCCATTTCACAGAAGAGTTTTCAGGAGTCCCAACTCATAAGTACCCCTACCGCAAACACCTTCACGGCGCTCCCTGCGGTGACAACCAGTGTATTTGGTACGTATTCTTTCTTTGTATACAACAGGGGACCTGGTGTAAATCGGGTAGATGCTCGCGTTGAGATCAGCGCAAACGGTTCGAACTGGTACACGGATGTAACGACGGTAACTGGCATTTTGTCCGGATCAGTGGATGTACTTGTACCACAGCGTTTCCTCAAATATACACGTCTATCCTACCGCTCCAGCCTAGTTGGTGCACCAAGTACGATTGATGTGTTCTTCAATGGACAAGGCACATAACCCATTTATTTGTCATATAGGTACATGGAGTTCCTTTGGTGGACTTCATGTACCTTTTTGCATTGGAGGTGGTTGCCTTTGAAGAACCGTTTACTTGGAATCCATATGATTGTGCAAAATGAAGAACATCACCTGCCCCGCTGTCTCAACAGCTTGAAGCATGATGGCGTTGAATGTTTTATTACCGACACGGGATCAACTGACCGCACACCCGAGATCGCCAAAACGTACGGAGCAACGGTCTTGCACGCCTGCTGGCAAGATGACTTTGCTTATGCACGAAATATCAGTCTGCCTCTGGCGAGTACGGAATGGATCCTGTGTTTGGATGCCGATGAGTACGTTACGCATGGATTGGAAGATCTGCTGAATTATTTGTCTAAAGTCCATAAAAGCATCTCAAGATTACGGATTACCATAGAGAATCGATACGGTGAAGGGGTGGAAGAAAGGGTAATCTCCCAGCCAGTGAGACTATTCCGTGCTCATCAGGGATATCGATATACGGGACGCGTCCATGAGCAGTTGGTTCGTAATATCCCATGTAGGTTTGCCCAAGATGAGGCTGCTGATATGAATAAGAGCGAGAGTAATACAGATGAACAAAGCCAATTGATCGAGACTGAACCGCTTGCCCCGCTAGGTCTCATTCATGATGGATATCTGGCTTCCTGGATTGCGAAGGGACATAAACCAAGACGAAACTTAAGACTAATCGAGCGGGAACTTGCAGATGAGCCTGCACAGCCTTTTCACCTGTACAATCTGGGAGTGACGTACTGCCAGCTTGGTCAGATTGAACAGGCAATTGATGCGTTCCGTGAATCATTACATCGGACAGAGCTGCTCGCGCCATATCGTCCTACACTGGTTAGAGATTATGCTAAGACCCTTGTAGGAACGGAACGTTATGACGAGGCACATGCAATTTTGTCCATGGAAAGACAACGTTATCCAGCCTATGCCGATCTGCACCTGTTGTATGGGGAGACGTTGGAGCAGCAAGGTTTAGAGGAGCGTGCATATCAATCCTATGCCCGAGCAACGGACTGCCGGAAGGGAACGGATTGTGTTGGACAGAGTGATGGCGGTAGCTCGGTAGACACGTCATATGTAATGGAAGCAGGTTCTGATAGTTACAGAGCTTATATCGCGATGGCCAGACTTGCACAGAAACGGGGATTCCTTCATGAGTCTGCACATCTGTATGGGCTGGCTCTGGACAGCATGTTCACATATATTCCGGCATGGGCAGGGTTGGCAGATGTGCTGCAACAATCCGGTGAAACCGATGAGAACATAGCAGAAACATTGCTTGCCAGATGCAGAAGAAACGAGAAGTCGGGTCACGGTGATTCGATTCGTGGTGAAATGCCCCATTCATATGCGGTGAAGAATGAGGATCATCTGGTGCAAGTGGTTTATGTTCTGGCAGGCTGCGGAGCATATGAGCAGGCATTGAAAATGCTGGATACAGATGCGCGGGCTGCTCGTATCCATGTAGCGGATCAGATCCATTGGATGTTGTGTGCGAATAAGGTACCTGAAGCACTTCAATTGGCAGAAGAACACTGGGGCGTTGGTGATGTGCACGAAGTCAATCTGCCGGTGGAGCACAGAATGGATTGGGCATTGGCTTGTTGGGCCAATGGATTACGATTATCCGAGGCGTTCCTCGCAACTACGCTTCCACAGGAAAAGAACGTATGGAAGGTCATGGATCGACTGTTGGATCAGTTGACCAAAGAGCCACGAAGCATGGAGCCTGCTTCACTAGAACAGAAACTTATGCAATGGGGTCCACAAGCAGAGATGGTAGCAGAGAAGGTTGTGGAGCAAGCCGTAAAGACAGGACAGCTTACACTTGCTGAGCGGCTGCATGAGTTGCGTGCACTAATGATGCGTGACCCTTGGGGAAAGGCTGTGACTTTACGACGGGAGTTTGCAGGGTTGCTGTATCGTCAGGGGTATACCATGGTAGCTGCGAACATCCTGATTCAGTGCATGACCGAGAGCGAACTGGATGCCGAAGGGCTATTTTGGCTGGGTGAAACGCTATATGCCAAAGGCCACAATGATCAAGCGCTGTCTTTGTTTGAGCAAGCTCTGGAGCGAGAGCCTGATATGCGACAGGCCCGAGCTGGAGCAGCTGTATGTTACATGCGGTTGGCAATGGAAGCGATACGGAAGGAACTGGTTCGTTCTCCGTCTTCAGGGTCACTTCTGGCACAACAAACTGCACTGGAACAAAGGCTGCGTACGACCGAAGGCATCCCGTGGCGTACGCTTTTCCAAGCGAAGGAAAGGAGGAATCAGCTTGCGAGCAGAACGGATTTCCCTATGCATGATCGTGAAGGATGAGGAAGAGTTGCTGCCTCATTGTCTTGCCAGTGTCCAAGGAGCGGTGGACGAAATAATTGTAGTGGACACCGGCTCGTCGGATCTCAGCGCGCAGATTGCACAGCAGTATGGCGCGATGGTGGTGCCATTTGAGTGGTGCGATGACTTTGCCGCAGCACGGAATGCTGGCCTGGAGCAGGCTTCCGGCGACTGGATTCTCTTTCTTGATGCGGACGAGGCGCTTGATAGGGCTGCGCGGGAGCAGATCAGGAGCTGGACGGCGGTCAGCGGATGTGACGGATTGTTTTTAAACATTCATAACTATACAGGTACGGGTCAGCAGGGGGCTACCGTGAATCCGGTTTTACGTCTCTTCCGCAATGCTCCGGGTCATCGGTTCGAAGGTCGGATTCATGAGCAGATTGCGGCGGCGATCTGTCGTGAGAATCCAGAGGCTGCTTTTCATGTGACGGACATGGTTATCCATCATTATGGGTATCAGACAGCGATTGTGGAGCGCAAAGATAAGGTGAACCGAAATGTTCGCCTGCTGGAACAGGCCGTGGAGGAAGAACCGGATCAGCCGTTCCATCACTATAATCTGGGTGTGGAGTATCTGCGTGTGGGGGAAGCGGAGCGGGCATTGAAGACGTTTGGTGTGGCTCGGATGGGGATTGATCCTGCGGTGACCAGTTACGCGCATCTGCTGTTCAAATATGAAGTTCGTTGTCTTCAGCATCTGAATCGCTGGCAGGAGGCATTGGATCGCATTGATGCTGCGCTTGAACTCTTTCCAGAGTACACGGATCTAATGCACCATCGCGGGGTATGTGCAGATGCCTTGGGCGATGCAGATCGGGCAGAGTATTCGCTCCGTGAAGCCGTTCGCATGGGACCGCCTCCGGCCATCTATCATACGGAGGAAGGCATGGGTACCTATCAGACGTGGTATACGTTAGGACGATTACTGGAAGGAAGGGCCGATCTGGAGGGTGCGGTGGATGCTTACGTGGAAGCGGTGCGCGCCAAATCCAGTCTGCTGCCGCCACTCTATCGGATATTCCGAATGATGCGAGTCTCCGGGCAGGAACATCAGATTCCGGAGCTTGTGAGGGAGCGCTTTGCCCTAAGTTCGGAAGAGGCCACGCATAAAGTATTGGGCATTCTGGAGCAATCCCGTTGTTATGATGCGGCTCTGCAATTGTTGCCGGGTATATCCTCCTCACAACCCACCGGAGAGATGAGGGAGCGCTTATCCGTGGCAGAAGCGATGCTCCACATTCAGCAAGGGAGATGGAACAATGCACGTCAGAAACTGCAACCTGTGCAGCGGAGAAAAGGGAAGCTCGCGATCTTGTCTGCCCGATGGCTTGAACGTTTGGAGTGGATTGAGGGGAAGGAAGTCAACGGAGATGATCCACTGACGTTGTGGTTGAAGCGTAGTTCACAGCTTGGTGCCGTCACGCATGAGCGGCTTGTGGGACAGACCGGACAAATGGTGGATCTGAGAGCGACAACGAAGAAGGTCATGGACCCCAGCATGGACGGAACGGTTGCAGGAGCAGAGTATGACGGTTGGCAGGCTCTTGGACTGATGATGGAAGGATGTGTACAGTCGGGGAGATGGAAAGAGCTGCATAGCCTGATTCAGCTGTGTCGACAGCAATTGTCCGGAGAAGGGTTATCGCCAGAAGAGAGCGCTCGCGTAGGAGAGAAGGAGAAAGAGGAAGGGAAGAGAAGCGAGAGGGATATGGATAGGGAAAAAGGAGAAGATATGGGGCCATTCCCTGGATCTTTGGATACGCCGGTGGGAACCAGCTGGCTGGTGAAAGGATTGGTTAGTGCGGCAGATCATCATCTGGAGGTGTTTGCTCAGCATACGGATGGACAACGGCACCGTTGTTGGCCTGTCGTTCAGCATATTCGGCTGGAGTTGCCGGGAGCTGACGGGTTTGAGAGCTGAGAGGAACCACGTAGATGAGGGAGTTAAAGCAAATACAGCTGGGTTCTGAATGGGGGCGGACTCCGTTAGTGAGGGATGGTGGTGATTGTGGAGTCGGGGATTAGCTTGTGCATGATCGTGAAGAATGAAGCCGGGTCACTCCAGCGGTGCTTGAATGCAGTCAGGGATGTTGTGGATGAGATCATCGTTGTGGACACAGGCTCGGTAGACAACACAACTGAAATTGCACGCCTTCATGGTGCTGTTGTAATCCGTACGGAATGGAACGGAGATTTCAGTGAAGCCCGTAATCTGTCACTGGCAGCTGCTACGAAACCTTGGATTCTGGTGCTTGATGCAGATGAAGTGTGGGTACAGACCCCGCAGATGAAGGCAGAACTCGTGCAGTTGTTAGCGGCAAGCAGAGACGACGTATGGGGGTACTGGATACAGGTCACAAGTCTGCTGGGTGTGTCCGGTGAAGAGCGTGTGACGGATGCGGTATGTCGATTGTTTCGAAATGATCCCCGAATTGCCTTTCAGGGCAGAATTCATGAAGAGATTGCATCTTCCATCATGGCAATTACTCCGCAAGGTGTGCTTCATTCTGGGCTTAAGGTCATTCATTATGGATATCTGGAGCAGGTGATTAACGCCAAAAATAAAGGTACACGGAACATGCAGCTGATACGATCCGCGTTGAATCAGGAGGGTGATCAACCGGAGCTGTTATATGCTCTGGCTGCCGAATGGTTTCAGCATGCAAATTATAATGAAGCACTTCGGTTGTTACAGCCATTATTGGCGCAGCTTATGCCGGATTGTGGATATCACTCGGATCTGGTGCTGAAAACGGCTTACGCCTGGCGAGAGAGTGGCAGTCCGGAACGGGCGCTTGCTGTGGTGGAAGCTTGGGCACCCGTGTATGGGGATTTTCCGGATTTGTTGGAGCTTGGTGCTGTACTTGAACTGGATCAAGGGAGAGAGGATATGGCCTTGGGCTGGTTAAAACAGGCTAAATCGGCCGCTTCCACAGCCAGCAGGTATACATCCGTCTCTGGTGCTGGGACCTATCGCAGCCTGACACTGGAAGGCATGGCCCATGAGCGGGCTGGCCGCTGGGCAGAGGCAGAAGCCGCGTACACGGCGGCGCTAAGCATGCAACCTGGCAGCTTGCCTGCATGGCACCGGCTGTTGTTGCTGGCCGCAGCCACAGGGCGGCCGCATGCCATCGCAAGCGTAGCCGCCCGGGTAAGCTTGCCGCCTACGGCATGGCAAGCGCTGATCGCCGCCGC
>NZ_JBBOTQ010000019.1:0-84878 GCF_038005685.1 Priestia sp. FSL H7-0729
TTGGCCCGGCCACCCGCAGGGGATGGGCCGGGGAGGTTCTTGCTATGGGCCGTGACTGGGGCCGGCAAGACGGAAATGATATTCCCCTTGCTCCAACATACATTGGATCGCGGCGGACGGGCTCTGGCCGCTACGCCGCGCAGGGACGTGGTACTGGAGCTGGCTCCACGTCTGGCCAAAGCTTTTCCGGACACCTCGCTCGCTACTCTTTACGGAGGCAGTGACGAACGCTGGAAAGACGCTCAGCTCACGCTTGCGACCACACACCAACTGATGCGCTTTTATCAAGGGTTTGATCTCGTTATCATCGACGAACTGGATGCGTTCCCTTATTATAACGATCCCATGCTCGCTCACGCGGCGGCATCCTCCTGTAAACCGGAGGGGAATTTTGTCTATCTATCTGCTACACCGCCAGCTCGGCTGCAGAAGGAAGCGGCAAAGGGGATGCTTGCCCATGCCAAAGTCCCGGTACGTTTTCACCGTCATCCTTTGCCTGTCCCGCGCTTGGTCAAGATGGTTACTGTTGCTGAATGTATTAAGAAACGAAATCTTCCATCTGCCTTGAGGACTAACATCCAAATTTCATTGGAGCGTGACGCCCAGGTATTTGTGTTTGTGACACGTATTGCCCAGATTGAGGCGTTTGTGAATCTGATGCGCCGTACTTTTCCCGGAATCCATATCGAAGGAACTTCATCCCAAGACCCCGATCGCGCTAGCAAAGTTACAGCCTTTCGTGATCGCGACATTCGTCTGCTCGTAACCACCACAATTCTGGAGCGTGGAGTGACCATTCCGCGCAGTGATGTTTTTATATTGGATGCAGACAATGGTCTCTTTGATGAAGCTTCACTGGTTCAGATGGCGGGCAGAGCAGGGCGTTCCATGGATGACCCGGCGGGTAGAGTGGTTTTTGCATCATCTCGTCGGACGCGTTCTCAGGTGAAGGCCGTTGCACAGATTCGGAAAATGAACACGATCGCTCGTCGCAAAGGCTACCTGCATCCACCATCCCAGACATAATTGTCATCTGCCAAGTTCGGTTCCACATTTCACAATACATTCCCAAGACTGGAGGTATGCCCCCTATGTTCAACTGGCTCAGCAACATAACCGATCATGCACAGCACCTGACCCAGCGTCTTCACCATCTGCTCGCCCCGCCGGGAGCTATTTGTCTGACATGTGGGACTCGAGCGATTCTGTCTTATACCTATCCAGGCATATGCCCACGTTGTGTGAAGCAGATTCCATGGATCCGTTCCATCCGTTGCCTGCGTTGTGGTCGGGGTGTCGGATGCCCGGACTGTGTTCGTCCACATATGCAAAACCGTTCTTTTGTCTCCAATCGCAGCGCCGTACAATACAACACTATAATGAAAGAATGGATCGGCATGTACAAATTCAGAGGCCATGAACGATACGCGCCGCTTTTAACCGCACTGTTGATTCAAGCCTTTCAAGCGATGAGCGAAGAACGAAATTCTGCTTTGGCAAAAGAACCCCCAGCCCCCGTGGCTCATTCCGCCACACATGCTCAACAAACGAAGCCACAATGGCGGCCTGACGCGGTCACCTATGTCCCGGTGAGCAGCGAGCGGCTGGCCGAACGTGGCTTCAATCAGGCGGAGCGGCTGGCTGCTGGGCTCGCCACCGCTTGCCGCCTACCCATCGTGGATCTGTTGCAGCGCCAGATCAACACCACCAAACAAAGCTTCAAATCACGCGGTGAGCGTATTGAAACGATGAAAAACGCTTTTTCCATCAACCCGGATGGCATACAGTTAATTGAAGAGATAAACAGGAGATCTCATCTGCCAACACATATGGGCATGTCACATGCCAAACCCATACAGTTACTTCTAATCGATGATATCTACACAACAGGCAGCACCTTGGACGCTTGTGGGCGGGTTATTCTAAATGCTAGCTTCTACATGGAGATTCCAATCGAGATTTACACGCTGACACTGGCAAGATCCTAATCGGAAAACCAGTATATTGAGCTATGTTTAATATTCTTCAAGTCTCCCTACATACACAACCTACGCTTTACATTCTAATAGATAGGAAAATGCGTTCCTGTATTAATAATTTCACATTTGCGAATTCCTGTTTTCGTATTTATACCGTTTGAAATATAGTTGTTTGATGAAATTATAAATGAAAGCGCAATAAGAAATTTTTTACATGTAAAAAAGAGGAATTGGTTTTCTCACGCAGAATAGATAGTTTTGCCGTTCACCACAGGTGACAGCATAGGGAGTGGCACAACATATCTTTTGAAGGGGAGAACAAAAGTGGTCGCAGGAAAAAGAAAAAACGGATTTTACTTATGGACTGTCCGTCTACTAGTATTCATGCTGGTATTCGGACAGTTTGGCGTGTACGGGGGGAACCGGGCACATGCAGCGGTAGGAAGCGGGATAGTCTCATCAAGCAATGATTATCAATATGTAATGACCAACAATAACGGCCAATTAGAGGTGAACCAAAAATCAGTTAAACTGAGTTGGGCTAGATCCTACAATATTTCATCAACGGGATATTCTTTCACCAGAATGCAGTCTATCCTGGGTTTCCCAAGTGATATTACTAATATAAGTTTTGGATCGTATACATCCAAATATGCCGGACAGATCGATAATGCTTTTCTCATTGATTTAAGCAAAGTTCGTGAGATTGCTACCGAGATGACGTACAGACAACCGTATAACCAAGTCGGACAATGGGATATCACACACTATAATGTGCTAGGTCAACTGACACCGATTGATGTATATGATTATGATGTCAGACAGTTGAGTTTGGTTGTAAACGCAGATACGGGGGAAGTTGTAGATTTTTACTCTGAACTTAATCCGTACTATACACGTAAAGCTGAACCCGCTTTTTTTACTAAACAGGAGGTAAATCCGTTACCAATTAATAATGTACCCTCTGTGCCTTTGAATATAACGGGTAACTCAAGTGAAAACACGACTCATATTCGTTGGGATCATGCACAGGAAGCTGTACAATATGAAATTGAGCGTGATGGTACTTTAATAGGTCCTTATTATGGTACCAGCTTCGATGATGCTGTACTTATTCCTAACAAAATTTACTCTTACAAAATACGTGCTATAAATTCGATAGGAAAAAGTGATTGGAGTAGTGTCTTTAATATCAAAACACTGCTTAACGAACCTGTGATCTCCACGAGCTCTGAGCAAGGGAAAAATATAATAGAGTGGGCTGCAATTAATCATGCCGATGGATATCAACTCCAGATTGATGGTGAAGCCCCAATTGACCTAGGTAATGTAACGAATTACGAACACGTTGGCTTGGAGGCCAATTCCAGTCATACCTATGCATTAAAAGCAGTATCATCAGATAATGAGAGCAACTGGAGTAGAACGGCTACGCAACTTGTTGTACCTGACTCAGCAAGCGGTTTGAAAATTACAGAAAATACATTCAATAAAATCTCTTTAAGTTGGACTGCAATTAAAGGTTCTAGTGGATATGACCTGGAGGTTGATGGGGTCGTTGTTCCGGTCTCTGGTACAACATACAGCAAGACAGCTCTTACACCCAATACCGAGCATACATTTCGATTGAGATCTAAAAATGCAGGCGGCGTTGGTAAGTGGACTGACATGCTAACTGTTTCGACACTTCTAAGTACGCCTGTTATTAAAGCGATTTCTTCGCAAGAAGATATGTTTTTGGCATGGCCTGCAACTGAGGGGGCTACCTCTTATGAGGTTGAAGCTGATGGAGTTAACGTAGGAATTGTTGTAGATCCGGCTTATACACACACTGATCTATCACCAGGGACACTTCATAAATATCGTGTACGAGCTTTGAACGATACGAATACAAGTGCATGGACTACAATTTTGTCCCAGAGTACACTCCCTGGTCCTGTTTCGAATCTCACTCTAAACTCGGTCACTAATGCAGCTGTTGGTCTGAAATGGACAGCAGTGATAGGAGCGACAGGTTATGATTTGGAGATTGACCGTACAATTGTAGCTGTTACTGGCGTAGCCTACACAAAGAGTAGCCTTGCAGCAAATACAGAACACACCTTCCGTATTCGTTCGAAAAATGCTGCAGGTGTGGGTGATTGGAGTGATCCGCTCAGTACAACGACACTGTTGAATACACCTGTATTAAAGGCGGCATCAGAAGAAACGAATATTAACCTGACTTGGGCTGATGTAGCAGATGCGACTACATACGAGATTGAAGCCGATGGTACTGTTATGACAACATCCGGCGAACTAACATTTGTACACAGCGATCTATTGCCGGGAACGGCACATAAGTATCGTATTCGTGCTTTGACAGAAAACAATACAAGTGCATGGACAACAATGTTGACGCAAAGCACGATACCGGCTTCGGTTACAGGGTTGACTGTTACCTCGGCGACGAATGCAGCCATGGCCTTGAAATGGACAGCAGTAACTGGAGCGACGGGGTATGATCTAGAAATTGACGGTACCATTGTCCCAGTAACGGGAGTAGCCTACACGAAGAGCGGGCTTGCAGCAAATACAGATCATACCTTCCGTATCCGTTCGAAGAATGCGGCAGGCGTAGGTGCTTGGAGCGATCTGATTAGCGGAACAACACTACTGAATACACCCGTATTAAAAGCAACATCAGAAGAAAAGGCAATTAACCTAACTTGGGCAGCTGTTGCAGACGCTACTACTTATGAGATTGAAGCCGATGGTGCAGTGATTGCAACAGTTAGTGATCCGGCGTATGAACATGTTGATCTGTTACCAGGGACTGCGCATAAGTATCGAATCCGTGCTCTTACGGATATTAATACGAGTGCATGGACAACGATGTTGACGCAAAGTACAATACCGGCTTCGGTTACAGGGTTGAATATTAGCTCTGCGACGAACGTAGCCATTGCATTGAAATGGACGGCAGTGACTGGGGCGACGGGATATGATATAGAGATTGACGGTACCATTGTCCCAGTAACGGGAGTAGCCTACACGAAGAGCGGGCTTGCAGCAAATACAGATCATACCTTCCGTATCCGTTCGAAGAATGCGGCAGGCGTAGGTGCCTGGAGTGATCTGATTAGCGGAACAACACTACTGAATACACCCGTATTAAAAGCAACATCAGAAGAAACTTCAATTAACTTAACTTGGGTAGCGGTCTCAGATGCAGTTACTTATGAAATTGAAGCCGACGGTACAGTGATTGCCACAGTTAGTGATCCGGCATACTCACATAATGGATTGTTACCAGGAACTGCACACAAGTATCGTATACGTGCTCTAACGAATACCAATACGAGTGTATGGACTGCTATGCTGACTCAAAGTACGATACCAGCTTCAGTTGCAGGACTTAATATTAGTGCTGTTACGAATGTGGGTATCACTCTAAAATGGACAGCAGTAACTGGGGCAACGGGGTATGACTTAGAAATTGATGGTACCGTTGTTCCAGTAACGGGAGTGTCCTATACGAAGAGTGGTCTTGCTGCGAATACGGAGCACACCTTCCGTATTCGTTCAAAGAACGCCGCAGGAGTAGGTACTTGGAGCGATCTAATCAGTGGTATGACGCTTTTAAACACACCTGTATTAAAGGCAACATCGGAAGAAACAGCAATCAATCTTTCGTGGTCGGATGTAGAAGATATGACAGCGTATGAAGTTGAAGCCGATGGTACAATTGTTGGCATAGTTAGTGAGCCAGTATATATACACGATGGTTTATTGCCTGGAACGGCTCACAAGTATAGAATTCGCGCGTTAAAGGGTGAAAACACAAGTGCATGGACAGCAGTCCTGACGCAAAGCACGATCCCTGCTACAGTTAACGGTTTCATGCTAAATACCGCTACACCTGTTGCTATTTCGTTGAAATGGAGTCCTGTTACAGGTGCCACCGCTTACGATTTGGAAATTGATGGTGCTGTAATTTCTGTGAGTGGATCTGCTTATACGAAAAGTGGTCTTCTAGCCAATACAGACCATACCTTCCGTATTCGTGCGAAGAATGCTGCTGGCATGGGTAGCTGGAGTGAGATCGTAACTGCTTCGACCCAGTTGAATGTACCCACAACGCTGAAAGGTGTACCTGAAGAAACGGCAGTTACGCTGACATGGAATGAAGTTGCTGGTGCAACTAAATATGAGATTGAGGCAGATGGCACAGTAGTTGCTACGGTGAGTGATCTCATGTATGTACACAATGGAGTGCTTGGTGGAACGATTCATAAATATCGTGTTCGTGCCCTGACCGACACCAATGTGAGTGCATGGACAGCAGTGTTGTCTCAAACTACGTTACCTGCGAGTGTCTCAGGCTTGAGTATTAACTCTGCAACCACAGCGGCGATCACGCTAAGATGGAGTGCTGTAACTGGAGCTACCGGTTATGACCTAGAGATTGATGGTACGGTGGTTGCCGTCAGTGGAGCTGCTTATACGAAGAGCGGACTTGCACCAAATACGGAGCATACCTTCCGGATTCGTGCCAAAAATGCTTCTGGTGCAGGAGCTTGGAGTGAGAGTATAAGTGGAATGACTCAATTAACTACACCTGTGCTGAAAGGAACTTCGGACAGAACAAACGTTATTCTGACTTGGGACGCTATTGAGGGAGCTTCGTCTTACGAAATTGAAGCCGACGGGCAAATTGTGGCGACTGTCAGTAATGCAACGTTTATTCATTCCGACTTGTTACCGTCCAGTTTGCATAAATATCGTATTCGGGTATTCAATGACCAGAACACAAGCGTGTGGTCTGCTGTACTAAACATTAGAACATTGAATTAATGAATTAAAGTGGGGGAACGGGCTTGCATATATGTGCATCCTGTTCCCCTTTTTTGTTTTGTAAATAGACTATGGCTTCATCAGAGAAAATAAGGTAATGTATAGTTATTATCTATTCGGAAATGGAAGTTTGAGAGGGGCGTTTTAGCGATGAATCTAGGTAATTGTCCTCGCTGTGGTAAATTATATGCGTTAAATTTTCGAGATGTATGCTCGAATTGTATTAAGGAAATGGAACAGGAATATCAGATCTGTGTAGATTATTTGCGCGAAAACAAAGGCACCAACATACAGGAACTATCTGATGCAACAGATGTTTCGATCAAAACCATTACCAAGTTCATCCGTGAGGGACGAATTTCCATCGAGAACGCTCCGAATATGATGTATCCTTGTGAAGTGTGCGGAACATTGATTCGGGAAGGTCATATGTGTGACTCTTGTCGTAATCGCTTGACGAAAGACTTGGCTAGTGCGGCTCGCGATGTAGGTCAGAAGGATAACGGCAATATAGGCGGACGAACCTACAATGCTCTCGACAAACTACGCGATTAATAGGAGCGAGGGCTCAAATACATGTTTTGCTATAACAAATGTTTTGAAACGTACCGATAAACTTATTAAAGATTATCGGTTTTTTTTATTATCCTAATCATCTCGATAACATAAAGATAAAGTAAGAAAAACGTATATCAATGTAAAATTCTAACGTGGAAGGAAGTGTATTTTGAATGAAAATCAATGAACCGAGTAGAATTGGAGCAATCAATTCATATCAAAGGAACGTTGAATCCAATCAGCAGGCTGATGCCAAGAAGAGCCGCCGTAAGGACGAGGTATCCATTTCTCCGGAGGCGATGAAGATGCTTGAGGAACAAAGTCGTACACAGGATGCAGGACGCATACAACGGATACAGGAACTCAAAGAACAGGTGAGTTCGGGAACGTATCAGGTAGATAGCAGCAAGCTTGCTGACAAATTGCTACCGTATTTTAAGTCTTTTGATAAGGAATAGGTGATCACGTAATGGCAGCACTGGACAGATTAATTGCAGTTTTGCAGCAAATGGAACAAAGTCACCGCGATATGCTGGCACTCAGCGAGGTCAAGAGACAGGTCATTGTCAAAAACGATGTGGATGAACTCATTGCCGTTCTGAACAAAGAATCCCGTTTCATGAAACAACAAGAGCCATTGGAGATTGAACGGCAGAGCGCAGTTCACGAATTGCTTCAGGAGCGTGGGATCAAGTCCATGCTGAACCTGAACATTACGGAGATCTCGAAGCTGATTTTTGATCCGGCTGACAAACAGCGATTGCTTGAAGTCCAGAAGAAGCTGGCGGGAACACTGCAGGAGTTAAAGGAAATCAATCAACTGAATCAAAAGCTGATCGAGCAATCGTTGATGTTTATTGATCTTTCAATGGACATCTTTGCTTCTCGGCCAGAACAGGATGCCACATATCAGCATCCTGCTGATAAGAACGGCAATCCAGGGCGAATCGGTCTGTTTGACACGCGTGCCTGATTAATTAGGGGGAAACCAGGTGACATCTACATTTCATTCAATCGAAACGGCTAAACGCAGTTTGTTCACACAGACGACAGCTCTTAGCACAACAGGTCATAACGTAGCCAATGCCAACACGGAAGGGTACTCACGCCAAAAGGTAAACATGCAGGCATCCATTCCAATGGAGCCATTTGCATTTCTGCATAGCACAACACCAGGACAGCTCGGTACAGGGGTAGAGTTCGACTCCATTACACGTGTGCGCGAGAAATTTCTGGATGACCAATATCGCAATGAAAATACCAACTTCGGGAGTTGGTCCATTCAACGAGACACGCTTGAGAAACTTGAAGCTATTGTCAACGAGCCATCGGATACCGGATTTCGGACTGTTATGGATAACTTCTACAAATCATGGTCAGATCTGAGTAAAAACCCTGAGGATGTTACGGCACGCCGGATTGTCAAGGAAACAACTCTCGCTCTTACGGATGCGATGAATCAGATTAGCCGCCAATTGGATGCGCTTAGTCAGGATTTGGACAGTAACATCGCTGTGAAAAGTAATGAAATCCAGGGTTACCTGGGTAACATTGCGAACCTCAATAGTGCCATTGTGAAAATTGAGTCTCTTGGCGACAATGCCAACGATTTGCGTGACCAACGTGATCTGATGACCGATAAGCTGTCCAAAATCATGAATATTACGGTTACTGATTCTCAACAAGGATACCAGATCCAGATGAATGGACAGGCACTTGTTACAGGCGGAGCAGTACAAGTGGCGGTAGATCCTGCTTTTCTGAATGATGCATATACTGCGGGCACACTCACCAATGGTGAAGTTCATGGCATGATTAAGTCCAGAGATACATTGGTAAGTGATTACCGGAAACAAATGGATGACTTAGCTAATACGCTTGCCAACGGTGATATTGAGATTACTCTTCCTGCGGGTTCTGTCTTGCCGGATAATACTATCCTGGATGGTGTTACATACACGGGTGCAGCACGGACACTAGCTACAGATCTTAAGGTTACGGTCAAAGGTCTGAACGGACTACATCAGCTTGGGTACAGCATGGATGGAACTAATTCTGGAGGAGTCCCATTCTTTACAGCAGCGGGTGGTGGAACAGCCATTACAGCCGGAAATATTTCATTGAATGCAGAGATCTTGGCTGATCCGAATAAGATTGCTACTTCGCTCCGTACATCGGATGCTTCTGGTACAGAGACTGTAATCAAAGGTAACAATACACTTGCCATTTTGCTTGCGAATCTGAAAGATACACCGATGAAATCAGCGGACGGTTTACGTAATGCAACGATCGGTGCACAATTCAGTGCTATTGTGGGACAACTGGGGGTACAATCCCAGGAAGCTGCACGTCAGACATCCAACTCGGAGTTCCTAGTGGAGCAAGTGGATACCCGTCGTCAATCTGTAAGTGGAGTATCTTTGGATGAAGAGATGTCCAATATGATCAAGTTCCAGCATGCATATAATGCATCTGCTCGATTTATGACCACATATGATGAATTACTTGATAAGTTGATTAACTCTACTGGGACAGTAGGCAGATAAAAGAAAGGAGTGACATAACAGACCATGAGAATAACGAATAATATGCTCAGTTCACAGCTACTTTTGAACTTGAACCGGAACGCACAGCAGATGAACAACACCCAGACCCAACTGGCGACAGGTCGCAAGATCAACAAACCTTCGGACGATCCGGTAGGGATTACTTACTCCCTTCGTTATCGTGCAGAACTTTCATCGAACGATCAATATCAGAAAAACGTAGACAGTGCTATATCATGGCTTGAGTTTAATGATACGGTTATGAATCAAGCAGGTAACGCCGTACAGCGTCTGCGCGAGTTGACGGTACAAGCTTCCACAGGAACGAATCCGCAGTCCGCGCTGGACAGTATTAATGAAGAGGTCAAACAGTTGAAAGAGCAGCTGATTGATATCTCAAACAGTAAGCTTAACGGGAAATATATTTTTAATGGCGAGACATATGATGTTAAACCTTATGATTTCCCGTCTAATGCAGACGGTACTTTAGATACAACGAATGCTACGTCTGTTGTGACGGATAAAGGGAAGATTAACTTCATCGTAGGTGAAAGTGTTCAATTGCCTATTAATGTGAGTGGTAATGAAGTGTTTGGCACAGAGACGGAAGAAGATAACTTGTTCAACATCGTGAACAACATCATGAAAGCTCTCACAGAAGGAAATCAAAAAGAGTTATCCAATCAGTTGAACAATATTGATAGCCGTACCGACAAGATGCTTGCGATCCGTTCTGAGATTGGGGCCAAAACGAATCGGGTTGATCTGATGATGGGACGTTTGGATGATCTCGGTATTAACCTGACAGATTTGCAATCCAAAGTCGAGGATGCGGATTATGCGGAACTGGCGATGCAATCCAAGATTCAGGAAAACATCTATAACGCTTCCTTGTCTGCCGGTGCCAAAATTATCTCTCCATCTTTGGTGGACTTCTTAAGATAAAAGGAGGAGTTAACGTTTGAGTACTCTTCCCGTTCTTCAGATTAGAACAACACCGACTCTATTAAGTATTGATGCCGATCCGGGACAGTTCTCCATTCGTCAACCCAAAGCTGAGGTGCAGTTGAATACCAGACCTGCCAAGCTAACGGTGGAGAGCCATCCGATGAGACTGAGTGTAGATCAGAGCAAAGCATTCTCTGCTTACACGGGTGGCAATATGATTGATATGAATGCACGGATCTATTCAGGCATTCAACAGATATTTCTGCAAAATATGGCTGAACGAGTTCAGCAGGGCAATGAATTGGCTGCAATTCATAAGCCTGGAAATACCATTTCGAATATTATTGGCTCAGATTGGCAGGCGAGGCCATTCCCGGAAACGCGGACACCCGCTTCTTCTGGGAACGTGGAGACTCGTGTTTATACTCAGGCGCCGGATATCAACTTTACTCCAGCTGTCTCGGAAATGAATGTCATTGTGAATAGACCGGAGATTGAGTATAATCGGGGCAAGCTTGATATCTATGTGAAGCAGTATGCATCGATTCAGTACACGCCACCTGCCATAGATATAGGATTCTAGTTACTCTAAAGTAGAGCTATAGACGGTCGTGATTTAGACATCTATGGCTCTTTTTGCATAAAACTTTCGCCAGGGAGGCGTTTATTATTCATATTCAGACAAGCATGTGGGGTTCATTAGAAGTTAAAACGGAAGATGTATATCAATTTCCTAAAGGTTTACCCGGATTTGAAGAGGAAACTGAGTTTGCATTGGTTCCTTGGGAAGATACACCTTTCAGTTATTTACAATCTACAAGGGAACCGGGACTGGCATTCCTCTTGGTAAGTCCGTTTACTTTTGTACCGGATTATAGTTTTGAATTGGGAGAAGTAGATAAGGAAGAATTGGAAATTGTGGAGCAAGTATCTGTATACTCTATGGTCACCATTCATTCACAGGCGAATAAATCAACAATGAATCTGCTTGCACCTGTTGTTCTTAACCCCGAGCGACTCTTAGGTAAACAAGTCGTGCTCCATCAGTCTTCTTATGATACACGTCATCTGATCTGGGCAGAAGACGATGCCAAATCAGTGAAAGGTGGAGTGTAAATGCTGGTATTATCACGTAAAAAAGGCGAGTCTATTATCATTCAGGATCAGATTGAGGTGACCGTACTCGCTGTAGAGGGAGATACAGTACGTATTGGAATCTCCGCACCCAAGCATATTGATATATTCAGACAGGAAATATATGCATCCATTCAAGAGGCTAATCGGGAGTCTGCTACGCCTCTTGCAGCCAATATTGAAGCCTTTATGGAACGTCTGCGAAATACAGATATCAAAAAAGATTAAAAATATTCCAATTTGCTATAAACAGTTGCTCACCTTCCGTCGATATATAATTTAGACGCTGCTTCGGCAGGGCGGCCGACCTTAATGTCGCGGCGTTTACCACAAGGATGTGGAACTAATTTATCTTCAGGGAGGAAATATCAAATGATTATCAACCATAATATTACGGCGTTGAACACTCACCGCCAACTGAGCGTTAACTCTTCTAACACTAGCAAAAACATCGAGAAATTGTCTTCCGGTCTTCGTATCAACCGTGCTGGTGACGATGCTGCAGGCTTGGCAATCTCCGAAAAAATGCGCGGTCAAATCCGCGGTTTGGATATGGCTTCCAAAAATGCTCAAGATGGTATCTCTTTGATCCAAACAGCTGAGGGCGCATTGAGCGAAACTCACAGCATCCTGCAACGTGTACGTGAACTTTCTGTTCAATCCGCTAATGGTACGAACACTGAAGAAGATCGTAAAGCATTGCAAGACGAAGTTAAGCAATTGAAATCCGAAATCGACCGTATCGGCGATACTACGGAGTTCAATACGAAGAAATTGTTGAACGGTGCTTTGAAAACTGATGGCGCAGTAGTAGGAACTGATTCTACTAACGGTGCTAAAGTTTTGAATCAAACTGCTGCTAAATTGGTAGCTGCTGCACAATTTGAAGATGTAGACGGTTCTGCTCTCGCGCTTGGAACTAAGGATAAAATTAAAATTGATACAGTTGAAGTTGAAGTAGATTGGGATAAAGGCCTCACAGATGCTGAGAAAACCCTTATTAAAGGCGACTACAGCACTAATGCGATGACAGATTCCCAAAAGTCAGATATTAAAGCGGCTATGGAGCGTGTAATTAATCAGGCTATTACTGATCACAATGCTGCTAACGGCACTAACGTTTCCAGTGTAAAACTTTATGAATCTGCTGGTGCATTGACTATTGAAAGTGGAACAGCAGGACAAAAATCTGAGCTTGATATCACTGGCGCTGCAGTATTAGGTACATTCATTGATCCAGCTACTACTACAAACACTGGACAAGATCAATTGGCAAAAACAGTTCCTGCCGAAGCTCTATCTTTTGAAATCAACGGTGTTAAACTTAAAACTGCAGCACTTGGTGGTCTTGCAGCTGGTGGGGATGCTACAACTGTTGCGACTGATATGCAAACTAAGATTAGAGCTGCTATTACTACTTACAACACAAATGCAGGTCTTTCAAAAGGTCAAGATGGATTCATTGACACAGATGCTGTATTTGTTGAAGCGAAAGACGGACGCTTCTCTATCACTAGTGCGAATGGTCCAGTAACATTTAACGAAGCTGAAGGTTCAACACTTGTTAAAGATTTGGGTCTGAGCCAAGCTCAAACTGATGCTTCAGGCAACGGTGGAATGACATTCCAAATTGGTGCTAACAAAGGTCAAAGCATCACTTTCGGTGTGAATGACATGCGTTCATCTGCACTGGGAATCTCTAGCGTAGACATTTCTACAACAGCTGGTGCTTCTGCTTCTATCACTTCTTTGGATAAAGCAATCAGCTCCGTTTCCAGCGAGCGCGCTAAATTGGGTGCGGTTCAAAACCGTCTGGAACACACAATCAACAACTTGAACACATCTTCCGAGAACCTGACTGCAGCTGAGTCCCGTGTACGTGACGTAGACATGGCTAAAGAAATGATGGAACAAACGAAGAACAACATCCTTGCACAAGCTGCACAAGCGATGTTGGCTCAAGCGAACCAACAACCACAAGGCGTTCTGCAATTGCTTCGTTAAGATTCACTTTAATACCGAAAGCTCCGGACTATTCCGGGGCTTTTTTTTGTTTTGCTAGGAATTCCCTAAAATAACGAAGGCCAATGACCGATATATATAATAAATCAAGCGTTCTTGGAGGATAGAGCACATGAATGTACAGTTTTCCTTCTCGGCATCCGGCGCATCTAACGGACAGCCCCGACCAGAAGTAGCTTCTGTTCAAAGTGCAAGTGAATCAATATCTTCAGCGTCAGCTATTAAAAATTATAAAGATTTAAGTACAAAAGAAATTCAGGGTGCCAAAATTTCGATTGCAGACGAACACTTGATTAAAACAATTGAACGTGCTGTCCAATCTTTGCAGGGCCCTGAAACAACTTTGGAAATCAGTGTACATGAGAAGACCCATGATATTATGGTGAAAGTGATGAACAAAGATACGGGAGAACTTATTCGTGAGATTCCACCAGAGAAAACGCTAGACTTGGTTGCCAAGATGATGGAAATTGCAGGTATATTGGTAGACGAGAAAATATAATTATAGGAGGGATTGAATGGTTACACGTATTAACGGCTTCTCCGGTATGGACGTCGATAGCATGGTTAAAAGTATGATGGTTGCGAAACGAATTCCGCTGGATAAACTAAATCAGGATAAGCAAATCCTAGAATGGAAACGGGACAGCTATAGAGAAATTAATAGTAAACTCGTAGACTTTCGTACGAACAAACTTATTGATAAGTACGGTAAGAGTGCTGCCTTAAATACACAAAAGGCTGTAGTGAGTGGGAATTCAGATGCCCTTAAAGCAGAAGCTTCAGCTACTGCCAACGGAATCGATATGAAAGTTAGTATTACGCAATTAGCAACCAAGAAGACAGTTGAAACATTCGGGCTTGATGTGCCTGTAGCTAGCACTAAAACCTTGGCTGATTTGCAGATTATGAAAGAAAACATAGATCCAGCTACACTCACAGATGCTGATCGAACTGCCCTTAACGCCGAAGAGTTTAAATTCTCTATAAACGGCGTGAGCTTTGTAGATAGTAACGGTAAGTCATTGTTCACCGGATCTACGTCCATTGCTACGATGGTTGCTACGATTAATGGTAATGCCAAAGCTAACGTTACTGCCAAGTATGATGAGATAAGTGGGAAACTGATTATCAATTCGAAAACAAGCGGTACGGATGGTAAAGCAGTTCTTGTAGCGACAGATGACAATAGTTTACTGGATCTCTTTAATCAAAAATATGATTCAGGAACAGATGGTCCTGAGAAATATAAAACAACAAATGCTGTAGATGCAAAATTCAGTGTTAACGGCAGAGATTATACAGATAAAAGTAATACGGTTAACATTAACGGTGTCCAATTAACTCTTCAGAAAACGACAGCAGATCCGGCAGACCCTTCTAAGGACATACCTGTTAGCATTACGACATCGAGTGATACTGAAACTGCTTTGCAAACCATTAAGAGCTTCGTAGAGGACTATAACTCGTTAATAACGTTGTTGAATACGAAGTTAGACGAAAATAAATATCGTGATTTCAAACCGTTGACCGACGAACAAAAGACAGCAATGAAAGATACGGATATTACCAACTGGACTGACAAAGCTAAGAGTGGTCTATTGAAAAATGATGACATTTTAAGATCAGCGCTTTCTAACATGAGAGGAATTATATCTGGTCAAGTCGTCGCTTTGTCTGAGATGGGGATTACAATGGGATCCTACAACTCAGGAGGCAAAATTGTTCTGGATGAAGTCGTCTTGAAAAAAGCTTTGACTGAGAATCCTCAAAAAGCAGTTGATCTGTTCCAGGGCACAGGTAGTGAGGCGAATAATGGTATTTTTGACAAGTTGGCAGACAAAATATCAGGTTCGTTGGATAGTCTCGTTACACGTGTCGGAACCAGTAAATTCTCAGCTGATCTCACAGTCAGTTACAAAGAAGAAAGTGCTATGGGTAGGAAACTCAAAGAGTACAATAATCGAATTACCAATATGCTTACAATTTTGGAAAACACAGAGACTCGTTATTATAAACAGTTCACTGCGATGGAAACAGCAATGAACAAACTCAGTTCACAGTCGTCCAGTCTATTCTCTACCACAAGCTAAGAGAAATTTTATAATAGAGGGTGACCTAATTGATTAAATCTCCATATGAAAAATATCGTCAATCTTCCGTTCAGACTTCAACGCCAGCTCAATTGGTTATTATGCTGTATGATGGGGCAATCCGATTTGTAAAAGTTGGACTTGAGGGCCTGAATAACCAGGATATAGAGAAAGCGAATCTTAATCTGGGTAAAGCTCAGACTATTATTAGCGAACTTATGTCCACATTGGACCAGTCATATGATGTATCCAAAAACTTATTTGCTCTGTATGAGTATACGAATTATCTTTTAATCGAAGCTAACATTCGTAAAAGTCCAGAAAAAGCAGAAGAAGCCATTGGATATTTGACTGACTTGCGTGAAACTTGGATGCAAGCCTCTAAACTAGCCTCTATGCAGACTGAAAGTGCTCATGGATAATCTTATTGAGCGCTTGTCTACTATGACTCAGGAAGTCATTGAACGGATTGAGGAGACCTCCTATGAGGAACTGGAAACCTTCATAGAAGATCGACAACATATTGTGGATGCTATAATTAAAGAGAGTGAGAATTGTCCTCTGGATAATAAACAAAAAGAGGAAGTTCATCGGATTTTGGCCTATGATAAAACTTTACTTGATCGCATGAACGCACTTCGGATCGAGGCTCAAGATTGGTTGCATAAGCGTAATCAAGCAAAAATGCAGCGAAATGTATATGAGACTGCCTATGCGCCGGATAGTATGCTTATGGATAGAAGAAAATGATATATAAAGAACAGGGCAGATCTCCTAAGATTTGCTCTGTTTTATTTTAAACGTAGTCTGTTAATTCGTCTTATCTATGAAATGAAGATTGTTTTAATAAATAATTTGATTGCTCATATAAATATGAATTAATAGATTCAAGCAAACAGTGCCATGTTTTTAGTGATCTACTACTTTTTAGTACAGGTCAATTTTCTGGTTATCCTAAAATAACCCCTTATACTAATTAGCTATAATAGTAAAATTATAAAATGTTTAACTTTCGTAAATTTTGTTATTCACTCGTTATCTGAATGGTAAACTCTCCTCCGAGTTTCTATCATTAATACATCAAATATAGACTTACCAGCCCTCCAATTACCTGATATATTCAAGATATCCCACCTTTCAACACAAACCCCAATTAATCTACAAAAAATTCCAAGAAAACATTTACTTTTCCAATTGACAATGGATAACTTTGGATGGTATTATCTGAATTGTGGGCAGAGGTTAAGGCCGAAAGCTTCACTTCATTTGATGACGAAGGGAATGTTAGTGCATGCAAGGTAAAGTAAAATGGTTCAACGCAGAAAAAGGTTACGGTTTCATTGAGACTGAAGATGGCGGCGACGTATTCGTACATTTCTCCGCAATTCAATCCGAAGGATTCAAAACTTTGGAAGAAGGTCAATCCGTAGAATTCGACATCGTCGAAGGCGCGCGTGGACCGCAAGCAGCTAACGTAATCAAATTATAATCATCCGGACAATCCGACCTACATATATGGTTAGATGGTTACCAAATTGAATTATCGCTAGCATCAGACTCCGGTACTTTCCGGGGTCTTTTTTTGTTCTAATAGATTCGAGATTTGAGGATTATCCTAGACACATGATTCTAGTGAATTTAATAGATTCAAGAGATAGATTGAAGTTCATTTTACATATTAGATTGAGCAGGCTCAAAAACGGTTAAATACATCATCAAGCGCCTAATAATTCATACCAAGTAAATATTCGATTATGGCTGAATATGATGAAATATCGCGAAATATGGCGCTATGCCTACGTTGGCAGATGTGGCTTGAACAGATGTCATTATTCGGTCACCGGGAGTTTTTACATGGCGCTTACATTCGTGTTATAATGAAGTGGCAAAGGAAAAAGGAGGAGTGCCCTATGAATTTAAGTATTCGAGGTCAACAAATCGAGGTTACTGATGCTTTGAAGGATTATGTCGACAAAAAGTTGAGTAGACTCGAGAAGTATTTCGATGCACCCCTTAACTCTGACGGTGCTGTTACATTGAGCACGACGAGAGGTTTGCATACGGTAGAGGTGACGATCCCTTTGAAAGGCATTGTGCTCCGCGCCGAGGATGAGAGCGACGATATGTACGCATCTATTGACTCTGTGGTGGACAAGCTGGAACGTCAGATCCGCAAACACAAAACAAAAATTAACCGTAAGTTCCGCCAGGAAGGTAGCCTGAAAACACTCTTCGTTGAAGATCCAACAGGAACTGTAGCTACAGCTGAACTGGATGCGGACACGGATGACGATGATCTGGAAGTTGTACGGACGAAACGCTTTATGTTGAAACCAATGGACGTGGAAGAGGCCATCCTCCAAATGAACATGGTTGGTCACAATTTCTTCGTATTCTCCAACATTGACAGTGAAGAAGTTAGCGTAGTTTACAAACGGAACGATGGTAAGTACGGATTGATCGAACAAGGTTAATCATAACGTACAGGGTCATCGGATCGGACATACGTATGAATATCTAATAATAATGAAGACAGGGACTGTAGTTTCCTGGATTAGACTTAACAAGAGCTTCCATCCCTTAGGGGATGGGGCTCTTTTGTGCGTAGAGGAGCTGGGAAATCACCTTTGGAAATAAAATGGTGAAACTATTCCCTATGCTGCTGCGTCTAATAGATAGTAAGAAGAAGCACAAACTGTAAAAGTTTACTGCCAGATTCCGATGCTTACGAAAATATTCGTACGCCTACATTCGAGAACTGGATATTGAGATTTCCATCCAAATTTACCATCAAAATTCGTTGACAGGGCTGTCTATCCTGAAAAACGAAACATGACAATCGAACGCTTCCGCTAACGACTATGATTTTTTGCACTTAAACTCCATTTGATATGGCTCAGAAGTTCAAAGAAGTGTGCCGTGGCGTGTTGCGGCGGCCCTTACAAACTGTTACAATTTATGCAAAGAGAATCATTGTCCTGATGAGGAATTGTCAACGAATGATCGCTAATCATAATCAATGACAGGCACAGCACCATGAACATGATTCGCAAGGCTCGGGCTTCGGCTAGTTTTTAATAACCGAATCCGTTTGAATACCGAATCAGCTTCATGAGGAACCCTTGGCAAGCCTGGAGTTGATTCATCCATATTACTTTTTATATTGTTTGTCACCCCCGGGCAAGTGGATGCAACATCCATCCGATGGTGTCGCGTGGCGGCAACAGGGGGTCTATTCTGTTTTGCACGAAAGGGGTATACCATGCTAGGACTTGTCAAAAAGATCTTCGGCGACATGAATGAACGTGATGTTAAACGTCTGATGAAGACGGTCGATGTGATCAATAAACTGGAACCACAATTTCAGGCGTTGTCTGATGAACAACTGAAAGGTAAAACGGACGAATACCGTGCTCGTATTGAAAAGGGAGAAACAACAGATGAGCTTCTTCCAGAGGCATTTGCAACCGTACGTGAGGCATCACGCCGTGTACTGGGCAAACGTCACTACGATGTACAGATGCTGGGCGGTATCGCTCTGCATGAAGGACGTATTTCCGAGATGAAAACGGGTGAAGGTAAAACGCTGGTAGGAACACTCCCGGTATATCTGAACGCGTTGATGTCCAAAGGTGTACACGTGGTCACGGTCAATGACTACTTGGCACAGCGGGATAGCCAGGAAATGGGACAAATCTATGAATTCATGGGCATGTCGGTAGGGGTTAACCTGAGCGGTATGGACCATGCTTTGAAACAACATGCGTATGCATGTGATATTACGTACGGAACGAACAACGAGTTTGGTTTTGACTATCTGCGTGACAACATGGTGCTGTACAAGGAGCAAATGGTACAACGTCCATTGTTCTTCTGTATCATTGATGAAGTAGACTCCATCCTGGTCGATGAGGCGCGTACGCCACTCATTATCTCCGGACAAGCTCAGAAATCGACGGATATGTACTATGCAGCAGATCGTTTTGTGAAACGTTTGGTGCCGGAAGAAGACTTTACGGTAGACATTAAGGTGAAATCCGTAGCGTTGACTGAGGCGGGCGTGGCAAAAGCAGAGAAAGCATTTGGTATCGAGAACTTGTATGATCATGCCAACGTTACTCTCAACCATCACATCGTACAGGGCCTGAAAGCCAACGTAATCATGCGTCGTGACGTGGATTATGTGGTCAGTGATGAAGAGGTTATGATCGTTGATGAATTCACAGGTCGTCTGATGTCTGGACGTCGTTATAGTGATGGATTGCACCAGGCGATTGAAGCCAAAGAAGGCATTGAAGTACAAAACGAGAGCATGACCCTTGCTACGATTACCTTCCAGAACTATTTCCGGATGTACCGTAAACTTGCGGGTATGACGGGTACAGCGAAAACCGAGGAAGAAGAGTTCAAAAAAATCTACGGTCTCGAAGTACTGCAGATTCCAACTAACCGTCCGAACAAACGGGATGACATGGCAGATGTCGTGTATAAGAGCATCGATGGCAAGTTCAAAGCGGTTGTGGAAGAGATTGTGGAACGCCACAGCAAGAACCAGCCGGTTCTGGTAGGTACAGTATCCATCGAGAACTCTGAACGCCTGTCTGACATGCTTAAGCGCCGTGGTGTAAAACACCAGGTACTGAACGCCAAGTACCATGCGGAAGAAGCAGAGATCATCTCAGGAGCTGGTCAAGCGGGTGCGGTAACGATTGCAACCAACATGGCTGGACGGGGTACGGATATTATCTTGGGTGAAGGTGTAGCTGAAGTAGGCGGCCTTCATATCATCGGTACAGAGCGTCACGAATCACGCCGGATTGATAATCAGCTGCGTGGTCGTGCGGGACGTCAAGGTGACCCGGGTTCAACACAATTTTATCTGTCACTCGGCGATGAATTGATGAGACGTTTCGGTGCAGACAATGTATTGAACATGATGGAACGCCTTGGTTTTGAAGAAGACCAACCGATTGAGAGCCGGATGATTACCCGTGCAGTAGAATCGGCGCAGAAACGTGTTGAAGGTAACAACTTTGACGTGCGTAAAGTCGTTCTCCAATATGATGATGTCATGAACCAACAACGTGAAATTATATATAAACAGCGCCGCGAGGTACTGGAGTCCGAAAATATCAAACAAATCGTTATGGATATGATCAAACCTTCCATCGAACGTATCGTTGAAGCTCATTGTGGTGACGATATTCCGGAAAACTGGGAGCTGCAGGAAGTTGCCGATTACATGAACAGCAAATTGCTGGATGATGGTTCGGTAACAAAAGATGATCTGTGGGGCAAGGAAGCAGAAGAGATTATCGAGTACTTGTTTACGAAAGTTCAGAACAAGTACAATGCACGTGAAGAGCGGATTGGCGAAGATATGGTTCGTGAGTTTGAGAAAGTGGTTGTGCTTCGTGCAGTAGACAGCAAGTGGATGGATCATATTGATGCTATGGATCAATTGCGTCAAGGTATCCACCTTCGCGCTTACGGCGGTACAGATCCACTGCGTGAGTACCAGTTCGAAGGCTTCGAGATGTTCCATCAGATGATCGCTTCGATTCAGGAAGAAGTAGCGACTTATGTGATGAGAGCACAGATCGAGAGCAATCAGGAGCGTCAAGCGGTTGTTGAGGAAAGTCAGATCTCGACAAGCGGTGAACCTGCTGAGAAACGTCCAGTGAAGGTTTCTGACCAAATCGGACGTAACGATCCATGCCCATGCGGTAGTGGCAAGAAGTTCAAACACTGCCACGGTCAAGAGTAGTTGAAGGTTTTTTCTATACACGAATGACATGAACGGCTCCTTGCAGCCGGGTATTCCATAGGATGAAGTGAAGGATGCAAAACCGGTTAATGGTGCATAGTTATAATAATATGACCATGATCATGGAGAAGGGATATACTGATACAACAGTTGTCTCAACAACAGGGTGACGCATCGCATACTTGATCTGGAGGAATACCCTGGATGCGGGGAGCTTATCTTAATGAAAAGAGGAATTGCACATGATCGATCCAAACGTGAAGCATGACCTGCGTGAAATAGGCAAGAAACTAACAAACCTTAGGGGGTCTCTTTGACTTAGATCTGAAGCAAGAGATGATCGGCAACTTCGAAGTGAAGATGTCCGCCCCGGATTTCTGGGATGATAGTGACAAGGCGCAATCCGTAATCGCTGAGCTAAACGCGGTGAAGGGATCTGTGGATCAATACACCAAACTCCAACAGGATTATGATGATGCAGTGATGATGATAGAGCTGGCGGATGAAGAAGGCGATGAAGACCTCGCTACCGAGATTGGTAACAGTATTACAGCGATTGTGAACAAAGTCGCAGAGTTCGAACTTCAGCTTCTGCTGAATCAACCATATGACAAGATGAATGCGATTCTGGAGCTTCACCCGGGTGCGGGTGGCACCGAGTCCCAAGATTGGGGACAGATGCTACTCCGGATGTACACACGTTGGTCCGAGAAGCGTGGCTTCAAGGTTGAGGTACTGGATTATCTGCCAGGTGATGAGGCTGGGATCAAGAGTGTTACGTTGTCGATCAAGGGACATAACGCTTATGGTTATCTGAAAGCCGAGAAGGGTGTACACCGACTGGTGCGGATCTCTCCTTTTGACTCATCGGGCCGTAGACATACGTCATTCGTATCCTGTGATGTGGTACCGGAGATTGATGATACGATTGAACTGGACATCCGTACAGAGGACCTCAAGATCGATACGTACCGGGCAAGTGGCGCGGGTGGACAACATATCAATACCACCGACTCGGCCGTACGGATTACTCACCTTCCAACAGGTGTAGTTGTAACGTGTCAGAATGAACGTTCACAGATCAAGAACCGTGAGCGAGCGATGACGATGCTCCGTTCGAAATTGTATGAGCGTAAAATTGAAGAGCAAAAACAACAGCTGGATGAAATCCGAGGGGATCAGTCGGATATTTCATGGGGTAGCCAGATTCGCTCCTATGTGTTCCATCCCTATAGTATGGTAAAGGATCACCGTACAAGCGTAGAGACTGGAAATACAGGGGCAGTAATGGACGGCGACCTCGATGCATTCATCGATGGTTATTTGCGTAGCCAGATTAAAGTAGAAACCGATTAATATAAGTTCCTGTATGGACCCATGCGTGTAGGCGTATGCTGGTGTATACAGGGGCTTTTTTTTGAATAATTTTATAGGATATAGAAAAAATGAGCGAACAATTGATCAGTCACAACAAAGGAGAGCACGAGAACATGCAACAACGATCACAATTTCATAATAACCGCAAAAAGAGGTTAACCAGCCTCATCCCCCTAAACGGGCCTTGGAGAAACGTCGTGGATACGTTATCCATCATTGTAGGTTCATTTTTAATCGCAGTGGCCTTTAATTTATTCCTATTACCGAATCAGATCGCTTCGGGTGGGGTGTCCGGGTTATCGATCTTGGGCAAAGAGTGGCTCAATCTGGAGCCTGCATACACCCAATGGGCAATTAACATTCCACTCCTGATCGCCGGTTTCCTGCTCATTGGCAAACAGTACGGGGTTCGCTCCGTATTGGGCAGTATTGTCCTGCCATTGTTAGTCTATCTGACGAAGGATTGGGCCATTCCAACAACGAATCCGCTTCTGGGTTCACTGTATGGTGGAATTGGAGTGGGTCTGGGGATTGGCATTGTATATCGAGGTAGAGGATCAACAGGGGGCATGAGCATTCTTGCCAGAATTGTACAGAAATACAGCGGACTCAGTTATTCTCTGTGTGTCGTAATTATGGATGCTACGGTTATTATTATGGCTGCATTTGTGTTGTCCTTGGAGCAATCCCTCTATGCGCTGATTGGGTTGTATGTCACCGGTAAAGTGATCGATGCGGTTGAGATGGGACTGGGCTTCTCCAAGGTGGCTTATATTATCTCCAACCAGACAGAAGCGATTAGCAAAGTGATTCTGGATGACCTGGATCGCGGATTAACGAAGCTGGAGGCCAAAGGCGGTTACACCGACGATCAGCGAACAGTACTGATGGTAGTCGTTGGGCAAAATGAGGTGCCAAGACTCAAAGCGTTGATCCGGTCTGTGGACCCGGGAGCTTTTGTCATTATCAGTAACGCGCACGAAGTGCTCGGCGAAGGTTTTAAGCGGGGAGAACATGTGTGAACGAGTTTAAAATACAGCGAGTGAGCCGTGTAGGCTCATAAGTTTGAAAATTTAAGAAAAAAAGCAGGTACGCCCTCCTCTGAGATAACGGAGAGGGAGTACCTGCTTTTCTATTATTAAAAGTTCAACTTAACATTTCACATAACGGAGAGGACAGAAATATCCTGAAGAAGTGGAACGTTCGCCTAAAAGCTTTCTGAAAGAAAGCTACTTCGGAAGGATGTTCTGTCATCGGAGTGCCACCTCTACAGAATCGGAGATAACAGACGGGAAATCGCTTCTTTGAAGCGGATAATCAGACTGCGTTTCTGGTATTCATCAAGCGTCATTTCCCGCGATACATGCAGGTCGTGCTCAAAGGTTTGTACAAGTGCTGTCGCAATCGTTTCATCATACATAAAGGCATTAACCTCAAAGTTTAACCGGAAACTGCGGTAGTCAATATTGGCGGTTCCCACGGATGCAACCAAACTGTCAATGATAAGTGTTTTGGCATGAATGAAGCCATTATCATATATAAATACTTTGGCGCCAACTTTTAACAACTCACCAATATAAGATAACGTAGCCCAATATACAAAGGCATGGTCGGGTTTATTTGGAATCATGATGCGGACATCAATGCCGGACAGACACGCGAGACGAATAGCTTCGAATACACTGGCATCCGGGATGAAATAAGGTGTTTGAATCAGAATCGAATGTTTGGCACCATTAATCATCTTGAGATAACTGTTCTTGATATGCTCAGTCTCTGCATCCGGTCCACTAGAGACAATCTGCATGGCAATCTTTCCTGTACCCTCGATATGAGGGAAATGCGCCGGAACGTAAGGTGTGTCGTGTTGCTTGGAAGCTTCGTTCCAATCCAGGAGGAAACGGGTCTGCAGCGCATGAACGGCATTCCCCTGAATACGCAGATGTGTGTCACGCCAGTAACCGAATTTCGAGTTCAAGCCGAGATACTCATCTCCCACATTAAACCCGCCCGTGTATCCCAGGTTACCATCGATGATGACAATCTTCCGGTGGTTCCGGTAGTTCATACGCAAGTTGATCAGACTGAATTTGGATGGGAAAAAGACTTCAACCAAACCACCTGCTTCGCGCAATTCTTTGAAAAAGCGTTTGGATACCCGCCGCGATCCGAGCGCGTCATACAGTAAACGGACTTTGATACCTTCCCGCGCTTTGCGGATAAGTGCATCCCGAATTCTTTTGCCCAGACGGTCGCCTCTATAAATGTAGTATTGTACGTGCACGTGATCCTTGGCCGCTTCGATGTCATCCAAGAGCCGTTGGAACTTGTCTGTTCCGTCCGTAATGATCTCAACCGCATTATCCTCCGTTAACAGAGCGCCGTTCTGCTTCAGGTTCATATAGATCATGTCCTGGCTACTCTCGGTTGCTTGGTTGCGGAAAGGGGTGCGGTTATCGTGCAATTGCGTGAGCTGGGCTTCAATACGTTCCTCTAGCCCGAGCTTCTTACGTTCTTTCCACTGGAAAAGCCGGTATCGGGTCAGATTCTGACCGGTTAAAAGATAAAGTACAAACCCAAACACCGGAATAAAGTTCAAGACGAGCAGCCAAGCCCAGGAAGCGCTGGCATCCTTCCGTTCGAAGAAAACGACTGCTGCGGCAAAAATAATATTCAGGCCAAGGAGTACAATAAGTAAAATGGATTCAATATGCACTATAGTCCCCCACGTCTCATAATGACCATCATGAATCTATTCATATGTCCTTGATTAGCAGGTTAGTTATGAATGAGACCCTGATTGTAATGTTTCCTACTAATACGTATTTTAACAGAAGTATACCTATTCGTCCCGGATGTTAAAAAAAGATATGTTCGGATTGGATGGAAATCCATGTGAAATTGATGATAGAGTGTTGTATTTATATAACCAGAGTCGTATAATAATACACAAATATGCATATAAGCGACGGAATTGCTGTGTTCGGGCCACATTCATGCAAGGGCATAGCACAAGTAGCGCATACATCGAGATTGGGGGAGCGAGAGTGAATAACAAATTAAAAGTAGCAATCGTCGGTTCCACCGGCTACGGCGGGGTGGAACTGATTCGTTTTTTCCAGAACCATCCGCAGGTTGAAATCACATCGGTGATCTCATCATCGAGCAGTGGTGAGTCCATCGCAGATGGATTTCCGCATTTGACGGACGTGATTCACAGGCCACTCGACGGTGTAGATCCGGCTGAGATTGCGAGTCGTGCGGATCTGGTATTCACAGCGACCCCGTCCGGCGTAAGTGCAAAGCTCGTACCAAGCCTGCTGGCAGCAGGGCTTAAGGTCATTGACCTGTCTGGCGATTTCAGACTCAAAGATGGAACAGTGTACGAAGAGTGGTACAAACATCCGGCTCCTCCAGCTGATTTGCTGGAACAAGCTGTTTACGGCATGGCTGAGGTGTACGGTGAAAAGGTGAAGGGACAGAATTTTATATCCAACCCAGGCTGTTATCCAACGGCTACACTTCTTGGACTGATCCCTGCAGTAGAGGCAGGCTGGATTGATCCTTCTACTATTATTATTGATGCCAAATCAGGCGTATCCGGAGCGGGACGCGGAACAAGTCTGACCAACCATTATGCAGAGATGAATGAAAATTTCAAAGCCTATAAACTGAACAAACACCAACATATTCCCGAGATTGAACAAGTGCTTGGTGATATAACAGGAACGGCTGTTACGGTTACCTTTACAACACAACTGGTGCCAATGACACGTGGAATCATGAGTACGATGTATGCAAAACTCGTTGGGGAACACAGCGACCGGGAGATCGTGAATCTGTATCGTAAATATTATGAGAACAGACCTTTTGTACGTGTACGTGAACCGGGCATCTGGCCTTCTACCAAAGAAGTGTACGGATCCAACTATTGTGATATCGGATTTGCGGTAGATCCTCGCACAGGGCGTTTGACGATTATTTCGGTCATCGACAACCTGGTGAAGGGTGCTTCCGGGCAAGCGATTCAAAATATGAACCTGATGATGGGATGGGAGGAGAACCTCGGGCTGAGCATGACACCGGTATATCCATAAGGGATTGGAATTCAGGAGGCACTGGAACATTCGATGTAAAAGTGAAGTGCATTCTCGGAGCAACTTATGGAGATTGGATCAGGTTAAGCAGGCGGATCATCGGCATATAGCTGAACGCATACGGGGGATATGATATGGGAACGAATGTGGAGCAACAGAGTTTTACCGTGGTTGAGAACGGAACAATTGTAACCCCTGGGGGATTCACTGCTGGTGGACTTCACTGCGGATTGAAAAAGACTTCTCGCAATGACATCGGAGCGATCCGATGTGATGTACCGGCAACAGCTGCTGCTGTGTATACAACGAACGTGTTTCAGGCAGCGCCACTCAAAGTAACGCGCGAAAGCCTGAGCAATGGACGTCTTCAGGCTGTTATCGTTAATAGTGGTAATGCCAATGCATGTACAGGGCAACAGGGTGAAGAAGATGCATATGCGATGCGTTCAGCCGCTGCGCGTGAGTTGGGTGTGGCAGAAGAGGACGTGGCGGTGGCTTCCACAGGTGTCATTGGGGAATTGCTCAAAATGGATGCTGTGCATTCAGGCATTACCGGCCTTCCGGCGCATATGGGCAAGGAGTCGAATGAGGCGGAACAATTTTCACAAGCGATTCTGACAACGGATTTGGTGAAAAAGGAAGCCTGCGTCTCCGTTATGGTTAACGGCAAGACGGTTACGATTGCGGGAGCCGCCAAAGGCTCAGGAATGATTCATCCGAATATGGCGACGATGCTCGCTTTTATGACCTCTGACGCGGTCATTGGTGCAGAGGCGTTGCAGCGCCTGCTGCGCCAGGCAACCAATCATACATTCAACATGATTACTGTCGATGGGGATACAAGTACGAACGATATGCTGGTAGCCATGTCCAGTGGATATGCTGGCAATGAAGAGCTGACCACAGATCATCCGGATTGGGACGCTTTTGCAGCCGGCTTCACCTATGTATGCCAAGTGTTGGCCAAAGCCATTGCTCGTGATGGTGAAGGAGCAACCAAACTGGTAGAGGTAGAAGTGACAGGTGCGGTAAGTGATGAATCCGCGCAAGCGATTGCCAAAACGGTCATCGGGTCCAGTCTGGTGAAATCCGCCATGTTCGGCGCTGATGCTAACTGGGGACGGATTATTGCAGCCGTAGGACGTGCAGGGCAACCGGTTAACCCGGATACGGTGAATATTCGTTTGGGAGAGATCTCAGTACTTGAACAATCTCGTCCAGTCGTGTTTGACGAAGAATTGGCATTGGCCTATTTGCAGACAGATACAGTTCGCATTGTGGTGGATCTGCACCACGGCGAAGGAACAGCAACAGCCTGGGGCTGTGACCTGACGTATGACTACGTCCGAATTAACGCAGCATACCGCACGTAATACGCCTTTGGGACAAAATGTTTACGAAACAGCTCTCTTCTATTGTGAAGCTGGTTTGAAATATTTCAAAAATCATCAAGGAAATTTAAACTTGTTATTTAATGTTTGATATATAGCGATAGTAATGGAGAAGACGGAATTGATTCTGAAGAAGCGGAGCGGTCGCCTTTTTCTCCAGGTTTTCCCAATATAGGAGGAATTCAAAAAAAACCTGGAGACAACAGCGATCGAAAGAACAATCCGAATTCGGAATGGACTCCTACGAGCCAATGTCATCTTTTAAAAGTGTTGAATTTTATTGAATGTGATTTTTACTAAGAAAGGAGCTTGCCCTCATGAATTCAACAATGCCAAACAAGAGTACCGCAACGGAAGCGAGCACAAAGAAACAGATGTTTGTCATGAAATGTGGAGGCAGCACGCTGGCGGCATTGCCAGAGTCCTTCTTTGCGGATCTGCGTGATTTGCAATCTCAGGGCACGCAGCCGGTAATCGTGCATGGTGGAGGTCCTGCGATCTCGGATAACCTGGCGAAGCTTGGTATCGAAACCGAGTTCGTTAACGGTCTACGCAAGACGACTGAACCGGTGCTGGACGTAGTGGAGATGGTGCTTGCGGGCAGTATCAACAAACAAATCGTGCGTCTGATCCAACGTGTAGGCGGTCGTGCACTAGGTTTATCCGGCGTGGACGGTGGCTTGATACAGGCTAAACCTGTTACAAACCACGCAGAGATCGGCTGGGTAGGCGATGTCACGGGTGTGAATGCAGAGATTATCCAAGGCATCGTGAACATGGGTTACATGCCGGTTATCGCACCAGTTGGTGTGGATGCCACCGGACAACGCTACAACATCAACGCAGATACAGCTGCGGGTGCTGTGGCGTCTCATCTTGGCGTGAGTCGGATGATTGTCGTGACAGACGTTCCTGGCATCATGAAGAACGTAGGCGGCGAGAAAAAAGTACTGCCATCCGTATCTGTACAGGAAATCGAGGATATGATCCAAACCGGAGAAATCTATGGCGGCATGATTCCTAAAGTGCGTGCAGCTATTGCATGTATTCATGGTCAAGTACGTGAAGTCATCATCGTAGACGGCAGCGAACCCCAGATCCTGAGCCGAGTGCTTGGTGGAGAAATCATCGGAACAAAAATCATTCGTATGCAATAATTATTCTCAGTGCGCTAGGGTCTTCATGGTCTTATATATTAAATAAAAAAATATGTGCACGGTTTTTTTATGTGAAGATTGAACATCACACAATAACGTAGAGGACAGAAATAACCTGAAGAAGCGAAGCGTGCGCCTAAAAGCTTTCTGAAAGAAAGCTACTTCGGAAGCATACACTATCCCCGGATTTTCCCCTTTAAGGGACAATCAAAAAATCCGGGGATAACAGCGATCGGAAGGTTGTTCTGGCATCGAAGTGAAAAGTGTAAAGTTAAGGTGTTCTCATAATTAGTGCCGTTGCACCAACCAATAGGAGTGATATGGTCATGGCAAAAGGCAACGAACAGCCAGGTTCTGGCACAGCGGTAGCGGGCGCAGCAGCAACAGGTGCAGCGGCACAGACGGAAAGCTCGCTTTTTCAAACATATGCGCGTTATCCAATCAGTCTGGTCAAAGGTAAAGGAAGCTGGTTGTGGGATGACCAAGGCAACCGTTATCTAGATTTCATGTGCGGACTCGCTGTAACCAGCCTGGGCCATGCACCAGAGAAAGTCGGTGCCAAGCTGAAAGCTCAGATTGATGAGCTGTGGCATGTGTCCAACCTGTTCCAGATTCCGGGCCAGGAGAAAGCAGCAGCATTGCTGACAGCCAATACGTGCGCTGATGCTGTGTTCTTCTGTAACAGTGGTGCCGAAGCGAACGAAGCGGCTATTAAGGTAGCCCGCCGATATCACCAGAAGGTGAAAGGAACAGATCGCTATGAAGTGATCACATTTGCCCAGTCCTTCCACGGACGGACGCTCGCAACGTTGACAGCAACCGGACAGGATAAGGTGAAAGAAGGATTTTTGCCATTGCCAGCCGGATTTGTAACCGTACCTTTGCATGACATTCCTGCACTTGAAGCAGCAATTGGACCTAAGACGGCAGCAATTATGCTGGAGATGGTTCAGGCCGAGGGTGGTGTATATCCGGTTGAACCGGAATTCGTCAAACATGTACGGAAACTGTGTGACGAGCACGGATTGTTACTCATTGTGGATGAAGTACAGACCGGAATGGGACGTACGGGCAAACTGTTCGCGCACGAACATTATGGCATCGAGCCAGATGTGTTTACTGTGGCTAAAGGTATCGGCAGTGGCTTCCCTGTAGGCGCGATGCTGGGTAAAGGTTTCCTGCGGGATGCGTTCACAACTGGTAGTCATGCGACGACATTTGGCGGAACGCCACTTGCTTCATCCGTTGTGATTGCGACCATTGAAACGATGCTGGAAGATCGTTTGCCAGAGCGTGCCGCGGAGATGGGTGAATACCTGATGAGCTCCCTGCGGAATCGCTTGGCAGGCAATTCCTTTGTGAAGGAAGTACGTGGCATGGGATTGCTCGTCGGTATTGAATGTGCTGAGCCGGTAGGTGATATTGTGCTTGCTGGGCAAAAACGCGGTATTTTGTTTGTCTCTGCAGGACCGAATGTGATTCGTCTGCTTCCAAACCTGTATGTGAGCAAAGAAGAGATCGACGAGGCCGTATCCCTGGTAGCCACACTGATTGAAGAGCACGTAGCGGCGAAAGCCTAATATAAAAATGAGAACCTTTCTGTCTCGGGGCCCTAACTGGCCTCGAAGCAGAATGAGATGATGAATCCCTGTAGCCGCGCGGTGAACTTGCAGAAGGCGGGAATGAATACACAACTTGCGAAGCACCCAGACAACGTGTCAACGTTGCTCTCTCTTCTGCCCATGCGGGTGCAGGGAACCGGAAATAAGGAGGACATTATAGATGACAGCACAACAGACGGAAAAGATTCAGAAGATTGATCTGAGAGGCCGGGATTTTATCGAGTTCACGGACTATACGGCCGAGGAGATTCGTTATCTGCTTGATCTCGCGATTGAGATTAAAGGCAAGCAAAAAAGCGGTGTACCGTTTCAACCGTTGAAAGGCAAAACGATCGGACTTATTTTTGAGAAGTCGTCCACACGTACGCGTGTATCCTTTGAAGTGGGCATGTTCCAGTTGGGTGGACACGCACTCTTCCTGAGCAAAAATGATATCCAGCTGGGTCGCGGGGAAACGACACATGATACAGCCAAAGTATTGTCCCGTTACCTGGACGGCATCATGATCCGTACCTTTGGACACCATAATGTAACTGAACTGGCAGAGCATGCGGATGTTCCGGTTATTAACGGCCTGAGCGATGCAGCGCATCCTTGTCAGGTACTAGCAGATTTCCAAACGGTGCTGGAGCACAAGGGCAAGCTCGCAGGTCTAAAAATGGCTTACATCGGAGATGGCAACAACATGGCGCACTCCCTGATGCTCGGAGCAGCGAAGATGGGAATGCATGTTGCTGTAGCAACGCCAGAAGGCTATGAGCCGGATAGCGCAGTAGTGGAGCAGGCACGAATGATTGCACAAGAGAGCGGTTCTGAAGTAACTGTAACGTACAGTGCACAGGAAGCAGCCAAAGATGCAGATATCGTGTACACGGATGTATGGGCGAGCATGGGCTTTGAAGAAGAGCAGAAGATTCGTGAGCAGGCATTTGCGGCATATCAAGTGGACGAGGAACTGATGAAAGGCGCGAAGCCGGACTACATGTTCTTGCATTGTCTGCCAGCTCACCGCGGCGAAGAAGTGAGTGCCGGTGTAATTGACGGACCGAACTCCCTGATCTTTGATCAGGCGGAGAATCGCTTGCATGCACAGAAGGCATTAATGGCCGCGTTAATGAGCGAATAGAGGCTGTTTGCCTTTATGGGTTGATTTTAGGCCCAGATTTCGCGATGATAGATTCATTATAATGTACTTTAAAAAGTTAGTTAAATAAGAAGCATACACAAAAACGGAGAGACAGAAAAAGCTTGAAGAAGCGAAGCGTGCGCCTTTATCCCTGGATTTTACCCTTATTAATAGGGATGAAAAAAATCTGGGGATAACAGTGATCGGAAAGATTTTCTGGCTTGTAGGATTCAGTGTATGAAGGCTCTGTTTAACTTAACTGATCTTGGGGAGGACCACTGAACATGGCTAAGGAAAAAATTGTACTCGCGTATTCAGGCGGGTTGGACACATCTGTAATTTTGAAATGGTTGAAAGAAACATATGATGCTGAGATTATCGCTTTCACTGCGGATATCGGACAAAAGGATGAATTGGATGGCTTGGAGGAAAAAGCACTCGCTACGGGCGCTTCCAAAGTATATATCGACGATCTGCGCGATGAATTCGCAAAAGATTTCATCTATCCGATGTTCCAGGCAGGTGCCCTCTATGAAGGACAATACCTGCTCGGTACAAGTATTGCTCGTCCACTGATCGCTAAACGCATGGTGGATATCGCTCGTGCAGAAGGTGCTACAGCCATTGCTCACGGCGCTACGGGTAAAGGAAATGACCAAGTTCGCTTTGAGTTGAACGCGGCTGCGCTGACACCAGACATTAACGTCATTGCACCTTGGCGTCTGGAAGAATTCCGCAACCAGTTCCCGGGACGTGCAGAGATGATTGCTTACGCTGAGAAACATGGCATTCCGGTAACCGCATCTGCGGCTAAACCATACTCTACAGACCGTAACTTGCTGCATATCAGCTATGAGAGCGGTGTGCTTGAAGATCCTTGGTTCGATCCAAGCGCGGACGAGAACAAAGACATGTTCCTGCTGAGCAGTGCACCTGAAGATGCACCAGACCAAGCGGAATATGTTGAGCTTGAATTCGAAAAAGGCGACTGTGTTGCACTGAACGGTGAGCGCTTGAGCCCGTTGCAAGTGATGGAGCAACTGAACGAGCTGGGTGGCAAACATGGTATCGGCCGTGTAGATATGGTTGAGAATCGCTTTGTGGGTATGAAGAGCCGTGGCGTATACGAAACACCGGGTGGAACAATCTTGTTCACCGCACATCGCAAAATGGAATCCATCACGATGGACCGTGAAGTGATGAACCTGCGTGATAGCCTGATTACACGTTACAGTACCCTGGTATACAACGGTTTCTGGTTCGCACCAGAGCGTCTTGCATTGCAAGCCCTGGTGACTGAAAGCCAAAAAAATGTAACAGGTACCGTACGTGTGAAGCTGTACAAAGGCAACATCATCGGCGCAGGTGTGAAAAGTCCTGTCAGTCTCTACAATCCGGACATCGCAACGATGGAAGCTGATCCAACGCAAGCTTACGATCAAGGGGATGCAACAGGCTTTATCCGCCTGAACGCACTTCGTCTGAAAGTAAACTCCGGCGTGGAGCAAAACAAAAACTAATTTCAACCTGCACAATAGAGCTATATCAATATAAATGACAAGGCAGGCCGTTCTTGCACATCTGGCAGGAGCGGCTTTGTCCATGAGCGAAAGGGGAGTACTCACCGTGAGCAAGCTGTGGGGAGGACGTTTTACAAAACAAACCAATCATTTGGTTGAGGAATATACGGCATCAATCAATTTTGACAAAGCTTTGGCTGAGGAAGACATTCAGGGTAGTCTGGCCCATGTAACGATGCTGGGCAAATGCGGCATCCTTCCAGCGGAAGATGTGGAAACGATCAAAGAAGGTCTAATCACCGTTCTGCACAAAATCCGTGCCGGCGAAGTGGAATTCTCCGTTTCGGATGAAGATATCCACATGAATATTGAGAAAAACCTGATTGATACGATTGGCCCTGTAGGCGGCAAATTACATACAGGCCGTAGCCGGAACGATCAGGTTGCAACGGATATGCACCTATACTTGCGTGAGCGCGTAGTTGGATTTGTAGGCATGCTGCATTCCTTACAGGAAGCACTGATTGGACAAGCAAAAGATAACCTCGATACCATCGTACCGGGTTATACGCATCTTCAGCGGGCGCAGCCAATCTTGTTCGCCCATCACCTGATGGCATATGTATCCATGTTCCAACGTGATGCGGAGCGTCTGATGGACAGTTACAAACGCATTAACATCCTGCCACTGGGTGCAGGTGCGCTCGCGGGCACAACATTCCCGATTGACCGTCATTTTGTCGCGGAACAACTGGGCTTTGATGGTGTGTACGAGAACAGTCTGGACGCAGTAAGTGACCGCGACTTTATCGTTGAGTTCCTGGCAGCAGCTTCCCTCATCATGACTCACTTGTCCCGTCTGAGTGAAGAGCTGGTGCTGTGGAGCAGCACGGAGTTTGGGTTTGTTGAACTGGACGATGCGTTCTGCACAGGCAGCAGCATTATGCCACAGAAGAAAAACCCGGACGTTCCTGAACTGGTTCGTGGTAAAACAGGACGTGTGTACGGCAACCTCATTGGTTTGCTGACCGTACTGAAATCTCTCCCACTGGCATACAACAAAGACATGCAGGAAGATAAAGAAGGCATGTTCGATACGGTAGCAACGCTGGAAGGTGCACTTCAACTGTTTGCTCCAATGATCGCGACAATGACCGTGAACAAGGATCGTATGCGTCAAGCGGTCAACCAGGATTTCTCAAACGCTACGGATATTGCCGATTTCCTCGTAGGCGAAGGCTTGCCTTTCCGTCAGGCGCATGAAGTCATTGGTAAAACAGTGCTCTACTGCATCCAGAACAGCAAGTATTTGCTGGATCTGACGATCGATGAATTCAAGCAGTTCTCACCGCTGTTCGATGACCGGATCTATGATGTGCTGCAACCGGAAGCGGTAGTGAATGCTCGTAATGTCTACGGCGGAACAGCTTCGGGTCAAGTCGCCGAAGCCATTGCACGCAGTGAAAAGGTACTGGAAATCACCGAGCAATGGATTACGAACCGCGGTTAATACCACGGTTACGATAGGTATCGTACAGATACCACAGTACAATAAAGAAGCAGGCCAGAGGACTTTGTTCTCAACGGCCTGCTTCTTTGTGTTTTACAGCGGTGTGCTCTAGATATATTGAACTCAACCGCGAACGGAAGGTAGGTTGCTCTACTATCGGAATACCGTCTTCATCATCTGCAGTGACTACTAAAGCTCTACTAATCGCGCTTGGGCAAAGGCAACCATTTCAATACATCCTGGATCTTGGCATCCCAGTAGCCCCATTCATGTTCACCAGGCCCTTCCTCGTACGTCAACTCGAAGTTGGTTTGTTCACAGGCTTGACGGAAAGTTTGATTATCCTCATACAGGAAATCTTCCGTTCCGCAACATTGATAGAGCAAAGGTCGTTGGCTTTCACCAGATTGATTTTCTTTTAACAGATGGATCAGATCGTTTTCTGTACCTGTCACATCGGGTCCGAAAATTCGCTGTAACTCTGTCTGTTGTAATGCTGAGGATGCGTTTCTATCCATATGTGCAGACATATCGAGTGCGCCAGACAAACTGGCAGCTGCCGCATATTGCTCTGGTTTACGAAGGGCCAGCTTAAACGCGCCATAACCACCCATGGATAATCCAGCAACGAAGTTATCCTCACGCTTTGGCGATAGAGGGAAGAAAGAACGAGCGAGTGTAGGCAGTTCTTCGCTGATAAACGTCCAGTACTTTCCGCCTTCGACCATATCCGTATAGAAGCTGCGATGTACCTGCGGCATAACAACGGCGATTCCAAGGTTTGCTACATAACGTTCAATCGATGTGCGGCGCAGCCAGATGGAATCATCATCCGATAGACCGTGTAACAGGTACAGGGTTGGGTGAAGACCTTTGCCAGTAACGTTCTCCATACCGATCTGATTGTGGGTTTGTTGCGGCAGAATGACATGCATGCTGGTACTCAGTCCAAGCGTATCGGAGTAAAAATCACATTTAATAAGTGCCATGAGTATAAGAAACCCCTTTCATAAGTTCGTTAACCACGTGTTTTTGATTTGAGAGGATGAGCCGGGATTGCTCCCTAATAGCTTTTAAGTGTCCATATTTAACAGGTTATACGCATTGCGCGTGCAATGCAATAACAAGATGCACGTTAAAAAATCATGCTGGAATATCTCTGAATTGCAAGGTATCTACAACTTAAGTCGGGTGATCGGCATGGAGGAAAGATTAACATTGTTACGGTGTTGTTTACAACGTAACAATGTTATGTTACACTCTTTTCAACAAGAGGAGTGAGTGTATATGACGGATGATTTGATCTCCAAAAAAGAATTGTTGGACCTGACAGGAATCTCATATGGCCAGTTATACCGCTGGAAGCGGAAAAATCTCATTCCGGAAGAATGGTTTATTCGGAAGTCGTCCTACACCGGACAAGAGACCTTTTTTCCCAAACAGCAGATATTACTTCGTATTGACAAGATACTCAATATGAAAGACGGATTATCGCTGGATGAGCTGGCAGACGTGTTCTCACCTACGTTGGGTGACGTGGATATGTCTGCACAACAACTGTTAGAGCGAAACATTGTTTCACAAATATCGCTAGACCTATTGAAAGAAGCGGGTCGGGAACAACCGCTATATGCTTTGGAGCAGATTATGATGCTCTACGTTCTTGATAAGCTGTTAATGAGCGGAGATATTACTCGGCAAGAGGGTGTATTGCTAATCGATGTGATGTCCGAACATTATTATCGTTTTACAGGCAAACCTAGCGAACTGGTGCTTATCCGTAAGATGGGTGTTCCATCATTCATGCTGGTTACAGCAGGAACGGAGTTTTATTTTGACAATGGTGTGAAGGTGGTTCTTAGGCAGTCGATGGGAACGTTTATGGAAGAATTAAAACTTAAATTGGGATAAGGAGAGGATTATCTATGGAAGAGCGGAATAAGCGGAATGATCTGAATGTGGCGGGCATAAGTCAAACGGCAGGCGGGAATTTTCACCGTGTATCGATTGATGGCATGGCTAAGGTGAACGGCAACCTGGATTGTACCTCTATGGAAGTGAATGGAACATTGAAGATGCATGGCGCTTTGACCTCCGAGAGTGCAACGATTAACGGCATGTGCACGTTGAATGGCCCTCTGACCAGTTCTCGTGTCCGGGTGGATGGCATGACGACGATTAACGGAGATCTCCATAGCCCTGAACTTGAAGTGAACGGAAAGTGTACCGTACGTGGAAGAGTAGATGGGGAACGAATTGATATTGGCGGTGTGATTGATATTGAAGGGGATGTGCAATGCGAGTCCCTGAATGTACGAGGCAATATTAAGATCAGTGGCTTTTTGAATGCAGGAACGGTGGAGATCCGACTTCATACCTCTTCTTCGGCTAAAGAGATTGGCGGAGAGCGTATCGATATTCGTCGCAAGGAACAACAGAATGGATTTTGGAAAAGTATTGGTCTGGGCGGGACTCCATCATTTAAGACATCCTTAATTGAGGGCGATGAGATTGTACTGGAAGATACCGAAGCTGATATTGTTCGGGGGAGTAACATTTTTATCGGTCGCGGCTGTAACATCAGGCTGGTCGAATATTCAGGTGAACTTGAGGTAGATCAGGATGCCAAGGTGGGCAGCAGTCAGCGAATTTAATTTAGGATATGGAGAAAGGGATGGGATCGACATGAATAACAATCCTGGGCGTTCATTGGACAAAAAAATGGATATCAGCATCGTTGGTGATGGCAGTTCCTCTGGTGGCGTGTACGGCAAGATCAAGGTCGTAGGGGACGCGTCCTTTAACGACAATCTATCTTGTGATCGCTTCAAATGTACGGGTACATCGGTCATATACGGATCGCTTGAATCCACAGATATTAAAATTACCGGAACCCTGACTCTAACAGAGCGAGAGACCAGCAACGATGGTGAGGATGGCATCCAGGCTTCTGGCCTGCACGCCAAAGCTGAGCATATCAAAGTGGTCGGGGAGCTTCATCTGTCAGGGGATTGTCAGGCGGAAAATATCAAGCTGAACGGACGTTTGACGATAGCGGGGATGCTCAGCGCAGAACACATGACACTCAAAATCATGGGTCCATCCGAGGTCAAGGAGATGGGCGGTTCCATCATCTCGGTGAAGAGTGGCCGGTTGAATGACTTGTTTACGGGGAATAAGTCGATTCTCAAGGCACAGATCATCGAAGGTGACGATATTGAATTAGAGAATACTGAGGCCGAGATTGTCCGTGGCGATAAAATAAAAATCGGTCCTGGCTGCCGGATTGGTACAGTGGAATACCGTTCATCTCTGCACATTCATCCGCAATCGGAAGTTTTGCTGCAAAGCAATCGGTCCTTGGACTGATTAACGCAGACTTCTTTTCGGATATACTAATGCAGTCATATGAATAGAGCGTGAATGGAGAGATTGAGTACAATGGTTGCACGTAAAAACAGTATTGGATTGGTGCTGGCAGGGTTACTGCTCAGCATACTAATGGCTTCGATGGATAATACCATCGTGGCAACAGCAATGGGGGATATTGTCGGGAAGCTGGGTGGGCTCGACAAGTTCGTCTGGGTTACCTCCGCGTACATGGTGGCTGAGATGGCAGGGATGCCGATCTTCGGTAAGTTATCCGACATGTATGGACGGAAGAAGTTTTTTGTCTTTGGTATTATTGTGTTTATGCTTGGCTCAGCACTGTGCGGAACGGCAACGTCTATTGTGGAATTGACGATGTACAGAGCGATTCAAGGTATTGGCGCGGGGGCCCTGGTGCCGATTGCCTTCACAATCATGTTTGATGTCGTAGCACCAGAATCTCGTGGTAAATTGGGTGGGTTGTTTGGAGCGGTCTTCGGTCTGTCCAGCGTCTTTGGACCACTGCTTGGTGCTTATATTACTCAGTATGCGACATGGGAATGGGTATTCTATATCAACCTGCCACTCGGCTTGATTGCATTTGTGTTTATTGCATTCTTCTATAAGGAATCTCATCAGCATCAGTCCCAACAGATCGACTGGCTGGGTGCAGTAACGCTGATCGGTGCTGTTGTGTGCCTGATCTTTGGTCTGGAACTGGGCGGCAAAACATTTGCCTGGGGTTCCTGGCAGATTCTTGGCTTGTTTGCCGGATTTGTAGCATTAGCGCTGCTCTTCCTTTTTGCAGAAACCAAAGCCAAAGAACCCATCATCTCCTTCAACATGTTCCGCAACCGGGTCTACTGGTCCAGTAACGTTATTGGTATGTTCAGTGGTGCAGCGTTCATTACAGCATCCGTGTACATTCCGATATTCATACAGGGCGTACTCGGTGGCAAAGCGACCAACTCCGGTCTTGTGCTGCTGCCCATGATGCTCGGGTCCGTTGTGACGGCGTCCCTGGGCGGGGTGCTGATGACCAAAATCAAATATCGCAATATCATGATTCCTACGTTGGCCTTACTTGTCGTTGGACTTGGATTGCTGACTACGTTGGATGAGAGTTCCTCTCTCTGGACGATACGTATTTACATGGTGATGGTTGGTCTGGGTGTCGGTGCTTCGTTCTCGGTACTCAGCAATGCAGCCATGAACGCATTTGAACCGCAACGCCGTGGAGCAGCAAGCTCCACACTTAACTTTTTGCGGTCCCTCGGCATGACGATGGGCATTACGATCTTTGGTATCGTACAGAGCCAGGTATTTACGCGTAAAATGAATGATGCTCTTGCTGGTTCAGCTGCGGAAGCAGGCGGTGCTTCAGCGGGTGGCGTGCCGCAGGGAGTGGACCTGACCGATCCACATGCGTTGCTCTCACCAGAACTTAGACAGGCGATTCCGCCTCAGGTGCTGGATACCATCACACATGCCCTGTCTTCTTCCATCGTACAGTTATTTGCGTGGGCCGTGATTCCGGCTGCACTCGCGTTGGTTGCTTCCTTCTTCATGGGAAAAGAGAAGATGGTTGTAGGTGAAGAGCAAGGTGAATACACCGGCGGTCACTAATCCGTTGTGCAGTAAACTAACTATAAGTTATGGTAGTACAGCTGATCGAAGCTTGGTAAATCTCGAATAACATATCTTGAAAATGTAGAGACACACTTCTCGCTTATCCCCAAAAGGGACGTGAAGTGTGTCTTTTGTTTTCGTGTGATCAGCTTATGTTTATCCATGAATTACGGCAGGACATTGTTTGTACCATTTCGTGATCTGTAAGTTGTCGGTTGCTTTGAAAAAAAATTAAGGCTGCTTCGTATCGCTGATCCCGTCCTCAACAACAGAAGGTTCTTGCGGATCAGGCAAGCTGCTATGACCTGAGCGGGCGATCAGACGATTCTGTGCTTTGTATGTGTCCCGTGTAATCGTTTTGGATTCAACTACTTTACCGTCTACACTCTTGGTCCGAACCGTCTCGACAATATATCCAGGCTGTCCGTCTTGCAGCACCTGCTGTGCACCATCAGGCAGTACAGTACTGGACACATATTTCACCGGAACACTTAATATTTCAATGGTGCGAGATTCAAGGGCATAGCTGACATTCTCCGGGAAGGTGCCGAAAAATTTCACCATTAATTGGTGGTTCTTCACCTCTGCATGAATGAGTAAGGATTTTCCAGTATTGTTTTTGAAACGAAAGTTGATGGCTCCGGAGGCAAAGGTGGCATCCAGTCCTTTCGGCAAATATTTGACCGGCAGGGAGTGGTTGCGACGCTCAATAATATCAAGACCCGTCAATAGCGCTGCATTATACACCGTACTGGATACCTGGCAGATTCCCCCGCCAATTCCGGGGGTTAGTCTTCCGTTAACAATGACCGGAGCCTCACGAAACCCATAATCCTTCTCCGCTTTACGGATGACCTTCTCATAATCGAAGGTGGCATCAGGTGGCAAAATCATGCCGTTGATCGCTTCCGCAGCTGCGCTGACATTATGTATCCGGCCTTCACTACTATTGCCCAGACCCGTGGAGAACTGGATGATCTTCCGGTCAATGCCTTCCTGGCGTAGCGAATCAAGGGTTACTTCAGGTTTCAGCGTATACAGTGGTACCTGGATCAACAATGGGGCGGGTTTCTCGTTCTGGCTCAGTACGCTGAAATCCCTGTGCAGCTTCGTCTGAATGAGACTTGCGAGTGTATCCCAATCAATCCGACGGACGCCTTTTTCCGGGATATACTGGACTTTGTCACTTGCGGTAATGCGGCGAACAGCGTCCGCGGGTGTACCGAAGGTTTCCTTTTCCCAGGCAGGGCTGAGATGCTCTTGAAGTGACCGTGAGTCGTAGCTCATATCGAGAGAGAACTCTTTCGGAAAATGATAACGTGCATATGCGCGTTCCCACAGGTTACCTTCCTCCAGCTGCTGTATGGCGGACTCCATGCTTTTAACGTTGTAGCTCACCCCCACCTGATCTGCGGTATACGTCATCGTCTGTGGGTCGGGTTCAGTCACTTCCAAGGTGACAGGCCAGTCCTCCAGCTTTTGGATCTGTTCACGCAATTCATGCAACAAGCTCTTGCGATTCTTTCCCTCCACGAGCATGCCGCCAACATGAACGTTTTTGGGCATGGCGGGTTGATTCACGTACATATACAGCAATCCATAAGACGCGGAGCCGATCAAGAGGATGGAGAATAGAACAATGATCGTCACATGTATTTTTTTCATAACCGTACGCTCCTTTATACTTCTGATGTTCCGCATTTTGTAACACTTTCTATATATATGATCCAATGCAGGAAAACTTTCGGGTACTCAAAAGGTAACAAATTTGTTACAATAAACTTCATATGAATCCATGCTTCACCATCGAAACAGGAACGAAGTGGATTTTTTCCTGATGAAATTCAGGTCTTTTTAAAGGAAATGCCGAGATTGTGTCGAAATGATAATGGCTAACTATGCGAGCAGGAAGTGATGATGTGATAGAAATGCAGGACGTGTGGAAGACCTACGCCAATGGGACCCACGCATTACAAGGGGTGTCGGTGAAGATCGACCGCAATGAATTTGTCTATATCGTCGGTCCGTCCGGCGCGGGCAAATCGACATTTATGAAATTGATGTACAGAGAAGAAGTTCCGACCAAAGGACAAATATCCATTAACGGATTTAATATTGGTAAGTTGAAGCCAAGAAAGATTCCTTATGTGCGTCGCAACATCGGCGTTGTGTTCCAGGATTTTCGTCTGCTGCCACGGATGACAGCATTTGAGAATGTGGCTTTTGCCATGGAAGTTATTGAAGCACCGAAGCGTCATATCAAGAAACGGGTCATGGAAGTGCTCGACTTGGTGGGACTGCGCAGTAAGGCGAATCGTGAACCTTCACAGCTCTCAGGCGGGGAACAGCAGCGTATTGCCATTGCGCGGGCTATCGTCAATAACCCATCGGTTATTATCGCGGATGAGCCTACAGGTAACCTCGATCCGGAGACGTCATGGGGCATTATGCAACTGCTGGATGAGATTAATTTCCGGGGAACAACCATTGTTATGGCAACCCACAACAAAGATATCGTGAATACGATGCGTAAACGGGTCATCGCCATTGAACGTGGACAGATTGTACGGGATCAGATGAGAGGGGAATACGGTTATGAATTTTAGTACTCTCTTGCGCCATCTGCGGGAGGGATTCAAAAACGTATTCCGCAACGGCTGGATGTCTGTAGCCTCCATCATGTCCATCATTGTGTCGCTATTGATTCTTGGTGTGTTTATGCTGCTGGTGCTTAATGTGAACTCCATGGCGAATCAGGTTGATAGCCAAGTGGAGATCAGCACGTTCCTCGAACTGAATGTGGACGAGAACCTGCGTAACACACTGGAACAAGAAATCAGCGCGATGCCTGAAGTAAGCGAGATTCGTTTTGTTTCCAAGGAAGAAGGGCTCAAGGAGTTCCGTGATCGTCTTGGAGAGAGTGCAGATAACGTGCTTAGCGGTTTCGATGTGGACAACAACCCACTGCCGGAGACCATTGAAGTTGAGGTCATTGAACCGGAAACCGTCACTTTTGTGGCGCAAAAAATCGAAGCGTTGAACGAAAAACACCCGGAGAAGCCAATCATGAAAGTGAATTACGGCAAGGAAACGGTGGAAGTGTTGTTCAAATTTACGAAACTTGTTCGTAACATCGGATTTATTTTTGTTGGGGGACTGGGTCTGATGTCCATGTTCTTGATCTCGAATACGATTCGCGTAACGATTCTGGCACGTCGCCGGGAGATCGGAATTATGAAGTTGGTTGGCGCAACCAATACCTTTATTCGCTGGCCTTTCTTCATTGAAGGTGCACTTATTGGATTTATTGGATCGGTCATTACGGTTGGGGTGCTGTTCGTTGGATACAGCCAGTTGATGAACACGATTGGTCAGGATGTCTTCATGCAGATGCTTAACTTGATTCCGCTCGGCGAAATCTGGGTGCTGTTTGGAACACTGTTGATCGGACTCGGTGTGCTGGTAGGTATTTTGGGAAGTACACTGTCCATTCGGAAATCACTCAACGTTTAATCTTGTTTTCAACGATCGAATTGCAGAATATGTCGAAAAGAATGGTAAAGCAGGTTCATTAATGGACGCTGTTTGACGATATGTAGGAAAGACGGAGTCTTTTAAGATTGAAGAAAGCAAAGAACATGCTGTTCACCACCTGTGCAGGTTGCTTTCTTGTGAAATCATAGGATGGGGGATCATCATTTTGAAAAAAACTGCTTCGCTGCTGGCCTTTACGTTATTGGCCAGTTTGACGCTTCAACCTTCTGACGGATATGCCAAGAGTAGCATCAGCGATATTGACCAACAGATTCAGCAACTGGAGAGCAAGGCGGCTTCTGCCAAGCAGGAGCAAAAAAAAGCGGCTTCCAACAAAAAAGAAGCGCAGCATTACAAGAACAAAACCAACGCTTATCTGAAGGTTGTCATGGAACAGATCAATGTCGTTAGTGATGAACTGGCCAGTGTATCCTTGCAGATCGAGAATACGGAGGAAGATCTCCGTACAACGAAAAAAGATTTGCAAGCGGCAGAAGAACGCATTGTTGCAAGGGAGAAACTTTTGGAGTCACGTGTGCGTCTGATGTATACGGACGGTGCTGTATCCTATCTGGATGTATTGTTGTCCTCTACCAGCTTCACTGACTTCCTGACCCGTGCGGATTCACTCAAAACGATCGTGGATCAGGATCAGCATCTGCTGGACGAGCACAAAGCGGACAAGCAACTGGTTGTGGACAAAAAGGCAGAACTGGATGTGCAATATGCGGAAGCCAAGAGCCTGTACGCACAGAAGAAACAGCGCAAATCCCAATTGAATGAAAAAGAAGCGGAAAAGCAAGTGCTTCTCGCTTCATATGATGCTAAAATTGAAGAGTCAGAAGAGCTGACACAAGAGCAGGAAGATGTATTAATGCAGATTGCCAGCAAACGTTCGGCACTTCTTCAAGAGAAAAATAAATTACGTGAACAGCAGGCTGCAGCTGCAGCCAAAGCAAAAGCCGCGGCAGCAGCCCGGGCGAAAGCGGCAGCCAAGACTCCAACCAGAGTCAGCTCGGATAGCAGCAGTGAGGTTACGTATTCATCCGGTAATGGTATCTTCTCAAGACCGGTATCTGGAGGACGTATTTCTTCTGGATTCGGTCCCCGTACTCACCCAATTACGGGTGTAGTGGGGAAAATGCATGCCGGTGTCGATTTTGCTGTTCCTCAGGGAACTTCTGTTCATGCTGCTTCAGGCGGAATCGTGATCATGGCTGAATGGTATAGCGGTTATGGTTATACGGTTATTGTTGACCATGGCGGTGGTCTATGGACATTATATGGTCACTTGCGCGAAGGTGGATTTAAAGTCAGCAAAGGAGACACGGTAAGCAAAGGCGATACCATTGCTGAATCAGGAAATACAGGAAACTCCACGGGACCTCACTTGCACTTTGAAGTAAGAGATAACGGTAACGCGGTAAATCCGATGAACTATTTGTAATTTTTTCATTCCTAGACCGAATGGAAAAAACATATTCCGTACAAGCTAGACATATACTAAGCTGGCATGTTCAGGGAATGGAATCTGGCAACAATGGATTCTGACACGCTTCAAAACTAAAGGCGGTGACAAACGGATGATGAAGAAAAGATCGGCGCTACTGCTTGTCATTGTAGGTCTGCTTGGCGGTAGTTTGCTAACCCTGGTATTAATGACTTACCCAGGAATAGGGAGCCAGACCACAGCGGGCGAAGGTTTGCTGGCCAGTGTAACCGGCAATACACAGCAGAAGAACGATTTGAAGAAGATTGAAACCGCGATGGATTTGATCTCAAGCAACTACTATAAAGACGTGGATCAGACCAAATTGATTGACGGTGCGATCAACGGCATGATGGAATCCCTTGGTGATCCGTACTCCAACTATATGGGGCAGGAAACGGCTGCTCAGTTTGAAGAGTCGATCGAAGGTTCGTTTACCGGTATTGGCGCAGAGGTGTCCTCACAGGATGGAAACGTCGTTGTTGTTTCTCCAATCAAAGGATCACCTGCCGAGAAAGCGGGTATTCGTGCAAAAGACATGATTATGTCTGTAAACGGAGAATCGCTGCAAGGTTTGGAACTGAACAAGGCGGTTAACAAAATCAGAGGTCCTAAAGGCAGTGAAGCGAAGGTACAAGTGAAACGTGCTGGATCTTCTGAACTGATTGAATTTGTCATTGTGCGGGATGATATTGATCTGGAGACCGTATATGCTCACATGGAGGACGGCGGAATTGGCGTTATTGCCATTACTCAATTCTCTCTGAATACAGGCGACCGCTTCAAGGAAGAATTGGCGAAGCTTGAGAAGCAGAACATGAAAGGTCTCGTCATCGACGTACGAAATGACCCGGGCGGTGTCCTGCAAGTCGTTATTGATATTGCGGAACAGTTCGTGCCTAAAGGCAAGGTTATTGTGCAAGTCGAAGACAAGAACGGCAAAAAGGAACAAAGCAAATCCAATGGATCAGCCAAGGCTTATCCAGTCACAGTCCTGATGAACAAAGGTAGCGCGAGTGCGTCGGAGATTCTGGCCGGTGCATTGCAACAGTCAGCAGGCGCGAAGTTGATTGGTGAGAATTCCTTTGGTAAAGGAACCGTACAGACGAGTTATGACAAACAGATGGGCGACGGCAGCTTGCTGAAGATCACCATTGCCAAGTGGCTCACGCCAAACGGAGACTGGATTCATGAAAAAGGAATCAAACCGGATATCGCGGTTGACCAACCGGATTATTTCTCGGTGGCACCGATCAACAAAGAAAAGTTACCACTTAAATATGACAGCAATAGCACGGATGTGAAAAGTGCGCAGACGATGCTGAGAGGACTCGATTTCAAACCGGATCGTGTGGACGGATACTACGACCAGAAGACAGAAGAAGCGGTCAAGGCATTCCAGAAGCAAAAAGGCATTCAGGCTACAGGTCAGATTGATGAGAAAACCGCCGAATCACTCGAAGCGGCTCTGATTGAACGTATTGCCAATCCTCAATATGATGCACAGCTGAAACGCGCGATCGAAAATGTCTCAAAGGATATTTCGTCCGCAGTGTCGAAGCCATAAAGAAGGCTGATTTTCAGCCTTCTTTTTTTCTGAACCGGCTGAAGGAGAGGGGTGACCGTCCACAATGGAATGGGTATGGCTGTGGTTAACTACATTAGGCGAAGCATTGTTACAGTTGTTTATTCAGCCGTTTTATTATATTGCGGTGATTTTGATTGCACTCATCTATCATCGTCAGCTACTGCAGGAGCGTAAATTGTTTCATGTTCGTTTGCAAAGCTCGATCACACAGACGATTCGTGCCGTGCTTGGAGGCATACTCATCGGTACCATCGTCTCGATCGTCTCCTTATTTCTCGGGGCACATCTTACCCTGGGAAGCGTGATATGCATATGGGCTGCGACGTTAGTTCTATCCTTGTTCCGCATCAGGTACTTGTGCTTTGCCTACGCAGCAGGGTTGCTGGGTGTGTTGCAATTTGGTTTGAATCTGGCTTCAGGCTGGCAGCCATCTGGTTGGATGGGTAGCATTACGGAGACGCTACGTGCTCTGGACATGCCTGCACTGCTTGTCCTGGCTGCCCTTCTACATATGGGTGAAGCCTTGTTGGTACGTATGCAGGGGGTATCGATGGCATCACCGCTTCTCTTCGAGGGGAAACGTGGGAAACTGGTCGGTGGATATCAACTGCAACAGTTCTGGGCCATTCCCTTACTGATTCTTGTTCCGGTCACTGGAGGTGGCGCGGAGCTGGCATGGAATCCACTCATGAATACAGGTCAGAGTTATATGCTGTTTGCGTTGCCCATCATGCTCGGATTTGGTGAAATAACGCAAAGTATGCTTCCTGAACGGAAGGTGCAGATTTCGTCAAAACGGTTGATGTTATATGGGACAACCTTGCTGGTGTTCAGTTTGCTTGCTGCATGGTGGTCTCCACTCATGGTGGTTGCTGCGCTGATTGCATTTATTGGACATGAGTTTCTGGTATGGTACAGCGCGTTTGAAGAGCAAAACCGCAGTCCGGTATTTGTCCATCCCCAGCATGGGTTGAAAGTATTGGCTGTTATTCCGGAGAGTCCTGCTGCAGATTTGGGAATTGAAGCCGGGGAGACGTTGTACAAGGTGAATGGTAAGTTGGTTCATTCGCCGGAAGAGTTGCATCGCGCCTTGCGGATGAATCCGGCTTTTTGCAAGCTTGAGGTACGCAATCATCAGGGAGAAAGCAAGTTCATGCAACGAGCGATCTATGAAGGGGAGCATCATCAGCTTGGGGTCATTATGGCACCGGACAATCACGAGGTCTGGGCGATTCGGTTACGTCCACTGACGCTGTTCCATGTCATCAATCTCAAATTGTTTGCCCGCTTGAAAAAACCACCAAGGGACGATGCCCCATTGGCGTTACCGCCAGCCCCTGTGGCCAGTGATAAAGGATCCATAGAGATGTAATTAAGCATACGTGATGAAGTATGTTGCATAAATGAAGTAATGAAAAAGGTATTTCCGAGCGCCGCTACAGGCGAGGGAAATACCTTTTTGTTATTTTTTCAACATAAAAATGGCGATTTGAGTCCGATCACGCAAGCTCAGCTTACCGAGAATATCCGTGACATAGTTTTTGACCGTGCCTTCACTGAGGAATAGTTTGGCGGCAATTTCTTTATTGGATAACCCCTCCGATATGGCCTCGGCAACCGCAAGCTCCATACGAGTCAATCCATAGGCTTCGATTGGATTCTGTGTCAGGGGAGTCGTAGCAGGACGAAGAAGTCCTGTTAGCTTGCGGGCAATATCCGGATGGATTAACATATCGCCGTTATGTATGGTCCTGATGCCTTGAATAATCCGTTCCGGGGGGACGTTTTTGAGCAAATAACCGCTGGCTCCATTCTGTAATGCCTGAATAATATACTCATCGTCATCAAACGTAGTCAGCATGAGCACCTGGATTTCGGGAAAACGTGCCTTGATAAGCCCAGTACCTTGGACTCCGTCACATTCCGGCATCCGAATATCCATCAACACCACATCTGCAGGGGTGCCTGCTTCAAGCAATGCCAAGGCCTCCTGTCCATTTGAGGCTGTGCCTGTGACGCTAATACCGGAGTCCAGTCCGAGCAGCACTTTAAGGCTCTCGCGAATGAAATAGTCGTCGTCGGCGAGAATCAGCCGAATAAGTGGGGGCTGGGCTGAATCATGCTTGTTGTTCACATCATTGCGTTCGGACATGAGCACATTCACTTCCTTTTTTCAGAGTATATCCATCTGGTTCGTTATTGGAATGCGTGTAATCACGGTATATGGATAAGCTGATTGGACTTCCAAGGTTCCTCCCACCATTTGTGTCCGCAGACGCATGCCTTCCTGTCCTATACCACTTCCTTTAGACGAATGGGGATTGATTATGCCATCATTCCTTACACTCATACAGACTTCCTGATCCCCGAATAGCAACTCTACTGTGATGGAAGAAGCATTTCCGTGTCGCAGGGCATTGGTCATGGCTTCTTTGGCATTTTTGAACAAAACAATCTGTACGCTGGGATACAGCGTATGAGATGGGCCATGAACTTCATAATTTGTCTTCACGCCAGTATCTCTGCCCACTTCCTCTAGGAGGCGATTCAGGTCGTAAGTTTCGGAGGCATAAGAAATAGGTTGCAGTTTGTGCAGTGTGCTGCGCATATCATCCATACTGGTGGCCAATTGATCACGAATCTGTCTCACCATTTCCGTTCCTTGTTCCGTATTAAGGGGGAGGGTCAGGAGGGCGGCTTCCGACATCATTTTGGTGCGAATCAGTCGATGCCCGATATCATCATGAAGCTGTCTTGAGATACGGATACGTTCCTCTGCCTGTGCTGCTCTTTCAAGTTGCTTTGTAAATAACAGAAGCTGTGCTCGCGCTTCTTGCAGCTCATAATGTTTACTGCGGAGCTCGTCATAGACTTGTTCCAGTTGTCCGCGGCTGCTCGCCGTTCTTGATCCCTGCCAGGACAGAGCCGCTGTGATGAGCAGAAGCAGGTTGCCAAGAACCATCGCTGTTGCCTCTGCGGTGAATAATGTGTTGGTGGTTGTATTTAGTGTCTTTAACCCTAGCTCCGGTGCCAGTGGCACAGAATAATACCATCCCAAAGCGATATTGCTTCCGACAAGCTGAATGGCAAACATAAACCATCTCCGACTTCCCTCCAGTCTGTATATATACACGTAGAGCACGGATAGAGCGAGGAATAACAGGATGGGTCCATACGAAGCAATCAGCCAACAGCTCCAGAGTATTTCGGCCAGAAGTAACAGCCACTGCTGGGTAATTGAACGAGTGGAATCTTTCCACACGGAGAGCCCAAGCGCAATAATGATATAAAGGGTGTAAATGGCTTCGCTTTCCAATGGCAGCATCAACATGTACAGCACGGCTGGAACGATAATTAATCCGTATTGCAGAAACCGCATAGGCATAGGGTTGTGACATCCTTTATATAAAAAGTGGAGTAAAAAATCTCTCGGTAATGCGCCCTTGATTATACCACAAGCAGCAATCGAATCAGGAGATGACTTAAGTCACCTTCGATTCATGACTTTTCGTACCTTCCCGATAGAAGGCAATCCGTTACAATAAAATTATGAAATCCAGCGGCAGAGGGGCGTATAAGGGATGGGTATACTTGAAGTGCATCATGTTGTGAAGCGATACGGCAGCAAGCTGTCCGTGGATCATTTGAACCTTAGTGTTGGCAAAGGCGAAATTTTTGGATTGCTCGGTCCCAACGGAGCAGGGAAAAGTACCACCATCAGCATGATTGCAGGACTTCTGAATATGGATCAGGGTGAGATCAGATTAGATGGGATATCGGTCAAGGAGCGGCCACTTGAAGTGAAACGCAAAATTGGACTGGTTCCGCAAGATCTGGCTTTATACGAAACGATGACTGCTGCGGAGAATGTGACTTTTTTTGCCCGGCTGTATGGACTGCGTGGGAAATTGCTGAAGGAAAGAGTGCAGGAGTCTCTTGAATTTGTAGGGTTGCAGGATAAAGCAAAGGATGCTCCCTCGACCTTCTCTGGCGGTATGAAACGCAGGTTAAACATCGCATGTGCAATTACACATCGCCCGGATCTCATTATCATGGATGAACCGACAGTAGGCATTGATCCACAATCGCGGAATCATATCCTTGAATCGGTACGCACACTCAACAAGATGGGTTCAACGATTATATATACAAGTCATTACATGGAGGAAGTGGCGGCGATTAGTCACCGGGTTGCGATTATGGATCAGGGGCGAATCATTGCCTGTGGCACTGAAGCAGAGCTGAGAGAACGGGTAGCATCGGAGGAAAAAGTAGTGCTCTCCACTTCCGGTATTGGTACCGATGTCGTGGAAGAATTGAAACTTCACCCTCGCGTGCGATCGGTAGAAGTCTCAGAGAATACACTGACCATTACGCTGCCTTCGGCACAGCAGGATCTCCAGGATCTGCTCTTCATTTGCAGCAAACATGAAATAACCATTCAGTCACTCAAGGTCGAAGAGCCGGATCTGGAAACATTGTTCCTCAATCTAACCGGGCGTACGCTGCGGGACTAGGGGGAGCAAGCGATGAATATATGGCATATTTGCATCTTTGAATTAAGACGTATTCTTAAGATTCGATCTGTGGTGATAAACCTGTTCATCCTGCCGTTGTTACTGATTTTTATATTGGGCACGGCTCTTTCCAGTACGATGGGTACGGAGGATGATGTTATTCCAGATACTGTACGTGTGGGAGTCATCCATATGATTACTGAATCAGGAGACGGTTCAAATACGGTTAATCAAGCGCTGGATACATTCGTTGCATCCCCGGAAGTGGCTGAGATGGTCAAGGTGCAGAAATTTACGACTGAAGAAGAGGCTGTCCATTTGCTGCGTACCGATAAGCTCGACTTTGCTGTAATGATTCCTTCGGATTTTGAACAGAACGTGATGATGGGGAAAGAGGCCAGGTTACAATGGATACGAGGAAAGGATAATACGCTCAATACCTTGGGTGAAACTTTGTTCACGCGATTTACGGATGAATGGAACCGACAGATGGCGATGACCAAAGTGCTCGGTCCGGAAGTAATTGGTGCGATGGCCTCTGCTTCGGAGTCTGGTACGGGGAATTCCACTTCCATAACTGTCATCAATCCCGGAAAAACAGGCACAGCCTACAGCGCTTCTCAATACTATGCCGCATCCATGCTGGCCATGTTCATGTTGTACTCGGGTATGACAACCAGTAGTAGCCTATTTGGAGAGCGGGATAACCGAACGTTGATCCGCCTTCAGGCTGCGCCGATAGGTAATGGAGTTATTTTCGCTGGTAAAATTGTAGGCAATAGTCTGCTCGCTTTCTTGCAAGCAACGACAATTATCCTTATGACGTATTGGTTCTACGGTGTAGATTGGGGAACGCATCCTTGGTATATTGTGCTGACTTGTGTAGGAATTACATTGGCGTCCATGACCCTTGGCGTAATCGTGGCATTGGTATGTAAAAGTACGGCATCGGCCAGTGCAGCCCTTCAAGGTATCATCGTTGCTATGACATTCATCAGCGGTGGGTTCATGCCCATTCCAATTGATTTTGTACAACGGATTAGCGAATTTACGGTTAACCACTGGGCGCTCCAGAGTTTTCTGAGAATGATGCTGGATGCACCTGTAGGCGAGATTGTATATAGCCTTCTGATGCTGGGCGTGGTATGTGCTGTATTACTGGCCATCTCAGGATTAATCTATAGAAAGGCAGGATACCGGTATGAATAGTCTACACATCGCCTGGTTGATGATTAGACGTACACTTGGTCGTAAAATGGGCTTCATTACATTTCTGCTTCTGCCTTGCCTGGTGGTTACAGGGGCAGTTGCTCTTTTTGGAAACGAGCAGAATTCACGTACTGTTATTCCCTATGTCAATGAGGATGGAGGGGCAGCAGGTGCGTGGATGATTCAAGAACTTGCTGGCAAAGAGGAGTACCTGCTCAAGCCGATGACTAACGAAGCAGAAGTGAAGGAAGCCATCGCTCAGCAAAAAGGAACTTCTGGCATCATTATTCCGGAGTGGTATACGGAAGATCTGTTACAAGGCAAGTCAACCGAAATTCAACTGGTGGAGCTGCGGATAAGCGAAGCTTCCTACACACTGCGAGCAGCAGTTGAAGGTTTGACGAGCGGATTGCAACAGTCTGCTTCAGCAGTTAACGTGGCGGCAGGTCCTGTCTCAAGTGAGACTGATAAACTATCGGGTATAGAGAAGCAATTTGAACAGCTTTTACAGGAGATAGGAAAACATCAGGTAGCTGGTGAAGTCACCGCTCTGCAGATCTATCCCAAGCCAGGTCTGAACAATGTGACTGGATTTACGATCATGTTTATGATGGGGCTGCTGACCAGTGCAGTGGCTGTGATCATGGAAGATCGCAGAAAACGTACCATGGCACGAGTATATACGGCACCCGTCCGTGCATATGAGATTGCGCTTGGTAATTTCCTGGGCAGCTTTGTCATTGGTATGATTCAGATTGTGATCGTACTGGGAGTCAGCAGGTGGCTGATTCATTATGATGCCGGCATTCCTTTTGGCATTCATTTCCTGATATTGGCAGCATTCATGTTGGTCTCCATGGGGCTCGCAAGTACCGTGGCAGGATTAATCCGTAATACCAAAAATGCGAATATGCTAAATTCACTTGTCATTATGCCAACCTGCATGATAGGCGGTTGTTTCTGGCCGATCTCGTTCATGCCTGACTATATGCAAAAGCTCGCCAACTTTGTTCCGCAGAAATGGGCGATTCAGGCAGTGGAGACGATCTCCGCTGGTGGTACACTGTCGGATATCACACTGCCACTATTAATTTTGTTTGGCATGGCTTCTATTTTGCTGACCGTAGGCTCTGCGATTCTGCGCCCTAGCCAGCCAGGAGTAGAGGCATAGTAGATCAAGACGAGTTTTGGAGAGCTGGTGCCACCCTAGAGGTTAACAAAAAGCACGTTCTGCCTGAACTTGATTCAGCAGAACGTGCTTTTTGTTTTAAGTGAAGAGTGAAGAGTGAAGAATGTTAATGATGCATTAAGCGAGATATCGCTAATTAGGGTTGGAGTTGACGCAGGACTGTTATTTCGACCCGACGGTTCTTTTGTCTTCCGGCGGCTGTGGTGTTGTCACCCGTTGGGCGAGTATCCGCATATCCGGCATACTGGAATCCGTCCGGGTTAAGTTTCTCTGTATCTAGAAAAAATCGTAATACAGACAGTGCGCGTTCCCCGGAAAGCTGCCAGTTATCGGTATAGGCGGAGTTTGCTCCGACAGGAACATTATCGGTATGACCCTCAATGCTGACAACGGTATTCAGGTCACGGAACAGGCTGGCAAGCTTACTGAGTGTTGGTGCTGCACCGTCCTTTAGAGCGGCCTGTCCCTGATCAAACAGGAAGCGGTCACTAAGTGTAATGGATAGGCCCTGTGGTTTGTCCGCAACAAAAATCTGATTTTCCAGTTTATTATCCTCGATATATTGGGTAATCACATTGAACAGATTTTGCAGTTCCTGCTCCTGTGATCTGAATTGTTCTTCCCGTTCTGTGAGGGGCTTGTCGTCATCATCTGGCGTTACAGTCCCGGAATCGGAAGGGTTTCCTTCACCTTTTGACGAATCTTCACCTTGAATTCCGGATGGTGGAGTCTCAGTAATCGTCTGTCCGGGTTTCTCACCGAGTCCCTCACCAAGCTCAAGGACAGAGTCGGATGCATTGAATGTATTTTGTAACGATTGCGTAACGACGTCATATTTACCGGAATCCAGATTGCTCATGGCGTACATGATGACAAAAAAGATCAGAAGTAGCGTTATGAGATCGGCATAAGTAATCATCCAGCGATCCCGATGATCGATAGTTTCACGTTTTCCGCGCCGTTTACTGCGCCGACTCATCCAATCCCTCCTTTGCTAGGGGGCGTATAGACTGACGATGCGTAAGGGTGAAGGACTCCAGTCTTTTGCGTACAAGCTGGGGATTCTCACCGTTCTGAATGGCAAGTACGCCTTCAAGAAGCATTTCCATGGTCTGCACTTCGTCAGCACCTCTGGATTTGATTTTGGAGGCAATGGGCAAAAAGATAAGATTGGCACTGGCGACCCCATACAGGGTTGCGGTAAAGGCAACAGCAATGGCAGGTCCGAGTCCGGTTGGATCGGTCAAACTGCCAAGGACCTGAATAAGTCCCATCACGGTTCCGATGATGCCCATGGTTGGGGCGTAACCACCAGCAGATTCGAATATTTTGGCATAGCCCTCATGTTTCTGTTCAATCGAGTCGATCTCCATCTCCAGGATCTGGCGAACCACATCCTGATCTGTACCATCGACAACCAACTGAATACCGTCTTGCAAAAATGGATGCGGATGATCCATAACCTTGCGTTCCAATGCAAGCACACCTGAGCGGCGTGCGATCGAAGACATCTCGACCAATTCTTCAACCCACAAGCCTGAATCATTATTGTGACGTCCAAAAGCCATACGCAGGGCAGCTGGAATCGTACGAAGGCGATGCGCCGGGAAACTGGCAACCACAGCAGCAATCGTTCCACCGAATACAATTAAAGCAGCCGTTTTTTGCAGGAGACCGGACAATTGGCCGCCTTCCCACAAAAAACCGCTAATGACTGCGGCAATTCCGGCAATAATACCGATAAGTGTCGCAATATCCATAAATTAACCCACTCCTATCTTCATTTCACGTTTGCATCACTAAAACGAACGAGGTATAATTAAACGGGAACAAATATTCCTATTACTATAAGTTTTCCCATATGAAAATTCGGGGAACTTCGACAATATATAGTGACTATTATTTTAGACGATAGGGTGAGATACGGCAATGAGCGATATTATAATGAGCGACAAAACGTTCGAAATCGAATCAGAGTTTTCTCCCCAAGGTGATCAGCCTGCTGCCATTAAAGAATTGGTGAAGGGTGTTCAGGAGGGGAAGAGGTACCAGACACTGCTGGGGGCAACCGGTACGGGTAAGACGTTTACGATCGCCCAGACGATCGCCCAACTGCAACGTCCTACGCTGATTATTGCACACAACAAGACGTTGGCAGCGCAGCTTGCAAGTGAGTTCAAAGATTTTTTCCCGAATAACATGGTTGAGTATTTCGTCAGTTATTACGATTATTTTCAGCCAGAAGCATATATCCCGTCCTCCGATACGTATATCGAGAAGGATTCAAGCATTAATGAAGAGATCGACAAACTGCGGCATGCAGCGACAAGTTCGTTGTTTGAGCGCCGGGACGTCATCATTGTAGCGAGTGTTTCCTGCATTTATGGTTTGGGTTCACCGCACTCGTATTCAAGCATGTTGCTGTCACTTCGGGTAGGCATGGAGAAACCGCGCAATCAGATTTTGTCCCGTCTGGTAGAGATTCAGTATCAGCGGAACGATATTAACTTTGTACGGGGGACGTTCCGTGTTCGTGGGGATGTTGTTGAGATTTTCCCTGCCTCCAAGGGTGAACATGCAATTCGGGTTGAATTGTTCGGTGATGAGATCGAGAAAATTACGGAGATTGATGTGTTAACTGGAGAACTGATTGGCGAACGTGAACATATTGCCATCTTCCCGGCATCTCACTTCGTAACGCAAGAAGAGACGATGAAGGTTGCGCTGGTGAACATTGAGCGTGAACTGGAGGAACGGCTTGAAGTGTTGCGTGAACAGGGGAAACTGCTGGAGGCTCAGCGACTGGAGCAACGGACACGATATGATATCGAGATGATGAAGGAAGTCGGATTCTGTTCGGGGATTGAGAACTATTCCGGTCCGCTGACTTTCCGCGAACGCGGTGATACTCCATATACACTGATGGATTACTTCCCGGATGACATGTTGATCGTGGTCGATGAGTCTCACGTGACTCTGCCACAGATCCGTGCGATGTACAATGGTGACCAAGCGCGGAAGACGGTACTGGTTGAACATGGTTTCCGTCTCCCGTCAGCGCTGGATAATCGTCCGCTCAAATTCGAAGAGTTTGAAGGCAAGATGGATCAGATTATCTATGTATCAGCCACACCGGGCCCGTATGAGATTGAGCATACCGATACGATGGTGCAACAGATTATTCGTCCAACCGGTCTGCTTGATCCAATCATTGAACTGCGTCCAACCAAGGGTCAGATCGATGATTTGATTGGTGAGATTAACGACCGGATTGCCAAAGATGAACGCGTGTTGATTACCACATTAACGAAGAAGATGTCTGAGGATCTGACCGATTATCTGAAGGAAGTTGGAATCAAGGTTCGTTATCTGCACTCCGAGATCAAGACGTTGGAACGGATGGCAATTTTACGTGATTTGAGGTTAGGCGTTTTCCATGTCTTAATCGGAATCAACTTGCTCCGGGAAGGTCTCGATCTGCCCGAAGTATCTCTAGTAGCCATCTTGGATGCTGATAAGGAAGGATTCCTGCGTTCCGAGCGCTCACTGATCCAAACGATTGGTCGTGCGGCACGGAACAGCGAGGGTCGCGTTATTCTATATGGTGACAAAGTGACCGATTCGATGGATAAGGCGATAAAGGAAACCGAGCGTCGTCGTGCAATTCAGATCGAGTACAACGAGAAGCACGGAATTACACCGCAGACGATTCGCAAAAAAGTGCGTGATGTGATTGAGGCAACCAAAGTTGCCGAATCCAAGAAAGACTATCTCACAGGCGCAGCCGAGAAGATGTCGAAGAAAGATCGCCAGGCGCTTATTCAGCGCCTAGAGGTAGAGATGAAAGAGGCAGCCAAAAACCTGCAGTTTGAGCGTGCTGCCGAGCTCCGCGATGCGTTGCTGGAACTTCGCGCTGAATAAGATACTGCTCATTCATATACTCGAATAAAGATGGATCTGTAACAAGAGAACGGCCAATTGGCCGTTCTCTTGTTGAGTAAGGAAATCGTTGATATCTACCGATAATAAGAGATGTTGAAATCTTGAATTCGGGTCTATACTGATAGAAATGTTGAAATTGGTTAAAAGGTTTATAGGAAAGCAATTGGGAGTCGTGTCCCCCTGAGAGCCAAGAGGCACCATGTTATTGACCTTGGAGCCGAGCCCGAAGGCAATGGCGACCTGTCGCTATCAAGGCGAAGTCGAGAGCGTCACGCTCTTGAACTTGGAGCCGAGCCGAAGGCAATGGCGACCGTGCCGCAATCAAGGCGAAGCTGAGAGCGTCCCGCTCTTGACCTTGGAGCCGAGCCAAAGGCAATGGCGACCTTGTCGCGATCAAGGCGAAGTCGAGAGCGTCCCCTCGCAGTAGAGCGGCCGTATAAGGTTCCGGCAATGAGCCGGAACCTTATACGGAGCCGCGGGCACACGACCACCCTTCACATAGCAAGACCCGACCTCTCACCATTGCACCGCTTGTTTCGGGTGTCCAGAGGGCTGCGCCCTCTGGGGCCCTCCCTTGAAAGGGAGGGTTTGGGAGGGATCGAAAAGCCTTTGCAAAGGTTTGGATAGTAAATTTGAGAGGATGAATACTATTGGCGAGCGATAACATTGTCATTAAAGGCGCACGAGCACATAACCTGAAAAATATCGACATTACCATCCCGCGTGACCGCTTTGTTGTATTGACCGGTCTGAGTGGCTCAGGGAAGTCCTCGCTGGCTTTTGACACCATATATGCCGAAGGACAGCGACGGTATGTTGAATCATTGTCAGCTTATGCACGGCAGTTTCTGGGACAGATGGAGAAACCGGATGTGGATTCCATCGAAGGATTATCTCCTGCCATTTCAATAGATCAGAAAACAACAAGCCGCAACCCACGTTCCACGGTGGGAACCGTGACGGAAATCTACGATTACCTGCGTCTGTTATTTGCACGTGTGGGCCATCCACATTGTCCGGACCATGGTGTGGAGATCAGCTCCCAGACCGTAGAACAAATGGTAGACCGTATTATGCAATATCCGGAGCGTACCCGGCTACAAATACTGGCACCCATTATCTCGGGACGTAAGGGTGAGCACAAAAGTGTATTCGCCGATGTGTCCAAACAGGGCTTTGTCCGTGTACGGGTGAACGGGGAATTGCGTGATCTGTCAGAAGATATACAATTGGAGAAAAATAAAAAGCATACCATTGAAGTCGTTGTTGACCGGATCGTTGTGAAAGATGATGTACAGGCGCGTCTGGCTGACTCTATTGAAACAGCACTGAATCTGTCTGGTGGACAACTCCTCGTGGACATTATGGGCGAAGAAGAGCTGCGCTTCAGCTCCAACTTTGCCTGCCCGGTGTGCGGATTCAGTATTGAAGAGCTGGCACCGCGGATGTTTTCATTTAACAGTCCCTTCGGCGCTTGCCCGGATTGTGACGGGTTAGGTGTCAAAATGATCGTTGACCCTGATCTGCTCGTACCGGATCGCAGCAAGACGATCGAAGATGGTGCTTTTGATGCGTGGACAGGTGGTACATCCACCTATTATCCGCAGTTCTTGAAGTCAGTATGTGAGCACTTCAACATTCCGCAAAATGTACCTGTCGAAGATCTGCCCGCTGAGCAGATGAACAAGTTGTTGCAGGGTACTGGTTCGGAGAAAATCCGTTTCCGCTATGAGAACGATTTTGGACAACGCAAGGAAGCACTGGTTACCTTTGAAGGTATCGTGAATAACCTGGAGCGTCGTTACCGTGATACAGCATCTGAAGGTATCCGTGAATTTATTGAGGGTTATATGAGTGCGAAGCCTTGTGGTACATGTAAAGGTCAGCGTCTGAAACGCGAGAGTCTTGCGGTTACGATTAATGATCACAACATGGCCTATGTGACTAGTTTGTCCATTGGTGAAGCTGGCCGATTCTTCGATACATTGGAATTGACGGAGAAGGAGCAGACGATTGCCAAACTGATTTTGAAAGAAATCAACAGCCGTCTTGGCTTCCTTGTGAATGTTGGTCTGGATTACCTTACACTGAGTCGTGCTGCCGGAACATTGTCTGGTGGGGAAGCTCAGCGGATCAGACTGGCTACACAGATCGGTTCCAGCCTAATGGGTGTACTTTATATTCTGGATGAGCCGAGTATCGGTCTGCATCAACGGGATAATGACCGTCTGATCTCAACACTTGCGCATATGCGCGACATTGGTAACACATTGATCGTGGTTGAACATGATGAGGATACGATGATGGCTGCTGACTATATTATTGATATTGGGCCGGGTGCAGGTATCCACGGAGGTACCATCATGTCACAGGGTACACCGGAGGAGATCATGAACGATGAGAATTCCTTAACCGGTCAATATCTGAGTGGACGCAAATTCATTCCGATTCGTACAGAACGTAGAAGTGTAGGAGACCGTTGGTTGGAAGTGCGCGGAGCCAAAGAAAATAACCTTAAGAATCTGAACGTGAAGATTCCAGTAGGTGTATTTACTGCGGTAACGGGTGTGTCTGGCTCAGGTAAATCCACATTGATCAATGAGATCCTCTACAAAACGCTGGCACGTGATCTGAACCGTGCTCGGGTACGTCCGGGTCAACATAAAGAGATTCGTGGTCTGGAACATATTGATAAAGTCATCGATATTGACCAGTCGCCAATCGGGCGTACACCACGTTCCAACCCGGCTACGTATACAGGCGTCTTTGATGATATCCGGGATCTGTTTGCCCAGACGAATGAAGCCAAGGTACGTGGATATAAGAAAGGCCGATTCAGCTTCAATATCAAAGGTGGACGTTGTGAAGCCTGCCGTGGAGACGGTATTATCAAAATCGAGATGCACTTCTTGCCGGACGTTTATGTGCCTTGTGAAGTCTGCAAAGGCAAACGATACAACCGGGAAACACTTGAAGTGAAATATAAAAACAGAAATATTTCCGATGTGCTGGAAATGACGGTTGAAGATGCAACCCAATTCTTCGAGAACATTCCGAAGATCCATCGTAAAATGCAGACACTGATGGATGTAGGCCTAGGTTATATCAATCTAGGACAACCTGCAACCACATTATCTGGTGGTGAAGCCCAGCGTGTGAAGCTCGCTTCCGAACTGTATCGCCGCAGTACGGGGAAAACCATCTACATCCTCGATGAACCGACGACCGGTTTGCATGTCGATGATATCGATCGTTTGCTTAATGTATTGCACCGTCTGGTGGATTCCGGGGAATCAGTCTTGGTGATTGAGCATAACCTGGATGTAATCAAAACAGCAGACTATGTTGTTGATCTGGGTCCGGAAGGTGGTAGCGGTGGAGGAACCATTGTTGCAACGGGAACCCCTGAGGATATCATTAAAGTGGAAGCTTCCTATACGGGCAAGTACTTGAAGCCGGTTCTGGAGCGGGATACCGAGCGGAGCAAGGCACTGCAATTGGTGGACTAAGGTCCTCGAACCAAGTGTTATATCCATATGAAGTGGCAGTATTTGCCCTTCTTTTCGATAAGGTTGAGACGTTGGATTACGATCTGATGTGCTCTGCTTCCGAGAAGAAGGGCTTTTCATTTTGCACCGTTTATCTTCGGGCTCAAGTTGTTTCGTGAAAGTGTTTACATATGCATTATGACGAGCATTACAGGAATATTCGGCCAAATTGTCTTTTTTTCATTTTTATGGATGATAGGGCTTGCATTACAAGCAGGGTACAGATAACATAGAGGAAGATATTAGGGTATGCGTTAGCTGTTCAACTATGGTAAGGAGGTCTGTCTATCCATGCTGTTTGCAGAAGCTGCCACGGCGAGTACATCGAATTTTAATGCATTTGATATTTTTGTCATTCTATTTACGATCCTGATTTTCATCGGAGTCGTTCGTCTTCTTCGGGCGCCGAAGAAGAATCTGTTTGCGATCGGATTTGCAGTCGTCAGCCTGCTTGTATTTCTGATGACGGACTATGCGATGATAACCGGTTGGTTTGCTCAGTAGGAAGGCCATCAGCTGAATTTCAACTTCGATGCTGATGATGCCGCCAGGCATCCTTCGTAATCAAAAGCGAACTTTTTGAACAACCTCTAAAAGAGGTATGAAGGAACACTTTCCATGGGAGACATGGAGGGTGTTTTTTTCGTTTATACTGAACGATTGAACAAGATTCTACCTTCTCTACTAAAATAGGACTTAAAACAATTGTATATCCAGATTCTGTATGATACATTGAGGGATACCGGAATTGCAGATGAGAGAAAGAGAGAATAGATTCAGTGATGAATTCGATGTCGATTCGCGCAAGAAGGATGTATAGAGAGGGTCAGGTGAGAATATGAGCGTATTGGGTAAAAAGGGAATAGCCATACTGATGGCTGCTGTACTCTCGATTAGTGTAGCGGCAACAGCCGGCGCGGCTGAATCCAAAACGGCAATGCAAGCGAAAGTGGTAGACGGCCAAGTCTATGTGAACACCAAGGATCTGCTCAAGGCAGTTGGTGGAAGTGGACAATATGATGCCAAATCCGGAACGTACGCGTACAAGGGAAGTGAAGCCATTCCCAAAGTGATCGAAAAGGTATCCCCTTCGGTTGTAGGCATTATTGGGAAATCTACCGAAGTGCAGGAAGGTGCATCATCAGACAACCGATATAATCTTGCACATGGCACAGGTGTTATTATCCGGTCCAACGGATGGATCGTAACGAATGCCCACGTGGTTGACGGATTAACGAATCCGGTTGTCGTAACGACGGATGGCAATACATACAAAATTACGAAAACATACAGTGATGCACTCAGTGATCTGGCACTAATCAAAATCAATGCCAAATCGCTCCAACCGGCGAGCTTCGCCAAAGCTTCACAAACCTCTGTTGGAGAGACCGTGATTGCCTTAGGTACGCCGATTTCCTTTTCTTTGCGTAACTCGGCAACGGTGGGGGTCATTAGCGGCTTGAATCGTGGTGTTGAGGCGACTTACCGGTTAATTCAGACCGACACGGCCATTAACCCAGGAAATAGTGGGGGACCGCTGGTCAACCTGAAGGGTGAAGTTGTGGGTATCAATTCTATGAAATTCTCTGCTATTGGCATAGAGAGTCTGGGATTTTCGATTCCGGTGGATACCGTTCAATATATCATCGATCAATTTTTTAAATATGGCAAAATAAAACGTGCAAGTCTGGGACTACAGCTGGAAGAAAGCTGGTCTGCGATTGTGGGCCTGCCGACAGATGATCCATTAACGATCACGGGCGTACTGTCTCCTGAAGCGAAGAAAGCCAAAATCAAAGAGGGCGATGTCATCTATAGTGTTGCTGGGACACGAGTGTCCTCTGTCGTGGATATCAATGAGTTGCTCAAAAAGTATCTGCCTGGGCAAAAGGTAAAGCTGTTGATGCAAACGGATGGCGATATCGTCACCCGCACGTTGGTGCTTGCTGATCGCGCAGACATCGTAGACGAGGAAGATGAAGCGTTCCTTGCAGATGAAGAACAATAAAGCCCGGTTATCAGCCCGGATGGAGAGAGGACGAAAGAACGTAATGAAAAAGTCATGGGTACGTGTGCTAAGCACAGGTGTATTAACCGGGATGCTGACCATTGGAGCAGCAATGCCTATATGGGCATCTGACTTAACGACAAGTGAACTGCGAGTCAAAGCGGGTAGCACGAGCGCTTATATTAACGGAGATAAACAGGCCATAGCCAAGCCTTACAAAGTCAAGGGTGTGACGATGGTACCTGTCGGTGTGTTTAAAAAAGCATTTGGCAGTGAGATCCGGCTGGAGAAAAATGATGTCGTCAAAATTAAGGAAGGTCCGCATACCGTAACACTGACAATTGGCAGTTCGATTGCCTGGGTGGATGGTGTGAAACATGAGATGGGTGCAGCTCCCAAGATGGTGAATGGTGTACTCATGGTTCCACTTCGTCCGGTAGTTGCCGGGATTGGAGCAACGCTTGCTCCAACCAGTTCCGGAGAAATGGTGATTCGTCTGTTGCAAACCGATGATTCGGTAGACGATGAGGACGGCCTTCATCCGGATGAAGGCAAAACAAGAATCGGTAACAGTTTTTACGGCTGGTCCATTAACTATCCGGCAGACCTTATCGTTTTCCAGACCGGTGAGCAGGAGCGCATGATGACTTTTGGCGCTGCGGACAACAGTTATTATCTTGAGGTGTACGTCAGTGATCAGGATGTGGCTCTGGATGCGGATGATTTGTTGCAGCAACTCGTACAGGAAGCGAAACAATCGGGAGATACGGTGCTGGATCGTGAAGCGGTGTCCAAAGGCAAAACCCCTTATGCACGCATCATTATGAAAGATGTAGATGGCATGTTGTGGGAGATGCGTCAGTATCTGAACGAAGGCCGTCAATATGATGTGTACCTCGCGGATTACGAAGCTCTGAATTATAAGGATCTGGGCAAACGTGCGGCGCTGCTCAATTCATTCCAGCCTACCTACGTGGAGTCGGATCGAACGATCAAGGATCTGTCCACCGTAGATCATGGCATGCGCTCCACGTGGAATGATGATTACGGTATTGAATTGAAGATTCCTGCGGGCTGGTCAATCGACAACAATCAGATGATCTATGAAGCCAAGGATGGTGCATATTTGCAATGGCGTGTCACTTCGGCGAAGGCAGGTACAACGGTCAAAGACTGGAGCGGCCAACTGGATAAGTGGATGCGCGAGACATTTACACCAGAGAGTTACGAGCCGATTGGCTCTTATACGATGGATATCTCGGGAGAGACTGCCGAGGTAAATGAATTCCGTTATAACTTTGGCGGAGGCTGGCAGACGGAGTTTGATGTTCTTTTGCAGAAGAATGGGTATCGATATTATGCAGAGTATACGTTCCCTGAAGAGCAAAGTGCAGTTCGGGCATGGTTTGAACGGATTATGAAGAGTGTGGAGATTGATTTTGATACGGTTGCCGATAATTTCGGTCAGCTGGATGAAGATCCTTATTTGACAGACAAAACGAAGACACTTACACGTATGTCCAAACGTTATCATTATAGTGTAGATATTCCGCGTTACTGGACACCTTACAGTGATCGATTCGAGTATTCACCTGTGGTATACACTTTCACGGGCGGAGAGTTCTCCATTGCGGCGAGCGAGGACAAGTCGATCGAGATGACGGTCAGCCAACTGAGAGAAGCTTATGCCGAAGCCACCAAAACGCGTAAGAACTTCAAGTTGCTTGGCAGTGAGGAGCTAACGTTTGCGGGTGTGCCTGCATTTTCCTTTACGTATCATGAGCTGGACAAAGGCGTGCCATATGCGGGTCGCCAGATCGTGTTTGAAAAGGACGGAACAACCTATACGATCACAAGTGGTCTTAATGATGCCAACAAGACAGAAGTTCAGGCGGCTGCCTTGGAAAAAGCAGTGAACTCATTTACTTTTATTAAATAAAATTGTAGTGAAGCCGGAGGGTCTAATGACCTTTCGGTTTTTCGTTATGCTGGATATGAAAATGGTAAACGGTTTTTTCAGGAAAACGTAGAAGAGTCGGTGCAGAAGTGGTACACTATACTAGTTCAGGAGTTATGACTGCTGATCTGGTAAATATGAATGACTGTAAGCTTGGAGTTCAGGCAATACAGACATAATAGATAGATATGGTAATACTTTGACAATGCAGGTGTACCCGATAAGGTGCAGTCTTAAGCTTGGTATGTTCAGGCGTTTAAGGATATAGGGATGAAATCCGGCGTATGCCGGCTATGGGGAGGATCTACATGAAAACAGCAACAATACGAAGAGAAGACGTTGAACTTCTGGCACCCGCTGGTGACTGGGATTGTATGCGTTCGGCGGTAGCCAATGGCGCAGATGCAATTTTCTTCGGAGTCGAAAAGTTTAATGCACGGGCACGGGCGAACAATTTCCGCATGGACGAGCTGCCGGAGATTATGGCGTTTTTGCACAGTTATGGCGTAAAAGGTTTCTTGACCTTTAATATATTGATTTTTGAAAATGAATTGACGGATGCCAAAGAACTGATTGATGCATGTGTCGATGCAGGTGTGGACGCTGTAATTGTTCAGGATTTGGGTTTGGTGAAGATGATCCGCGAGATCTCGCCGGATTTCCCGATCCACGGTTCAACACAGATGACGATTACGTCACCGGAAGCGGTCGAGTTTACGAAGCCGTTTGATATGGAACGTGTCGTTCTGGGACGGGAGAACAACCTGAAGCAGATCCAGAAAATCGGCGAACAGGCGAAGCTTCCAATGGAAGTATTCGTTCACGGTGCGCTGTGTGTATCCTACTCGGGGCAATGTCTGACTTCCGAAATGTGGGGAGGACGTTCGGCGAACCGCGGGGAGTGCGCACAAGCTTGTCGTCTACCATACGATCTAATGGTGGATGGAGTGCACAAGCCGATGGGTGATGTAGCCTATCTGTTGTCTCCGAAGGATTTGGCAGCAATTGATCTGATGCCGGAACTGATCGAAGCAGGAGTGACTTCTTTCAAAATAGAAGGGCGTCTCAAAACGCCGGAATACGTAGCGAACGTGGTAAGCAAATATCGCAAAGCGATTGACCGTTATTTTGATGGAGATAACACACCGCCAAGCAAGGAAGAAGTTCGCGAATTGCAGCAAAGCTTCTCCCGTGGATTCACGCATGGATTCCTCAGTGGTACGAATAACAAAGAACTGGTGGATGGAACGTTCCCGAAAAGCCGTGGCGTCTACCTTGGTCGTGTAGATCAAGTGTTGCGCGATGGTGTGGTCCTGAAGCTGGATGCACCCGTGAAACGTGGAGACGGGATTGTATTTGACGCGGGAGACCCAACGAAGAAGGAAGAAGGCGGACGGGTATACGATGTACGTCGCAAAGGCGTAAAACTCGAAGGCGAAGCTGAAGAGGGCTGGATCGTTGATGTCGTCCCAGGTCGCAGTGACGTGGATCTGCGCCGCGTGAAGGTTGGCGACAAAGTCTGGAAAACGAATGACCCAGCGCTGGACAAACGTCTGCGTCAAAGCTTCGAGACTGAGAAACCGTTCCGTGTATTCCCGGTGAAGGTGAAGGTCATCGGCAGCCCGGGGCAGCCGCTTAGCACGTGGTGGACAGACGTGCAGAAGGGCACGACCGTTCGGATTGATTCCGAGATGGAACTGGACATCGCACAGAAGCGTCCAATGACACATGAATTGCTCGGAGAGCAGTTCGGACGTCTGGGAGGCACCGTGTTCCAGTTGGAAGGAATGGACGTCAATCTGCACGGTGACGTCATCATCCCGATGCGCGAGTTGAATAACATTCGCCGTCAGGCGGTAGAGCAACTCGCGGGCGAACGTCCGAAACCGCCCGTCTACGTGAAACGGGCAGTGGATGTGTACGGCGATTCGGTTAAACCGGCATCGCCAGTCGCTCGCGGTCAAGCCGAACTGACCGCGCTATGCCGCAGCCTGCCACAAGTGGAGGCAGCGATTGAAGCAGGAATCGGCATGATCTATGCCGACTTCGAGTTTATTAAGCAGTTCCCGGCAGCCGTGGAAGCTGTGCATGCCGCTGGTCGCAAGATCGCGCTGGCAACACCGCGTATTCACATGCCTGGGGAGAACGGTTATCATAACAATATCCTGCGTCTGAAGCCGGATGCGGTATTGGTGCGTAATACAGGTGCACTGTACTTCTACCTGCGCCACCGGATGGAAAACCCGGATGCAACGCACCCGGAACTGATCGGCGACTTCTCATTGAACATCGCCAATCACAAAGCCGTTGAATTGTTCCTGGAAGCCGGATGTGACTGGATTACCCCATCCTATGACCTGAACATTCAACAAATGGTTGATTTGCTGGGCCACTCCCGTACAAGTCAGACCGAAGTGGTTATCCATCAGCATCTACCGATGTTCCATACCGAGCACTGTGTGTATTGTACGTTTATGAGTGAAGGAACGGACTATACGAACTGTGGTCGTCCTTGTGAGGAACAACGTGCATCTCTGCAAGACCGAATTGGTATGTCCCACCCGGTACGTGTGGATGAAGGCTGCCGTAATACGGTATACAATGCCGTGGAACAGTCAGGTGCCGAGTATCTGACCAACTTTATGGATCTGGGTGTATCCCGTTACCGTGTGGAATTCCTGGAAGAGACACCGGAGCAGGTACGCGAAGTCATTGATCTGTACAACCGTGCACTGCGCGGGGAGATCAGTGGTACACAAGTATGGAAAACACTCAAAGCAACGAACCAACTGGGCGTTACACGTGGTCAATTGGTGAAATAATTAGATTGTATGGTACAACAACAGTTACAGCATGAAGGAACCCCAATCTCTGCTTCAAGGAGCTCTTGGGGTTTTTTTACATCATGACACAGGAGGCGAAGAAGCGTGGCGCCATTCACAATTATGGATATCAAATTGCTGTGCGGGGTCACGGCATTCAAGCGCGGAGAAGATTATAACCAATCTGGCAGGGTGACCAATCTGGTGGTCAGTAAAGATCAGCTTCATTATGAAGCACAGGTACGTGGATCGGAGCGCTATCAGGTGACGGTGGATATAGATGAAACGGGAGAGGTTGTGGCAGGCTGCAGTTGTCCGGGTGACGGCAGGCATTATGACTATTGTAAACATGTGGCTGCTGTCCTGTTGGCTATTCACGAATGGGGTGAGCAACAGGAGCGTAATGTCACAATTGAATCTGAGAAGCCTGCTCAATCTGCTACAGGTCAAGGCGTCAATACCAGTTCCAGCATAGGTTCCAAGTCCAGGGTCGGGACGCTGGTCGAAGAGAGCAAGTGGGAGCGTCCCCAGTCTTATTCACAACGAGAGCAACTGGATGATGCTTCAGAGCATCCGCCCGTTCACTTTGCCCAAGCAGGTCGTCCAAGCTCAGCTTCGGGGTGGGGGCGCTCGGCAGATAAACCTTCTTACCGTACGGCGGATCAGATTCTGTCCATGTTTGCCAAGGATCGGAGACCACTGCATGGAAATGATCGTAAGTACACGGCTCCTGTCAGCCGTTCCTCCCTGCGGGAAGAATTGCAGGTCCAGTTTATATGCAAGCTGACACAGGTTCACAAGGGTGGTGGGAAACTTGCTCTTGAATTGAAAGTGGGTAACAAACGTCTGTATGTGGTGCAGAAAGTAAAGCAATTCCTGAACTGCATCGAAAAGGGCGAGCCGATGTCATTTACCAAGCTGTTCCAATATGATCCATTGATGCATGTCTTCACTCCGCAGGATCAGGCGATTCTCTCAATGCTCATTCGAATGAGGCAGAGTGAAGAGGCCTATCGCCAATCCATCTCCGGTTATTTGGGAGCGTCGGACGGACGGGATATACTGATTGCTCCGCTAATATGGAAGCCAATGCTGGAATTGCTACTACAGGCCGACAGTCGGATGGAGGGTACAGGATTTGCCAATGGGCCACTCACGCTCGGTGAGGGAGTATTACCTTTGTTTTACCGGATTGCACAGGGAACGAATGAAGGGTATCAGCTTGAAATTTCGGGACTGCGCGAGCTGATTCTTCTCCCTGCTTATGATGCCGCTGTGGTGGAAGGACAGTTGCATATGTTGGAGCCGATGCAGGTGCGAAGTCTGGAGGATTTGAGTGGTGCACTCAATTCATATGGAATCAAGGAAAGCATCGATATTTCGACCCAGCAGGTGGATGAGTTTGTGCAGCATGTCGTGCCAGAACTGCGTACGCTCGGGCATTTGTCCATTGATTCGCAGGTGCGTGAACAGATCGCGGAACCGGAACTTTTACCCAAGTTGTACATCGACTTCTATCGTGAGCGTATTACAGCACGTCTGGAATTCGACTATGAGGTCATGGTTATTAATCCGCTGGCAGAGTATTTGATAGATGAAGAAGAGAAAAAGGTCATTTTGGTGCGTGATCGATACAAAGAGCGGAATTTGATTGAACGGCTTGATCGATCCTTTCTCGACAGGGAGGGTAGTGTCTGGGCGAGCGAACGCGAAGATGCCATCTATGATGTTATGTATCATCTGTTGCCTGAGCTTGAGAAACAGGTCGAGATCTATATGCCAAACGCCGTGAAGGCGATGGTGCAATCCTATCCCACACCGCCGAAAGTACGAGCAGATTTGGGAAGAGGATTGGACTGGCTGGAGATTTCATTCGAGATGGAAGGTGTGGACGAGCAGGAACTTCAGGAACTTATGCGCCGCATTGTTGAAAAGAAACCATATTTCCGTCTCAAGAGCGGTGTCTTTCTCTCGCTTGAGAATGAAGGTGCAGACAGCTTCGCTCACATGGCTGATTCACTTGGACTGGGCGCAGATGACATCAAGAGCAGCCATATCCGGCTGCCAGCTGTTCGGGCGTTGCAATTGCCAGGCAGGGATGAGGTTTCAGGACATGTGAAGTGGGGAGGTTCTCTGAAACGTTTCCTCGATGATCTCCGAGATCCCGAGCGGATGGATTTTGCATTACCGGGACCTCTGACCCCCATCCTGCGGGATTATCAGAACAGCGGATACCAGTGGCTGCGTACCCTCGCTTATTATCGGTTTGGCGGCATTCTGGCGGATGATATGGGACTTGGCAAAACGTTGCAAAGCATCGCCTATATCACAGCGGTACTTCAGGAGAAGCCTGAGTACAACGCTGACCATACGGGTGGTGATAAGTACCGGGAGAGCGGACCATTATGGGGCGGTGAAACGTTGGCGCCTGCCGGCATCGATCCCGAAACTGGACTTCCTTTGGATAAGATGGCATCAGAGAATACAGATGGCTCATGGTCCACGATGCAGCAGGACGGATTGACGGTCCGAACGAAAGTCATTCATCCTCCGGTACTTGTCGTGGCCCCTGCTTCGCTGACCTATAACTGGGCGAATGAGTTTGCGAGGTTTGCCCCGCATCTGAACGTCCTGATCGCAGCCGGGCAGAAAGAAGAACGAGCCAGCATGCTTTCAGGCATGGATGAGGCAGATGTGATTGTGACATCGTATCCTTTGTTACGTCGGGATCTGGAAACTTACCTTGGCCGAACATTCCATACGCTCATTCTGGATGAAGCTCAGGCAATTAAAAATGCTTCTTCCCAGACTGCGCAGGCAGTAAAACAAATTCAGGCCCCGCGCCGTTTTGCACTCACAGGTACACCTGTGGAGAACTCGCTGGATGAATTATGGTCGATTTTTGAAGCCATATTCCCTGGGCTATTTCCAAGCTATAGAAGATTCCGCGACCTTCCTCCGGAACGGATCTCGCGGATGGTACGTCCATTTATTCTGCGCCGCCTGAAGAAGGATGTGCTGGAAGAATTGCCTGATCGAATTGAAACGGTACAGCGGTCAGAGCTTACGGTTGAACAGAAGAAACTGTACGCCGCATACCTTTCCCAGCTTCAGGATGAAGCATCGAAGGATATGGAGGATAACGGATTCCAGAAGAATCGTATCAAAATTCTGGCTGGCATCACGCGTTTGCGTCAGTTGTGCTGTCATCCGGCCCTCTTTGTCGAAGGCTATCAAGGCGATTCCGGGAAAATGGAACAGTTGCTTGAAACGGTCGAGGATTGTTTGGCGGCAGGCAAACGCATTCTCATCTTCTCCCAGTTTGCAAGCATGTTGAACCTGATTCGTCAGACACTCGCAGCACAGGGAAGAAACCTGTTTTACCTTGATGGTCAGACCCCTGCACAGAGCCGTGTTGAGATGTGCCACAGATTTAACGAGGGTGAAGCCGAACTGTTCTTAATCTCCCTGAAAGCTGGAGGGACCGGACTAAACTTAACTGGGGCAGATACCGTTATATTATATGATCTGTGGTGGAATCCCGCAGTAGAGGAACAGGCGATTGGCCGTGCCCATCGCATGGGACAGAAACAAGTGGTGCAAGTCATCCGCTTGGTTACCGAAGGTACGATCGAAGAGAAGATTCTGGAACTCCAGCAGCGGAAGAAGGACTTGATTGCCGAAGTAATTGAACCTGGAGATGGCGGATCAACGACGTTATCCGAACAGGATATCCGCGAATTGTTGATGGTATGATGGTATAACGGAGTCCAAGCATTCGAGTACTTAGCATCATTAAATATATTAAAATATGTATCTAGCAAAAGGAGTGGGTTCGTGTGCGTATTCGCAAAGCGATTATTCCAGCCGCAGGGCTGGGTACCCGGTTTCTGCCTGCCACCAAGGCGATGCCCAAGGAAATGCTGCCCATCGTGGACAAGCCAACGATCCAGTACATTATTGAAGAAGCCGTTGCTTCAGGTATTGAAGATATCATTATTGTGACAGGTAAAGGGAAGCGGGCCATTGAAGATCACTTCGATTATTCGTTTGAGCTGGAGCAGAATCTGGCGGACAAACAGAAGTGGGACTTGCTTAACGAAGTACGTAAACCCTCCGAGATGGCAGATATCCATTATATCCGTCAAAAGGAACCGAAGGGACTTGGTCACGCCATCTGGTGTGCCCGCAAGTTTATTGGCAACGAGCCTTTTGCCGTCCTGTTAGGGGATGACATTGTGGAAGCCGACCATCCCTGCCTAAAGCAGATGATTGATGTCTACGATGAACTGCAATCTCCAATTGTTGGTGTACAGCCTGTTGATTGGAGCGAGGTATCTCGCTATGGGATTGTGGACGGAGAGTTGCTGACCCCTACGGATGAACGTGTCTTTCGCGCTCGCCGCTTAATTGAGAAACCAAAGACCGAAGACTCCCCTTCGAATCTGGCTATTATGGGACGTTATATTCTTACTCCGGATATCTTTGAGATACTAGGTCAGCAATCTGCTGGTGTTGGGGGCGAAATTCAGCTCACAGATGCCTTGTCCCGTTTGAATGAACAGCGGCAGATTATCGCATATCATTTTGATGGACTTCGTCATGATGTTGGCGAAAAGTTGGGCTTTATTGAAACGTCGATTCACTACGCATTGCAGCGCCCGGATCTACGGAAAGATCTCCTAAATTACTTGGAACAGGTCGTAAAGGATCAATAAATGGTTTTCCGCATGCCCTTGAAGTCCAGCCGAAGAATGATACCGCGGCTGGGCTTTAATTTATTTTATGGAAGGGTAAATATGAGGTTTATACAGGCCAATGAACAAACACTTACCTGACACTTTACATATACATAGTCAATATGAAGAAATGATGTCAACAGCAAAACGGAGGGATGTCATGAAGGTACTTCCGCTGTTTATGGATGGCGCCGCCATATTGGAACCCCAGGTTTATGGTGATCACCGTGGATATTTTATGGAGAGTTATAATGAGCAGGTTTTGCATGAACAGGGGATACAGCACGTCTTCATTCAGGACAATCAATCCTTGTCGGCTGAAGCAGGTGTTCTGCGTGGGCTTCATTATCAGCTTCAGCCCAAAGCACAGACTAAATTGGTGAGGGTTATATCTGGGGCTATATATGATGTGATCGTGGATGTCCGCACCTCATCCCCTACTTTTGGCCAATGGAAAAGTGTCATTTTAAGTGAGTATAACCAGCGGCAGCTGCTTGTTCCTCAAGGATTTGCTCATGGATTCTGTACCTTGGTGCCTCATTCCCAGGTAACTTATAAGGTAGATGCCTATTATTCGCCTGAACATGACCGTGGAATTCTGTGGAACGATCCGGCGCTCGCCATTGATTGGCCTGTGACGAAACCTATATTATCGGAGAAGGATCAGAAGCATCCTTTGCTGAAAGATACTGAACTGAACTTCGACTAATTAATCAGACTTTTCAGATACTTCTGTATCTGGAGGCAGAGGGAGAGAGACAGCATGAAACTACTGGTTACGGGTGGGGCCGGATTTATCGGCAGCAACTTTGTGTTATATATGCTTCGTGAACATCCGAGTTATGAGATTATCAATGTGGATGCATTAACGTATGCGGGGAACTTGGAGAACTTGCATACGGTAGAGTCCAATCCCAGATATACCTTCATCCAAGCAGATATTGCAGATGTACAGCAGATGGAAGCTGTTTTTTCCCAAGGCATCGATGTGGTTGTGAATTTCGCTGCCGAGTCTCATGTGGATCGAAGTATTCTGTCCCCGGATATCTTTGTACGTACCAATGTGATGGGTACTCAGGTTCTGCTGGATGCGGCAAAGAAATATCAAGTCACCAAATTTGTTCAGGTATCGACGGATGAGGTATATGGATCACTAGGTCCAACGGGTTTATTTACTGAAGATACACCTCTGATGCCAAACAGTCCTTACTCTGCAAGTAAAGCTGGCGGGGATCTGCTTGTAAGAGCCTATCATGAAACCTTTGGACTTCCCGTAAATATTACACGTTGCTCCAATAACTACGGTCCTTTTCAATTCCCGGAGAAACTGATTCCGCTGATTATATCCCGTGCATTGAACGATGAAGCCATCCCGGTATATGGTGATGGGCTCAATATTCGTGACTGGCTTTATGTCGAAGATCACTGTAGCGCGATTGATCTGGTAATTCATAATGGACAATCTGGAGAAGTGTACAACATTGGTGGTAATAATGAACGCACTAATATATACATTGTGGAGAGCGTATTGGAGCAGCTGGGTAAGCCTACGAGTTTGATACAATATGTACAAGATCGGTTGGGACATGACCGACGTTACGGTATAGATCCTACTAAGATACGTACAGAGCTTGGCTGGCAACCCGCACACAATTTTGAGACAGGGATCAAGGAGACGATTCAGTGGTATCTGAGACATCAAGATTGGTGGACGAGAATTCAATCAGGCACATATCAGGAATATGTTCAGCTTCAGTACGGTAAGCGGATGGGTGATTCGTCCAAATGAACTATAGAGTTATGGTAACTGGCGCGGCGGGACAGCTGGGTTATGATGTGGTGAAGACCTTCGAGACAGAGGGGCATCAGGTATTGGCCTGTGACAAGAACCAGATGGATATTACCGATCAACAGCAGTGCACAGATATGATTACAACGTTCCGACCGCACATCATTATTCACTGCGCTGCTTACACGGCGGTCGATCAGGCTGAGGCAGATGAGGATATAGCATTCGCAATCAATGCATCAGGTACTAGAAATATTGCAGTTGCAGCCGAGAGTGTGAAAGCAAAGCTGGTATATATCAGTACCGATTATGTATTCGATGGGAGCGGGAGTACACCATACCAAGAGTACGATGTAACAAACCCGCAGAGTGTTTATGGTAAGTCGAAGCTTGCCGGGGAACGGCTGGTTCAAAGTTTGTGTACGCAATGGTTTATCATTCGAACATCATGGGTGTTTGGCGTGCATGGCAGTAATTTTGTCAAAACCATGCTGGAACTTATGGCGAAGCGTCCACAACTACAAGTGGTTCATGACCAACAAGGTTCGCCTACTTATACGGTGGATCTTGCCCGATTCATCCATCTCCTTTCCGTAAGTGAAAAGTATGGCATTTATCATGCTTCCAATTCTGGAACATGCACATGGTACGAGTTTGCAGAGGCAATAAGAGAAGAAGCCAGTAAGCAGAGTGGGTTCGAGCCGACAGCCGAACTTACACCATGCACAACCGATCAGTTTCCGCGTCCTGCCCCTCGTCCTGCATACTCGGTAATGGATCAACTGGCCATTCGAACGAATGGCATGGAACCTCTGAGACATTGGCGTGAGGCGCTGATTGCATTTTTGAAAGAATTAAGTGTGCAGCAAAAGGACTGAGTATCTTGATGGTCCGCGCTTTATCCAAAATGTCTATCCACCATTTAACAGCCGCCTCCGGGTGGCTATTTTGTTTTGCACCTCCTCAATTCGGGTAGTTAGCTATCAAAAAGGTACTGAGGATGTGAATGTGATATGAAACGCATTGCCGCCGTGTTAATACTACTGATCGTTACCGTGGGTACACTCTTTTTCGCCTATGAAAGCGAGAGTGAGGAACAGCGTGACGGATTTACCGCTTATAGATTAATAGCCCATGCGATGGGCAGCATTCGGGATCAACCATATACCAACGCCTATGAAGCGATGATTGCCAATTACGAGAAAGGAACACGTGTATTTGAGATCGACTTTATGCTCACATCAGATCGCAAAGCCGTAGCCAGACATGAGTGGACCGCTAATATGAGTAAAATGCTAGGACAGGACCAAGAGCTTCCCGAGGAAAAACAAGCCGGGGCGCTGACACATGATGAGTTCATGAATACGCCTATTCTGGGTATGTACCAACCCATGGATGCCGACGGCATTATAGATGTACTGGCTAAATACCCGGATATGTATATCGTAACCGATACCAAAGAACAGAAGGATGAAGATATACAGCAGGTGTTAAGATCCCTCGTGGATGCTGCCAAAGAACATGATCCCTCCGTGCTTGATCGCGTGGTTGTACAGATCTACAACGAACCCATGCTTGAAACGGTGAAAGAAGTCTATGCATTCCCTTCCATTATCTATACGTTATACGCCACACAGGATACAGAAGATCAGGTTGTTGATTTTGTGCAAAAAAATGATATTGATGCCGTGACCATGCCGGAATATAAAGTAAACCAGAATTTCGTCGCCAAGCTTAATAGTGCAGGCTCAGTTACTTACGTGCACACCATCAATGACACTGAACAGGTGGCTAACTATGAGAAGTGGGGTGTGTATGGGGTGTACTCGGACGTGCTGACGGAGCAGGAACTGGATGAGATGAATACACGGTTTGCCTGGAAACCGTAAAATGTCGTAATTACAATCATTACAAAATCCAAATCACAGGCTTTTCCATACCAGAACAGGGAAATGTCTGTGATTTTCTGTTCCCCTTTTTATACGAACATTGACACTCACTGTCTGCTGACTTAGACTTAGTTTACAAGCTTTCTAGGATGCAGAAGAACCTCTGGAGGAATGTTCGTTGATAGACATGATTAAGCAGTGGAGACATGTATTTAAGCTTGACCCGGACCGGGAGATTACGGATGAAGAACTTGATCAGGTCTGCATGTCGGGGACCGATGCAATTATCGTCGGCGGATCTTCCGGAATTACTTATGATAACACGGTAGACCTGATGTCCCGGGTGCGTCGTTATGAGCTACCCTGTGTGCTTGAAGTATCCGATCTGGAAGCTGTTGTTCCCGGGTTTGATGGATATCTGATCCCGATGGTCTTGAATGCAACGGACAGTAAATGGATGATTGGGCACCACCAGCAAGCCATAGAGCGTTACGGTTATCTGATCCCATGGGATCTGCTGATTGCCGAGGCTTATATTGTACTTAATGCAGACTCCACGGTAGCGAGGTTGACGGGTGCAGATACGGAGCTCACGACAGGAGCTGCGGTGGCATATGCGCAGGCTGCGGAGCGTCTGCTCAATCTTCCAATTGTATACATGGAGTACAGCGGAACGTTCGGAGATATGGAGCTTGTTGGTGAGACACACAGACAATTGGAGCGGGCACATCTCATCTACGGCGGCGGAATTGATAATCCGGAGAAAGCCGCGCAAGCTGCTCGGGTAGCAGATACCATCGTTGTAGGTAACATCGTGTATAGTGATCTGAACAAAGCACTTGAGACGGTGTTGGCCGTAAAAAGAACCGATGAATCGGTTTAGTTTACCATTCCCCCATTTTCCCCTTATGATCTGTTAAAATAGAACTTTGCCCTTACTAATTAAGCAATTCGTATACAAGAGTAAGTTTTACACAGAAACGAAGTGTTCTCTCTTGTGAATTCAACTACCCGTAAATATAAGCTAAACTAATTTTTACACGAGAACGCAGAGGACAGAAATAAGCTGGAGAAGCGGAGCGTTCGCCTTTATTACCGGATTTTCACCTTTGAAATGTAGATCGAAAAATCCGGGAATAACAGCGATCGGAAGATTATTCTGTCATCGGAGTGGCGAGTGTAACCTATTAATTTTGCTCTATAGACCAACCAACGAAAGGAGCATGCATGCATGCAACCTGTAAATATACATGATGCCGTTGCACGGCTTAACACCCCTCAACGGCAAGCCGTCGAGGCGACGGATGGCCCGCTACTGATTATGGCCGGAGCGGGATCCGGCAAGACCCGGGTGCTGACACACCGGATTGCCTACCTTATTGCAACACGGAAAGCACCTCCGTGGGGCATTTTAGCGATTACCTTTACGAATAAAGCCGCCCGTGAGATGCAGGATCGGGTTTCCCAACTGGTTGGTGGCTCCCAAGGCCGCGACATTTGGGTATCCACGTTCCACTCCATGTGTGTGCGAATTTTGCGCCGTGATATTGAACGAATTGGCTTTACCTCCAACTTCAGTATTCTGGACTCATCGGACCAATTATCTGTAATTCGTAGCTGTATGAAAGACCAGAATATTGATACGAAGAAATTCGAGCCCAAAGCAGTTCAATCCATGATGAGCACGGCCAAGAATGAACTGATCAGTCCGGAGCAATATGAGAAGCAGGCAGGGGACTATTTCGAGGGTATTGTAGCGAAGATATATAAGATGTATCAGAAAAGGTTAAGAGCCAATAACTCACTTGATTTTGATGATCTTATTATGCAGACTATTCAACTGTTCAAGGAAGTACCGGAAGTCCTCGATTTTTACCAAAAGAAATTCCAGTACATTCACGTGGACGAGTATCAGGATACGAACCGTGCACAATACATGCTGTGCCGCATGCTCGCTGACAGCCACCACCGCATCTGCGTTGTAGGGGATAGTGACCAATCGATCTATCGCTGGCGCGGGGCCGATATCAGCAATATCCTGAACTTTGAGAAAGACTATCCTGAAGCAAATACAATTTTGCTGGAGCAGAACTATCGTTCTACTTCCAATATCCTGAATGCAGCGAATGAAGTGATCGGCCTGAATACAGGGCGTAAACCGAAAAAACTGTGGACGGACAAAGAGGGTGGTTCGAAGATCAAGGTGTACCGTGCGGATTCCGAACATGATGAGGGGTATTTTGTTACCTCCGAGATTAGTAAAAATGTGAAGAACGGCAAATCCTATCAGAACCATGCCATTTTGTATCGTACCAATGCCCAGTCCCGGGTTATAGAGGAAATTCTGATCAAGTCTGATATTCCGTATCAGATTGTCGGCGGCATCAAGTTCTATGATCGCAAAGAGATCAAGGACATTCTGGCGTATCTGCGCCTGTTATCCAACCCTGACGATGATATCAGCCTTACCCGGATCATTAATGTACCGAAACGTAGTATCGGTGATACAACAGTAGCGAAGCTGGCGGCTGCGGCTGGAGAGCGTGGAATTTCCATTTTCCGAGTGCTACAGGTCGTGGATGATCTTGGTTTTGCTGGGCGTACGCGGAATGCGCTGGTGGAGTTCTATGACATGATCGCTGCGTTGCATCAGATGGTAGAATATCTGTCCGTAACTGAACTGACGGAGAAGATCCTTGAGATGAGCCAATATCGTCTTGAGATGCAAAATGAAAATACACTCGAATCTCGTGCACGGCTCGAAAACATTGATGAGTTCCTGTCGGTAACGATGGAATTTGAGAAAAATAATGAAGACAAAACGCTCGTATCGTTCCTCACCGATCTTGCATTGATTGCGGACATTGACAGCATGAACGATGATGAAGAGGACCAGAGCGATGCGGTTACCCTGATGACCATGCACAGTGCCAAAGGACTGGAGTTCCCGGTTGTCTTTATCGTGGGTATGGAGGAAGGCGTCTTCCCGCACAGCCGTGCCTTTATGGATAATGAAGAGCTGGAAGAAGAACGCCGACTTGCTTATGTGGGGATCACCCGTGCGGAAGAGCAACTTTTCCTGTCGTGTGCCCAGATGCGTACCTTGTTTGGACGTACCACAGCGAACCCGCCTTCCCGCTTTCTGGATGAAATTCCGGATGAGCTGAAGGAAGACACTTCCATGGCTCGTGATCGTTTCCGCCGCGGTAGCAGCGGAGGTGGCTCATATGGTGGACGTGGATTAGGTTCCAGTGGAGGGAGTAACTTCGGTGGTGGCACCAAGCTCTTTGATCACCAAAGCAAGAGCGGGTCATCTGCTACCTCATCCACGCCAACTTCGCGTGTGACCACAAGTACTTCCCGCCCAACATACTCTACGCCATCATCTGCTTCCAAGCCGGTGGCTTCGAATGGTGAAGCAGGGTTTAAGGCCGGAGACAAAGTGCAGCATGGCAAATGGGGGACAGGCACGATTGTTGCAGTTAAAGGGACAGGGAATGACACCGAACTGCAGATTGCATTCCCGGCTCCAGTTGGCGTGAAACGTTTGCTTGCCGGGTTTGCTCCAATTACGAAAGTGGAATAAAAACGAAAATTCCTTTTGCACGATAACGGAGAGTACAGAACTAACTTTGAAGAAGCGAAGCGATCGCCTTTATCTCCAGCTGGGGATAACAGCGATCGGAAAGTTATTCTGTTATCGGAGGTTAAGTGCAAGAGGAATGTTCGTTTACATATATAGATCAAATTAACGGAGGGATGGCCCTGTATGGACCCGATGCACCGGATGGAGCAACTCGTTACTGAGCTGAACCAGCATAATTATCAGTACTACACGATGGATCAGCCACAGATCAGCGACAAGGAGTATGATCTTCTGTACGACGAACTGGTTACGCTGGAACAGGAAAGCGGCATGGTTCTGCCTGATTCTCCAACACAGCGTGTGGGCGGCGAACTGCTCAAAGGGTTTACCCCACATCGCCATTTATCTTCATTATGGAGTCTGGACAAAGCGCAAAATATTGAGCAGCTGCGCAGCTGGAATACCCGTGTACTGAAACTGATTAACGACTATAACAGTAAAAATCCCGATACGCCTTTACCGGAACCAGGTTATGTCATTGAGTTAAAGTTTGACGGATTGACGCTGAACCTGACATACACCAACGGTGAGTTGGTACAAGCCTCTACAAGAGGGAACGGTACCGTAGGCGAAGGGATTTTAGCACAGGTAAAAACGATCAGATCTGTCCCGCTCAAAATTCCTTACACAAGCGGCACAATTGAAGTACAGGGTGAAGGTATCATGAACCTGTCTGTCCTGGAGCGATACAACGAGACAGCGGCAGAACCGCTCAAGAATGCGCGGAATGCAGCAGCGGGAGCGCTGCGCAACCTGAATCCGAAGGCAACGGCTGAGCGCCGGCTGAATGCTTATTTTTATAACGTAGGTTATTCGGATGACATTCAGTTTGCCAATCATGAGCAGATGATGGACTTCCTGCGTGAGAACCGCTTCAAAGTTAATCCATCCATCACGTACTTCCACGAGTTTGATGATGTCATGGAACAATTGGCTGCGATTCAGGAGAACCGGGGTCAGCTGGACTATCTGATCGATGGAGCGGTAATCAAAATTACGGACATGCGCACCCGTGAGGTATTGGGTTATACCGATAAATTCCCTCGCTGGGCGGTAGCATATAAATTCGAGGCAGAAGAGACTACGACGGTTCTTAATGCTGTGGTATGGAATGTGGGCCGTACTGGCAAAGTAACTCCGCTGGCACGCGTAGAACCCGTTGAACTGGCCGGGGTAACGGTACAGAACTGTACGCTGAATAATGTCGGCGACATTGAGCGCAAAAATCTGAAGTTCGCTCTGGGTACACGGGTCTTTATCCGTCGCTCCAATGACGTCATTCCTGAGATCCTGGGTAAAGTGACAGAGGAGAGTGATGGTGAGGAGATCGTCTTCCCTGAGCAGTGCCCGGCATGCGGATTCCCGCTCGAGCAACGTGGAGCGCACTTGTTCTGTAACAACAGACTGGCATGCAAACCGCAGACGGTGGCACGTATTTCCCATTTTGCTTCCCGTGATGCCATGGACATCGAGACATTCAGTGAGAAAACAGCGATTCAGCTGTACGATGAATTGAACGTGCGTGAGCCTGCTGATCTGTATACGTTACAGTTTGATGATCTGGTGAAGCTGGAACGGTTTGGCGAAAAGAAAGCGAACAACCTTCTCGCTGCGCTAGAGCTCAGTAAGGATCGTGATCTGGCCTCGTTCCTATACTCACTGGGTATACCGAACACAGGTAAATCCACCACGCGTATGCTTGCGGATCACTACCGGGATCTGCACGCCATTATGAATGCAACCGTAGAAGAATTGGTTGAACTACCTGACGTCGGTGGTATTGTGGCGGAGAGCATTGTAACTTTCTTTGCAGATCCGTTTACACAGGCTGCAATTGAGAAGATGCTTAACTTGGGTGTGAAAGCACAGGCACCTGAGGCGTCAGAAGTTGTTGTTGTGGAAGATTCCTTTTTCACTGGCAAAACCGTCGTCCTGACAGGAACACTGCACCAACTAACGCGGGAAGAGGCTACGCAAAGACTGGAAGCGCTCGGAGCGAAGGTAACAGGCAGTGTGTCGAAAAAGACAGATCTGGTGATTGCCGGAGAGAAGGCAGGCAGCAAATTGACCAAAGCTCATGATCTCGGTATTCCAACGATTGAGGATGAGGACGAACTTGTACGTCTTTTGAACCCACAGGGTTAGAGGATAAACGGACAAAAGAGTTCATATAAGAAAGCCCCCGAAGACACGAATCCGTGATCGGGGGCTTTTGCTGTTATTTGAATGATTAATACAACGAATGAACGCCGCCAGTCTTAAACTAAACGGATCATGATCCACTTATATTATTAGGGATGCGCTGAGATGCGCCTGTAAGCCATGCATCCTTGTCATATCCTCGCTCTTCCCAGTAACCGATATGTTCACTGTCGATGAGTTCGATGCGATTCAACCATTTTACTGATTTGTATGCATACATCTGAGGAATGACGAGCCGTACCGGACCGCCGAGATCAGCCGGGATGGGTTTGCCATCATGCATGACAGCCACCATAATATCCTCCATTTGTGCTTGATCCATCGTAATCGCATCTGTATACACACCATCACCGGAATAAAACTTTACACTATGAGCCTCTGGTTTGACCCCGGCTTGCTTCAAAAGCTGTGCAAGTGAAATCCCTTCCCAGGTATTTTTATATACAGACCATCCTGTTACACAGTGGAAATCACTAACCTGTACGGTACGCGCGAGCTTCACGAACTGTTCCCAGTTCCAGACCTGTGCCCGTTCAACCAATCCATCAATACGGAAAGACCAGTTAGCATTGGAGAAGGACGGTATGGGCGTAACCGTATATACGCGAAAATGACCTTCAGCTCCGCCTCCAATGGGAGGTGAAGAGGCAGACAGCGGTTGTGGCAAAGGAACCATACGGTTAGGATCGTTCTCCAGCATACTGTCGATACTGTTATCAATCTTGAGATTTCGTCCTACCCAGGATATAAAAGTAGGTCCGAGTGTGACGGCAAGACCAACCCCCACGGCAGAACGGATGAAAGCTCGGCGTGTATACACAGGCTGAGGTCGCTGCTCTAATTTGAGAGAATCTCTCTCGGGACTACCATCCTGAGAAAAAGATATAGCAGCCGGAGTTTCTTTTTCATCCGATATTGAATCAGATGGATCAGCTGCACTTTGAGCTCGTGTTGAAGTTGTAGTGGTTTTAACCGCACGACGTGCAGAGTCCTTTAACCATTTGGTCCGAGTGATGGAGTGATAGATAATATAAGGTAAGCCCACCCAAGTCAGCAGGTCATGGATCAAAAGTGCAGCATTCGACCATCGAGGTCCAGCCAGCTTGAACTGCCATAATACAATACCCGAGAGGAGCCATCCCACCAATAGGGCAAGAACTACTATAGTATTTATTCTTTGCCAAGGTCTGTTGCGAAGCTGCTTCCAGTGTTTTCCGGCCAAAATCAAGTAATATACGACGGGGGCCAGCATCGCTAGCCCAACGATAATATGTAGCCATTTTAACCATACACGCCCAATCCCGAGTATCTCTCGCCAAAAGCCGCCTACCAGCATAAGACCCGATATAGCAAGGATGACTACAATCCAGGCATTCCAGGCATGGATGGAAACCAGCTTTTTGCCGTAACCTTTGCGTCTGTTCTTTAACCATTGTTTCAAGTGCGATCACCCCATATAGGTTAGTAATGAGTTTGTTCAGAACTTTGATATGTAATAGCCAACTGTGAATGGAGTGCGTGATCAGAGTACAGGTTCAGATGAGGCGATTAATGATTGTTCATGGGTTAACCACACCCATATGAAGAGGTACATTCAATTGCTTATTCCTATCCCTATATCTATATACCTTATTATAGAGTTTTTGGATCACTTTCTTCAAACCAATAGGAGAACAGGACTCATTGTCCCGATCGAGGCGGTTATAGAAGTCAGCATTATAGAAATGATTGTTTCATTGATACAGAATAACCTCAAATAGGGTTCCATCTTGGTTTCAGATATTGTGTTAATGTGTCGCATATAGGCTGAATGCAAAGTACCGTTGATGAAAAATTGTAAAATATCAGATGGTAGATTAAAAATGCTTGCTAAATAAATCCGTACGTGATATATTACTTCTTGTCGCTTCAAACGAATGATCGTCATAATCATTTGAAAGACGACGAAAACAAAGTGTTGACAGTAAGTTAGTTAACATGATATGATAAGATTCCTGTCCGGTTGACAAACTTTAACATAAACGGACATACAAGTTCCTTGAAAACTGAACAAATGGATAGTAACTTTTGACTCACAATGAATCGTCAGATTCAAAATGAGCTTATCGCTCTTTTCAATACTTTATTGG
>NZ_JBBOTQ010000020.1:0-62788 GCF_038005685.1 Priestia sp. FSL H7-0729
CCAATAAAGTATTGAAAAGAGCGATAAGCTCATTTTGAATCTGACGAGATTAAAATCTCTTTTGTGCTCCAGCCGATCCAAGCCAAGGCTTGTTTCAAACTTTCGCGTTCATTCTGCAAGCAGAATGTTTACTCACTCGTTGTTCAGTTTTCAAAGATCAAACATTCAATTTAGTGCTGTTTTTCATGTTGTCGTCGTTTCAGCGGCGACTTTTATAATATATCATGTTGAAGTTCTCTTTGCAAGCATTTTATTTCGATTATTTTCAATCGATTCATTTTCATGCTTGTTTTAGCGAACCGCTCATAAAAAAGGAACGAAAATTAATTTACCATATGAATTTAGAAAGGTCAACCCTTTTTCGACAAAAAGTATGACCCCCATCAACATTTTCACACTTTCATGATTCAGAGGTACAGCCCCCGCTATTAAGAGCCGCACCTCACTTCAACAACTGTGAATCGAATATATGACCAGCTTCAGCATTAAGGCTTCGACTTTTTCAGCTTCCCACCTCTTGCATACTTGGACAACTCTTTTGGCGGGGCAAAGCGTGCATACATACGGAACACAGTCTTATATCGGCTCGCGATAGCATATTTGATCTCTTGGTCAAGACGATTATCACTTAGATCGAAAAGCATCTCATCTAGTTCTTTACGCAGCACATAGTCTAGTTCTTTGCATTCCTTCTCGTTAAACAACATACCCAGCATTAGAGTTCTCCTTTTTGTGCATAGCCTCTTTATCACACACTTACACAAGTTTCATACAGTCCCCGTGCAATCGCTTTTTGTGGGTGCTACTGGAACCTGTTTTATTGTTATGGTCAACTTTCTGAATATTTATGAATGCCAACAATCACAAAATTTTATCCTCTCACCAGAGTATACGTAAGTGTGCTTTCAATGATTGCTGCAACAAGAAGCAAGATAACAACCCAGAAGGAAGCTGTTAACGTCCTGTTCATGAATGCTCTCCACCGGATACCCAACGTATTTCGTTTGTCACTTCCAAGTTGTACAAGACTTTTAATTACCAGACCACCAAACTTCAATCCAAATGCGCAAGCAATAATAATGACGGGAATCTCAATAATGCCATGCGGAAGCAAGCCTTTAACCACAATATCATAGAAGCTCGCTCCATAATTCATGGTGGTGTGCACTACAAACCCAAGAACCATCCCATTGATCAGCAGGAAGATGACTGGCAGAATACCGAAGAATATACCGGCATAGATGACAAGCACACTTTTGATCGCATTATTGAAAAAGATAAACAGGAAGAAATTCCATTGCACATTGCCCCCCTGCTCCAGCCGTTCACTGACTTCACGTAATCCTCCAATTTGATTCAACAACAACTCTTCCAGTGGCCCTGTACTTACCCATCCTGCCCCTATTCCAACGGCAAACAATACCACAGCCCATATTAATGCATTGCGAATGGAACCAAGATCTTTAAGAAATGTACTGAATTTTAACATAATAACCTCCTGTAGAATCTAAAATGATGGACAAACAAGGTGCCGTTAAGAATAACTGGGGAGTACGAGCATACATTGGAGAGTAAACAAGCATTTCTTATGGGAGAGGGGCGCTTATTGAAATGAACTCGTTCTATGTATTTAGCGGCAAAAAGATTAAACGGTACCTGATTGTCCTCGTTGCTGCCATCTTTGCGATCGGTATTATTTATCTGGAGAGAGGCAATGTCTCCGTATTCTCGGAGGAAGCACCATCAGCCGTCTACAGCGTTCCAACAGAGAAGAAGGTAATTGCACTTACCTTTGACATTAGCTGGGGAGATAAACGAACAGAGCCGATTCTGAAAGTTCTTCAAGAGAATAAGGTGCAGAAGGCAACCTTTTTCCTTTCCTCCCCTTGGAGCAAGACACACCCCGAAATTGTTACTGCCATCAAAGAGGCAGGATATGAAATTGGCAGCCATGGTCACAGACATGAGAACTACAGCAGCCTGACCGAGGAAGAAATTCGCAAAGAAATTTCGACAGCTCATAGCATTTTAACCGATTTAACGGGAAAAGAACCGAAATTACTGCGTCTGCCCAACGGGGACTTTGACAAGCGTGTGCTTCAGGTAGCCAATAGTCTGAATTATCAGGTTGTTCAGTGGGATACCGACTCTTTGGATTGGAAAAACCCCGGTGTACAGACCATTGTTGATCGCGTAGTAAGCAAAGCACATCCAGGAGACATCGTACTGCTGCATGCAAGCGATTCTTCTAAACAAACTCATGAGGCACTTCCAGTCATTATCGACAAATTAAAAAATCAGGGCTATGAATTCGTAACCGTATCTGAATTGCTTAACCATTCCAGTGTCGAGGGTAAGGAAGTTCGTGATCAAGCCATCGGTCAGTAATTGGAAAATTGCTCATGGCTACAGCTCCAGTACGAATGTACAGAGTGTAAAAGTTGAAAAGAGCTAACCAGGTTAGCTCTTTTTGGTATGTTTTATACTAAACGAAAGTTATGCTCGACTTTCTTGCAACTGTTCGGCCTCTCCACTTACGCTACGCTTTGTCGATACATCCACCAGCCTATGCAATATCAGCATTTGGTATGCATTACATAAGAGCAAGGGAACCACAATAAATATGGTTGCAGCATTTACATCAATACGTAATACACCGATCGTCTCCACAATGGTGACGGCAATCATGAAAAAGAGTGTAGGTACAAGCGCGGAGATATGCGTCAGCTTTACTTTAACGTAAGCGGTAACAATTGCAGCTGCCAAAATAATGATACCTAACACTATATCCGATATACGCTCCCGGTCTCCCCCAACAAACAGACGTAAAAACATCACGTCAAACAGGGCTAACACCGTTAATACAACTTGCACGATCTGCCAACCGCGCTTTGGGAATACACCTTTACCCATGTAATTCAATATCAGATATGCAAAGAAACCCATTTGTGAATACACGCTGATCATAACCCCTGATCCAAATAGGATCAAAAGATAAAGAAGAAAATCATTCAATCCATTTGTTTTCTCCCCGTTCACCAGCATCATAATCAATCCTGTACCTAATGCTCCCGCGGCCCCAATAAGCAAGGCTGTCCAAAACAGGAAAAACCATTTACGTAAATTCAAATGTTTTCCACCCCCGAGTGTTTATTTTACCAACCTTCTCAGCAAAAAACCATCATTGCTCAACATATTTCGCCCTTTCCCATCACATACTACATCCAGTATCTAATCAAGGAGGGATTGTAAACATGAAACGGCCTTTGTGGCAGCTATGCTGTGTCGTACTGGGGCTATCCGTCATGCTTGCCGGCTGCGGTTCAGATCAGAGTTCTTCGCCTCCTCAGGGCAGTTATAAAGAGATGAAAACAATGGTTGTAGATATTTTGAAAAGTGATGAAGGCAAGAAAGCAGTGGAAGAAGCTCTTACAGGTCAAAGCTCATCCAGCGGAAGCAGCGGTTCAGAAGAAGGTGGCGGTTCGGGTGGTGCTTCGGGATCCATTGGTATGAAAATGTTAATGCCTGTGCAATCTTCGGAACAAATACGTATTGCAGTAAAAGATACCATTACAGCTCCTGAATATAAGAAGGAATTCGAAAAAATCATGACCGATCCGCAGTTTGCAGGTGAATTTGCCAAAGTGATTAACGCACAAAGTAAACAACTTCATATGCAACTGATTAAAGATCCCACCTATCAAAAGTCTGTTGAAGCCATCATGAAGTCACCTGAAGTATCCAAGATGTTCATGGATATGACGAAGACTCCGGATTATCGTAAACAGACGATGACTGTCATGCAGGAAGTGATGCAAAACCCATTGTTCCGCATGGAAGTACTCACTTTGCTCAAGAAGGTAGTTCAGGACGAGTTGCAACCCAAAGTAGAAAGTGGGGGTAAACAAGAGCAAGAGCAAGGCGGACAGCAAGACGGCCAAGGTGGTAGTGATGGCGGAGATGGTGGAAGCAGTGGAGATTCGGGCGACGGCGGATCTTAAAGAAGGTGTTAATAGGCACCACACATACTGAAAAGCCTGCATCCAAGTGGACGCAGGCTTTACTTGTAGATAACACTTATAACATTAGAATTTGGATTCAATGGACCGGGCCACTTCATCATAGATAGCCCCGATACGTGAATCTGCTTTGTAGACAGAAGGTGAGAAATCTGGCTCGGAAGGATGATTATCCGGCGTGCCTAATGGAATCTGGGCAAGCAAGCTTGTATGCAGACTTTCCGCAAGTCTTCCCCCGCCTCCACGACCAAAGACATAATCCTTCTCACCGCAACTGCCACACTCATAATAAGCCATGTTCTCAACCACACCAAGTAACTCATGATCAGTCTGAATAGCCATTGCACCCGCACGTGCTGCAACAAAAGCTGCTGTTGCATGCGGCGTAGTAACGATAATTTCCTTGCTCTGTGGCAACATCTGATGCACATCCAAAGCGACATCTCCCGTACCTGGTGGCAAATCCAATAACACATAATCCAACTCGCCCCACTGGACATCCGTAAAGAATTGACGCAGCATCCGACCGAGCATGGGTCCTCGCCAGATCACTGGATTGTTTTCCCGAATGAAGAAGCCCATCGACATGACTTTGACTCCGAAACGTTCAACCGGTTGGATAACACCATCTTCAACAACCGGATATTCTTCAATCCCCATCATATCAGGTACGCTGAAGCCATAGATATCCGCATCAATTAAGCCCACTTTTTTGCCTTGACGTGCCAAGGCTGCAGCGAGATTAACGGTTACCGTTGATTTACCAACGCCACCTTTACCGCTGGCCACTGCAATAAAACGAACACCTGATTCGGGACTTAACAGCTTATGTCCATCCAGGCCCGCTGCGTGTCCTTTTACGAGCACTTCGTCCCGATCCGGCTCTTCATCGGGTTGTCCCATATTCAGGCTCTCACGATCATGCTCAGAAGCTGCACGCACACGAATATGTACATCCTTAAGTCCGTGCTGGGACAACAGATTACGCGCTGCATCACTCAAGGCTGTTGTATTCTCAGATCGGTTTTCCAGTGTCACTATGGTCAGAGCCACATGATTTTCTTTCACCATAATATCTCGAACCCATTCAAGTTCGGTCAGACCTACTCCCAATTGTGGTTCTTGTAATGGCCGTAATAGTTCAAGTACCTGTTCTCTTGATAACATCAGACAGCACCTCAGCTTTATCTATTGGCATGTAATTAGGTATGCTGATCCAATTATATCATTACCTTTCTTATTCTGACTAACTTTTAGGCCGTTCTCCTGAGGAATATCTGAGAATCCCATTATAGATCGAAGCAGCTACCTTACGTTGATACGCTTCGTCAGCAAGCATACGTGCCTCTTCCGGATGAGAAAGGAAACCCACTTCTACCAGCGCTGAGGGGATCTTCAGAGCCTGTAACAGATAAACCGTATTCACCGTTTTGGCGATTCGATCTGTATTCTCCAGATTACGAACCATCTCTTGTTGAAGCAGATTAGCCAAACCTTCGTTATCCGGATGGTTAGGTGTATAGAAAACCTGCGCTCCACTCCATCGGTTGGATGGAACACTGTTCATGTGAATGCTGATAAAGAGATCTGCTTGTTTATCCTCTATGCGACGTACTCTTTGTTTCAGATCTTCCGTCTTGCGTTTGGAATATCCCTTGGTGTCCGATTCTGCCAAATCGGTGTCTATCTCTCGTGTCATAACCACTAGGGCCCCTGCCTGTTGCAAATAATCTCTCACATACAAGGCGATAGACAGGTTGATATCTTTTTCAATAACTCCCTGCTTACTTACGGCACCTCCATCTGGACCTCCGTGTCCTGCATCAATGGCAATGACTTTACCCGCCATCGGCAAACTCCAATAACCTGATGTCTTTGCGGAAGGCAGTTCATAGGACATTACCGCCACTAACATGGCCAACAGACAGAGGCTCAGCATGACCCTTTTGATTGTTTTTAACCTAATCCAGACTACAAAGTGCTTCCCCATATTTTTACGCATAAAAAAACCACCTCGTCCCTATAAATGACTCTAATCATCTATATGGGACAAGATGGACAAATATAACCGTTAGGACCGGACTTGCTCTGCCATTCCTTCAATCAGTACCTCAGCTACCTCAGGACGTGTAAATTCAGGTGGAAGGCACTGTCCGTCACGGAGCAACCCGTGTACTTTGGTGCCGGAAAGCGCCATATGCGAACCATCGCATGGAAAATAGCTTCTCGTGGGCCTGCATACCGCATAGCAGCAGGGAACACGCCAAAGAACGCACCAAAACCTCAACACCAATCAGATCCAAATCGGATATCGTCCAGTTCTTAATACGAAAAAGGATAAGTTCTTAATGTCTTACAACAATTGCTCCCTCCTTGTACGGTACGTTGAACCAGCGTACCTCCATGAGGCAGAATCGATGTCATCTTGACAGCTCCTTGTATATCTATTATTTATGAAGTCCACATTCCGTTTTATCATTACCAGACCAGCGTCCAGCACGAGGGTCTTCACCAGGCATAACCTGACGTGTACAATGCTCACAACCAATACTCGGGTAGTTCTGGTCATGAAGAGGGTTATATACAACGTTATTGTCGCGGATATATTGCCATACATCCTCCGTCGTCCAGTGTGCAATTGGATTAAATTTCATCAGGCCAAATTTAGAATCATATTCAACCTTCTTGGAGTTAGCACGAGTTGGTGCTTGATCTCTACGAATACCTGTAATCCATGCATCATATTGAGAAAGAATACGTGTTAACGGTTCAACTTTACGAATGTTACAGCACCCATTGGGATCAGACTTCCACAACTCTTCACCGTGTTGAGCTGCCTGCTCTTCCGGAGTAATCTTAGGTGAAACGCGCACAAATTCGAGATTGTAGTTCTCCTGCATCTTGTCACGTGTTTCGTATGTTTCTTTGAAGTGAAAATCAGTATCCAGATAAAAAATATCTGTCGATGGGCTGATCTTCTGCAACATATCTACAAGTACAACATCTTCTGCTCCAAAGCTACAAGCAAAAGTAATATTAGGAAATGTTTCAATTGCATACCGAATAATATTCTCTGGACTGGCATGTTCCAGTTCCTCTGCCTTCGTCCGTGCCAATTCTTCTTTCTCCAACAAGTTCATCTGTGATTTTCCCCCATTCTGCATTTCAATGAAACTCAAAGCCGACTAATCTAATATGAATTATGTTAAGTATAAATCTTTCATTGCGGCTGTCAATGCCTGACATATGGTAAAATAAATCCGTTTTTACTTATTGTTGATCATTGCTCGCACACAATATTTTGGTCTAATTTATCCCTCTCTCTCTAAATGAGATAAAAACAATGATGTTGATCCAGATCATTAGGCAATTAAAAATACATCTCTTAGCCTTGAAAACCATGGCTGTTGCTGGGTTTGGACAGTTCATGGCGATAATAACTGCATCAACAAATCACTGATCGATTGAAAGTGAAGGAAGAACTGAAGAAGTTTTATGAGAGTAGGGTTGCGACAATCAGCCAAAGATATGTAAGATACTTTTATCAATTCCATAAGAAATACTGATAAGGTTGGCAGCTAAGAAAAAATTGCTAATACAATAAGTCGAGTGCATTTAAAAATCCAGCTTGAGCTATAATAGATGATTTTGTAGGGAAGTATTATGGAACGCATGGTGAGCGATGGATAAGGGCAAATCAATGATCTAAACGAATAGAGAGGTTAAATGAGATGCATTAACGCTTATAATATAGCACTGTACTGAATTACATCATAAGAAAATATAGGTGCACTGAAGGGGTAATGTACAAGCATGAGAAGAGACATGAGGAATATGGAAGCTCTTGCACACAGATCTAAAGTCTCAGACTGAATAGTCATGTATATATAAAAAAGCCTTTGACCGAGGCCAAAGGCTTTTAATATTAACGTTTGGAGAACTGAGGTGCGCGACGAGCCGCTTTAAGACCGTATTTCTTACGCTCTTTCATACGTGGGTCACGAGTCAGGAATCCTGCTTTTTTCAGGGATGCACGGTATTCCGGATCTGCTTTAAGCAGAGCGCGGGAGATACCATGACGGATTGCGCCGGCTTGACCGGAGATTCCGCCACCATGAGCAATAACAAGAACGTCATAGTTGTTCAGCGTTTCTGTCAAGTTCAGTGGTTGTTTTACGATCAGTTTGAGTGTTTCCAAACCGAAGTATTCATTAATATCACGTTTATTGATGACAATGCGTCCTTCACCCGGTACAAGGCGAACACGTGCTACCGAATGTTTACGACGACCTGTCCCATAGTATTGTACTTGTGCCATGAAACTGTCCTCCTTTTAATTAACCGCGAAGTTCGTAAACTTCTGGTTTTTGTGCTGCATGTGGATGCTCAGTGCCTCTGTACGCTTTAAGTCTCAACTTCATTTTCTCGCCCATGCGAGTTTTTGGAAGCATACCGCGAACAGCCAATTCCAACATACGCTCAGGTTTGTTTTTAACCATCTCTTCAGCTGTAGTTACTTTCAAACCACCTGGGTGCATGGAGTGACGGTAGTATTTTTTACCTTGCATTTTCTTACCAGTCAATACGATTTTCTCAGCATTGATGATAACAACGAAATCGCCAGTGTCCACATGTGGAGTGAATTGTGGCTTGTGTTTGCCGCGAATCAAAGCAGCTGCTTCGCTCGCCAAACGTCCGAGGGTTTTGCCTTCAGCATCAATGATGTGCCATTGGCGCTCAACTTCGTTAGGCTTCGCCATGTACGTAGTACGCATGAAAAGTTCCTCCTTAAAATGTTCAAAATCATCATTTTCATTTATCTTCGTTCGTTAAGTTATAACTTTAGGTGTTGATGGATTGTAAATTTGATGTGAACCTCTTAATTGGGGCTGTGGGAAAGCCATTAAGAAAACACAACTTTTATATTACATGATAGGCGATTAAATCGCAAGTGTTAATTAAGCTTCACTCACCATATTTAATCTTTTTTGTATTCAAGATCCCAGAGCATTAAACCACAGCTAACTGCAGTAGGTCCTGCAGCAGATCGATTACATGCAGCAATCATATTCGGTACATCAGAGGCTTTCCGTTTGCCCTCTCCGATCTCCAGCAGTGTTCCTACAATAATACGAACCATATGCTGCAAAAAGCCGTTACCACTCACATAAATGTGAATGACACCCTGATCACGCGGATGGTCCCTGCACATTGATCGGTCCACTTCAACCCATGCTTCGTATACCGAACGGACATGATTTTCTTTCTGAGACTTGCGTGAAGCAAAAGAAGTAAAATCATACGTCCCTATGAAATGTCGTAAGCCCTCCTGCATTGCCATAATATCAAGCTTCGCATGATGATGATACTGCAGCCTTCTGTTGAATACATCCGGAAATTGATTCGCATTGACTGTATAACGATACGTTTTCTTTTTCGCTGCATAGCGAGAATGAAAATCAGCCGAAACTTCAATCGCATCAATAACGATAATATCAGAGGGTAATCTCGAGTTGAGTGCAATACACCAACGTTCAATCGGGATCTGGGACTCCGTAGGAAAATTGAAGATCTGTCTGCGAGCGTGAACGCCTGCATCTGTTCGGCCTGAACCTGTAATCTTAACAGACTCACCGGTCAAAGCACGAATTGCATCTTCAAGATGGTCCTGAATGGTATTCCCACCAGGTTGTACTTGGAAGCCGTAATAGGCAGTGCCATCATAAGTTAACGTCATACATAAGTTCCGCATTATTACCACACCTTTGTTCCATACTATACATATCCCTATCCCGAACAGCAAAAGAAGCCCCTTACGGAGCTTCTATTACAGCACGAATTCCGAAATGAAGAGAAAAAAAGGGTTAATCCAGAATCGCTGATTCTGTCCCCTTTCCTCATCTCATCTGTTTTACGCGCGGTCTACCAGTTCCAAGTAAACCATTGGAGCTGCGTCACCACGACGAGGTCCCAGTTTCAAGATACGAGTGTATCCACCTGGACGCTCAGCGTAACGACCGGACAATTCGCTAAACAGTTTTTGGATTGCATCTTGCTCACCATCGATAGTTTCGCGGCGAACATAAGCTGCCACTTGGCGACGGGCATGAAGATCTCCCTTTTTCGCTTTAGTGATCAGTTTTTCAGCAATAGAGCGAACCTCTTTTGCTTTCGCTTCAGTTGTCTGAATGCGTTCGTATAAGAACAGGTCGGTTACCAGGTCACGGAACAAAGCTTTACGTGCGCTGGAATTACGGCCCAACTTTTGGTATGCCATTGTTTTCCCTCCTTCACTTCAAGCACTCGGCTGTCTATTCTTCTGTACGGAGTCCCAAACCAAGTTCCTCAAGCTTCTCTTGAACTTCTTCCAAAGACTTGCGTCCGAGGTTACGGACTTTCATCATGTCTTCTTCCGTTTTCGTAGTCAGCTCTTGCACGGTATTAATACCGGCACGTTTGAGGCAGTTGTAGGAACGAACAGAGAGATCCAGCTCTTCGATCGTCATTTCGAGTACTTTTTCTTTTTTGTCTTCTTCTTTTTCGACCATGATCTCTGCATCTTTCGCTTCGTCTGTAAGACCCACGAAGAGCATCAGATGCTCAGTCAAAATTTTAGCGCCGAGGCTTACAGCCTCTTCAGGACGAATACTTCCATCAGTCCAAACTTCCAACGTGAGCTTGTCATAGTTGGTCACTTGACCGACACGCGTATTTTCCACAGCGTAGTTAACGCGACTGATCGGGGTGAAGATGGAATCGACTGGGATGACGCCGATCGGCTGGTCATCGCGTTTATTCCGATCTGCCTGGACGTAGCCGCGACCGCGATTGGCAAAAATACGCATGTGAAGTCTCGAACCTGGTCCGAGCGTAGCAATGTGAAGATCCGGGTTAAGGATTTCCACATCGGAGTCAGCACGGATATCTCCAGCCGTAATTGCTCCTTCGCCTTCAGCATCAATCTCGAGCACTTTCTCCTCATCCGAATGAATCTTAAGCGACAAAGCTTTCAGGTTAAGAATAACCTCCGTAACATCTTCCATTACGCCAGGAACTGTAGCAAATTCATGCAGAACGCCATCGATTTGAACCGAAGACACTGCCGCACCCGGCAGTGACGAGAGCAAGATTCGGCGAAGCGAGTTTCCAAGCGTCGTACCGTATCCGCGCTCAAGCGGTTCTACTACGAATTTCCCATAGGTGCCATCATCGTTGACGTCTACCGTCTCAATTTTCGGCTTTTCGATTTCAATCACTGCAATACCCCTCCTTCAAAACGTCGGTCCTCTATGAAACATTTACCTTCTCTTGCGAAAACATGTAGTAGTATGCCTAAACAACCATTATTAGCAGATTGTGCCGGAAATATACCACACGCAGGGGCAAATCTCATTAGACACGACGACGTTTTGGAGGACGGCATCCGTTATGCGGGACTGGAGTTACGTCTTTGATCAGGTTAACTTCAAGACCAGCAGCTTGCAAAGAGCGGATCGCTGCTTCACGGCCTGCGCCTGGTCCTTTAACCATAACCTCAACGGCTTTCATCCCATGTTCCATTGCAGCTTTGGCAGCAGTCTCAGCAGCCATTTGTGCAGCAAACGGAGTCGATTTACGGGAACCTCTGAATCCGAGGCCGCCTGAGCTTGCCCACGAAATTGCATTTCCGTGAGGATCCGTAATAGTAACGATAGTGTTATTGAAAGTGGAACGGATATGCGCCACGCCAGATTCAATATTCTTACGGTCACGACGTTTAGTACGTACGACTTTTTTCGGTTTAGCCATTTTCTCTTATCCCCCCTTATTATTTCTTCTTGTTCGCTACTGTACGACGAGGACCTTTACGAGTACGAGCATTCGTTTTCGTACGTTGTCCACGAACAGGCAGACCACGACGATGACGAACTCCACGGTAACAACCGATCTCCGTCAAACGTTTAATATTCAAAGAGATTTCTCGACGCAGGTCACCTTCTACTTTGACCTCTTTATCGATACTTTCACGCAATTTGCTGACTTCATCTTCCGTCAAATCACGAACACGAGTGTCCGGATTGATGCCTGTTGTGCTCAGAATTTTCTGGGAAGTCGTTTTACCGATTCCGAAAATATAAGTCAAGGCGATCTCAACGCGCTTATCACGTGGCAAATCCACACCAGCTATACGTGCCATTTTACGCTACACCCCCTTCTTTAACCTTGTTTTTGTTTGTGTTTCGGATTTTCACAGATAACCATAACATTCCCTTTGCGGCGAATGACTTTGCATTTTTCGCAAATCGGCTTGACCGAAGGTCTTACCTTCATGTGAATTACCTCCTCAAAGTTTTGCTTAGCAAAACCCTCTTCGTAAGCATTGACCTTGTTCTACGATTGTAAAACCGGCTTCGAAGCTTTCGCAAGTTTTGCCGGGCAAAACCCGCTCATAAGCTTCACAGTTCATTGCAACTGTCTACTACTATTTACGGTAAGTTATACGACCTTTTGTTAAATCATAAGGCGACAACTGAACAACTACTTTGTCTCCAGTCAGGATACGGATAAAGTGCATCCGTAGTTTTCCGGAAACGTGAGCGAGAATTTGATGACCGTTCTCAAGCTCAACCTTGAATGTTGCATTCGGCAGCGGTTCAAGAACCGTACCTTCCACTTCAATGACATCTTCCTTGGCCATTAGTCAGTCTCCTTTCTCTTCAGTTTGAATGTTGGTGGATTCCAGAAATGAATGAACCGCGTAACGGAGCTTTCCATTTGTCACCCGACCACTCTCGTTTAAACTGTTTACAACCTCGCTGCTAATCATGGGCTGGAGTTCAAGATGAAGAAGATTCTTCTTCTTGGGTTGATCAAACTTACGTTTGTCTCCATCCGCAATATATACGAACTTACTGTCCGCTATAGCAACAATTACTGCGGCTTGGTCCGCATTGCGGCCTTTACGGATCTTCACAAGTTGACCGAGCTGCGGATTAGACTGATTGTTCATGCCTTATCACCTACGCATTCAGTTTCGTGAAAATTTCCATACCATCAGGTGTAACTGCTACGGTGTGTTCAAAGTGGGCACATAACTTTCCATCAACCGTGACGACAGTCCAGTTATCTTCCAACGTTTTCACATACCGTCTACCTACGTTAACCATCGGCTCTATGGCCAGCACCATGCCCGCTTTAAGCCGTGGTCCCCGATCGGGAAGACCATAGTTCGGAATCTGTGGTTCTTCGTGCAGATCTGCGCCTATGCCGTGACCGACATATTCACGAACTACGGAGAACCCTTCATCTTCAATATATTTCTGAATCGCATGAGATATTGTAAACAAGCGAACGTCCGGTTTTACCAGCGCCAGACCTGCGTATAACGAAGCCTCGGTAACGTCCAGAAGACGACGGGCTTCTTCGGAAATACGGCCGACTGGATAAGTCCAGGCGGAATCTCCATGATACCCCTGGTACTGCGCGCCAATGTCAAACGTAACGATATCGCCCTCGTTCAACTTGCGTTTGCCGGGAAATCCATGTACCAATTCTTCATTTACTGAAGCGCACACACTGGCAGGGAAACCGTTATAACCTTTGAAAGACGGCACAGCCCCTTGACTGCGGATATATTGATCAGCCATATGGTCAAGTTCTCCAGTCGTAATACCGGGAGCGATATGCTCTGCCAAGAGACGATGCGTTTCCGCAACAATTCTCCCTGCTTCCCTCATCAAGCCCAGTTCCGTTTCGGACTTACCAATGATCATCAATTAACCTCTCAGTAAGGACACGATTTCTTGAGAAACTTGATCGATATCCTGTTCTCCGTTCATTTGACGAAGAAGACCTTTAGTCTCATAGAACGTGAGGAGTGGTGCTGTTTTGTTGATATACTCGTCCAGTCGCGTACCTACACTCTCTTCATTATCATCAGAGCGTTGATACAACTCACCGGCGCATTTATCACAAATACCTTCCTGCTTAGGCGGATTGAATACCACATGATAAGTGGAACCACAGTTTTTACAAATTCGACGACCCGTCAAACGAGCGAGCAATTTGTTGCGATCCACTTTCAGGTTGATTACATGATCGAGACCTGAGTTCAATCGATCCAGAATGCCATCGAGCGCTTCTGCTTGTGAAAGGGTTCTTGGAAATCCATCCAAGAGGAAACCTTCTCTGCAATCCGGCTGCTGCAAACGTTCTTCAACGATGCCAATGGTAACATCATCTGGTACAAGCAATCCTTGATCCATATATTCCTTGGCTTTCAGGCCAATGGGAGTTCCCTGTTTGATCGCGAGACGAAATGCATCGCCTGTTGAAATATGGGGAATACCGAACTCTTTCACGATGACGTCTGCTTGCGTTCCTTTTCCTGCCCCCGGAGGGCCCATGAATAGGATGTTCACGTTATGTCACTCCCTCCAAGACTACCCTACATCAACAAACAGCACAATAGGTGCCGGCAAGTAAATCTTCACTCGACCGGTACCTATTGCCTATTTATTGATAAAACCTTTGTAGTGGCGTTTGATCAATTGGCTTTCGATTTGCTTCATCGTATCCAGCGCAACACCGATAACGATCAGGAGGGATGTTCCTCCAATTTGCGCAGATTGAGGCAAACCAGAAAGTGCCCCTAAGAATACAGGCAGAACGGAAATGACTGCCAAGAAGATGGCTCCGGCCATTGTCAAACGAGTCATGACACGGGTCAGATATTTCTCGGTTGCTTTACCCGGGCGAATGCCTGGGATGTAACCGCCGTTCTTTTTCATATTGTCAGCCATCTGCTGTGGATTCATCTGTACGAAAGTATAGAAGAATGTGAAACCGAAGATCATCACGACATACAGTAACATACCCAGAGGTTTGTGTGTAGTCAGGTTTTGTCCGATCCACTGTGCCCAGAGGCGATCTGCCCAGAAGTTGGCGATGATCGTTGGGAACATCAACAGCGATGAAGCAAAGATGACAGGGATAACACCTGCTGCATTAATTTTCAGCGGGATATGTGTATTCTGTCCACCGTACATTTTGTTACCTACGACACGTTTAGCGTACTGCACAGGAATTTTCCGAATCGCCTGCTGAATGTAAATGACCCCTATGATGATCAACACAATTACAATTGCGATGATTACACCTTTAAGAATATTCATAAACAGTTGGTCAGGTTGGATGAAGTCAGATTCGATCGTTTGTTTGATAATATTAGGCACCGTAGATAGGATACCCGCAAAGATCAAGATCGAAATCCCGTTTCCTATGCCCTTCTCGGTGATTTGCTCACCAAGCCACATCAGGAATGAAGTACCGGCCGTAAGTACAATCGCAATCAAGATATAATCTGCAAATGTAGCGTTAGGCACCATCTCTGTATTATACAAGCGGTTGAATCCGATCGACGTACCAAACGCTTGAATCAATGCCAGCCCGATGGTTAAATAACGGGTTAACTGTGCAGATTTCTTCTTACCTTGTTCACCTTGCTTTGCCCACTCCGCTAATTTAGGAATAACGTCCATGGAAAGCAACTGTACTATGATAGACGCAGTGATGTAAGGCACGATCCCGAGCGCAAATATCGAGAACTGGAAGAGCGCTCCACCCGAGAACGTATTGAGAAGTCCAAAAACTTCTTTACCCGCAGAATTTGTCGCTTCGAACACATCTTTGTTAACTCCCGGCACGGGGACAAAGGAGCCGATGCGGTAAATGATCAGTACAAAAAGGGTAAATAATACCCTTTTGCGCAGATCTTCAACCCGCCAGATATTCTTTAGGGTCTTGAACATTAAATCACCTCAGTTGTACCGCCAGCAGCTTCAATTTTCTCAATAGCAGATTGAGAAAACTTGTTAGCTTTAACAGTCAGCTTCACAGTGACATCACCGTTACCCAGGATTTTGATTCCGGATTTAGCGTTTTTAACTACGCCAGTCGTCATCAAGAATTCTGGAGTTACTTCAGTACCCGCTGCAAAACTGTTCAGGTCTTCAGTATTCACAACTGCATATTCTTTGCGAGTTGGGTTTACAAAACCACGTTTTGGCAAGCGACGATACAATGGATTTTGTCCACCTTCGAAGCCTGGACGAACTCCACCGCCAGAACGAGAATTTTGTCCTTTGTGACCGCGACCTGATGTTTTACCTGTACCACTACTTGGACCGCGACCAACACGTTTACGTTCTTTGCGGGATCCAGGAGATGGTGAAAGCTCATGTAACTTCATCGTTCGTTGCACCTCCTTAAAGATTTGTGGGATTAACCCGTTTTTAAGCTTCTACTTCTTTAACAGCAACCAAGTGGCTTACTTTGTTAATCATACCACGGATGGCAGGATTATCGTTTTGAACCACTTTGCTATTGATTTTGCGCAAACCCAATGTTTTCACAGTTGTTCTTTGCGTCTCCGGACGTCCGATCAAACTGCGGACGAGGGTAATTTCTAATTTAGCCATGAGAATTCCCTCCTTAACCCAGAAGCTCTTCGACGGATTTTCCGCGCAGTTTAGCCACGTCTTCAGCACGCTTCAAACGGGACAAACCTTCCAAAGTCGCATTGACCATGTTCATGGAATTCGAAGAACCCAGAGATTTTGTCAAAATGTCACCTACACCAGCAAGTTCGAGAACCGCACGTACAGGACCACCAGCGATAACACCAGTACCTTCAGATGCTGGTTTCAACAGCACGCGTCCTGCGCCGAACTTACCTGTTACCAAGTGAGGAATCGATGTTCCTACGAGTGGAACGTGTACAAGGTTTTTCTTAGCGTCTTCAATACCTTTGCGAATTGCATCAGGTACTTCGCCCGCTTTACCGATACCAGCTCCAACCCAGCCGTTGCCGTCGCCGACTACAACCAGTGCGCTAAAGCTGAAACGGCGTCCGCCTTTTACTACTTTAGCTACGCGATTAATATTTACAACTCTTTCAGTCAGTTCCAAAGTATTCGGATCTACACGCAAGTCGTTAACCTCCTTTTGAAAAATATCTTAAAACTCAAGTCCTGCTTCACGAGCCGCTTCAGCCAAAGCTGCGATACGACCATGGTACAGATATCCGCTACGGTCAAATACGATGTTGGAAACACCTTTGTCTTTCGCACGTTTAGCAACGAGTTCGCCAACTTTACGAGCTGATTCAACAGATGCACCATTTTTGATGTCAGTGCTCAATTCTTTGTCTACGGTAGACGCGGAAGCGATTGTTACACCAGCAACATCATCGATGATTTGAGCATACATATGTTTACCAGAACGGAATACGTTCAAACGAGGACGTGCTGCCGTTCCTTGGATTTTCTTACGAACACGAAGGTGTCTTTTCAGACGAGCCTTATTTTTATCTGGTTTCGTAATCATCTCAAAGATTCACTCCTTTCAGGTTACCTCGCTGGCTTCAAAGCAGAAGCCACGGGGTATATTAGAAACACACGAAGCAAGCAAGCCGAAAGCCGCGCAAAGGCGGTAAGAGAAATCTTATTTCTTCTTACCGGCTTTACCTTCCTTACGGATGATACGCTCGCCTTCATATTTGATACCTTTACCTTTGTACGGCTCAGGTTCACGTACGGAACGGATTTTAGCAGCGTAAGCACCTACGCGCTCTTTGTCGATTCCGCGAACGATGATTTTCGTATTCGAAGGTACTTCGAATTCGATTCCCGCTTCCGGTGTAATTTCAACCGGGTGAGAGTAGCCAACGTTCAGAACGATTTTATCTCCGGATTTGCTTGCACGATATCCGACCCCAACCAATTCCAGAGATTTTGCGAATCCTTCAGTAACGCCGCTCACCATGTTGTTTACAACGCTACGCGTTGTGCCGTGCAAAGAACGGTGAGTTTTGTTATCGGAAGGACGCACAACTGTGATTTCGTTATTTTCAACTGTAACCTTCATGTCTTTATGAAGCTCACGAGTCAAAGTTCCTTTTGGTCCTTTTACCGTAATAACGGTGTTGTCCAGGGTGATGTCTACACCACTTGGTACTGTGATTGGTTTGCGACCAATACGAGACATATGTTGCACCTCCTATCTTGTGACGTTATATTACCAAACGTAGCAAACGACTTCTCCGCCGGATTTCGATTGACGAGCTTCTTTGTCCGTCATGATACCTTTAGATGTCGAGATGATCGCGATTCCCAGGCCACCAAGTACACGAGGTACTTCGTTGCTTTTCGTGTAAACACGAAGACCAGGTTTACTGATTCTTTTCAGACCAGTGATAACGCGCTCGTTATTTTGACCGTATTTCAAGAAAACACGGATAATCCCTTGTTTGTTATCATCGATAACTTCAGCGTCACGGATGAAACCTTCACGCTTCAGGATGTCGGCGATTTGTTTTTTCATTGTCGAAGCAGGCATTTCTACCGTTTCGTGACGAACAGTGTTCGCGTTACGAATACGAGTAAGCATATCTGCAATTGGATCAGACATAGTCATTGTGAGTTAACCTCCTTCCCGTTCAGGACTTTTTACCAGCTTGCTTTTTTCACGCCAGGGATCTGGCCTTTATAAGCTAATTCACGGAAGCAAATTCTGCAAATTTTGAACTTTTGCAGGACCGAATGTGGACGTCCGCAACGCTCACAGCGTGTATATGCACGTACTTTAAACTTTGGTGTACGTTGTTGTTTAACTTTCATCGAAGTTTTTGCCACTTAGCCTGACACCTCCTAAATAATTTCGGAGAAAAGGGAGTCCTTCCAGACACCCGGAAACGTTATGCCAACATTACTTAACGAAAGGCATTCCCATTTGCGTGAGCAATTCGCGGGACTCTTCGTCTGTTTTCGCCGTTGTTACGATGACAATATCCATACCGCGGACTTTATCAACTTTATCATACTCGATCTCTGGGAAGATCAATTGCTCTTTCAGACCCAGTGTGTAGTTACCACGTCCGTCGAAAGCTTTGCTCGATACACCGCGGAAGTCGCGGACACGAGGAAGCGTAACGTTGAACAGTTTATCGAGGAAGAAGTACATACGCTCGCCGCGCAATGTTACTTTCACGCCGATAGGCATATTCTCACGCAGTTTGAATCCTGCGATAGATTTTTTTGCACGAGTGATTACAGGTTTTTGACCTGCGATCAGTTGCAAATCGTTTACTGCGGAATCCAACACTTTCGAGTTTTGGACAGCTTCGCCCACACCCATGTTGATAACGATTTTCTCGATTTTCGGCACTTGCATTACCGTTGTATAGTTAAACTTCTGCATCAAAGCAGGAGCGATTTCTTGCAGGTAACGTTCTTTCATTCTTGATGCCATGAATCATAGCCCTCCTTTCTCATTCGGTTCAATTAGTCGATAATTTCTCCGGAACGTTTAGCAACGCGCACTTTCTTTCCGTTATCCAAAACTTTGTAACCTACACGGGTTACATTTCCGCTCTTCGGATCGATGTGCATTACGTTGGAAACGTGAATCGGAGCTTCCTTCTCGATAATGCCGCCTTGCGGATTTTGCTGGTTAGGCTTCTGGTGTTTTTTCACCATGTTAACACCTTCCACAAGGACGCGGTTCTCACGAGGATAAGCAGCGATGACACGGCCTTTTTTACCTTTGTCTTTACCGCTGATTACCATAACCGTATCTTCCTTTTTAACGTGAAGTTTGTTGTTATGGGATTCCAGAACTTTTTTCACTCTTGGCATTTCGTACACCTCCTGTTTCTAACATCACGAGATTAAGCTTTAGATAACTTCTGGAGCCAAGGAAACGATTTTCATGAAGTCTTTATCGCGAAGTTCGCGAGCAACTGGTCCGAAAATACGTGTTCCACGTGGGCTTCTGTCGTCTTTTACAACAACCGCTGCATTTTCATCAAAACCGATGTAGGAACCGTCTTTACGACGTACAGAACGTTTCGTACGAACGACAACCGCTCTAACTACATCACCTTTTTTGACAACGCCGCCTGGTGTTGCTTGTTTAACAGAACAAACGATCAGATCACCGATTTGAGCTGTACGACGTCCCGTACCGCCGAGTACGCGGATACACATCAGTTCCTTCGCACCGGAGTTGTCAGCCACAGTCAAACGTGTAAATGGTTGAATCATTTAGTATTCCTCCTTTCAGCAGTGCTGCTGAGCATTAGATGATAACCGCTTTTTCTACGATTTCAGTAAGTCTCCAGCGTTTATCTTTCGAAAGCGGACGAGTCTCCATGATTTTCACCGTGTCACCGATTTTCGCAGTGTTTTCTTCGTCATGTGCTTTGAATTTTTTAGTAACCTTGATGCGTTTATGGTACAAGTTGTGTTTTTTGTAAGTTTCTACAGCAACAACAATCGTTTTGTCCATTTTATCGCTGACCACTTTACCAGTTTGCACTTTACGTGCGTTACGTTCTTCGCTCATTGTTGGCCTCCTTCCTGATTACGGACGGATTGTCCATCCTATCCCTAATTAACCGATTCCCAATTCTCTCTCACGGATAATGGTTTTAGCACGAGCTATTTCTTTCCGCACATCACGGATGCGAGTCGGGTTATCCAGCTGACCGGTAGCTAATTGAAAGCGGAGGTTAAAGAGTTCTTCTTTAAATCCGGCAATCTTTTGCTCGATTTCAGCAGAGGTTAGGTTGCGAAATTCACTAGCTTTCATTTGCTTCACCACCCAATTCTTCACGTTTCACGAACTTCGTTTTGATTGGCAGTTTGTGAGCGGCAAGACGCATTGCTTCGCGAGCAATTTCCTCCGGTACACCAGCAAGTTCAAACATGATCTTACCTGGTTTCACTACTGCAACCCATTTTTCTACGTTACCTTTACCGCTACCCATCCGAACCTCGAGAGGCTTTTGAGTGATTGGTTTGTCTGGGAAGATTTTGATCCAAACTTTACCACCACGTTTGATGTAACGAGTCATCGCAATACGAGCCGCTTCGATCTGACGGTTCGTAATCCAAGCCGGTTCCGTAGCTTGCAGACCGTATTCGCCAAAGTTCAGAGTCGTTCCGCCTTTAGCTTGGCCTTTCATATGTCCACGTTGTTGCTTACGGTGTTTTACGCGTTTTGGTACCAACATGATTAGTTGCCTCCTTCCTTAGCAGCTTGTTTCTTAGCCGTAGGAAGAACCTCTCCACGATAGATCCATACTTTTACGCCGATACGTCCGTAAGTAGTATGAGCCTCTGCTGTACCATAGTCAATGTCAGCACGCAGTGTGTGCAGTGGAACAGTTCCTTCGCTGTAGCCTTCAGAACGTGCGATCTCAGCACCGCCAAGACGTCCGCCTACTTGAGTTTTGATACCTTTAGCACCGGAGCGCATAGTTCTTTGAATTGCTTGTTTCAGAGCACGACGGAAAGAAACGCGACGTTCCAATTGTTGTGCAATGCTTTCAGCTACAAGAACAGCGTCCAAGTCTTGATTCTTAATTTCAGAAATGTTGATGTGTACTTTTTTACCGCCAGCAATTTTCGTAATTTGGTTACGAAGATTTTCAACTTCCGAACCACCCTTACCAATAACCATACCTGGTTTAGCAGTGTGAATCGTTACGTTTACGCGGTTAGCCGCTCTCTCAATTTCCACACGAGATAAAGCGGAGTCTTTCAATTTATTTTTCAGGAATTCACGAATTTTCACGTCTTCCATCAAAAGATCACCGAAGTCTTTGCCTGCATACCACTTAGATTCCCAGTCACGGATAATTCCGACACGGAGTCCGACTGGATTTACCTTTTGGCCCACACATTTCCCCTCCTTCTACTTCTCAGATACCACCAAAGTAATGTGGCTAGTACGTTTGTTAATACGACTTGCACGTCCCATTGCACGAGGGCGGAAACGTTTCATTGTCGGTCCTTGGTTCACGTAAGCTTGCGAGATAACCAAGTTATTAACGTCTAAAGAATAGTTATGTTCCGCATTCGCAATAGCGGAGTTAAGCAACTTCTCAACGATAGGAGAAGCGGATTTCGGAGTGTGACGGAGAATGGCAACCGCCTCACCTACTTGCTTGCCGCGAATCAAGTCAACAACGAGTTGAACTTTACGAGGAGCAATCCGGATAAACTTAGCATGTGCTTTTGCTTCCATTGTGTAACCTCCTCTCAAACATTAAAGATGTTCATTTATCTTCTTGTTTTCTTATCATCATCAGTATGGCCTTTGTACGTACGGGTTGGAGCGAACTCACCCAGTTTGTGTCCGACCATGTCCTCAGTTACATACACTGGCACGTGTTTACGACCATCGTAAACGCCAAATGTGTGTCCGATGAATTGTGGGAAAATTGTAGAACGACGGGACCAGGTTTTGATTACGTTTTTCTTACCTGAAGCTTCCATCTCTTCTACCTTTTTGAGCATGTAGCCATCAATGAATGGCCCTTTTTTCAAACTGCGACCCATGTGGAGATCCTCCCTTCAAACGTAGCTATTATGCATCCGCAGATGCCTCACGAAGTTATGCACAGTGTGTATTACTTCGTGCGGCGGCGAATGATGTATTTATCAGAAGCTTTATTTTTCTTACGCGTTTTGTAACCAAGAGTAGGTTTACCCCATGGTGACATTGGCGATTTACGTCCGATTGGAGCACGACCTTCACCACCACCGTGTGGGTGATCGTTAGGGTTCATTACTACACCACGAACCTCAGGACGTTTACCCAACCAACGGCTACGACCGGCTTTACCGATTTTGATGAGCTCGTGGTCTTGGTTACCAACAGATCCGATTGTCGCACGGCAAACTTTCAAAATACGACGAACTTCTCCGGAAGAGAGACGAACGGAAACGTATTTTTCTTCTTTACCAAGCAATTGAGCTTCTGTACCAGCAGCACGAACCAATTGTCCGCCTTTACCTGGTTTCAACTCGATGTTGTGGATAACGGTACCTACTGGAATGTTTTCAAGTGGCAGTGCGTTACCGATTTTGATGTCTGATTCAGGTCCAGAGAATACTTGATCTCCAACTTTCAAACCTTTAGGAGCGATGATATAACGTTTCTCACCATCAGCATAGTGAATCAGAGCGATATTGGATGTACGGTTCGGGTCATACTCAATCGTAGCAACGCGGCCCGGTATTCCATCTTTAGTACGTTTGAAGTCAATGATACGGTATTTACGTTTGTGTCCACCACCATGGTGACGAACTGTAATTTTACCTTGGTTGTTGCGGCCTGCTTGTTTGCTCAACGGGGCCAACAACGATTTCTCCGGCTGATTTGTGGTGATTTCCTCAAATGTAGAAACGGACATGTTCCGTCTTGCCGGGGATGTTGGTTTATACTTTTTGATTGGCACTGGGTTTCCCTCCTTACTTCAAAAATTCAATTATACTGTTTCAAAGAACTCAAGCGTTTTGCTGTCTTTAGTCAACGTCACAAACGCTTTTTTCCATTCGCTAGTATATCCGGAATAACGTCCGTACCGTTTCGGCTTAGCTGGAACACGAAGCGTGTTCACGTTTTTCACTTTTACGTTGAAAATAGCTTCTACGGCCTTTTTGATCTCGGTTTTGTTTGCACGGATATCGACTTCAAATACATATTTCAAGTCATTCATCATGTCAGCAGTACGTTCCGTAATAATCGGACGTTTTACAATATCACGAGGATCCTTCATTACGCGAGCACCTCCTCTACCTTCTGAACTGCTTCTTTCGTAATGATCAATTTGTCGTGCGAAAGCACGTCAAGAACATTAATACCGTCAGCAGCTACGAATTTCACGCCTGGAATATTCCGTGCGGAAAGAGCTACATTATCATCATAGCTAGGAGCTACGATCAAAGCTTTACGTCCCACTTTGAGGTTACTCAAGATGGCAGCGAATTCTTTAGTTTTAGGTGTGCTCAACGTGAGAGCGTCCAAAACGATAATGTCATTGTCAATCACTTTGGATGAAAGGGCCGATTTGATCGCCAAGCGACGAACTTTCTTAGGCAGTTTGTACGCATAGCTCCGTGGTGTTGGACCAAATACGATACCGCCGCCTTTCCATTGTGGTGAACGAATTGAACCTTGACGAGCGCGACCTGTACCTTTTTGTTTCCAAGGTTTACGTCCACCGCCACGTACTTCAGAACGTCCTTTTACTTTGTGGGTACCTTGACGAAGGGAAGCGCGTTGCATAAGAACTGCATCGTACAGAACGTGTTGATTCGGCTCAATTCCGAAAACCGCATCGTTCAATTCAACTTCGCCTACTTGGCTACCATCTACATTGTAAACTGATACTTTTGGCATTTTGTGTTCCTCCTTTCTTCAGTGGTTATTTTTTCACCGTTTCTTTAACTTTAATGAGACTGTTTTTCGGTCCAGGAATGGAACCTTTCACGAGCAACACGTTACGCTCAGCGTCTACTTTAACTACTTCAAGACGTTGGATTGTAACAGTATCATGCCCCATGTGTCCTGGCAGGCGTTTGCCTTTAGGAACGCGGTTAGCTTGGATCGAACCCATCGAACCCGGGCCACGGTGATAACGCGAACCGTGTGACATAGGTCCAGTGCTTTGTCCCCAACGTTTGATTACGCCGGCAAAACCTTTACCTTTAGAAACACCCGTTACGTCAACGAATTCGCCTTCAGCGAAAATGTCAGCTTTCAGTTCTTGGCCAACTTCATATTCAGCGATGTTGATACCGCGAACTTCACGAACGTAGCGCTTAGGGGCAGTGTTCGCTTTTTTAGCGTGACCTGCTTCTGGCTTGTTAGCATTTTTCTCTTTCTTATCGGAGTAACCGATTTGAATTGCTTCGTAGCCATCGTTCTCAATGTCTTTCTTTTGCAAAACAACACAAGGGCCTGCTTCGATAACCGTTACTGGAACAACGTTACCTTCAGGAGTAAATACTTGAGTCATTCCGAGTTTTTTTCCTAAGATTGCTTTCATGTTGACACCTCTTTTCCTCTATACATGGTCTTTGTTGTAACTTGTATTACAATTTAATTTCGATATCTACACCGGACGGCAGATCCAAGCGCATCAAGGCATCCACAGTTTGTGGAGTTGGGTTAACGATGTCGATCAAACGCTTATGTGTGCGTTGTTCGAATTGTTCCCGAGAATCCTTGTACTTGTGCACCGCACGAAGAATAGTAATGATTTGTTTTTCAGTAGGAAGCGGAATCGGACCGGATACACCAGCACCCGAACGTTTTGCTGTTTCAACAATTTTCTCCGCGGATTGATCAAGAATTCTGTGGTCGTAAGCTTTCAAACGAATACGAATTTTTTGCTTTGCCATTTTAGTCCCTCCTTCTATCGCCCAATTTTTTATCGGACATACTCCGTGAAAATTTTCTAGCCACTCTCCCATGGCAAAGGGGCCGGGTGTGCCAGTAACCTCTCACATCATCGCAACGTCACAGAACAACATTCATTATTATATAGAAAAGATAGGCGTATTGCAAGCATATTTAAGAAAAACATTTAAACTTATCTTTTCTGATGAAATGACTTCGTTTATTGTAGTGTTTATCTTCAATATCCAGGCTGCCTTGCCAATCCTTCTAAACTCGTAAATGATGTTTATTTCGTATGACGCAGGTTCCGAAACTTTACACATAATAAAAGAGTTCCTTATCCGATGTCGGATAAGGAACTCTTCCGAAGCTTCGTTACAATACAATGTTACTCGTTCCAGTACACTGTTGCATATGCTTTATTCAGCGTAAAGCTGAATTATTTTTGGATAGATGCTACGGAACCGGCACCTACTGTACGTCCACCTTCACGAATGGAGAACTTAGTTCCTTCTTCAATCGCAATTGGGGAGATCAGGGAAACAGTAACAGTGATGTTATCACCAGGCATTACCATTTCAGTACCTTCAGGCAAGTTGATGATGCCTGTTACGTCAGTTGTACGGAAGTAGAACTGTGGACGGTAACCAGTGAAGAATGGTTTGTGACGTCCGCCCTCTTCTTTAGTCAGAACGTAGATTTGAGCTGTGAATTCTGTGTGTGGCTTAACAGAACCCGGTTTAGCCAAAACTTGGCCACGCTCGATGTTGTTACGGTCAACACCACGAAGAAGTGCTCCGATGTTGTCACCAGCTTGAGCGGAATCCAGCAATTTGCGGAACATCTCAACGCCTGTTACAACAGATTTTTTAGTTTCTTCAGTGATACCAACGATTTCGATCTCTTCGCCGACTTTAACAGTACCACGCTCTACACGGCCAGTAGCAACAGTACCACGACCAGTGATGGAGAATACGTCCTCGACAGGCATCAAGAAAGGCTTGTCAGTTTGACGCTCAGGCAGTGGGATGTAAGTGTCGATCTCTTTGAACATCTCAACGATTTTTTGAGCCCATTCGCCATCTGGGTTTGCCAGTGCTTCACGAGCAGATCCACGAGTGATTGGAGTATCATCACCTGGGAACTCATATTCGTTAAGAAGGTCGCGAACTTCCATCTCAACCAATTCCAACAACTCTTCGTCTTCAACCATGTCACATTTGTTCAAGAATACAACAATGTAAGGTACGCCTACTTGACGAGAAAGCAAGATATGCTCACGAGTTTGTGGCATTGGGCCGTCAGCTGCGGATACTACCAAGATAGCTCCGTCCATTTGTGCCGCGCCAGTGATCATGTTTTTAACATAGTCGGCGTGACCTGGGCAGTCAACGTGAGCGTAGTGACGAGTGTCAGTTTCGTACTCAACGTGTGATGTGGAGATTGTGATACCGCGCTCGCGCTCTTCTGGAGCTTTGTCGATTTGGTCGAATGCGATTGCTGCACCACCGTAAGTTTTGGACAATACAGTTGTGATTGCAGCAGTCAGAGTTGTTTTACCATGATCGACGTGACCAATAGTACCGATGTTAACGTGGGGTTTATTACGTTCGTATTTAGCCTTTGCCATTTGAACGTGGCCTCCTTAAAATTATAATTTTATGTTTTCACTGAATGAAGTGCTCCGAATTAAATTCTTATGCACTTGCATCCAGTGTGAGAAAACTACTCGGTGCCTTTTGTTTTGGCAACGATTTCTTCAGCGATGCTCTTAGGAACTTCTTCATAGTGAGAGAGTTCCATGGAGAACACGCCGCGTCCTTGAGTACCGGAACGAAGAGTTGTAGAGTAACCAAACATTTCAGACAAAGGTACCTTAGCACGGATGATTTGAGCTCCACTACGGGAATCCATACCTTCGATGCGGCCACGACGGGAGTTCAACATACCCATTACGTCACCCATGTACTCTTCTGGAACTGTTACTTCTACTTTCATGATAGGCTCAAGCAGAACTGGTTTACACTTGTCTTTAGCCGCTTTAAGCGCCATAGATCCGGCAATTTTAAATGCCATCTCATTGGAATCGACATCATGGTAAGATCCGTCTACAATTGTAGCCTTAACGTCAACAAGCGGGAAGCCCGCGATAACGCCGTTTTTCATTTGCTCTTCAATCCCTGACAGTGCAGGTTGAATGTATTCTCTTGGAACGGAACCACCGACAACCTTACTTTCGAACTGGCTGCCTGTACCCGGCTCGAGAGGTTCGAATTCAACCCATACGTGACCGTATTGACCACGACCACCGGATTGACGTACGAATTTACCTTCAACGCGCGCTGGAGCACGGAATGTTTCACGGTAAGCTACTTGTGGTTTACCCACAGTAGTTTCAACCTTGAACTCACGACGCATACGGTCGATGATGATATCAAGGTGAAGCTCACCCATACCTGCCAAGATTGTTTGACCTGTTTCTTCGTCAGTATGAGCACGAAGAGTTGGATCCTCTTCAGTCAACTTACCGAGAGCAACACCCATTTTATCTTGGTCAGCTTTGGTTTTAGGTTCAACGGCGATTTCGATAACCGGATCAGGGAAGTTCATTGACTCCAGGATAACCGGATTTTTCTCATCACATAGTGTATCACCTGTGCCCGTATCTTTCAAACCTACGGCAGCTGCAATGTCACCGGAGTAAACTTCAGTGATTTCTTGACGGCTGTTCGCATGCATTTGAAGGATACGACCGATACGCTCACGTTTGTTTTTAGTGGCATTCAATACATATGAACCGGATTGAAGAACACCGGAGTATACGCGGAAGAATGTCAATTTACCTACGTAAGGGTCAGTCATGATTTTGAATGCCAATGCGGAGAAAGGCTCTTCATCAGAGGACTTACGAACTGCTTCAGTTCCATCTTCAAGATGACCTGTAATTGATGGTACATCTGTTGGAGCTGGCAAGTAGTCGATAACAGCATCCAACATCAGTTGAACACCTTTGTTACGATATGAGGATCCACAGATAACTGGGAAGATCTTAACATCTACAACACCTTTACGGAGAGCGCCTTTGATCTCTTCAATAGTGATTTCTTCGCCTTCCAGGTATTTCATTGTCAAATCTTCATCCAATTCAGCAACGCGCTCAATCAACTCGTTGCGAAGTTCTTCAACTTGATCTGCAAATTCTGCAGGAATGTCGGTCTCTTCGATATCTTGTCCAAGATCATCTTTGTACATATGAGCTCTTTGTGCAACGATATCGATGATACCTTTGAAATCATTTTCAGCGCCGATTGGAAGTTGAATCGCAACAGCGTTCGCTTGAAGGCGATCACGCATGTCGGATACAACGTTCAGGAAGTCAGCACCGATGATATCCATTTTGTTTACATATGCGATACGAGGTACACCGTACTTGTCAGCCTGTCTCCATACAGTTTCAGACTGAGGCTCAACGCCTTCTTTCGCACTGAATACACCAACTGCTCCGTCCAATACACGAAGGGAACGTTCAACTTCAACAGTGAAGTCAACGTGTCCCGGGGTATCAATAATATTAACGCGGTGGCCTTTCCAAGCAGCGGTAGTCGCAGCGGAAGTAATCGTAATTCCGCGCTCCTGTTCCTGTTCCATCCAGTCCATTGTCGCAGCGCCTTCGTGTACTTCACCGATTTTGTGCGTACGTCCTGTGTAGAACAAGATCCGCTCAGTTGTCGTGGTTTTACCCGCATCAATATGAGCCATGATCCCGATATTACGTGTATTTTTTAAGGAGAACTCTCTAGCCATGAAATGGGTCTCCCTTCAAAATAGAAGTTTTTTATTGTGAACTGAATCCTACCAACGGTAGTGAGCAAACGCTTTGTTCGCTTCAGCCATTTTGTGCGTATCTTCACGTTTTTTAACGGAAGCGCCTGTGTTGTTGGAAGCGTCGATGATCTCAGCCGCCAAACGCTCTTCCATTGTTTTCTCACCGCGGTTGCGGGAGTAGTTCACGAGCCAACGTAGTCCCAGAGCAGTACGTCTCTCTGGTTTTACCTCGATTGGTACTTGGTAGTTGGCACCGCCGACACGGCGAGCTTTAACTTCCAGGACTGGCATGATATTCTTGATTGCTGCTTCAAATACTTCCATCGGGTCATTACCCGTACGTTCTTGAATCAACTTGAACGCATTATACAGAATGCTTTGAGCAACACCGCGTTTTCCGTCGAGCATGATGCGATTGATCAAACGAGTAACCAACTTGGAGTTGTATACCGGATCTGGCAACACGTCTCTTTTCGTAACTGGACCTTTGCGTGGCATGGATATCCCCCTTTCTTTCTTGTTCAGCAGACCCTGTACCTTCCAGACCTAAGCCAGAAGACTTTCAGGTTCTCTGCTTATAATGGTTTAGGCTTTTTTAGCTTTTGGACGTTTTGCACCGTATTTCGAACGAGCTTGCATACGGTTGTTTACGCCTGCAGTATCGAGAGCTCCACGAACGATGTGATAACGAACCCCTGCAAGGTCTTTAACTTTACCTCCGCGGATCAATACCACACTGTGCTCTTGAAGGTTATGTCCGATTCCCGGGATATAAGCAGTAACCTCGAGACGGTTCGTCAAACGAACACGGGCATACTTACGAAGTGCAGAGTTTGGTTTACGTGGAGTCATTGTACCTACACGAGTGCAGACACCACGTTTTTGTGGGGCACTGATGTTAGTAGATTCACGTTTCAAAGCGTTGAATCCTTTTTGCAAAGCTGGAGATTTTGACTTCTCAACTTTAGCTTGACGTCCTTTACGAACCAGTTGATTGATAGTTGGCATTTGATTGCCACCCCCTTCCTCAAATATTCATGTTTCTTTATAAACCTCTTTACGCTAAGTCCACAGACCCAGGCGGTTCATAAAAAGACAAATGAAAAGTTTTTGCCTTGGAGAATCCCTAAAAGTTCTCGGACAAAAACGTTCCTTACACTATCATTTTACGACAGCAGCCATGGCTGCTCCCACTCCAATCCCGCAAGCTTTGCCGAGATTTTTCATTGTATCCACTTTCGTGCACTTCACATTGTGTTGTTCACACAAAGCAATGATTTTGGAAGTGAGCTGCGGATCACTATCTTCTGCGACATAGACTTCGGAAGCCATACCTGTCTGCACCATCCGCATGGTCTGTTTGGTACCTATTTTGACATGAGCATCTTGCAAGGCTTTTTCATTAGACATTGTGCATTCCTCCGAATAGAACCATGTACAATCAGCTGCCCACGCACCTTTGATATATTAGCATCTAGCGCAAGCATTGTCAATGCTAATCCTAAAACATTTTTTTAAAAAGTTTACGTACATCAGGATTCGTCCGCTTGTATTATACAAGCGCCCGCCTCCTGACGCACCGAACTTTTAATCCCCTCTATATGAGGAGCAATCTATTTAATCAACCGAAACGGGCTCAAGTTCTTCTACTGAAGATTGGCCATCTTCTGGCTCAGCAAATTTGATACTGCGGTAACGGTGCATACCTGTACCTGCAGGAATCAATTTACCGATGATTACATTTTCCTTCAGACCGAGCAACTGATCGACTTTACCTTTGATCGCTGCATCTGTCAGTACACGTGTAGTTTCTTGGAACGAAGCCGCGGAGAGGAAGGAGTCTGTTTCCAGGGATGCTTTTGTAATACCGAGCAGGATTGGTTTAGCAACCGCTGGCTCTTTATCACTAAGAATCGCAATTTTGTTAGCTCTTTCGTACTCATGCGTATCAACGAACGATCCTGGTAACAGCGTTGTATCACCTGCATCTACGATGCGGATTTTACGCAGCATTTGACGGATCATAACTTCAACGTGTTTGTCATTGATTTCTACGCCTTGGTTACGGTATACGCGCTGTACTTCCTGCAAAATGTAGTTTTGTACACCACGTACGCCTTTAATGCGCAGCATTTCTTTTGGATCGATGGAACCGTCTGTCAACTCGTCACCAGCTTCAATTTCCATGCCTTCGCTTACGCGCACACGGGAACCGTAGGTAACAGAGTACACTTTGGACTCCGCTTCACCTTGAATTTCGATTTCACGACGATCTTTCGCTTCGCGAATCTCTTTAACCACACCATCAATCTCACTGATTGTTGCTTGACCCTTAGGATTACGGGCTTCAAACAACTCTTGGATACGTGGCAAACCTTGCGTAATATCGTCTCCGGCTACACCGCCGGTATGGAACGTACGCATTGTAAGCTGTGTTCCTGGCTCACCAATGGATTGTGCCGCAATAATACCAACTGCTTCACCAATCTCCACATGTTTACCTGTCGCAAGGTTACGACCGTAACACTTCTTGCAGACACCATGACTTGCACGGCAGCTGAGTACGGAGCGGATTTGCAATTTGGTGATTCCCGCTTTGATGATCGCTTCTGCTTTGTCGGAGTCAATCAATTCATTGCGACCTGCAATGATTTCTTTAGTCTCCGGATGACGAACTGTCTCGAAGCAGTATCTGCCTTCAATACGGTCGTAGAGATCTTCGATAACCTCTTTACCATCCTGGATACGACTTACCGTAAAGCCTTTATCTGTACCACAATCATCATCACGCACGATTACGTCTTGGGCTACGTCTACGAGACGACGAGTCAGGTAACCTGAATCGGCTGTACGCAGGGCTGTATCCGCCAAACCTTTACGCGCTCCGTGAGTGGAGATAAAGTACTCGAGTACTGTCAGACCTTCACGGAAGTTGGATTTGATTGGGAGTTCGATAATTCGACCAGATGGGTTGGCCATCAGACCACGCATACCACCCAATTGGGTAATTTGCGATTTGTTACCCCGTGCTTTGGAGTCTACCATCATCATGATCGAGTTGTAACGATCCATGGACTTCATCAAAATTTCAGTGATGTCATCTTTGGATTTTGACCAGATGTCAATGATACGGTCATAGCGCTCTTCATTCGTAATCAGACCACGACGGTACTGATTCGTAACGATTTGTGCTTTATCCTCAGACTGTCTAAGAATTTCAAACTTCTCAGGCGGAACGATAACATCAGATACCGCAACCGTAATACCGGCACGAGTAGAATATGTGAATCCAAGTTGTTTGATTTTATCCAGAATAACGGCGGTTTCCGTTGTGTGATAAATCTCAAAACAACGTGCGATGATGGAGCCGAGGTATTCTTTGCCGACACCGCCAGCCAGAGGAGCATTCATAATAGCTTCTCTTAGATCAGCACCTTTTTCATATACAAATGAGTGATCTGCAGTACCCTGGTACAGGTTTGCACGAGTCGCGTCATTGATATATGGGAAGCTTGCTGGGAAAATTTCATTAAAGATAATTTTACCGATGGTTGTCAGCAACATTCCTTCTTGCTGCTCTTCCGTAAAGCTTGTTTTACCAAGCGCCTTAACCGGAATAGCTACACGCGCATGCAGACCAGCAGTACCACGTTGGTAAGCTGATACAGCTTCGTTAACTGTACGCAAGATCATACCAGTGCCCTTTTCTTCCTTGTTGTCCATAGTGAGGTAATAAGAACCAAGCACCATATCCTGGGAAGGAGTAACAACCGGTTTACCGTCTTTAGGGTTCAAAATGTTACCTGATGCAAGCATCAGGATACGTGCTTCCGCTTGAGCTTCAGCGGACAACGGAACGTGCACGGCCATTTGGTCACCGTCAAAGTCGGCATTGTATGCCGTACATACGAGCGGGTGAAGACGAATTGCTTTACCTTCAACGAGAATCGGTTCAAATGCTTGAATACCGAGTCTGTGAAGCGTAGGGGCACGGTTCAACAGAACCGGATGCTCCTTGATCACTTCCTCAAGAACATCCCATACTTCAGGACTTACACGCTCAACTTTACGTTTCGCGCTCTTGATGTTGTGGGCAAGCCCTTTATTTACAAGCTCTTTCATAACGAAAGGCTTGAACAATTCAAGTGCCATATCTTTTGGCAGACCACACTGATACATTTTCAGATAAGGTCCAACAACGATAACGGAACGACCAGAGTAGTCAACCCGTTTACCGAGCAAGTTCTGACGGAAACGTCCTTGTTTACCTTTCAGCATGTGGCTGAGGGATTTCAATGGACGGTTACCAGGACCCGTTACGGGGCGACCGCGACGACCATTATCGATCAATGCGTCAACAGCTTCCTGCAACATCCGTTTTTCATTTTGCACGATAATATCTGGCGCGCCCAGATCAAGCAGACGTTTCAGACGGTTATTCCGGTTGATTACACGGCGATACAAGTCATTCAGGTCAGACGTTGCAAAACGTCCACCGTCCAACTGTACCATTGGACGAAGTTCCGGTGGGATAACAGGAAGTACATCCATGATCATCCACTCTGGCTTGTTGCCAGAGTTACGGAATGCTTCGATAACTTCCAGACGTTTGATTGCACGATTACGACGTTGTCCTTGCGCAGTCCGGAGCTCTTCTTTCAGGAACTCGAGCTCTTTGTCTATGTCAAGATCTTGAAGCAGTTTTTTAACCGCTTCTGCGCCCATGCCAGCCTGGAAACCATAACCGTATTTCTCACGGTAGCTGCGGTATTCCTTCTCGGACAACAGCTGTTTTTTCTCCAGTGGAGTTTCTCCTGGATCAGTTACAACATATGATGCAAAATAAATAATCTCTTCAAGAGATCTTGGAGACATATCCAGAGCAAGACCCATACGGCTCGGAATACCTTTGAAGTACCAGATATGCGATACCGGAGCAGCGAGCTCAATATGGCCCATCCGTTCGCGACGTACCTTCGCACGTGTTACTTCAACGCCACAACGATCACAGACAACGCCTTTATAACGAACGCGTTTGTATTTACCGCAATGACATTCCCAGTCTTTTGTAGGGCCAAAAATCTTTTCGCAGAACAGCCCTTCTTTTTCCGGTTTCAACGTACGATAGTTGATCGTTTCCGGTTTTTTCACTTCTCCGCGGGACCAAGAACGAATTTTCTCTGGGGAAGCAAGCCCGATCTTCATGTATTCGAAATTGTTGACGTCCAACAAGGAGCAACCCTCCTTAACCAATTCCTGTAATCTAGGTTACGCCCTCTCCGGCCGAAGCCGGAGCAAGACGCGAGCCTGATGAAAAACGCCGGTCATCATGCGCTCGAAGCGAATTATTCCGCTCCGACCTCTGTACCCTCAAGGTTGAGGCTGAGCTTATCGCTCGCAGCGTCATCTTCATCGTCCATTTCTCTCATTTCAATCTCTTGCTCATCTTCACTCAAGATCTTAACGTCCATACCCAAGCTTTGCAGCTCTTTGATCAATACTTTGAATGATTCAGGAACACCTGGTTCTGGAACATTCTCGCCTTTGACGATGGATTCATACGTTTTAACCCGACCAACAACATCATCGGATTTAACTGTCAAGATTTCTTGCAGTGTATAAGCTGCACCATAAGCCTCAAGGGCCCATACTTCCATCTCCCCGAAACGCTGTCCACCGAATTGGGCTTTACCACCCAATGGCTGTTGCGTAACAAGTGAGTAAGGACCCGTGGAACGGGCATGGATTTTATCATCAACCATGTGTGCCAATTTGATCATGTGCATGACACCAACGGTAACTTCACGTTCAAACTCTTCCCCTGTACGACCATCGTACAAGACAGTTTTACCATTACGTTGCATTCCTGCTTCTTCCATCGTATCGAAGACATCATACTCCTTCGCTCCGTCGAATACAGGAGTTGCTACGTGAATACCCAGTTGCATCGCTGCCATACCCAAGTGAACCTCAAGTACTTGACCGATATTCATCCGGGAAGGTACGCCCAGTGGGTTAAGAACGATCTGAACCGGTGTACCGTCTGGCAGGAAAGGCATATCTTCTTCCGGCAAGATGCGGGCCACGACCCCTTTGTTACCGTGACGTCCGGCCATTTTATCGCCCTCGGAAATTTTCCGTTTTTGAGCAATATATACACGAACGAGTTGGTTAACACCTGGAGGCAGCTCATCACCGTTTTCACGGGTAAATACTTTCACGTCTACTACGATACCGTCAGTACCATGTGGTACACGCAAGGAAGTATCACGTACTTCACGTGCTTTCTCACCAAAGATCGCATGCAAGAGACGTTCTTCTGCAGTCAACTCTGTCACACCCTTAGGTGTTACTTTACCAACCAGAATGTCGCCAGCGCTAATCTCGGCACCGATGCGGATAATACCGCGCTCATCCAAGTTACGCAACGCTTCTTCCCCAACGTTAGGGATGTCACGTGTAATCTCTTCAGGTCCGAGCTTGGTATCACGCGCTTCTGACTCATACTCCTCGATATGGATGGATGTGTATACATCTTCCTTAACGAGTTTTTCACTGAGCAAGATCGCATCCTCGTAGTTGTAACCTTCCCAAGTCATGAAGGCAACAACGACGTTACGTCCCAGAGCCAATTCACCCATTTCCGTTGAAGGACCATCAGCGAGGATATCGCCAGCTTTGACAGCTGCACCTCTTTTGACAATCGGACGCTGGTTAATGCATGTTCCTTGGTTCGAACGCATAAATTTGTGTAATTTATATTTAACGATATCGCCTTTAACTTCCTGACCGTCCACTTCTTCAACACGACGGAGCCAAATCTCGTTCGCAGAAGAACGTTCAATAATTCCGTCATAATCGGAGACAATACATACACCAGAGTCTTTTGCAGCTTTGTGCTCCATACCTGTTCCTACAAGTGGTGCTTTAGGAATCAAGAGTGGAACCGCCTGCCGCTGCATGTTAGATCCCATGAGTGCACGGTTGGAGTCATCGTTCTCAAGGAACGGGATAAGCGCTGTAGCGACGGATACAACCTGTTTAGGAGATACGTCCATGTAGTCAACTCGCTCACTCGGCATCGTAAGGATGTTATCCGACTGTTTGTTGTAACGTACAATGATCGCTTCTTCTTCAAACGTACCGTCTTCGTTCAACTTCGCATTCGCTTGCGCGATAACATAGTTGTCCTCTTCATCCGCTGTCAGGTAATCAATCTGCTCGGTTACAATACCTGTCTTCGGATCAACCCAACGATATGGAGCTTCAATGAAGCCATATTCATTCACACGGGCGAACGTAGACAAGGAGTTGATCAAACCGATGTTTGGTCCCTCTGGAGTCTCGATTGGACACATACGGCCATAGTGGGATGGATGGACGTCACGTACTTCCATACCTGCGCGCTCACGCGTCAAACCACCGGGTCCGAGTGCGGACAAACGACGTTTATGCGTCAACTCACCCAGTGGGTTCGTTTGATCCATAAACTGTGACAATTGAGAGCTACCAAAGAACTCTTTAATCGATGCAATAACAGGACGTATGTTGATCAAAGCCTGTGGTGTAATGACGTTAGCATCCTGAATGGACATTCTCTCACGAACCACACGCTCCATACGGGACAAACCGATACGGAACTGGTTCTGCAGGAGTTCACCCACCGAACGCAAACGACGGTTACCCAGATGATCGATATCATCCGTGCTACCAATCCCCTGTAGAAGGTTAAGGAAGTAACTGATGGAGGAAATGATATCCGCCGGTGTCACGTTTTTAACGGACTTGTCAATGTTTGCATTGGCAATCAGTTTAACCACTTTACCATCTTCAGTTGGTGAGAACACATCAATTGTTTGCATAGGGATATCATTGGCATCCAAAACGCCGTTACCCACGTGATACGTGCGGAATCCAACGCTTTTCTCCAGATACGGCATGATTTCATCCAACAAGCGACGATCAACCATTTGACCTGCTTCGGCAATGATTTCACCTGTTTCAGCGTCAACAAGTGACTCAGCCAAGCGTTGGTTAAACAAACGGTTTTTGATGTGGAGTTTTTTATTCATTTTGTAACGACCTACATTAGCCAGGTCATAACGTTTTGGATCAAAGAAACGTGCTACGAGCAAGCTTTTCGCATTATCCAATGTTGGTGGCTCGCCCGGACGAAGACGCTCATAGATCTCAATGAGTGCTTTCTCTGTGGAATCCGTGTTGTCTTTGTCCAGTGTGTTGCGGATATATTCGTCATTACCGAGCAGATCCAGAATCTCAGCATCTGTGCCAAAACCAAGTGAACGCAGGAGAACCGTAACCGGTATTTTACGTGTACGGTCGATCCGGACGTAAACAACATCCTTCGCGTCCATCTCCAGTTCCAACCAAGCGCCGCGGTTAGGAATAACTGTAGCGGTATACGTTTTTTTGGCGTTTTTATCTACTTTGGTGCTGAAGTAAACGCTAGGAGAGCGAACCAACTGGCTGACAATAACCCGTTCCGCACCATTAATAATAAATGTGCCCGTGTTGGTCATCAGCGGGAAATCTCCCATGAATACTTCCTGCTCTTTGACTTCGCCGGTTTCCTTATTAATGAGCCGGACTTTGACCCGAAGCGGTGCTGCATACGTAACGTCACGCTCTTTCGCGTCGTCTACTGTATACTTCGGTTCACCGAGACTGTAATCGATAAATTCCAAAATCAAGTTACCTGTAAAATCCTGGATCGGCGAGATATCCTGGAACATTTCGCGCAACCCTTCCTCCAAAAACCAATCATATGATTTTTGTTGGATTTCAATCAGGTTCGGAACTTCGAGTATCTCGTTAATTCGTGCATAACTGCGCCGAGTGCGTCGACCATATTGAACAAGATGTCCTGCCAACTTAAACTCACCCCTCAATGTCTACTCACTTTAAAAATTTCGTTGCGAACCTCTGTTTGTAACCTTATAATGGTACACATACAGAGCAAAGCAATGCATCCGCAAATAAAGAAAAGCCCTTACTCGAAATGTCGTTCGAAAAAAGAGCAACTTTGATCGGCGGATGTCTTTCCAAATCATGCTTATCCCCAGTTTGCCCAAAATGTACATATTATACGCCAAACGTAGGCATAATAAGCCCGTTCGGCGTAAAAAAAGGTTGACATTTTTAGATAGCTAAAGCCAAGTAGGGCATCTTAATACTGACATTTTACAATAATACCACGGCCTGAATTTCAAGTCAATAGTCCTATTGCAAAAAAAATGATCCCCTGCTTACTTTACAAACTCGGATTCAACTATTAGTAGAACCTTCTTCCGACTTCACCGCTTTGAAGATTCGATAGCCTTTATCCTTCGTCACTTCTTCCACTCTTCCAAACAAAGATTCCAATTTCGCTTTTGCTGATGGAGCCCCTTGTTTCTTCTGAATGACAATCCACAACGAACCGCCTACCTTCAGATGGCGATGTGCCTGTTCGAAAATAGTATGAACTGTCTCTTTCCCAGCCCGTATAGGTGGATTGGTTAAGACAACGTCAAAATCTTGCTTTTTCACTTCAGCCAGTAGATCACTCTGCAGAACCGTAACATTGTTAATTCCGTTCGCTTTTGCATTCTCCCTGGAAAGTTCAACGGCTCTCTCGTTGATATCGATCATGGTGACATGCCCATCCGGCACAAGTTTGGCTGCTGTAAGACCCATCGGCCCGTATCCACAACCCACATCGAGAACATGAGCCCCTGATGGCAACTCTATCGCATCAATCAATACTCTGCTGCCATAATCGATTCCGTTTTTGGAAAACACACCGGCGTCTGTCACGAATCTCAGACTGAATCCACGAAGAACCGCTTCAGTTGCTCTACGATCATGCGCTACTTGCGGTTTGTCCGAATAATAATGATTGGACATGCCCTCACTCACTTTCCATTTACAATTACAGCAACAAACCCCTTGATATAAGTCAAGGGGTTTGTTGTTTTGTTCATCTAGCTTATAAAAGCTAAATTATTTAACTTCGATTGTAGCGCCAGCTTCTTCAAGCTTAGCTTTAACCGCTTCTGCTTCTTCTTTAGCAACTTTTTCTTTCAATGCTTTTGGAGCGTTGTCAACCAGTTCTTTTGCTTCTTTCAGGCCAAGACCTGTGATTTCGCGAACTGCTTTGATAACGTTGATTTTGGAAGCACCAGCGTTAGTCAAGATTACGTCGAACTCGGATTGCTCAGCTTCAGCAGAAGCTACTGCACCTGCAGCAGCTACTGGAGCTGCAGCAGTTACGCCGAATTCTTCTTCGATTGCTTTAACAAGATCGTTCAATTCCAGTACAGTCATGCCTTTGATTGCTTCCAAGATTTGCTCTTTACTCATGAGTGAACCTCCATATATAATATTATTTTTTTTAATTCAATTGCTGCCTAAGCAGCGTTCAGATCAAGTTGCTTACGCGCCTTGTTCTTCTTTTTCTGCAACTGCTTTAACCGCAAGCGCGAAGTTGCGCACTGGCGCTTGAAGCACGCTGAGGAGCATGGAGAGGAGTCCATCGCGGGATGGCAATTCTGCCAATGCCTTAACTTCTTCTACTCCGATTACGCGACCTTCTACGACTGCACCTTTCAATTCCAGAGCATCGTTCTTTTTCGCGAAGTCGTTCAGAATTTTAGCTGGAGCCACAACGTCATCTACGCTGAATGCAATTGCAGTAGGACCTGTAAGAACACTATCGAGTTCTGCCAGTTCTGCTGCTGCAGCTGCACGGCGAAGCAACGAGTTTTTCAGCACTTGGAATTCGATCCCTGCTTCACGAAGTTGCTTACGCAACTCAGTTACTTGGGCAACGTTCAATCCGCGATAGTCAACAACAACAGTTGTAACGCTCTCGCGCAATTTTGCTGTTACTGCATCAACGGACTCTTGTTTTGCTTGAATCACTTTTGCGTTTGCCAATCTGTACACCTCCTGATCAAATTTATCCCATTAAGAAAAGCCTCCGTAGAATCACGAAGGCTTGATATATACTCATCATCGATTTGCATCGTTCTAAGTTCTATAATCACACCTCGGCAGGAAATTAAGCCAAATGGCACCTACTGTCTACGGCAAGCATATTCAAATGTCAACGGTCAGTCACTCGGACTCACAACTTTTATATCTTATCAAAAACAGGACAAGCCTGTCAAGAGATATTATCTAAAAGCTGCTGCGTTCACGCGTGCGCCAGGGCCCATCGTCGAAGAAAGACTAACATTCTTCAGATAAACACCTTTTGCTGCCGCTGGTTTAGCACGATTCAGAGCTTCCATGAGAGCTTTGAAGTTCTCATTAAGTTGCTCAGAAGAGAAAGAAGCTTTACCAATCGGTGCATGAATTTGACCTGCACGATCCAGACGATATTCGATTTTACCGGCTTTAATTTCTTGAACAGCCTTAGTTACATCGAAAGTTACCGTTCCGGCTTTAGGGTTAGGCATCAGACCTTTACCGCCGAGCAGTCGGCCCAATTTACCTACTTCACTCATCATATCTGGTGTCGCTACGCAGACGTCGAATTCGAACCAGCCTTGTTGGATTTTGTTGATCATGTCTGCATCACCAACATAGTCCGCGCCAGCCGCTTCCGCTTCTTTCGCTTTGTCACCTTTTGCAAATACCAATACGCGTTGTGTTTTACCTGTGCCGTGTGGCAAGACAACAACACCACGTACAGCCTGGTCTTGCTTACGAGGGTCTACACCCAAACGAACTGCTGCTTCGATTGTTTCATCGAATTTTGCAGTGGCTGCCTTTTTCACAAGCTCTACAGCTTCTGAAGGCTCGTAAGTTGCTTCGCTATCAATCAGCTTAGCAGCTTCCAGGTATTTTTTACCGTGTTTAGCCATGTTTTATTCCTCCTTTGTGGTGTTAGCGGATATACCTCCCACATCAACCGGTCGCGAATCGACCGGTTTTACGAAGCCATGTTTCTTATGAAAATTAGTCTTCGATGGTGATACCCATGCTGCGGGCAGTACCTTCGACCATACGCATAGCGGACTCAACGTCTGCTGCATTCAGGTCAGGCATTTTTGTTTCTGCGATTTGACGTACCGCATCACGTTTAACTGTAGCAACTTTTTTCTTGTTCGGTTCGCCGGATCCTTTTTCAACTTTAGCTGCCACTTTCAACAGAACTGCTGCTGGTGGAGTTTTAGTGATGAAAGTAAAGGAACGGTCCTCGAATACAGAAATTTCAACTGGAATAATCAATCCCGCTTGATCAGCTGTACGAGCGTTGAATTCTTTACAGAATGCCATGATGTTGACACCTGCTTGACCCAAAGCTGGACCTACTGGTGGTGCTGGGTTTGCTTTACCTGCTGGGATCTGCAGTTTTACCATTTTAATAACTTTTTTCGCCATGATTGACACCTCCTTGCAAAATAGTGGTTAACGGGCCTTACAGCCCTCCCACAAGAAACTTGAAGAGACTATATCTTCTCCACTTGTGTATATTCCAACTCAAGCGGTGTTTCCCGTCCAAACATGTTCACGTGCACTTTCAACTTGCTTTTGTCTACCAAAATTTCTTCCACGGAGCCCACGAAATTCGCAAAAGGACCGACTTTAATACGTACGGATTCCTTAATATCGAACTCAATTTTCGGCTTAGGTTCAACCATACCCATGTGCTTCAGAATTTGTTCCACTTCTTCAGGCAACAAAGCAGTTGGTTTGGACCCAGAACCTGTCGAACCGACAAATCCTGTAACACCTGGTGTGTTGCGAACAACATACCAAGAATCATCCGTCTGTACCATTTCCACCAAGACATAACCGGGGTAAACTTTACGCATAACGGTTTTTTTCTTACCGTCTTTGTTTACCACTTCTTCTTCCATAGGAACAAGAACGCGGAAAATCTTGTCTTCCATGCCCATAGACTCGACGCGTTTTTCCAAATTGGCCTTGACCTTGTTCTCATACCCTGAATAGGTATGAACGACGTACCATCTTTTTTCCATATCAAGCCACCGGAACCCTTCTTAAATAATCGCTTCGATCACAAAGGAGATGCCAATGTCAATGACCCAAAAAAACAGCGTCATAACCACAACAGTACCAAGTACGATCAATGTGTAGTTGGTCAGCTCTTTACGATTAGGCCAGCGAACTTTTTTAAGTTCAGCCCAGCTTTCTGAGAAAAAGGAAATCAGAGATTTGAAACTTCGTTTCACGCCGACACCTCCAAAAACTATCTGGTTTCGCGATGAGAAGTCTGCTCGTTACAAAACTTGCAAAATTTCTTCATCTCCATGCGGTCGGGGTGATTACGCTTGTTTTTTGTCGTAGTGTAATTTCTTTGTTTGCAGTTAGTACAAGCCAAAGTAATAATTACCCGCATGATGTACACCTCCCGAAGACTTCCACATTCAAGCAGAGTCTCTAAATTGATCCTGAAAAAAAGCCATAAATTTAGGCCTACCTAAAACACTTTATCACAAGGGTATAACCATGTCAATGAAAGAATAGCCTTTCATTCATTGGGTATTACTTCCGTACAACGTACATTCGTTTCTCATCTCTTTTTTTTCTCTTCTCCTGCATGGACCGAGCGATTACTAGTATGAACATTCTTAGATTTTATAAACTTGAGACACTAAAAAAAGACTCAAACACCGAGCCTTTTCCGTCAACGACAACATGTGTTTAATTATCTCGAACTTCCAGGTACTTTTCAAGTTTGCGCTTGACGCGCTGAAGTGCGTTATCAATGGACTTCACATGTCTGTCCAAATCAACTGCAATCTCTTGATAAGATCTCCCGTCCAGATACAACATCAATACTTTACGTTCCAGATCACTCAGAATCTCGGACATTTTATCTTCCAGGCCGACAAACTCTTCCTGATTGATGATCAATTCTTCCGGATCACTGACCTGGGTTCCACAAATCACATCGAGTAACGTACGATCAGACTCTTCGTCATAAATTGGCTTGTCCAGAGATACATAAGAATTAAGTGGAATATGTTTCTGGCGTGTTGCTGTCTTAATCGCCGTGATGATCTGTCTTGTAATGCACAGTTCGGCAAAAGCCTTGAACGAAGCCAGCTTGTCCCCTTTGAAATCTCGAATAGATTTATAGAGGCCAATCATTCCTTCTTGAATAATATCTTCCCGGTCTGCCCCAATCAGAAAATAAGATCTTGCCTTGGCGCGTACAAAGTTACGATACTTGTTAATCAAAAACTCTAACGCTTCGCTTTCGCCTTCTCGGAAAGCTTCTACAATGTCTTCGTCACTTTGGTAATCATACTTAGATAACATGATATCTTTGAGGTCGACACTCACAGACAATCCCTCCGGCTGCAACGCAAGGTACCCCGTTACTCTACTCTATGAAATATAGGATCAGTATATATGATGGTACCTTACACCGTCAACCACGCTCTGCCTAAAAAAGAACATCAATAACATAAATGTCAAGAGTTGCAATATTCTAAATTTTGTAAAAACACTCTGTTATTCACGGCGCCATCGCTCAAACTCTTTCAATACATCCGGACTTAACTTGCCCCCAAGTGTATTACGTGTGGTCTTGGCCTGATCTTCTTCCAGTCGTTTCTTTAATTCTTTTTCGTTCTGCTCAACTTCAATAAGCAATTCCCTTGCAGATACGCGTAGCGCTCCCTGTCCAAAAATAACATGTTGCTCTACCATATCGCTCGTAGCCACATAGATTTGGCGTCTTCGCATGCTTAGTTCCCGAACGAGTCTCTCAATGCATTCGTCTGCCGTCTCTTTTTCCTTTGTAAAATAGATCTGCACTTTGCTCTGTGTAAAGGATTTACCGAGTCCAGGCACGAGGTAGGCGTCAAATACAACAATGACTCTCCGGCCGGAGAAAGCCTGATAGTCAGCAAGACGAAAGAGAAGCCTGTTGCGTGCCTCTTCAAGCCCACTTTCCGCCAGTTTGGTTAATTCCGGCCAGTCGCCAATCATGTTGTACCCGTCTACAAGAAGCACATCACGGGAATCAGCCATACCTTCTATTCCTGCGCTTGACGTGAGCGGAGCACTTCATACATGACAACACCCGCTGCCACGGAAGCATTCAGGGAATTAATCTGACCTTGCATCGGTAATTTGATCAGCACGTCACATTTCTCGCGAATGAGTCGTCCCATTCCTTTATTTTCATTGCCGATAACCAATGCCACAGGGCCAGTAAAGACGCCGTTACCAAAGACACCTTCATGTGCCGTAACATCTGTCCCTACAACCCATACACCTTCCTCTTTAAGGCGATCGATGGTCTGGGCAAGATTACTTACACGAGCCACTGGTACGTACTCCACGGCGCCAGCAGACGTTTTGGACACTGTTACCGTTACCGCTGCCGAACGACGTTTGGGTACAATGACACCATGTGCACCCGTGCAGTCTGCAGTCCGCAAAATCGATCCCAAGTTATGAGGATCTTCAATCTCATCCAGCAGAATCAGGAAAGGATGCTCATTCTTCGCTTTTGCTGCGGCAAGAATGTCTTCTACCTCCACATAAGCGTAAGGCGCTGCTTGTGCAACTACCCCCTGATGCTGAATGCCTGGTACCGTTTGATCCAGCTTACGCTTGTCCACGTGTTGAATGACTATCCCTAGTTTTTTGGCTTCCGAGATAATAGGTTGAGTCAGATGTTTCTGTGCTGTATCGGCAATCCATATTTTATTAATGGTCCGGCCTGAACGCAGCGCCTCCGTTACGGAGTGTTTACCGGCAATCCATTCTTCTTCCATCGTTGTTCGATCCTCTCTGTAATGCGTTGTTTTGTTGAAATTTCTATTTTTTTGTCGGCGTTGGCGATTGTTGTTCCGCGTGCTCAATGCCAAGCCCGATCAGTTCAATCATGCGATCATGATGACCACTGCTGTAGAGGTAACCAATGAGACATTCAAAAGCCGTGGCATGTCTGTACTCCAACACATCGGCATTTTTGGGTACACTACCCGACTTGGCATTCCGCCCTTGCCGGACGATATCACGTTCTTCCTCTGTCAGTTCAGCCTCAATCGTTGTAAGTATGCGGCTCTGTGCCTTCGCTGATACCAACCCTGTTGCACTACGGTGCAGATGATTGGGACGCATGTTGGGCTTCGACAACAGATATTGACGAACAGCCACCTCATATACCGCATCACCAATATAGGCCAGTGCAATAGGTGGAATCAACCTCGCGGGTCTGGAAGGAGGATACGGGAACCAGCCTCCTTCTGTGACCTGCTCCTGTTGTTTTGGTGTAGTTGGATGTCCTTCGCTCATTTGCGCCGCCATCTCATACCCTGCGCCGTATCTTCAAGCAAAATGCCACGTGCAGACAATTCATCGCGAATTTCATCCGCTCTTGCCCAGTTTTTGGACTTGCGCGCTTCCACACGCTCTTCAATCAGGCGTTCCACTTCCTCATCCAGCAGTTCTGGCTCTGCATCAGTATAGATGCGCAGCACAGCATTCAGTTCACTAAACAATTCGAGGAGCGCACGGATGTCTGCCGCATTAACTACTTCTTGCTGCAACAGTTGGTTGGCTTCACCTGCCCACTCAAACATAGCAGTGATCGCATCAGGAGTATTGAAATCATCCTGCATCTTCTCGTGGTACTGCTGACGAATTTGGTCGAGTCTTGCCGCAAACTCTGCTGTGATATCCTGATCTACAGTTACCGCGTTCAGACGATGGTTCAGGTTACCTACAGCATTCGCAATCCGGTCCACACTGTTCTGTGCCTGCTCCATCGTATCATCCGTAAAGTTCAATGGGTTACGATAGTGGGTAGACAACATAAAGTAACGAATCGCTTCGCGTTTATATTGATTCCGCAAATCTTTAACCAGAACACCGTTACCGAGTGATTTCGACATCTTCTCGTTATCAATCCGGATGAATCCATTATGCATCCAGTAGTTCGCAAGTGGTTTACCTGTTAATACCTCGGATTGGGCGCATTCGCACTCATGGTGCGGGAACTGCAGATCCTGTCCACCTCCGTGAATGTCCAGTGTATCTCCAAGGTACTCCCTAGCCATGGCGGAGCACTCAATATGCCAACCTGGTCGACCATCGCCCCAAGGACTGGACCAATAGATCTCACCTGGTTTTGCAGCCTTCCAGAGCACGAAATCTTCGGGATGCTCTTTGCGCTCGTCCACGCCCACACGGATTCCGAATTGCAGCTCCTGTAAATTTTGCTTCGATAGCTTGCCATACTCGCTGAATTTACCTGTACGGTAATAGACGTCACCGCCATTTTCATACGCAAATCCTTTTTCAACCAACTCACGGATAAAATCAATAATGAGCGGCATGTTTTCCGTTACTCTCGGGTTGCTGCTTGCCTTGGGAATACCCAAACCCTCTAGGTCTTCATAGTAGGCTGCAATAAACTTCTCCGCGACATGAGGAACGTCCGTTCCAAGTTGTTCCGCTTTGCGAATCAGCTTATCATCCACATCCGTGAAGTTCACCACATAGTTTACATCATGTCCTGTCTGTTCCAGGTATCCACGAACCGTGTCGAAAAAGATAACCGGCCGTGCATTCCCGATGTGAATGTAGTCATATACCGTTGGTCCGCAGACATACATTTTTACTTTCCCTGGCTCTTGGGGAACAAATTCCTCTTTGGTACGACTCATCGTATTATAAATCTGAAGCGTCATGGTCACTTATCCTTTCATCCTATACTGCCTTTAGTTATTGTATCACGTATCACGCACAGTCTCATTTTCACGGGCATTCTGCAGTGTACGTACTTCTTCCTGCAATCGTTCGAGTTCTTGTTGCATACTTCGCAAAGAGTCAACGACCGGATCAGGCAACTGTTGACTGAGGCGATCTACCCGTCGGCCATCCTGTTTAACAATTCTGCCCGGTATACCTACCACGGTACTATTGGAAGGGACCTCCTTAAGCACAACGGAGTTTGCACCAATGTTGCATTGATCCCCCACGCTAAATGAACCCAGCACTTTGGCTCCCGATGAGATAACCACATTATTGCCAATGGTCGGATGCCTCTTTCCTTTTTCTTTCCCTGTTCCGCCGAGGGTAACCCCCTGATAGATAACAACATCATCGCCAATCTCACATGTTTCCCCAATAACGACGCCCATTCCATGGTCAATAAACAACCGATTTCCGATCGTAGCTCCAGGATGTATCTCAATTCCTGTCATGAATCGACTTACCTGTGAAATGAACCTGGCGAACGAGAACCATCTTCGTTTGTATAAAAAATGTGCCATCCGGTGTGCCCATATCGCGTGCAGCCCTGAGTAGGTAAATACCACTTCAAACCATCCCCGGGCTGCCGGATCGTTCTCAAACACCGCCTGGATATCTGATCTGATCTTCTTGAACATGCTCGTTCCCCTCTTGTTCAGGTTCCCGTCCTCCGGCTTACCGGACGGCGCGTTCCTTGGTAGTGTACTGCACACTCGCCTAAACAAAAAACGCCCCTGCAGCATTTAGCTGCAGAGGCGTTTATCGCGGTCCCACTCTGCTCGGTTCATTCTCAAATAGAATGAGCCCTCAAGCGGTTTGGTAACGGAAACCAATCGTCACAACCTATCCTAACGTTTTCCGATGTCATGATCGACAAAGGCGGGGCTGGATTCGGCTGTGCAGCTCACGGGTGCATTTCGACTGATGGGCAGTGGATGGCTCACAGCCACCGCAACCAAAGAAATCTTTCTTTGCTGCGGGACCATCCTCTCTGAATCTGTCCGGGTCAGTCTACTTCTCCCGATCTTTGCTGTTCTATTAGATAAATCATATCAATTATTCGTTGTGTTGTTATTATAGCGAAAAGGCCTCAGACTGACAACAGCCTACTGCGTAATCCATACATCATAGGACTGTATACAGATTCCGAGTAACCGGAATGTGCCCCAATAAGCTTATTTTACTTGCGCAAGCAAGCGTTCAATCACCGTATCACGTCCCAGAAGCACAATCGTTTGGTTCAGATCCCGTCCATGCGTCTGGCCAGTCAAGGCTACACGAATTGGCATAAAGAGCTGTTTGCCCTTAAAGCCGGTTTCTTTCTGTACTTCCTTGATCAATGCAGCCATTTTGCTTGGCGTGAACTCTTCACTTGTCTGTACTTTATCCGCAAATGCCTTCAGCACGGTCGGCACTTGCTCTTCAGCGAGAATCGCGGCACCTTCACTTTCCAGCTCAACCTCCGAACGGAAGAACACTTCCGACAATTCTACGATATCGGATGCCGCATTCATCTGTTCCTGATAGAGATGGACAAGGGTATGCGCCCACTCTTTTTGCTCAGCGGACAGATCCCCAGGAAGGCGTCCTGCTTTTTGCAGATGCGGAATGGCCATCTCGGCAATACGTTCCGGATCAGCATGTTTGATATAGTGGTTGTTCAAGTGAGCCAGCTTGTGTGTGTCAAATACCGCCGGGCTCTTGGACAGGCGTTTCGTATCAAAGATGGAGATCAGTTGCTCTTGCGAGAAGATCTCTTCTTCCCCTTCCGGCGACCAGCCGAGCAGGGAAATGAAGTTAAACATCGCTTCAGGCAAATAACCGAGCTGATCATACTGCTCAATAAACTGAATAACGGATTCATCCCGTTTACTCAACTTCTTGTGATTTTCATTCACGATCAGCGTCATATGACCGAATTGCGGTGGCTCCCAGCCAAGCGCTTCATAGATCATCAGTTGACGCGGCGTGTTCGAGATGTGGTCTTCCCCACGCAGCACGTGGGAGATCTTCATCAAGTGATCATCCACAGCAACGGCATAGTTGTAGGTGGGAATGCCATCCTTTTTCACAATGACAAAGTCACCGGATTCCTTGCTGTTGAACGAGATTGTACCTTTAACCATGTCATCAAACGTATATACGCGCTCTTCCGGTACACGGAAACGAATACTCGCTACGCGACCTTCCGCTTCAAACGCACTAATTTGCTCTGGAGTGAGGTCACGGTGTTTGCCCGAATAACGCGGTGTTTCTCCACGTGCTGACTGTTCCTCACGCTCTTGCTCCAATTCTTCTTCGGTGCAGAAGCAAGGGTAAGCCAGCCCTTTATCCAGCAATTCCTGTGTATATTTACGATAGAGGTCCAGACGTTCCGTTTGACGGTATGGTCCGTATTCTCCGCCCACATCAATACTTTCATCCCACTCGATTCCAAGCCATTTCAGGTATTTCAGCTGACTTTCTTCACCACCGGCAATGTTCCGTTTCACGTCCGTATCTTCAATACGAATGATGAATTTACCGTTATTATGTTTGGCATATAGATAGTTAAACAGCGCCGTGCGGGCATTCCCGATATGCAGGTGTCCCGTTGGACTCGGCGCGTAACGCACACGAATTTCCGTGCTCATATGATCCCCTCCGTCACTAATTGATTGATGATATCACACACGTACAAGGCAAACCACGGACTGAGCGGCAATGCCCTCTCCCCGTCCCGGGAATCCCAGTTGCTCTGTTGTGGTTGCTTTCACGTTCACCTGTGTTACATCCGCTTCCAGTGCCTTGGCAATCACCTCAGCCATCTGCGGGATGTAAGGAGCCATTTTCGGCTTCTGGGCAATAATCGTTGAATCGATATTTCCCAGCTTATATCCGCGATCCTTCACAAGCTGCCATACATGCTCCAGCAATTTCAGGCTGTCGGCATCCTTGAATTCCGGATCGGTATCCGGGAAGTGCTTGCCGATATCCCCAAGTGCCAGCGCACCCAAAATGGCATCACTAATCGCGTGCAACAGCACGTCTGCGTCCGAGTGACCCAGCAGTCCTTTTTCATAAGGAATCGTTACTCCGCCAATAATACACGGGCGTCCCTCTACCAGCTGATGTACATCAAATCCCTGTCCTACACGTATCATCGCTTCTTCTCTCCCCCCAGCAAAAACGCAGCGTATTGCAAATCTTCCGGCGTTGTTAATTTGATATTGGTATAATTTCCTTCCACAACCTTGACCGACATTCCCTGACGTTCAGCCAGCATGGCGTCATCTGTTCCCAGAAATCCGTCCCGCTCGGCTGATTCGTAGGCGGAGAGCAGGGAAGAAAGACGAAAAGCCTGCGGGGTTTGAATGCTCCACAGACTGCTGCGGTCTGGCGTCGCCGTAACGACTCCTTCCGCATTCACTTGTTTGATCGTATCCTTCACGGGAACCGCCAATACAGCTGCTCCACCACCGGACATGGCAGCCGCCATGCATCCCTTGATCTGCTCATGGTTCACAAAAGGACGTACCCCGTCGTGAACGAGAACCCAATCTGTCCCTAGTGCCTCAAGGCCTTTATGGACAGAATGTTGTCTCTCTTTCCCTCCGGGGATAACACGGACACGTGAATCCAGTTGGTATTCTTTTACCCAATCCTGGCAGCGTTCAACATCTGCGGCTCCTGTGACCAGCACCATCTCGCGGATCTCGTCCAGCGCAGCAAATACCTCAAGCGTATGTATGAAAACGGGCTTGTCCTGCAGCAACAAAAACTGTTTGCTCTCGGTTGTCCCCATCCGGGTTCCGCGACCTGCTGCCACAATGACAACGCCCCACCCTTTATCCATGCCGCAATCCCTGCCTTGTCTGTCAGTTTATCGTCCAAAGATATACAATATCGTTCAACGATACACTACCCATCATACCGCTTTATTGGGCTTTTTCCAACAGTTTCGGCTTGGCAAAAATCATTCGTCCCGCTGAAGTCTGCAGCACACTGGTCACCAACACTTCCATCATCATGCCAATATACTCGCGTCCGCCCTCCACAACGATCATTGTGCCATCATCCAGATAGGCTACACCTTGACCATGCTCCTTGCCATCCTTGATGATCTGCACCATGATCTCCTCACCCGGCAGAACAACTGGCTTAACCGCATTGGCGAGATCATTGATGTTCAACACAGATACACCCTGGAGTTCGCACACTTTATTCAGGTTAAAGTCATTGGTGACCACTTTGCCCTGAAGCACTTTAGCCAGTTTGACCAGTTTGCTGTCCACCTCGGAGATTTCCTCGAAATCCCCCTCGTAGATCAGGACTTTTACATCGAGTTCCTTCTGGATTTTGTTTAAAATGTCCAATCCACGCCGTCCTCTGTTCCGCTTGAGCAGATCCGATGAATCGGCAATATGCTGCAGCTCCTCCAGAACGAATTCCGGGATTACGATTGTACCTTCAATAAATCCGGTTTTGCATATATCAGCGATACGCCCATCGATAATAACACTGGTATCCAGAATTTTATGTTCTTCCATCCGTCTATCCTCGTCCACCTCGGGATGACCCCATCGCCCAGACATCCAGAAGGCCCCCAGATCGTCTTTCTTCGCCATGGCAAGGGTGTAGCCGGAATAAGCACTAATCACCGTCAGTGCCACTTGCAGCACCTCTCCTGCCGTTCCCATCCATCCCACAACAGGGTATAGCAACAAAGCCACCAGCAAGCCAGCAACGGTACCTGCGGCACCTGCAGCCAGTTCATTCATAGGTACTTTTGCCAATGAATTGATTCCACTATGCAGTCTGTCTGCCATCAATGTTCCACCAATATTACATACAGCCATAAACATTACAGCTCCCAGCAGCGTCGATACACCAGCTCCCAGTAATCCTGCTGACTGAATCCACTCAGTCATCCATGGGACCGATTTTCCTGCCAGATGATATGCCGTGTAGCCGAACCATGCACCGCACAATCCTGTAAAAGTTAAAATGCCTTTTTTCCACATTAGTCCCTGCACCTCCTTCAATGTATCTTGATCTTTATATCCAGTATGATCCAATTCCAGAATTGCTAATCCCATCCGCAAGAACTTTTTGGAAATGTTGCAATCGTCAGTTGAAAGTAGGTAAATTATTGGCATATAATGAATTCAATTCATATCCCGAGGTGAGTGGCAAAATGAGTACGCTAAGTTTACAGGCTTTCCAGGATCAAGTTTCTGAACTGTTGCTGCGTCATCGCAGTCTGATTGATGTACTATCCAAAACGGGACAAGCCGGAGCGTCTGTTAACCGTGCCGTGTCCAAAGCCATTACCGAATGCGGCTGCATCGAGCTGCACGCCACCAAGCAGAAATATGCCCCGGAGAGCGATATCGCTCAAACCAAGGGCCTGCTGGAAACGCATGTGGAAGGTGAATTGTGTGAGAACTGCAGAGAGGTCATTAGCTCTGAATTGGGGCGTAACCTGTTCTACATGTCGGCTCTATGCAATCTGCTGGACATTAACATGGAAGAGGTCGTAAATCACGAATCACAGAAGTGTTCAACGTTAGGGATGTTTAATCTGTCGTAAGCAGATATGTATGTCGTTCGCAAGGGTTTCTTTTACCGTAAATAGATATGAATACACAAAAAGCACGTATTCTCCAGTTCAGGAGAGTACGTGCTTTCTTTGTATAGTGTCTGTCCCCAAGGCTACTTAACGATCCGAAGGCCGGGAAGATTTCTCATCCTTACGCTTTTTCGCCCGATTACGTGAGGCTGCTGTGCGCACATTATGTTTCATTCCATACAAGGCGTATAACACCAACGGAATAAAGATCAATTTGGATAACTGCTCCGGGAAAATAACGGCTACAGCTATGGCAAATAACACAACCCATGGTGCAATCCAGATTGCCTTACGCGGCAACCCGACCTTTTTGAAATTGGGATATTTAAGCGAACTGACCATCAGATACGATAACAGCAAAGTAGCGATCATCATGCTGACCGGACCAATATCCTTATTGAACAAGGACAATGTAGCCAACACTCCGCCGGCTGCCGGTATCGGCAGACCTGTGAAGTACCCGGGGATTCCCGGACGAACATTAAACCGAGCCAGACGAATGGCTCCACAGATTGGAAAAGCCGCTGTTGCGATCCAAGCAAGAATTGGCATCGAATCTTGAAACGACACCATAAATATGATCAGGGCAGGTGCTGCACCAAAGGAAACCATGTCTGACAAGGAATCCAATTCTTTGCCGAATTCGCTTTGCGCATTGAGTGCACGTGCCACTCGGCCATCCAGACCATCCAGCAGCATCGCTACAATGACCATAATGGCAGCCAAACTGTAATTTCCATCAATCGCAAGCAAAATTGCCATCATTCCAAGAAACAGATTACCCAAGGTAAAGAGATTCGGAATGAATCTGGTTAGCATTGTTGTTTCACCTCATCCATTTCAAGCCTTCATATAGGCAACCCTTACATCTGTCTGTCGATAAACATCTGCTCCTGCAAACGTTTGAGGCCTTCCTTAATGGTCCGGGCACGAACTTCACCAATACCGTCCACTTCGTCCAGTTCTTCAATTGTAGCCATAATCACATGAGGTAGTTGTTCGAATTGATCCACCAGGTTATGGATAATGACATTAGGCAGACGAGGGATCTTATTTAATACCCGGAATCCGCGAGGTGCAACCGAATCCTCTGAAGTAGCCGCTGATGATGGGTAGCCAAGCAGACGGACAATATGGTGAGCATCCAGCAATTCATCGTCCGACAATCTTTTCAATCCAACGATAATTTCACGAATTTTGTCATCACTGTCGTCACGGGCATAGTCTTTATACAGCAACCAGGCTTCCTCTTCTGTTGTACCCACAAGCTCTTCCATTTGCATGGAGATGAGTCGTCCCTCATTCCCGAGTTCATGAATGTATCGTTTGATTTCCGTTTTGATCCGCATCACCATTTCGGTACGCTGAATCACATTGACCACTTCGGGAATCGTCACCAGTTCCTCAAATTCAGAGGCACTCAGATTCGTAAGGGATTGTGTTAATACAGCTTTATATTTCTCCAGGGTTTGAATTGCTTGATTCGCTTTGGTCAAAATAACCCCGATTTCCTTGAGGGAATAACGAAGTGTTCCCTGATACAAGGTAATGATATTACGGCGCTGTGATATGGATACGACCAATTTACCCGTTTGCTTCGCTACACGCTCTGCCGTCCGGTGACGAATCCCCGTCTCTGATGAAGAGATCGAAGAATCCGGGATTAATTGGGTATTGGCGTATAGAATACGCTTCAAATCCTCGCTAAGAATAATGGCTCCATCCATCTTGGCAAGTTCGTACAGATAGTTCGGGGAGAAATCACAGTTAATCGAGAATCCCCCATCCACCACTTCCATTACTTCAGGGCTGTATCCTACAACAAGCAGTGCGCCCGTTTTGGCGCGCAGCACATTTTCCAGACCTTCGCGGAAAGGTGTACCTGGTGCGATCAGCCTTAACAATTCATTCATATTATCCAGTTGGCTCGAATCTTTCATCTTGTTATGCCCCCTAATCTAAAGCAACCGCTAGTGCATCTGCCACGGTATTCACACCGATCAGTTGTATCCCGCGAGGATGTTTCCAGCCCTTTAAGCTTTTTTCTGGTAAAATGACTCGCTTGAAGCCCAACTTCGCGGCTTCCTTAACTCGTTGTTCGGCCCGAGATACCGCTCGAACCTCGCCTGTCAGACCGATCTCGCCAAAGATAACGTCATCCGGCTTGGTCGGTACATCTCTCAAACTGGATGCAATGCTGACAGCAACCGCCAAATCTACAGCGGGTTCATCCAGTCGCACTCCCCCAGCTACGTTCAGATACGCATCCTGAGTCTGTAAAAACATGCCCATCCGTTTCTCCAGCACGGCAATGATCAGATTCAATCGATGCAGATCCACCCCTGTTGCCATACGGCGGGGAGAAGGGAAATGAGTCGTCGAGATCAATGCCTGCAATTCCACAAGCAGAGGTCGTGTGCCCTCCATACTGGCAACTACCGTAGAACCCGCTACACCCAGTGGCCGTTCCGACAAAAAGAGTTCAGACGGGTTGCCCACCTCACGAAGTCCATCCTCGCCCATTTCAAAAATGCCAATCTCATTGGTGGAACCAAAACGGTTCTTCACCGCACGCAATAAGCGATACGTATGATGCCGTTCTCCTTCAAAATAAAGCACGCAATCCACCATATGTTCTAACATACGTGGACCGGCAATGGCACCTTCTTTGGTAACATGCCCCACAAGAACCGTTGCAATGCCTCTGCCTTTGGCAATCCGCATGAACCTTGACGTACATTCCCTTACCTGTGCTACACTACCAGGCGCACTGGTAACTTCGGGAAGATATACCGTCTGAATGGAGTCGATGACAAGAAAATGCGGCTGGATCTGATCCACCGCTTCCTCTACACGTTCCATATTGGTTTCACACAGCACATACAACTCGGCTGAGAGTGCCCCGAGACGATCCGCCCGCAATTTGGTTTGCTTGACTGATTCCTCTCCGGATACGTATAACACCCGCAAACCCGAATGCGTTAACGCATGAGACGTCTGCAACATCAACGTTGATTTACCGATACCTGGATCTCCGCCCACCAGAACGAGGGAACCTGGAACGATTCCGCCACCCAATACCCGGTTCAACTCTCCGATTCCAGTCTGTACACGCGGTTCCTGACCGCTATCTATATCTATGATAGGAAGCGGTTTATCTTTACTGTCAAACAGGGGAGAATTTCTCCCTTGTGTTTTGACAACCGTCTCTGTCTCTTCGACCATCGAATTCCATGACTGACAACCCGGACACTTGCCGTACCACTTGGGGGCCTCATAGCCGCATTCTGTACATTGGAACTTGGTTTTAACTTTGGCCACTTCAGCACTCCTATAATTTAATTTTATAACAGCATTTTGCATTATTCGACGAATTTTGCCTAAAATCCCTGACGTGCAGGGTTACTAAAAGTTTACCATTGTTTGAGATTTTTCGTAAAGGATTATCGCAAACTTTACACATGTTCACGCCATAATCATGTCCGTCTTCTGTCCAAAATGCAAAAAATCCTCCCCGGCCGAAGCCGAGAAGGATTATGAATCAATACAGGCTGGAGTTCAACTCCATAGCTTGCTACATATTATTTGGTTTCGATTTCCTCGTTAGAAGGAACAATCACGTCTTTTTTCGTTACAGACAGTGCACCGTTCTCTTCGTCAATGAGTAATGAATCGCCTTTGGTTACGTTACCTGTAAGCAACTCTTCAGACAATTTGTCCTCGATATGCTTCTGAATTGCCCGACGAAGCGGACGCGCACCGTAAGCTGGATCGAAGCCGGCTTTGGCAAGAAAATCCTTGGCATTGTCGGTGAGTTCGAAGTCAACCTCGTATTCACGCAGTCGTTTGCGAAGCTCTTCACTCATGAGCGTAACAATCTCTGCAATGTGTTTCTGTTCCAGAGAGTGGAATACGATAATTTCATCAATCCGGTTAAGGAACTCTGGACGGAAGGATTTCTTCAGCTCATCCATGACTTTACCCTTCATGTTGTCATAATCCGCACCTGCATCCACAACTGCTGTGAAGCCAAGTGTAGAGTTACGTTTGATCGCTTCAGCACCCACGTTGGATGTCAGGATAATCAGCGTATTCCGGAAGTCAACAACGCGACCTTTGGAATCCGTCAGACGACCATCCTCAAGCACTTGCAGCAAGATATTAAATACTTCTGGATGTGCTTTCTCGATTTCATCGAGCAGGACAACGGAATATGGTTTGCGACGAACTTTCTCTGTCAGCTGGCCACCTTCTTCGTATCCAACATATCCTGGAGGCGCTCCAACGAGTCGGGAAGTCGAATGCTTCTCACCATACTCGGACATATCGATCCGGATGACTGCATTTTCATCGCCAAACATCGCTTCAGCCAGAGCACGAGCAAGTTCTGTTTTACCTACCCCTGTAGGACCGAGGAAAATAAATGAACCCATCGGACGTTTTGGATCTTTAAGTCCTGCACGTGCACGACGAACCGCACGACTGACAGACTTCACAGCCTCATCCTGGCCGATAACACGTTCATGCAGAATAGATTCCAGATTCATCAGACGCTGTGTCTCTTCTTCTTTCAGCTTGTTCACCGGAATTCCTGTCCAGTTGGCTACCACTTGTGCGATATCCTCAGGTGTTACTTCGGAATCCGTACGCCCTTGTTTTTCTTTCCATTGGTTCTTCGTTACATCCAGCTCTTCACGGATTTTTTGTTCCGTATCACGCAGAGCAGCTGCTTTTTCGAACTCTTGGCTTTGAACCGCTGCATCTTTTTCCTTGCGGATATCTTCCAGACGGCTCTCCAGCTGTTTCAGGTTTGGTGGGATCGTGTAAGAGTTCAATCTTACTTTGGAACCCGCCTCGTCAATCAGGTCAATCGCTTTGTCTGGCAGGAAACGGTCTGTGATGTAACGGTCAGACAGTTTAACCGCCTGCACAATCGCTTCGTCCGTAATTTTCACACGGTGATGCGCCTCGTAACGGTCACGCAAGCCGTGCAAGATTTGAATCGCTTCTTCCGGAGAAGGCTGATCTACAGTAATCGGTTGGAAACGACGCTCAAGCGCTGCATCCTTCTCGATGTATTTGCGATATTCATCCAGTGTTGTCGCACCGATACATTGCAATTCTCCACGGGCCAGAGCCGGTTTCAAAATGTTAGAAGCATCGATGGCACCTTCAGCTCCGCCTGCGCCAATCAAGGTATGCAATTCGTCGATAAACAGGACAATGTTACCTGCTTGGCGAATCTCATCCATAATTTTTTTCAGACGATCTTCGAACTCACCACGATATTTGGTTCCAGCAACGACTGAACCCATATCCAGGGTCATTACACGTTTGTCGCGCAATGTTTCCGGAATCTCATTAGCAATGATTTTTTGTGCAAGGCCTTCAGCAATCGCTGTTTTACCTACACCTGGCTCACCGATCAATACCGGGTTGTTCTTGGTACGACGGCTGAGCACCTGAATGACACGTTCAATTTCTTTGCTACGTCCAATGACTGGGTCAAGATTGTTCTCTCTAGCGTACGCCGTGAGGTCGCGTGCCAGACTGTCCAGGGTTGGTGTGCTGACATTAGCAGGTGTTCCATTGTGGCTGGATACAGCTTCACTGCTGCCAAGCAACTGTAACACTTGTTGACGTGCTTTGTTCAGGCTGATCCCCAGGTTATTGAGCACACGTGCTGCAACACCCTCGCCTTCACGAATCAATCCGAGCAGGATATGCTCTGTGCCTACATAGGTATGGCCCAATTTACGAGCTTCATCCATAGACAATTCAATTACTTTTTTCGCACGTGGCGTATATGCAATGTTGGTAGGTTGCTCTTGGCCACGGCCAATCAGCGTTTCTACTTCATCCTGAATTTTTTCCAATCCGAGTCCCAGGCCGATCAGTGCTTTGGCTGCGATGCCTTCGCCTTCACGAATGAGGCCGAGCAAAATATGCTCAGTACCGATGTTATTATGACCGAGACGGACAGCTTCTTCCTGCGCGAGTGCGAGCACCTTTTGGGCCCGTTCCGTAAATCTTCCAAACATCATATCTCCTGCACCTCCATGGTTTTGGATAAAACGAGGGTCATGTAATGAAATAACCGTCGTATTCTTCATATCATTTTTGTTTGCAGCCGTGCTGCGAATAAATTCATTTGGCATTCGTACATGCCTTATTATATAAAAGCCGCAATGCGGCATGAAACCATAATTCAATACAATATCAGGCTAAGCTAGGACTGCTTCGCTGCGTTGATCGTATCACGGATCAACTGAGCACGATAGATGTCACGCTCATCAGTGCGCATATCTTCGCCATATGTTTTCTGCAAAAATCCCGGCTGTGTCATCACATTCAACTCATTCATTACCGTGATAGACAGTCCATCCAACAAGCCGAGATCCACGCCAAGGCGTACATCCGATAAGCGCTGTGCAGCTTCCTTGGAATCTACAATAGCTGCATGAGACAATATGCCGTAAGAACGCATGACACGATCCGTGATTCGAAGTCTGGAATCCGTAATTAACCGTTCTCTGGCTGTACGTTCATGACCAATCATCTGTAAAACAACACCATGCAGGTTCTCAATGACTTCCTGTTCGGTCTGCCCCAGTGTAATCTGATTCGAGATCTGGAACAGGTTCCCCATAGCTTCGCTGCCTTCACCGTATATTCCTCTTACAGTCAATCCCACTTGGGAAACTGCGGTTAAAATACGGCCAATCTGTTGCGTCATCACCAAGGCAGGCAGGTGCATCATGACAGATGCTCTGACACCTGTACCTACATTCGTAGGACAGCTGGTTAAGTATCCTCTGCGATCATCAAAAGCATAATCCACGTGCGCTTCAAAAGCATCATCTATTGCGGAGGCTTTCTCCCAGGCTTCTTTCACCTGGAACCCCGGATAGAGGCACTGGATACGAAGATGATCCTCTTCATTAATCATAATACTGACAGACTCATCCTCACTGAGAATAACCGCACCATTCCTGGATTCATTCGCAAGACTTGGACTGATGAGATGTTTCTCCACCAGCACCCGTTTGTCGAGTTCGTCAATATCGATTAGATCCAAAGTATGAAAATCTCCAAAGGCATGAACGTCATCGTATTGAAGTACTTCGCTCAGCTTATTCAGCACCTCTTCCGATTGCTCATTAGAAGCCAGCATCGGAAACGGAACATGCTGAAGGTTGCGCGCAATCCGGACACGGCTGCTAATGACGATTTCGGAATCAGCCGCATCACTGCGCATCCAGTCGCTGAGCGCCTTCTCTGTAAAGCGCAGATTAGGCATTACGCATCCCTCCTACTCATGACAAACTTTACTCCTGAGCTATTCCTTTTTCAAGTCCTCTGATTTGGTCGCGGATCTGAGCTGCCTCTTCAAATTCCTCTTGGGCGATGCTCTCTTGGAGCTCACGCTTCAAATCAGCAATTTGCCGTTTCACCTTGATGCGACCACCAGCTCGTGCAGGTACTTTACCTACATGGGACGTACTCCCATGAACCCGCTTGAACAAAGGGTCCAGACGGCTGTCAAAATATTTATAACATGAACTGCAGCCAAATCGGCCTATCTTGCTGAATTGTGCGTACGTCATACCACACTCTTCACACTGAAGTGCTTTTGCAGGTGGTGTTCCTGCCGATCCACTTTTGCCGGCTGGATCAAAATCAAGCAACCCTGACAACAAGTTGTGAATGGAAAACCCGCCTGCTGTTCCAGGGATCATCTCCCCTTTTTCACGGGCACATGACTCACAAATATGGAATTCCGTCTTCTCTCCATTTACGATCTTCGTAAAATGAAGTGTCGCCGGACGTTTATTGCATTCTTGGCACAGCATATTGATGTACCTCCTTTGACCCCGATAGTTTTCATTTACCGAGCAAAGATATTAACATCGCCTTTAACATTCTGGCACGAATTTGATCCCGGTAAGGAAGTTTGACTAATATAACCTCTCTAGATACAGCAGCTCGCATCAACCCGGCTTCCCGCTTGCTCAAGAAACGTGCTTCTTCCAATTGATAAATCAGACCTTCGGCAGCTGTCTGCCCGATCTCATCACCAATACTATGGTGCAAATGGTTATGCAGAGCTGATTGGGCCGGTAATTCAATGCGCTGTATGCGAACATAACCACCACCGCCACGTTTACTCTCAACCAGGTATCCCTTCTCAAGTGTAAAACGTGTGCTGATGACATAATTGATCTGGGAAGGTACACATGAGAATTGATCTGCCAGATCATTACGCTGAATTTCAACCATTCCTTCGGGACTTTCATGCAAAATACTCTTCAGATATCGTTCGATAATATCAGAGATATTACGCATCCAATCATCCTCCACTGTCTGAAACGTTAAGTCAATAAGGACCCACACGCCCCCACAGAGTACACCTTCTCTACCCATTTAACCAATCAGGGAAACAGCGAATCTTGCTTCCACAGGTGTCATCAGGAGAGCGAAGGAAGCACGAAGGTCCTTTAATATTCCCTTGATCCTCTGATGAAATGAATTCCGCATATTGGCGATCATGCATCAGATTGTTGAAAGAAAGCTACTTAAGTATTAAACCTTTAGTTGACTTTGACTTTCTTTGACTTTATATACATTATAGCATATTTTGTGGGTTTGCCAAGTGGGGTCACTATTCATTTTTTACGATTTTACACGAAATATTCCCCAGACACAAAAAAACCTCTCCGAAATTGCTGGAGAAGTCCATTTGTCTTTCGTTCACGCCGTATTTCTACATAATCTAATCAAGGTAAAGGAACAGTGGGAAGAATAAATCAGAAGAAATCGAGTAAATAGGTTTCCCTTTTAGGAATAGCTTGTTCCAAAGCCTGAATTACTGTGTTCGGTCCGTGAATCCTTCCGATTTGTGCCATTTCCATTGGTCTGCGATATCCCATCAGCACCGCAGTGAGAGCTTGAATATCTACCTTAATGGTCTGATCATCTGTAATTGGCTCTGATGTTTTCCATATGGACGCCGTTCCGTTCATTGCCACGTTTAATTGCCATACCCCTTCATTCCATGGAGCGTGGGTATCCTCCACCTGTAGAACAATCTGCACCGGTGAGTCCTGGCTTGCAAATGGATATTGGGATATAAACTGCTCTACACTAACGATGCGTGCCATAAAATAAGGTACGATCTCCTGCTGAATCCGTGGGTTATCCAATTGGAAAGCAAGCGTATCACTGGCAGGCGCCTGCAACGTAACTTCCTGAATCATGGAATCATGGTTAGCAATGAAGGTCCACAGTCCTTGCCTAGCCTCTTCATTCAGATGGATGATCTCTTTAATGGTAAACTTATTTTCCTTCACTTCATATAAAAGATAACCTTGTGCTGCATCAGCCTCATCGTAATATACAGCCTTCTGGCTGCACCCACTCACAAGAACTGAGTTCTCCCATCTCGCATCATCCCGAACCAGAGTTCCGTTATAGCGCTCAGCATAAGCACTGTATACTTCCTTTAATATGCTAAGGCCCGGATCCCCACGTCGAATCGTTCCAGGTGTCGCTTTTTTCGAAGGCAAATGAGCTGTAGGTACTTTATAACGTTTAAATTCAACATACGTCTCCCATCCATACTTTCGATAAAAACCAAAAGAGAATGGATGCAAGAACGATATACTTTGTTTGTTACGATTCATTTCTTCCAACGCATGCTTCAGCAGACCCGCTACCCAGCCTTTACGTCTATACTCTGGCCAGGTGGCTACACCCGCAATACCGCCCATCTCGAAAGATCTGCCATGAATATAAGTTTGAAAAGGGATAATGTGAAGTTTGGCTCCTAGCTGCCCGTCCTCATATACACCCCATATATCCTGTGACGAAAATTGACTCCGCCGTTTTTCTTTCTGTTCTTCACTCATTACTACTTGAAAAGCATATTCGGAGAGTGCCATCGCCGGTTCAAAATCATCTACCGTCAATTTTTGAATTTCCATGTTGTCTACACCCCATTCGCTAGAGTTATTATCAATCCAGGTTGTGGCCTAATATCTGATATATGTACCCCTTAGAGTGTGTCAGAGGATTCCCACAAAGTCAAATAAGAGATGCTTTCGCATCCCCTAAAATAAACAAATAAAAACCACCACCGAATATCATCGGCAGTGGTTCTTCGCTTGGCGGCGTCCTACTCTCCCAGGACCCTGCGATCCAAGTACCATCGGCGCTAGAGGGCTTAACGGTCGTGTTCGGGATGGGTACGTGTGGAACCCCTCCGCCATCGCCACCAAACGCATAGCTGTGCTTACATTTCAGAGTTGTTGTTCTCTGAAAACTAGATTCGAAACGAAAGATGCGAATTAGA
>NZ_JBBOTQ010000021.1:0-58023 GCF_038005685.1 Priestia sp. FSL H7-0729
CCGTGTTCTCGCTGGGCGACGCCAGCGAGCTGGAGGAAGCAGCGCGCAGGCTATACGCCGCGCTGCGCAGTTGCGATGAGCAAGGCGCCACATATATTGTGGCTGAAGCCTGCTCACGCGAAGGGCTGGGAGCAGCCGTCATGAATCGGCTGCTCAAGGCCGCGGGGAACCAACTCATACAAGTTGGCCACCAGCAGCCCTCCTAACCTCTCCTGATCATACAGTCAGGAGAGCTACGCACTCTTTTCCAAAACAATTCATGAACCATCATATCCACGTGCACGCCAATCTAGCTTCATGCAGCATGGATATCGAGTAGATTCGTCGCCGTTTACCTTTCATCGGTCATGTTTAGGTCCTTGTCCGCATATCGTGTACAAGAACCTTTACGTGACTTGGGGGTATGGGGATGTGGGATGTGTCTGCCCATGTAGGGCAGTTGGTAACCATTTTGATCATGGCTGTTGCGCTGGGCCTCGATGCGTTCTCGCTCGGGATCGGAATAGGCATGAAGGGCATTCGGCTGAGGGATGTATTGCGAATCAGTACAGTAACGGCGCTATTTCATATCATCATGCCGCTCATCGGCATGTATATGGGAAAATACGTCAGTTCCCTGCTCGGTGACATTACGACGTATGCGGCAGGTGGATTGCTTGTTCTGCTGGGTGGTCATATGATTCTGAATGCATTCCGTGAAGGGGATACCAAGCTGGTGGACCACCGTTCCCTGCTCGGCGTTGTTTTGTTCTCCCTCAGCGTAAGTGTAGATTCATTCTCCGTTGGCGTTTCCTTAGGGATGTTTAGCAGTGATCTGATCTTGACCGTACTTGCCTTTGGTGTTTGTGGCGGGGTCATGTCGGTGATGGGTCTGCTATTAGGCCGTCGGGTGAGCCAGAATCTCGGGGATTATGGCGAAGCTATTGGTGGCGCAATCTTGCTTGCGTTTGGACTTTTGTTTATATTTTAAAATAAAACGTGAGACATCATATCATTCGCATCATATGTAAAATGGGGAGGCTAACACAATGAAACATATTTTATTCGTATGTACAGGAAATACGTGCCGCAGCCCCATGGCAGAGGGGCTTTTGCGAAAACTGGCATCGGAGCGCGGCATTCAGGTAGAGGTTCGTTCCGCAGGTGTGGCAGCTACGTCGGGTATGCCGATCTCCCGTCACGCGGAAGCGGTTTTGAGAGATCATAACGTTGAAGGTCCACCTCATTCCACACAGCTTAGCGCCAACCTGGTCGGTTGGGCCGATCTGGTTCTTACATTAACGCGGAGTCATAAGCAGCATGTCATGCAGGTATTTCCCGACTCCATCCACAAAACCTATACATTAAAAGAGTATGTGGAGGACGACGAGCAGGTATTAAGAGATGTTCAGGAGTTGGACAGCCTGTTTGCAACGCTGGAGATGAAACGCGCCCTTGGGCAAGAGATCCTGGCATCGGAGCGGGAGCGAGCCATTGAAATCAGACAACGAATTCCAAGTTTCGACATCTCCGATCCGTTTGGGGGAAGTCGTGATGATTACAATATAGCTGCAGCTGAGATTCGGACGGCATTGGACCGGCTTTTGGATAAGCTGGGTTAAATCTGATCCCGCGAGGCAGTTTATAGAAATAGGACACGTGATGTAAATTAACCGTTGATTTTAGACGCGGGTTGTTTTATGATGAAGGGGAAAACAGGGATCCGGTGTAACTGGCGACGAAGTGGGCATAACCACGATGGAGCACCGGAACAAACGGCCGGTCGCCTGGGCAAAAGAGCAATTCTGCGTTACCCGCAGACTGCTCTTTTTTTCGTCTTTCATCTGATTATTCGCTATAATAGTACCTGAGATGCCGTGCAAGAATACGAAGGACAGCCAAGAAACAGCGGGCATGATTTTATCAGGAGGCGATGATAGGATGACAATAGAGTTAGATTCAGAACAACCCGGATTACAGGAACAGACCGCATCCATTCTGCATGAACTGGCGCTTGCCGGACAGCTTGGGCCAGGACAGATCGTTGTGATCGGTACAAGCACAAGTGAAGTCGCAGGCGCGCGGATTGGTACGAATGGTGCCATTGAAGTGGCGCAACAGCTTCTTGCGGGTATACGCGAGGTGCAGGAGGAATTCGGTTTTGATACGGTATTCCAATGTTGTGAACATCTGAACCGTGCACTGGTCATGGAACGTTCTGTGCTGACTCGTCTTGGATTGACCGAGGTTGGTGCAGTACCCGTGCCCAAGGCCGGAGGTTCAATGGCATCCGCAGCATATCGTTCGCTAACCGATCCATGCCTGGCTGAACATGTGCAGGCCCATGCGGGACTGGACATTGGGGAGACCATGATTGGCATGCATCTCCGGCATGTAGCCGTACCTTTTCGTACAGCGCTCCGCTATGTTGGAGATGCGCGTGTGACCACAGCGTTGACTCGTCCGAAGTTAATTGGCGGCGAACGCGCGGTGTATCGTATGGAAGAACAACCAGATTCAACATTTTGTGACTGATATCTTCAACCAATATAAAGCTAAATTAGACTTTACACGAAAACGGAGAGTGCAACACCAATCTGAAGAAGCGAAGCGTTCGCCTTTATCCCCGGATTTTCCCCTTATTATAAGGGAGTCCAGAGAAATCCGGGGATAACAGCGATCAGAAGATGGTGATGCAATCGAAGTCAGGAATGTAACCACTGTAGTTTCGCTTTATAACTTCACTTATAACTGGGAGGAATTTAATCATGGAACAATTGCGCAAGAATGACCCGGCAGTACTGGAAGCGATGAATCTTGAACTGAAACGTCAACAGAACAACATCGAACTGATTGCATCCGAGAACATCGTAAGTGAAGCAGTAATCGAAGCATTGGGATCTGTACTGACCAACAAGTATGCTGAAGGATATCCAGGGAAACGTTACTATGGCGGTTGTGAGCATGTGGACATCGTTGAAGACATCGCGCGTGATCGTGCCAAAGAATTGTTCGGAGCAGAACACGTGAATGTTCAACCTCACTCCGGTGCACAAGCGAACATGGCAGTTTATCTTGCAGCGTTGAAACCTGGTGATACGGTACTCGGTATGAACCTTGCCCATGGTGGACACCTCACACACGGTAGCCCGGTTAACGCTTCCGGTTTGCTGTACAACTTTGTAGCATACGGCGTACAGGAAGATACATTCCTGATTGATTATGATGAAGTGCGCAAAGCGGCTTTTAAACACCGTCCTCGTCTGATCGTTGCAGGTGCAAGTGCATATCCGCGTACCATTGATTTTGAAAAGCTGGCTTCCATCGCTAATGATGTAGGTGCTTTGTTCATGGTGGATATGGCTCACATCGCAGGATTGGTTGCTGCTGGTCTGCATCCAAACCCGGTTCCACATGCGCATTTCGTAACGACAACAACACACAAAACACTTCGTGGACCTCGTGGTGGTATGATCCTGTGCCGTAAAGCATGGGCAGCAGCGATTGATAAAGCGGTATTCCCAGGTTCCCAAGGTGGCCCTCTGATGCACGTGATTGCTTCCAAAGCAGTAGCATTCGGAGAAGCTTTGCAACCAGAGTTCAAAACATATGCACAGAACGTCGTGAAAAACGCACAGGTTCTGGCTGAAACATTGATCGCTGAAGGATTGAACATCGTATCTGGTGGTACAGATAACCACTTGATGCTGATCGATACACGCAGCGTGAACATCACAGGTAAGGAAGCTGAGCATGTGCTCGATTCCATCGGTATTACCGTGAACAAAAATGCAATTCCATTCGATCCGACAAGCCCGTTTGTAACGAGCGGTATTCGAATTGGTACACCTGCGGCAACATCCCGTGGCATGAACGAAGAAGCGATGGTAGCGATCGGTAAGATCATTGCCAAAACGTTGAAAAATCCAAAAGATACAACGAAGCTGGATGAAGCTCGTGCAGAAGTGACTGCACTGACAGACCAATTCCCGCTCTATACAGATCTTAAATACTAGTATTACTAAATATTACTAAATATTACTAAAAAACATTGCTCGTGCTGTTTGTATTTGAGGGTCTCTAAAATGAAATACAAAATAACGAAGCAGACAGAATGAGGCCGTAGAAGCGAAGCGTTCGCATTTATTCCCGAATTTACACCTTTATAAGGTGATTCATAAAATTCGGGGATAACGGCGATCGAAGGAGCATTCTGGTGGCGGAGTGCCATTGTAATTATCATTTTCCTTATCTCAATGACATAACAGCAGGAGCAAAACAGGACCGGATGGATCATTTTCCGGTCCTGTTTTTTATAGGATTCGGTATTCTGTAATGATTGGGTGCCCTTTGATGGTGTAATTCGTTGTTGGTGATGATATAATATACAGGATTTATCGAGCCCATGAATGGTGGCTAGGTATATTTGGAAATGCTGAACATGAAGAACTTACCGGAGGGACAAATTAAATGGGAAAATTAGTAATATGTGATCACCCTTTGATTCAACACAAACTGACGTTTATACGCGACATGCGTACGAATACGAAAGATTTTCGTGAATTGGTGGATGAAGTAGCAACGTTGATGGCTTATGAGATTACAAGAGATGTTGAACTGGAAACGATTGATGTACAGACACCTGTAGCTGCAACACAAGGTAAAGTCATCTCCGGACGTATGCTCGGACTGGTGCCGATTCTGCGTGCAGGACTCGGAATGCTGGATGGCGTTGTGAAATTGCTGCCAGCGGCAAAAGTTGGACATGTTGGTTTGTTCCGTGACCCGGAAACACTGCAACCGGTAGAATACTACACCAAACTGCCTACAGACGTAACAGAGCGTCAATTGATTGTAATCGATCCGATGCTGGCAACAGGCGGTTCGGCAATTGCAGCTATTGATGTGCTCAAAAAACGTGGCTGTACCCAAATCAAAATGATGAACCTGGTGGCAGCACCTGAAGGCGTAAAAGCGGTGCAGGATGCACATCCCGATGTGGACATCTATGTAGCAGCATTGGACGACCGTCTGGATGATCATGGTTATATCGTTCCAGGACTCGGAGATGCAGGAGACCGTCTATACGGCACTAAATAAGCATATCTCATGCTTGTAATCGGAACTTATAGAAAAGGGGCTTTGCTCGAATGTCCAAGAAAATTAAAGTCATGACGATCTTCGGGGTGCGTCCAGAAGCCATCAAGATGGCTCCTCTTATTTTGGAATTGCAAAAACACCCTGAGTCTATTGAATCTATTGTTTGCGTAACTGCGCAGCATCGCCAGATGTTGGATCAGGTACTTGAAGTTTTCGACATTCATCCCGATTATGATCTGGATGTAATGAAAGACCGCCAGACATTGAATGAGATTACAATTCGCGTTCTTGGTGGACTGGAACCCGTGTTAGCAGAAGCTAAGCCGGATATTGTACTGGTTCACGGAGATACATTGACTACCTTTGTAGCGAGTTACGCAGCATTCCTGCAACAGATTCAGGTAGGGCATGTGGAAGCAGGACTTCGGACGTGGAACAAGCTTTCTCCATATCCGGAAGAGATGAACCGTCAACTGACGGGAGTACTGGCTGATCTGCACTTTGCGCCTACAGACTGGTCTTCTTCCAATCTTGCCAAAGAAAATAAATCAGAGTCTAGTACGTATGTCACAGGCAACACGGTAACAGATGTGTTTCAATATACAGTACGGGAGGACTACACACACCCGGTACTTGATTGGGCCCAAGGCAAACGCCTTGTGCTGATGACAGCTCATCGCCGTGAATCTCAAGGCGAGCCTCACCGCAACATTTTCCAGGCCGTCAAACGGATTGCCGACGAATTTGAAGATATTGCCATCGTGTACCCGGTGCATCCAAGTCCTGCTGTGAAGGAGCCGGCTCACGCGATCTTGGGGAATCATCCCCGTATTCAATTAATTGATCCACTAGACGTGGTGGATTTGCATAACTTTTACCCGCATACTCACTTGATTTTGACCGATTCAGGCGGTTTGCAGGAAGAAGCGCCTTCGTTTGGCGTGCCTGTGCTCGTATTGCGCGATACAACAGAACGCCCGGAAGGTATTGAAGCCGGAACGCTGGAATTGGTAGGTACGGAAGAGGAACGTGTATATGAACGGACCAAAGCTATGCTTACAGACAAAACACTGTATGCAAGCATGAGTCAGGCTGCTAATCCATACGGTGATGGACATGCTTCGGAAAGAATTGTCAATGCGATTTTGCACCATTTTGGTGTAAATAGTGAGCGTCCGGAATCATTTCACAGAAAATTCAAAAAATAATACAATTTTTCTGACGGATTTATAAAGGGCATAGCATACAGTTAAACTGTACGGTTTACGCGGGTTTATGGGCTTTGATGGTCTGTATTCCCGTCGTTTTCCCCTTTAAAACGCTAAAATCATTCAATTGACAAAGGCTCTCATCATTCAGTAAAATTAACTGGGATTGCAAGGGTGGCGTGGAAAATGGCCGATTCGAACAAACCGAATTCATCCCGTAACCATGACGATAATGTATGGAAAGCGATGGGGCTCGTGACAGCTTTTGGGATCGAGATTGCCATTCTCGCTGTTGCCGGATATTACGCTGGCTCCTGGTTGGACAAGACCATCGGAGGTAACGGAATATGGATCGCCGTAAGCGTTCTCTTTTTTCTTGCGGCAGGCGGTGTAAGCATCTACTTTATCGCGAAAAAATTCATGGGGGAAAGTGATGAGTGAACTAACCAGATACCGCAGATCGATGACTGTTTTCATCATGTACTTTCTTATGATTTGTTTTCTCGCAGCGGCCTTTATGCCACGTGTGGAGACAATTGCTTTGGGACTCGCCCTGGGTACAGGAATTAGCTGGATCAATGCATTTTACTTGGGCTACAAAGTAAGGAAAATGTCTGATGATGCGGCAGAAGGTAACTTGAAGCGTGTGAACCTGGGATTTTTGACAAGAGCGGCACTCGCTGTGCTCGGTATATTCATATCGATGCGCTTTCCGCAGTACTTCAATACATATGCGGTTGCAGGCGGTCTCGTCATTGCACAATTTTCCTTACTGATTATAGGGATTGTCCATTCCCGCAGAGCAGAATGAAGTTAAGGGCTGCAGCTTTCAAGTCGAGAAAGGGGTGAGAAAAATATGCATGAAGCTCCAATTATTATGCTTGGCGGATTTCGACTGGATCTATCGGTTCTGTTGATGCTGGTTGTTACAGGTGCAATTGTTTTTATTTTTGCTGTACTGGCAACACGGAGATTATCCGTTGAAAATCCCGGCAAGCTGCAAAATTTTATGGAGTGGGCAGTAGAATTCGTCCGCAATCTGATTTCCAGCACAATGGATATGAAGAAAGGTAAACATTTTATCTCTCTCGCTCTTTCCATGATTATGTTCATTTTTGTAGGGAATATGCTAGGTCTTCCGCTCGTAGCTGTATCTGAGGTAACAGATGTTAATCAGGCACAGGTATTCGGTAAACCGATTGTTACAGCGGTGGAGGCGTTTGAAGAAGCGCATGCCAAGGATCCTGAAGCACACCCGCACGTTGAACTGGCTTGGTGGAAATCACCGACAGCCGACTTGTCTGTAACGATGGGACTCGCTCTCGTAGCGTTCCTTGTATCTCATGGACTAGGATTGTTCCGCAACACAAAAGGGTATCTCCAGCATTACCTTAAGCCATTCGCCTTGTTCTTGCCAATCAACTTGATTGAGACGGCATCCAAGCTTTTGACACACGGTATGCGTCTATTCGCGAATATCTTCGCGGGTGAGGTACTGATTGCAACGATCCTGAAACTGACCACATTCAAAGTGTTTGGTGCTATCGCAGCAATTCCGCTGTTAATGGTGTGGCAAGGCTTCAGTATCTTTATCGGCGCGATCCAGGCATTTGTGTTTGTTATCTTGATGATGGTGTACATTTCACAGAGCATCGAGACGCACGACGAGCATTAAGTTTCAAGCCCTACGAAGAATTCTTCACCAGGCTGAACAATAAAAAATTCGATTTATCATTTTAAGGAGGATATACAAATGGGAGCAATGGCATTAATCGCAGCAGCAATTGTTGCAGGACTGGGCGCGTTTGGCGCAGGTATTGGTAACGGTATGGTAATCAGCAAAACGGTGGAAGGTATTGCCCGTCAACCGGAAGCAAAATCCACTCTTCAAACAACAATGTTTATCGGTGTAGGTTTGATCGAGGTATTGCCGATCATCGGTGTGGTACTCGCGTTCATGTTCTACGGTATGGCTTAATTAAATTTTAAAGGTTTGGCGGGGAAGGCCATAGCCATCCGCGCCTTCTTTTTAGGTAATGTCCGTTCTAACGGATGACGTTTTAAGGATACCTCCAGGAAGGAGTGAACAGATTGAGTTTCATATGGGAAAATACGCTTCTTGCGATTGTTGCATTTGCAATTTTATACTGGCTGCTTAGCCGTTATGCCTTCGGGCCTTTGTTCTCCATTATGGAAAAACGTCGTGAACTCGTGATGACGCAGATGAATGAGGCTGCACAGACTCGGGAACAGGCCATTGCCTATGTGGAGGAACAAAAACAAGCTCTTGAGCAAGCACGTCAAGATGCTTACGACATTATTGAACAGTCCAAACAAACGGGTGGCAAACAAGCTGAATCGATTTTGGCTGATGCGAAAGCTGAAGCTAATCGTCTGAAAGACGATGCAGTACGCGAAATCGAGAGCGAGAAGAACAAAGCAGTCGCAGCACTTCGCAGCGAACTGGGTACAGCTTCCGTTCAGATTGCATCCAAATTGATCAAAAAAGAAGTTGAGAACGGTCCTGCACAAGAAGAGCTTGTGAACCAATACCTCAATGAGGTAGGAGGCCGACAATGAGCCGCGATACGATTGTTGCCAAGCGTTATGCGAAAGCATTGTTCGAAGTTGCTCTTCAGCAACAGCAGGTGCTTGAGGTTGAACAGGAACTGGTTGCAGTAGTCAGTGCATTGACCGGAGATGCAGATATCGAGAAATTTATCGTATCCCCTAATATTTCTGATGAAGCCAAACAGAACGTGATTCACTCAAGTCTTGATGGCAAGGTATCCGATTCAGTCCTTCGTACAGTCTTGCTGTTGATTGAGCGCGGACGCGTTGAATTGCTGGGAGACTTGCTGAATGATTATCGGAAGATCCAAGGTGAGTCGCTGGGCATCGCTGATGCACGTGTCTACTCAACTTATGCGTTGAATGATGAAGAAAAAGAAGCGGTAGCCCGTGAATTCGGTGGCCGTGTGAATAAAAAGATTCGTATCGAGAACATTGTTGATCCGACTCTGCTGGGCGGATTGAAAGTCGCCATTGGCGATACGATCTATGACGGCAGCTTGGCTGGCAAGCTCGAACGTCTTGAGCAGTCTTTTAACAGACGAGTACAGTAGATTGGGGTGAGGACACTTGAGTATCAAACCAGAAGAAATCAGTACATTAATTAAGAGCCAAATCGAACAATACAAGACCGATATCGATGTAGTCGAAGTCGGAACGGTAATCGAGGTTGGTGATGGTATCGCTCGTGTTTACGGACTTGAGAACGTCATGTCCAACGAGTTGGTTGAATTCCCAAGCGGTGTTATGGGACTCGCCATGAACGTGGAAGAGAGCAATGTCGGTGTCGTTATCCTGGGACCTTACTACGATATTCGTGAAGGTGACCAAGTGAAACGTACGGGCCAAATCATGCAAGTGCCTGTAGGCGAAGCATTGATTGGACGCGTTGTGAACCCGCTCGGTATTCCAGTGGATGGCAAAGGGCCAATCGCTACAACGGAATTCCGTCCGGTTGAAGGTAAAGCACCAGGCGTAATGGATCGTAAATCGGTTCATGAGCCGATGCAAACAGGGATCAAAGCCATTGATGCCATGGTTCCAATCGGTCGTGGACAACGTGAGTTGATCATCGGTGACCGTCAAACCGGTAAAACATCCATCGCAATTGATGCGATCCTGAACCAAAAAGGTAGCGGCATGAAGTGTATCTATGTGGCTATTGGTCAGAAACAATCTACGGTTGCTCAAGTTGTGGAAACTCTTCGTCGTAAAGGCGCAATGGAGTACACTATTGTTGTAACTGCAGCAGCTTCTGATCCATCACCACTCTTGTACATCGCACCGTATTCCGGTTGTTCGATGGGTGAGTACTTTATGTACAAAGGCGAGCACGTTCTAGTTATCTATGATGACTTGACCAAACAAGCCTCTGCATACCGTGAGCTTTCCTTGTTGCTTCGTCGTCCACCGGGCCGTGAGGCATATCCGGGTGACGTCTTCTACCTGCACTCCCGTTTGCTGGAGCGTGCTGCGAAGCTGAATGATGAACTGGGTGGTGGTTCTTTAACCGCACTGCCGTTTATTGAAACACAAGCTTCCGACGTATCTGCATACATCCCAACGAACGTAATCTCCATTACGGACGGACAAATCTTCCTGGAAGCTGACTTGTTCAATGCTGGACAACGCCCGGCGATCAACGTAGGTATTTCCGTATCCCGTGTCGGTGGTTCTGCTCAGATCAAAGCGATGAAAAAGGTTGCAGGTTCCCTGCGTCTCGACCTCGCTCAATATCGTGAGCTTCAAGCGTTCTCCCAGTTCGGTTCCGATCTGGATAAAGCGACTCAGGCCCGCCTGAATCGTGGTGCGCGTATGATGGAAATCCTGAAGCAAGGTGTTAACCAGCCACTGCCTGTAGAACAACAGGTTGTCAGCTTGTACACTGCGGTTAAAGGATTCCTGGATGAGATTCCAACAGGTGATGTTACTCGTTTTGAGCGTGAGTTCCTCGCGTTCATGGAGAGCAGTCATCCGGAGATTCTTGCATCCATCCGTGATACTAAAGAATTGACTGCAGACAATGAAAATGCACTGAAAGGTGCAATTGAGAAGTTCAGAAAGAGCTTTGCTGTCTCTGTCTAAATAAATGATATGCAGGTGCGGAGTTGTCTAACCGATTCCGCATGTCTGCATGTAAAACTTTGACTCTGTCAAAAAAAGATGATGCTTACGATGTAGTTTTGACCTTGTCAAAACTAGTGGTGATGCTTACGAAGTAACTTTGACTCCGTCAAAGTTTTGAGGTGGTGAAATCATGGCAAAAGGCATGCGCGAAATTAAGCGGCAAATTAAAAGCGTACAAAGCACCAAGCAGATCACCAAAGCAATGGAGATGGTAGCTGCTGCAAAACTGCGTAAAGCGCAGGAAAAAGCGGAAGCAGCCCGTCCTTATTCGGAGAAACTGAAAGAAGTTGTAGCGAGTATTGCATCAAGCACGCAAGGCATACAGCATCCGATGCTGGAGAGCCGTCCGGTCAAAAAGACAGCTTACCTGATCATTACATCGGACCGTGGTCTTGCAGGTGGATACAATGCGAACGTTTTGCGTCAGGTAAATCAGACGCTCAAAGAGCGCCACAACTCCCAGGATGATTACGAATTGTTCGTCATTGGACGTAAAGGACGCGATTACTTCAGACGTCGTGAAATTGCGATGGCATCCACAACAACGGATCTGTCGGATTCGCCTTCATTTGCAGACATCAAATCCATCGCACACGAAGCTGTTCATGGGTTTGAACTGGCTGAATTTGATGAATTGTACATTTGTTATAACCGCTTTGTGAATGCGTTGACCCAGATTCCTACGGTAGAAAAACTTCTTCCGATGGAAACACCTGAGGTAACTGCTGCGGAAGGACCAACGGCGAGCTACGAATACGAGCCGTCTGCTGAGGCTGTACTGGAGGTTTTGCTTCCGCGTTACGCGGAAACGCTGATCTATGGTGCACTTCTGAACGGTAAGGCAAGTGAGCTGGGCGCGAAAATGACGGCAATGGGTAATGCAACCAAAAATGCATCCAAACTCATTAATGACTTGTCATTGACCTATAACCGTGCCCGTCAAGCGGCGATTACGCAGGAGATTACGGAAATTGTGGCAGGTGCCAACGCAGCACAAGGCTAACCGTTTTTTTATTAATGAAGGCTTGCAGAGCAAAGATAAACGAACGGTACATTATTTTTGCAAAAGTAGCAGGCTTGTAGGAGGGGAACGTTAAGATGAACAAAGGACGCGTTGTGAGCATCATGGGTCCGGTTGTTGACGTCGAGTTTGATCGCGGCGGTCTGCCGGAAATCCTCAATGCCATTACGATCACTACAGTAAGTGAGAGCGGCGTTAGTGTAAACCTTACACTCGAAGCTTCGAAACATCTGGGTGACAACCGAGTACGTTGTATTGCGATGTCCTCCACGGATGGACTTGTTCGTGGTATGGAAGCTTTAGATACAGGAGCACCAATCTCTGTACCCGTCGGAGAAGCAACACTGGGTCGTGTATTTAACGTACTCGGTGAAGCAATTGATACTGGCGGTGCCGTAGCTGCTGAGCACAAAAACCCGATTCACCGTTCAGCACCTGCATTTGATGAACTGACTACCCAAGCAGAGATGCTGGAGACAGGAATCAAAGTTATCGACTTGCTTGCTCCTTACGCTAAAGGTGGTAAAATCGGCCTCTTCGGTGGTGCCGGTGTAGGTAAGACGGTAACGATTCAGGAATTGATCAACAACATCGCACAAGAGCACGGCGGTATCTCCGTATTCGCGGGTGTTGGTGAGCGTACACGTGAAGGTAATGACTTGTATCACGAGATGAGTGATTCCGGCGTTATCAACAAAACAGCAATGGTCTTCGGACAAATGAACGAGCCTCCAGGCGCACGTCTTCGTGTAGCCCTCACAGGTCTGACGATGGCGGAATACTTCCGTGATGAAGAAGGCCGTGACGTGTTGCTCTTTATCGATAACATCTTCCGTTTCACCCAAGCGGGTTCAGAAGTATCTGCCTTGCTTGGACGTATGCCTTCCGCAGTAGGTTACCAACCTACGCTGGCAACAGAAATGGGTCAACTGCAAGAACGTATCACTTCAACGAAAAAAGGTTCTGTAACATCCATCCAGGCCATCTACGTGCCTGCGGATGACTACACTGACCCGGCTCCTGCAACGACGTTTGCCCACTTGGATGCAACGACGAACCTGGAGCGTAAAATTTCCGAGATGGGTATCTACCCTGCGGTAGATCCGCTGGCATCCAGCTCCCGGATCTTGTCCCCTGAAGTTGTAGGTGAAGAACACTACAGCGTAGCTCAAGGCGTTAAACGTATCTTGGCGCGTTACAATGAATTGCAAGATATCATTGCGATCCTTGGTATGGACGAGTTGAGTGAGGAAGACAGAGCGCTTGTATACCGCGCTCGTAAAATCCAACGTTTCTTGTCCCAGCCTTTCCACGTTGCTGAAGCATTTAACGGTATTCCAGGTAAATACGTTCCGGTTAAAGAAACGGTGCGCAGCTTTAAAGAGATTCTCGAAGGTAAGTATGATGATCTTCCGGAAGCAGCTTTCCTCTTTGTTGGTACAATTGAAGAGGCAGTGGAGAAAGCCAAAACACTGGTTTAGTCTGAATCCAGGATTGTCCTTATGTGGGCTATCCTTCGGATAGTTTCAGGAGGGATGGAATTGAGCACCTTTTTGTTGGAAATTGTAACACCCGAGCGTCTGGTATATTCAGAACAAGTGGATAGCATTACGGCTCGTGGTATTGAAGGGGAACTAGGCATTCTGCCTGGTCATATTCCTATGGTTACACCTTTGCAGATTGCACCAATCTATATTCGTAACGGAAAAGAAAATAAACAAGTTGCTATCGGCGGCGGGTTTATCGAAGTACGTAAAGATAAGGTTGTTGTACTCGCAGAGAGTGCTGAATTCCCGGAAAGCATTGATGTGGATCGTGCGCGTGCGGCGAAAGAGCGGGCAGAACGTCGGCTTGCAAGCCAAAGCAATCAGGATCATTTTGATCACCGTCGTGCAGAGATTGCGCTGCAAAAAGCGGTTAACCGGATTAATGTATTTGGCAAATAAACGATTCTTGGAAGCCCGGCGGTTTAATCTGCCGGGCTTTTTTGAGTTTGATTGATAGAATGGTTTGATCGAATATATCAAAATGGCTGATCACAAATTCCCTCATGTCCCTTCAGTAAACAGAAGTATTTTAAGCAATTATTCACCGATTATGAGGATTTGAATAGAATGTAGGACTAAAGTAATGGGCGCATTTACCACTAAGAGAACCATTTTTTTCATGAGTAAATTAAAATTATTTCCGAGGAAATGACAGAATCGATATCGAAATAGCGCTCTTTTATGTCGTTTTAGTCACAAAATCCCGACAGTTTAAAATTAAAATATTTTAGAAGTGGAAATCAATGTAATTGACAATGTATGATGAAAGAGCCTATATTCCATAGAGTCAGCAGAAGCAGGAAGCTGCGTAGTAGATTCCATAGTCATGCACTGTCGGATTGTTGCTGCTCGCTCTTTGGGCATCAGGAGATTCCTGCCTGGCAGGAGTAAAACTGACAGTACGATCAGCATGTTGTGATTAAGGCATTCCAGTATACTAACAAGTTATGGGTGCCAGGCATATGATATGCTGACCGCTGCAACAAATGTGGAGGTAAAGAGTATATGGATACTGATCTGACGAATCAGGTGAACCAGGCGTTAAGTACCAATGGCTTGGTTTCGATCATCGTCTCCCTTTTATGTATTGCGTTGTCTTGGTGGGCTTTGACAAATCTCAAATTGGATTTAATTATCAGACAGCCACGAGGTGCTCAAGGAAGACTGTTACATTTGTTGCTCGCCATTATTTTGGGGCATGCCGTTGCTGGCTTTGTCATTGACTACTTGTCTTGGACTCAAATGTTGCGTAATTTGTTTTAATGTTGAGATGGTTGGTTAATCATCTGTTAGGCCCTTGAAGGAGCTCATTGTCGAATAACATCGATTAATTGTGTTAACAATTAGAGTATGAGTTGTCGGTAAAGAAATTAAGAAAAAAGTGTGACGTAAAATTGGATGAATTTGAGATGTTTTATGTAAAAAATGCTTGTATCGTACAAATCAACAATGTTATGATGGAAGTTAGGGAATTCACAATTGTTCACTTATTTTGTAGTTATAAACGGGATATCCGGTTCATACCGGCTAATAACCATCCCACTCTGTCTGTTCTGTTGCTCTGCTGGCTTGTAAACACTAATTTTACATGCTGAATAGCAAGATGCACGACACATGGTATCATTGATATGAACTATAAAAACCAATTCTTTTCTGAACAGACATCTGTGGCAATATGCCAGAATATGTCGAAATTCCACACACAGCAACAGTCCTTTCTACACACAGTGGGGCTTACGTATTCCGGAATGAAGAAAAGGGAATAAAAGCGCGGAGGGAACCATGATGAGCAAATTTATCGTCCGCGGTGGCAAAAGGTTGACCGGAAGTGTCAAAGTTAGCGGCGCTAAAAATTCTGTTCTTCCGATCATCGCTGCCTCTCTCTTAGGGGAAGAAGGACAAAGCGTTATTATTGACGCGCCTCCTCTAGACGATGTGATGACGATTAACAAGGTGTTGGAATCGCTGGGAGCGGGAGTTACATACCGGGACGAAGTGATTACCGTAAATGCGGAGAAACTTACTTCCTGTGAAGCCCCGTATGAATGGGTTAGTAAAATGCGGGCGTCTTTCCTGGTCATGGGGCCTTTGTTGACGCGAATGGGTCATACAAGAATCTCACTTCCTGGTGGATGTGCCATCGGTACACGACCTATTGATCAGCATTTGAAAGGTTTTGAAGCCATGGGCGCAGAGATCAGCTTGGGCCAAGGTTATATCGAAGCTCGTAGCCAAGGACGGTTGCGTGGCGCGAAAATTTATCTGGATGTGGCTTCCGTAGGTGCCACTCAAAATATTATGATGGCTGCAACATTGGCCGAAGGTGTAACTGTTCTGGAGAATGCGGCCAAAGAACCTGAGATTGTAGATCTTGCCAACTTCCTGAATGGAATGGGTGCCATTGTACGTGGTGCTGGTACTGGAGTGATCCGCATTGAAGGTGTGGAGAAACTGTCAGGCGTTACACACACGGTCATTCCGGATCGGGTAGAAGCTGGTACGTACATGGCTGCTGCTGCAATTTCTGGTGGTGACGTGTACATTGAAGGTGCAATCTCTGATCACCTAGGCTCCGTTATCGCGAAGCTTGAAGAGATGGGTGTAACGATCCAACCGGATGAGAATGGCGTGCGTGTAATCGCAGATCGTCCTCTTAAGGCTGTGGATGTGAAAACATTACCATACCCAGGATTCCCGACAGATATGCAATCCCAGATGATGGCGCTTTTGCTCGCATCTGAAGGAACCAGTGTCGTGACAGAGACTGTTTTTGAAAACCGATTCATGCATGTGGATGAATTCCAATTGATGAATGCGGAGATCAAAGTTGAAGGACGCTCGTCCATCATCACAGGTAATGCCAAACTGAAGGGTGCCAAAGTAACGGCTACCGATTTGCGTGCGGGTGCCGCACTCATTATTGCAGGTCTTGTTGCTGAAGGTACAACGGAAGTGGGCGGTACTCATCACATTGACCGTGGCTATGTACATCTCGCTGAGAAGCTTAACGGACTTGGTGCTGACATCTATCGGATCTCGGTTGATGAGCCTAAGTTGGAAGCAACCAAAGCACCTAGTGAAAAAGTGGAGAAAGAAGTACCGATGTTTAAGGTGCAACCAACTCTGGCTTAACACTGGATTGAAACAAAAGAATACTGTTCAGTAGTATTGAGAAGTTCCACGGTTGTGTGAATTACAAATGCGATGGAACCTTATTGTAAAAAGTGATAAAGCTAAGCCATCAGGCTTGGCTTTTTTTGTGTTTATTTTGAAGAAAGACGGACGTAATGTTTGATACCTGATTCTATTAATAGCTGGTCCTAATTTATATAACATACCATCGTATTCTGTACCAACTCTGAACCAATTGAAAGAGCATCCTGATTATAAGGGGACGTTTCAAGATACACACTTCTATCCCGCGACAGATCAACGTTTTTAAGATGTACACAGCAAAATAAAGTGGGACAGGGAACGGATTGAAAAGGGACTCGTTTCTCTTAAATTAGGTTCTATCAGATCGAGCTATCTCATACCCTAAACTATGGATTTGAACAACACGACCGGCACATGACCGGCCATAGACAACGGAGGGTTGTAGTCGAATGAAAGAAGCTCGTATACAGGTAAAAGTACCGCTTGTCCCCCGTCCAGGTATGCAAGAGCCTGAGGAGAATGCCGTATCTGGAGTGGAAAAAGACAAGCCTGCCCCATTGAAACTGAGGGCTGTTTCACCACAGCCTGCAAGATTATCAACTCCAGAACGGGTGTCGACAGATGAACTGAACCAGCAGGCTACCGAGCATATTCATATACCTGTTATTGAGCTGGACGAATTCCGCCGTGTAAAGCGTCGCCGAATGCGGACATTTGGACGAAAACCCCGATGGGGGAGGGGGCGGAACTCTACACGATGGCAACCTGCTGCTGCTGTATCTGCCCTATTGGCAATGGCTCTGCTGATTCCGGTAATTCTGGTATGGCCGCGGACTAGCGAATCATCAAAGCCGATCCCTGCTCCAACAGATGTCAGTACTACAAGAACCCCAGCTCCTGCACCAACCGTTCCTGTTACCTACCCCGAACCCCAAGTTCGCGTCTACCTGTCTGCAACGGGGACAACGATGAATCTGCCACTGGAAGAGTATGTTACCGGAGTGGTGGCAGCTGAGATGCCAGCGGAATTCAGGCTGGAAGCGTTAAAGGCACAGGCGATCGCAGCTCGCACATTTATTGTGCGGAGACTTGCTGCGAGTGATACAAGTGGTGTTCCATCAGGTGCGGCGGATGTGACGGATACGGTAAGCCATCAGGTATTTATTCCGCCAGATCAGGTGAAATCGGAATGGACTCGTCTGGGAAAGGCGAAGGAATGGGAGAAGCTGCAACAGGCTGTACGTGAAAGTCGAGATACGGTGATGACATATCAGGGCAAGGCGATCACCGCATCCTTTTTTTCCACAAGTAATGGGTATACCGAGAATGCAGAGGATGTATGGGGTAACGCTGTGCCGTATCTGCAAAGTGTAGACAGTCCCTGGGATAAAAGCCTGGCACCAGGCTATAAGCAGACCGTTACCATGAAACGTAATGAGATTCTGCAGAAGCTGAACCTGGATGCCATTCCGGTTACTACCCAGAAGAGTGGATCGTGGATGGAAGTATTGTCTACAACCAAAGGACATCGAATTAAGGAAATGCAAATCGCAGGTGAAACATTCAGCGGTCCAGAGGTTCGCAAGCTGCTTGGATTAAGATCCAGCCAGTTCAGTTGGAAGACTACGGGTGACGAGGTCCAGATTACAACGTATGGATACGGGCATGGGGTTGGCATGAGCCAATGGGGAGCAAATGGCATGGCACAGGAGGGACACACGGCCACCCAGATTCTCAAACACTACTATACCGGCATCTCATTCGGACAGGCATCCAAGATGCTTGCATCGCAGTAGGAGAGATGAACAGACAACCAAGACTTCTCTACCAACCACCTATTCCGGAGCTTTAGAGAGAGCTTTAGAGATTCGGCTATATATGCGGAGAGTGCTAACGTATGGAGAGCGCAGGGGACAGAAAAGACCTGAAGAAACGAAGTTGAAAGCTTTCTGAAAGAAAGCTGCATCGGAAGCATTAACTTGCCTTTACTACCGGATTTCACCTTTGAAGAAGGTGATAGAAGAAATCCGGTAGTAACCAGCGGTCGAAAGGTTTTCTGGCCCCGAAGCGGCGCACATACTAATCACTCCCCCACACACATATATAGCACTCTTTGAAACCTTCGTGAAAATAATTAGAGTCGCGCGTGTATAAAAGAGTTGCACCCGGTAACACTTGTTACTGAGGTGATCAAGATGAATGAACAAAACAAAAAAACAGTCCAAGAAGAAACTCCTAAAACAACTCAAGGAGTACCGGCTAGCCAGCCCTCTTCATGGAAAAGAGCAATGTCCAAACGCTGGGTCTTCCCGGCAGCCTACATCGCAGCAGCAGGCATTATACTAACCTTAGTGTGGGTCTATCAGGGAACAGGCGACAAAGCTATGAACCCGGACTCTGCTAGCGGGGTAGTAGAAACAGGTGCATCGGCGGGTACAGAAGGAACAGCAGCAGGCGGAGAAGAAGAAAGTGTGGAAGTTGTTGCCAAGTCGGAGAATTTTGTATGGCCGGTAGCGGTACCGTCCGAAATTTCGGTAGTGAAACCTTTCTATGACAGCGAAGCTTCAACCGAGGAACATGAAGCGGCAATGGTGCAGTACAATGATACATTTATCCCGAACACGGGTGTGGATCTGGCACGTGGGGATAACAAAACGTTTGAAGTCAAAGCAGCACTTGCCGGTAAAGTTACCCGGGTTGAGCAGAATCCGCTCACAGGTCAGGTTGTGGAAATTACACACAGCGATAACCTGAAGACGGTATACCAAAGCTTGGCAGACGTCAAAGTGAAACAGGACGACGAAGTGAAACAGGGAGATGCGATCGCATCCGCTGGCGTCAATGAACTGGGTAAAACGCTCGGCAACCACCTTCACTTTGAAGTGTACGAAGACGGACAGCCGGTTAACCCGCAAGGATATCTTCCGGAAAAATAAATGATTTTTACCGCAGCAACATGACGGGCAGAGGGTTGAACCTCTGCTCTTTTTGTGCTTTTCAGAAAATAATGGGACCTTCGAAGCTTGTCACACCTCTAAACCGCGAATATATAGGCATGCTCCTCATATAATGTACCAAACTATCCACACAGTAGGGAGGCGGGAGCGTGCACGATTACATCAAGGAACGGACCATCAAAATTGGTCGCTGCATTGTTGAGACGAGGAATACGGTCCGTACCATAGCCAAAGAATTCGGCGTGTCAAAGAGTACTGTGCATAAGGATCTGACGGAGCGTCTGCCGGAAATCAACCCTGATCTTGCTGACCAGGTGAAACACATTTTGGAGTATCACAAGTCCATCCGCCATTTGCGGGGCGGGGAAGCGACCAAAATTAAATACAAAAAAACGAGTGGCAAGAAACGTGAGGTGTTGGCTTCCGCCAAATCGTAAGCATCTTCTTGAAGACATAGGCCAAAAAGCTCACACATGCATTGAATCCCTCCCCTGAAGTATGATATGTTAAAAGCTGGTACAGGATCGAATTATGACATCTTATCAGCCCGATTTTTACATATATATGTTGCACTTTGTCGAACGAGCGGTGACGTGATAAGGGACTCTTTTTCACAGGATACGCTGACCAAATAATATCACTTTGGGGGCTCTTTTATGTTTAGCAAGGATATCGGTATTGATCTTGGCACGGCCAACGTGCTTATTCACGTGAAAGGAAGTGGGGTTGTCCTCGATGAACCTTCCGTCGTGACCATTGAAAGCGATACGAAGCGTGTCCTTGCTGTTGGGGAAGAAGCGCGTCGTATGGTGGGGCGTACTCCAGGTAACATTGTTGCCATTAGACCGCTGCGAGACGGCGTTATTGCGGACTTCGAGATTACGGAAGCAATGCTCAGACATTTCATTAATCGTGTGGGTGCAAGAAGCTGGTACAGCCATCCGCGAATTCTGATCTGTGCACCAACGAACATTACTTCTGTAGAGCAGAAGGCCATCCGCGAGGCGGCAGAACGCAGCGGTGCCAAAGAAGTGTTTCTGGAAGAAGAGCCGAAAGCGGCAGCGATCGGTGCAGGCATGGATATTTTTCAGCCGAGCGGCAATATGGTCGTGGATATCGGCGGCGGCACGACTAACGTTGCAGTCCTTTCTATGGGCGACGTGGTCACCGCCTCTTCTATTAAAGTCGCAGGGGACAAGTTCGACGAAGCTATTACCAAGTTTATTAAAGCCAAGTACAAGCTTATGATCGGTGAACGGACCGCTGAAGATATCAAAATTGCGATTGGTTCCGTACATCCGGGTGGGCGTCAAACGGAGATGGACATTCGCGGACGTGATATGGTATCCGGTCTGCCTGTTACCGTAACGGTATCGGGAAATGAAGTACAGGAAGCGCTTTGGGATTCCGTGCAATCCATCATTGTGGCAGCCAAATCGGTATTGGAGCGTACACCGCCTGAATTGTCAGCGGACATTATCGACCGTGGTGTTGTATTGACTGGTGGGGGTGCATTGCTGAACGGACTGGACGAGCTTTTGTCCAATGAATTACATGTACCGGTATGGGTTGCGGAAGATCCAATGCACTGTGTTGTGAAGGGGACGGGCATTATGCTTAATAATTTGGATCAGGTGGTTAAGAAAAAGTTCTAATCTGCCGATATAAAAAGCAAAGGTTCGCCATGCTCGGAAAGCAGAACGGACAAGCAGCCAACCTGCAATGCAGGTCAAGCGCTTGAGGAGAGGGGTTAATACATGTTAAGAGGTCTGTACACCGCTACTGCGGGAATGATTACGCAACAACGCCGCCATGACACAGCAACACAGAATATCGTAAATATGAACACCACGGGATACAAACAAGTGAACAGCGTAAGCCGTTCCTTCCCGGAAATGCTCATTACCTTGGTAGGCGGAGATGCGAATCTCCCGACAAAGCGGCTGGGCAAGCTGAACACGGGGGTGTTCGCGGAAGAGAGTTTGTCCATGAATTTGCAGGGGACCATTATGGAGACTGGGCAGAAAAATGATTTTTCCATTTCATCCAATATGACGGTCAATGATCCGCAGACTGGACAACCTGTCCCGTTTGACGTATCAGGTAAATTTGTACGGGCCGATGGCACGGTTACTTACCAGCCTCAGGCGTATTTTACAGTTCAGGATGCGGAGGGTAACACCGGATATACACGTGATGGTCACTTCGAGATTACAGGAACGGGACAATTGTTGAGTTCGACAGGTTCACAAGTGTTGGATAATAATGGACAACCTGTCGTGTTGACAGGTTCAGTAGAGCAATTTAAAGTGGATGAGCAAGGCCGTTTGGTGGATGCAGCAACGGGTGCACCGACAGGGGTTACTCTCGGTATTAGTGTCATTGACCAGCCGAATCAACTGGTTCGTCAAGGGGATGGCAATTTCAGTCTGAGTGATGAAAATGGGGCAACTGCCCGGATGATGGCTGCGGGTGATAATGTGCAGATCCGTCAGGGGTACCTGGAAGGCTCGAATGTCGATGCTTCACAGGCAACGGTTGATATGAACGCCGCATACCGTGCGTATGAAGCGAATCAGAAGGTCGTACAGTTTTACGACCGCAGTCTGGATAAAGCCGTCAATGAAGTCGGGCGTGTATAACGCCGACGTTAAAATATAACCGCACAGCGGGAGGGTAACCACCGATGAATAATTCCATGATTAGTGCCAAGGTTTCCATGACTGCCATACAGCAGCGTCTGGATGTCATTTCCGATAATATTGCCAACGTGAATACGGCAGGCTATAAAAGCAAACAAGCGGCCTTCGAGGATGTGCTGACCCGGGTTCAACAACAACCGGACAAGTACAAACTGGATGGACGCTCCACACCGATGGGATATAACCTCGGTTTTGGTGCTCGATTGGCGGATGTGACGAAAGATATGTCTCAAGGCCCCTTGAACGAGACAGGCCTTCCAACCGATCTCGCCATTGAGGGGAATGCCATGTTTGCCGTTGAAGCGAATGGGGAGAAAATGTGGACACGTCAGGGTGCATTTCATTTTGTACCTGATACAAGACCGAAGCCTACTCCGAATTCACCAGATATGATGGTAATGGTCAATGGCGAAGGCCACTTTGCCTTGGATCGTCTGGGCAACCGTATTACGGCACCGAATAATAGCAAAGTTGCTTTTGATGAAAATGGCAACCTGTTAATCCGACGCGGTAATGAGGCAAACGCCACCATTGGAGCACAACTTCAAGTCGTAGACATCGAACGCCCTGAGGGGCTGGTACAGTATGCGGACAACCTGTTCGGACTGGATGCGGGATTGACCGAGGATGATGTATTTGGTGCCAACGCGGCGACACGCCAAGCGGTTGCCATGATTCGTCCGGGTTTCCTGGAGCAATCCAATGTGGATCTGACTCAGGAGATGTCTTTGCTTATGCAAGGACAGCGGACCTATCAGCTGGCGGCGAAGGCACTAACTTCGAGTGACTCCATGATGGGTCTTGCCAACACTATGAGAGCGTAAAAGGTGAATGTGATGACAGAAACACAGCAGCAGAACAGTAAGCCGGAGAAGAAGGAAGTCAAGAAGAAGAAGAGTGGATGGCGCATCGCAAGATGGTTCCTGGTTCCGGTCCTGCTTGTTCTTGCCCTTGCTGGCGGAATGGTAGCTGGCTATGTGGTACTGGGCAAACAGGATATTGGATCCGTATGGCAATGGAGTACATGGGAACATGTATATAATCTGGTGTTCGCTCCATAATGTAACGAGATAAGCGAAAACTCCTGCGCAGGCAGGAGTTTTCTTTTTGACGTTGAAAACAGTATAATGATGGATGACGTTTGACGTCAAAAGAGGCCTCCCCTGCGAAAGACATTCGTCATCGCGAAGAGAGACCCCTTATCTTAACCTTCACTACTGCAGTCATGAAGGATATAACTAGTGTTAACCGAAAATATGCTTTCCATACAAAATTTAAAATTAAAAAACCTTTATATGAGGTTCGATTTGGTCATAATTAAGTTTCATGCCGCACCGAAGTAAGTGGAGGGAACGGAATCGTTCGAAAGAAGCGAAGCGCTCGCCTTTGTTTCCTAATGTTATCCATCTGAAAAATATTTCAGAAACATTAGGAAACAACAGCGATCAGAAGAACGATCCGTGACCGTAACGCACGCCTGTGCGCCCATGAAAACTTTATGATGAAGAACGCTCATATAAACATCCCGAGAGGAGATTACACTGTGCTCGATATCAAACAGATTCAAGAAATTATCCCGCACCGTCCGCCGTTCCTGTTGGTGGACAGAATTTTGGAGATGGAAGATGGCAAACGTGCGGTTGGTTTGAAAAATGTAACAATTAATGAACCATTCTTTATCGGTCATTTCCCTGAGTATCCGGTAATGCCGGGTGTTTTGATCACCGAAGCATTGGCTCAGGTTGGTGCAGCGGCTATGTTGAACCTGGAAGCGAATAAAGGCAAAATCGGCTTTTTGGCAGGACTGGACAACTTCCGATTCCGTGGACAAGTTGTGCCTGGAGATACGTTGATCCTGGAAGTGGAGATTACACGCCTGAAGGGTTCGATTGGTAAAGGTAAAGCAACCGCCCGTGTAGACGACAAAGTGGTCGCTGAAGGCGAGATTATGTTTGCACTGTCTGACCCAAGCTGATTACATACGTGAGCACTGACATCGTGCAGGAACGTAGACGGACCGAATGATGCAAGATGCTAAAGTAACTCAGCACACCTGAATTTATATAGACGGAAGGGGTTTATCGGAATGGAACAGTTAAGCACAGCAGCAGCAGAGACGTTGCAGCAATGGTTGGAGGATGCTTCGATTGATGAAGCAACGAAACAGGAGCTTCGTGACTTGCAGGATCAGCCGAAAGAGCTGGAGGAACGTTTTTACAGAAACCTGGAGTTTGGTACAGGGGGATTGCGTGGAGTCATTGGTGCCGGAAGCAACCGGATGAACCGTTACACTGTAGGTCGGGCAACGCAAGGATTCGCGCGGTATTTGCTTGAGCAGCATGGTGACCAAGAAGGCAAACCTTCTGTGGTCATTGCTCATGATTCCCGTCATTTCTCACCTGAATTCACACTGGATGCTGCGCTTGTTCTGGCTGGAAACGGCATTGTAGCCAAGCTGTTCCCATCCCTGCGTTCAACTCCGGAGTTGTCATTCGCGGTGCGTCATCAGAAGGCAACTGGAGGAATTGTTGTAACAGCGAGTCATAACCCACCGGAATACAATGGATACAAAGTGTACAATCATGAGGGCGGTCAATTGGTACCGGATGAAGCGGAAAAAGTCATTCAGTACATCCAGGAAGTGCCTTCCCTTGCTGACGTGAAGAAGCTGACGCAAGAAGAAGCAGAAGCTCAAGGGCTCCTGATCTGGCTGGGTGAAGACCAAGACCAAGCGTTCGTGGATACCGTGGCAAGCCGTAGCCTGAGCCGCGAACTGATCCAATCCGGCATTGGCCGTGATTTCAAAATCGTATACACACCGCTGCACGGAACAGGTAACATCCCTGTACGTCGTGTACTGGAGCAGATCGGTTTCGAGCAGGTGCACATTGTAGCTGAACAGGAACAGCCGGATGCTGAGTTCTCTACCGTGAAATCGCCTAACCCGGAAGAACGCGAAGCGTTTACGCTTGCAATGAAGCTGGGAGAATCCGTGGGCGCTGACATTCTGATCGGAACAGATCCGGATGCAGACCGTATGGGTGCTGTCGTGAAAGACAACGATGGCAAATATTTCGTCTTGTCCGGTAACCAATCTGGTGCCATTATGGTACATTACCTGCTCAGTCGCTTGCAAGAGACAGGTACACTGCCAAGCAATGGTGCCGTTGTCAAAACGATCGTAACCAGTGAGATGGGTGCTGTCATTGCTGAACATTACGGTGCAGAAGTGATGAACACACTGACAGGCTTCAAATATATTGGTGAAAAAATGAACCAGTTCGAAGCAACAGGCAGTCATACATTCTTGTTCGGATATGAAGAGAGTTATGGCTACCTTTCAGGCAACTATGCCCGTGACAAGGATGCTGTCCTTGCCTCGATGCTGATTGCTGAAGCAGCTGCGTATTATAAGAGTCAAGGCAAGACCCTCTATGATGTCTTGCAAGAGCTTTACAACCAGTTCGGATACTTCTTGGAGAAGCTGGAATCCCGTACGCTGAAAGGTAAAGACGGCGTAGCTCAGATTCAGGCCAAAATGACGGACTGGCGTTCCAATCCGCCACAAGAAGTAGCGGGAATTGCTGTACAGGATGTACTGGACTATTCTCTTGGTCTGGACGGTCTTCCGAAGGAGAACGTATTGAAGTTCATTTTGGCAGACGGTTCATGGTTCTGCTTGCGTCCTTCAGGAACAGAACCGAAGATCAAAGTATACTTCGCCGTTCGTGGAGAGAGTTTGGAAGATGCGGAAAGCCGGATCGAGCGTCTGGTGACTACCGTAATGTCGCGTGTAGACGCACAATAATACGAATGCAACAATGAGCAAGAACATGAGAAGGCCTCTCCGCACCGTAAGGTTGGTTGGCGGAGGGGTTTTTCTTTGAAATAAAAGTGTAGATAGACTGGCATATATCAGGGCTTGTTGACACAAGCTGTTTGTAACCTATTGTATAAATGTTAAATGAACGAATTACTTGAGCTGAACGTGCATTTGGTTCCAACACTTGAGGAGGTACATGTAGTGCGTCAAAAATGGCTTTATTGGAATAACGCTTCTCGGAAGTGGTTGTGGCTCGTCGTTATTATCGGTCTGGTTGCGTCCATCCCTGTAATCAGTGATCGGGTGCAGACAGAATCTTCTGCCAAAAAGGTAGAACTTGTTTTCAACTATCGGGGACTGCTGGATATCTCCGCGTATCAGGCACATCCGCAAGATTTCATGAACGAACAATTAACGCGTCTGAAAGACGCAGGCGTAACAACGATGGCTGTGTTCGAAAGTACATTGGACGAGCTGAGAAAGACACGCCGACTAATGGTATATAACGGCCAGGATCTCGCGAACCTGACCAAAGATGTAATTCCTTCTAACGCAAATTACACGTATGTGTTATTTACATCGGAGGAAAATGCACAGACGTATACCCCTATTATTGAACAAACGTTCGCTGATCGGCAGATCCCGGTAGTTCCTTGGGAGTATGAAGGTCGTAGCGGCTTAATATTGCAGACTCCTCCGGAGAATGCCAACATGCAGCCTTTGCAGCCCGATCCGGTTGCCGTGAAGATGCTGCGTGATAAAGGATTCTACATCTTGCCGCGGATCTCGGACAGTGTGCCATACAGCCAGGAATCGATGGAGCGCTTGCTTACCTTCTTCGAAGAGAATGGCGTAAAGCGCATCTTGTTTGATGGTGATGCTGTGAAAGGGTACAATGATAATGCAGAGATGAAAAGTCTCGATCAATTCGCACAGTTGCTGAACAAGCACAATATTGGTCTTGCAGCTATCGAGAACTTGAAGAAACCGCAGTCTGGATTCCAGACCCTTGCGTATAAAACGGACTATAACGTTACGCGTCTATACTCACTTAGTGATGGCGATGCCAATCTGGACGTAGATACGATCGCTGACCGTTTTGTTCTAGCAACCAAAGACCGCAACATTCGTATGCTCTATATGAATGCATCACCAAGCCGGAATACAGCTAAAGCCATGATTACAGATCCGATTGAGAATTTGATCAACAGCCTGGGTGAACCTGGTCATGCGATAGAACGTATGGCGAAGCATGGCTTCGAACTTGGACAAGCTGAAGCATTCACAGTGAAGGATTCGTCGATTCAGCGTTATGCCAAGCTGGTTGCTCTCGTTGGTGCGATTGCGATGATTGCGCTTATGGTTTCTTATTTCATCCCACTATTGACCTTGATCGCATTTGTGGTTGCTCTAGTGGGCAGTGCAGGATTGTTCCTCTTGAAACCAACGCTGCTGGAGCAAGGAATTGCCTTGCTTGTGGCTATAGCGGCGCCGACCATAGCGATGGTGCTGGCCGTTCGTACCGTGAACTATCAGCAACAGCGTCAACCCGATGCATCTGCGGGTCGTCGTTTGAGACAGACTGTAGTTTTATATGTAAGAACGTCAATTATTTCGTTCCTGGCAGTACCTTTTGTCATCGCGTTGCTTAACAGCATTACGTACAGTCTGGTAATCAACCAATTCCGCGGCGTAAGTCTGTTGCACTTTGCACCTATGGCGCTGGTAGCGATATACATTGTGTTTTATCGTGGTTCAGGATCGTTCTCTATTCAGAAAATTAAAGAAATGCTTCGTATGCCAATCAATGTGTTAATGGTTGTTTTGGCGCTCGTTGCTGCCGTTGTTGGATACTATTACTTGAGCCGTACAGGCAACTCGGGATCAGTAACACCATTCGAGATGTTCCTGCGTACCACGTTGGAAGATACGTTCGGTGTACGTCCGAGATTCAAAGAATTTATGCTGGGACACCCGCTGTTTATCGTTGGCGTGTTCGCCGCTTTAAAATATCGTAAAGTCATCTTTGTGCTCATTATTGCAGCGATTGGACAGTTGTCCATGGTGGATACGTTCGCGCATATCCATACGCCGGCTGTATTGTCACTCATTCGTGGAGTGATGGGATTGGGACTTGGCTTAATCTTCGGTATCATTGCTGTGGGTGTGTGGCAAGTAGCGGAAGGATGTTGGAAAAAATGGTCACCACTTCTCAAAAGTTAGTCATCTCAGGGTATTACGGATTCCGCAACAGTGGAGACGAAGCGGTGCTAAAGTCGATTCTGACAGCACTGGAAGAGGAAAGCCAAAGGTCGAACGTCACCATTGAACCGATTGTTCTCTCGGGTGATCCCGAGTGGACAACCTCCATGTACGGTGTGCGCTCCGTGCATCGTATGAAATTGAAGGAAGTCCGTGAAGCACTCAAGGAGAGCGACGGGTTAATCAGTGGCGGAGGAAGTCTATTGCAGGATGCAACTGGACTGAAATCCATTCCTTATTATCTGGGCGTGATCAAGCTGGCTCAGATGTTGAAAAAACCAACGTTTATCTATGCACAGGGAATTGGCCCTGTGAATCGTAAATTTTTTAATCCGATGATCAAATCGGTCTTCAAAGCTTGCACTTATGTGTCCGTTCGGGATGAACAATCTGCAGACTACCTGCGTGGGCTCGGGCTACAGTGGAATCAGATCCACGTAGTACCTGACCCGGTAATGGGTTTGCCATTACCTGAAGCAAAAGTTGAGAGTGGTGCAGGTTCAGTCTCAGCCAATGGTGCTGCCGAAGCTAATCGAGTGGAAACTACATCTGGAGCACACACGAAGCTTCCTGTGATCGGCATATCCGTACGGTTCTGGGAGTCGGATCGTAAAGAGCTAACGGCTATTGCCGCAGGATTGAAAAAGTTGTGTTCCAAAAGAGCTGTTCACTTGCGTTTTCTGCCGTTTCATTTGCCGATTGATGAACAAGCATCACGATTCCTTATGGAATTGCTCGGTGATGTGACCAGCAAAGGCAGTGAGGTTAGCATCGCACAGGATCTGACCGACCCTCAGCTTATGCTGGAGGAAGTCAGCAAGTGTGATCTTGTCATCGGTATGCGTCTGCACAGTCTTATATATGCAGCTTCGCAGTATGTGCCACCGGTGGGCATCTCGTATGATCCGAAAATCGATCAATTCTTGCTTCGACTGGATAGTGAACCCGCAGGGGATACGAGCTCACTCGATGGCGACAAACTCGCCAAGACTGTCGTTGGACTGCTGGATCAACGTTCGCAGTGGCTGAAGGAACATGAAGAAGGTATCACCCAACTGAAGCAGGAAGCCAGAGTGCCTGCACAGCAGATTATTAACTATTTAGGCCGCAAAGGATGAGATAAAGATGAGTCAGACCGGATCCATACCTACCGTTTCGATCTACGGCATTCCTTTTTCCAAACTGACGATGAAAGAAACGGTAAAGGTTCTCCAGGAAGCTGTGCTGTCCAAGCAACCCCATCAAGTCATTACCGCCAACCCGATTATGGTTATGGCTGCATTGGAAAATCCCGCAATTATGGAAGTTATGCAATCTGCGGAATTGATTGTTCCTGATGGAACAGGTGTCGTATGGGCGGCGAATTATTGTGGAGATCCTGTAGCTGAGCGAGTGCCGGGATTTGAGCTTTTACATGAATTGCTGCGTGTTGGAGAAAACTATCGATGGGGCGTATATTTACTCGGTTCCACCCCTGAGGTGATTCAAGAAACGGCAGTTCGGTTACAACAGCAATATCCGGCGATTCGAATTGTGGGTTATCGCGACGGTTATTTTGGTCCGGCTGAGGATGAACAGGTCATCGCTTCCATTCGTGAAGTTTCGCCTGATCTGTTGTTTGTAGCACGTGGGGCTGACACACAAGAACCCTGGATTCACAAGCACAAAGATGCACTGCAGGTTCCCGTAACCATGGGCGTTGGCGGCAGCTTTGATGTGATCTCGGGTAAAACCAAACGTGCGCCTATGCTGTTCCAAAAGTTAAGACTGGAGTGGTTCTATCGCTTATTGCGTGAACCAAGCCGGGCTGGTCGGATGCTTGCGCTGCCGAAATTCGCTGTTAAGGTGATGCGTGACAAAGAAAACGTGACGAAAGTCCGTTAAAAACAGGTAATTAAGAGATAAATGCTTGTTTATGCTAGAAATTGAGGATAGCTTTTCGGATGGGATCGGCGTATAATTCATTCCGGATTACATGTGTGCCACTCAAATGAAACTTTAAGTTGCACGTTGCCACTTCGATGTCAGAATAACCTTTTGATCGCTGTTATCTCTGGATTTCTATTTCTAACCTTTACAAGGTTGAAATCCCGTGATAAAGGCGAACGCTTCGCTTCTACAGGTTATTTCTGCCCTCTCCGTTCTGGTGCAAATGGCATTTTTCATCAAAAGTGACTAACAATAATTTTTATATATAAAAAGAGATCAGGGGATTTATAATTTCGTACAGGTATTATAATTGGGGGTCGAATGTTCAAATGGTAGCGATCTTTATCATTGGATTTATCGTGTCAATGGGACTGGCTCTTGCCCTGACACCGCTTGTCAAAAAGTTCGCAGTCCGCATTGGCGCAATGGATACGCCGAATGCACGTAAAGTTCACACACGGATCATGCCACGTCTTGGTGGTCTGGGGATATTCCTGGCCTTTATTATTACAGTTGCTGCATTGCTTCCATTTGTATCCGCATGGTTCACAACTCGGGATATGAGTTTTGTCAGCGCGTTTCTGATTGGTGGAACCATTATCGTACTGATCGGAGCACTGGATGATCGGTTTGAACTGTCGGCCAAAGTGAAGTTGCTTGGTCAGATCGTTGCTGCTTCTGTCGTTGTATTCGGATTTAATATCCGGGTAGACTTCGTTAACATTCCTTTTCAGGATTCCTATTCTTCACTCGAAGCTTGGGTATCCATTCCGCTGACGATCTTATGGATCGTTGGTGTAACGAATGCGATTAACCTGATTGATGGTCTGGATGGTCTGGCAGCCGGTGTATCTGGTATTGCCATTGGTACCATTGCCGTAATGTCCTTCCTGATGGGGAACATGATGATTGCCTTGATGTGTCTTGTATTGCTGGGTAGTATTATCGGATTCCTATTCTTCAACTTCCACCCGGCCAAGATCTTCATGGGGGATACCGGATCACTATTCCTTGGTTTCTCTCTGGCGATGCTGTCCATGCTCGGATTCAAACAAATTGCTATCGTGTCCTTCATTACCCCGCTGATCATTATCGGTGTGCCGCTCTCGGATACATTCTTCGCGATTATCCGTCGTGCGGTACAACGGAAACCGATTTTCGCACCGGATAAAGGCCACCTGCATCACTGCTTGCGTGAACTTGGATTCAGTCACCGTCAGACGGTACTGATCATTTATGGAATCGCTGCGTTCTTCGGAGTTCTGGCGATTATCCAATCTTCCGCTGCCATGTTCGAAGCGAACTGGGTAACGTTTGTGGTCATCTGTATCATGATGTTCTTCCTCCAAGTCGGAGCAGAAGTCATCGGACTTGTTAGCAAAACGAGAAGACCGGTTATTAACTTCCTGATGCGCATGCGCGTCAAGTTAAATCCGGAGACTCGTTCGAAATCATAAATAGATAAATGTAATGCTTACAGCTATTCTTGAATATTATTCCAGACCCAACCTTATCCCTCGTGGATAAGGTTTTTTGTTTATTTTGAGCTTTTTACTAAATAATTGGAACCTTTTGCCGATATATAAAGGTAACTGACTTAAAAAGAGGAGAGATGATTGAATGCAACGTACGAAGAAGCCGTTAATCTGGCTGATGATGGTGGCGCTGGTTGTATCTCTAATACCAGCTGGCCTTGCACCAGTCGCATCGGCGGCGGGACAGACAAGTTACTTTACTCCTGATAATGCTGGGAATGTCCAATTGAAAGATACAGTAGGCCTGAAGCTGAGCGGAAACAGTGCCAATGCGGATGTGTTGTCTCGTACATCAGCTTTTGTTGTTACAGGTAAGGAACAGGTTTTAACAGGAACATTCACTAACGTAACAGGTTCTACACTTGGTGTGAACGTTCAGTTGATGAATCTTAAAGGGGACACTTGGACTCCTGATAGTACACGTGTTGCACCAGGGGTAGTAACTGTTGATCCTAATCGACCGGATAATCGGTTTAGATCAACCATTACACTTTTCCCAGGGATGAATAAAATTACGTTTACAGGTTCCCAAGGACCAAGTGAACGCTCTGAGAGTTTTTATATTTTATACGATTCCGTCCCATACATTGAGAAGCTGCAAGTCCTTGGTGGAGCGGATAACCTCAACTTGAATGAAGGATCTCAGGTCGTGGTTAACACCGGCGAAGTTACAATTCAAGGTGTTGCGCAGAACTCATCCAAAGTAACGATATCGTTGAATGGTGGCTCGGAGCTACCTACATCACTATTGCAGGATGGTACATTCTTCTCTCCGGTACTGACACTAAAATCAGGTGAGAATACCCTAAGAATGACGATTGAGAGTGGCGTCGATAAGAAAGTATTTAATTATTCTTTGTTATATTATGATGAGACCAAACCATTCACTAAGTTGGATTTGATTGAAGGTGCAAATGGGCTGCCGCAAAGCATGCTTTCATCAGCTAGACCAACCTATGGAGGCACTCCTGCTAATGCGAATGTAAAAGTACAGTTATTACTTCCAGCAGCTGATGCTACGGTAGATCCGGTCATTGATGTTGATGGAGATGGAAATGCGAGTGTAAGTAATGTGGAAGTGGAGCCTATACCTAGCGTAGGGCAAAATACACCAGCCTATGCTCTAATTACCTTCGATATTAATTCAATCTCATTTATTGGAGCACCTGATCGATTACAGAATCATAGTCTTTCGGTAGACTACGGCGATAAAAAAGTTACGACAAGTATGAATTTTGAATATGTACAAAATGCGGTTGTTATTACAGGATTGAGATATCTTAGAGACTACAACGGGTCTGGTACTGTACCAGATGGAATACCCCTTGATGGAGCCAGCGTGAGTGCTTCTAACTTCTATATTTTGGTAGAAACTAGCAGAGCACCAAGTGATCCAACCACGCTAGTTGCGGACTATCTGCCTAGAGGAACAAGCACAATTATCGTGGACCATGTGGGTCCACTTAGTGCGACAGATACTACAAAAAATATTTACCAGATTAAAGGGTTCAAAACGGGAAATCAAGTTGTTCAATTTAAGTATTCTGGTTCTGTGACAGGCCGAAACGCAACGATTTCTTTCGCTTCAAAAAGCTTTATCTCTGTAGAAAATCTTACTGATGGTCAAACTCATGATTTGAAAGACAATGCCACAGGCGTTCCAATCCTGGGTCAGTACATTGGATTTGATACGCTTAGCAGTCCATATTTTGTAGCTGAAATTTTTGCCAACGGTACTAAAGCATACTCTACTGAGGGTAGCGGAAATACGGATTTCCCACGCAAGTTGAACCTGGGGGCAGATGGAACAATTAATAGCGTGATCATTCCTATTGGAGAACCCGATGGCTTGTTATTTTTCGGTGAGAACCGAATTGTGCTGACAGGAACAACTAAGGATGAGAACGGACAACTTAAAGAGGTATCCAAAGAACTTCGAATCTATATTAATGATAATAATATTTCGAACATTCGAAACTTCCAACCTGCAATTACGAAAGGTCGACCAGAATTTATTGAACCATTAGACCAGGATGCACAGTGGGTCAAAGATGCGTTCAATATGTCACCAGAGTTTGTGTATGCTGATAATAAAATCACCACCAGCTTGAAGAACTTTGATATTGTCATTCGCGGAGCAGGTGCGACACGGATGAGTTTGAGCATGGGGACTCAGAAGATATTCGATCAGGATATTCCAGATGGAAACACGGCAAGTTGGGACAATGCAAAGATTGATCCTCAGTATGCACTGGATAATGGTACTGTTACAGTTGACAGAGCAGGTCGCCAACAGGACTTTGTTATTCGTCTGCGTAATCTCAAAATGGATACACCAGGAACGTATATCTATACACTAGACCTCTTCAATCGGACGGGAGCGAAGACCAGTCAGAAACTTGAAATTGTTAAAGAAGTAACGGGATACCGTATTTTATCACCTAAACCGACTTCAGGTGATCGTGTAGTTGTAAATAAGAACTTTGTTCATTTTGACATCGAAGCAGAAGGTGCAACAGGGGTTATCATTGATAAAGAACCTGCACAGAAGCTGCAAGGTGTAGAGACAGATCGCTTTGTCCTGGACTATGTAGGGTTGAAGCCGGACAAATCTAATAAAATTAAACTAACCATTAACCGTGATGGTGTAACAACCACCGACACTATTGATGTATTCTACACAACAAGCCCAGGTATAGATTCCCAATACATGGCTCCGAAAGTAGCTAATAAGTATTCAGCCTTTAATAAAAAGCTGGAATTAAGTTTCCCGAAAGGTACAGTTATGGAAAGTACCGATATCCGTGGAATCAAGAAGTTCTATCCAGACAATAAGTTACTCTTTGGTATTGCAGATCCAAATAATGGTATTGTAGAGCGTCGCAATGATTATGGTACTGTCATGGGCGTGGGTTCAGAGCGAGGTGAGGGTGACCCAGTCAACTTCGATGTTCAAGAAGAATACTTCAGAAGATTCTCTGCCATTGTCGGGGATACATTGAACTTCAGTCCAATTTCTGATATTTATTGGGTGAGTGGTGGTCTGGGTGAATATGGTTCAAGAGATTCAACAACGTATAAGGCTCCAACGAATGGTATCGGACCGTATACACCTGACGCTCTATACGGAGATGTTAAGGTGCCAGCGGAGCGTACAATCAAGCCTTCACAGCGTGGAACACTAACACTGACCTATGATTCGAATGTAGTTGATGATGCTGGAACGACGATCTCCGTCTTCTACTACACACCAGGACGCGAGTGGAAACGAATTGGTGGAGAAGTGGATTCCAAGAAACACACAGTTACTGTGCCATTTGATCAATTTGGATATTATAAAGTCATGAAATTAAGAAGAAGTTACAACGATATCACTAATCATGGATGGGCTAGAAATATTCTGAATGCGTTGTATGCCAAAGGTTTCATGCAACCGATTCGTTTCGAACAATTCGGAACAGATGATCGTGCATCCCGTGGCGAATTTGCTACCATTCTTGTAAAAGGATTGAACTTGCCGATTACTTCGGATAATAAACCTACATTTACAGATGTAGGCGCAGGGACAAGTTCATTTACGTGGGACTATGCAAGTATTGAAACGGCAGCCAGAGCAGGTATTGTATCAGGACTTACGGACGGAAACTTTGGTCCGGATCAACCTCTTACACGTGAGCAAGCAGCTGTAATGATCGCAAGAGCTCTTGAGTTAAAGTTAGCAAGCAATGATAGCAAGTTAACTAGTGCATTGGCCAAATCCTTTATTGACTCGGGAAGCATGGAAGCTTATTCAAGACCAGCGATACAAGCGGTTACGAAGGCTAAAATTATGGAGGGATCTCCAGTTACAGTAGCGGGTCAGAGCAAGCAACAGTTTGCATTTAACCCGAAAGGTAATCTGACTCGTGCAGAAGCGGGTAAAATTGCAGTAGAGTTGCTTAAGAAGAGCACCAAAGTTTTCCCTAAAACCTTGAGCTAATTTCTATCTAATATCGAATCAATTTAGGAAGGACCTGACCCTTACTCTAAAGGGGCAGGTCCTTTTCATGGCTGTCAATGAATTGACATAGAGTACTTTTATAATAGAAGAAACAGAATTTTTACCAATAACTATTTTTGTAATTTGCTAGAGTTTAAGATACAATAACGGTAAATACACAATGATCTAGAGGGTGAAGTTAGCTAATGAAACCGATTTATTCGAAAGCCCAGCTGGGCTACATGAAGGCAAAGACACAGTTTGAGAAGCAGGCAGTCATTCTGGAGAAAAAGTTGGAAGATACACGTAAGACTCAGGAGATCTCTCAGGAAGTTATGGAAGGGCTTGTACAGTCCACTGGCTTCCATGATGCGTATAACAATCTGGTTCTGGCTGAGAATGAGTTGATTGAATGGTCTCACACGACGATGAAGCATGAGAAAACATACCGTGAGAACAGACAACCAATTGACGATATGTATCTGAGATTGAACAGTGATCCCAATATGCGTGCTCAAATTATCGAACTCGCGATGAAGATTAAATAACTTATATTTCCAGAACTGCACCAAGAGCATCCCAAAAGGGGTGCTTTTTTATTTTATTTTTTGTGAATTTTGTCGCTTCATGGGCTGAAGTTGCGGGTATAAATAAACGTTGGTAGCACAGACAAACCAGAGATCACCATTCCACATTCACTGCTGTATCAACGGTTTGAAAAGGTTTTGAATGGCTTCATACCCGCACTGTACCTATACATAAAAAAAAACAAAACTTTTTTTGTGCAATCCGCAACTTTTTGAAATCTACTGCGTTTAAAGTGTAGAGTCGAAAACATTGGGCCTGTTACCAAGAATGACCTCGTGAAGAATCTTGTCTATTTATTAGAAAAAATTGCTTTACGGCACGAGAGACCCATTGTATAATACGTAAGGTAGGATTAGGAAACTACTCTATTTACGTGTGATTCTGATTTACAAACTAGTTTACAAGTTTCTGTGATATGCTCACAGACATCATTTATATTAACTTGCTCACAACTCTGGAAAGGGGGTGCAACAATATATGAGGAATACGAGCGACCCTATTAAAAAAGAAAATTCAAATGTTATGAACGCCCAAGGAGGAGAAAAAAAGGTTATGAAGAAAATTTTATCCGTAGCATTGTCTACAGCAATGGCATTCTCAATGTTTGCATCTGTAGCATTCGGTGACACAGCAGTTTCCCCGCAACAACAGTTTGATGCATTGAAAGCAAAAGGTATCTTCAACGGTTATCCGGATGGTACAGCAGGTCTTGACAAAGACATGACTCGCGCTGAGTTTGCAAAAGTTATCACTAAATTGCTGGGTCTGAAAGAGATCACTGGAACTCTTTCTTACACTGACAAAAACTACACAGCTAAAAACTGGGCTGTACCTTACATCGAAGCAGTAACTGCTGCTGGTATCATGGAAGGTAAAAACGTTGAGAAGAAAATCTTCGACTTCAACGGTAAAGTGACTGTGTCCGAGATGGCTACAATCCTGACTCGTGCATTGGATCTTGAAATCCCAGCTGAAACAAACAACACTGCTCCAGCTTGGGCTAAAGGTTATGTTCAAGCAGCAATCAACGCTGGTTTGGTTGATGCAAACACTAACTTCACAGCTAACGCTTCCCGTGAATTGCTTGTAGGCGCTGCTTACGCAATTGACGAAGCACAAAGCTTGAAAGTAACTTCTTACACAGTAACTGAAGGTGGAAAAGTTGTTGAATTCAAAATCAGCGACGGCGAAACTGTAAAAGTTACTTTGGATAAAGCTCTTGAAGCTAACAAAGAAACTGAAGTGAAATTTACTTACAAAGAAAAATCTTTCACTGAAAAAGTTACTTATGTTGTAGAAGCTGCAACTAAAGTACAATCCGCTTCTTCTGTTAACTTGAAAGAAGTTGACGTTGCTTTTGACGGTAAAGTAGACAAAGCTACTGCAACTGACAAAAACAACTACAGCATCGATTCCAACTCTAAAGGGATCAAATCGATCACTTTGTTGGCTGACGGTAAAACAGCTCGTCTCTTGCTGAATGAATCCAGCAAATTCGTACAAGGAACAACTTACAAAGTTGTTGCTAAAAACGTGAAATCTTCTACTGGTACAGTATTGCCACAAGGTGAAGTTTCCTTCACATCTGCTGACAATGTTCTGCCTACAGTAGCAGAAGTTAAAGCTCTGGGAACTAAAGTTATCAAAGTAACTTTCTCTGAGCCAGTTGTAGCTCCAACAAGCAGCAACTTCCAATTGGATGACAAAGCTTTTGTTGGTTCTGTAACACAAGGTGCTAACCAACGTGAAGTAATCCTTCGTGATTACACTGGTTCGATCTCTGAAGGTGCTCACAAGTTGACAACTTCTTTGGTTGAAGACTTCGCTGGTTTGAAATCTTTGTCTGCAACAACTGACTTCACAGTAGCTGTTGATACTGAAGGTCCTAAAGTGACTGAAATCTCCGCTACTCTTGAAAAAGTAACTGTTACTTTCGATGAAGAAATCGATCCAGCTTCTGTAACTAACGACAGCTTCTACTGGAAGTCTGGCGATACTAAGAAAACTGGTACAGTAACTCAAGTTGCTTCTAACGTATATGAAGTTCAATTCACACAAGCTAACCGTCTGCCAGGATATGAGTCCACTTTGTTTGTAGAAGTTAAAGACTACTCCGGTAACGTTAATGCTGTGAAAGAACACAAAATCAATGCAACTGTTGACTTGGTTCGTCCACAAGTAGTTGAAACTACATTTGGAGATCGTACTAACACATTGACAGTTCGTTTTGACAAAGCTGTAAGTGCAGCTGATAAAAAATACTTCACTATTAAAAAAGGTGACGATGTCATCCCAGTAAACAGTGTGGTAGCAGCTGACTCTTCCAACAAAATCTTCTACGTTACTTTCTTTAACACACTTGCAACTGGCACTTATAACTTGAAAGTTGCTGATGTTCAAGACACTACAGCGTTGAGAAACACATTGGTAGAATACAATGGTACATTCGTAGCTAACGATACTGCGAACCCTTCCATCTCTTCTACAGATTACAATGAGTCTGCTCGCAAAGTAACATTGAACTTCGGTCGCGAAATGGACTTGGCAACTGTTAATACTAAAGGTAACTACTACATTAACTTCGAGAAAAACGGTGCTAATACTCAAAACATCGCTCTTCCAACTGAAGTTAGCGTAAACGCAGTTAACGGTGGTAAATCCGTAGTACTTCAGTTCCCTGAGTTCATCGATGGAACTAAAGTTACATTCGGACCGAACGGCTCCGTTAAAGGTGTAGTAGCAACTGGATTGAAATCCAAAACAGGTCAAGTAGTATCCTTGGATGCTTCTAGCTTGAAAGATGCTGCTACTAACCAATTGAAATGGACTAACGCTGTACAAAAAGATGCTAAAACTTTCGAGTTGACATTCAACCAAGTAGTTGCATCTGCAAATGTTAGCGACTTCCAAATCAACGGTGCATACCCTGCTTCCGTTAGCATTGATGAGAACAAAGTAACATTGAAAACTACTGATGAAGTAGCAGGTCAAACTCTTGTAACTCTGTTTGCTAACAACTCTATCGAGACTTATTCTAATGGCAAACTTAACCTGTCAACTAATGCTTCTATGACAGTTAACAATGCTGTAGCTCCTCGTGTAACTGGAGTATCTACTAGAACTGGAGCAGGTGCAAACCAAGAGTTTACAATCACATTTACAAATGCTGTGGATAATATCGATGGCACTAATGAAGCTGACATTGCCAATGATATCATTGTTAAAGATTTGTCTGTAACAAATACTCCAGCGCTGACTCCAGTTGCTGATTATGAAATTGCTTCTGTTACAGATAATGAAGTAGTGGTAACGCTGAAAAAAGCATCAGCTCTTGACAAACCAATCTCTGTTCAAGTAAAAGATGCTAAATATCTCGTAGCTTTGGGTACAACTTCTAAAGCTGCTGATTCCAGCGTGTATACTGTTGCTGCTCCTTCTGCTACTGTAACTAATCCAATTGCAACTGGAACTACAATCACAGCTCCAAAGACTGCTATTGCAGCTTCAGCTGATGTTGCTGGTATTAAATTGATTGCTAATACTCCAGGTGCTAACGGTAATAACATTACTCCTGTTGTTATCACATTGGATACTGCTGCAGCTGATAAAGTGACTTTCGCTAATAACGGCGCTGCAATCACTATTAACAGTGCTGCTACAAAAGCTGACATCATTCAAGCTATCACTGATGCAAGCTTGCCTTACAAAGCAGAAAATGGTACTTCTACACAAGCTCTTCCTACAACAAATGGTGATACTGTAACTTATACGTTTGCTAACGGCGCTAACTCTGCTGCTGGTAAGCTGTCTGTAGCACTGAGCAAAACAGTAACTTCACTCGTTAACGGTGAAGTAACTATTACTACTGCTGGTGTTGCTAAAAAGTACACTGCTACTTTGGTAGGTGGAAATTCAATCGAAGTTAACATTGGTAATGACAATGTTGCTGGCGATCAATTCGCAGCTACTGTAGTGTACAACAACAACAACATTGCTGTGGCAACAACAATTAGCAATAACTAATATCTTTGAAGGAGGGACCAGAGAGTTAATTCTCTGGTCCTTTTTTTATTTATAATCAATTGTAATGATTGAGCTTTACTTGCAGACATAGTATCTTCATTTATGCGAGAGTGATGATGAAAAAAGCAGCCTAGATTCTGAGGGTTAAGCATTGAAAATTACAACTAGTTTGTTCCTCGTGATGATTCCAATTGTGGATGACACAATACCTATGGACTGGAGTAGATTCCCCACTTTTTAGTGGGTTATTCTCTGAATTTTAAGTTAAGGTCAGAGATGCATCCTCAGATAATGGAAAATAACTAAGCGTCGAAAGTCTCTTACAAAAAACCAACAACATCGTAACTTTCTCCCCATCCCAAACGTTTATACTATAAAGCAACAAGCAACTTATGGGAGGTTTGGAAGTGGATCATAAAAAGGTCATAACGACTTTGATAACTAGTATGTTATTCATCAGTTCAAGTGGAGGCTTAGTAGTTGCCGCAAGTACACCAGCTAACTCAGGTAAACCTGCTACAAATAACAGCGCAACAACAAAGAAGCAACAGACAACAACCACGAATAAAGTCGTACATACTTTGGCTAAGGTACCTGCGGTTAAAGTGAACGCACGGAGTACCGTGAAATTAACCGACGTTAATATCTTGTCGCAAGACGACGGGAATACGGTGACGTATACACTGACGTATAAAAATAATGACAGCACACCGATGATGATGCTTGATTATTGGAGCAAAGTGAAAACAAAAGGTGGAACAAGCTTCTCTCCAAAGCTGATCGCCAAGGATCAGGAGAAAAAGACGGTATCACCAGGTTCCACGGTGGATCTCACATACGTTATGAAGGTTGGACGTGAAGTGAAATTAAGTGATCTGAACTTCCTGATTGTAAAATGGGATTTCAGCAAACCGAATTATGAAAGCACGCTGGGGAAATTCAATGTTCCCGCATCATATAGCATCACTACACCTGTAGGCAAAACGAAGACGGTTCGTCTGAGTGACTCAGCCGTCAAGGTTAAAGTCTCGGGTATTAAAGTATATCCGGGTGAGAATAAGAAACAATACGTCAAAGTCGGCGTAAACCTGAATAATATCAGTTACAAGCTGTTGGACAATCCAAACATCAAGTGGATTCTACGTACACCAGGTGGTACGAATTATCCGTTGACTCCGGATAAGGATAGTACAAGTGTCAGCATTCAGGCACAGGCCAACAAAACGTTAAATTTAATGGCTTCATTGCCTACAGCATTGAAACTGGAAAAGTCCGAATTACTTCTTGTGGAAGAACAAGGTGAAGAGAAGACTGCTCTGCCAGTGGCTGCATTACAGCTTCCTGAAGCTAGCCAAACCAATGTAAACGTAGTAGCGAATCAACCGAACATTATCTCGATTGATGGACAACCTGTATCGACTCTTCTGGAATCTGCTCGTGTCCGTGGAGAGGATGAAGAGTTTGATCTAACGATGCAGTGGGTTATTAAGAACCAAGGGAAAAAAGAAGTTAAGGTTCCCAAATACGCATTAGAGATCCGTACAGAAGATGGTACTTCCTATCCGATCGAGACGAAAGCGCTGGATGATCTGAAGTTGAAGCCAGGTGCAACTAAAACGATTAAGCTGATCACTACGATTCAAGGAGATGGGGATACCAGTAAAATCAAATTATATGCGATGACACCGACGACCAAAGATGAGAGCAAAGAAGGGGAAACGTCTGGTGGAGGCACGAGTGGTTTTGAGTTCTCCTATCCGGTTGGCATCTATGCTATTCCTGAATCCGTAACAAGTGGAGATGGACTTACGACAGAAACGGTAATTAAAAATAGTAAAGGTACATTCGGTGTATCTGTAGGCTCCTTGCAACGGCTTCCTTGGACAGACAGTGATATTATTGCTGCCAAGGTCACTATTCGTAATGCATCAGCCAAAACAGTTCAATTGCCTGAACTGGAAGCGATGTTCACGATTGATTCCGCTAGAATTGACGGAGATACGAAGCTGATTAGCGCGCAAGGTGGCAAGTTGCTCGGTTCGGGGATGGTCATGGAAGCTTATCTCTTGACGAAGATTCCATCTGAACTTAACATGAGCCGTCTGGAATTGACTTTGCTGGAGAAAGTAAGTGAGGAAGAAAAGAATGATTGGATTACCCTTAGCACGTCCGGGTTAATTCAGCCCCTCTCTTATGTAGGCGAAGGGAAGACTTATACCCAAGGAACTTCTGATAAAGAAACAGAGCTGGGCATACGCAGAACGTATGTGTATCCGGGATCTTCGTCCGATATTGTATATACCGAATTCGAGATGACGAATAAGTCTCTGCGTCAGAGTGGCCTTGCGAAGTTGGTAGGATACTACAAAACAGCAGATGGTCAATATTACAAAGCAACAGCCAAGCAGGCAAACCGTGTACCGGGACCAGGTCAGAAGAGTATTGTGACGTTCTGGGCTAAAGTGCCGAAAAGTGTAAAAACATTATCTGATATGCGTCTGATTGTAGGTGAAGGCGTTGCTGACAACAAGTTTGTCACCGGTGAAGGCGAGGCGACGGCTTATGTTAATGCCATGTCATTTGAGGTGCAACCGAAATCATTATCTGTTCTATCCTCTCTGAATGACATAGACTTGTATCCGTTCAAATTCTCGGGTAGCAATATCAAAGCTTACCTTACAGGTGGAACGGCAGTACAGATCGAGATGATCTACTCCTTAACACAGGAGGAAGCTGTGGATAGTGGAGAGTATGGACACAAGCTTGTTCTATCTCTAACCGATGGGTCAGGAAAAGTGTTTGATAAAGAGATCACACCAGGGACCGATCTGAAGACAGGCATTAACCAGACGCTCAACTGGAGTATTGATGACACCGTATTTGACAAAATACGTGGTGGCTCATATCGCGTAGCCTTATATGATGTGTTCGAGGGACAACGCCTACGCCTTGCAGAACAAGGCTATAGTTACGATGTATCCAAACTGCCAAAAGAAGAACCAATCATCCCAGAGTTTCCGGAAGAGGGTTCTAATAATCCCAATAATAATCGGTAATTTGTACGAAAATTAAGATATTCTAAAGCTAAGACCTCGCTTCCACATCTGCGGAAGCGAGGTTTTGCTTGTCGCATGTCTATTTATTCTCTATAGTTAAAGTTAATAGATTACCAAAGGAGGAAAATGATTCACATGAAACCTTATATGAAAGTATCCCTCGCTGCGCTCGCCATTGGTGTTGGCGTGTGGGTTGGGTCGGTATACAGCAATACAGCCAGTGGAGCAGGGACTAGCCAACCAGGTACAGCGGATGATCCAGTTGTAACGAAGAGTTACGTAGATCAGCAGATCCAACAGGCTTTGGGCGGTAAGATCCCGACAGGAAACGGTAGTACCAATATGGGAACAGACAGCAATGCAGGAAATGGTAACAACACCGGCTCCACGGGAACAGGGAACTCAGGTAGCACAGGTGGAGACACTTCGCTTCCTCCACTGGTCTCAGGCGCATCTGATGCCGTTGAGATCGTAACGGTGAAGCCGGGTCAACAGCTGATCGGGAAGTCTGGAGCGGAGTTCATTGTACGTAGCGGCAAAGCTGTGATCGTCAGTGAAGGTACGAATGGTGTAGCTGATCTGACGGACGGGATTGACCTGACAAATGGACAGGCAGCGCCAACCAATCATCTGCTCTCTTTTCCAAGGGATGGACGGGGGATCGCGGTATTGGAAGGGAATAAATATAGCCTAACCGTAATGGTTCGTGGTGGATATACTCTGAAATAGGATGGGTAGCTGTGAAAGGAATTATTCATTCGTAATACATTTCATTTGCGCAGATTAACCAGTTCTAACAAACATTAATACGGCTAGCCAGTCTGGTTCCTGCTCACTCTATAACTGTTGATAATTAATTAATGGAGGTGCAGGAACATGGCTAGAAGCAATCGCAAAGTGGTACCCGAAAGTCGTCAAATGCTGGATCAGATGAAGTATGAGATTGCTGCAGAGTTTGGTCTCAATGTGGGTTATGGTGGCAGAGGTCTGGCTGGTGCGGATACAGAATTTGGATCTGAACTGGGCGAAGTGAGTGATCATTCTTATGGGCAATACAAAGGGTGGGGACATCTGACTTCCCGCGAGAATGGATCGGTTGGTGGAGAGATCACCAAAAGGCTAATTCGTCAGGCAGAGCAGCACTTATAGGGCTTTTTTCCTTACCCCAATTCGTTTGACACGTCTTGACAAATACGTTAAGATGGCATTTGAGGTATGCAACCTTTTCCACTAGGGAAAGGTTGATTTTCGTTTGAGGCAATTACCTGAAAAATCCTTATCTTCGTAACTGCGGACCCTGGGTCCTTATTCCATGTTGGAAAGCTTCGAGGGTACAGTGAACGAATCGCTGTCATGTTTTGTTCGGGCAATCGCCATACTACTAGTTATGGGAGGTTGAAACTTCATGTCTGTTAAAGGCCGGCATCTATTTACATCGGAGTCTGTAACTGAAGGACATCCGGATAAAATCTGCGATCAGATCTCAGACGCCGTATTGGACGCGTTTCTTGCAAACGACCCCAATGCTCGTGTAGCTTGCGAAGTTTCCGTAGCCACAGGCTTAGTGCTTGTCATCGGTGAAATCAGTTCAGCTTCTGAATACGTGGACATCCCGTCCATCGTTCGTAATACAATTAAGGATATTGGCTACACACGTGCCAAGTTCGGTTTTGATTATAACACTTGTGCAGTTCTGACTTCTCTGAATGAGCAGTCCGCTGATATTGCCCAAGGCGTTAACGCAGCGCTTGAGAATCGTGACCCGGAACAAGTCGCTCGTGAAACAGAAAACATTGGTGCAGGTGACCAAGGTCTGATGTTCGGTTTTGCAACGAACGAAACACCAGAACTTATGCCTTTGCCAATCGCATTGTCACACCGTATCGCACGCCGTCTGGCGGAAGTGCGTAAGAATGGTACGTTGGAATATCTTCGTCCGGATGGTAAAACGCAAGTAACGATTGAATACGACGGTGACAAGCCGGTACGTGTGGATACAATCGTTGTGTCTACTCAGCACGCTGAAGAGACTACACTGGAACAGATTCAAAAAGACATCAAAGAACATGTCATCTTGCCTGTCGTTCCAGCTGAATTGCTGGATGAGCAGACTAAATATTTCATCAACCCAACAGGACGTTTCGTTATTGGCGGACCTCAGGGAGATGCAGGCCTTACTGGACGTAAAATCATCGTAGATACGTACGGCGGTTATGCACGTCACGGCGGTGGTGCGTTCTCTGGTAAAGATCCGACTAAAGTAGACCGGTCCGCTGCTTATGCGGCTCGTTATGTAGCGAAAAACCTTGTAGCTGCAGGACTTGCAGACAAAGTGGAAATCCAGCTCGCCTATGCGATTGGTGTAGCCAACCCGGTATCGATCAACGTGGATACATACGGAACTGGCAAAGTCAGCGAAGAGAAATTGGTTGAGCTTGTGCGCAACAACTTCGATCTTCGTCCGGCTGGCATCATCCGTATGCTGGATCTGCGTCGCCCAATCTACAAACAAACTGCTGCATACGGTCACTTCGGCCGTACAGACCTGGATGTACCTTGGGAGCAAGTGGACAAAGTAGACCTTTTGAAAACTCAAGCAGGTCTTTAATTAGCTAACGTTATGTGGATCATCCAATGAGACCCTTGGTTCCGATAAGGAATTAAGGGTTTTTTTGTGCTTCTATCATTTTATGGAATATATCCCCAAATAACTAAATGAAATCCCTTCTCTAACCGAAATACATAATGAGGTCTGTACATCAGACAGAGAGGAAATTCAGATAAGGGGGAAGATCAGTGAAATTGAAGAGAATCGCCAGAAAAGGCATACTTGGACTCTTGATCGTCATGCTAACGGCTCAAGGCTGGCTTACGGGTTGGAGTGGAGTTGAGCGGGAAGCATCTGCGGCACACGCATTAAGTGCAAATGGAATAACGAATACTGTTCCTGCTGTGAAAGGAACGAATGTGGATAGTTCAGTACCATTCGTTATTGATTTTGATAAACCTGTTCAGAAGGCAACTGGTACACAAAGTTCAATCTTGATTAAACGTTTGGATGACAATACAACAATGGATTCGGTGTTGGTAACCAGTGACCAAGTTGTGATTGATCCCACACCACCGATTACAGATCCTACGACACCGGACGCGGGAGACAACACACCTGTAGCAGCTACGGGTCTACGAGTGACGATTACACTGGGCAAGGTTCTACCGGGAGCAACGTACTACGTAGAGATAGATAATAAATCTTTTGTTTACGCGGACAATACTCCATTTCCAGGACTGACTAACAAAGAGTGGACCTTCAGTACGCTGGGGCTAGGCTCAACTTCCCTTGTGACTAGAGTTCCTGATAACGCAGCAATGGTATCCCCTTCAACTAAAGTAGTGATGACATTCGATAAGCCGGTAACCGCAGGTAGAGGCAACCTCACTATTTATCAGGGAAGAGTTGGTGGTACTGTATTTGAGCAGATTCCAGTCAACGCAGGAGCACCTCGAATCACAGGTTTTGGAACCAATACGATTACGATCGTTCCCACGAATAACTGGAACAACAACACTACATATTACATCGTAATGCCAGAAGGTTTTTTGAGGGATAGAAATGAGAATGATATCAGTGCAATTGATGGGAATGTTTGGGGATTCAATATCATATCCGATCCGACGTCCCTTATGGTATCTACTGTATCTCCCACGAACGGTACTACCAATGCACCATTAACGGGAAATTTAACAGTTACGTTCAACAAAGAACTTGATCCGAATTACATTCAGAATGTAACGCTCAAAAAAGCAAATGGAGCAATTGTTGCATCTAAGACAGCCATTAATAGTGCAAACAATAGACAATTGCTTATTACACCTACGAACGCATTGGATAGCAACACAAATTATGTGATAGACATTCCAGCCAATACGTTTCGTGATAAAGCAGGAAATACATTTACAGGTCTTAATGGGTCTACATCATGGGCCTTTAAAACATTAAGTGCAGATACAACTCCGCCTGTGTTGAAGAATGCTAAGATGCATAGCAATAACACCATTCGCCTGACGTATGATGAGTGGCTGTACAGCACTAATTCGTTGAGTAGTACGTATGCTGTAACTGTAAATGGTGAAAAGAGGAATGTCAGCTCCACTTATATCTCAGGTGACAGTGTATATGTTGTCTTAGATACAGGTGTAGCGGTAGGACAGGTTGTGCGGATCGCATATGCACCCGGTACTACAGGTAATCGTCTTACAGATCAATCTTCCAATGCTGCGGCTGCTTTTGGCGCAAGAGATGTGGAGAACGGTTTAGATTCTGTTATGTCCAAGCCGCGAGAAGGTAACGTGTATTACAGTACAATTACGTTGTACTACCCTGAGACGGTATATGTCACTTCAAGTGATGCAGCAAGACAATTCAGTGTAACTGCGGATCAGTCGGCTGTAGGTATCAATAGCATATCGATCAATGGTAGTTCTGTGGTGACATTGAATCTTAGTCGATCGATTACGGATGGGGAAGTTGTTCGGGTTGCATACACGCCAGGTTCATGGCCTGTAAAAGATACACGAGGACAGGCTCTTGCTGGATTTAGCGGCTTCTATGTCCGCAATTCCATTGATACCAAACCACCTGAGTTCAAGAGTGCTGAGGTGAGTGGTAACAAGTTATGGATGCGTTACAATGAACCACTGATCACGACGAATAAACCGCTCAACAGCCAATATTCTGTTCTGGTTGATGGCAAGCCAGTCTTCGTTAATGATTCCGAGATCGAAAATGATCTGGTCACGTTAACACTGGCTTCAGCGGTGAAGGATACACAAAATATATCTTTATCATATGTACCTGGAGCATTGAGATTAACGGATCTGAACAATAACCCGGCAGGATATCTCAATCTGACTCCAGTAACGTACACATATGGAAATGGAAAAATCCTGTCGGCTACACTTCAAGGAGACACGGTTCAGATTAATTTCCGTGATTCAATCCAGTCCCAGGCTGCATTAACAGTATCTCAGTTCAGTGTAGTGATTGGTAATTCAACGACAACCGTATTGTCTGCTTCAGCTTCTGGTTCTGTGGTGACGTTGAAATTGGATACTTCAACAATAGCATCGACAGCTACTCAGACGGGAACGGTGAGTTATGTACCTGGGGCTGTGCCGTTACGAGATGCGTCGAATGTAACAGTAACAGCATTTGGTCCACTTACGTTGCAACAGACGAATAATAATTCGAACAATAATCAGTCAGGAGATCGTCCTTCCTGGCTGTCGGAATTGGATGCATCGAGCTATGGTCAGTCTTTACTTGTGATGAGTAATACCACGGCTTCCGCTGTATCTGCGATGTCACACTATAATCGCCCGACTCGTCAATTCAACGTGGATGCAACCAAGTTGATTCAGTCCTTTGAATACGCTGGAGCAAACGGGAAATTGACTCAGCCGGTGGTATTCGAGATTCCGGACAGTGAATCGGCTGCATATGTTGGATTCCCATTGAATGCACTGACTCAGATTGCTGCAAGTTATCGCACAGGCTCTATTGGTGTGAAATATGGCGATCTTCTCTGGACGGTGCCACTGTCTAATCTAGATATGGCGGTTATGAGTCGGAGTGTAGGAACGTCAAACACAAGTACAACGACAGGAGCAGCAGTTCCATCGTTATACGTTCAGTTAGAGACGGTGCCCGTGTCTTCATCGGGGACGATGGAAGGCTTGATTGCAGGTGCAGGAGCGCAAAAGCTTGGCAACTATACGGACGTATATTTGTATACCGGTAATGGAACAAGCGATCAACGTGTGGATCAGAATGTCAAAAGCCAACTGGCCATGCAATTGGCTAGCAATACCCCAAGTGTAACATCCGGATTTACGTATATCGATCCAGTTACGTTTAGGTTATCGAATGTACCTAGTTCCTTTAAAAATACGACAGGTGGTGTAGTTGTTCGAGGACAACTGAATGGCAATCAGTCAGTTGTCCCTGTTAACAACATCGTTAATTATCCGGATACAGCGTCACACTGGGCTAGTGAGGTCATTAAGGAGCTCTCTGCCAAATGGATTATTAGCACACCGGGTGGTACCTTCTACCGACCGAATGAGAACATTACACGTGCAGAGTTTGCTGAATTGGTCGCTAGAGGTCTTGGACTGAATGGAGAACCGACCGCAGCAAGCCGTTTCCAGGATGTACGTAGCGGTAGTGTGACAAGTGCTTATATCGGTGCTGCAGCTGAAGCGGGAATCATTACGGGAAATACCGATGGTACGTTTAAACCGGATCGCCCCATCACGCGTGAGCAGATGGCACTTATGATGGTACGTGCGATGAACTATGGTGGGAAAACAGTCTCTCTTCAATCTTCGGCTGCCACCACTCTATCCAAGTTCAAGGACAGTAACAAAATCCAGTCCAAGGATTCTGTCGCCAAAGCAGTGCAGGAGGGAATCATTCAAGGCATGACAGCCAGAACATTCGAACCTCAGGGAAATGCTACTCGTGCACAGGCAGCAGTCATGTTGAAACGGGTATTGGACAAGTTAGGATATCTATAATAGTAATTAGCTCTTTTATCTTAGTGAAGCGAAATCGATCAGGGGAATAAGTTCAACTGGTTGGTTTCGCTTTTTTATATTATAAAGTCATAAATTTCATGGATAGAGGGTGTAAATTTGCTAAAAAAAATGCTAGTAATTTTCCTCGTTCTGGGGTTAATATCCATACCATCACTGGCTTATGCTCAAAATAATAAAGAATCCATACAACTGTACGTTAATGAAAAGCCTACTGACATTAAACTGATGACAAAATCAGGGACGGTGTATGTTCCATTTCGAGAGTTTATTCAACTAATGGGGTACCAAGCGGAGTACTCAGTGGTAGATCGAGAGATCTCAGTTAAGATCGGGAAATCAAAATTTATCTTTCTACCGGACGATGGTTATATTAGTGGATCGGGAGATTACTACGAATTACAAAGGCCAGGTATTCAGATTGATGGAAAATTCTTTTTACCTATCCGTTATGCCGCCTGGTTAACCAAGCACTCGGTTAAGTATGATCAAAAGTCGAATACGGCGTGGATGGTGCAGTATGGGTATGGTCAAGAGAAAGAGATACTTGATCTGATAACAACATATGATAGAGCTTTCACTGTAAAACTACTAGCTTCAAACCATATGCAGAGATCCTATCTGACGGATAGTAAGATTGCACCCCAAGTGAGCGAAATCCCTGATCGAATTTATAGTATCGATATAACAAGCATTACATATGAATCTGCGAACCAGGCATTATTGTATGTTACATATATCCATAATAATCAGGTAATGGACGACCAACATGAGATCGTGTTCCGAATCAAGAAGGAAAATAATTTGTGGAAAATTCTTCAGTCGGAATATCTGTCCAGTTATACCAGTCTCCCAGAAGATATTGATACATCTGCTGATAATATAAAGGAGAATTTTAAAGAAAAGCAACAGAGCATATTGTCAGATCTGAGGACATATTATGAAGCTTTGAATCAGGAAGATTATGAATTAACATATAAATATACTTCGCCATATAAGATTCAGCAAAGAAATGCAGATGCTCTTGCTGACTGGATGACTTGGGAGAAAAGTAAAAAGGCTTCTTTTGAATATGAAGATGCTACGCACCGTATGTCCAACGAACGTGTCGTGTTTCTTGGGGAGAAGCAAGCCGTTGTCCATGCTACGTTGCAATGGAGTAGCATTTCAGAGAATGGAGAGCAGCATAGTTCTGAGTATAATGCACTCCTCTATCTTGATTATGCCAATGGGCACTGGAATTATAGTGATGAATTTAACATTGATGCTAACTACGAGGAAACCAATAGAGAGCTTCCGAAATTTTTTTTCCAGAATTATAATAGGATTCAACATAAATCAATATTGTTCTAGAACTCAGGTGTGCAGTTAATGCCGCGCCTGGGTTTCTTTTTGCCAAGAATACCCTCAAAGTTAGCTGGGGGCGTAACTTTTTCCACTAAAAGCAGTCTATTAATAGAAGAGTATACTAGGGATCTCGCTATCGGCTGCCTACTTGGCAGTGTTCGTGATGTCTAAGATTGATATACAAGATGGGAGAGACGTTTCAGACATGCTGGGGAAACATGGGAAACAGCTGGAAGACGTTAAGGGCAGTAAGGTGAAGAAATGGGCAATTGTGACGCTGGCGGGTGTAATCTGGATTGCGCCGGTGATGAGTGCAGGTGGGCAGATGTGGTCAGGCACTTCATGGCAATCGGTGGCCGCAGCGGCCTCTACGAATACAAGCAAGTTGAGTGAAGAAATTCTGACTTCGGGTGCGAAGCTCATGAAATACAGATATACGACAACACGTTCCGGTTCCAAGGTCAACGTACTGGCGGATGTGGTCCAGGTGGATCTGCAGAACCCGTATGTGAAGCTGGATGTGATGACAGGCAAGGGCGGTAATCTGAACAGCAAACAGAGCACAGGTGCCATGGCTAAGGAAAATGGTGCAGTGGCTGCTGTGAATGGCGATTACTTCAATGTATCCGGGGAGCTCGCGCCAATTGGTGGACAGGTCTCCGGTGGCGTACTGGTCTCCACACCTTCCGAACTGTCGGGCATGTATGCTCTCACAGTGACGAAGGATGGCAAGCCGATGATTGACGAGTATTCTTTTGATGGAACAGTGAAGGCTCAGGATGGTTCAACTTTTGCTTTGCGTGGGATAAATAAAGAGGATTATACGGTAGAGTCGGGCTCGGTGAAATATAGTCATGCCAACTCGATGTATATTTATACACCGGCATGGACATCCACCAAACGTCCGAATGACCCTTCCACAACACCGACAGAAGTTCTCGTGCAGAACGGAGTAATTACCCAAATCTCGGATAAAAAAGCGTTAAACATGACGGTGCCGCAGGATGGGTACATTTTGCGTGCGCACGGAACAGCAGCGACATGGATCATGAGCCATCTCTCCGTTGGGCAAACCTTGGATGCGGATTACAAGCTAAAAGCCAAAACAACCGGGCAATCGGTTGATCCAAGTAATCTGGAGATGATGATTGGCGGTCATACCATTTTGGTGAACGGTGGCAAGGCAGCTTCCTTCTCCCGGGATATCGCAGCGTCCGGCATTGGTGGTATTCGTGCAAGAACGGCAGTAGGCTACTCCCAGGATGGTCGTTATGTCTACATCGTTGCAGCGGAGAAAAACAGTAACAGCAGCGGGATGTCGCTGACGGAACTGCAATCCTTTATGACCAGTGTGGGTGTCTGGAAAGGCATGAACTTGGACGGAGGCGGCTCCACAACCATGGTAACACGCCCGTTAGGTGAGCAAACCGCCGGTCTGACGTTCAACACAGAGTATGGTACCGAGCAACGTCAGGTTGTAAACACGCTGGGTGTGTTCTCTACGGCTCCTGCAGGTAAACTGAAGGGCTTTGCCGTAAGTGGAAGCCAAACGTTGCTGGTGGGACAAGAGGGCAAGTACACCGCCAAAGGGTATGACACTTACTACAACCCAATTGCAACAGGTGATATCAGCATGTCCTGGAAGTCCAGCAACAACGGCATCGTGAGTGTTAGTAACGGCACGATCAAAGGCGTGAAGCCAGGTACGGCAACGCTGACGGCAACGAGCAACGGAGCTTCATCCTCCATTAAAGTATCGGTACTCGGTGGAAGTGAATTGGCTTCCCTGACAGCAGGATCGGGCCTGGGTTCGCTCAAAGCGGGCACAACAATGTCCATCCCGGTAACGGCAACGACGAAGAGCGGACAAAGTGTTACGGTTCCGGCAGACTCACTGACATGGGAATTTATCGGATTCAAGGGTAAAGTGACGGCAGACCAATTAACCGTATCTTCCGTCAATGCTGGTGGACAAGTGGGATATGCGATTGGTCGTTATGATGGATACAGCACAGTCGTTGTACTCTCGGCTTCTGCAAGCGAAACGATCTGGGAGAACTTCGAAAATGTGAATTATCCGATCAACTTCACGACGAACGCAGCGGGTGTGACCGGATCGGCAACTGTTACAGCAGGAACTGGTGAGAAAGCCGGCTCCAATGTATTGCAGCTCGGTTATGATATGACAGCTGGAACAGGCAAAATGTACGCTTATGCACAACTGAATGGCTCTACCGGCAGAGAGGTATCTGCTGCAGCTACATCAATGTCCATGGATGTTATGGGAGATAAGAGCCTGAACTGGCTGCGTGCTGAATTCACGGATGCCAATGGCAAAACGGTATATGCCGATCTCGCCAAGGCGATTGACTGGAACGGGTGGAAGAAGCTGAGTGTGGACCTGAACGGACTGAATATTGCCTATCCGGCGAAGCTGAAGCGGGTCTATGTGGTGAACGTGGAAGAAGGTCAGGATGAGCGTGCGAAATCAGGTACGGTTGCCTTTGACAATATCGCATTCACGATGCCTTCCAAGTCCAGTGAAGTTGGATTACCTACAGGAACAGCTTCGCTTGTGCTTGGACAGAAATCGATGACGGTGAACGGAACGAAAAAAGCCATTGATGCAGCACCAGTCCTGAAAAATGGTACGACGTATGTACCAATCAAACATGTTTTGGACGCTTTTGGTGGTCAGGCAAGTTGGGATAGCAAAAATCAGCGAATCACAGTATTGCGTGGTAGCAAGCTGATTGATCTGGTTGTAGGGCAGAAAGAATTCATTCTGAATGGCAAAAGACAGAGCGCAACTGTTGCACCATACGTAACGGGTGGTAGGACTTTAGTCCCTCTTAGACTCGTTTCCGAGCAACTTGGACTGACTGTAAAATGGGAACAGAAAACGAAGACCGTTACCATCTCATCGTGATATGGTATGATATATACCGGAAACGATAGAAATGGAGTCGAACAAACGTGGATTTACAAGCCGATGCCATAGACCGCGTCATTAAAAACGCCATACAAGTCATGGAAAACAGCAAATATCAAATGTTCGAAATTATGGACTCGACTCGCGATGAGCTCAAAACGCTCAACGAGGAGTTAAAGTCGGTGTTGAAGGAGACGGCGGAAACGATCGAGAAAGTAGATCAATTGGAGCTGAACTACCGCCGTTCCCGGATCCGGCTAACGGAGGTTAGCCGCGACTTTGTCCGTTATTCCGAGCATGATATCAAGCAGGCGTACGAGAAAGCAACACAGCTGCAGCTGGATCTGATGATTTATCGTGAGAAGGAAATGTATCTGAAGGCCCGTCGGGATGATCTGCAGAAGCGTGCCAAAAATGTGGAAGCATCTGTGGAGCGTGCCGAAACCATTGGTTCGCAGATGGGTGTTGTACTCGAATACCTGTCAGGTGAACTGGGTCAAGTGACCCGGATCATCGAATCTGCCAAAAATCGACAAATGATTGGTTTGAAAATAATTTTGGCCCAGGAAGAAGAGCGGAAACGTATTGCTCGTGAGATTCATGACGGGCCTGCGCAGATGCTTGCCAATCTAGTGCTTAGGACGGAAATTGTAGAAAGAATGCTCATTAAGCAGGATTTTAAGATGGTCCAGGCCGAAATAGTAGATTTGAAAGGCCAGGTTCGTTCCAGTCTTGAAGAAATGAGAAAAGTTATTTTCAATCTGCGTCCTATGGCACTGGATGATCTGGGACTGATTCCAACGCTTCGGAAGTACGTGCAGGATTTTGAGGTAAAAACGAAAATCCGGTCGCTTTTTGAAACACGAGGTAAAGAACACCGTTTATCTTCCGCGATGGAGGCTGCGATCTACCGCCTTGTGCAGGAAGGTCTATCGAATGCTGCAAAGCATGCTTATCCCACTTATGTTGTAGTGGAGATTACATACCAGGCTCAGCTCGTCAAAATTGTCGTTCAGGACAATGGGCTTGGGTTCAAACCGGAGCTTCTTGCGAAGAAAAGCAAGGATCATACCCACTTCGGTCTGATTGGGATGAGAGAACGGGTTGAACTGTTAGAAGGAAGAATAGAGATTGAATCCGGAGAAAATCAAGGAACCAAAATAGTGATTCATATCCCGACAAACGTGGATAAGGGAAAGGAGTAGCAGGATGATGGAAAACCGTGATACTGGTAAAGCATCAATTAAAGTTCTTTTGGCTGATGATCATCAGCTGTTCCGTGAGGGACTGAAACGCATTTTAAATATGGAGGACGACATTGAGGTCATCGGCGAATGCGGCGATGGGATTCAAGTGCTCGAATTCTGCAATCAGGATAAACCTGATATCGTATTGATGGACATTAACATGCCAATCGAAAACGGGGTTGAAGCAACGGAGAAATTGCGTGAGCTGTTCCCTGATGTCAAAGTAATAATCTTGTCCATTCATGATGATGAAAGTTATGTATTTGAGACGCTTCGTAAAGGGGCTAACGGATATTTGCTGAAGGATATGGAGGCCGAGTCTCTGATCAATGCGATTCGTTCCGTGCATGAAGGACATGCGTTCATACATCCGAAAGTGACTGGCAAACTGATCATGCAGCTGCGTCGTATGACGTATCTTAATGAAACAGGGGCGATGAGTGAAGGAGCTTCTAAGGAAGCAGGCGTTAAATTTGTCGCTGGCGACAATAACCCGCTCACACGTCGTGAGGCTGAAGTGCTTCGCTTGATGGCAGAAGGCAAGAGCAACAAAATGATTGGTGAATTCCTGTTCATCAGTGAAAAAACAGTAAAAAACCATGTCAGCAGTATTCTGCAGAAGATGGAAGTGGACGACCGTACACAAGCGGTTATCAATTCGATCAAATATGGTTGGGTTACGCTCTAATTCTTTTTTTCTACGTATAGCATTATTCTTACGGTAAGTCAGTCCATTGGTTGGTACAACCTTGAGGAAGTATAGATTGGTGTTCACTCGCGCCCTTTCCAGAATGTTGGATTGGTCTGCGGGTTAATGGACTTTATCACTGCAAATGAGCAAAGCGTAAAGCTACGCGGAACAGATGTTCAAGCTTAGGCGTGAATGAATGACCTGGCCTGTCTTTCTTCGTCCGGTGTCGATCAGCGTGGAATATGAGTGATAGCAATTGCAAGTGTAACCCTTCAGGAAGTACAGCATATACTTGTTGTATACAGGGATGTTCGCCATGGGTGAGCATGACCTTCCGAGGAGGTGCAGTTGCCATGGTTGCTCATCTGACTATGATTCTGCTCATATACTTCCTGGCGGCAATGGCCGTTCATGCCATGCACCAGCGCCATCTTTCCCGTCCGGAACCTGACGGTTTCGAGCAGATTCTGCTCATCCCTTCCAATCAGGCAGGGCGGATCGAAGGCATTGTAAGAGAACTTTGCCGGGAATTATTATACCGTGGAAAGAGCTTCAGATTAACCGTTGTTGCTGATCGTACAGAAGCGGAAACGATTACGATTATTGAAAAGCTTATGCAAAGGCAAGGCTTGGAGACATCATATCTGTCTGCTGTCCCTGCTGATTTTGAACAGGTAGCACAGACCGATCACACGTTTCGACTTATTGATTTGCGTGAGACAAAGCAATAAATCATCTTGTGAACGGGAAATGGGATAAGCATTTCGCAGATCTACAGTGAAAAGATTACAGCAGAAGCTGTAGTCTTTTTTTGTAATTGTAGCCAAGTCTGCTTTTAAATTAAAAATGGGTTTTTATGCAATCTATGGTTATTGACTGGGTTTTGACGAGCTCATGAGTATTAAAATAAGATTTTCGAAGTCAGAACTCTTAATTTAAAAGTATAGACGATTCAGATTGGAAAAAGTTTCGCCATTTTATAGAAAGATTCTGGTTATTAGAAGAATTTTATGATGCGTGACTAACCTTGTGCTGTGAAGATTCAATTGGTATAGTGATAAGTAGATTGATCATAGGAAGATGAATATGGACATGAAGCACATGCTCCGGCGAATAGCCGGGTTGGCATGTGCTTTTTTGCGTTCGGAAAATTACGATGGGGGAGGAGAGTAAATGAAGGTTGCCTTATATGTGTGCCGTATAAGGGAAGGGTGGAGCATGATGTTATCACTCGACATTCGTGTGGATGTGGCCTGGTGGCTAGAGGGAGGAAGTGGGCGACATGTGCTGCGCTGGTTGCTGTTAGATCAGGCGTTGCCGTTAAGTCAGGCATCCTGGTTGGTTGAACATTTTGAGATGGAGCGAAGTATGGATCAGTGGGGCCAGCGCGAATGGCAGAGTTATCTTGCGCGGAAGCTGGATGTATATGAACTGGCCTCGGGGGAAGTTGAGGCGAGAAAAGGTATAGCAAGCAAAGCGGGGAGTGTCGCTGCGCGTCGCATTCAGGTAGGCGGGATGCCAGAGCCGTATCCCGCCGGGCAGTGGGCTCAGCTGGAGCGGGACGCGGCCCTGCTGGCTGAGCGGATCAGCGGCCGCCAACTACTGGCGGCCGAGGCGGAGGCGTTGCTGGCGGATACCGCCCAGCC
>NZ_JBBOTQ010000022.1:0-51796 GCF_038005685.1 Priestia sp. FSL H7-0729
TAAATGGAGGCTTAGCTCAGCTGGGAGAGCATCTGCCTTACAAGCAGAGGGTCGGGGGTTCGATCCCCTCAGCCTCCACCATATTATATTTATAACGACGCGGGGTGGAGCAGCCCGGTAGCTCGTCGGGCTCATAACCCGAAGGCCGCAGGTTCAAATCCTGCCCCCGCAATTATACTTTCTTTTGAGAAAGTGATCTGGAACCGTGGTGTAGTTGGCCTAACATGCCTGCCTGTCACGCAGGAGATCGCGGGTTCGAATCCCGTCGGTTCCGCCATTTTTATACTTAGTTAGTACCACATGCGGAAGTGGCTCAGCGGTAGAGCATCGCCTTGCCAAGGCGAGGGTCGCGGGTTCGATTCCCGTCTTCCGCTCCATTATTTGCGCCCTTAGCTCAGCTGGATAGAGCGTTTGACTACGAATCAAAAGGCCGGGAGTTCGAATCTCTCAGGGCGCGCCATTTTAACTTTAAATTTGCCGGCGTGGCGGAATGGCAGACGCGCTCGACTCAAAATCGAGTGGGAAACCGTGGAGGTTCGAGTCCTCTCGCCGGTATATATAACGGGATGTAGCTCAGCTTGGTAGAGCACCTGGTTTGGGACCAGGGGGTCGCATGTTCAAATCGTGTCATCCCGATCTCGAAAAAGTACTATCTATAATTAGATAGTACTTTTTTTATGTTTATCTTTATTACGTTCCCTTGCTTCATGAAGATGAGGGTTCCCTCTTAAGACGACAAGTTTTGCATAAAGCTTCGTCCTTTAGGTCACAATAGGTTTAAAAAGTGATAGAAGGGGTTCATGTGAACACGTTTAACTTCAGAAAACAATTCAAGAGACGCTGGCGACGATGGAAACGAACGTTATGGATGACGGCAGCTTTGCTTGCAGTTACAATTTTAGCTTACAGCGGGTTGTCTATCTCATCGGCAATTGAGCGTTTGCTGACAACTAATTTTAGTGAGGCAACCAGTGTGATGGGACCTGTTATGGAGGAAACAAGATCTGAACAGGAGATTCAGGCTTTAGTAGAGCAACTTGATTCTGATCCAGATCATTTAACCAGTGTGATTTTGGAAACACAGTACATCTGCGGAGTGGAAACAGAGCAGTTAGGCAAGATGGCTAGACCGCAGTTGAAGATGCTATTGGCCCAACATCCAGAATGGGATGCTACCGTTGGGAAATCAGATGAACTGCATTTAAAGCAACGTGTAGATGATCTTTCAGCACTTTGTAAGCAGCAGGCTTATATTAGCATAGATGCTGTAGGAAACCTTAATTTATATGAGGGTAAGCCTGCAGAAGAGAAGGTTATTCGTACGTTTTTTCAATTGGATGTGGGGACGTTGGAGAGTTCTTTGCCTGAAGGGGTGCTGGAGCAATTGCAGCAGGGGATCCGGATTCAGGACAAGGATGAGTATGACAGTGTTATCTCTACGTTCAGTGACTATGCCGTGGATGAAGACCATCATTTAATCCGCAATGGCGGGTAATCTTTTGTCCTAACTTACAACGTTAAGATGTTGAAGTACTAATTAGATGGTTGAAGAACGGTGGCAGTGGTGTCTCGTGAAACCAAGCGATAGAATCCAAACTAAGTGGAATGTGGTGAAGGACATCGAAGAGATGTCCTTTTTGTCGTTTGAATCGAAATACATGGGAAAATACGAATAAACATGAAAAGAAGCACGAATAAAGACGAGTAATGGGTTAGACAAAGTTTTTCCTGCCGCAGGGTCTATCTTTTGTTATAATGAAATGAACGATACATATGTTCGCTTTTGTGAGGGAGAGATGGTTTTGCGTTTTTTAGGAATTGACCCGGGGATAGCAATTGTTGGTTTTGGATTCGTGGATAAAATCGGCAGTAAGGTGGTGCCCGTTCAATATGGATGTATTCAGACGGAGGCTCATACCCCTGAAGAGGAACGTTTGCTTCACGTTTATGAAGGTATGGTGCAATTAATTGATAAATACAAACCGGACGCAGTAGCGCTGGAGAAACTTTTTTTCAATCGGAACGTTACAACAGCGATGTCTGTGAGTCAGGCCAGAGGAGTCATGGTACTCGCTGCTGCACAGAAGGGTTTGCCTATAGCAGAGTATACACCAATGCAGATCAAGCAGGCTGTTGTTGGGTACGGTAAGGCAGAGAAGAAGCAAGTACAGGAGATGGTCAAAATGTTCTTGCGTCTTCAAGTCGTTCCTAAACCGGATGACGTAGCGGATGCATTGGCTGTAGCTGTGTGCCACGCGCACTCCTATACATTAAATTCCAAGTTGAATGAGGTATTGCGAAAATGATTGATTTTCTAAGAGGACAGTTCATTCATGTAGAGAATGATTATATTGTGCTGGATGTTCATGGTGTAGGGTATCGCGTATTCTGTCCGAATCCATTTGCATTTGCGAAGCAAGAAGGCGAGATTACGGTGTACACTCACCATCATGTTCGTGAAGATGCGATGTTGCTGTTTGGATTTGTGACACGGGATGAGCAGCGTCTGTTCCGCAAACTGATTGAAGTATCCGGTATTGGTCCAAAAGTGGCACTGGGCATACTCGCTGGAGGTACACCAGAACATGTGGTTACAGCGATTTACCAAGAGAATCTTACATTCTTGACCAAATTGCCAGGTATCGGCAAGAAGACTGCACAACGCATGATTCTGGATCTCAAGGATAAGCTGGATAGTTTTGGCACGGCAGCGTACGCAACAGGTTTGTTCGCTCCTCCATCAGAAGAGGCAGGAAGCGGTTCAGCCTGGGATGAGGCGCGTGAAGGTCTCAAGGCACTTGGGTATACTGACAGTGAGCTTGATAAAGTATGGCTCAAATTGAAAAAGGATGTTACTACAGCGGATTCTGTTGATGTGTTGATGAAAAAGGCGCTGCAAATGCTGTTTACGGGATAATACAATCTGCATAATATAAAATAGCTGTAGCCTGCAAAAAAGGTAGGGATGAACATGGATGATCGGATTATATCCGCGAACCTGATGATGGAGGACCAAAATGTTGAGTTGAGCCTTCGTCCCCGGTATCTGAATGAATATATCGGGCAGAATCAGGTGAAGGAAAATTTAAAGATATATATTGAAGCGGCGAAATTCCGTAATGAGGCTTTGGATCACGTTTTGTTATACGGCCCACCTGGACTGGGGAAAACAACACTTGCCAATATTATTGCCAACGAATTGGGCGTTAATTTACGAACTACGTCAGGCCCGGCCATTGAACGCCCGGGTGATCTTGCAGCATTGTTAACCAATCTGCAGGAAGGTGATGTGCTGTTTATCGATGAGATTCATCGTTTGCATCGTACGGTTGAAGAAGTCATGTACCCCGCCATGGAAGATTCGGCATTAGATATAATGATTGGTAAAGGTCCAAGTGCTCGTTCCGTTAGGCTGGATCTGCCACCATTCACTCTGATTGGGGCTACAACACGCGCTGGGTTGCTTTCAGCGCCACTTCGAGACCGGTTTGGTGTTATCAGTCGCTTGGAATTCTATACGGTTGATGAGCTGGCTTATATCGTCTCACGTTCTACCGAGATTTTGGGTGTGGAGATTGTGGGAGATGCTGCGGAAGAAATTGCATTGCGCTCGCGTGGAACACCGAGGATTGCGAACCGTTTGCTAAAACGAGTACGTGACTTTGCACAGGTGCGTGGTGACGGGATTATTACGCAGACATTGGCTGAAGAAGCACTGCAAAGGCTCCAGATTGATCCACGTGGCTTGGATGAAATTGATCATAAGATGCTCAAATCGATGATCAACAGCTTCCGGGGAGGCCCGGTAGGTTTGGATACCATTGCTGCTACAATCGGTGAAGAAAGTCAGACGATTGAGGATGTCTATGAACCGTATCTACTTCAAATTGGTATGATTCAGCGTACTCCAAGGGGGAGGATCGTAACAGATCTTGCCTATCATCATTTGGGTCTGCCTATTCCACCAAGGGACGGGAAATAATCGAGCCTGGTGAAAGTCCACGATTTGAACGTTTACCAATTGAAGGTTCACCATAAACATTGAAATATTACGTGTGTTAATCCGATATAAAGTGAAGGCATTGCATGGAGAGGAGTCTGAATGTGGGAAAAGCAATACGAACGAAGAAGTGGAGTCGTCGATTGAAGGTACTGGCGGCAGCTCTTTTGACAGTGGGTTGTCTGCAAGTGCCCGCTTATGCAGCAGGAAATGATGGACAGACGATCCGGGTAGCCATGTTTGCGAATCTGGGCAGTACCTATAAATCAACTACACCACTTATTACGCTTGAATCGACGGGACAATGGAGTATCCAATCAGAGAGTGGTGCTAATGTAAGCCTTCCGGCAGGACAAGTCCGTTTCAGTGCAGATGGATTCCGAGTGAAGGTGCTGGAAACATCGGACTTTAAGGCAGCATCTGCAGCAGCAAAATTGTTGCAGGCAACCGCGGATAAGCCATTGCTGTTCACCACCTCTTTGAATGGAAATGCGATCTATCAGCTCTACACAGGCAACTATGCAACAGAGGCACTGGCTGGACAAGCTGTTACACGAGTACAAAAGGTAGCAGCAGCTCAACTGGCGGGTCAAAAGCCAGCAGTAACGGGAAGTAAACGCCTGTCTGCTGGAACCTATGGTTCGATTCAGGAAGCAGAGGCAGCACAAGCCAGTCTTTTATCAACAGGGGTTAGTGCCTATCCAGTCCTTCAACTGAGTGGGGGAAGTCAAGCCTATGCGGTATGGGTGGGTGAAGCTTCAACGGATGCAGAATTATCCACATTGAAGAATAGTGTGGAAGCCAAAGTTCCAGGGGTAAGCCTTTCACCTGTTAACAATAGCGCAGGTCTCATCATTCGCCAAGATGCCGGATTAAGTACGGATGCACTCAAAACAGCTCCGCATTACACGATTGCAGGTACTGAAGCCAAAGCACTGGTACAAGGAAATGGAAATGGTATCAAAGTAGTGGAGCGTTCGCAGCGGACGTATCGTGGAGATATGGAAATCAGCATCGTTAGCGGTGATCTGGCATTGGTCAATGTCGTTCCACTGGAACAATACCTGTACTCTGTCGTAGGGGCAGAGGTATATTCCTCCTGGCCTGCTGAGGCTCTGAAAGTTCAAGCCGTAGCTGCTCGATCCTATGCGCTTCAACAGGGTGAACGTTTCAAAATTGCAAATGTCGTAGATACAACTCTCAGCCAAGCCTATAACGGGATTGGTTCGGAGAACGATAAAGTAACCAGTGCAGTGGATGCAACGGCTGGAGAAGTGGTCAAGAGCGGTGGTAAAATCATCGAAGCTGTATTCTCCTCCAATGCGGGCGGACAGACGGCTCATCCTTCTGAGGTATGGAACGGCGGAGCAGGTGTGTTCACCAATGTAGTTAGCTCAGGGGATACATCAGCCCAGGCAGGATTACATACGTGGTACCATGTGCTGCTGAGTTCAGGCGTTAGCGGGTACATTCGTGAGGATAACATCAAAGAATTAACGACCAAGACCAATGCGGGACTGGCCAAAGTGACCGTAACGGCTCAGAACACCAATGTACGTCCCATTCCGTTAATTCAATCCACCGTTGAACCCGTAGCCAAAATGAATCCAGGTAACGAAGCTGTTGTACTGGCAAAAGTGGCTCAATCCAATGACTACGCCTGGGTGAGAGGACCTTTCACTTCAGCTCAGTTGGTTAAATCTCTTCAGGGTAAAACGACAGCATCTGTTCCTGCTTCAATTTCAACCTTGGAAGTAACCAAGCGTGGACCTTCCGGAAGAGCACTTGAAGTCACTGCCAACGGACAGGCTATGACGGTGAAATATGCTGATACCTACCGTTCTGCGCTGGGTGGATTACCGAGCACTTTATTTGATATTGCAGGGACCGGAAGTTATACTGTATTAGGCGCTGACGGCAAAACAGCCAGTAAAACCGGCTCAAATGGTGCCTCTGTTTTGTCTTCTTCTGGCACAGGAACGTCATCCGGTAGTGCACTTGTAGTTATGAGTGGTGATGGTCAAGCGAGGGCAGTAACGCAGGGTCAGACATACATGTTCATCGGTCAGGGCAATGGTCACGGATTGGGCTTGTCTCAATGGGGAGCCAAAGGCATGGCAGATGAAGGGTATGATTACCAGGCAATATTGAAACACTATTATCAAAATGCGACTATTGTTAAGGAATGAAACTAAAATGAATGTGAACTTATATGATTTTGAATTACCAGAGCAATTGATTGCACAGACGCCGTTGCTTGATCGCACGGCATCCCGGTTGCTTACTTTGAACAAAGATAGTGGCGAGATTAATCATCAAACGTTTCCTGATATTATCGACTTTCTGGATTCTGGCGATACATTGATTCTGAATGATACACGTGTTCTTCCAGCCCGTCTGTTCGGTACAAAAGAAGATACCGGAGCAAAAGCAGAAGTGTTATTGCTTAAAAATGTGGAAGGCGACAAGTGGGAAGCACTCGTTAAGCCGGGGAAAAAGCTGAAAGCCGGTTCGGTGATCGTATTTGGCGATGAACTGAAGGCAATCATCGAAGAAGAGGGCGAGATGGGGGCACGTACGCTTACATTTACGTATGATGGAATCTTTCAAGAGATTCTGGACCGTCTGGGTGAGATGCCGTTGCCACCTTATATCAAGGAGACGTTGGATGACCGCGAACGGTATCAGACCGTGTATGCCAAGCATGAAGGATCTGCGGCTGCACCTACAGCGGGACTGCACTTTACGGATGAATTGTTGGATCAGATTCGTGCCAAAGGTGTTAATGTGGCCTTCATCACGCTTCATGTAGGACTGGGAACATTCAGACCAATGTCGGTTGACGTTGTTGAAGATCATGTCATGCATGAGGAGTATTACTCCTTGTCACAAGAAACAGCAGACCTGATTAACCAGACCAAAGAGAATGGACACCGTGTGTTTGCGGTTGGGACTACGAGCTGCCGGACGTTGGAAACAGTAGGCAGCAAATTTGAAAATGGAATACTGCAAGCGAGCAGCGGATGGACCAGTATTTTTATTTATCCAGGATATTCCTTCAAAGTGATCGATGGGATGCTTACGAATTTTCATCTCCCGAAATCTACGCTGGTTATGTTGGTTAGTGCGCTTGCAGGCAGGGAACATATTATGCAGGCATATGAGGAAGCCATCCAAGAGAAATACCGGTTCTTCAGCTTCGGCGATGCCATGTTGATATATTAGTATAACGGTATAACGATTAACTTTTAGAGGATGATTAAAACCAATGGCAGCAATTACGTATGAACATATTAAAACTTGTAAACAATCCGGTGCACGTCTGGGGCGTGTGCATACACCTCACGGTATTATTGAGACACCGACCTTTATGCCTGTAGGTACACAGGCGACTGTAAAAACAATGAGCCCTGAAGAGTTGAAAGAAATGGATGCTCAGATTATTCTGAGCAATACCTATCATCTGTTTCTGAGACCAGGACATGAAATTATTCGTGAAGCTGGCGGATTGCACAAGTTCATGAACTGGGATCGTCCAATTCTGACAGACAGCGGCGGATTCCAAGTATTCTCGCTAAGCGAGATGCGCAAAATTACGGAAGAAGGCGTTAACTTCCGCTCCCATTTGAACGGAGATAAGAAGTTTCTTTCTCCAGAAGTGGCCATGGAAATCCAGAATGCACTTGGTTCCGATATTATGATGGCGTTTGATGAATGTCCACCGTATCCGGCTGAATATGAATATGTCAAAAAATCACTCGAAAGAACGAGCCGTTGGGCAGAACGTTGTCTCGAAAGTCACGCCCGTCCGCATGACCAAGGTCTGTTTGCCATCTTACAGGGAGGAATGCATGAAGATCTTCGTCGTCAGAGCGCCGCAGATTTGACTTCCATGGATTTCCCGGGGTATGCTATTGGTGGACTGAGTGTTGGAGAACCGAAACATTTGATGTATGGAGTATTGGATTATACGTTACCTTTGTTGCCAACCAATAAACCACGTTATTTGATGGGGGTAGGTTCGCCCGATGCGTTGATTGAGGGATCCATTCGTGGAGTGGACATGTTCGATTGTGTTCTGCCTACTCGGATTGCCCGTAACGGAACAACGATGACCAGCCAAGGACGTCTGGTAGTTCGCAATGCCAAGTTTGCAACTGATTTTGGGCCACTTGACCCAGAGTGTGATTGCTACACTTGTCGTAACTATTCCAGAGCTTATCTGCGTCATTTGATCAAAGCAGATGAAACATTTGGCCTGCGTTTGACAACGATCCATAATCTTCATTTCTTGCAGAATTTGATGCGTAACGTACGTAAAGCCATTATGGAAGATCGTTTGCTTGATTTCCGGGATGAATTTTTCGATCAATATGGTCTTCATGACAATGACAAAGGTTTCTGATTGAGTTGTTGAGGGAACCGGCGTAACAAGCAATATCTGTATGTATAGTCGATAAGGGGGAGTTTGAATGTTTCAGGGAATGCCTTTAACAGGAACACCAGCAGGCGGTGGAATTGTATCTTTGATTGTACCTTTGGTACTCATGGTTGCAATCTTCTACTTCTTGATGATTCGTCCACAGAACAAAAAGCAAAAGCAACGGAATTCCATGCTAAGCCAATTGAAAAAGGGCGATAAAATTGTAACGATTGGTGGCCTTCACGGTACGATCGCTGAGATTACGGATGATGTGGTTGTATTGCGTGTAAACGATGTAACTAAATTGACGTTTGATCGTAATGCAATCAGCACGGCTGTAGCTCGTGACACGGCTGTTGAATAGTTACTGTAACATAAAATAACGAGGGAGCGTTTGTGGCGTATTCCCTAGCAGAGAACCGGATCTCCTTGGAGACCCGGTTCTCTTTTTTGTTATGTGAGGGAAAGGTCGGTTGCTCTTCAGCGGTTAGCTAGGAACGATGCGTATTCACGCCGAACATGCCACCGAGAGCTGAAATGAAGAAAGCGCTAAGCAGTTGTAAACTATCTTTCCAATTAAACGAAGCATCCAGTGCAAGAAATCCAATCAATAGCACGAGGAGTCCATATACAATTCCGGTAATCCCTCCGTAGTACCACCCTTTTTCTCCAGAGCGTTTGCCTGCGACAAAACCACCAACCAATAACGACAACCCATGAACAACATAGGTATACAACGAGAGGTCCTGTTCCCGCATTCCGCTCATCCAGAGAAAAAGGGAGAGAATCAATGCTCCGATAAACATCCATACAAAAGCCTGACAGAGGCCTGACAGAATCGGATTGGACACTCGAAACGAAACCAAGCGGCGGATCAATTGCATGAAGCAACCCCCTTGTACAAGTTTGAAGTTAATACAGTGTATGGTCAAGCCTTCGGACTTATGAACTGATTTCCATTAAATGAACGGTTTATTTCTGCATGAGGCTGTAAGGTTCAGGTCAAAATAGGGATTGCACTACCAGCTAACTGTTAAAAACTCAGTTTCGAAGGAGGCCCCTGTTGTGAACTTCCCAGATGTCGGATCACATATCTTTCGAACCATTCTCATGTATTTTCTGGTGTACTGTGCAATGAGGGTTATGGGTAAACGTGAGATTGGTAAGCTATCCATGTTTGATCTTGTCGTGTCCATTATGCTTGCTGAAATGGCTTCTTTTGTCATTGAGGATGTTGATAAACCGTTATCCCATGGGATTGCCCCCATGCTGACTTTGATTATTGTGCAGATCGGGATGGCATTTGTTGGTCTCAAAAGTCGGCGGCTTCGCCTGATGATTGATGGCAAACCTACTGTTTTGATCTCCAAAGGTGTTCTTCACCGAGATGAGATGCGGAAGCAACGATATAACCTGGATGATTTATTACAGCAACTCCGTGAACAGAATGTAGACAGTATCGGTGAGGTTGATTTCGCTATTTTGGAGACCACGGGTAAGTTGACCGTTTTTCCCAAAGATGAGAATGCTTCCAACGAGAGCAATTCTTCAGGCTCTAATTCGAAAGGTGCTTCTTCCAGTAAATCCAAAGCAGAGAAAAATCAGATTGACGGATTGCCAAATATCAAATATGAAGGCCTGCCACTACCCCTAATTATGGACGGTAAAGTTCAGGATCAGAATCTGGAGATCATCCAGAAAACGAGATTTTGGCTAAAAAATCAAATTCAACAAAACGGAATTCTGGACTTCAAAGATGTATTTATATGCTCCATCGATCACAACGGTAAGATATATGTAAGTCCAAAAGATGATAAAAAATGAAATTCATTTGCCTGACCGACGCTTGAACCATGAACCTATCAAAGGAGTGCGGGACAGATCATGGAAGTCAATCATTTTGGTCCAGCCCATGACGATGAAATACACAATAAGCCCGACAAAAGGAGCGAGTAGCATCCGGAGCCAGAATGGCAGTATCATGGCAGTCTCTTCGTACACGAGTAAGGTGGCTGCTCCCATAATAAACATTCCTGCACCCGTCTTGACCCAATCCATAATTTTGAAGCGGAACTGTAGCAAACTACGTACGCTTTGGGCATGTAACAGGGTAACTACAGTAGAGTTCACACAGATGGCGATGACTGCACCGAAGATGCCATATTCAGGCCGAGAAGCGAGCGTTAAAATTAACGTAATTTTGATAACAGCACCGATAAATGTATTCAGCAGTGCTTTACCTGGACGGTCAAGAGCTTGTAATGCAGCTTGAAGAGGAGCTTGAATATAAATGAACAAAGCAAAAGGAGCCATAAGCTTCAGCATGCTTCCAATCGATGCATCATTATACAGAACAAGACACATCGGTTCGGCAAGCACATACATAAACACAGAAAACGGAGCACCTGTCACGAGTGCCAAACGTAAGGCCTGATGCATTCGTTTGTGAATGAGTGCGCGGTCTCCCTGCGCAGAAGCTTCGGATAGGGAAGGCACAAGTGATGTGGCAAGCGATGAAGTCAATGCCCCTGGCAGCAGCAGCAAAGGAATAATCATACCTTGTAGTGCACCATATTGTGCTGTAGCGATTCCTTTCGATATGCCTGCCAGAGCCAGACTCTGGGCAGTGACAATGGTTTCGGCCAGATAGGATAAAGAACCAACCAATCGGCCTGCTGTAACAGGAATCGAGATTGCAAGCAAACGCCGGATTAATCCAGGCTGTGGAGTACCATTTTCCACTAAAACTGATGGTATTGGGTTTAAAGGTTTGGCTGAAGGTTTGGTCGTGAGATTGGACATGTTCTGTTGCATAACGAGCGGTAACTCTTTCTTCTGTCTGTTATACTTCCACAAGAGTACAAGCATACCGCCAAATTCGCCAACGAGCGCTCCCAGCATGGCACCAGCAGCAGCTTGTGCAATACCGTGGGGGAGGAGAAGCCAGGCAAACCAAATGACACAGACGATGCGAATAATCGTTTCAACAATGGATGAAATGGCAGTAGGCATCATGTTTTGCTTGCCTTGGAAGTAGCCTCTGTAGACGGCTGATACGGCGATAATGGCAATCATGGGGCTCATACTGACGAACGTATGATACACCCGCTCATCCGTGAGCACATACTTGGTAACCCAAGGTGCAAATAGGATGCACAAAAACATGAATACCACACCCAGAGTCAACGTAAAGCTTAAACTTACTTGCAGGATTCGCTGGGGGGAATAACGATTGGCTCCAGTGTCAGCTTCGGCTACGAGCTTGGCTACGGCTAGCGGAATACCACCCGTAATTAATGTCACCAGTACGATAAAAAAGGGATAGCTCAATTGGTAGATGCCAACACCTTCTGCACCGATGACTCGTGGCAGCGCAATACGCGGGATGAAACCAAGTATTCGATTAATTATGCCTGCCGCGAGCAGGATCATGGCCCCCTGAATAAATGTCTGTTTCTTCAAGACTACCCCTCTTTCCCGGTTGAAAGTACAGGTTATCATCATAAACGGGACAAAGCCGTTGTTCTTCATCCTATGCCAGTCCTTCATCTTCTCATGACAACTTGGACACGATTAACAAAAAGAACCATAACCAGCAAGAAGGAATATGATCACGCGAAGTCGAATGATGTAATATTGATGCCGCATAAAGGCTTGGATGTACGAAGGGAGGCTCCCCGTTGGAAGAAATGAATGATGTGGAGTTGGAACAGTCAATAGAGATGCTCTGCCGCAGCAAGGCGGAGGAATTAAGGCTTGTCGGTTACGAATATGTCACCAGCAAAGATGTCTGGAATTGCGTCAGTCATAAATATGAAAAACAGGGCATTCCACCGCTTCACCAGCTGGTGAACGACATTTTGTCACTGAAAGCAACAAGCTTTATGAACTTTATGACCGTGTCTGCATACCGGGGGTCCTCTTTCTAGACGAAAGGGATCTTTTTTGTTGAAAATTGACTGCTTTTTACGGCATCGCTATAATAGGAATATTGAGAACGAAAGGGGATCTAGGAACGGCATGAAAAGAATTATCAGTTTCATTCTGGTCGTGCTTGTCACCACAGGGGTAATGGTGGGAACAAGCCCGGAACTGCTCAAAAATATACGCTTGGGCCTTGATTTAAAGGGAGGCTACGAGATCTTATATGAAGCAGAGCCGCTCGAAGCAGGACAACAAGTCACCAAAGCATCTTTGGTGCAAACGGCCAAAAGTCTTGAAAGCCGCGCCAATGCGCTCGGAACAAGCGAACCGGAGGTAACCACTGAAGGAAGCAACCGGATTCGATTGAAGTTGGCAGGGGTTACGGATGAGGCTGAAGTTAGAGCCAAAATGAAAGAACCAGCTGTTCTGACCTTCCGTAGTAAAGCTGAGAATGACAAGGAAGGCGAATACACCAAAATCGAACTTCGCGGAAATGAATTTGTTGAGAATGCAGCCAAAGTTGTTTTTACAAGTTTGAATCAGCCGATGATTGACATCCAAGTGAAAGACAAAGCCAAGTTTTCCGAGATAACCAAACGTTTGATCGGACAACCTCTTGCTATCTATCTGGATGATCAGCTACTTTCTGCACCAACAGTTCAACAACAGTTGACAGATGGATCTGCCCAAATCTCAGGTGCCTATTCACGTGATGAAGCAAACCAGCTTCGTGACACCATTAACCTGGGTGCATTGCCACTGAAACTTACAGAGAAGTATTCACAAAGTGTTGGTGCAACACTTGGTAAGCTCTCTCTGGATCAGACAATTAAAGCGGGATTGATTGGTTCCGTTATTATTCTAGTGTTCATGATTGGGCTTTATCGCATTCCTGGTATTATTGCGAGTTTTGCCTTGATTACACATACGTGGCTGGTACTTGCTATCTTCTACATGGGAGAATTCGTGCTCACCCTTCCAGGTATTGCGGCGTTTATCCTGGGTATAGGTATGGCGGTCGATGCCAATATCATCACGTACGAACGGATTAAAGAAGAGATGCGCAGTGGTAAGTCGATCTTGTCTTCGGTTAAAGCGGGTGGTAAACATTCCTTCCGAACAATCATTGACTCCAATATCACAACCATTATTGCTGCGGCTGTTATGTTCTTCTTGGGAACAGGTGCGGTTAAAGGTTTTGCACTCGTGCTGATTTTCGATATTGTCACCAGTATTATTACGAATATTTTCTTCTCCCGCTTCCTGTTGACCCTGCTTGTACGGGGTAACGTGTTGAAGAAGCCTAAGTACTTCGGAGTGAAGGAGAGTGAAATTCGTGCGCTTTAATTGGAATTTTGATTATGTTAAAGGCAGTAAGATTGCCTATATCTTCTCGATTATTTTGACGATTACGGGGATCATCAGCATTCTGGCATTGGGTTTGAATTACGCGGTTGATTTTCGTGCTGGATCGAATGTGGATATTACGGTATCCAAGGCGATTACAGCGGAGCAGATTAAACCTATTGTTAAGGACATCGGTGTTGATGAGGGTGATGTTACCATTACACCGGGTGCTGATCGTGTAAATGTTCGTTTCTCCAATGAATTGGATGAGACCCAAGAGAGTAAATTCAAACAGGAATTTACCAAACTGGATGCATCAGCTTCCTATGAAGTAAATACGGTTGATCCGGAGATGGCCAAAGAACTCGAACGTAACGCAATCTACGCGGTACTCATTGCGAGTATCGGGATCATGATCTATGTTGCGATCCGGTTTGAATGGCGCTTTGGTTTGGCTGCCGTTATCGCACTCTTCCATGATGCATTTGTTGTAATAAGTGTCTTCTCCATCTTCCGCTTGGAAGTGGATCTGACCTTTATTACTGCAGTATTGACCATTGTCGGATTCTCAATTAACGATACCATCGTAATCTTTGACCGGATTCGTGAGAATTTACGTTTCGCCAAAAAGACAAGCAAAGCCGACTTGCGTGAGGTAGTCAATCGCAGTTTGGCTCAAACGATGACACGTTCCCTGAATACCACATTCACCGTGTTTGCAGCATCAATCTGTTTGTTCATATTTGGTGGAGAATCCATCCGCATGTTCTCACTTGCGATGGTGATCGGAACACTGTTCGGCGCATATTCTTCAATCTATATCGCTGCTCCATTATGGCTGATGCTAAAAGGTAAACAAGTAGAAAAGCCAAAAACAGCTGTTGCAAAAGAATCTAACTAAACATCTTATTGTGAAGCCGCGTCTCCCAGGCGCGGTTTTGCAACTTTATGTACAGAAATAAGGGGGAATATTCATGACCAGAGAACATATCCCATCTGCTCAGGCTGCCACATGGAGTGGTATTGCTGGTAATATGGGACTTGCGGTAATCAAAGCGGGAGTCGGTTATATGGCAAATAGCAAATCATTGCTCGCTGACGGCTTGTATTCTGCTTCTGAAGCTGGTTCTGCCCTGGCAGGTCTCTTTCCCTCCAAGTCTGTACGTGATAAGAGCAGGGCTCGCAGGGAACGGTTTAAAGAACATTCACGTGTTGCTAGACCCGGAATTTCCGTATTGTTATCTGTGCTGATCCTCATGGGTGGATTACAGCTTGCCATCTCCGCATTGGGTAGTCTCTCCGGAAGTGAACCGGAAGCACCCGGCAAGTCAGTACTTTTGGTAGCTGTTGCAGCTCTGGCTGTGAAAGAAGCGATTTTTCAATTTCAGTACAGATATTTTCGTAAACGAAACCAGTCTCAGGCGCTAGCCTATGCACAGCAACATCGTCGTGCGCTCTATTGTTCTCTCACCGTGTTGATCGGCATTATAGGATCGATGGCTGGTGAAGAGACGGGTCTGAGCATGCTGCTCTACTTGGACCCTACGGCTGCGTTTATTGCTTCCTGTTTTGTACTTCATAAGGGTTACCGAATGATTGTGGACACAGTGTATGGTTCACTTGTTCAGGAACTGGAGCAGGAGGACGCGTCAGATTTCAAAGAGACTGTACAGCGAGTATACGGCATCATTACCATTGAGCATTTGGTTGCTCGGGAACAGGAACATGACGTTACGATTGAGTTGGTCGTTAGTGTGAATCCGAGAATCTCCATACTGGAAGCACAGGAAATTGCAAATCGGGCCAAGACACTATTGCTTACCCGGTTCAGTCATGTGAAAGAGGTGCAGATTCAAGCGGTGCCTTATGATCCAGGCTATCCCTATAAATCCAATCATGAACTGCCCGATCACGAAGCGACATTAATTCAGTAGTGAAGCGCGGGTCCAGTAGATCAGGAAAGGAGCGTTATCTTTGCTTTATTCGCAATACCGGTGGAATACACCGAATATCGATTTGGAGGCGGCTGCGGGACTCTCGCAGGCGCTTTCCGTTTCCCCACTAGTTGGACGTTTGCTTGTGAGTCGAGGAGTGCACAATGAGAAGGAGGCCGAACGTTTTCTGCATCCTGATCTGAATCAGATGCACGATCCCTATCTGCTACTTGGCATGAATGAAGCTGTGCCTCGCATCAAGCTGGCTTTGGAGCGGGAAGAACATATTTTGATTTACGGGGATTATGATGCCGATGGCGTATCCAGCACATCGCTCATGATCCATTTGATGCGTCATCTTGGTGCCTCGTACGATATCTATATCCCTCATCGCTCGAATGAAGGGTATGGGTTGCACAACCATGCGTTGGATTGGGCCCATCAACAAGGCGTTTCATTGATTATTACCGTGGATACCGGAATCAGTGCTGTTGAACAGATTGCCTATGCGGCAACACTGGGCATCGAAGTCATTGTGACAGACCACCATGAGCCGCCTGAGATTTTGCCAGAAGCCTTTACTCTTATTAATCCAAAACTTCCGGGATGTCCGTATCCTTTTAAAGGTTTGGCCGGAGCGGGAGTAGCCCTGAAACTCGCTCAGGCACTAATTGGGGAAGTACCCGGTGAATGGATGGAGATTGCCGCCATCGGTACCGTAGCTGATCTGATGCCTTTGGAAGGGGAGAACCGGGTTATTGTCAGTTATGGAATTGAATCCATGCGTGGTTCACGTCTTCCCGGTGTAAGTGCATTGCTTGAAATCAGTGGTGTGGATCAGAGTCAGGTGACGTCGATTAATATTGCCTTTGCCATGGCACCTCGTATTAATGCCAGTGGACGTTTGGATCATGCCGGAAGAGCGGTGTCACTTCTCACTACCGAGAATCTGGATGAAGCTCATACGCTTGCGGGCCAGCTAGATCTATTGAATCGGGAGCGTCAACAAGTCGTAGAAGGCATATTACAAGAAGCAACGGCACAGCTGGAACAAAAGATAGAGCTTCGTTCAGGATCCGTTCCGGATGTCATCGTATTGGCTGGTGAGGGCTGGAATGTTGGAGTAGTTGGTATTGTGGCGTCCAAATTGCTGGACCGCTATTACCGACCTACACTTATTCTCGGGATTGATCCAGAGAGTGGTGTCTGCAAAGGTTCTGCGCGCTCTATTGAGGGTTTGGATATCTATGAGGCGCTCACAGTCAATAAACACACCATGGACCATTACGGGGGCCATCCGGCTGCCGCAGGTATGACGCTACATCGGGATCAACTGGAAGAACTTGAGGCTGGCTTGAATGAGTTTGCTGCAACCGTGTTGACCGAAGCCGACTTTGTACCTCAGCGTCTTGCGGATGATGAATGCAGAATCAGCGATGTTCCGTTGAAAGTGATTCAGGAGATCGACAGACTGCAGCCTTTCGGGATGAGTAATCCTTCGCCACGGTTTGTATTGAGAAGTGTGACTGTGAAGGAAACCAGAACGATGGGGCGAGAGAAACGCCATCTGAAATTGGTTCTGGAGCAAGATGGCCAGCAACTGGAAACGGTGGCCTTTGGAAAGGGAGCCTTAGCGGAATTCCTTCTCCCAGGTTCCGTTATTGATGTGATGGGGGAACTGTCCATCAATGAATGGAATGGGAAGAGAAAACCACAATTGATGCTTCAGGATATTCATGTTCCTCAGGTACAAGTGTTTGATATGCGTGGTCACGCCGAGCCATTGAATGCGATGAAGCATTTCTTGAGCTCCCTTGAGGTGCATCTGAGATACAAATCAGGTTCTGTTGGTGCTATTGTTCGGAAAGAAACAGACGTTTCCGAGGGAAATTCATTGTATGAACCTTGCCTTTGGGTATATGATAGAAAGGTCGGGTTATTTCCGTGTAATGCTGCTGCACAGCATTATGGACAGGAACAAGTCCGGACGTTATTTGTGTTTGATACGCCGGAAACCCCGGAACAACTTGAAGCCATGCTGGCTTTGTTCAGTGGAGCTGAGAATATCATCCTTCTGCACGGATCAGGCAACCGCCGAGATCGCCTTCAGATGCCTTCCAGAGATCTCTTTAAGCGTATTTATATGCAGGTGTTGAAATGGAAAGCTGAACCCGTGGAGGAACAAGAGATTACTCCTATGCTCAGTCGTCAGTGTGGTTGTTCGCCGCGTATGATTACGATGATGCTGGATGTATTCGAAGAGTTATCCTTCATTACTCGTGATAACGGCAAAATTGCCTTTGTGGATAACCCGCCTAAACGTGAACTAACCGCTTCACGTCACTATCAGGCGCTCGAAAACATGGCCGAGATTGAACAGGTGATGCTGGATGCAGCCACACCGCAACTGACACAATGGATGATATCCCGGATGAAGGGCGTATCTTAGATGGAAGTTTGTGTATTTATTTTAGGAGGAGATTATTTTGGATTTTAAAGATTATATTCGTGTCATTCCTGACTTTCCACAACCGGGAATCAGCTTTAAGGACATTACGACATTGTTGAAGGATGGAGAAATGTACCGCAATGCGATCAATGAGTTGAAAGTGATGGTTTCTGATCTCAAAATTGACGTCATTGCTGGACCTGAAGCACGTGGTTTCGTTGTGGGCGCCCCTCTGGCGTATGCTCTTGGTGTCGGTTTTGCTCCGATCCGCAAAAGTGGAAAACTGCCTGGAGAGACGATTGAAGTCGGTTATGATCTCGAATATGGCAAGGATACACTTGCTATGCACACAGATGCGATTGAAAAAGGTCAAAATGTCCTGATCGCAGATGATCTGCTCGCAACGGGTGGAACGATTGCAACTTCCATCAACTTGATTGAACAATTGGGTGGGAATGTTGTCGGTGCTGCCTTCCTGATCGAGCTGACTGATCTGAACGGTCGATCTAAATTACCTGAAAAAATCGATGTATTCACATTGATGAACTACTAAGTTTAAATCTCCACTTGGAGTGTTGTGATTAAAACCTGAATTGCTTTTCCCTTTTCCCGGGAAATAATATACAGCATTAATGTCTATAAAAAAGCCTGTTCTATCCAACCTCAACGGTTGGATAGAACAGGCTTTTTTGATTGATATACGATACCGTGAAATTAATCAGGCGTTTTTTCAGTGATAGGCTGTTTTTGCGAATCGTCATTCAACCAACCCATTACTTCAAACAGTTTGAACAACAAGCTCATCAGGATTCCGACGATGGTTGCCAGTGCCATCCCTTTCAGATGAACGCCGTAGAAGACAACCTCAGTACCACTCAGTCCAATGACCAGTACAAGTGTAGTAAGCAGTAAATTGGTCGGCTTGGCAAAGTCGACTTTCTGTTCAACCAGAATACGCAGACCCGATGCTGCAATAACTCCGAATAGAAGCAGGGATACCCCACCCATAACAGGCACAGGGATGTTAGCTACAAGTGCCGAGAACGTTCCTGAGAAGGAGAGCACGATGGCAATAACCGCTGCCCCACCAATGACATATGTGGAGTAGACGCGAGTCAGTGCCATAACACCGATGTTCTCACCATAGGTTGTATTGGGAGTAGATCCTACAAACCCGGAAAGAATGGTGGAGACCCCGTTACCAAGCAGGGAACGATGCAGGCCTGGGTCTTTCGAAAGATCTTTGCCCACAATGCTGCTGGTTACAAGTAAATGTCCAATATGTTCTACGATAACGACAAGCGCTACAGGTAAAATGGTGAAAATGACGGACCAGTCAAATGTAGGTGTGGTTACAGTCGGTAGTGAGATGAAATCAGCTTGTCCAATAGCTTGTTTGTCTACGAGACCCATTAAACTACCCAATACATAACCGGATACAATTCCGATTAAAATATGAATGATTTTGGGGAAACCACGAAACGTCACGGCTCCAATGACAGTGATTCCGAGCGTGACCATAGAGAGTATAATCGGTTTTGCCTGAGGCGCCCAATTGGGGTTAGCCACGGGATCAGAATTAATCAATCCAGCCATACCAGCTGCAACAGGTACAAGCTCCAGACCGATGAGGGCAACGATGGCACCCATAACCGCTGGTGGGAAGACTACGTTAATCCATCCGGTACCCGCAAATTTAATAATGAGGGCGACGAGACAGAAAACAAGTCCTGTTATGATAAAAGCTCCAAGTGCCATGGAGTAACCATTCTCTGGATGTTGTTTTAATACCATTGTGACAGGAGCAATAAAGGCAAAACTGGAACCCAGATATGCGGGTATCTTTCCTTTACACATCAGTATGTACAATAGTGTTCCAATTCCGTTCATCAGCAGGATCATACTTGGATCGACACCGAACAGGTTTGGTACAAGCACCGTACTGCCAAACATGGCGAACAAATGCTGAAGGCTAAGCAGTGAACCTGAGCCAAGTGGCATCTTTTGATTAACCTGAATTTCGCGTTGCAATGAATTTCATCTCCTTTTCCGTAACACAAACTTTCAATAGATTACAGAGTTTCTCTTAATTAAGCAATAACATTTTTGACGCAGCAGAGCGATGAAATTTATATTTTCATAAATTTTCCTTCTATTTCAGCAAATAACGGCAATAATACTTAAGAAATAAGAAATACATTCAATCCCTTGTGAGTCATAGGGAAACGGGTTAAAAGTAATACAGAGCACCAATATAAAAATTGGATAAGCGCTCTTATTCGTCAGCAGTTGACGGGAAACGGGCGAAGCGTCATAATTATAGGAAATTACTTTTACGGGGAACCTGTGTTGCAGCAATGTCATGGGTTCCATTTGGTATAGAAAGGACACGGAACAGATCAGAATGGGCATAGAGCAATTACTCGAGAAGGCCGGGGCATATATCAAAGAACCCGATCTGGTGCGCATACGAGAAGCTTACGTATTTGCTGATCAGGCCCACCATGGACAGACGCGAAAATCGGGAGAACCGTATATTCTGCATCCGCTTGCGGTTGCCGACATTGTTGTGAACATGCAGATGGACACCATCTCCATAATAGCAGCGCTTCTTCATGATGTAGTAGAGGATACTACGGTCTCACTTGAAGAGATCCGCAATCATTTCGGCAATACGTGTGCCATGCTTGTTGACGGCTTGACGAAGCTGGAACGTATTAAGTTCCGCTCCAAGGAAGAACAGCAGAACGAGAACTACCGCAAAATGTTCATCGCCATGGCGCAGGACATCCGTGTCATCGTGATCAAATTGGCTGACCGTCTGCATAATATGCGGACACTCAAGTTTCAGTCGGAAGAAAGCCAGCGCCGGATTTCATATGAGACGCTGGAAATTTTCTGTCCGATTGCGAACCGTTTGGGTATCTCTGCGATCAAATGGGAAATGGAGGACATCGCCCTCCGTTATTTGAATCCGCAGCAATATTACCGTATTGCGAACCTGATGCACAAAAAGCGTGCCGAACGTGAGCAATATATTGATACCGTTATGGATGGAATTACGAACAAGCTCGATGAGATGGGCATTCAGGCAGACCTTTCGGGCCGTCCGAAGCATATCTACAGCGTGTTCAAGAAAATGACGACCAAAAACAAGCAGTTTAACGAAATTTATGATCTGCTTGCCATTCGTATTATTGTGGATAATATCAAGGATTGTTATGCTACCCTGGGAATTATACACACCTTATGGAAACCGATGCCTGGACGCTTTAAAGATTATATTGCGATGCCGAAGGCGAATATGTATCAATCGCTGCATACAACCGTCGTCGGTCCCAATGGCGAACCAACAGAGGTACAGATTCGGACATGGGATATGCACCGGACTGCTGAATTTGGTATCGCTGCTCACTGGGCATATAAGGAAGGCGCAGCGGCAGGTCCGCAATTTGAAGATAAAATTACGTTCTTCCGCGAAATTCTTGAACTTCAAAATGAAGCACAGGACGCGTCAGAATTCGTAGAATCGCTCAAAATGGATTTCTTCTCGGATCTGGTATTTGTATTTACGCCAAAAGGAGAAGTCATTGAATTGCCAATTGGCTCTGTTCCTTTGGATTTTGCTTATCGAATCCATACGGAGGTTGGTAATCGGACCATCGGGGCTAAAGTGAACGGTCGAATTGTTCCGCTGGACTATCATCTGAAGACTGGCGATATCATTGAAATTTTGACGTCCAAACATTCTTACGGACCTAGCCAGGACTGGCTGAAAATTGCGAAATCTTCTCATGCACGAGCGAAGATCAAACAATGGTTCAAGAAGGAACGCCGTGAAGAAAACGTTGAAAAAGGTCGGGAGAGCTGTGAGCGTGAACTGAAACGCATGGGGCTTGATCCTTCTGCGTGGATGACGGATGACAAGTTGATGGAAGCTGCCAAAAAATATGCGTTTAATGATATTGAGGACATGCTTGCAGCTGTTGGCTTCGGTGGGATTACTGCTGCACAGATCGTAACGAAAGCAACTGAAAAACTGCGTAAAGAGCAGGAAGAGTCCAGTTTGCTCGAATTAAATTCCGAGATGCGCGAGCTGAAACCTGCACCTGAACGGAGAAATCGACCAACCAACGGCATTCGTGTCAAGGGCATCGATAATCTGCTTGTTCGATTTGCACGATGCTGTAATCCTGTGCCTGGGGATGACATTATAGGATACGTTACACGCGGACGCGGCGTTTCCGTGCACCGTAGTGACTGTCCGAATATTCCGACAAGTGCAGACGGAGAAGAAGCAGCACGTGTGATTGAGGTCGAGTGGGAAGAGAATATCGAAGCGAGTTACAGTGTGGATATTGAGATTACAGGCCATGATCGGAATGGCTTGCTTAACGAGGTACTTCAGGCTGTATCCGAAAGTAAAACCAATATTTCTGCCGTTACCGGTCGGACAGATAAAAATAAATTAGCATTGGTGCACGTCACAATTCTGATTCGTAATACGGATCATCTGCAATCCGTTGTAGATCGGATCAAACGGGTGAAAGATGTCTATTCGGTGCATCGGATTATGCAGTAAGGAGCCTGTAAGATGAGGGTGCTTGTTCAACGCTGTAAAGAGGCTCAGGTGATTGTGGGAGACGAACTGACGGGTAAGATCGAATCCGGATTAATGTTGCTCGTGGGTATTACCCATGAGGACACGGAGAAGGATGCTCAGTATCTGGCTGACAAAATTAGCGGGTTACGCATATTTGAGGATGATCAGGAGAAGATGAATCTCAGCCTGCTTGATGTAGGCGGTGCTGTGCTGTCCGTTTCCCAGTTCACCCTGTACGGAGATTGTCGCAAAGGAAAGCGTCCTAGCTTTGCAGCTGCGGCCCGACCTGAAGCGGCAGAACGTTTATATGAGACGTTTAATCAATTTTTGCGGGATAAAGGGATTCAGGTTGAAACCGGCCGTTTCGGAGCGATGATGGATGTAACATTTACCAACTGGGGACCCGTGACTTTGATGCTTGAAAGTCCGGTTCGTCAGGAACCGCGTGCATAATTTCTTAGGGTTCAGGCCATAATGAAGGATAATTCGTTGATGTCTATTTCATGATCAAAGGAGTATCCAGCCAATTATGCGCCAATCTGCGAAAGAAACACGTGCACGTACAGAACCATTGTTACTCCCTGGCAACCTGTATGAATCCTTGCATCTTGCCCGTGCGGCTGCTGAGTGTGTTGCAACGATCTGGGCACTTCAGGATGCGGACAAAGGGAAACAGAGCCATCTTCCACGATCTTGAATGTGTACACATGTGTATATAAACATCTGAAATTTGGATTATACAGATTCTGAAAAAGTCCTGATTCTTTACCGAATCAGGACTTTTTGTTATGAGTTGATTTTTATAAAATACTCGTTAGTCGATTTTCCTACAAAATGAAATTATATTGAATTGTTATAAATTGCTCTGGTGAGGGTAATAACAAAACGAGGCACAACGAAGTGCCGTTGTACTGCAAGACCCGATTCATAAAGAAAGTTCGAACACGGAAAGGAGAACATACGTTATGAGTAAAGTTGCTTTTTTATTGGCGAATGACTTTGAAGATTCGGAGATGCAGGTTCCGTATGACGAAGTAAAAAAAGCTGGACATGAAGTGGAGATTATCGGGTTGAAAGCCGGTGAGACCCTTAAAGGTAAGGGAGGAAAAGCCTCCTATACCACAGATAAGGCGATTGCTGATGCATCCGCTTCAGATTATGATGCAGTCGTGATTCCTGGAGGATCATCCCCTGAGAATTTGCGAAGTGATGCACACATCTTGAAGTTTGTCACCGAGATCAACAGTGCGAAGAAACCAATCGCAGCGATCTGCCATGGTCCGCAGATTTTGGCTAGTGCCGGTCTGTTGAAAGGTCGTACGATTACATCCTATCCACCCCTTAAGGATGACATGGTAAACGCAGGAGCAGAGTTCAAGGATCATGAGGCAGTTGTGGATGGAAACTATATTACATCCCGAACACCTGAAGATGAGCCAGCGTTTGTACGTGAACTGCTAAAAGTTATATAACTTCAGCCATTACAGCTGACATAGATTGATGTATTTAAACTACGTTACATCGTGGGGTACTAAACTTCACGTTGCATTTCATTCCGAAAAAGGAGGGTTTGACATGACAAAACATATTCAGGCGTATTTTCGAACCGAAGACGAGGCAGAGGGTGCAAGAACTTCACTTCAGACGTTCCGTACAGAGCATTTGGAAGTAGGTCAACTCGATAGTGCGGTAGGTAGAGACACGCGTATAATGGTACCACTGGTGCCATATAATACTGCAGGTGGCGTAGGCACTAACGGGGCAATGGGTGTAGGTGCAGCTCCAGGTGTTCCAGCCAGTGAAAATGTGATCCCTGTGGTAGCTAATGTGGATCGTGACGCAGAACGGGATTCTCGTGACAGAGTGAATGAGGATGGAGACCTGCTGAATGCAGCGGACGTGTCTTCGGCCGATTATGATGATCTGCATTATGTTCTGTCTGCCAAAGTAAGGGATGAGGATTATGACGAGATTGTTCATAAGCTTCGTTCCAACCATGCCTTTGTGGAAGACTTGAATTAACGTGTAAATACTTCTTCGCCCTTGCACTGCTTGACTGTAGAGTCGAGTCATGTGCAAGGGCTTTTAATTATAAATATATTAAAATCAAAATATAAAGCGCTATCATTTTTGTAATATTACTGTAATATTAGTTACATAAGCCTTTAACATAGTGGGCTTATAATAACAGACATGACCCCCTTTTTTTATATATCCTTTGAGCCTGCACACCGTGTGCAGGCTATTTTTTTGAGCTGAAAATATATATGTTTTGGGGCAAAGCTTACCCCTTATTTAAATTTTTGCTAGAATAGAGGAATGGGTTTAAATTTTCTGAAGCGAATTGTTCTCATCGTTGGGTTACAATGGACGGTAAATCAAGTCTCCTGCGATCGGGCTTAGGCCAAATCAATCCTAAGACAGAGAGCATGCGGAATTCATTGCCAGAGTGATCGGTCATATTCCAGATGAACATATACTCGCTGAAACGGCCCCGTCCTTATATAAGGGCGGGGCAGCCGTTTCTACTTGATCGCTGGAAATTGAAAGTATATAGAATGCCTTGTTTGAGATAACAATTACAATGCTAAAGCTACGTGTTCTCATGCGAATGGCTAGAGACAGATTTAAGGGGGAATAAGTTTTGAGTAAGGTTGGAAGAAATGAGTTATGCCCATGCGGAAGTGGGAAAAAATATAAGAAATGTTGTCTGAATAAGGAGTCTTCTGCGGTAGAATCCATACTGGGGCTGATATCAACGGAGCAACCAGTCCAGGCAGTCTCAATTGAGACTGAGAGCAAGGTGACCTTGACCAAGTTGAAAAAGATGGTAGAGAATGAACTGAAATGGGAGCATTCGTCTCACGACCAGTTGGCTCTGCAGCTTATAGAGGACATGAGGAAACAATACGAGCCGGAGCTGATTTTGGAAGCTTTGATGTTATGGAACGGATATTCCCGTCAGACCCGACCTACTGTGAAGAAGACAGGCTCTTTCTGTGCTGCCATTGAGTATCTGCTATCCGAGGAATATGGCTTGAATGCCTCAAAGGCTGAGCTGGCTGATAAATATGAGGTATCAACAGGCACGATCTCCCGTAAGGTTAAGGAGATGTTCAATTACATCGAAGAATACGGTATGGGCGGAGAAACGGACGAGTTATTAATACTGAACAGTCCAGGTACATCGAAGGACAAAGCACAGGCACTGCTGGATAAGGCGAGGGAAGCCAGTTCTTCCAAACGCAGAATACAGCTTGCGGAAACGGCGCTGGAGATATACCCTGACAGTTCTGATGCGTATCTCATTCTGGCAGAGGAGTCGGACAATGAGCATGACGCACGATCTTACCTCGAGGCCGGAATCGCTGCTGGCAAACGCGAACTGGGCGAACTGTTTTTTGAGAAGAACAAAGGGGACTTCTGGGGGCTTCATGAGACTCGTCCCTATATTCGGATATGCAAAAGCTACGCCGAATCCTGCTGGTTTGCCGGAGATGCGAAAGAAGCAGCACATATTCTGGAGCATATTCTAGAGCTTAATACGGAAGACAATACCGGAGCGCGTTATCTGCTCGCTGCTGTGTATTTGTACAGCAACCAATTGGATCAGGCACAGCAATTGTTGGAGAAGTATGAAAAAGGCGAAGCCACAACAGCCTTTGCCTATGACAAGATTATTCTGGAGTATAAGAAAAACGGAATCACCTCCCAGCTCAAAATGCTGTACCGTGTGGCCCGGGGTGTGAACAAACATGTGCCTGATTACCTGTTGGGTTTGAAACGGCTTCCGCATAACCTCCCTGACTTTGTTGGAATGGGCGATTCAAACGAAGCGATTGCATATGTCATTATGCATTCTCGTCTATGGGCGAGCTTGCCGGATCTGTTGAAGTGGATGCTGAAACAGTAGAGTTATGTAGCAATAGAAGTTGGAATTCATTTCATGAATCCAGCTTCTATTCGCCCATGATATCTGTGTGTCCCCATTTCGTACGGCGTGTGAGTAAAATGTTTTAGTGCTATCTTTTCGTGTTAACCCTTGACTTTAGCACTGCGGTTCATTACAATCAGAAAATAATACGTTGACTGTAGTCAATACAAGTCGATTTTCGAACAATACTACTGATTTGATGACGGGACCAAGTACTCCGTGCCCACATGACCAGAGAGGAATCCCCAGGCTGTAAGGATTCTCTTGATGAGCGGACGAATGACTTCCTCGAGAACAGACGGCGAACATAACAGACATGATCTGTTGACCAGTAGCCGGCCTGCGCAGGACGTGCGTTACACGTAGAGCGGAATATCTGCTTGATCAGGGTGCTCTAAGCAATCCTGAATCACCAGAGATCGCCTGAACGGCTAAAGTGTCAGGTTTCCGGAATGTGGGTGGTACCACGGGTGAATGTATATTACACAATCTCTCGTCCCTTTGTTTGCTGTATACACAGCGACAGGGCGAGGGATTTTTTTGTTATATAGAAAAATCAATGCTGGAGGGATCAAGATGGCTTTTCAAAAACCGACTGGAACGCAGGACTTACTGCCTGGAGTTGTCGAGAAATGGCAGTACGTTGAAGAAAAAGCACGAGATCTGTGTCGACGGTTTAATTACCGTGAGATTCGTACACCAATCTTCGAACAGACTTCACTATTTGTACGCGGTGTAGGAGAGACTACCGATATCGTAGAGAAAGAAATGTATACCTTTGATGACAAAGGCAATCGCAGCATGACACTTCGTCCAGAAGGAACAGCGGGTGTTGTTCGTGCGTACGTAGAGAATAAAATTTACGGCGAACCGGATGTGAGCAAGCTCTATTACATCGGTCCGATGTTCCGGTATGAGCGTCCGCAGGCAGGCCGTCAGCGTCAGTTCCATCAGTTTGGTGTAGAAGCCATCGGTGCACTGGATCCGGCGATTGATGCTGAAGTCATCGCACTCGGCTACCAGTTGTGTGTTGAGCTCGGCTTGAAGGATGTTAAAGTGGAGATCAACTCCGTTGGTAACTCTACCAGCCGTGCAGAATACCGCGAGACGTTGCTTGGGTTCCTGAGACCGATGAAAGACAGCCTGTGCAAGGACTGCCAGTCCCGCATGGAGCGTAATCCACTACGTGTACTAGACTGCAAAGTCGATCAGGACAAATTCGTAGGGGCTCCGTCCATACTGGATAGCCTGGATGAAGAGTCTTTGAATCACTTTGCCAAGCTGCAAGCCTACCTGGACGATTTCGGAGTAGATTATGCTGTGAACAATCGTCTGGTACGAGGCTTGGATTATTACACGCTGACTGCGTTTGAATTAAAGGCCCAAGGGATTGGAGCGATTGATACGGTTGGCGGCGGTGGTCGATACAATGGTCTCGTTGGAGATATCGGCGGACCTGATCAGCCGGGTATCGGCTTTGGTATTGGTCTGGAGCGCATTCAATTGATTCTGGAGCACCAAAGTATTGAGGTTACTACGCTGGCTCCACTGGATGTGTACTTTGTTGCTCTGGGCGAGGCCGCTGACCGTGAAGTGAACCGTCTATTGTTCAAACTTCGTCAGTCTGGACTGTCTGGAGAACGTGATTATCTGGGCCGCAAAATGAAAGCACAGATGAAATCAGCTGATCGTTTCAAATCCCGCTATACCGCCATCCTTGGTGATGACGAGCTGGAACGTGGTGAGATCGCCCTCAAGTCGATGGATACGGGAGAGCAACAAACCGTGAAGCTGGATGATCTGGTAGCAGCCATTCGCGAAGGTAACTAAGACGAATTGTACATGAAGATTAAACATTCAAGTAAAACAATGGATCCGGCAAAATTACTCAGGTTCACCGACTCTTCCGATTAATCGGAAGTTGGCGAGCAAGAGGTAACAAGCCTTTTCGAATACATGATCTATACGTAACCGGACTGTTGAAGAGCAGGTACTCACTGCCCATACAGAACGGAAATTCACACAATGAGGAGTTTGGTTATGAAAAGAAGTCATCATTGCGGCGCATTAACACCCGCACACATCGGTGAAACAGTAACATTGAACGGTTGGGTTCAAACCCGCCGTGACCTGGGGGGCGTACTCTTCATCGATCTGCGTGACCGCAGCGGAATTGTACAAGTTGTCTTCAACCCAGCTTATTCCGGTGAAGCTCTGCAAATTGCAGATCGCGTACGTAGCGAGTATGTTATCGCTGTAACAGGTAAAGTCGTTAAACGTGATGCAGAAACAGTGAACAAAAACCTGCCTACCGGCGAGATTGAAGTTCAAATCACTGAAATCGAAGTGCTGAACGCAGCCAAAACACCTCCATTCTTTATTGAAGATGGTGTAGAAGTGGATGAATCCCTTCGTTTGAAATATCGTTACCTGGACCTGCGTCGTCCGGAAATGTTCGAAACACTGAAACTGCGTTCCAAAGCATCCAAAGTGTTCCGTGATTACCTGGATGGAGAAGAGTTCGTTGAAGTGGAAACACCAATCCTGACGAAGAGCTCCCCGGAAGGTGCGCGTGATTATCTCGTACCGAGCCGTGTGCATGAAGGTGAATTCTTCGCTTTGCCACAATCCCCACAAATCTACAAACAATTGCTGATGGTGGGTGGCGTTGAGCGCTATTATCAGATCGCTCGCTGTTTCCGGGATGAGGATCTGCGTGCAGACCGCCAACCCGAATTTACGCAAGTCGACATCGAGACTTCCTTCTTGCAACAGGATGACCTGTTGCCAATGATGGAAGAACTGATGGCCAAATTGTTGCGTGAAACGAAAGGCGTAGAGCTGGAACTGCCTTTCCAACGGATTACGTATGCAGATGCAATGGGTAAATACGGTTCAGACAAACCAGATCTGCGCTTCGGTATGGAACTGGTTGAAATGAACGATATTGTAGCGAACAGTGGTGTGAAAGTATTTGCTTCTGTCATCGAAAAAGGTGGAGAAGTGAAAGTGCTGAATGCTAAAGGCTGTGGCACATGGAGCCGTAAAGAGATCGATGATCTCGGACCATTTGCTGCACGTTACGGTGCGAAAGGTCTGGCTTGGATTCAAGTGAAAGACGGCGAGTTCAAAGGGCCAATCGTGAAGTTCTTCACGCCTGAAGAAATCGAAGCTGTCAAAGAACGTACAGGTGCCGAAGATGGCGACTTGTTGCTCTTCTCTGCAGATACGAAAAAAGTGGTTGCTGACGTTCTGGGCGCATTGCGTCTGAAAATCGGTCGTCAACTTGGACTGATCGATGACAGCAAATTCAAATTCGCTTGGGTTGTGGACTTCCCACTCCTCGGATATGATGAAGATGCCAAACGTTATGTAGCAGAACACCATCCGTTCACCCGTCCAAAAGACGAAGATGTACATCTGTTCGACACTGATCCGGGTGCCATTCGCGCTCAAGCCTATGACCTTGTTCTCAATGGTTATGAAATAGGCGGCGGTTCGATGCGTATCTACAAACGTGATGTTCAGGAAAAAATGTTTGCTGCCCTTGGCCTCTCCCCAGAAGTATCGAATGAGAAATTCGGTTATCTGATGGAAGCATTCGAATACGGAACTCCACCGCATGGCGGAATTGCCTTTGGTCTTGACCGTATCGTGATGTTGTTGGCGGGTCGCACCAATCTGCGTGAAACGATTGCCTTCCCGAAAACGGCAAGTGCAACGGATCTGCTCATGAATGCACCTTCTGGAGTAGATGACTCTCAATTGGAACAACTTCACATCCGTGTAGCCCGTAAACCGGTAGCGGAAAAGAAATAAAGGAGGCATCGATTCTCAATGCTCCATCAATTTTCAAGAACAGAACTTGCGATCGGACCTGAAGGTCTTGACGCATTGAAGAATAGTACAGTCGCTGTGCTCGGTATTGGCGGCGTAGGTGGTATTGCTGTAGAAGCTCTTGCCCGTAGCGGCGTTGGGCGCATTATCCTGATTGATAAAGACGTCGTGGATATCACCAACATCAACCGCCAGATTCATGCGCTGACCACGACAGTGGGACAGAAAAAAGCGGACCTGATGGTGGAACGTGTGAAACTGATCAATCCGGAATGTGATGCCATTGCATTGAATATGTTTTACACGGAAGAAACGTATGAGGAATTGTTCAAATATGAACTGGATTATGTGCTGGATGCATCCGACACGATTATCTACAAAATCCATCTCATTAAAGAGTGCCTGAAACGTAAAATTCCGATGATTTCTAGCATGGGTGCGGCGAATAAAATGGATCCAACGAAATTCCAGGTTGCGGATATTTCGAAAACGACCATGGACCCGATTGCCCGTGTTGTGCGTACCACCCTTCGTAAAGACGGCATTAAAAAAGGCGTGAAAGTGGTCTTCTCGACTGAAAAGCCGATGAAACCACGCGAGGACGTCACGCAAAAAATCGTTCCGGAGAATGCTCCGGAAATTCGCAAGGCTAAACAGCCACCTGCGAGTAACTCATTCGTGCCTCCGGTGGCCGGACTGATTATGGTCAGTGTTGCGATTAAGGATCTGTTAGAAATTGCAGAGAATAAGCAGCAGTAACTTGCTGCCAACGGAAGAAGCGTGGATGCCAATTAGGCATCTGCGCTTTTTTGTGTAGGTCATACGTCGAAAGACAGAGCGACGGGACGTCAATCATCTATGATAGCCGAACTGTATTCCTAGATAAATGTCAGAGTTACGTCATGTACTTCAATGTCAAAACCGTGTATGATATTCACTGCTGCGCGAAATGATGATACATACATAAAAGAATTTGCGGCATATAGGTTCAACTTAACTTTTTACACGAGAACGGAGAGGACAGAAAAAGCTGGAGAAGCGAAGCGTTCGCCTTTATCACCGGATTTTCCCACTGGAGAAGGAAATTCAAAAAAATCTGGGGATAACAGCGATCGGAAGATTATTCTGTCATCGGAGTGGCAAGTGTAAACATTCTTTAGTTGAATTTATATAGAGAGGGGAATAGAACGAAATGAAACACGGATGGATGACCAGACGTCTTGGCATGGAGCCGGGAGACCAGTGGAAGAAGGAAGTTGTGGCGGGAGCCATTTCCTATTTTGCCGTGGTCTATATCGTTATGGTCAATGCGACAATTCTTTCCGATGCCGGAATGCCCTTGCAGGCAGCTATGGTTGGAACCCTGCTGACATCCATTGCAGGCTGTTTGCTCATGGCATTTGGCGGAAAATCACCAATTATCGTTGTACCCGGAATGGGGATTAATGCATTTTTCACGTATACACTCGTACATTCCATGAAATTAACTTGGCAAGAAGCACTGGCCGTGGTAACTGTTACAGGTATACTGTTTGCTATTGTTGCTTTTACGTCACTATACAAAATGATTAGCGAAGCAATTCCGAAAAATCTGCAGCATGGCATTACGGTGGGGATTGGTTTGTTCCTTACATTTATTGGTTTGCAAAAAAGTGGGATCGTGATCGCGCATCAGACCACATTTGTCGCGATTGGACATTTCAATGATCCGAATGTCATTACTGCCTGCGTTACACTGGTGCTTGCCTTGATTTTATTTATACGTAATGTACAGGGTGGACTTCTCATCAGTATTCTGGTCGGCACAGGCCTTGCCTACGTACTTGGGGCAGTGAACCCGGGTGAATCCGTATCAGCGATGGATGCGTTGCGTCAATACGGTGGATTGTTTGGCGAATTGTCTCTAATGAAGCTTGCTGATGTCGCGTTCTGGATCGCGGTATTTTTGCTACTGCTAATTGTGGTGTTCGAAAATATCGGATTAATTACCGCTCAGACACAGATGATTGGTCGTCCAGAGCGGTTCAAAGGCAGTCTGCGTGCTCTGTCCATTAGTACTGTGTTGGCAGGTGTATTTGGAAGTAGTCCTCCAGTCGCCGCCGCAGAGACTACAGCTGGGATCGCCGCAGGTGGTCGCACGGGATTAACTCCGCTCGTTACAGCCGTGTTATTCGGGGCTACTTTTTTCTTCATCCCGCTACTCGGTTACATTCCAGACAGTGCGATTGCACCCATTTTGATCATTATTGGTGGCCTGATGGTGCAAGGTGTAAAAGATATGGATTTTGGTGACTTTACAGAGGCCTTCCCGGCATTTCTGATCATGGTCATGATTCCATTTACATATAGCATCGTGGATGGTATGGCGTTTGGATTCATTGCCTATCCATTAGCGAAGCTGGCAGCAGGTCAAGGTAAACAGGTACCTGTGGTCATGTATGGCATATCCATCCTCTTTTTAGCCAATTTCGTGTTACATGGTATCTTGTAAAGCTGTGTTATACAACAAAAGGCAACGTCATGTAAATTCATACGTATGAACACTGGTGAGCAGATGTGAACGGGAGGAACGGGAATGGAAGAACAGCAGCAAGCAGAGCAGAAGGAACCGAAGGAACCGAAGGTAGGAACAAAAGGATTCAAGGATTTTGTCAAGCTTATCGCTTCCACAAATCCGCCAAAACTGATCCTGATTCTGGCCCTCATCTTAACCTTGATCCAAACGACGGCCGGACTGATTGTGCCACTGATGACCAAAGGTTTGATAGATGGACTTACCACTTCGGCGTTGAACAAATCTGTTATTTTATTGTTGCTCGGTGCATTTGTGATTCAAGCGATTGCCTCGGGTATCAGCATTTATATGTTAAATTACGCCGGACAACGCGTGGTCGCAACGCTTCGTACCAAGCTGTGGAACAAGGTGTTGTCGCTACGAATGCCGTATTTCGATCGCAATCGGACAGGCGATACGATGAGCCGGATTACGAATGATACAAGCCAGATCATGACGTTGATCGCGGATTATCTGGTTTCCTTTGTGTCAAACATCGTTGCCGTTGTGGGTGGTGTGGCGTTACTGTTCTATTTGGATTGGGTCATGTCGCTCATTATCCTGAGTCTGGTGCCACTTACGCTGTTGATCCTGTTGCCGGTGGGTAGGAAGATGTATAAAATATCGAAAAAACAGCAGGATGAGATGGCAGGTCTTACGTCCGTACTCAGTCAAGTTATTGGCGAGATCCGATTGGTGAAAGCCTATGGAACGGAGAAACAAGAATCAGAAGCAGGGGATTCCCGGATTCGTAAAATGTTTGCTTTTGGCTTGCAGGAAGCACGCATCCTTGCGCTGATCGGTCCCTTGTTTACATTTGTCATGACTGCCGTGTTGGTCGTTATTCTGGGTGTAGGGGGAATGCGTGTAGCGTCTGGCATGCTGTCACCGGGTGAACTGGTCGCCTTCATATTGCTGTTGTTCCAGGTCATTATGCCAATGGGGCAATTCACGACGCTATACTCCCGTTTGCAAAAAGTCGTAGGTGCAACAGAACGCATACAAGCTATTCTTGCTGATGAGGAAGAGCCACATGATAGCACCAAGGTAGCTCCAAAAGGAAATGCGACGATTGCCTTCCATGATGTACACTTTTCCTATGTCACAGGGGAAGAAGTGCTACACGGGATCAATCTGACGGTTCCTACACGTAAAGTAACAGCCATTGTCGGCCCAAGCGGCAGTGGTAAATCAACGCTGTTCTCCTTGATGGAGCAGTTCTATATGCCCGATTCAGGCCACATATCGTATGGGGGACAAGCGATAACGGACTATTCCTTGTCCTCCTGGCGCAGCAAGATCGGGTATGTATCTCAGGAAAGTCCGCTTATGGCGGGTACGATCAAAGACAATATCACGTACGGATTGGATCGTGAGGTTACGATGGATGAGATCCGCCAAGCTGCTGAGATGGCTTATTCTGCCGACTTTATCGACAAGCTGCCACAGGCATATGACACGGAAGTGGGCGAGAGAGGAATCAAGTTGTCCGGGGGCCAACGTCAGCGAATTGCTATTGCTCGTGCCTTACTGCGCAGTCCGGATATTCTTATGTTGGACGAAGCAACATCGAGTCTGGACAGTACCTCGGAATATGAAGTGCAACAGGCATTGTCCAATCTGATGGAAGGCAGAACCACGATTGTGATCGCGCACCGGTTGTCTACTGTGGTGGACTCCGATCAAATTGTCGTTTTGGAGCACGGACATGTTACGGGAACAGGAACGCATGCGGAGTTGGTAAGTACCCATCCGGTATACCGTGAACTGGCGCAAAAACAGTTTGTATCCCAGGATGAAGAAGGCATGGGAGCCAGTAGCGGTAAAGTACGAAGTGAAGAGTAACTCCTGGTTATATTGAAGAAGGATTTTCGTAATTACCTATTAAGGTAATTACGAAAATCCTTTTTTTGTATTTTTAAAATTCCTCATATTGACAGTAAGACCAACATACTCTATATTATAGATACCGACCGTTGGTATGTATAAGGAGGACGTTATGGCCAGAAATAAATACCCTGAGCAGACACTGGACCTGATTCTGGCAGTCTCAACTCAAATGTTTACCGAAAAAGGATATGAAAAGACCAGTATTCAAGACATTATAGATGAATTAGGCATGTCCAAAGGTGCAATATATCATCATTTCAAGTCCAAGGAGGATATCCTTAGTGCAGTGATGGAGAAGGAGCTTGGGCGGGCAGAAGACATGTTTATGGAACTCATCCAGAACACGCATGCTCCGAATGCCAGGCAGAAGCTCATCAGTATTTTGGAAAATATTATCGTTGATCCTGGCATTCAGTCTAACTCCATTGATCAGGTTTTAAGCACTCAGATCAAGAATCCACAGTTTGTACTTGGTGGAATCAGGAAGGGTGTTCTAAAAGACGCACGAATTATTGCCAATATCATGGAGCAAGGCAAGAGTGATGGATCAATTTCTGTAGAATTTCCGCTGGAGTGTGCTGAAATCTTTATGCTGCTCGTTAATATCTGGATCAACCCTCTTCTTTTTGGACGGGATCAGGCACAGACATTGGAAAGGCTCAAGTTTCTACAGCACATGATGAAGCTTTTGGGAGCGGATATCGTAAGTGAACAGCTTATTCAACGTATTACCAATCGGCATGCCAGCACGGGAGGCTATGTGGGATGAGTGGGAAGGGTTTAATTGTAGAAATGGAAGGTATCTCTAGATCTTTCGGAGAGAGAGAAGTCATTCGAAACTGTACGATGAACTTGCCTGAGGGCAGTATCTATGGCTTTTTGGGACCGAACGGAGCTGGGAAAACCACGGTGATGAAAATATTGACTGGTTTACTAAAGCAGAGCAGCGGTCATGCCAAAGTACTGGGAATGGATGTTTCGACTCACCGGGATGAGATGCTGGGACAGGTGGGGAGTCTGATAGAAGTACCCATTTTTTTTGAACATCTGTCGGCAAAGGAAAATTTGCAGATTCATCTCGCTTATATGGATAAAGATGATAACAACGTGATGGAATTCTTGGAAATGGTAGGGCTTGAACAGACAGGTAGCCAAGCGGTTTCTACATTTTCGTTAGGTATGCGCCAGCGTCTTGCTATAGCTAGAGCCGTCATTCACAAACCTAAGCTCCTGATACTGGATGAGCCGATTAACGGACTAGATCCCTTGGCTATTCGGGAAATGAGAGCATTATTTAAACGTTTTGTCAACGAATATGGTATGTCTATCTTGATCTCCAGTCACATTATTTCAGAACTGGAACAAGTGGCTGATATTATTGGAATCATTGTTAATGGCTCAATTATCCGTGAGATGCATATGACTGAAATCCGTGCAAAGTTTCCAAATGGATTGGAGGAATACTTTTTTGAAGTGACGAGTGGAGGGACAGAAATTGCGTAAGCTTATCCGTCTGGAACTGAAAAGGCACAGAATGAACGTGTATTTAAAAGCAAGTGTAGCGGTGACCCTGGGTTTAATCGCTTTTGTTTATTTCATAGCTTACGTGGCCAAGGTTGAGAATGAGGCAGACTTTCAAACGTACCCCAACATTCTCTTGTTTACTTCGATTATTAGCATGATTTGTTTTTCTGTATTAGCTTCAGTCATGTATTCCCGAGTAGTGATTGAAGAGTATTCTGGAAATCGTTTGACGTTGTTATTTACGTATCCTGTAAATCGGAAAAAGATGTTGCTCGCCAAAGTGATCCTCGTTTCAAGCTTCTCAACGATTGCGATGATCGGAGGGAACTTGCTGGCGTTATTCATTTTTGCCATGACAGAATCTGTGGCTCCCATTGTAAATGACAAAATGTCGTTAAATCTGGTGTTATCGATGATATTAACTATTGTCATTCTATCCATTAGTGCGAGTGTTTGCAGTCTAGCTGCTATGCGTATCGGATTCGTTCGCAAATCAGTGCCGTCTGCTATCGTATCTGCTTTGCTTCTATGTGCACTTATTGGGAATCTCGTGATTGGTAGTGCTCAAAATCAGCTTCTTCTGATTTTCCTGGCATTATTAATGATTGCATTAGGGGTGTTTATCGTCATGGAATTGATGAATCGCATCCATACGATGGAGACAGAATGATCTGTGGCATGAAGGCAAAGAAAGGGGAGAAGAAAAGTGTTGAAAAGCAGTGAACTTAGCCTCTGTAAGACGATAGATGTGGATCAACCCATAGATGACATTGATTTGGATTGGTTGTCAGGCGATATTCATGTACTTTTGGGGGACGATGAATTGATTCACGTCATGCAGTATGCCGATAAGCGTTATTCCGAGCGAAAGTTAATGCAGCCAAGTATTAACAACAATAAATTAAGTATTGTGGATGGACGAAAAAAAGCAGGTTTCATTGGGCTTAATATCGGTCGGACAGCTTTAGAGCTGCACGTGCCTCGTCGTGTTTTAAATTCCATTCTAGTGAAAACAACAGGTGGTCAGCTTGCGATGAATGGAATTCAAGCTAGTCGCTGTCAATGTAAAGTCACTTCGGGCAGTTTAACGATGTCCGGAAACATGGAAAAGCTTGAGGTATACGCAACCGCCTCAGATTTTTACGCAAATAATGTAAAAGCAAATAGATTCACTCTCCACTCCAGTTCATCCAAGATTGAGATTACAGGTGAATTTCAACATGTGGAATCGAAGACTACGGGGAGGGGACTTCATATGGATTGTCTTCAAACTCCAGATAGTTTCCATTCTATATCCACTGGAATGAAGGCCGTAGTAAGCATTCCAGATCAAGAAGGCTTTGAAATGCAGCTGAACGAAAGATCAGGCGCATTAAAAAGCGATTTTGAACTGACTTCTGTACAGGGTCAACCTAAACGATTCTCATACAAAAATGGGAAAAGCCAATTTCAAATTGATATTCGTGGGGGATCCTTTCATTTAAAAAGAAGGTAACTGAATAATCCATGAAAATGAAGGAGGCATGCAAAATGGCAGGCTGGATTGTGGGCATTACCTTTTCCTCTATTGTACTAATCATAGGAGTCTATGGTGTATTAGATAGCAAACGCAGGCATGTCAGGAATAAATGGGCTTGGTGGTTCATTTTGTTCGGTTGCTGTGCACTTGTCAGTGCAGTGATTAATTATCAATTCAAATAGTTTTAATCCTGCAACAAAGGGGGAGTTCGTATCTTATTAGGTTTTAATCGAAATTTCAACCTGATTCTGATAGGACAGATCATTACCTTATTTGGAAGTGCTATCCTACGTTTTGCACTGTCATTGTATATTCTTGATTTTACAGGCTCTGCAGAGACGTTTGCTGTGTTGCTGGCTGTTTCAACGCTACCCACTATACTTCTATCCCCTATTGGAGGAGCGATCGCCGATCGGGTAAATCGAAAACATTTAATTGTGTCCTTTGACTTCATCAGTTTTGTAGTAACGGGTGGATTACTTGCATTTCTTTATGCAGGATCAGGTGACATGGTTATTATCATTGGGGCAGTTATGACAATATTAGCTCTGGTTAGCACCTTTTATCACCCTACTGTTCAAGCGAGTATACCTTTGTTGATTGAAGAGGATAAATTAATGAAGGCCAACGGTGCAGTATCGGGCATCGGAGCTATCACAAACTTTGCAGGTCCTGTGCTCGGAGGATTGATTTACGGATTTGCAGGGATTGAGTTTATCGTCGCTGTTACGTGTGCCAGTTTTTTGATTGCTGCGATCATTGAACTTTTTATCCGGATTCCTTTTTTCAAAGAGGCCAGAGTTCAGGGTATGCTCAAAACGATTGGATCGGATCTAGCAATAGGGTTTCGCTACATTCATAAAGAGAACCCCTTCTTACTTAAAATTATTATGATTGCCGCTTTGATTAATTTGTTTATAACTCCTCTTTTTTTAGTAGGTATTCCTTATGTTATTAAAGTGCTAATGCATATGGAAGATCAGTACTTCGGGTATACACAAGGAGGAATATCATTAAGTATGATCGTTGCTGCTTCGGTCATAGGCTTTGTTGCAGGGAAAATAAGAATTAACAACTTATATTTATACTTTTTAGGCAGCGGAATTATATTTTTACCTATGGCTTTGGCTATTTACCCTTCCTGGTTGGGCGGTGATCAACAACCCATTATTGCATATCTCGTGTTTTCTCTCTGTGCCATGCTAATAATGTTTGTCATTACTCTTGTTAACATTTTTTTTACTACACTCCTGCAGAAAAAGACGCCTAATGCTTTGTTGGGCAAAGTGATGGCTATATTGTTTGCTATATCGACCTGTGCCGTCCCTATCGGTCAAGTGGTGACTGGAACATTGATTGACAAATTTACTAATGATATGTACCTACTCGTTATCTTAATTGGTATTATCACCATCATTATATCGCTCGTCATGAGAAAGCTGTTGAGCTCATCAAGTGAAAACTCCACAACTCAGGATACAGTAACTTCGCAGGTTTGATCAGTCAGCTGTTACGAAAAAGGAGAAATAACAAAAATGAAGCGAATGCAATTATTTTGTTTGCCTTATGCTGGTGGAAGTTCATCCATGTATCATGAATTTGCCTCTAATCTTCCTGAATGGATTGAAATGATACCCATTGAATATTCCGAGCCAGGACAGAAGAATAAACACTCAAGCTTCCAACATATGGTTCGGGAATTGGCGGTTCAAGTGCAGGAGTTATGGGACGAGAAACCTTTTGCCATTATGGGTTATAGCATGGGAAGCCTTGTAGCGTACGAACTTTATTATGAGATTCTACAAAAGTACAATAGAAAACCGATTCACATGTTCTTTGCAGCTCATGTACCCCCAAGTCAACATACAGCGAAGCATTTAACTCGTACAGATGTGGAAAAGAGGGTGAAAGCTAACTTGTCTAGTATGGGAGTGAATCTTCCTATCACAGAACAACAAACCTTGTTGGAGTGGATCGTACCTAAATATCTTAAAGATCTTGATCTCTATTCAAAATATTCGTATGTGCAAGGTAGACAGGGGATCGATGCTAATATCACTGTACTTTATTCTGATGAGGAGAATCAGCAGAGACAGATTTTTGACTGGTCACCCCTCTCTTCAAAGTTCTGTATGTATCATCGAATGGGAACAAGTCACTTCTTTATTAATCAGGGAGCCAAACGAATGGCATGGGAAGTCAGTCAGTCCATTTCTAATGAATTGAGACAGCCAGTTTTCTCTAATTAATGGCTTGTTTTTTGTCAGAATTTCAGATTGTTTGTCGAATGCTAAAAACGGTGAAGGATATTCTCTTTTAGTGAAGAATATGGTTCTTTAGATCCATATTTATCATAAAAAGAGATTTTTTGTGTTTATTTTAATTTTTATATCTTTATTTCAAGTTAATTACAATTATTGCAGGAGGCTAACATGATCGACATGAGTCAGGAGTACAAGATGAAAATGGACGAGTCACTGGGGCGGTCAATACGAAAATTTAGCTCAGATTATGGAGTGAATGCACCATTGTTACTGGCTTCTATTTGTGGCTATTATGAGAATCTCATTTCTGGAAGTGATACATCGTTTATAGAAGTGAACACTTCCGATGGGGAATCAATTTCTCTACAGGTCCAAACGGACCGACAACTGCTGGTTGATGATTTTTTGAAACAACGGTTGAATGATCCATTATGGCAGCAGTATTGTACATCTGGGATAACCATTACGATGAATCTAGACCATATGATTTCGGATCGTTCCGATTGCAGGAATACTATAACAATAGGAATTACGGAAGAACAAGGACGGTTTTTAGTCACATACCAAACGCACTCTGAGCACATAACTCATCATATGATCAAGAGAATGCATGCCCGATTACTAACGATCACCGAACAAATGATTACCCGTACGTCTATTTTACTACGAGACATAGAGCTCATTAGCGATAATGAAAAGCAGGAAATGGTGACTAATTTTAATAAAAGCAAAACGCCATACGATCAGAATTCTACATTTATCGAGCTGTTCGAGGCACAGGTAGACTTAAACCCCGATTATATTGCTTTTGAATACAAGGGGGAGAAGATTACTTACAAAGACTTTAATGGGAGAGCCAATCGTGTGGGGCAAAAGTTGCGAGAGATGGGAGCAAAACCGGATCACATCATTGGAATTATTACAGAACGTTCCGTTTCAATGATGGTGGGGATTTATGGAATTCTAAAGTCTGGAGCAGCATATATGCCGATAGATCCAGAACTGCCGGATCAACGCATACAGTATTTGCTGGAAAATAGTGGAACTAAGGTCGTGTTAGCCGAGGATGCTTACATTGATCGTGTTCGTTCAATAACCTCTCATGAGATCTTACCACTCTCTTTCGGTGATGAAGGAGATGAAGGTAATCTTGAGCGGATAAGCAAGCCAGAGAGCTTGGCCTACGTTATTTATACTTCTGGTACGACTGGGCTTCCCAAAGGCGTAATGGTAGAGAATCGAAACCTGGTGAATTTTACTCAATGGATGCTGCGAGATCAATTTACAGAATATGACATCATTTTGGCGAAAACGACCTATGCTTTTGATTTGTCGATATGGGAATTATTTGTTGCTCCTTTAGCTGGGGCTAAGGTCATACTTTTACCCAAGGAAGATGAAAAAGAACCCTCCAAGATTATGGAAACCATTAAGAAGTGTAAGGTAACCCGCACTTCATTCGTGCCTTCCGTATTAGAAGAATTTACGCTTGCAGCTGATTGGTCAGCACTATCGTCATTAACACGGATCGTACTATCCGGGGAAGCTCTTCCACTTGCTTTGGCAGAGCGCTTTTACTCTGGTTCACAAGGTAAGACCCAGCTAGTTAACTGTTACGGGCCTACAGAAGCAACGGTATTTGCAACATCTTATGCCGTCCCGCTGAATGAACCGTTAAGTACTGTTCATATTGGCAATCCGATTTCCAACATGACCGTCTATATTATGAATGAGGATCGAATCTGTGGTGTTGGTATGCCAGGCGAACTGTACATTGGTGGTGCAGGAGTAACCAGAGGATACATCAACAAGCCTGATCTAACTGCTGAACGTTTTCTGGATAATCCATATGTTCCAGGTGAAAGAATCTATCGCACGGGTGACCTTGCCTGCTGGATGGAGGGAGGCAATCTCCAATATCTAGGTAGAATTGATGATCAGGTCAAAATAAGGGGGTATCGTATCGAACTCGCGGAAGTTACAAGCAAACTGCGTAGTCTGGATATGATCAGTAACGCGGTCGTTATCAAACGAGAAGATCATGGCTACCCCTATTTATGTGGATACTTCGTGGCTGAAGAGGAAATCGAGAGTAATAGCATTAAACAAAGATTGGCCGAATTTTTGCCTAAATACATGATTCCTTCACACCTTATCCAATTGGATAAATTACCGGTCACTTCTAACGGAAAACTGGATAAGAGAGCGCTCCCGAAGCCTGATTTCGTGAGGTCCGCTAATTATGTTCCGCCAGCTGAGCCAACAGAAATACTATTAACTGAAATTCTGCAAGAAGTGCTTGGATTACAGGAAGTTGGCATGACGGACCAATTTTTCGAACTTGGTGGTGATTCCCTGCGAGCAACTAGGCTGGTGAATCTTATAGAAAAACGGATGAGTTCAAAGCTTAGTATAAAAGATGTGTTTAATGCCCCAGTGGTACGGGATTTGCTTCAAGTGATTTCTCGGTGCGAACAAGGATTTTCCGATGTATTTCCATCACTGGTCAGCGAACGGTTGGATGTTTATCCGATGAGTTATGCTCAAAAGCGTATGTTTGTTGTTCAACAGATGGATACGGAAAGCCTTGCTTATAATGTGCCCTTTGCACTGCAAGTGAGGGGTAAGCTGGACGATAAACATTTTGCAAAAGTACTTCAAATGCTGCTCCAGCGTCATGAGATTCTCCGAACGCACTTTGTTTACAAAGAAGGAGAGTTTAGACAGATCATTGATCAAGATGCTGAACCAATTTTCACTATGCTTGATGGCAGTATGGAAGATTTTCCGCAGATGGTCCAAAATTTTGTCCGTCCATTTGATCTAGGCAAAGCACCGCTCATGCGAGCAGGGATGATGTATGGAACAGATGATGTAACCTTGCTACTATTTGACATTCATCACATTATTTTTGACGACGGCTCCAAAGCTTTACTATTACATGATATTGAACAATTATATAACGGCAATATATTGCCTCCGTTAGATTCACAATACAAAGACTACAGTCTTTGGCAAAACTCAAGAGACTTGCAAGTACAGGAAGAGTACTGGCTTGCTCAGTTTCATGATGAGATTCCGGTTTTAAATTTGAAGACCGATTATCCTAGACCGATGCAGCAAAGTTATCGTGGTAGCAGCATCCTGACCTATCTAGATGCTGAATTGCACCAACAGGTGAAACAGTGGAGCCAACACAGCAACACGACTCCATATATGTTGTTAATGAGCTGCTTTATGTATTTGCTGAACCGGTATAGCAGACAAGAGGAAGTAATCATTGGAAGCCCAATTGCTGGTCGTATCCATCCGGAAACCGAGCACATGCTGGGTATGTTTGTGAATACGCTGGCCATCAAAGCAGAGTTTAGGGAGAAACAGACCTTTCGTGAACTATTGCAGCAGGTTCGGGAGAAATGTTTGGAAGCTTACGAACACCAAGAGTATCCATTTGAACAGCTGGTTGAGAAAAGTGGCGTGGAACGTGATCCTTCACGTCACCCCATATTTGATGTCATGTTCGTACTTCAGGACAATGTCCAGGCACCTGCATCCATAGGTGGATTTAAATCTTCTTTTGTTCCTTTACAGAGTGTTGCATCGTCTTTTGATCTCACGCTCAGTATTGAGGAAGGAGCCCATGGGTACGAGCTTCAGTGGGAATATTGCCAAGATATATTTAAGCAGTCATCTATTGCTCATTTGGCTGCCCATTTTGAGAGCGTACTAAAGCAGTGTCTGCAAAACCCAGACATGCCATTATCCTCGATGGATTGGTTAAGTGCCAAAGAAAAGGAAACCGTACTTAACACCTTTAATGACAATGGGTTTGCCTTGCCCACGGAGGAAACATTAATCTCCTTATTCGAAGATCGAGTTGAAAAGTCTCCAAACCAAATTGCTGTTGAATATGGATCCGATTTTCTTACGTATGCCAATTTGAATAAAAGAGCCAATGCGGTAGCCAAACAATTACGTACTTTGGGAGTAGTGCCCAATCAGATTGTTGGGCTTGCTCTGGAGAGATGTACGGACATGATCGTTGGTATGCTTGGCATTCTGAAGGCAGGAGGAGCTTATCTACCTATCGATCCCAATTATCCGGTTGAACGCATCAAATACATGCTTCAAGACAGCTCCGTCACATGCGTTGTAACAGGTCCAGGTAGTGAGAAAATAACAGAGATTCTAAATGACAGGCATGCCATTCAACTTGAAAACTATCGGAACAAGGTAGAGAAAAATTTATCATATGTGTCGAAGCCGAGTCACTTGGCGTATGTCATATATACTTCGGGAACAACGGGTAAACCCAAAGGCGTTATGATTGAGCATTTGCATGTTGTTAATCAAGCGATATGGCAGATGACAGTAGGCAATTATGATGAGCATAGTGTGGTCATCCAAAAAACGACACATGTATTTGATGGATCTGTATGGGAGATATTCCCGTGTCTGATTGCAGGCAGCAAACTAAAGATTATTGATGAATCCCAGCATCAAGATCCGGAACAACTGCTTGAGATCATGCCGGGTAGTCACATTGCACTAATTCCTTCCATGCTGCGAATCATTATGGAATATGCAGAAGAACAGAATAAAACGGATAAACTTCGAGCGGTAAAACAAATATATCTTGCAGCTGAGCCTGTGACCTCCGAGCTGATTCAAAAATTTGAAGAAATAACGGAAGGAGCATTGGATCGTCTAAGCAATCTCTATGGTCCTACAGAAGCAACGGTTACAGCAACTTCCTATTCATTCAAAAGTGGTAAAAGCGCCCTAGCTTCAATTGGTAAACCTATTTTTAATACCCGTATTTATATCTTGAACGACTTGCAGCTATGTGGAGTAGGTATTCCAGGTGAGCTTTGCATCGCAGGGGCAGGAGTGGCCAGAGGTTACATGAATTTGCCGGAACTCACGGAAGAGAAATTTGTGAAGGATCCTTTTCACGAAGATGGACGTATGTATCGATCGGGCGATTTGGCACGTTGGACCGATGATGGCAATATCGAATTCTTAGGCAGGATCGGAGAACAGGTTAAAATCCGGGGATTCCGCATCGAAGTCAGCGAAGTAGAGAGTAAGCTGAGAGAGATTGAAAATGTCCTCGATGCAGCTTGTGTACCGATCAGAGTGAATGATGAGCTTTTTCTTGCCGGATATGTTGTAGGTGAAGAAATTGAAGGACCTACTTATATTCGTGAGGAGATAAGCAAAATGCTGCCCTCCTATATGGTGCCTTCGTATATCAAAGTGATTGCGCAACTCCCATTAACGTCAAATGGCAAACTCGATAAACGTGCTTTGCCTACACCTTATCTGGAGGATTCAATTTCGGTAGACGAGTTTTTGAACGAGACAGAAAGTACTGTTCAGCAGGCTTTCATGGAGGTTTTAGGTATGAACAAGGTCAGCCTGGATGATAGTTTTTTTGATCTGGGTGGCCATTCACTTCGTGCTATGCGATTAATTAACAAGCTGGATAAAAGTTTAGGTCACCGATTAGCGATTCGTGAGATTTTAATGGCCAGAACCGTTAGAAATATTGCAGGGTTATTCTCGGCAGTGAAACATTCAGATGTATACGATCCGATTGAATCTCTGGTAGAGAGAGAATGGTATCCCGTCAGTGCTGCCCAGAAAAGAATTTATATGATACATGAAATGCAGGGCAATAACGTTACGTATAACATTCCTATGATGTTCAGGGCAAACCAACTGAATTTGCATCGACTGAAAACGGCATTGGATAGGTTATGCGAGCGTTACGAACTAATGAGAACATCGTTCTCTATCAAAGATGGAGATGTCCGTCAGACCATCGCAGATCATGTAGATTGGGAATTATGGAATGATGACGCAGAGCATGAAACTGTATCAGAAATATTAGCCCAATTTGTTCAGCCTTTTAATCTGAATGAAGCTCCGCTGTGGAGAGTCGGGGTACATGAAACATTGAACCAAGAAAGCCTGCTGATGATAGATGTTCACCATATTATTTTTGACGAAGGTTCCAAGCATACGTTCATAAGCGATCTGCTGCATCTTTATAATGGGGATACTCTGCCAGAGCTCAAACTTCAATACAAAGATTATGCTGTTTGGGAACAACGCCGTGATTTGCATAGACAGGAACAATACTGGCTGAACGAGTTTGCTGAAGAATGTCCTGTTCTGGACCTGCAAACCGACTTCCCTCGTCCGCGTGAGCAAAGTCACAATGGCGATAGCCTTGATTTCTCTTTGGATAAAGAAACAAGTGAGCTCATTAAGGGTTTTGCCCGCCATCACGGAACGACTGAATATGCAGTCTTGATGTCAGTTTTCATGCTTATCCTGAGTAGATACAGCAGACAAAATACGGTAGTGGTAGGTAGCCCAGTGTCAGGAAGAGTGCACCCAGAAACAGAGGATATGTTGGGTATGTTTGTTAATACCTTGCCTATCAAAGGAGAAATACAGCCAGAATATACTTTTGTCATGCTGCTGAAGCATGTCCAGGAAAAGCTTCTTGCTGCAGGGGAGAACCAGGAGTATCCGTTTGACCAGTTGGCAGACAACGTGTCTTCCGAACGAGATCCATCGCGTAATCCGATCTTTGATGTTGTGTTTGTATTTAACGAAAAGCAGTCAGAGCTGAGCGTGGGTGAGGCCCGGTTGTTACCTGTTACGTTAGACAGTTTGTCTGCTACATTCGATCTGACTGTCAGCATGGCCGAAACGGATATCGGCTACAATCTCCATTGGGAATATTGCACGGATCTGTTCTTGAAAGAAACAATAACAAGAATGGCTAATCATTACGATGTAATGCTAAAGTCAGTCTTGTCTCAGCCAGAAGAAGAGTTAGTGCGTCTTCCAATGCTGTCAGAACAGGAAAAGCATTGGATTTTGCAACAATTTAATGCAACGGACACGGTATATCCCTCTGACCGAAGCGTGGTAGATCTGTTCCATTCCCAGGCTGTATTGACTCCTGATCAGCTAGCTGTTGTGTCAGCCGAAGAGCAGATGACGTACCGTGAACTGGAGCAGCGTTCCAATCAGCTGGCAGAACAGTTACGGCGAGCGGGTGTGGAGCGAGGAGATTATGTAGGTATCATGGCAGAGCGGAATACACATACGATCACGGGGATTTTGGCGATTTTGAAGGTCGGAGCAGCGTACATGCCGATTGATCCCAAATATCCGAATCAACGAATAGCCTACATGCTGAAGGACAGTAGGGCCAGCGTAGTGCTAATCGGTGAAGAGAAACCAGAAGCGCTGAAGGCTGGTGAAGTTACAACCTTGTCGATGTTGGCATCCGAAGGAGCGCGGAAAGAAGTCGCTTCTACGCCTGAGACAGCGGGACAAGCAATGGAAGAGGTCACGGGTCTAAACTGTCCTGTTAATGCCGATGACATCGCCTATCTGATGTACACGTCAGGAACGACAGGTGAGCCGAAAGGGGTCATGGTCGAGCACCGAAGCATTAACCGACTGGTCAAAGAGGCGAACTATGCTGATTTTACCGACGCCCGAATCCTTCAAACCGGTTCTTTATCGTTTGATGCCTCGACGTTTGAGATATGGGGAGCTTTGCTTAATGGGGGTTGTCTGTACCTGGTTGAAGAGGAAATATTGACTGATCCAGCAAGCCTAAAACAGGCTGTTAGCCACTACCAAATTAATACGATGTGGTTAACGGTATCCTTGTTTAATTATATCGTTGCTGAGCAAGTGGATGTGTTTGACCCTGTCTCTCAATTAATCATAGGAGGGGAACAGGTTTCATTCCAACATATTCAGCATTTAAGAGAGGCAAACTCTCGCATTCGGATTGTTAACGGGTATGGTCCGACTGAAAGTACCACATTTGCAGTTACCTTTGATATCGGTCAGGATATGACGATGCCAATCCCGATTGGTAAGCCGATTTCTAATACCCAAGTATATATTCTTGAAAACGAAGAGCTGTGCGGTATAGGTGTACCCGGAGAGATTTGCATAGGGGGGGATGGCCTTGCAAGAGGTTATCTGAACCTGGAAGAACTAACCAAAGAACGGTTCAGGTCTCATCCAATGCTCTCGGGAGGGCGCTTATACCATACAGGTGACCTTGGGAGATGGAGGGAAGATGGTAACATCGAATATCTTGGAAGAATGGACCAGCAGGTCAAAATTCGTGGCTTCCGAATTGAACTTGATGAGATTGTGGCCCATTTGCGATCCTGTCCTGGAGTTCAGAATGCAGTTGTTACGATAAGGCAGGATAACGATGAAAAGTTTCTATGTGGTTATCTTGTGGGTGATGATCAGCTGAATTTGTCACATGTAAGAAAACGCTTGGAAGAGGAACTGCCCTCTTATATGGTGCCATCGCATTTAGAACAGCTGGGTAGTTTACCTCTAACACCTAACGGTAAGCTGGATCAAAAAGCATTACCTATGCCTGATTTTAGATCTAGCAGGGTCTACATTGCACCTACCAATCCAGTAGAGACAGTGATTGCCGATGCAATCGGTACAATATTAGGCGTGGAGCAGGTTAGCCTAGAAGATAACTTTTTTGAACTAGGGGGACATTCTCTCAAGGCAACCAAACTGGTGAATGCGATAGATCAGGCTCTTGGCGTAAGGCTTACACTACGGGATATTTTAGTAGAACGCACGGCTAAGAACCTGTCTGTACTAATTAGTTCTCAGAAAGAGACTCAAGATTTGAATGTTTCAGACTCGAATTACTCATATATCGCAGTGGCATTAGAAGAGGAGGACTAAGAATCATGAGTAAAAAGTACCGAATGAGTTCAGCACAAAAAAGAATGTTTGCCATTACCGAGATGCATGGAAACGATATTGTCTATAACGTCCCGATGCTTTGGAAAATTGAGGGAGAGATTGATGTGGAGCGTTTACGACGCTCCTTCTCCCGGCTTTGTGCACGGCACGAGCCTCTCAGAACCTATTTTGTACATCAAAAAGATAAGTTTTTACAGGTGGTAAAGGAAGAAGGCGATATCTGTCTTGATTATGAAGAAGCATCCGAAGATCACATTCAACAGATATTCAAAGAACATGTAAGACCGTTTAATCTTGGTGAAGCTCCTCTGATGCGAGCTAAAATAGTTCGAATTTCATCCAATGAGCATATCCTGATGCTGGATATCCACCATATTATTTTTGATGATGGATCTAAACATGTCCTCCTCTCAGATCTTTGCCGTTTCTATAATAACGAGGAAATACCTCCTCTGCGTATACAATATAAGGATTACAGCGCGTGGTTAAATTCAAGGGATATGAGTGAGCAGGAGCGTTATTGGACAGAAGAGTTTGCTGGTGAAGTTTCTACGCTTGATTTGAAAACGGATTATTCAAGACCGCAGCAGCAGCAATACGGAGGGCAGAGCATAGATATATTATTACCGCTGGAACTTAAAGAGCGGGTTAAACAGTTAAGTCATTACAGCAGTGCAACCGAATATATGATTTTACTGGCTTGTTTCATGGTACTGATGAATCGTTACACTCGTCAGGACGAGATTGTCGTTGGAAGCCCTATAGCTGGCCGTGTACATGCAGAGTCAGAAGAAATGTTGGGAATGTTTGTGAACACATTAGCCATACGTGGGGAATTCCGGACTGGAATGACGTTTCGGACATTATTAAATCAGATTCAAGAACGATGCTTGAAAGCGTATGAATATCAGGAATATCCATTTGACGAATTGGTAGAAAAAATTGGTGTAGAACGTGATCCTGCGCGTAATCCGTTGTTTGATGTCATGTTTGTGCTGCAAAAGAATGAACAAGAAAGCTTTAAACTTGACGATGCGCTCTTAACATCTATGGATGTAGGTCTTACCGTAGCAAAGTTTGATCTCACCGTGAGTGTGGAAGAGGTCGAAGAGGGTTACAACGTGAATTGGGAATATTGTGATGCTTTATTTGCTGCAGATACGCTACAGCATATGGCACTGCAATTCAAAGAACTTGTAGGGGAGATCATGGCTCAGCCTGATCTTGTACTTAGCGAGCTTGGACTAATTACTTCGGACGAACGGAAAAGGGTGTTAGCCGATTTTAATAACACTGCTCGGGAATCTAACTGTGAAAAGACAGCTATTATGCTGTTTGAGGAGCAGGTTGCGCGTGTTCCAGAGCATATTGCAGTGGAATTCCAAGGACGGGTATTAACTTATCGGGAACTGAACGCAAGAGCTAATGCAGTTGGTGCTGCTTTACTGGAAAAAGGGGTAGGTCCTGATCAAATCGTGGCTCTGATTGCAACACGTTCTCTGGATATGATTATTGGAATCTACGGCATTTTAAAAGCTGGAGCGGCCTATTTGCCAATCGATCCGGAGCAGCCGTTAGAGCGTATCCGCTATATTATTGAGGATAGTGGAACAAGCCATATTGTATTTGAGGAGAACACGATAAAAACTGCGGCGGCACTGGAAGAACAACAGGGAATACAACTATTAAATGTGGCAGAGGTGCAGGAAGAGATTGAAGAAAATCCTCAGCCTTTAGCTAAGCCAGAACATCTGGCCTATGTTATATACACTTCCGGTACAACGGGTCAGCCCAAGGGTGTTTTGGTAGAAAATAGAAATCTGGTCAATTTGGTTTCATGGCAGCGTGCAACGGGCGGACTTCATGAAGAAAGCGTAATGCTGCAGAAATCCACTTATATTTTTGATGCGGCAGTATGGGAAATATTTTCAATCCTCCTTTCTGGAGGAAAGCTTCTCATCGCAACTGAATCGGAAAATAGGGACCCGAAAGAGCTGCTGGAGCTGATAGCCAAAACGCAGGTAACTCATGCTCTGATTGTTCCATCTTCTTTCAGAATGATTCTGGAATATGCAGAGCTGCATCAATTAGCTGAACAGTTGATGTCATTGCATAAAATTTATTTGGGTGCCGAGCCTCTTACACCCGATTTGGTAAATAAATATACGCAACTGACAGGTAGAGGAACGGACAGACTTGTTAATTTATATGGGCCAACAGAAGCTACGGTTTGTGCAACGTATATGCAGCTTGAGGAAGACTATGGAAGCAGCGTCCCTATCGGCCTGCCACTGTGGAATACGCAGATTTACATTTTACAGGATGATTGGTTATGTGGGTATGGAATACCGGGCGAGTTATGTATAGGTGGAGCGGGCGTGGCCAGAGGGTACCTTAATCGAACAGAGTTAACTAACGAAAAATTTGTCCCCGATCCTTATGTTTCTGGTGGTCGCATATATCGAACCGGAGATTTAGCTCGGTGGAAGACAGATGGTACGATTGAGTATCTCGGCAGAATTGGAGATCAGGTCAAAATCCGGGGTTACCGTGTAGAACCAGGTGAGATCGAGACTCATTTACGCAATATAGAATCCGTTCAGGATGCTGTTGTAGTCGTTAAAATGGATAACACCCGTAATGACTATCTGTGTGCTTATGTAGTGGGCGAAGGCGAGCTGGACGGGGAGCGTATTCGGGAGAATCTGCGCAGCATCCTGCCTTCATATATGGTGCCATCTTACGTGGTGCAGCTGGAAGCTCTACCGCTGACAAGGAACGGCAAACTGGACAAAAAAGCTTTG
>NZ_JBBOTQ010000023.1:0-49449 GCF_038005685.1 Priestia sp. FSL H7-0729
TTATTCGGTGGTGGTTTTTATTTATATATAAATGAATAATTGAGGTATAAAAACTAGTGTGAATACATTAAATGTATAGCCAAAATGACTTATAAAAGATAACCGTCATTTGATTTGATTAGAAGTTTATATGTTATATTGATTACACTTGTCCTCTTGAGAAAAACAGTTGTATTCATGAGACAACACACCTTATATAACCAAGTACTTTTCCTTGACAGTCTAAATATCGCTTTGCTAAGATGGCAATAATAAATTTTTCAGAAAACGTATTTTCGGCGTAAAATACAGCCTGGAATCTTCGGGTTTTGGACCGTAAAGCTGAGCAAACATAAGGAGGAACACTTGCGTGTGGGAAGATAAATTTGGTAAGGAAGGCCTCACCTTTGATGATGTATTGCTAGTGCCACGGAAATCCGAGACACTGCCTAAAGAAGTAGATGTATCTATTCGCTTGAGCGATAGTGTAAAGTTAAACATTCCTTTGATCAGTGCGGGTATGGATACGGTAACTGAAGCGACTTTGGCTATTGCCATTGCACGTGAAGGCGGTATCGGTATTATTCATAAAAATATGTCTGTTGAACAACAGGCTGAAGAAGTAGATCGTGTTAAGCGTTCGGAGAGTGGTGTTATTACAAACCCGTTCTCACTGACGGCTGATCATCTGGTGTCTGATGCGGAAGCAGTAATGGCGAAATATCGTATCTCTGGTGTACCTATTATTGAAGGAGATCAGAAGCTGGTTGGTATTTTGACTAACCGTGACTTGCGTTTCATCCATGATTATGGCATCAAAATCAGCGAAGTCATGACCCGTGAGAATCTGGTTACCGCTCCTGTAGGTACTACATTGCAAGAAGCTGAAGGTATCCTTCAGAAGCACAAGATTGAGAAACTTCCATTAGTTGATGAGACGAACACGTTGAAAGGTCTTATCACCATTAAAGATATTGAGAAAGCCATTCAATTCCCTCATGCAGCCAAAGATGCTCAAGGACGTTTGTTGGTTGGTGCAGCGATTGGTATTTCCAAAGATACATTTGAACGTGCTGATGCTCTGGTACAAGCTGGTGTGGACTTGATTACGGTAGACTCGGCTCATGGACACCACATCAATATCATTGAAGCTGTACGTCAGCTTCGTGAACGTTTCCCTAGCTTGACTATCGTTGCAGGTAACGTCGCTACTGGTGAAGCCACTCGTGACCTGATCGAAGCAGGGGCTTCGGTAGTCAAAGTGGGTATTGGTCCAGGTTCAATCTGTACAACACGCGTTATCGCTGGTATTGGTGTACCTCAAGTAACTGCTGTGTACGATTGTGCAACAGTGGCACGTGAATATGGGGTTCCAATTATCGCGGATGGCGGAATCAAATATTCCGGTGAAATTACGAAGGCATTGGCTGCAGGTGCACACGCGGTGATGCTGGGAAGTTTATTTGCCGGCACAGCAGAAAGCCCAGGGGAGACTGAGATCTTCCAAGGACGTAGCTACAAAGTTTATCGTGGTATGGGTTCAATGGCGGCAATGAAACAAGGTAGTAAAGACCGCTACTTCCAGGATGATGACAAGAAACTGGTTCCAGAAGGAATTGAGGGCCGTGTCGCGTACAAAGGCCCATTGTCTGATACAATTCACCAATTGATCGGTGGTCTGCGTTCCGGTATGGGTTACTGCGGTACAAGCAACCTGGAGCAACTTCGGAACGATACTGGTTTTATTCGCATTACTGGTGCAGGTCTGCGTGAAAGTCATCCACATGATGTACAGATCACAAAAGAAGCACCTAACTACTCGTTGTAATCGGAAGAGAGTTAATCATTTCCAGGACAGGCTCGGTGATTTTCACCGGGTCTGTCTTTTTTTGCAGATACCCCTGTGATAGAATAGAACAAGCGGTGACGATCCTAGGTTGGATTAAGGCGTTACGGCGGTTATTTGACGTGAATCTATGTATATGGTTATGAAAAGCAAATGGAAATGCCAGAAAGACTGGCTGCTACACAGAAGCGCGGACGTCCTTTTACATAAGCATTCGCAAAATGCGGACTAAGTGACAATCGTTAACGAACTTTAGGAGCAATAATATTGCTCGTTCGATACAGCGCATATAGTACACCTCTCACACATCAAACACACAGGTTAGGGACAAAGAAAATCGCAGCATAAGCTGCACTGAAGCAAACAACAATGCTTTGGAACGAAGGGAGTATTCATCATTGAAAGCCAAACACATGAATAAGAAGAAACGCCAAATGCTCAAAAAGAGCGTAGCCTCGGTAATGCTAATTAACATGCTTTGCATGTCTGCAGTAATGCCGGTCATGGCTGCTGCGAATAACTCCGGTCAGGTTCTGACTGCTGCAGCAACAACAACGAAGACGGAGAAAGCGGTTCAGGTTCCTGGGGTAGACTCACTTGGGCTCGAAGTTAGATCAGCAGTGCTCATGGAGGCATCAACGGGCCAGATTCTGCTCAATGTCGATGCAGATAAAGCCATGCCACCTGCGAGTATGACTAAAATGATGACAGAGTACATTGTTGCCGAACAAGTCAAACAAGGCAAACTCAGCTGGGACGATATTGTAACTGTTAAAAAGAATGCTGCACAAAGTGTCGGCTCGCGTATTTTCCTCGCGGAAGGTGACCAACACACAGTTAAGGATCTTTATATTGCCATGGCTGTTGGATCTGCCAATGATGCTACGGTTGCTTTGGCTGAACATGTTGCAGGTTCGGAAGAAGATTTCGTGAAAATGATGAATGATGAAGCGAAGCGCATGGGCATGAAGGATACGTTCTTCATCAACTCTTCCGGTCTCGATCGAGCAGATATGCCTGCCGACTTCCGTCCAGCTGAAGATAAAGAAACAGTGATGTCTGCACTGGATGCTGCGATTCTGTGCAGATATATCATTATGGACCACCCGGACTACAAAGATTTTACTACCATTCAATCGTATAAATTCCGTCCCAACGATAAAGCCCCAATTATCAATTATAACTGGATGCTGGAAGCGAATAAAAATATAACCAATTTCAAAAGCTATGCCTATGAAGGTCTGGATGGAATGAAAACAGGCCATACCACGAACGCAGGTAATAACTTTACAGGTACAGCGGAACGTAACGGTATGCGTCTAATTAGTGTCGTTATGGGCACAGATTCGGAATCCGCACGTTTCAGAGAAACTAAAAAGGTGTTGGACTTTGGATTTAACAACTTTGAAGTGAAGCAGGCTGTCGCAGGCAAGACCAAAGTGACGGGCTGGGAAGCTGTACCTTTGAAAAAAGGGAAAGAAACAACCGTTCCTGTTGTAACCGATAATGCGGTAAGTTTCGTTGTACCCAAAGGTACTCAGAACCTGGATGTGACGTTCAAAGCAAACGTAACTGAGGCTGACAAGTTGGTAGCACCAATCAAGGCAGGTACGAAGGTTGGTACAGTGACGTACACGTACAAAGCAGATGGAATTGAGCCTCAGGAAAAAACAGTGAACTTGATTACAGCCGAAGAGGCCGAAAAAGGCGGTTGGTTCCGTCTGTTCTTCCGTGCTGTTAAGGATTTCTTCGTGGATCTCTTTGACGGGATTAAAAACCTGTTTTAGCCCATAGCGTACTTCATGAAAAAGAGTATGATTATGAATCTGATGCTTATGTGGTCATAGTATTGACAAAATGCAAGTTATTCTGACCGGATGGATTGTATATTTACAATTTTTCAGGTAAAATATCAAGTTAGAATTCACGTATAATGAAGCAAAAAACTCCAATGTTCATTTACTGGGTGGAGCGGTTAATAGCTCTATTTAAGGCAATGAGCGACACATACATTACGGGCCGAAGTGTCCATGATCTTGGAGCACCGATGAAGGGCATAGAGATATCCAAACTTGCACCTTTCGAGCGTATGAAAGATCGCGGCTGGTAAGAGAAGGGGAATGTGCAAATGAAGATCGGCGTTTTAGCACTTCAAGGAGCTGTCACAGAACATATACGGAGTATTGAACGCGCTGGAGCAGAGGGAGTGGCTATCAAACAGGTTCAGCAATTGGAGGATCTGGATGGTCTTATCCTTCCTGGCGGGGAGAGTACAACGATTGGCAAACTGATGCGTAAGTATGGGTTTATGGATGCTATTCGAGCGTTTGCTGCTGAAGGAAAACCGGTATTTGGTACCTGTGCTGGCTTAATCGTTATGGCTAAGCATATTACAGGACAGGAAGAAGCTCATTTGGAGCTAATGGATATGACTGTATCCCGAAATGCATTTGGACGGCAGAGAGAAAGTTTTGAAACAGACTTGCCGGTTAAAGGCATCGAGGAAACGGTGAGAGCTGTGTTTATCCGGGCTCCCTTGATTGAGAGTGTTGGAGAGCAGGTAGAGGTACTTTCTACTTACAAGGATGAGATTGTTACAGCTCGTCAGGGACATTTGCTGGCTTGCTCGTATCATCCGGAGTTGACGGATGACTATCGTCTGCATGCTTATTTTGTAGACATGGCCAAGTCCTACAAACACACGGTGGACCTTAAATAGTGCATGATGTACAACCTATGATCTCCCGGTCATCGGATCACTTCACCAGCAGCCTTGTAAGGCCGCTGATTGGCAGTTGCATCTGAACGGATGCCTGATGTTGCCTGTATCTGCTTCATAGCGGGAATCGCAGCAGAGGGTCACACGGGGGACGTAGGTTGTTTTTGTGGTTACAGATTCCGATAAGTATATAGTAAGGTATACACAGTAGAGTTTTGAGATTCGATTTAACATAAAGCTTCACTACGTGGGGTTATTTAGGAGGGGTATATCGTGCTTGATGTGAAAATATTGCGTAATGAGTATGCACGTGTAGAAGAGGCATTGACTAAACGTGGCAAATCGCTGGATCTTATCGCTGGATTTACCGAGATGGATGCCAAGCGTCGGGAATTGCTTCAAGAGAGTGAAACGCTGAAGAGCCGTCGGAATACGGTCTCTGCGGAAGTTGCTAGACTGAAGAAGAACCGTGAGAATGCGGATGATCTGATTGTGGAGATGCGCGAAGTGTCTGATCGTATCAAAGCCATGGACGAAGAGGTTCGGGAACTGGAAGTGAAGATCAATGATCTCACAATGGCGATTCCGAACATTCCTAACGAAAGTGTACCTGTTGGAGCCTCTGAAGACGACAATGTTGAGATTCGTCGTTGGGAAGAGCCCAAGTCATTTACTTTTGCACCAAAAGCCCATTGGGAAATTGCACAGGATCTCGATATCCTTGATTTTGAAGCTGCTGCCAAAGTAACAGGATCTCGTTTTACCTTTTATAAAGGATTGGGTGCTCGTCTGGAACGGGCATTGATCAATTTCATGATGGATCTGCACAGCGATCAACATGGTTATGAGGAGATTCTGCCTCCATACATCGTTAATCGGGATAGCTTGTTTGGAACAGGTCAACTGCCTAAGTTCGAAGAAGACCTGTTCAAGTTGAAAGATACCGAATATTATCTGATCCCTACTGCTGAAGTTCCGGTAACGAACTATCATCGCGAAGAGATTCTGAATCTGGATCAATTGCCTAAGCACTTTGTGGCATACAGCTCTTGTTTCCGTTCTGAAGCCGGTTCGGCTGGACGGGATACACGCGGATTGATTCGTCAGCATCAGTTTAACAAAGTTGAGCTGCTCAAGCTCTCTACTCCAGAGACTTCGTATGAAGAGCTGGAGCAAATGACTCAAAATGCGGAGCGTGTGCTTCAATTATTGGGATTGCCGTATCGCGTTCTGACATTGTGTACCGCAGATATGGGCTTCACTTCAGCTAAAACGTATGATATCGAAGTATGGTTACCTGAGAGCAACACCTATCGTGAGATTTCTTCCTGCTCTAACTGTGAGGACTTTCAGGCACGCCGTGCCAATATCCGTTTCCGCAGAGAGCCGAAAGCCAAACCGGAATTTGTGCATACATTGAACGGTTCGGGATTGGCCGTTGGACGGACGGTAGCTGCTATCCTGGAGAACTATCAACAGGAAGATGGTACAGTTGTTATTCCTGAAGCATTGCGTCCTTATATGGGCGGTACAAGTGTGATTGCACCTCGCTCTTAAGAGTTGATTAACCTCCTCAAGGGGAATACAGATTCCATCCGTCATTTCAGAGTGGCGGCATGGAGTCTTTTTTATAAACTGAGGCTAATGTCTGATACGGATTATCAATTTAATATAAAAAGGTTGCATTATGATGTCGAGATGTGGTATGATACTTTTCGTGGCAAGTTTATAAAAGTTAATTCCCTGGAGAGGTACCGAAGCGGTCATAACGGGGCGGTCTTGAAAACCGTTAGGGGGCAACTCCACGTGGGTTCGAATCCCACCCTCTCCGCCATACTACACTTATAACAAGGATTCGAGCGATCTCACTCGGGTCCTTTTTTGCATTGTGGGTTTGTTCAACGTAGTGAGCGTACAGGTTGATGACCTGGTGTATATGTTTCTCAGTACAACGTTATATTTTGAGTAATTCTGATATGTATAAAAACATCTTCATCGCCGCACTTTATAGGAGTGGAGGTGGTAAGATGAATCGCGAGTTAAACATCGATCAGACAGAGCTTGTAGGGGCTTGGCAAGAGCGTTTGCCTCAAGTCTTGAATGTTGGCGATCAGGCTCAAGTAATGGCGGATGAAGCCGATCAACAGGCCATTCGGATACACATTGCGACAGCAGGTCATGAGATGTACTCTTTTGATTTCAAGTGTGCGTATGTGGATTCCCGTGAAGTCAGTGTACAACTGATTGATGTGGAACGGGATGGACGAACGACAGATGAGCGTACAGAGCCAATTCAGGAACTGGCCCACGATTATACACGGCACATTCACGAATGCGCCCAGTCGTTACAATCCCAGACGAGACAATAGCCTGAAATCTGAAGGAGTGAACTCAATTGACTAAAGCCAAAGCGGGAGTAGACAAAAACCTGCAAAATGTAGTCGATGATCTGGAGCAGCCAGCCGTAAACAGTCACCATGCCCAGCAAATTCAGCAAGATATCAATGATCGCCGTCATCAAGATGCACTAAATCATGATAAAACGGAAGATAGGGACCCATCCCATTCCTAACATTGATGAGGGGGCAACATTATGAGCAAACCAAAAACAATTCCTGTACCGGAAGCGCAAGCTGCCGAACAGCATCATCATTCATCCAAACGTCCTTCCATGCACGAACCATTATCCGGTTCAAAAAAAGTGAAAAATCAAAATCATGTGGATCATCTGAATCCCCAAGGTTAATTTAGAAGAAATCAAATCACGCAAAAGTCCCTTGTTACCTAACAGGGGGCTTTTGCGTATTCATACATATATAAAGACATGCACCTGCTGAATCCCAAACCTCACCTAGGTCTTTGTAGCCATTTTAAAGAGGAAAGATCACATTTTTCCCAAATTAGGTTTCGGTATCAGGTGATATGGTATATCATTGATATTGAATTACTTTTTTTGGGGTTATCACGAGAGGAGAGACAAAAATGACTAAACGTATGGGGGCGCTTCTTCTTACGTTGCTGTTAACCGTATCTATGGCATTGACAGCATGTAGCAGCAAGCAGGAACCAAAAGAGGCATTGAAGACGGCTGCGGCCAATGCTTCCAAATTGACTTCGTATGAAATGAGTTCCAACTTCACAATTAATGAATTGAGCTATAAACCTGGGGATACTTCACAGACTGATCCTACTATGACTCAGTTTATGAGTATGTTGAAGGATGCTCAGCTGAATGTAACAGGTGTATACCAAAGTGAGCCAATGCAGACAGAGATGACTCTGGGCATTGAACTTAAAGGCGACATGGGTATGACCTTTACCATTCCAATGGTGATGACGGCCGAGAAACTTTATGTGAAAGTGCCGAATATTCCATTCTTCCCGATTCCGGAGAATGTTGTTGGCAAGTTCCTGGAACTGGATCTGAAAGAACTGGCTGAGCAAGAGGGTACAGAATGGAACCCGAATGCTATGGATGCAGCCAAAACCCAAAAGCTGAGCAACGAAGTTATGGACGCGGTGCTGAGTGAGTACGACCAAGCTAAATTCTTCAAAAACCTGGACACCAAAGATGCAAAACTTCCTGAAGGTGTAGATGCGAAGCAGGTTGTACAATTCACAGTGAATAATGACAATGTGAAAGAAGCAGTTACTGTACTGGTAACAAAAGCTATGCCTAAAGTATTGGATATTCTGTCCAAAGAGGAATATCGTGAAATGCTTCAAATGGATCAGGCTGATATCGACAAAGCTAAAGAAGATTTGAAAATCACTGAAGTAGATCAGGCTGAAATGGCTAAAGACTTGGATAAATTGAAAGATGTTCTGACAATCAACCAATTCAACATCGATTTCGCATTGGACAAAAACGACTTCCCTGTATATCAAAAGATGGTCGCTGATGTGCTGATCAAGCCAGAAGATACAAAAGACGAAGTGAAATTGGCATTTACGGGTTCCAATACGTACACCAAGATTAACGAAAAAGCTGCTTTCAAAATCAACATCCCGACTGGCGATGACGTAATTACCATGCAAGAGTTCGAAGAACTGATGAACGCTTCATACGGATACTAATCTCGCTGATTCAAACCGTCTGTGATTCAAGTGAAGGATAATCTCCTTCCGCTTGGATACAGGCGGTTTTTTTGTTACACAGGCAGTAAGGAGGTCTACGTTATGATGGATTGGATATTGAACTGGAGCTGGTGATCCATATAAATAAAACCGCACTCTCTCCCTGGATTACTAGGGGAGTGCGGTTTAAACATTGAATTGCATATGGTCGAATTGGGTTTACAGACAGCTATGTGGTGGAACTTCTAATTTAATTAATCAGCAAGTTCATCCAAGTCGTCAGCAAGTACAGCATAGATCTGATGATCCTGATATTTGCCATTGATCTTGAGGTATTTGCGGGCAGTACCTTCAAACTGGAATCCGTTCTTCTCCAATACACGCTGTGAACCTTTGTTGGTGGGCAATACGGCAGCCTGAACCCGATTCAACTTCAGCGCACGGAAGCCATAAGCTACGGCCAGTTTAACTGCGGCTGTCATTCGTCCGCCGCCTTGATAATCTGGATGGATAAAGTAACCCATATCAGCATAATTGGCAACGCCCAATACGACATTGTTAAGACTTACTTGTCCAATCAACAGGCTGTCTTTAATGGTATAGATTCCAAATTGATATCCAGTACCTTCTTCTGCTGCCTTGACCCGATCTTCAATCCGTCGAGTCTGAGCATCCAATGTATAAAAATCATTCTCTCGCACGGGTTCTACAGCTTGATAGGGGACACGTGTAACCTGAATCAGGTCCAGATAGGATTGTGTATCCTGAGATGTAAGCAACCGAAGGCTTATGCCATTGGCTGTATCATAGAGTGTTAGTGCCATTGCAGCACACTTCCTTTCCAAGTGGGATGTTTGTAGTCGGTGACTCCTTTTACTTTTGGCGCAGACGTCTGAAAAATTGTGTCAGCATCGTGGAGCACTCAGGCTGGAGGATATCCGGGATCACCTCGGTGCGGTGGTTAAAACGAGGCTCCTGTAACAGGTTCATCAGTGTACCTGCACAGCCTGCTTTGGGATCAGCCGTACCAAAGATTACACGGGGGACCCTGGATTGTACAATTGCACCTGCACACATCGGACAAGGTTCCAGTGTGACGTACAGAGAACAATCCAACAAACGCCAAGCTCCGATAGTCTCGCTGGCCTGACGAATAGCTACCATCTCTGCATGGGCGGTGGAATCCAGTGTAGTTTCACGCAGATTGTATCCTCGGCCAATAATTTGGTTATGTTGTACAATTACAGCTCCGATAGGCACTTCTCCAAGAGCCTCGGCCTTGTAGGCCTCAGCAATGGCTTCCCGCATCCAGTGCTCATGTTGAGCCTCCTCAGATAAATTCTCAAGATCGAACTGGAGAGAATGGTCATTCATTATAATATAACTCCTTCCAAAAAGCATTTATTCAGCGAACAAGTATTCGGGTTGTTAACATGTTGTGTATAGAAATGTGGATAAGCATAGAGTTGCTCACAAAGTTATAAACAAACTATCCACAAGCCTGTGGGTATGTGGATAAATATAGTGATTAATTTCACTGTAGAGTTCGAAAATGCAAAAAACAACGAATTTCGACCTTTTCAGTCATTCGGTAACTTTTGGACACAGGTCAATTATCCTTTTCAAAAAGACATACAAGCGTTATGATGGAGATAGGTTTTGCCATATATCGCCAGAGGGTACAAGCCGAGAGGTGAACAAAAAAACTTGTCTATTAAAACGAAATTATCCATGATTATGTCGTGCTCAGTGCTCGTTATTTTAGTGTTGAATATCGCACTGAGTTATTATACTACAGAAGAGAATCTGAGGCAGGACAGTGAAACCAAGATGGTGCTCACTGCGAAGCAGATTGCAATTGCTGTCGAACAGAATCAATACAGTTCGGATTATGTAAAACGACAGATTGGCAACAATCTGTGGCTTGCTGCTGTCATGGCAGCGGAAGAATTGGACCCGGATATTAATAATATCACAAATGAAGAACTTGTTCGCTTGAGTCAGAAGGTTGGCGTCTCACATATATCGTTGATGGAGCAGACGGATGATGACATTGTGGTTAGCCGTTCTTCCGATCCGAGAGAGATCGGGTTGTCCACCAAATCCATGACGTATTGGTATCAGGCCTTTAAGCAGCTGTTTGAAAAACAACAGGTAACGATCCCCCAGGGGCAGAAGTTGGAGCATTTCTGGTCAGATGGATTCGAATATTCGACATCCAGTCCTTCGGATATTGATATTTGGGGTTACTACCATGATGGAAAGAGAAACTACATAATCAATCCCTTCTATAATAATACGGAAGTTGATGACTATGTGAAAATCTCTAGTCCGGATGAGATTTTGAATAAAATTCGTGAGGTCAATCCCTCCATTCTGGAGATTACAGGCATCAATCCGTTAACTTTCGGCAGCCCCAACATGGGTGATGACGGAAGAGATTCGAACTTTAGCAAGTTGAATAACAGACCGATTCGTTTCGGCACATACCAATATGGTTCTACGGAAGAGGACCACCGTGCTGTGGTGCGCGCCATTCGAACAGGGCAGAATGTATCTTTTGTCAGCGAAACACACGAACAGAAGGTATTGAAGAGTTTTATTCCCATTTTCACACCCAATCAGTCTTCCTATGTCATCAGTATTGTCATGGACTATAAGCAAATATCCTCCATGGTATCTGAGCAGCTGGTGAGCCATGCCTCAATATCTTTGGTTTTGCTGGAGATCGTGATCTTTGGCAGCTATTTGCTCGCAGGCTATATTACGCGCCCGATCCAATCCATACTGGGCAAAGTGAATGATGTAGCCGATGGACACTTTGACTTCCGTCTGAAAGTCCGGAGGAAGGATGAACTTGGCCAACTGGCTAATCGTATTAATGCCATGATTCGCAATCTGGGACACTATACGAGCCGTCTGAAACAGATGTATGAAGAGAATCGAGCGGTGAAAGAGCATCTGGAATCCATTATCAATCAGACAGCTGATGCCATTCACATTACGGATCTTGAAGGGAAAGTGCTGCGGGTTAACCGGGCATTTGAACAATTATATGGCTTTCGAAGTCGTGAGGTGGAAGGTCGTAACCTGAAGATCATTCCGCCAGAGGCAGAAGAAGAAATGAAACGTCAGCATGCCCAACTCGTTGAAGGGATGTCCATTACGTCCAACGAAACCACCTGGATGAAGAAAGACGGGACCCGGGTAGAGGTTAGTGTCAGTACGGCCCCGGTACGAGATGAGGCTGGAGAGATTACCGCGCTCATTAGTGTCTCCAGGGATATTACAAGTCGTAATCGTATGGAAGAGCTGCTCAGACGCTCTGAGAAGCTTACAACCGTGGGTCAGCTTGCAGCAGGCGTGGCGCATGAGATTCGTAATCCGTTAACCACGCTGCGCGGGTTCTTGCAGTTACAGCAAGAGAGTAATAAGCTGAATCATCGTCATCTGGATCTGATGTTATCGGAGCTGGATCGCATCAACCTTATTGTCGGTGAATTTCTGATTTTGGCCAAACCGCAGGCGGTTCATTTTCAGAATCGGGATATTCGTTTTATTCTCGGCGATGTCATCTCGCTACTGGATAGTCAGGCACATCTGCATGGTGTAGAATTTGTACTGCGTGCCTCATCCGATTCGGCTATGGTACACTGTGAAGAGAACCAGTTGAAGCAGGTATTCATCAATTTGCTGAAAAATGGTATGGAGGCCATGCCAAATGGAGGAAGTATTCATATCAAGCTCAAGCATGATGAACAGCTCAACAGGGTCAGAATTGAGATCAGGGATGAAGGGATTGGTATCCCTGAAGAGATGATGCCCAAGCTTGGAGAGCCTTTCTTTACGAACAAAGAGTCTGGAACAGGGCTTGGACTGATGGTCAGTCAGCGCATTATTCAATCACATAAGGGCATGATGGATATTAAAAGCGTCATGAACAAGGGAACAACGGTTATTATTGAACTGCCTGCATCCGAGCAACAACCGGAAGTTATTGAGGCAGATCAGGTAACGGATGACACACTTACAGATGAAGAGAAATAGATGAGGTGAGATTACCTTTTGCGTATTAATAAATTTATTAGTGAAACAGGTTATTGCTCCCGGCGTGAAGCCGACAAGTTGGTGGATAGTGGTCAGGTAACCATTAATGGAGTTAAGGCTGAACTGGGCAGTCAGGCAGAAGAAGGCGACGATGTACGAATTAATGGTAAACCGATTAAGGAAAAGAGAAAACACGTATATATCGCGCTGAATAAACCGATTGGAATCACAAGTACAACCGAGCAGCATATTCAGGGTAATATCGTTGATTTTGTCGGGCACGATGAACGTATTTTTCCAATTGGACGTCTGGATAAGGACTCGGAAGGTTTGATCCTGATGACCAATGATGGGGATATTGTTAACCGGATTCTTAGAGCAGAAGGACGCCACGAGAAAGAGTATATCGTCACTGTTGATCGATCTGTAACCCCGAGTTTCCTTAGAGGTATGAGCACAGGAGTCAAGATTTTGGGCGAAATGACACTGCCATGTACAGTGACCCGGATGACGGATCGTGTATTCCGTATTATCCTGACCGAAGGAAAGAACCGCCAGATTCGGCGTATGTGTAGTGCCTTTGGATATGAGGTTCGTAAGCTGAAGCGGGTTCGGATCATGAACATCCATCTTGGAGAAATGGCAACAGGTGCATGGAGAGAGCTTACTGCCGCCGAAAAAGCGGAGCTGGGCGGACTGTTGGACTATTCACTGGAATAGTTGATTCAGGCTCTGACTGATTTAAACGATATAGAAATAAAATGTAAATATAAACCAAGCATAAAGATATATACACGAAAAGACCGTTCTCCTTGTATCTGGAGAACGGTCTTTTGTTTGATGCATCGCAGCAGGCTTCTAGTTTCCTTCGCCAACGGCTTTTACATTCGTATTGTTACTTTGATACTTCCGAATGATAGACACCTCTACACGGCGATTCTGTGCTCTTCCGGTATTGGTATCATTGCTGGCAACCGGGTGATACTCTCCATAGCCACTTGGTGTGAATTTGGAAGGGTCCAATTGCGTGTTCAGCAACAGGATTTTCAGGAAGTTGAGCGCACGATCTGCACTCAGATCCCAGTTATCCTTATATTGGTTGTTCGAAATGGGAATATTATCGGTATGACCGGATACCACCACTTCATATTCAGGGAACTCCTGCAGCATGCTTGAAATCGCTTTGGCCAGGGATCGTGATTCAGGCTTCACATCTGCTCGGCCTGAGGAGAACAGGGCATTATCACTGATGGTGATCTTCAATTCAGACTGATTCAGCTTGGTGTTCAACTGGTCTGAAAGCCCGTTCTTCGAGATATACTGGTCAAGCCGTTTCTTGAGCTTCTCCAGATCTTCCTGTTCTTTTTGAGCCATCTGTGCATCCGTAATCTGAGCTGGTGTTTTTTTGGTGATTTCTGTTGGTTCCTGTTTGTTCTTACCTAAGTCAACACCTGGCGTATCCGGGTTCATGGACGTATGATCCAGAATACCGGAGCCCCCATTCAATGCACTGCTTAGTGCGGAAGCCATCTGTTCGAACTTGGCTGCATCGAGTGAACTCATGGAGAACAACGTGATAAACAGGGCAAGCAACAAGGTCATCAAGTCAGAATAGGGAAGCAACCAGCTCTCGTCTATATGTTCTTCATGTGGTTCGTGCTTTTTAGCCTTTTTCACCTGATGATCCCTCCTTCTCTTCCAGTTGTTTACGTTCGGAAGGTGTCAGGAATACGGATAACTTTTGGTTGATGGCAATGGTGGAGACGCCAGATTGTATGGATAACAATCCTTCAACCATCATCAGCTTGATCTCCATTTCTTGCTTGGACATCCGCTTCAGCTTGTTCGACATCGGGTGCCATAACACGTAACCACTAAATATACCAAGGAGTGTTGCGATAAAGGCTGCCGCAATCGCATGGGAGAGTTTCTCCATGTCACTGAGATCGGCAAGTGCTGCGATGAGACCTACAACGGCCCCGAGAACCCCGAGCGTTGGTGCGTACATCCCCGCCTGAGCGAAGATCAAGGCACCGCCACGGTGGCGCTCCTCTGTAGCGTGAATATCTTCCATGAGTACATCACTTACAAATTCCTGATCGTTGCCGTCGATAATCATACGCATACCGCCACGAAGGAACTGATCGTCAATCTCTTCTACTTTTGATTCCAGTGCAAGCAAACCTTCACGACGGGTAGTGGAAGCCCAATCCATAAACGTGCCGATCAGAGATACTCGATCAATAAGTACTTGGTTTTTGAAAATAATCCCGAAAAGCTTAGGGATTTTTTTAACTTCAGACATCGGAAATGCGATAAAGATAGTTCCTGCCGTACCCACAAAGATAATAACGTAGGCTGCCGGATTGTTAACCAGGTTGATTAAGGGCGCACCCTTCAGGAACATACCGAGTACAAGGGAGACCAGTCCAAAAACTAGTCCAATAATCGTTGAAATGTTCATCATACACCTCATCCATGAGATAAAATTGAATCCTTTCAAGCGGCTGTATTCGGGCTTCCGGACGAATTTTTGGCCGCAATCCGTTCAATGTCAGGCATTCCTTACGGTTGCTGAAACAGTTAAAACGGTCATATATGTATTTATCGACCAGAAGGCCTTTTTTTTTAAGGGTTATTTTCAGGTATAATAAGATCAAATCCGCTCCTTAGGGGCCGAATAGGAGTGAAAAGCCAATGGGCGTAAAGCATGGACGGGATTATGAAGGAATTTTGACAGATTTGACAACGGCAATCGGACGCATACCGGATCGGTATGTTTTCTTTGAAATGGACGCGGAAGAGTGGGAGAGACTCGGGGCACCTGAGCAACTTGAAGTAGATGAGGCGTTGGCGGAGGATCTGTTCTATGCGCTGGGTGAGGAATCGATCATTCCGGTTGGAAGTGGTGTGGTCATCCATGATAAGGAGCAGCACCGCATTCATATTTTGATTGGGGAAGAAGAGTTGACGTTTGTGCCTTTAATTTAGTGTGTATACATGTATTTTTAGAGGGATGAATGGAACTGGAATTTTCCTCAAAGCCTTATGGTTATTGGCTCTATGCCATTTAAGTTGATTGAATTTTGAAGCTTGTCCGTGGTAAGATGTTAGTCGTGAAATGGGCCAACCGCATGGCGGTGAGCCTGGCCTTTGAAATTGCTGACGATAGCGCCAAAGGTGTTGGTGGTTATTCGGACAGACGTCTGTAATGTACCATCCTATGGGGAGGAAGATAACGCATGGTTTTTTCGCAAGAGGAAGTCGAAGCTCATCTGGGAAGGCTGGAAGGCTGGGAACTGGAAGAGGGACGGTGGATTGTACGCAAATTCGTGTTCTCCAACTACATGAAAGGGATTGCATTTGTGGATGAGGTCGCTGCGATCTCGGAAGCATTCAATCATCATCCTTTTATTACGATTGACTATACAACGGTTACGCTGCGTCTCACGTCATGGGATGCGGGAGGTATCACATCTGTAGATATTAAGGAAGCCGGGCAATATAACGAAGCTTATGACAAAATGAGGTCGGAATAACGAATTCGGTTATTGTCGCGCGGCCGGAAGTGAGTGAACCATACATGTCAGACTATAATCAGGAACAACCTCTTATTGCTGTCGTAGGCAGTCTCAATATGGATCTCGTGGTGAAGACAGACACGATTCCGGAAGAGGGAGAGACGGTGAGCGGTGAGGAACTGCATTATCTTGCTGGGGGTAAAGGGGCGAACCAGGCTGTTGCTGCTGCGCGTCTGGGTGGACAGACGACGATGATTGGTGCGGTGGGATCGGACGGTTTTGGCGAACGTCTGCTGCACAGTCTGACGGAAAGTGGCGCAGATGTCTCGCAGGTTCGCAGATTGGAAGACACGGTTACAGGAACAGCTTCCATTTGGCTCTCTCGGGGAGACAACCGGATTATCGTTATTCCTGGTGCGAATGGGCAAGTTGTGCCTGAGATGCTGGAAGAGGCGGATACGGTAAAAAGCCTGACTGCAGCCGCAGCGGTGCTGCTGCAGCTGGAGATCCCGCTGCCAGCGGTTACCCGCGCCGCCCAACTGGCGGCTGAAGGCAGCGCACTGGTGGTGCTCAACCCGGCTCCCGCGGTGCCGGGTCTGCCCCAGGAGCTCCTGCGGTGCGTCGACGTTGTCACGCCGAACCGCAGTGAGCTTGCCGTGCTTACCGGCCGGGATCACCTCCGGCCGGAAGACTTGGATGCGGCGGTCGCAGAGCTCGCCGCATCCCTCGGGGCCGCTGTCGTCACGACGCTCGGCCCCGAGGGGGCTGTATACGCTGCGGCGCCTGGTGGCCGCGTACAGGCAGGGCGTGCCGGCGCATGCCGTGCGCCCGGCTACGCCGTAAGCGCCGTCGATACGACCGGCGCTGGCGATTGCTTCAACGGCGCGCTGGCGGTAGCCCTCGCGCGCGGTGAGACGTTGGACGCGGCCGTAGGCTTCGCCATGGGTGCGGCCGCGTTATCCGTGACGAAGCTCGGCGCCCAGTCCGGGATGCCGTCTGCACGTGAAGTGGAGGCCTTTCTGGCTGAGCATGCAGCAGAGGCCTAATCAATGGCATAACAAAGAGGCTCTTATTTTCCCAAAAGGGGATTAAGGGCCTCTTTGTTATGCGCGTGCAGAGATTATTTCTTCTCTGAAAGCCACATGGCGATATTGGCAATCTCTTCATCCTGCAGTTTGCCCTTGAAGGAAGGCATACCACCTTTACCTTTGACAATCGTAGAGTAGATCTTCTCCAGATCATCCTGGCTGCCGATGTTGGCCAGAGCAGGTCCTACGCCACCCTGAAGCTGATCCCCGTGACAGGAGATACAATTCGCTTTGACCAGTGCTTCAGCCTGTCCGGCATCCAATGTGACTTCCGGCATGGTTGGCTTGGCTTCTTCAGCCACTTCTTCTTTCCCTGGAAGCGTAAACATTAAAACAATAGCTAAAGCGCATGCTGCAAAAAATACTCCGCTCATGATCCATTTGTGCATCCCTTATGTCCCCTCCAGAATGAAAGATCATCTAACCTGAAACTATCCATATCATTATAACGGAACCTGTACTGACATCATAGCATTTTGTGGGAAATTTTTGAACTAATCACATAACAAGGCGCAAATTTGGTTGCTTTGCAATGGGTTTTAATCACGAGGCCCTTCATAAACCATACAGTGAAAGGGCTTCAAGCCGCTTGGGGTCTGTCGTTCATATGTATCCTGGGTGACAAATCCACTCTTCAGATAGACTTGAATGGCACGAGTGTTCCAAGTAAGCACTTCAAGATCAATCTCATTCGTGGGATTTCGGCGAATAGCTTCTTGTACAATGGCCGTAACAAAAGCTGTCCCTTGACCCTGACCACACAGCTCTGGATGCATGCCGAGACCAATCCGGGTTACCCCTTGAAGCGGAAAGTATTGAGCAAATCCACTTACACGATCATTCTGATCCAGAACGATCGCATATTGCTCCTGCCGCAGCTGTGCATCTCCGAATTCCACTTCCAGCGCTTTCATCTGCTCCCAAAGGAGCCAGCTGTAGATATTGTAAGGCGGATCATACTGCCAACTGCAGATGAGCTCCGCATGTTCTTCTTGCATGGGTACAACGTGAAACATCAAAGGGGCTTCCTTCATACACCTGTATGCTCCTTTCCTTGAAACAGAACTCTTTGTCCACTCTACAAAAGAGATATTCATTTAGCAAGTCTGCCTTACCAGAAAAAATATGAAACAAAAGTTCCGGTAATTTCGTTTATATTATAACAGGATGGGTAAAAACATCATAAGGGCACGGACGAATGAACGAAAAATGAACCTGTTGATGTGGCAAGATATACCCCGAGTGTAACTTGCCACATGAATCAGGATGGAAGCACAAAAAAACCGCCGGATACATTCCTGCGGAGAATGTACCGGGCGGTTCTGTTATGCTTCTTGCTTCGTTCCAGTATGGTTAATGGTTACAGCATCATGTTGCTCAGCTTGTCCCTAGTCAAGGGCCAGTGATTCATACGCGTCCGTGCTCATAATCCGTTTAGCGCCAACATAACGATTGGCCCAATAATTTTCACTCAATGCACTGATCGTCACGCCTTTGGAAGAAGAGGAGTGTGCGAACTTTCCATCCCCTACAAAGATTCCTACATGTGATACGCCTTTACCTGTTGTATTAAAGAATACCAGATCGCCAGCTCTCATTTCCATGCGGGATACAGAATCGCCCATGTCGAATTGGGAACTCGATTGGCGTGCCAGATCAATACCCAATTTGTCGAATACATATCGTGTAAATCCGGAGCAGTCAAAGCCGTTAAGCGTTGTTCCCCCACTTTTGTATGTAGTTCCCATTGCTGAATCAATTACTGCGTCCATTTTTGAATCTGCGAATGCGCTACCTGCACCAAGCGATAATGCGAATGTGATGCTAAGTACAGCTGCGGTTAATTTCTTCTTGAACAAGAGATATTCCCCTTCCAACGCCTGCGAGGTTAGCTTAAGGATTCGGTTGAAGGTCCCCTATGATCCCTCTGTAGCAAGATCAATTCACCCATAACTGGTTCCCCCGCTTCCCAGGTGCCAGGAATTTGGCTATGCTAGTTATGCACCTGCGAAATCAAGAAATGACGATTTAATTTTAAGTAGTTACAAATATGAATGTAAAGATTACAAAGTTGTTACTAAAAACTCACTGCGATTATTGTAACAGAGGAGTACGGCTTTGGCAACGTTTAGCAACAAAATTAGCAAAAAAAACCTCGACCTTTGACGGGGAAAGGTTGAGGTTTGCCTATTTATAAGTACATATCAGGCCATAAGTTTAACATGTGATGGTAACAATTTTTAAACTATCTGCTCTCACCTTTGGCTATTTTGGACTGCCATAATCGGAAATGGCTGCATATTTTCCACAGACTCAATAGACATCTGGCTAGTGGATACGTCTGTTGTAGTATAAGTCCGGTAAGCCCCGTTACTAACCATGAGGCTGAAGTGAATGCCCCGAAGACGAGTAGATGAACTCCGCCCAACAGGAGTGCAATGCCGATTACGGCGAAGAGATGACGCAGTGCAATCCAGAGTGCCTTGAGAGTACCGTGAGCCCCACCTTCTCCTTCTGGTGCCGAAACACCGAACTGCATGTAGAGCAGGGCATGGTGGATGATCCAACCATATACAATCCAGGCAGCAACATAAGGTATGCCAGGTACAAGTAATTGAAGGGAATGAAATCCGTCCATGAGGATCGAGTAGAGCTTAGGTATGAGCCAGTAGGCGGGCAGAAGTATCAATAATGTACGTATGGTGTGGAGCAGCATCATCGGTTTCCACAGGTTTCTGATTCCGCGGACGAATGGGATGCGCTCTTCTGTAGAATTAAAGTGCTGAAGTGAGTAGAGCAGTCCGGCCTGAATCAGGGGGCTAATCAACATGCGAACCAGCAGCATGCCCCCGAGAATCCATAGATAACGATGAACCTCCGGATGGGTAGACAAGTTAAGTTGGCTTTCCATTTTGAACAAAAGTGTACTCAGCTCCCCGGCATCAGGATCTGGATAGCGCAGGAGGAGTGGGATGACTGCCGATTGTACCATTCGATAGAAGAAATATCCCCATATGAGTTGATAAAGAAATAAGAGTGCCGCAATGAACATATGCTGACGGACGAGAAACCAGCCTTCACGTATTTTCGCTTTCACCGTTTCCACCTCACCATGACAGACCTCCGAATATGGCTTCTATTAGTTTGGTTACACTTATGCTCCAGCGGGATTTCGTCTGCTCATCCAGTCCGGATTTCAGGAAATTGTTCATATGGCGGTTCTCCAGCACGATCGTGTACAGTGGATCGGTCATGGCCCAGGATACGGGTGATGTGTGAGTTAATTTATAAGTAATGCGATCTTCTTTGCCATCCCATTGCTTGGTGAGGGTATGTCCGTCTTCAAAAGCAATTCGAACAGGAACGGCGTTGTAATCACTACCTTTTTTGGCGATTGTTACGGATGACTCGTACCATGTTTGACCGTCTTTCTGTATGGGCGTAACACGAATCTTTTCTACAGCAAAGTCAGCCATCCCGTCACCGTAGACGTAATGATCAAAATATTCAGACCAGGAAGTGCGTGTCACTTGTTCCACAACGTTCTGGAAATCAGCCGAAGTGGGATGTTTGAAACGGTACTTCTTCACATAGGTAGAGAGAATGCGTTCCATCTTTTTTGTGCCGACTTGATGTTCAATACCAAGCAATACAAGCTTGCCACGTGTGTAGACATTGGCTGCATACTCATTCTGTGAATCGAACTTCCAGGATTCTTGGGTTAAAGACGAAGGAGACGTAATCAGGCCTGATTGTACCGGCAGATTCGGAATCAATCCGTATTCCTGCTCCATCAGTTTGTCTTCTGCATAAGAGGTGAACCCCTCATCCAGCCAGGCTTCCTCGAATTCGTTGCTGGCAACCATACCGTAGAAATATTGGTGTCCGATCTCGTGGACTACGGTACGTTCCAGGTCATAACCTGGAGTGGTATCATCGGCTCCAAAGGCTGTAACCAGCGTAGGGTATTCCATACCTCCAGCACCGTTCCCCGATTTGGGTGGAACAACGATGGATAAGGTAGCGTAAGGATATGGGCCAAACCATTTGCTATAATTGGCTAGTGCGGCTTTAGCGGCGTAGAAATAACGTTCTTTCAAATCCTGATGAGCAGGGTCCAGATATAACTTGATTCGTACACCGGGCACATTGGGTGCAGAAAAGGGTTCCTCGGCGTAGACAAAATCCGGTGAAGCTGCCCAGGCGAAATCATGCACATCATCGGCATAGAATTGATAAACCTTTTCTCCGTTCTTCACCACGGCTTGTTGTGTCGGAAATCCGGTAGCAGCAACTTTGTATGTTTCAGGCACCCGAATACGCACACTATATATACCGAAGTCGGCGTAAAACTCTGAATTGCCATGGTATTGATGCAGATTCCAGCCTTCTGTTGTCCGTCCGCGTCTGCCCACAGGTTCATATGCACTTATTTTGGGGAACCATTGACCTGCCATGACAAAATCATCAGCAGTTCCCATCCGGGCGAAAATTTTCGGCAGATTCACCACAAATCGGGTATGGATTGTAATGCTTTCCCCGCCTTTGACGGGTTTGGGTAAGCGGACTTTAATGAGTGTGGTGTCCTTGATGTTTCCGTCATCTGGTTGCACATACTGCATCCGGTGCAGCAGAGAGAGCCCGTCCTCCGTTTTCATTTCGGTAATGTTCATCGAGCCATAACCATTGGTAGGCATGATATCACCCCGAAGTTTTCCACCGGATTCCTTCATAAAGGTGGTGTCAGCAGAAGAGAAGGCGTTGGGATACATATGAAAGTAAAGCTCGTTGACGGTTTTTTTACCTGGGTGTGTCCAGGTAATCGTCTGAGTTCCTTCCAGTACGTTCCCTTCGACCAGTTTTACATCCATGTGATATTCCACAACACGGTTGCTGTACACTTCGGCAGTGGGGGTCTGTACACTTTCTGGAGGTGCTGGCGTTGGGGCTTTTGCCTTAGGCTTGCCCGATTCCGGGGCAAGTGTTGGCAATTCGGAATGAGTTGAGTGAGTATAACCCAGAGTGATCCATATCCCTCCGGCCAGCACACACAGGGCCAGGGATGCGGTGAGCCAGCTCTTGGCGCGTCGTGGAATCATCGATAAATACCTCCCGTTGACAAGCATCTACAGCATGTATATGTTTGCAATGGGCCAATTATTAGTTAAAATATTTGTATCAACCCTTGGAGGCTATAAACATGGACCAAAACGAGCAAAACGGCAAAAAACAGATTGCCTTGAATATCGTTAGTGCAAAGAGCAAGCATAAAGGCTTCGGTGCAGGCTCCATTGATCTGAATAACCTTTCTCCGGTCATTATTGATAATGGCGAAGCCAAAATTGATATTGGTGCGATGCATGCGAAGAGTAAAGTGGAGCGCAATATCAAGTTCTCGACGAATCGCGAAGATGTACCCAACGGACGCCAGGTATGGCTGGTGTGGGTAGCTGTAGATCGCACGGAAGAGGGGCAACTGTATGGTGGAGCAACGGCATGTGAGATGTGGATCGATACAGAAGCGAGACGCGGATGGAAACTGCTGGCTGAACATGTGAATCGCATGGATTACGCCATGAAGCGCCGTTTCATGCTGGATGAGCTGGGGCCGGAAGATCGGGCTGCACTCAAGAAGTTGCTGATCTCACATAATGAAGAATGGTGGAACGCTTCTCCAGATGAATTGAAAGAAGCACTCGCCTAAGGCAGATCGTTCAACACCGTTTAAAAGCAAAAAAAAAGGCCCCTTGACCGGAAAGTTCGGTTTGGGGTCTTTTGCTTGTGCACTAACCATATTCATCGATCTGAATAATTATGAGTTTTCATCCGCAGTGAATTTCCAAATGCCCAGTAGATGTAGTGGTCATAAGGTGACGCATTTAAGTCATTGCGCATTTGCGTCATTCTACCCACCAACGTTTGAAATCACCCCACCAGGAATGTTTTTCTTCCTGTATGCCTTGCTGATTCTGTACCTGACGGGCTTTCTCATCTTCACCAGAATCCGAATCATTCGTTGTCCCATGGCATACCTCTGTCGGTTCAGTGCCATCAATAAAAACTTCCAGACGTTTCTCTTCACAACCGTTGCCGGCCAGCTTGCCGGATTCCGGGTCGATATAGACACTTACGACATGATCAGGCACGGTGAAAATTTTGGGTGGTACACTCGCAAGTGCTTGCTCTGTGAACTGGGCAAAGATCGGTGCAGCCCGGCGGCCATCGGAAGTTGAGATGGCTTTGCCTTGGTCGTACCCAACCCATACGGCGGTAGAGAGCTCTGGTGTGAATCCAACGAGCCAGGCATCCGTATTGGTCGTCCCTGTCTTTCCGGCTACCGGACGTTTGATCGCCTTAGATACCCGGTTACCCGTTCCCCCATTTTCGAACACACTTTCCATCAAACGAGTTAGTACATAAGCCGCCGCAGGTTCCACCACGGTCTCAGCCTTGGTTTGAGGCGATTCATAGAGTACACGTCCTGCTGCATCTGTCACTTGCAGAATGGCCACAGGTGGTGTCCGTTGTCCACCAGCAGCAATGACGGAAAAGGCTGACGCCATCTCCAGCGGGCTTACAGGTGAAGTTCCCAGTGCAAGAGAGGGCACGGCGCTCAGGTTGCTTGTAATGCCGAGGTTTTTCGCCATACTTACAACTTGCTCAGGACCGATCTGCATAATGGTGTTCACCGCATAGATATTGTCTGAAGCGGCGATCGCCTGCCTAAGATCAATTTCACCCAGATACTTGTCTCCGAAATTGCCGGGTTTATAAGTTTTGCGGTCATTGTCGTAGTGGAATAGGGTAGGTTCACTGTTAAATATGGATGCACTGGTAAGCTGCTTGGACTCCAGGGCTGCCAGATACATAATGGGTTTAAACGCCGAACCTGGCTGGCGTGTTGTCGCCAGTACATGGTTAATCTGATTGGTGCGGTAATTCTTGCCGCCCACCATGGCTTTAATGTAGCCTGTCCGAGGGTCGATGGACACCAGAGCTGTCTCCAGCTCACTTTTGGCATCCATACCCTTCGCTATGGCGTCTTCAGCTGCTTTTTGTACACGCAGATCCAGGGTGGTGTAGATATTCAATCCCCCATGATCCAGCATCGCTTCACTGATTCCCAGTTCTTTGATGGCCAGATTACGGATATAGTCGCGGAAATACGGGGCACTTTCCACCGTTTTACGTTCACTTTCGGGTTTGAATGTTAGCATTTTTTCATAAGCTTTATCCGCTTCGGTCTGGGTGATCTTGCCGATATCAGCCATAGCATTCAGCACAATCTTCTGTCGGTCTTTGGCGTTTTTCATATGGTTATAGGGTGAATAGTAGGTTGGTCCTTTTGGGATTCCTGCCAGCATAGCGCTCTCTGCGAGATCCAGCTGTTTGGCTGATTTGCCAAAATACATTCGTGAAGCTGCTTCGATTCCGTATGCACCATGTCCATAATAGATTTCATTCAGATACATCTGCAAAATTTCATCCTTGCTGTATTTCATCTCCAATTGAGCCGTGTACATGGCTTCCTTGGCTTTGCGAGTCCATGTTTTCTCATGAGATAGATACAGGTTACGCGCCAGCTGTTGAGTCAATGTACTCGCACCCTGCGACATCTGCATATGTTCGAGGTTAACGAGCACAGCCCGTCCCATCCCTTGCACATCGAACCCGTAGTGATTATAGAATTTGCGGTCCTCTACAGCCAGAGTGGCATTGACCAGATCTGGAGCGATATCCTCCAGTTGAACGGGAACAGAGTCTTTGCCACCTGCGGAGAAGGTAGCGATGACTTCACCCTGACTGTCCAGTAATCTGGAATTCCGGTCAGAGTCTGCAAGAGGCAGGCTTGTTGCGTATAGGTACACCAATCCTGCAGCGGTGGCAAGCATAGCGAGCACGGCGAGCAGAGACAGGTTTTTAAACAATTTACGTACACGGAACCCGCGTTTGCGGGTCTTTTGATTTGGTTTGGTCATGGAACGGGCTCCTCTCTTTTCTTCCAGTATGGGACTTCATTGGCAGGGATATTCAATGGGGTGCATAAGCAAACAAAATGTAGCATTTTCATCGGAAAAACCGTTTTGCAGTATAAACGTCAATCGCGTATAATGCAAAAGGGTAATGAAAAGGTAAGATTCGGCACAAGATACTAAAGCGCGTAAGGACGAACAGACGAGTGGTCATTGATTCATTGATTAGTCAGACGCTCTGCACGCTCTGGTCAATTTAATCTATATAATGAAGTGAACCGCGTACCTTTCCCGCAGGCCGGCAATCATAACGCGATATGTCGCCGAACGCTGGACGTGCTTGGGCGAACCGATTATAGTGCACGGCGCTTGGTCGGGTATGGCTGATCATTAACTTTACGGAAAGAAGGTAGAGATTATGGAATTGTGGTTTACGGAGAAACAGACCCCGGTATTCGGGATCACCGCGAAGATTAAGCAGACCTATGTTACAGAGAAAACGGATTTTCAAGATTTGGCCATGGTAGAGACCGAAGAATTCGGTAACATGTTGCTTCTTGATGGCATGGTGATGACGACCGTAAAAGACGAATTCGTATATCACGAAATGGCGGCACATCCTGCGCTGAACACTCACCCGAATCCGAAAAAAGTTCTGGTTGTTGGTGGCGGCGATGGCGGAGTCATTCGTGAAGTGATCAAGCATGCTGCTGTAGAAAAAGCAGTTCTCGTCGAGATCGACGGTAAAGTCATTGAATACTCCAAAAAATATTTGCCTGAAATCGCCGGCAAGTTGGACGAGCCTAATGTTGAAGTTCTCGTTAACGACGGCTATATGCATATTATTGAACATAAAAATGAATACGATGTGATTATCGTAGACTCCACGGAGCCTGTAGGCCCGGCTGCGCCATTGTTTGAGCGTGGGTTCTACCAAGGCATCTACGAAGCACTTAAAGAAGACGGAATCTTCGTTGCTCAGACGGACAACCCTTGGTTCAAGGCGGATCTGATCCAGAAGGTGAACAAAGACGTCAAAGAAATCTTCCCGATCGTACATGTGTACGGCTGTAATATTCCAACCTATCCAAGTGGTTTGTGGACATTCACCATGGGTAGCAAGAAACATGACCCGCTCGAGGTGGATGAGACTCAAATCCCGGAGATGGATACCAAGTATTACTCTCCGCGTCTGCACAAAGCAGCATTTGTACTTCCTAAATTCGTGGAAGATTTAACGAAATAAAGGGGAAATCATTAATGAAACTGGATCAAGCTTATTCAGGAAACGTATTTATTTGCAGCTCTGAGGATTATGAGAACTCGAAAGCAGTTATCTATGGTATGCCGATGGACTACACCGTCAGTTTCCGCCCGGGTTCCCGTTTCGGCCCATCTCATATCCGTCAAGCATCGGTTGGACTTGAAGAGTACAGCCCATATCTCGACAAAAGTATTGTAGACATGACGTACTTTGACGCTGGAGACCTGCTATTGCCTTTCGGTAATGCTGGACGCAGCCTTGATGTGATTCATGAGTATATCGGCAGTCTATTGGCTGACGACAAATTCCCGGTTGGTCTCGGTGGCGAGCATCTGGTTACTTGGCCAGTCATCCAACAAATGTACAAGAAATACCCGGATCTGATCCTGATTCATATTGATGCACACGCAGACCTTCGTGAAAACTATGAAGGCGAGCCGTTGTCCCACTCCACGCCAGTGCGTAAAGCAGCGGAGTTGATGGGGGGCCAAAACATCTATCAGTTCGGTATCCGTTCCGGTTCACGTGAGGAGTTCCAGTATGGTCGCGAGAACATCAACTTCTATCCATTCGAAGTGGCAGCTCCGATGAAGGAAGCTCTTCCGAAGATGGGCAACCGTCCGGTGTATGTGACCATCGATATCGATGTGCTTGATCCTTCAGCAGCACCTGGAACAGGTACGGCAGAAGCAGGCGGTATTACGTCCAAGGAATTGCTGGAAGCCATTCACATGATCGCGGGATCTGATGTAAATGTAGTTGGCTGTGACTTGGTTGAAGTGGCACCAATCTATGATCCGACACAACAGACACAGATTGTAGCTGCGAAGCTGATCCGTGAAATGCTGCTTGGATTCGTGAAGTAATTACAGAATAATCGATACTCATAACGCTCTCTGTCTGCGCCGACTCAAATTTGCGCAGGGGAGGGCGTTTTTTTATCGTTCATGTTATCTGCCTGACTCAACTATTCCAGCTTAATGAACGGACTGGATAATCGAGCTGAAACGATTCTGCCAAACGAAATTACGAAGTTAACTTAATTTAACTTCTATGCAGAGCTATGCTATACTGACTACATAAGTATTCAGTAGTATATGAATTGATATATTACATTCGTGAAGTATATGGTGGTCGGGTTCGACCATATACTAAAAAAGAGTCTTCACCGCGCCAACGGCAAAGACTCTTAGGACCCGAAAGGCTGTGGACTGCCACGGCGTGCATGAATTAAATACGTTTATTCAAGCGAAACCCACCGTCAGGCCGCAAACCTTATGAGGTGGGTTTTCGCTTGCTACGAAACTTTTTGCGTAACCAACGGTAAAGCTTTCGTCCGCTCAGTACAATACTGAGGATCGCAGCAATCCATCGGATCACATCAAGCAACGCCACAAGTTTGACCATCGACGTCACCCCCTCTCGGGAAGCTGCGCCGTGATCTGAAAACATCCACCGTTATTCAAGAGTCCATAAAATCAATTATAGCACGTATGTTCCCATGTCTCTACCATTTATTGCTTGTATCAGTATAGGCTCGCACATCCAGATATCTTGCCTTGCCATGAATCTATCACCACACTTATGTATAATATGGAAGTAAAGGAAGGTGAATATGTATGCGTGTGATTCGATCTCAATTGAGTATGTATCCCAAATGGTTTCCTATAGTTTTTATAGTTTTTTTCATCAATTTTGTATTAGCAGTGACGGTATTTCTTAACTTCACGTTGATGTTAGCTAGCCTCGCGATGCTTTTTGCTGCATATAGTATTCGGGAATATAAATACAACAAAATATACTTTAGTTTATGCCTGTTCTTAAGTGTCAGTTTTGTTATCCTTGGTATAAGAACATTCCCCATGTAACTTAGAGTGCACAACGTTTAGTAATCAACCACCTCTGCCCGCATGATACCAATCATGGGTAAAGGTGGTTTTTTTCTTGCGAAATTGTCATCCAAGTGCACCAGATTGTTACGTTATAACCAAACAATTTGGGTAAAACCATAGAAGGAGGTGTTACGATGACAACTAAGAGTACAAGGACATGGAAACGGATTGGTGCACTCGCATTATCGTTAACGCTGGCTTGGGGGATGGGACCGATACATACGCTATCAGGCGCTAACGCTGCATCCTCGCAGGCATGTGGAAAGGGAGATCATGGACTCTCTGCTATACTGAAAAAAGGTAGTGGTGTGGAAGAGCAACGATTGCAATTTACTGACATTGATTTTCTAAATGATACGACTGGACGAGCTGGGGGTGAAGGCTTCCTGATCGGCACCTCGAATGCAGGATGTACGTGGCAGTCCATATATACCGGGCAGTGGCAATTCACACAGCTTGATTTTCCGAATAATGTGAATGGATTTGCGTTGGCACAAGTGAAAAATTCACCTGCAACCTATCTGATCCGTACCCATGATGGGGGATCGCACTGGACGCGGCTCGACACGCCCGGCATTCAATTCAAGCGAATCGATTTTCGCAATAAAGATGTAGGGTATGGTTACACCTATAATGGTGCATATCAGACGAAGGATGGCGGGGTAACCTGGAGCAAAATGAATACGCCTGCCAACACGCGTGCAGCTGTTTTTGCGACAGAGAAACAAGGGTATGCCGTCGTGGTTGTACCTGGATCGGGATATCATTTGAAGCAAACAAGTGATGGCGGCAAGAACTGGACAACCTCTCTTCGAGTTGTCTCAGACACATGGAGCGGAGCGGATCTGTATGCACATGGACAGCAAGTGTGGGCCCTTCTGTATGGTGATGCAGGCATGTCCCAGCAATCTTACTCCCTCTATGCGAGCGGTAACCAAGGCAAGAACTGGACCCAAGTATTTGCGCAATCCACAGCAGGGGGAGGGCCTGCACCCGGTACAAACAGTACGGGCAAAGGAACCGGACCAGCCAACCCAGGTGGTCATCCTGGCAACATGGCGTTGATTGGCAATCAGACGGCTTATCTATCTGCAGGTTCACCGGCAGCTGGCAAAGTGGGGATTGGACGTTCTTATGATGCAGGTTCCACGTGGAAAAACGTCGACTTGAACGATCCGGGGTACAGTTCCCGTCTTTCTTTCCCATCGGCCAAGACAGGTTGGCTCGTTGTAACAAGTGATAACTCCCCTGCGATCTATCGGACTACAGATGGCGGAACGACATGGGCACAAAAAATGTTGTTGCCCTCAGAAAAGGATTAAATAGCCTGTTAATCTGAAATAACAAAGGAGCAAATCCAAATTAGAAATGAATGAAAATCAATTTGGTATGTCTCTGCATGGATATCTATAATGAATAAGTCTCTTCCTGGCTAATGATGTGGGAAGGGGCTTGTTTGTGTAGAAATAAAAACGGTTGAAACCTGCTTTAAAACAAGTTATTGTAAGCGATAACAATACATTATATGGAGGTTGAAGTCATGGTTAATGTTATTCTAAAGGCAGATTCAGACCAAGGATTAATAAATCGCAATATATACGGTCACTTTTCCGAACACTTGGGACGTTGTATTTATGAGGGGCTGTGGGTAGGAGAAGATTCACCTATTCCGAATACGGATGGGATTCGAAATGATGTATTGACGGCCTTACAGAAGCTTAATATTCCAGTGCTCCGCTGGCCAGGCGGTTGTTTTGCCGATGAGTATCACTGGAAAGATGGTGTGGGTCCTAAAAGCAAACGTGCACGGATGATTAATACGCATTGGGGCGGAGTGGAGGAGAATAACCACTTTGGTACACATGAATTCCTGAGATTGTGTGAGTTGCTGAACACAGAGCCGTATATCAGCGGCAACCTTGGCAGTGGAACCGTTCAGGAAATGCAGGAATGGGTGGAATACATTACGTTTGATGGTGAGTCTCCTATGGCGAACTGGCGGAAACAGAATGGCCGGGAGGAACCGTGGAAGCTGAAGTATTTTGGTGTGGGTAATGAGAACTGGGGATGCGGCGGAAATATGCGTCCTGAATATTATGCGGATGAATATCGCCGATATGCTACATACGTACGTAACTATTCCGGGAATGAGATTTATAAAATTGCATGTGGCCCGAACGACAGTAACTATGAGTGGATGGAAGTGCTGATGCGAGAAGCAGCTCGATTCATGGATGGCATCAGCCTTCATTATTATACGATTCCGACTGGTGTGTGGGAGGACAAAGGGAACGCTACCGGTTTTGGAGAGGCTGAATGGTTTACCACGTTGAAGAAAACGCTGTTTATGGATGAATTGCTTGTGAAGCACTCCGAAATTATGGACAAATATGATCCAGATGGCAGGGTTGGTATCATTGTAGACGAGTGGGGAACGTGGTATAACGTTGAGCCGGGAACCAATCCGGGCTTTCTCTACCAGCAAAATACGATGCGGGATGCAGTTCTTGCAGCGGTGAACCTTAACATTTTCAATCAGCATAACAAACGGGTACAGATGGCCAACTTGGCTCAGATCGTGAACGTGCTGCAATCGCTTGTGCTCACGGAAGGGGACAAAATGCTTCTGACTCCGACGTATCATGTGTTTGATATGTATCAGGTGCATATGGATGCGCAGCGACTGGATCTGAATTATGAAAGCCCTGGATATACTTTCGGAGAAGACACCATTCCGCAGCTTAGCTTATCAGCCTCCCGCAACAAGGATGGGGCCATTCATGTGACAGCTTGTAATCTGAGCCACATCGATGAATTGGAAGTCGTGTGTCAGCTGGACGCAACTCAAGCGGCTAAAGTATACGGCCAGATTCTACACCATACTGATTTTGGTGCATTCAATACCTTTGAACAGCCGAATCATGTTCAGCCTGTGGCGTGGGAAGGACTCACACTGGAGAATAACACTTTGCGTTTTGTTCTTCCTCCAGCATCCGTTGGAGTTATCGCTATAGAGGGTTAATGATGAAAAGGCAGGAACCTTGCAAAGGTTGCAATGATCAGTATGATGTAAAGATTAGCGATGCCAAAATGGCCAGGCTTGTTGAGATTGCTTCACGCTCGCGTCCGACGGTACAGGATGAAGAATATGAGCGGCGGCTATCCATCTGCTCTGCCTGTCCGGGATTGCAATATGGCACAACCTGTCGGCACTGTGGCTGTCTCGTACAGGTGCGAGCGAAGCTGAGCGAGTCGACATGTCCGTTTCCTTATGAATCACAATGGGCCTGATCGGATGAATGAAATTTATTATAATGAAGCAAAAGGGAGTTGCACTGTACAGGTGTGACTCTTCTTTTTTGGCTTGATCAGGAAAAAACTCTGAATTTGGATTTGAATTGAGCGAGGGAACTGGATATAGTTATACAGTAGAGTGTAGGATAGCGAGCTATCCGGGAATATGAGCGCGTATAGCGACACAACAATACGGGAAGGGCTTTTCTCACCGGCCGTGCCTGATTTTGCGTCGCCTCGAATATAATGGAGGTTAACATTCATGTCGAACATGCGACCGGTACACATCCGGCTGCACAGCCGTTATGAAGGTGAAGATGTGCTGCAGGAAATGCAGGGTGAAGCCGTGTTGAAAGGGTCTGTTCTTTATGTTCGTTATGAAGAACCGCAGGTTGGGCCCGAGGGAGGCACAACTCGTACCACATTGAAGCTGGGCGGACAATCCATCAAGATTATACGTCATGGTGAAGTGGAATCGGAGCAGACTTTTGAATTGAATCGGAAGCTTCCTGGTTTCTACCGATCACCATACATGTCGTTTGCCTTGTCCACGCATACACAGAAGCTGGAACTTTCCATTCAGGGATTGAGCGCACGCGCAGCGTGGAGCTACGACTTTTACCGCTTTGATGAAGAATCCGGACATTTCGCGATTAGTTTGCATATACAGGAGGAACCAATTTCATGACACGTAATCCACTAGATACGATTAACGAACGGGTAAGCACGGCCATCGGCAACGCCATTGTGGCGGCCGGAATTGTTACGCAGGAAGAATTGCCAGCCATCACATTGGAAGTACCCCGTGAGAAGACACACGGAGACTTGGCTACCAATGCTGCCATGCAGCTGACCAAGATTGCCAAGCGTAATCCGCGTCAGATTGCTGAAGAGATCATTGCTAATCTGAATCTGGCTGAAGCCGGAATTGAGAAGGCTGAGATTGCCGGTCCAGGATTCATTAACTTTAAGTTGGACAAGAGTTACCTTTATCCAGTACTTGCGCTTGTGCAGGAGCAGGGCAAAGACTACGGAAGAATTAGCATCGGAGAAGGACGCAAAGTCGAGATGGAGTTCGTCAGTGCCAACCCAACAGGCAGTCTGCATCTGGGTCATGCCCGTGGAGCAGCTGTAGGTGATGCTCTGTGTAACATCCTTGACTATGCTGGATATGAAGTAACCCGTGAATACTACATCAATGATGCAGGTAATCAGGTGTTTAATCTGGCTCGTTCCATTGAAGCTCGTTATCTGCAAGAGCTGGGTCAGGATGCTGAGATGCCTGAAGACGGTTATCACGGTGAGGATATTAAAGGATTTGCCAAGCAACTCGTTGCTGAAAAGGGCGATGAATTGTTGTCCATGCATCCGGGTGACCGTGCAGCTTATTTCCGTGACTTTGGACTGGAGAAGGAACTGGACAAGATCAAACGTGACTTGAATCGCTTCCGTGTTAACTTTGATATCTGGTTCAGCGAAACCTCCCTGTATGACAACGGAGAAGTTTTGCGAGTACTTGATGAATTGCGCGACCGCGATGAGATCTATGAGCAAGATGGAGCAACTTGGCTGAAAACGATGCAATACGGTGATGACAAAGAACGTGTGTTGATCAAGAACGATGGCACGTATACTTACCTGACGCCAGATATTGCTTATCACCGTGATAAATATGCTCGTGGATACGACACGATGATCAACATCTGGGGTGCGGATCACCACGGATATATTCCACGGATGAAAGCTGCAATGCAAGCACTGGGCAATGACCCTGAAAAATTGGTGGTCTTGATTGCACAGATGGTTAGCTTGTTCCAAAACGGCGAGAAAGTAAAAATGTCCAAACGTACGGGTAAGGCGGTAACGATGGAAGACTTAATGGATGAAGTGGGCATTGATGCCATCCGTTATTTCTTCACGATGCGCAGTATGGACTCCCATCTGGACTTTGACATGGACCTGGCGATTTCGACATCCAATGAAAATCCGGTGTTCTACGTGCAATACGCACATGCGCGCGTGTGCAGTGTGTATCGTCAGGCTGAAGAACAAGGTATTGAACTGCTGCCACTGGCACAGATCGACCTGTCCAAGCTGACAACAGAGCACGAATATGACCTTCTTCGCAAAATGGGAGAGCTGCCTGAAGAAATCGCGGCAGCGGCAACAGGGTATGCGCCTCATCGTATCATCCGTTATGTATACGAGCTGGCATCCTTGTTCCACAGCTACTATCGTGCAGAACGTGTCATTACGGAAGACGCGCAGCAAACTCAGGCACGTCTGGCACTGATCGGTGCTGTGCGTACCGTTATCGCAACGGCGCTTCGTCTGGTAGGCGTAACCGCTCCGGACAAAATGTAACTCAGGCTCGCGGCATATCGCCGCTCTGCCCAAAGTAAAAAGTCTCCATGCCCACGTTGCGTCATCAACGTGGTATATGGAGACTTTTTTGTTGTGTTTCCCGGGGCTGGGTTAATAGGATTCACCAAGCATCAAGTTTAAGGGAGTCCTGCCTACAGCGACACAGAGCAAGAGGGCGTCTTACTCCCCGCCTTCCTGCATTAGCCGCAGGGCGTCAATCTCACCGCCGCGTACCTTGCTTTTTGCAGTGGTGGTTTTGCGGGCACGCAAAGGGATTGTAGCACGTTTCACGAGTGTCTTGATTTCGCTGGGGGATAACCCTGGATGTTTTGAAAGTAGCAAAGCGATAGCGCCACTCACATGGGAGGTCGCCATGGAGGTGCCGCTCATCTCGTTATGCTTGCCTTGTATCCAGGAGGAGACGATCTTATCGCCAGGCGCATAGACATCCACGTATGCACCGCGATTGCTGAAGGACGCAATACGTCTGTTTTTGTCGGTTGCTCCAACAGAAATGGTCTGGGGATAACGTGCTGGATAATCAATACTACGGCGTTTGCCATCATTTCCAGATGAAGCAACAATGACGATTCCGGCATGGTACGCACGGTTGACAACGTCAAGAAGCGCCTTGCTGCGTGTTTTCATGCCAAAGCTCATATTGATGATATCGACCTTGTTGCGTACACACCAGTCTATGCCAAGCACAATGTCGGATACATAAGCCGATCCGTTGTGGTCAAATGCCTTCACGGGATAGATCAGAGAGCGTGGAGCTACACCAATCATGCCGGCGGTGCTGTTGGCTGCGGCGATCGTTCCTGCAATGTGGGTGCCGTGTCCGTTGTCATCATGTGGTAGCAGGCTGCGGTTTAACAGATTAATGCCGCGTGCCAGGGAATATCGAAGATCAGGATGATGGTAATCAGCACCTGTATCAATTACACCGATTTTAATCCGGTGTCCGGTAGACACAGACCATACTTTGGGTGCCCGGATCTGCTTCACTCCCCAGGGTATGCCTTGGGCATTGCTCGGTCTGCTGTGGAGTGCGGTGGCATGAAGGGAGATGGGTATGTCTTCTTCAATCGTAATCTCATCCCCATAGCGGTATAAGTCCTCTGGGCGTTGCACTGTAGCGATAATGGAACGGGCTAGTCGCGAGGAGCGGACGGTCTCGAGGTCGGTAAATTCATTTCGCATCCGGGATAACTCCACGAGACAGGCTTCGTATTGCTGCGGTTTGGCAAATCGGATCAAATATCGCCCTCCCTGCTCTGGTTCAGGGCGGCGCATTCCGTCAATCAATTGATGCAATAAACCAGTATAGTCCATAATGGGCAGCCCCCTTCGGGATGAACATGCTGAGGTATTCTATGAATGCGCTCATCCCGCCGCATGGGGAACTTGCCCTTTTTTTACAAAAACACATTCTCTTCGTGTCAAAACGGGCGCAGGGACATATGATGGATGGAGAGCTAGAGGGCTCTTGCGGGGAACCTGGTGAGGAGCAATCCTTCAAGGGTATACAGTCAGAAGGCGGAGGGGACTCCGTCTTTTTTAATATGGAGATGTCTCTTTGGTAATGAAGGCTACGTATGAGTTTAATGTCACATCGCGTTGAATATATTGGACGGATTGGAGCTGCTTTCCGCATTTGCGTCACATCCGTACATAAAAACTTGCTTTTTAACGCTAAATAGGTTTTACTTAGGTTTGTTAATGGATATGTTATACGTAACAGTCCAGTTCGTAGGGGTTAAAAAGTGAATTTTGTGTGAGAGGAAGTGTCTGCAGTGAGTACCTCGCTCAATTTGAAAATTGATAAAGAAAAGGTAAGAGAGATCCCTTTGGTGGACCTTGCCTTTATGGTGCTGAAAGCGGCTAATACGCCGTATTACTATCGTGACTTGATGAATGAGGTAGCGAAGCAGCGCGGAATGACTGATGAAGAAATCAACGAGTTTATCGCCCAGCTATATACCGAGATTAATATCGATGGTCGTTTTGCTTGCGTCGGTACAAGTCTTTGGGGCTTAAAACGCTGGTATCCGGTAGCTGGAACAGAAGATTCCATGACGGGTGCGAAGCGTCCGCGTATCATCAACGATGAAGATGATGATCTGGAAGATGAAGACTTCGGTGAAGAAGAAGATAGCTATAACAGCGATGAAGACTTCGACAGCGCGGATAAAGACGAAGATGAAGACGAAGAAGATGAAGACGAAGACGACATCTTTGATGAAGAAGACAGCGAAGAAGAAGTGCTGGTCGAAGATGACGATCTGGAAGATGAAGACCTCGAAGAAGACGAAGAAGAGTCCGAAAACGAGGATGAATTTGACGACGATTCTGATAATCGGTAGTCATTTTTGACGTCTATAATTTACCCGTTTCCCCGGAATAGTCAGCCTTGACAGCGGACGGGGTAACGGGTAAACTATTGCATGGGCTTATGAATGAGCGACAATATATTTATGTTTTTTATAGAAGGTGCCCCGTCCTGCGGGAGTACTTTTTTTTGTATTTTTAGAGGCATAATTTTGCAAAATGATTGTTTTCCGTATGCTCCCGGCCAACATTTCGTGGCCCGTTTTTGTATATCAAAAACACGGAATGAAATGAAGGCTACCGGAATATTTGCACCATTTTTTGCTGTAGAACAACGTGTATTCAAACCGTCTTCGCAGAAAGAGCAGTTCGCAGATGCAGGGAATTTCTGCCATTGCTCTTTTTAACGATGATTACCTGGGAAACAGGTTACGATAACACCATATATCGCCTGAATTTCTGTACTTATATTAGGAGGGTAATAACAGTGACAAAGTATATTTTCGTGACAGGCGGAGTTGTGTCCTCCCTGGGCAAAGGGATTACAGCTGCTTCGCTGGGCAGATTGCTGAAAAACAGAGGGCTTAAAGTAACGATCCAAAAATTTGATCCATATATCAACATCGACCCGGGGACGATGAGTCCGTATCAGCACGGCGAGGTTTTTGTAACGGATGATGGCGCGGAAACGGATCTGGACCTTGGCCACTATGAACGTTTTATTGATATCAACCTCTCCAAAAACAGCAACGTCACGACTGGTAAAGTATACTCTTCCGTCATCAGCAAAGAGCGACGCGGGGAATATCTGGGCGGAACGGTACAAGTTATTCCACACATTACGAACGAGATCAAAGAGCGTGTATTCCGCGCTGGACGTGAAGCGGGTTCGGATGTGGTTATTACGGAAATTGGTGGAACAGTGGGCGACATCGAGAGTTTGCCTTTCCTGGAAGCCATTCGTCAGATCAAGAGTGATGTAGGCCGCGACAATGTGATGTACATCCACGTAACACTTATTCCTTATATCAAAGCAGCTGGTGAAGTGAAAACAAAACCAACGCAGCATAGTGTTAAGGAACTCCGCAGCATCGGTATTCAACCGAATGTGATTGTATGTCGTACGGAGTATAAATTGTCTGATGACATGAAAGCCAAGATCGCTCTCTTCTGCGACATTGATGAGAATGCCGTGGTTGAATGTCGCGATGCAGACACCTTGTATCAAGTGCCTTTGAACCTGCGTGAAGAAGGCTTGGATGAGATCGTGGTAAATCACCTGAAACTGACTACTCCTGCACCGGATATGAGCGAGTGGGAAGGGTTGGTTAACCGGATCAACAAGCTGGAGCATACGGTTGAGATCGCTATTGTTGGTAAATATGTAGCGCTGCATGATGCATACCTGAGTGTTGTTGAGTCGTTGTCTCACGCAGGATTTGCATCCAATGCCGATGTCAAAATTCGCTGGGTTCCTTCGGAAGATATTACCGATGAAAATGTAGGCGACCTGTTACATGGTATTGGCGGTATCCTTGTTCCTGGTGGCTTCGGAGATCGGGGTATTGAAGGTAAAGTATCGGCAATCCGTTATGCACGTGAGAAACAAATTCCGTTCTTCGGTATTTGCCTGGGTATGCAGGTTTCTGTTATCGAATATGCACGTTCCATCGTTGGTTTGAATGGTGCGAACAGCTCCGAGATTAATCCGGCTACCGAATTCCCGGTGATTGATCTGTTGCCTGAGCAAAAAGATATTGAAAATTTGGGTGGTACGATGCGTCTGGGTCTGTATCCTTGTAAGCTTCAGGAAGGTTCTTTGGCAATGGCTTGTTATGATGACGAGCTGGTGTATGAGAGACACCGTCACCGGTATGAGTTCAACAACGAATACCGTGAAACGATCGAAAAAGCAGGACTGGTTATCTCGGGCACATCCCCGGATGGACGTCTGGTTGAGATCGTGGAACTTCCTGGACACCCTTGGTTCTTGGCGGTACAATTCCATCCGGAATTCACTTCCCGTCCGAACCGTCCGCAACCATTGTTCCGTGAATTCGTGAAAGCTTCATTGGAGAATGCACAAAAATAATAAAGTTTTAGTGTTAACGTAATAGATATTGGGGATGTTCATGGCAGCCGTAGCGGATGCCGGAACATCTCTTTTTTTGCGTAAAAAACAGGTGGAAATGCTTTTTGTCATTTTGTAAAGGTAGCAGGATTTTAATGGAAGAGGTAGAATACTTATCATGACGACTATGGGATAGTTATCCAGATTCGAAGACGTACATGCTTTCCTAATTCTAGGAGGTTACAGAGTGGAAGATAAAAAAGTTTTGATTGTTGATGACCAGAATGGAATTCGAATCCTGTTAATGGAAGTGTTCAGCAGTGAAGGGTATAACACGTTTCAAGCACCCAACGGCAAGGTTGCTCTGGAGATTGTGAATAATGACAAGCCTGACCTGGTATTGCTCGATATGAAGATTCCAGGAATGGACGGTCTGGAAATTCTAAAGCATATTAAAGAAATTGATCCGGGTATCAAGGTGATCATGATGACTGCTTATGGTGAACTGGACATGATTAAGGAAGCCACGGATCTCGGAGCCCTCATGCACTTTACGAAACCGTTTGATATCGACGAGATGCGAGTGGCTGTGAATATGCAACTTCGCAATGGTACTGCCAATAAATGCAGCTGAATCCTGTTGATACAGGATTTTTTTGCGTGTGGAGAACATAGAAGGTGCTTGGTGGGAGAATGGGGTATTTCACTCCTTCATCCGGGGAATATTGGAAATGGGGAAGTTATAAAGCGGTGTCTATGAAAACTGTGCTGCAAAGCACAGCATTTTTGCAAATGCTTGTTTAGTATTTGACATGGGATGTGGTATAATAAGCCCGTATGTGATTTCGGCTAAAAACCATAGACACAACCCAAACCCCTAGGAGGATTGAAACCATGCCATTAGTATCTATGACAGACATGTTGAACAAAGCACTTGAAGGAAAATATGCAGTTGGTCAATACAACATCAATAACCTTGAGTGGACTCAAGCGATTCTTGGTGCTGCTGAAGAAGAGAAATCCCCAGTAATCCTGGGTGTATCCGAAGGCGCAGCGCGTCACATGGGCGGCTTCTACACTGTAGTTAAAATGGTAGAAGGACTCATTCACGACATGAAAATCTCCGTACCAGTTGCTATTCACCTGGACCACGGTTCAAGCTTCGACAAGTGTAAAGAAGCGATCGATGCTGGATTTACATCCGTAATGATCGACGGTTCCCACCACTCTATCGATGAGAACATCGAAATGACTAAAAAAGTTGTTGAATATGCACACGCTAAAGGCGTTTCTGTAGAAGCTGAAGTAGGTACTGTAGGCGGACAAGAAGACGACGTTATCGGCGGAATCATGTACGCTGACCTGAACGAATGTATCCGTATCGTTAAAGAAACAGGTATCGACACATTGGCACCTGCTCTTGGTTCTGTACACGGTCCTTACCATGGCGAGCCTAACCTGGGCTTCAAAGAAATGGAAGAAGTTCGTGACGCGGTACAAGTTCCACTCGTATTGCACGGTGGTACAGGTATTCCTAAACACGACATCGACAAAGCCATTTCCCTGGGTACATCCAAAATCAACGTAAACACAGAGAACCAAATTGCTTTCTCCAAAGTGGTTCGTGAAGTGCTTGCAGCTAAACCAGATGCTTACGATCCACGTACGTTCATCGTACCAGGCCGTGATGCAATCAAAGAAACCGTTAAAGGTAAAATCCGCGAGTTTGGTTCCAACAACAAAGCGTAATTTATCTTTACCAGTTCCATACTGTGAAATGGAAAAACACCGCCTAGCCGGTGTCTTTCCATTTTCACACCTTATTTCTACATCGGAAGCCATCAGCACGTATTGCCGTTCATCGGCTGCAAAACACGTAGGGGGACATTAAGCTTTATGGAAAAATTGATGATTAGTGGCGGACGTCCGTTACAGGGAACTGTAACTATAAGCGGCGCCAAGAACAGCGCCATTGCGCTTATTCCTGCAGCATTGCTTGCCGAGTCAGAAGTCGTGTTGGACAACCTGCCGCTTTTGAGTGACGTGGCGGTTTATGCAGAAATTTTGGAGGAACTCGGAGCACGTGTGACTTGGGAAGGCAGTCAGATGAAAATTGACCCTTCTGATATCAAATCCATTCCTATGCCGAATGGTCCAGTGAAGAAGCTTCGCGCTTCGTATTATATGATGGGTGCATTACTGGGACGTTTTAAAGAAGCAACGATAGGTTTACCAGGGGGCTGTAATTTTGAGCCTCGTCCAATTGATCAACATATCAAAGGATTTGAAGCGCTTGGCGCAACCGTAACGAACGAACATGGCTCCATTCATTTGCATGCCAAAGAGCTGCGCGGAGCAAAAATATATCTTGATGTAAGCAGTGTCGGCGCAACCATTAATATCATGCTGGCGGCTACTCGTGCCAAAGGCTCTACAATTATCGAAAACGCGGCTAAAGAGCCTGAGATTATAGATGTAGCAACACTTCTGAATTCCATGGGTGCCAGCATCAAGGGTGCAGGTACCGAAACAATCCGTATTGAAGGGGTCTCGGAGCTGAAAGGCTGCCGTCATTCCATCATTCCGGACCGTATCCAAGCGGGTACGTATATGATCGCTGCAGCGGCGACGCGCGGAGATGTTCTGATTGACAATGTGATTCCGAAACACCTGGAAGCTTTAACGGCAAAGCTGTTGGAGATGGGTGTTGGTATTGAAGAATTGGATGAAAGTATACGTGTTATTGGCAAACCGAGCTATAATCATGTCGACGTGAAGGCACTTGTGTATCCTGGTTTTCCGACGGATCTACAGTCACCAATGACCAGCGTTTTAACACAGGCAACTGGTGTAAGTGTCCTGAGCGACTTTGTATACAGCAATCGGTTCAAGCATGTGCCTGAGTTGGTACGGATGGGCGCAAAGATTCGAGTAGAAGGACGGTCAGCGATTATTGAAGGCAGTGCCTTAAACGCGGCCAAAGTAAAAGCATCCGATCTTCGCGCTGGAGCAGCGCTGGTGATAGCAGGTCTCACCGTCAGTGAAGGTGTGACTGAAGTAACCGGGGTCGAATATATCGACCGTGGTTATGATCATCTAGTAACTAATCTGCGCCTGCTCGGTGCAGATGTGTGGCGGGAAACGGATTAACAGGAAGCATGATGCAGGATTCAGTTATACACATGTTTATTTTAACTGAACTGCATATCTTTTCGATGATTAGGCAAACCTGTTTTAATAGAGTTCTCAGTCTCTCCGGCATAAGACGAAATGTTCCTGTTTCCTTTACCGGAGGGTCTTTTTTTGAATTAAACTTCATATGGCTGTAAGAACATCATTTCTCATCCCCAAACCCCGGTTTTGTTTGAACTGCGCTCCATAGCCGGTCTATCCGGATTGATCGCCTCATTGCATCGTTCACTCAATAGCGGATCTTGCCGAATGTTGGCCATCCCACCCGGAAAACTTACACTCTAAGACAAGTATTTGCATTATAACGGTTACATTCCGTACAATGGACAGAAGAGATTGTGGCAGACGCTGCACTCTATAGCCGGAACATCTAGCGAAACTATCCATCACACGGACTTATTAATTGAATAGGTGGTTATTATATGGATCTACAAATTTCCGATTTGGAAGAAATGAAACTAACGGACCTTTACAAACTGGCCAAAAAATATCAGATACCTTACTATGGTACGTTAAAAAAGAAAGAATTAATCTTTGCCATACTACGCGCACAAGCTGAACAGAGTGGACTGATGTTCATGCAAGGCGTGCTCGAAATTCTACCTGAAGGTTACGGATTTCTACGGCCGATTAACTACTTGCCAAGTACGGAAGACATCTATATCTCAGCTTCTCAGATTCGCAAGTTTGACCTAAGAACAGGTGACCTCGTATCAGGTAAGTGTAGAACACCTAAGGAAAACGAGAGATACTTCGGTTTGTTGCAAGTCAACGCTGTGAATGGTGAGAATCCATCGGCGGCTGCAGAGCGACTTCACTTCCCGGCACTAACCCCACTGTATCCGCAGAAAAAACTGGTTCTCGAAACATCCCCCAACCATTTGTCCACACGAATTATGGATGTGCTCGCCCCGGTAGGATTGGGACAGCGCGGATTGATTGTAGCACCTCCCAAAGCGGGTAAAACGCTTCTCCTCAAAGAAATTGCCAACAGCATCTCAACTAACAATCCTGAAATTGAACTATTTGTCCTGTTGATTGATGAACGTCCAGAGGAAGTAACGGATATGTCGCGTTCTGTTAAAGGGGAAGTTGTGGCTTCGACATTTGATGAACTGCCTGAGAATCATATCAAGGTGGCGGAATTGGTACTTGAGCGTGCGCTTCGTCTCGTTGAGGCTAAAAAGGATGTTGTTATCCTGTTGGATAGTATTACGCGTCTTGCCCGTGCGTATAACCTGGTTATTCCACCATCCGGTCGTACACTTAGTGGTGGTATTGATCCAGCTGCGTTCCATCGTCCGAAACGTTTCTTCGGTTCTGCCCGGAATGTGGAAGAAGGCGGAAGCTTGACGATCCTGGCAACGGCATTAATTGATACCGGATCACGTATGGATGATGTCATTTATGAGGAGTTTAAAGGTACAGGAAATATGGAGCTTCATTTGGACCGCAAACTGGCAGAACGTCGTATTTTCCCTGCGATCGACATTCGTCGCTCTGGTACGCGTCGTGAAGAAGTGCTGCTCAGCAAAGAAGAACTGGATACAATTTGGGCGATTCGCAAGAATATGAATGACTCCCATGACTTTGTTGAAGGTTTCCTGAAGAAACTTCGTAACAGCAAAACGAATGCAGAGTTTTTGGCAGCATTTGATTCGGCTGGTAATACCCCAACAAGCAATTCGGGGACAACAACAACCCGTCGCACACCTAGACAGACAGCTACGTCAGGTACATCGACTTAAGTGTCGTTTGACTAATCAATTTCTTTTTACAGCATTGCTGTAAATGGTACAATACACTCGTCGTTAGGTTTAACCCATTAGATGTGAGGAGAACATCATGTATTTAGTATACGCAGATGAAAAAGGTAATGTATTTGATCACCCATCCCTGTACGGGCTTGCCCGCAGTGGAGATATGATCGTTGAGATTATGGAAGATGAGTTAATTCCTTTGCCAGAAGGTGCAACATTGGTTGGACTCCCAAGCACCCGTCCCATTGGTATGGACCCGGATACCGGTGAGATGCTGCCAATGCCAACGGACACACAGGCTGTAGGCGCGTTGCTTCCACAGGGATTCACTCGTTTGTGTCTCCCTGGTTATGTGAAGACAGATAAGGAGTATAAGTTGCCGTTGTTCGGTTATTCCGCAGTAGTCTGGAAAGATGGCGGTTTCTATGTCACGGCTGCGAAGTCAGATAGTCCTGACCAATGGAACCCGCTCAACTGTAATCGTGACGATGTGCGTTCCGGGGTTAAGCGGTTGACAGAGCAATACCCGGAGAACCGTCTTTACACCCATCTATCCAACTGTGCGCTTGGATATGAATGTCTAACATCTTCGAACACATTCCTGAATCGTTGGGAAGGTGGAGTGCCGGTATCCTATTCTTGTAATGCGGGTTGTTTCGGGTGCATCTCCGAGCAACCGGATGATAGCGGCTTTGTTTCCCCGCAGACACGTATGAACTTCCGACCACGTGTGGATGAGATTGTGGAGGTTATGCTGGAACACCTGAAGACACCGGAGTCCATCATTAGCTTTGGACAAGGTTGTGAAGGGGAGCCTTCCACGCAGGCCAAACTGATTATTGAAGCGATTCGCGAAGTGCGTTCCGTAACGGATATGGGGTATATCAACATTAATACCAATGCCGGTCTGAATGATCACATTAGAGGTATTGTGGATGCTGGTTTGGATCTGATGCGTGTAAGTACAATCAGCGCACTGGATGACCACTATAATGCCTACTATAAACCGCGTGGTTATACCTTAGCCAATGTTGAAAAGTCGATGAAATACGCAGCGCAGCAGGGTGTATACACCTCCATTAACTATTTGATCTTCCCTGGCGTAACAGATCGTGAAGAAGAGATTGAGGCGATGATTGAGTTTGCGAGAAGAACCGATCTGCGCTTGATTCAGATGCGTAATCTCAATATTGACCCGGAGAGCTATCTGGAATTAATCCCTCCAGCTCAGGGTGATATCTTGGGTATGAAGCAGATGATTGAGATCTTTGAAGACGAGTTGCCTGATGTTGTGATCGGATCGTATACCCATGTTCCGCCAGCTGGAATGGCACGTCCTAAACGGTTGATTACCTCTTAACAATAATGGATTGCAACGGGCACAAGGCCGTGTTATAATCTCAGAGTTGTGCCATTTACTCTGGGTCCGCTTGAGGCTCAGGGCGGAAAGAGGTGAAAGGTAATGAAAGAAGCAATTCATCCTAATTACACGATTGGTCAAGTATCTTGCGCTTGCGGGAATACTTTTGAGACAGGTTCGGTTAAAGACGGACTTCGTGTAGAGATTTGCTCCGCGTGCCACCCGTTCTTCACAGGTAAACAGAAGTTTATCGATGCTGGCGGCCGTGTTGATCGTTTCAAGAAAAAATACGGAATCTAATAGGACAATTCTTGGGAGTTGTCTGCTAATTTGCATCCAACACACCCCTGCTGATCTGGCAGGGGTTTTTATATGCTTCATGCCTGCATAATTGTCTCCCGCTCCTTCTGGTTGCAATTTGGATAACCTTACGTTATACTATTTCTTACCGTGCTAGATGGGGAGGTAGCGGTGCCCTGTAACTCGCAATCCGCTATAGCGAGGTTGAATTCCTGCTAGAGGTTTTGTCGATGTGAGGTTTGGTCCCTGAACGTGGTGTTGACGGTTGGGTCCTCCGCAATGAGTACTCATGAACCTGGTCAGGTCCGGAAGGAAGCAGCCATAAGTGAGATCACTCTTGTGCCGGAGGGTTGCCTAGCCCGAGCTATTGTTCAGGGGTGCCACTTGGATCGCGAATATCGATAGCAGGTGCACGGCTTACCATTTAAATGTAGAGACCTTTGCAGTCGTATGTATGCAGAGGTCTTTTTGATATGTCTTAAAAAACCACGCATGAATGAGTCAGATAAAGTTTGGATTCACCCTGGAATATAGTATAATGGGGGAACGACAAAGGACTCGAATGCGAAGTGGAAGGAAGGTAACGCATCATGGAGCATATCGCGTTATACCGGGCTTGGCGTCCCCAGTCGTTTCAAGATATGGTGGGGCAACAGCATATTATTCAGACCTTGCAGAACGCGATTCGTGAACAGCGGACTTCCCATGCCTACTTATTTAGCGGGCCCAGAGGAACGGGGAAGACAAGTGCCGCCAAGATTTTGGCCAAAGCTGTGAACTGCGAACGTGGGCCTGCGCCTGAACCTTGTAACGAGTGTGAAGCTTGCCGGAGGATTACGACTGGCGCTGTGATGGATGTGCAGGAGATTGACGCTGCATCCAACCGGGGCGTTGAAGAAATCCGTGATCTTCGGGAAAAGGTTAAATATGCGCCAACCGAAGTCCGGCAGAAAGTCTATATTATTGATGAAGTGCACATGCTGACGACGGAGGCATTCAATGCTTTGCTCAAAACATTGGAAGAGCCGCCGCCACATGTGATGTTTATTTTGGCAACAACGGAACCACACCGCCTTCCGGCTACCATTATATCGCGCTGTCAGCGATTTGATTTTCGCCGGGTTTCCCTGGAAGAGCAGACAGCAAGACTTACGCTGATCTGTGAACAGGAAGGCATGGAAGCTGACCAGGATGCGCTCCAATACATTGCCCGTTTATCGGACGGTGGAATGAGGGATGCACTTAGTGTGCTGGATCAGATCTCTTCATATACGGATGGGCGAGTAACGTACCAGCAGGTCATGGACATGACGGGTGGAATTGCTTCAGAGCAATTTGCTGCGCTGGCTGCTTCGCTGCTCAAGGGTGATGTGGGTCATATTCTGCAGATGATTGAAGGTTTCATGCATGAAGGAAAGAGTGCAGACAAGTGCATGGAGAATCTGCTGTATTATTTCCGTGATTTGCTTATGATTAAGATGGTACCTGATGCAGACAAACTGACGGACCGGGTGCTTAATCCTGAATCTTTTCGTGATATGGCGGAGTCATTCACCAGGGAGCAACTGTTCCACATGATTGACACCCTTAATCGGTACCAAAGTGAAATGAAATATGCAGTACAGCCACAGACATTATTTGAAGTTGCGTTGCTTAAACTGTGCAGTATTCCAGCTCAAGGTGAGGCCTCAGTTCAGGTAGGGGCTTCAGTTCATGCAGCACCTGCGGATGGGGGAGAGATCAACCGTTTGAAGCAGCAACTTGCTGAATTGGAGAAGAAGTTGGATCGTGCACTCAAGAGTGGATTGCCTGGCGGGGAAGGTGTATCAAGCGCTCCATCGCGTCCAGCAACACGAGCCCCTGTATCGAGAGGTAACTCACCTGCGAAGCTTCCTGCACAGTTGGATCAGTATGTTGCGCGCAAAGGTGCTCCTGAGTTCGCAGAGATCAGCAAAAAATGGAGTCAGATTTTGCAACGAGTGAAAGAAGAGCGGGTTACCGTTCACGCTTGGTTTGTAGATGGTGAGCCGGTATCCTTGCTTGAAGACAATGTATTGGTTGCCTTCAAAAACAACATTCACCGTGAAACAACGGAGAAGCAGGCGAACCGCGAAGTCATTGAGCGGGTATTGTCCGAACAGCTTGGGCGTCCTGCACGATTGGTGACGATGATGCTCAAAGATTGGACCGGAGCGACGGAGGGAGCTTCTGAAACGCCAAAGGAGGACTTTAAGCTTGAACCTGAGCATGAAGACGGCGGTTCAAGCAACAAGCAGCCTTGGATTGATGAAGCCATCCAGCTCTTTGGTGAGGACCTTGTAGTGATCAAAGAATAATGCGCATTGCGCGATAACCATAACAAAGGAGATGAACAATTATGAACAACATGAACCAAATGATGAAACAAGTGAAGAAAATGCAGGAGCAAATGCTGAAAGCACAAGAGGAACTGGCGGACAAAACAGTCCAAGGTACATCCGGTGGCGGTGTAGTGACGGCTGAAGTTAACGGACACAAGAAATTGCTTGCGATCACGATCAAACCTGAAGCGGTAGATCCGGAAGATGTTGAAATGTTGCAGGATCTCGTTATGACAGCTGTTAATGATGCAATGGCCAAAGCCGATGAGATTGCCAACAAGGATATGGGCAAGTTCACAGGCGGCATGAATATTCCGGGATTGTTTTAATTAAAAAATTGATCCTGTCAAAGGAGACACAATCGATTGTATTATCCCGAACCAATAGCCAAGCTGATTGATGCCTTCACCCGATTGCCGGGTGTAGGTCCCAAGACGGCAGCGCGTTTAGCTTTTCATGTGCTTAACATGAAGGAAGATGACGTTATTGATTTTGCCAAAGCACTCGTAAGTGTGAAGCGTAATCTTCATTACTGTTCTGTGTGTTGTAATATCACCGATACGGACCCGTGTCGTATCTGTCAGGATAAGTCCAGGGATGTCTCTGTAATCTGTGTAGTTCAGGATTCGAAAGATCTGGTGGCCATGGAGCGCACCAAGGAGTTCGATGGATACTATCATGTGTTACAGGGTGCGATTTCACCTATGGAGGGAATTGGCCCGGACGATATTCGTTTGAAGGAACTCCTGATTCGATTAAGTGATGAACGTATAAAAGAGATCATCTTGGCGACAAATCCCAATATTGAGGGTGAGGCTACAGCAATGTACATCTCCCGCTTGGTCCGTCCCTTTGAGATCAGTGTGACCCGGATTGCGCATGGATTGCCTGTAGGGGGCGATCTTGAGTATGCGGATGAAGTGACCCTTTCCAAAGCGTTGGAAGGGCGCAGGGAGATGCGTTAGTGTAATCAATTTGTATTACGCAGTGCACTTCCTTGGAAACTTCGGATGCTAAATACGTTTCAATGTGCAAAGAGAGCCCTAGGGCTCTCTTTTTTTGTGAAGAAATTGAATGCCCGAGTTCTAAGTTTGTCCTTTCCCTGATAAGTATGAGAATATGCTGTGCTGATCAGAAGGGGGAAGAGTTTATGTTTTTATGGCGAAATACACGGAAATCGATAGAGAAACACAACAGAATATTGAAGGAGCTTGAGGAGGGTCAGATTTATGCAGATATTCAGATGGCTAAGCAGGAGTGGGAACGAGCTATGAGACAGTTTGAAGATGCACAGGGGCAGGATGAGATTGATTATGCTATTTATGTATTGGAGGCAGCAGAGCGGAAATACCAGATCCACTTGAGAAGAGCGAAGCGAGCCGTAGCTAATGATGATATTGAATCACAGCGAGGGCTTAGTATGTAGAGTCGAGTTTACATTAAACATGGAGGTGTAGCATATGAAGAGTATTATACTGGGGAGTGTATTGGTTGTATCGTTACTGGGACTTATCGTTGTTTTATTCAGAAAGCGGATAGGGCTGTCGGTTTTCACTTCATTTGGAATTCATCTGGTGCTTGCTGCAGTGGGGATATATATCGTGAATTATTCCGGCTGGATTACAGGAACCTACATCCCGCTGAACCCTGCAACGATAGGGACTGTAACTGTTTTGGGATTGCCAGGTGTGGGGCTATTGTTGGGGTTGAAAATTTCTTTGTTTGGATAGTTGACTCCGAGGATATTTATATGGTACATTATATCTCGTTGCTTTGCTTGCTTGGTAAGATGCTTTAGATGAAATGAAGAAGTTCACAACGAGCTTCGAAAAAGAATTTCAAAAAAACACTTGACCAAAACAAACGAAGTGTGATATATTATAAAAGTCGCCGCTGAGAGAGAATGGTGACGAAAAAACGAGTTTGATCTTTGAAAACTGAACAACGAGTGAGTAAACATTCTGCTTGCAGAATGAACGCGAAAGTTGGAAACAAGCCTTGGCTTGAATCA
>NZ_JBBOTQ010000024.1:0-42320 GCF_038005685.1 Priestia sp. FSL H7-0729
ATCGGCACCGTGCCCGAGCTCATGCTCGCTGCCGCTTCCGATGGCGACAGCGGCGAATGGAACGTGGCTTCCGCCGATGCCTTGCTGCGTCTCGCGGAGAGCCGCGACGTGCTCGCGACCGGCCCGGGCCTCGGCCGCTTCAAGGGCGACACAGACTGGCTGCGCCGTCTGTGGCAACATACGGATCGTCCGCTCGTCATCGACGCGGACGCCCTCAACATGCTGGCAGACGCTGGCCCACATGGGCCTCGCGACTGGGGCCAGCGAAGTGCGGCGACAATCCTGACGCCGCACCCTGGCGAGATGGGTCGACTGCTGGGCATGTCGACCCAGGAAGTGCAGCGTGACCGCATTGGACACGCTGCACAATACGCCCGCGAGCAGGGCGTGACTCTTGTGCTCAAAGGAGCACGAACGGTCATCGCAACGCCTTCCGGCGAGGCGTACATCAACACCACCGGGCACGCCGGCATGGCGACTGGCGGTGCCGGGGACGTATTGACCGGCATCATCGCTGGTCTGCTTGCCCAAGGGCTCAGCGCGGAGCAAGCCGCCGCGTTCGGCGTATATTTCCACGGACAGGCCGCCGAACGAGCAGCCCTGCTGCGCGGTGACCCGTCGTCCCTGCTGGCGGGAGACATCATCGATGCACTGTGAGGGTGGGGCAGGTGAAGGGCAGCTTCGCAGTTTTGGATAACTAACTTTCCATGACGCTTCATTTCAAACTGCAAGTGATCCAATGAACCAGTACTCCAGTAGACTAAAAGTAGACGAGTGCATCTTGCTCATTGTCCATTGTTGAGTACCAAGTACTCAGTATTCGATGCTCAATCTCAATGGTCACTATTCACTATTCAATGCTCGATGCGTCAATACTCAAATTCCAATGCTTAATGCTCAGCACCCAACGCCCAATGCCATAACGAACCTGAGACACCTTATATCACGGTTTACATGGAGGAGCAAAAGCTAACGAACCCTATCCACGTTATTTCTGTGTATTTCAGAGAAAACACTTGAAAAAACGGGCTGAATCAAGGAAATAGAGCGCCTGAGATTCGTTAGATTTTATAATCCCCAATTAATCGTTCAATAAGGCTTGCTCGGTTCGTTAAACGCTGGACCTGAAACGTTGATATCTTGTTATCTAGATAGGTTGAACTAATAGACTGTGTACACTGGATATTCCGACAACAGAGCAACCTTCCGACCGCTAGTGTCCCAAGATTTTTTAAAACCTTTTATATGGGGGAAATCAGGGATAGCGTATGCTTCCGAACCAGCTTTCTGTCAGAAATCACCAAGGGTAGCCTATACTTCCGAAGTAGCTTTCTTTCAGAAAGCCTTTAGGCGTAGCGTACGTTTCCGATCTCGTTTTCTTACAGAAAAGGTGTAGCTCGGCTTCTTTAAATTCTTTCTGTCCTAGATGAAACAACGATCAGCCAATGAAAAGGGGAGCCCTGTCATAATTCATGACGGAGGCTCCCTTTATTGGTTTGTATGTTCACACTGCATGATCCAGGGCACTGCTAGCTGGGATGCACGCAGCCCGAATTATCCCGACATCCTGCTTACAGCCGGAATCGCAGCAGTTCCTGATGCATCTCCGCACTGATATCACGCAATGACTTTACCTTGATACTTGCATCAGCGAAGGAACGTTGTTGTTCCGACGTGGAGGCGGTAATCTCTTCACTGCTGGCAGCCGACTGTTCGGTGATGGCACTGATATTCTCGATGGCCTGTTGCACCTGTGTACTGAGTTCATTGGAATGCTGCATGTCCTCCGCAAGCTGGTGGATACCCGTGCTGATGCGCTCCACACTTTCACGAATGGCGGAGAAGGATTCCCGGGTCTGGCCCGTAGCCTGTTCCTGTTCGCCAAATAGCTGCATGCTCTGCGCTACCGAGTTTTTCACCTTGTCCATGGAGGTCGTGATCTCGCCTACGGCCGCATATATATGCTTGACTGATTGTGCGGATTGTTCGGCGAGTTTATTCACCTCGCCCGCTACCACAGCGAAGCCGCGCCCGGCTTCTCCGGCACGAGCAGCCTCAATGGAGGCATTTAACGAGAGCATGGTCGTCTGTTTCGCAATCTCCGATACATATGCCGTCATCGTGGTGATTCGAACCGCGCTGTCTTCCAGTTCCCGGACCGTCTGCTCTACCTCGGACATCGCCAGACGATTCACTTCAGCCAGACGGAGTTGTTCCGCGACGGCTTTATTACCTTCTTCAACGGTAGTTAATACTTCTCGACCATCGATCACCGATTGGGATGTAGCCTTCAGATTACTATTGAAGGTAGATTGCATCTTATCCACAACGATGACCGTTTCACTTAAGTCCTCGGCAATCTTCTGACTACCAATCGAGAGTTCCTCCGTGGTGCGGGATACTTGCTGCACGATCGCTTGGGCTGTATCGTTGCCGCGGTCAATATCTTGCGCCATCAGATCAACACGATGACCAGCTGCACCGATCGATTGAATAATACCGCGAATATTATGGGTCATGATACCGAAGGAGCGGCTCAGATCATCGAGTTCATCTTTACCCCGAGCTTCTGGCAATTGTCCGGTAAGGTCACCGTCTGCAATTTGCCCTGCCGCGACTTTGAGCGTACGAATACGCCGAGCGATTTGGCGTGAAGTATACATATTAAACAGCATCACGGCGACGAGCAATACGATGGCTCCACCAAGAGCGATTTGCCATGTTTGCTGAATGTCACGCTCCAACTCGACGGTATATTGATCATAACGATCTCGCGTTATTTCATCCAACGAATAAATATCGTTCTGTATGCCCCGAACCCGCGTGCTGTAACGCTTGGCTTCTGCACTGTTCATCTCGGTCATTGCTTCGGTAGCTCCCTGGTTCAGAGCTTCTAATTTTGTCTGGATGGACTGAATGAGTTGCAATTGCTGATCCGTTTCCAGTAATCCGTCCGTAAGCTCCTGAATCATCATTTGACCTTCATCCAGCAAGCGGAGCACGGCGTCTTGGTTACCTGCTGTCATGGAGAAGGAATAGACATCCAGCGCCTGCTGGGTCTGAATCTGATTGGCATTCAGTTCACTAACCTTGAGCATGGCAGGTACCAGATTTTGATTTTTGGCATTCATCCCGAGCAATTCCATGATGATATAGGCTACCAGCGCAAGGCATAGAAGTAGCGAGATTAGAGCATTCAGTATCAGTTTTCCCTGTAATTTCATGTGCGTACCTCCTTGTAACCGATGGGTTATTGATCAAGCGTAATTTTGATTTGACCGGACGAGATCTGTGCTTTCAGATCTTCGAAGGTTTGCTGTTGTTCATTACTGAGCGTGATATTATGTAGAGCAGTCAGTCCCACGGCGTTCTCCGCCAGCCCTTCCACGATTTCTTTTTGAGGGAAGGTATGATTGTTTTGAATAAATGTGTTCACGGCATTATAGATGGAGACATCCACATTTTTCAGCATGGACGTCAGAATGGCTTTTTCCGCCAAAAAGAATTGATCGGTATCTACACCAATGGCGTACTTCCCTAATTTCTGAATCTCCGTCAGTGCACCCACGCCTGTGAGACCGGCAGCCACATAGATTACGTCAGCGCCCTTGTCCTGAATCATCTGTGCAGCGAGTTCTTCACCCAGATCGGCGTTACCGAAATCCCCCGCGTAGACGACATCAACGATTGCATCCGGCTTGACAGCCAGAACACCTTGCTCAAAACCCTGCTCGAAATTACGAAGGACCGGTATCTCCATGCCACCCAGGAAGCCGACATGATCTGACGTTGAAGCCATAGCGGCAATTACACCTGCCAGATAACTTCCTTCTTCCGCCCGGAATGAGATGGAGGCAATGTTAGGCAATTCAGACTGACTGTCAATCAGCAGGAATTGCTGATCCGGATACTTGGCAGCGATCTTCTCCATGTCGGGCTGTACCGTATCACTCAGACCAATAATCAGGTCGAATTTGGCAGCCGCCAATTCCTCAAATGCAGCTTCAAAAGATCCATTCTCTCCCGGTTCACGATAGTCAAAGACAATGCTTTTCTCGTCTCTGGCCTGAACCAGCCCATCAAAAGCAGCATCATTAAAAGAACGGTCACCCAGACCCACTTCCGTAAGCACAATCCCGACCCTCGTTCTTGTGTCTGTTGACGTTGTTGTATTACTGGCTGAACATGCCCCCAGGATCAGTACCGTCAGGATTATCATTATGGTGAGACCTAGACCTGCACGTCTGCTCTTGTTTGTTTTCATGTGTGGTACCCTCATTTCTATAGTCGCTTTTTGCTGATTTCCCTTTATCTATATCGGACAGAGGGGCATTGTGATTTATGGTATGTAGTGAAAATTTACGTAAATCTAAAAATATTTCATGAATTATACATTAGTTTTACATTTATCTGGTTAAAAGGGGGATTGAATAACTACAGTCTGTTGTTTACTGATGTTTGAAGTCCAAAAAGACAAAAAAGACACATCAGAGAACACATGAATCATCTCTGTTGTGTCTTAGAAATGAACTAGCGGATATGAGAAGCGGATCGTGATATCCGTACTTGTCCTTATAAATGAAATTTCATGAGGTTTACCAAGCCGCAATCGAGCCATCCGCTCGGGTTTCCGTACCTCCGCATAATACGCCATTGTCCGGGTTGCGCCAGATGATCTGACCGCGTCCAAACTGGGATGGATCAAGCGCCACTTGAATATCATGTCCCTTACGGGAGAGTGCCTGTGCAATGTGTTGCGGGAAACCTGGTTCCACGAGAATCGTTTTGCCCTTCGTCCACTGCCAGCGCGGAGAATCCAGTGCAGCCTGCGGGTTCAGGTGATAATCAATTGTATTCATCACCACCTGTACATGACCCTGCGGCTGCATGAAACCACCCATGACACCGAATGGCCCGACCGCTTCGCTGCCACGGGTGAGGAAGCCCGGAATGATTGTGTGATACGTTCGTTTACCCGGCTCCAGAGCATTTGCATGATTCGGGTCCAGTGAGAAATTATGTCCGCGATTCTGCAATGCAATGCCTGTCCCCGGAACGACAAGTCCAGAACCGAAGCCCATGTAGTTGCTCTGAATAAAGGAAACCATATTGCCTTCACCATCCGCGGTAGCCAGATAGACCGTTCCGCTTGCTCGTGGATCACCTGCCTCAGGTGCACGTGCGGTATCACCAATGAGTTTGCGTCGTTCTTCCGCATATGCCTCAGACAGCAGTTCCTCTACCGATACGCCCATTTTGCGTTCTTCCGTAATATATTTCTCCCCATCGGCAAATGCCAATTTCATGGCTTCGAGCTGCTGATGATACGCCAGAACGGATTCTTTCTCTTCGAATTCATATCCTTTCAGCAGATTAAGCGCCGCCAGAGCGATCAAGCCTTGTCCATTCGGCGGAATCTCCCATACATCGTATCCGCGATAGGAGACAGAGATGGGATCAACCCATTCGGGCTGGAATGCCGCCAGATCTTCGCGAGTCAGATAACCACCGTGCTCTGCCATAAAGGAATGAATGCGTTCGGCCAGTTCTCCTTCGTAAAAGTCTCGCGCTTCGCTCTCGCCAATCTGGCGCAAAGTCGCCGCGTGATCCGGCGAGCGCCACATCTCTCCAGCTGCGGGAACACGCCCGCCTGGAGCAAATGTCTCAAACCACGCACGCCCTGCTTCCGCATCACCCTGGCGTGCATAGATCTCGGCTGCCCTTGCCCAGTGGCGGGCCAGCCCGGACGCAAGCGGATAACCTTCCTCCGCGTAGCGGATGGCCGGTTCCAGTGCTTCCGCCAGCGTGAGCCGCCCGAAACGGCGGCTCAGCTCAGCCCAACCCGCCGGTGCGCCAGGCACCGTCACCGGCACAACCCCAAGCTTCGGCATCTCCGTATAGCCTGCCGCTTGAAGCGCCTCAATGGATATGCCCTGAGGCGCAGGGCCGCTGGCATTCAGGCCATGCAGTTTGCCCTCGGTCCAGACGAGGGCAAAAGCATCGCCTCCAATGCCATTGGACGTGGGCTCCAGCACGGTGAGTGCTGCCGCAGTTGCAATGGCGGCATCAATGGCGTTGCCGCCTTTTTTCAATACATCCAGACCGGCTTGTGCAGCCAGTGGCTGTGACGTGGCGACCATGCCTTGTTTCGCATACACAGGCACACGGTAAGAGGGGTACGGTTGGTAGAGTGGATCGAAGTTCATCAGATTGTTCAGCTCCTTGTCGCAAGATGTCAGGCTCCGGTATGACCGGATCATACTCCTAACCCTCTTCGCAACTGGACAACCGATATCCTGCCACACCTGCCAAATCCAACCTGACATGAGCAGCACATCGTTCAGAAATACAATGCATCCCGACCTGGCTAATCATCTGTACGTTTCTACCAATCGGAGTGACATCAGTTAACGATATCACCTACATTCCACACTAGCCTATGTCGTCACCATATCGCCGCCATTGACATGAATGCATTCACCTGTGACGTAGGATGAATCGCGGGAGGCGAGATAGACGTAAGCTGCCGCCAGTTCGTAAGGCTGACCAGCCCGACCCATAGGTGTCTCTGTTCCAAATACCTGCACATCCTCCGCGGAGAAACTGGCAGGAATGAGCGGTGTCCAGATGGGACCAGGTGCAACAGAATTCACGCGGATTCCCTGTGCTGCGAGGGATTGGGAAAGTGCACGAGTGAGCGACACGACAGCTCCTTTGGTGGAGGAATAGTCGATCAACTGGACGTTTCCTTTGTATGCCGTAATGGAAGCCGTATTGATGATGGAGGCACCTTTGCACAGATGCGGGAGAGCGGCCTGAATCAGAAAGAAATAAGCGAACACGTTTGTCTGAAAGGTATGGTATAGCTGTTCTTCCGTAATATCAACAATGCTTGGTTGCACATACTGTACGCCATGGTTGTTGACCAGAATGTCGATCTTCCCATAGGTTTCCATCGTCGAGCGGATGACGGCTTCACAGTTTTTCTTTAAGCGCAGGTCAATCTCGATTAAGAGACAGCGCTGTCCCAGTTCTTCGATCCGTTCACGAGTCCTTTCCGCATCCGTCCGTTCATATAGATAAGCGATGACGATATCCGCACCTTCCTTGGCAAAAGCGATGGCTGCTGCCCGGCCGATTCCGCTATCACCACCCGTAATAATGGCTACTTTGCCTTCGAGTTTGCAGCTGCCGATATAAGCAGGATCTTCACTAATCGGTTCAGGTACCATCAGGGTTTCCAGGCCAGGTTGCTGGTCCTGGTGCTGGGGTGGAAAGGCCAGCTTTTGCTCCTTGCACACCGTTTTCTCACCATAAAAAGGATAGACAGGATTCATTCGCTATACATCCTCCTCGCACGTTCATTGATACGGATAACCTATGCATTCGCCCAGAAAAAGGTTCGAGAGGAGCTAGTCAGGCTGTTGTTTTTTGCACAGAATATACCATAATAAGGATAGGTCCTTAAATCAATGGAGGTGTCAGGAGCCACATGAATATTCAGGGAATTAATCATTTGTGCTTTTCCGTATCCAATCTGGAGCGTGCCATTACCTTTTATGAGCAGGCTCTCGGTGCCCAGATTCAGGTGAAAGGACGCAAACTGGCTTATTTTGAACTTGCCGGTCTGTGGATCGCTCTGAATCAGGAGGATGTTATTCGCAACTATACGGAACAAACCTATACCCATATTGCATTTACCGTTACAGAAGAGGAGTTTGACGCGTCTGTGCAGCAGCTGCGAGCAGCTGGAGCAGACATACTTCCCGGAAGACCAAGAGATCCGCGAGATGCATTATCTGTTTATTTTACCGATCCGGATGGTCATCTGTTTGAACTGCATACAGGTACGATGAAACAACGACTGGATTATTATCGCGAAGACAAAGCTCATATGACCTTTTATCCGTGAGTTCCATGTGCAAATGGAGGTAAATGGTAATTAACGTATTTAAAGTCATTCCAATTATCCGTACAATACATCTTAGGTTCGCTGAAATGTACTCGGTATGTTCGGCTGCCAAACCATATGCACAAGGAGAGATGGACGTGGATAATAAAAGATTCAAGCTTCGGTTTGTTGCGAGCGGGTTGTCTGTGGCCATTGTCATGTTATTTTCATTGTATAATGTACATCTTCAAAATTCAGGGGGAGCTCTTCAGTCCCATGTATCCCTGGACCACTCGTCATCTAAGCAATTAACGGTGCACCCGCTTGATTTGAATGATCCTATTCCTGAATAGTTGTTAGGAGAAGATGGGGGCCGGTTTATTTGATATAGGATTTATATTCGTCATAATTCATCTTCTGTTCTTGACCGCTAAGCACTAGAAGTCTGTGACTAATATCAGCCTCACGATCTGCATGGATGCGTTTAAGCAAGTCGTAACTCATTCGAAGGAAGTAATAGCCTTCATTGGTGTTGTCTTTCTCATGAAAAACAATGCCGAGAAGACGATATAGTTTGGCACGGAGCATGCCTTCATCTCGTTGATCGAGTAGTTGAAGAGCTTCCTTAATGGCTGTTTCAGCCAGTAGAGGTTGCTGTTCTTCAAGATATATTTTGCTGATTTCCTCTAATATAGAAGCCTTCTTGTGAGGCAGATTGCGTTTGTCGTAGATATCGGCGCATTCTGACAGCAAGGGAAGGGCTTCTTTTTTTTGTCCCATATGAAGTTGAATGACAGCCAGATTGTGAAGAGCAAGTACATAGGATTTACTATTTGCCTGTTTATATGAATCTACCGATTTCTTGGTCCAGTCGTAACTCAAGAGCAAGTGTCCATCCTGTTCGGACATATAATAGGCCTTGCCCAAACCCAGTGTAATTTCGCCATATAACTCCGGTTGCCCGGTCATTTGGGCTTCTTTTTCGGCTTTGAGATAATACTCCAGTCCCTGATCCACGTTACCGAGCCGTAAATGGGTTGTTCCGAGAAAGGTTAACGAGCGGATATGTTTATCTTGCAGATGTTTGAGCTTGCTACTGTAGGTGTAGGACTGTTCGTAGTATTTTCGGGCAGCATGAAACAGTTCTGCATGAAATGCAGCTCTTCCCATTTCGAGGTAATAGTCAACAATGTGCTCCCGGTCCCCTGTTCGGGTGACTGTAAAAGCAGCAGTTTCCCCATCATCCAGAGCTTGGCGGTAATCGCCAAGCCTATTGTGGCTTCGCATGATGAGCAGATAGGCTTCCGTTTGATCCAGTGCATCTTCCGTCAGAGTCAGCACTTTGTGAGCCATACGGATACAGGCAGAATCATTCTGCTCGGCATAGTGAGCTTTGGCTTTGTCCAGGACAGCTTCACCGATATCCGTGTCCGTTGTCGCACTTCCTCCCAAGAAGTATTCCATTGGTGTATTGAGTCTTCGAGCGATGATTTTCAGCATACGCTGAGAGGGAACGGCTCTACCTTTTTCGATGAGGCTGATGTAAGAGCGTGTCATATCCTCACCTGCCAGTTGTTTCTGAGACAGTCCAAGTTGCTCCCGGATTTCCCGAATTTTGGGTCCGATCATGATCATTCACCGTCCCTTGATTTAGTTTGTGATTACGAATTGAAATGTGAGTTGTATATTGAGCGCTTGGAGTTAACATTAGCAAGGGGTAAGGTGTACGAGAAATCCATTTACCTCCTTTTACAGTTTCATTCCAAATTGGGAGATTATAGAATGATAGTATCCAAGACGAAAGGAGGAATAAATCAATGGTCATTAAAGCGACTCCCATTACATTGGAACAATTGAAGAACAAAGAGTTGGAAGCAGTACAATCCGAAGTGAACGTACTGGGCGAAACACGTGAAGTTAGTGCTCGTGCAGTAGCAGCTCGTGCAGTAGCAGCCCGTTCGGCGGCAGCTCGCGCTGTATCGGCTCGCGCAGCAGCAGCTCGTGCGGTATCTGCCCGTGCAGTAGCGGCTCGTGCATAATCCCTTGTATCTACTATGGCATTATGGTTAGTCCAATAGATGAGAGCTTCGGATGAAGCTCTCTCCCTATATTGAGAGTGCTCCGTATGATGGGTATAACGAGGTGTCCTAAACCGATGCATATCAAGCAAATATGGTCATACATTCCCAAGTTCGTCGTTCCTGTCCGGGAGTTAAACGAACATCTGGGACTCAAACAAGCCCAGACCAAAGTGTTGGAGAAAATTCATGGTCTGAAACAGGTTCCACAAGACAAAGATGGCGATCTGACGACGCTGTTAGGACGTGTGCTTGCCCAGGTGGTAAACAGTCCAACAGTTGTTCCAACTTCTATCAAGTATATCATTTATTGCCACACAATTCAGGAAAATTTCCCCTTTCCAATGAAGGTATTGCAAGGGCTGAAGCTAGCTTACGACATGCCACATGCCATTGCGTTCTCACTGACACAGCAGAACTGTGCTTCAGGTCTGATTGCGCTGGATGTTGCTGCAACATTGCTGCCCTCTTTGGAAGAGGATGATCATATTTTAATCGTAACAGGTGAAAAAACATTCAGTCCCATTGTACAGCTCATCCCCAATACAACCGTTATGGGCGAAGCCTCGGCCGCCATACTGGTTGGTAAATCCGGCCCGGGAAGCAGGATGATTGGGCTTACGAATGTAACCCTTGGACAATTCTGCAACGTGCTGACAGGGGATCCCGAGACGCTCCGGGAATTTCAGGAGATCTATACCCCCCAGCTCTGTGATGTCATTAAGGAGGCCATTGATACCGCTGGCCTGACGTTGGAGGATATCCGTTATATTGTCCCGCACAATGTGAATCTGTCTTCATGGAAAAAGGTTGCTGCACGATTGTCCTACCCGTTGGACCAGGTGTATACATCCAATGTGGGGGAGATTGGGCACTGCTTCTGTTCCGATCCCTATATTAATCTGAAAGAGATTTCAGATCGGGGGCTTTTGCAGAAGGACGACTACTATTTGCTTGTCACGGTTGGGCTGGGAGCAACATTCAGCGTGGCAGTGATGCAGTTCGCAGAAGAACGAGGTGATGAGATTGACAACACTGTTGACCGGATTTTCGAGAAAGTTGAAGCGGGCGCTTACAGGTCATGATGAAGCTGTTTTTATCTATATAAACAATTTTGAAGTCGAAGAATACTGGAATGAGCATGGGGTACTGAAATTGCCTTCCCTGAGTGTTGGTTCCGCTGCTGACGTTGTAAACCGGATGGAAGAGCTGGGGATTTTCCTGGCAGGTGAACAGGATGTCGTATTGCTCAAGGAACTGCCTGATTCCGAGTTTATAGCAGATGCACAGGCCATTGGTTTTGGTCGATCACGTTTAATTGCTACTGAGTATAATGAACCGGGAATGAACATTACAGCTAACATCCTGCATTGTCAGCCTACGCTGGACAGGCTGCGCGAATTGGCAGATAGACAGGATATACAGGCTTATCTGGTTCCCTTCGGAGCCTCCGATCAGGAAGAAGAACTATCCCAACGCACAGGTATTCCCCTTGCTGTACCACCGGCTGACATTTTCCGCAAAGTCAATGATAAGGGTTACTCCCGAAGGCTTAATGCCGAACTGGGTATCCGTCAGATTCCTGGCTGCGAGTGTTACTCTCTGGAGGAACTTTCGTTCGGATTTGAACATATGAAATCCGTGTTGGAACAGGGCGGGCGTATTGTCATGAAGGATTCAATGGGTGTCTCGGGCAAGGGCATTACTGTTATTGCAGATGAAGCCCGTTTCCACAAATGCCTGAAATTACTGGAGAAACAGGCAAACAAGAATGGGACAAGAGCCGTGAATTATGTGTTGGAGCAGTGGATGAACAAGACATGTGACCTGAATTATCAGATTCTGATTCATCGAAGCGGCGAAGTTGAATTTCTTGGTGTGAAGGAATCATTGGTCGAACAGGGCGTTCATCAGGGGCATCTCATGCCGCCACGTCTTGGTGACTCACAGATCGCTGTAATCCGGGATGCTGCGTTACAAATAGGCGCTGCGCTCCATCGGGACGGATACTACGGGGTAGCCGGGATCGATGCCATTCTGGATGAGGACGGAAGTGTGTGGCCTAATCTGGAGATTAATGCGAGGTTTAACATGTCGACGTATCAGACCGAGATTCAGAACCAGTGGATTCCTGAGGGGATGTTAGCTTTGGCCAAAAAATATACGCTTCGTTTGAATCGACGCCTGGATTATGGAAAGTTAAAGTCAACACTTGGTCCTCTGTTATTTGATCCGCTGAAGGGAGAAGGGATACTTATCAACAATTTTGCAACGGTCAATGCGGCTTTCAAAGGTGATGGTCTTGTGTTCTCCGGCCGTCTCTATGGTGTCGTTATTGCTCATTCGGCTGAGCAGCTGCGGGCGACTGATGCTGCGGTTGAAGCCAAGCTATCATTCATAAACGAGGTGAAGTAGATGTCTGGAGATTATCACATTCAAGGGCTTGCAATTTCGGCCATCGCTGCACGATTCGGTACACCGTTATACGTCTATGACGCTGAGGTATTAGAGCGAGTATATGAAGAACTTCGTAGCCTGCTGACTCCAAAGGTGGAGCTGTTCTACTCATTAAAGGCCAATCCCAATATTTCAATTGTTCACCTGCTTCAGGGACTTGGCGCACAGGCAGAGGTCTGTTCGATGGCCGAATTACATACCGCACTACAGGCGGGCACGAAGCCGGAGCGTATAATCTTTCTCGGACCAGGCAAGACCGACGCGGAGATAACCGCATGCATTCGTCATGGCATCCACGCGATCGTCTGTGAATCGTTTCAGGAGCTTGACCGTATTGAAGCCATTGCAGCGGAAGAGGGACGGATTGTCCCCGTGGCACTGAGAATCAATCCTTCTTTTGCCGTGAAGGGATCAAGGCTTACGATGGGTGGCAAACCACGCCAGTTTGGCATGGATGAGGATACAGTGATGCAGGGTCGCCAGCAATTGGAACGATGCTCACATGTGAATATTATCGGTCTGCATGTATACATGGGAACCCGTATGCTTGACGTGGAACCTATTGTGGAGAACACACGTCACATTCTGGAGCTCGCCGAACGGCTGGAGGAGCAGCTGGGCATTCAGCTGCAGATGGTCGATGTGGGCGGTGGCCTCGGTGTTCCTTATTACGAGGGGGAGCAGCCATTGTCTGTGACTGCCCTGACTGCACAATTGAATCCGTTGTTTGAACAATTCAAGAAGAAGCACCCGGACATCAGACTGTTTATGGAACTGGGAAGGTATCTGGTGGGAACCAGTGGGATGCTGGTCAGCCGGGCCTTATATGTCAAGGAGTCGTATGGAGAGACGTTCGTCGTAACCGATGGGGGTACCAATTGTCATATGGCTGCGGTCGGAATCGGATCGTATGTGAAGCGCAATTTCCCAATCGCATCGTTGTCACGGTACGGAGAATCCCCGGTTGCAGAGTTTAACATTACGGGCCCCTTGTGTACCCCCAATGATGTTATTGGCAAAAAAGTAAACCTGCCTCCCGTTGAGCAAGGGGATTTAATTGGTGTATTTCATTCCGGTGCCTACGGTCCTACTGCTTCACCAACCCATTTCCTCAGTCATGGAAGTCCTGCTGAAGTGATGATTAGTGGTGGAGAAGCCCATCTGATTCGGGAAAGGGATACTCCTGAAGATCTATTGGGCAAACAGCGTTTGATCCCTGTTTCACATTCCGCAGTAACCAACAGATAAGGAGAGATGATAATCATGACAGATGCAGTGTTGCTTGAAGAAATCAAGGGGGCCCTTGCCGAAGTGCTGAATATGGAAGAGAACCAAGCTGTTACATGGGACACATCCTTATTTGATGAACTTCATCTGGATTCAACGTCTGTTCTGGAACTATTGATGACGTTGGAAGATCGTATTGATGGCCTGGAGATCGACCCAGATGAACTGGAGCCGGATGTATTTAATACCGTGGGTTCATTAGCTGTATATATCGAAAAGCAACTCGTTGCTGCCTGATGGCGGCGCCTGTTACCATCCGGGACATGAGGGTCAGGCTGTTTACGGACAAGCAGCCTCCATTCGAACATCCGGAGTTGTTAAGGTTTCACAATGATTTGTTGGCCGGCTCCCGCGTGGTACCCCAGTTTCACCTGCTGGAGGGTGGTTATAACAATGCCTATCATGATATGAGTGTACTGCTGCTCGAAGAGTCGGGGCTGGATCAGATCATGGGCGACGTGGACGTTCTCCTACTGGCCTATCATTTTCCAAATATTCGTCCGGATATATCCATCGTTAACTATCTGATGGACCGTTATCAGGCACGTTTTCTAAGCTTCGCTGTGAATGATATGGGGTTCGGGGCACCGTTTGCGGCACTCCATATGCTCCAGCATTATCTGAACAGTGGTAACTACGATCGCGGTATGCTGCTTGTGCTTGATCAGACGTCTCTTCCCTACGAGGCAGAAGGTGTGGGCGAGACTGTAGAACCCGACACGGGAGCTGTACTGGTTCTGGATCGGTCGGCAGAATGCGGGTCATCCCTTGTCGGTGTGGAAATACAATATGCCGAGAGTTCGATTGCCGAGACAGCAGAATTGCTGCTGGACAGGCTTTGTGCGCAGGTATCCGTTAATCTGGCTCAGATCAGGCTTCTTGTCCATCCGTTATTGGAGCAGGAAGTGTCCGGTACGGAGTGGTTTCATGCTACAGGCTGGCAAGGGAGTTACGATCCAGCCCACTGGAGCGCTGCACCATTCTTTGGTCTGAAGCAACTTCTTGAAGAACGGTGCACAGATGAATACATATGTCTGATGCACCTGGAGCCAGATGACAAGTTTATTTATGCACTTCTCATTCATACAGGTGGATACGAAGAGCTTTAATCGAGAGGAGGGAAACGTGATGGGTCTGGGTATAGTGGAGATCGGAGTGTATATACCTGATCAGATCGAAGAGCCTGAGGTTATTCTCGAATCCTTGGGACTGGGTAAAGGGGAGCTTCAATTGCTGCGCAAATATCATCGTCTGAACGGTATTCCCGTTACCCCTCCGGGTCAGCACCTGGATCATTCTATCGTTCGAGCGATCGGACAGCTGGTTGACAGACAACCCTTGCCCGCCATTGACCTTGTGCTCTATGCCCATTCTGCACATGTACAAGCACCAGGGGATTATAGGCCCTTGCAGCGTGCTCTAGGTGAATATGGGCTCGAGCAAATCCCCTTTTATAGTATTTCACAGATGAATTGTGCGTCCTCGATAGCCGCTCTTCAATGGCTTGAACGAATCTCCCGTACACAGCCTGATATTCGCAATGTTTTATTGGTATGTGCCGATCAGTTTAATTTCATGCCACCTGACTGGAGATATATCCGAAAGTCTACGATTCTGGGTGACTCGGCTGTTGCCATGCTTCTATCCAGAAACCATGGTCAGCACGTCTTACAGGCAGCTCATGTTCTTCGGGATACGAGGTTCCATACCGGATACTATGCGGAAGTGGAAGAGATGACGGCATTTAACAAGCTGTATGTGGATCATATCATTCGAGGCATGGAAGAGCTGCTGTCAGCAGAGGGTCTGACACTTCATGATGTGGATCATATCTTTCCCCACAACGTAAACTGGACGACATGGAAGGAATTTTCAAAGCGTACAGGTGTGGATCAAAAAAAGATCTACCTGGATAATATCCCGCGGATTGGACATACCTTCTCCACGGATGCGTTCATCAATCTAAGCTCCGGGCTAGAGAATGAATGGGTGCATAAAGGCGAGAGGTCCGTACTGGTCAGCATTGGGCTGGGCAGTTTTTTTGGTTTTGCGTTGATTGAGCATGGAGATTGTTGATCTTGAATCAATAGGAGGAGTGTATATGTCAGTCTTGAATTCTGATGCGGCAGGCACTGTGCCGGTTGGTGCAGAGACCGCAGGTCGTCCGGTTCCGGCTGTAACAGATCTGCTGGAAGCTGCAGTGTTGCGTATGGATACACGTCCCGTATTGCTTTGCCAAGGGGGGATAATACTGGCGACACCTGAACTCGTGAAAAGCGGACCATGGATATGTCATGCAGAGACAGGCCGTATCTACGAATGGAAACAGGTTCATGCGAATTGGGTGGAAGATCGGATGTTGGAGCCTTCAGGTCTGTTACTCTACCGAATATCGGAACTTCGGAATGAAGATGTGACATGTTTTGAAAGACAAGATGAGGTAAGCGCTGATATAGCTGATCTCCGAAACCGTATGCTTTATTTCCGTACTGAACTGTGCAGCGCGGGGTTGGAGCAAGTGCGTCATCATCTATCCAGCCGCAACTCGGGCGGGCAATCCACACTTCAGCATCAACTGGTCAAGGGTATGATTGCTGATGTTTTGACTGTACTCTATATGGCTGAGACTATTCGGTCGGATGAATTCGTAATAGAGCAATCAGGCATTTCGGAGGCTCGTACAAGTACCTGGGTTCATCAAGAACTGGATGAGGCCTTCCGTCAATTGCAGCGTCTTGGAGGAGGCTATGGGTATTTGCGCCATGCGATATCGGCCTACGTGTATGTAGGTCAGATGGTCAAAAATATGCTGCTCATTCCGAAGGAGGCCTTCTGATGATTACACGATCTACCATTGCTGTTTTTGAGCAGGAAATGAAACAATATGCTACGGAATTACGTGATATTGGTCTGGTCATTGACCGTGAACCTGAGCGTATAGCTGAGTTTGCACATATGGCATCTCTGCAAACCATCAATCGCATGATGATCCCGCCGGAATATGGCGGTGAACCGATCGTTACGGTAGGTCAGGAACGATATTATGGTCTTTCCTGTTTGGAAAGAGTTATCGCAATTGAAGAGCTGTCGGCAGGAGATGCCGGTGTATTTCTCGGGAGCCCGGGTCCATCGATGTCCAGTGTAATCATATCAGCCCTGGCTGATTCTAAGCAGAAGGAGCGATATTACTCCCATTTTCTCAAGGGACCTGCGTGGTCATTCTTCGCTCTTACTGAACCTGAAAAAGGCTCGGATGCTACCGGAATTGCTACACGAATAGCACGGAACGGGGAAGGCCGACTGATCCTTGACGGACAGAAGTTCTATATCGGTAATGGCAGTCGTGCCAGCATCGGGCTGGTATTTGCTCAGACCAATCGTACACCTCTCGGCATCCAGATCGCGCTGGTAGACACATCTGTCGAGGGATTCGGTGCCACACCTCTGGATACGATGGGAGTTAGAGGTGTGCAATTGAGCCACCTCACATTGGATGGGTTTCCGCTGGCTGAGGAAGATATCATCGGGCGTCATCTCAGTCCAACCAAGCGTGGATTATGGGGCGCGCTTCAGACCTTTCATCGCATGCGGCCTGGTGTCGCTGCACTTGCGCTTGGAGTCGCACGGGCAGCATATGATTATGTGAAGGAGCAGAGGTCTGTTTTCTCGGAGAGGGAGAAGGTGGAGCTGGAGCGACTGGAGATGCGCCTGCATTCACTCCGTAGCATGATTCGAAGCGCAGCGGCGGAGATTGATGCGGATGTGCAGAAAGGCTATCTCGCTTCCTTGAGCAAAATTCGCGCCGGAGCATTGGCCGAGGAGGCCACGGAACTGGCACTTGACCTGATGGGATCTGGTTCCATGATCGACCATCCCTTGTTGAATAAATGGTATCGGGATGCACGTGCCTTCGAATTCATGGAGGGAACGTCCTCCATTCAGAAGATCAACGTTTTTCAAGCCTATGCCAATGGAAAAATGAAGCATGCCTGATACGCTGAATAAACCTCGCGCGATGTCCGTCTATGTTAATCATATCTGTTGGGTTACGGCTGAAGATCACTTGTACACCACGGACATGATCGATGTGGAAGATTACTATTACTTATCTCCACACATATATATGGAAGAAAACTATTATGACAGATCCGCTGTGCGAACCCGCTCTTTGCGATCCGGTGATCAACAGGTAACTGCAGGTGATCTTGCCATGATTGTCATGGAACCTGTGGCTTCGATTACAAGTGAGCACTGGGATCTGCTGATTCTGGCACAGACCTATCCAGAACGTTATGCCATGAATCCGCCTTTGGCCCGAATTCTGGAGTCTCCTTCCTGGAAGGTGGAATATCCACTGGCACTTTCCCATATGGGACCACTCGCTGCTACGGAAGGCATGCAGGCTGCGGCATGGACACTAGGGAGGGAGGAACGCGGGATGTTTGTTCTGACGGAACAACGTGTGATTGAAGAGCACAAATCTTCCAACGATCTGTCCGATATGGCTGTTGCCTTGGAGTTAAATAGTCAGTCTGGTGCTCTTGCCGTGAATTATATAGGAAAGAGAACGGTTGACGATATCGAAGGGAGAACGGTGGCTTCAGAGATGATATCCATTATTGATGAGTTCATGGGTGCGGGTCGGACGGAGAATATTCTTCTCCAATCGCGATTACGTAGACATATAATCTCATATTTGGAGCCAGGCATGTCCTTCGGTAAGCCAGTCTACGATATACCTGAAACCGTCGATTACCAGAGTGGCGATGTGTGGATTCAGCTCGCTGATCAATTACAGAACGGAAACATCAAGGTAGATGATCGTGTTCTGTTGATATCCTGGGATGGCGAACGGCTGTTATCAGCATGCTGTGTACATGTAGTACATATGCCTGTTCTGAGTCATCTCACACTGCATCAGGAAGTGAAGACATCATGAATGGAGGAGGGGATTGAATTTGAAAGGTCTGGATTACACTTCGGGATCGGTTAACCGGTTGTTAATCCGCACTGCAATCCCAATGCTGCTTGCTTCTTTGGTTAACGTAACGACGCAGCTGGTCAATGTTTTTTTTATGGGTCATACCAGTCAGACCGTGTTATATGTGTTATCACTGTATATTCCCATTTCCTTTATCATGATTGCACTTGTGGAAGCCATGCAATTGTCGGTCCAGGTCGCTGTCTCCCGGAGCAGAGCGGATGGCTCGCGGGCTTTTACATCGCTACTTGGACATATGCTTGGCAGCGCAGCAGTTTTTTCGATTGTTGCTGGCGGTGTGGTTATGCTCGTGTCACCACTACTCTCCTGGTTTTATGCCGTCCCTATTGATGTAAGGCCCTTGTTTACCCTTTATGTTGCGGGCATGATGGCAGCAGGTGTACCCGCTGTGCTCGCAGCGGTGGGTGGTGCTGCATTACGTGGGTTGGGTCGGGCTCAAGCGGCAGCGTGGAATTCCGTAGGTACGGCATTGTTTAACATTATGCTGGTGTACTGGTTCGTTTCGGTCGCTGGAATGGAATTGAAGGGGATTGTGTACGCCAATCTCATTTCTTCCACACTCTCTTTGCTTATAAGCCTCCTGATTCTGATATTGCGGAAGGAATTCGTGTATGAACGGATAACATTGGTGTGGAAACATCTCATTGCACTTCGGCAGGTAGGTATTCCCGTATTTATTTCGTATTGTCTTATCTTTTTGAGCACCTTCTTTTTCAACAAAATCGTCAGTCGTTTTGGGGAGGGGGTTGTTGCTGGATTCGGTGTTGGATACCGAATTCAGACGATGGCTATACTGCCCGGAATTGTTATTGGATCGGCTATCGGGATCATGATTAATCATAATCTCAAAGAGGCTCATCGACCACGCGCATACGAAAGCTATCGCAGAGGTCTCGTACAGTCATTCCTGCTTTATGTCTTAATTGCCGTTTCCATCTGGGTATGGCGGGAACCGCTGACAGCTTTCCTGATTGCGGACCCTGTATCCCGTGCAGAAGCGGCCCGATATCTGGCAGTGGTTGCTCTTTCCTATCTGACCATGGGTCCGATGATGACGACGCTGCTTACCATGGAACAGAGCGGACGCGGCTATCAGGCCCTGCTTATGAATGCTGCGTATTTCCTGCTTATTATTGTTGCAGGCTGGGGGCTGACACGAATCTTTGATCATGTGGGATACTTCTACGGTGTCATTGCTTTTGTTAATGCAGCGAGTTTATTATGCATTTTACCCGTGATCCGGATGTTCAAAAAGGACTATACAGATTCATCCGGGCACAAACCAACTGACGTGGAGGAGCAGGAGGGTCTGGCTGCTCAGAGTTATTCGACCTAGGTACAACCCATATCAAATCGAGGAGGTCTCTATATGCAAGCTCCGGAACCTGCATACCTGGTACGCCGCATCGGTGATACGTTGATTGCAGCCGATGAGACGTTCAGCCAGTTCTATCAGATTGAACCCGCTCCAGAATTGGAGACACGTCCGATCCCCCAGCTAGATGGCGTTGAACCACCAGATGTGCCTTATTTTTCACTTGAACCTCTTGTAGGTCAAGATTCACCGCAACTCTATATGCTGGGCATTCCCTATTCGGGCGGTTCAGGTATGGAGGGATCGAAAGTCGCTGGATTTGAGCAATCGCTTCGGGCCGAATCATGGAAAAAGGTAATGTATCCTGTTCTGACGCAATCCCGTATATCAGGACTATATGACATTGGCAGTGGCCAGAGATTACTTGAATCTGTAATAATGCAGGATTTGGGTACTTGCCAAATAGACGATACGGATTCTTCCTATTCCGTGGGTCTTGACTCAGCTCTGAGTTATACCGAGAGGGAAGAAGCACTACTGTGCTGTATTGGTGGCGATCATTCCATTACGTATTCCATCCTGAAATCCATATTGCGTCGATCCAACACAAGAATCATGCTCGTCCAGTTCGATGCCCATCATGATTGCGGGGTGGATGCCATTCATCAGGATGAGATGCATCATGCCAATTTTGTGAGGCATCTACTGGCAGAGGATGGTATCGCCGCAGTTGTGCAGATTGGTCTGCGCGGCCTGCGTTCTGTAGATCAGATGTACAAACATCCCAAATTGGTTCAGATTCCTGCGGAACAGATGACCCCGGAACGGGTGACGACAACCCTGCTTGAGTTACAGCACATGTTTGAGGCGGAAGCGGCCTATTTATCGTTTGACCTGGACTGCCTTGATCCTGGAAGCTTTCCTTATGTTGATTTTCCTATCAGTGGAGGCCCCTCATGGTTTAACACTCGAAACTGTGTGATTGCAGCGCTGGAATCCCCCTTGCCCTACGTGGGCTTTGATATGGTTGAAGGACAGGAAGCAGAATTGGAAGAACGCATTCCGGGGCAATATGAGATGGCCCTCCGAATGCTTACCTATATGATGGATGGGATGCACCGAAATTACCTGCGACACGGAAAGAGTGCTCTTAGAGTATCTCAAGCCTTGGAGGGGACACGTAGATGATGAACTTTAGATCTTTATATGATATGTACCGTGAACAGGTCAGAGATGAGCTTCATAAGGAGCGGAAGGACGGCATTCATTTGGGGTCCTTTTATGCACTGATGAACATTATCAAGGAGATGGCTCCGCTTAAGCCGAAGCAGTCTGCTGAGTCCATCTGGATGGACTATCTCGCATTTCTTCGTACCATTAATGAGCACAAGAAAAGCCCCTATTCGTTTATGGAGTGGGATGAGGTAGAAGGGCGGGAACACCTACAGGCAACGTTACGTGAAGGTGGTGCATTATTAACTTGGCATTATGGTTTCGTGAGGCACAATATGATTACGATTGGACAGGAAATACGTGCAGGTCATATGTCTGCCAAGCTTCCATTCTATTTGATTGCCGAGCAGGAAACAGTGGAACAAGAGAAGAAGCTGTCCGGTTGGGAGGCCATCCGCAAGTATGCAGGTGCGGAACTGCTCAATGCAGAGGATGAGATGATTGGCATCAGGTTGTATTCCCATTTGCGAAAAGGTGGATCATTCAGTCTTTTTGTAGATGGACAGACCGGATTCAATACGGATAACCATGCTGTTGAACTGTCTTTTCTAAGTTCGAAAATTCGCACGCGAAGTGGTATTTTTCGTATTTTAGCCAAGACGCAGAAGCCGGTATGTGTATACTTTATGACCCTTACGGAGGATTTCCGTTCCAAGATCGTTTTCCTGCCACCGATTGTATTGGATCAGGACATTCAGGCTTCTGCTAACAGGATATACGAGCCATTTCGCGAGCAACTGTTAAGCCAGCCAGCCTTGTGGCGTTTCTGGGACAGGCATCACCAGCAGGTCATTCATTGGCGAGATGATGAAGTAACTGTGGGTGCTGAAGCGGACAGTCGGGTGGATTGGATATCCAAGCCGCTCGATGGATTTGGACAGCTTGGTCTCAACACGGACAGCGGAGCAATCTATAATATCGGTTCGTAGTAGGAGGTGAGAGGAGGAGTGGGGATGCAGTCTTTTACAACCGAGCGGCGGAACAATCTGTCGGTACATGTGCTGCCAACACAACAGTATGCCAATCATTACGTGCAGATCAATCTGATCAATGCACGGAAAATCATACCCGCAGCAATATTTGTCATGATAGTCCGCTTGTTAATGAACAGCTGTCGTCGCTTTCCATCGAACAGGTTGCTTCAACAACATGTATGGTCCCTGTATGGTGCAGAACTGACCTGTCATTTTGATTACAAAGGCGATACTCAGATTGCAGCGATCACGATGCGCATACCTCGTGTAACAGATGATAAGTTAATAGCCGGAACACAGATTGAAACCATACATAGCGCTGTGCAGTTACTCGCAGACATGTTGTATGACCCAGCGATTGATGATCAAGGCATGTTCGAAGAAATGCAAGTACAGGAGGAAATGGCTTGGACCGAACATCATATCGCGCATGATGGAACGGATTGGGACAAGGTAGTGCAAAGTCGTTGTCTGGAATGGATGGGATATGAAGGGCAGAACCGCCAATCGGCTCTGGACGAACTCCGGCATTCTGTCGTATCTCATAAGTTACATCAGTACTATCAGACATTACTCCGTAATCCGATCCATGTTCATGTTCTTGGCGATATTCATCCCGGACGGATGATGGATCTGATCTGGGAACAATTTGGATGTGGGTTCACACCGGATTCGAGAGAGGAAGAAGTGGAGGAACGACAAGGTAATCCTGGCGAGTCACGTGAGGCTGAAGCAATGATGATGGAATTGTTGGACATTCACCAGTGCAAAATCAATGTTACTTATCGTACAGGTATTCGATATGGTTCTGCTCTATATCCGGCTTTGTTTGTATTCCATACCTTATTTGGAGCGACACCCGCGTCCCGGTTGCAGGTTGGATTACGTGAACGTTCCCCGTTGGTATATCAGGTTATCAGCACACTGGATGATTTTAGGGAAACACTCTACATCACAACGGGCACCAGCAGTGCTAACGTGACGGATGTTCTCGAAGGCATTGATACGGAATGGAAGAGAATCTGTGACGGAGATGTATCCGAGAGGGAGTTATATATCGCTGTGCAGAATGTGATGCATTATGTTCAGGTCGGATTCGATCTGCCACATCAGGTCATTACAAATCATATGGATCAGATGTTGAGCGATAGTCAGATGTCTACTGCACAGTTCCTTAAGGAGATAGCAGAAGTGACTCCGGAAAGGGTGGCTTCCGTTGCTACCAAGTTGAGAAAAGAAGTCACGTGGATTCTGTACCCTGAGAGTGAATATTCCGCATAGTACAGGAGGGGAATCATGAATAGTACCACATTCAATTCATATGTCTGCAAGCGTTTATCCAACGGACTGAACGTGATTGTACTGCCACAACCCAAGTACAATCATACGTTTGTATCCTGTTCTGTGCCTTATGGGTCCATTCACGATATTACGCTTGCGGGTACGGCACATTTTCTCGAACACATGATGTTTTACAATCCCGATGGTCAGTCAGTCAAATCACTTCTTCATGCCGAAGGGGCTTCAACGTCGGCGCTGACGCGTTATGATGTAACGACGTACCAACTTGCTTGTACAGGCAATCTAAGGAGCAGCCTTCAACTTTTTATGAATATGATTGCAACGCCGTACTTCACGAATAAACACATTGAGCGTGAGCGGGCGGCGATTCATCAGGAACTGGAGATGTACAAGGATCAACCCTCCTGGCTGGCTCTTCAGCAATTGTTACAGATGATGTATGGTAACGACCATCCAATCATTCTGGATGTGGCAGGCACATCAGAGAGTATTGCTGATATTACCGTAGAATGGCTGAATGATGCCTATACTAGTCATTATGCGGCTTCTCGAATGTCTGTGGCTGTAGTGGGTCCTGTTGTACCAACAGAAATATTCGAATGGTTGGAGAATTATCCAATGGCTCGATCCAAGATCATGTCCCCTGCTCCATTCCTTCAGCCGTTGCAGGAACAGGACGAGACGTATAAGGAAATGAGTGGTGGATCGTCAGTGCCTCTTGTCCGTTTTGGCTTTAAGGAAGAAAGGCCGGTTATGCAATTGGAGACTCAGGTTGCAACCATGATTGGTATCGAGGCTCTTCTGGGAGAGACTTCAACATTCTACACAGAGAGTGTAAAGTCAGGTTTGCTCGGGAAGGGGAGTCATTGGGATCACTATTACAGACAGGAATTTGCTTTCTCCAATGTCTGTGGATATTCCGTTGATCCCATTCAATTATACCAACGAGTTAAGGAAGAATGTAGTCGCATTCAGGACCGTATGCTCTCTTCCGAAGATATACACTATGCTCGGATGAAGTGGATCGGCAATCATTATGCAGATATGGATTCATTGAAAAAACGTTGCATGCATATCTCTGAATATGGCGTTATCGGGCTGAATTATATGCAAATGAGTGAATGTGCTATGAAACTGACAGTTGAGGAGATCGAAATGAACCTTAAACGTATAGCGAAACCGGATCATCTAAGAATGTCCGTGGTTCGTTGAGCAAGCAGAGTAGGGAGAGGGGTGACCTGGTGAAACCTGCAATTACAGGATGGAAGGAATCCACTGCACTTTATTTTGTAGGACATGAAGTACATATATGGACGTTGCCTCTTCCGAACAAGGGAGAGGATTTTTTGTCAGGCTTGGATACAGACACCTGCATACTGAGCCAGGATGAACGTGATCGTTTACGGAGAAAACAGAAACAATGCATGCATGATGCACAAAAGCTGGTTATGTCGCGCACATTTCTGAGAGAAGTACTGTCCATGTACACGGGTCAATCAGCGTCAGATCTTCATATTGAATATGGGACTTCAGGCAAACCCCATGTTCAGAGTGGACCACAATTTAACCTTTCTCATACGGAAGGATGTTGTGTACTGGCTTTAGCGGCTCATACAGCGCTGGGAATTGATCTTGAGCATGTACGTCCGTTGTTGCGGATGAGTGCTGTGATCAGGCGATTTATGACAGAAGAGGAGCAGTGTTATGTACTGGACCACAAGGAGGAAGAACAGGTAACGATCAGGCGTGTTTGGCAAGTTCTCACACAAAAAGAGGCCTGGATTAAGGCATGTGGTTTATCTCTATGCGGACAATGGCGAAATCTGAATACGATGGGAAAAGGGGGAGACGGGCATTACGTTGTGGAACGGGAAGGGCAACATTATAGTTTGCAGTCTTTGAACGTGGGTCCGAATTATTCCGCCACCTTATGCACTCCAGGAAAGACCAAACCACGAATAAGGTGGATGAATGTCGCTGATGATAAACGGATCCAAGGTTAAATAAAAAATTAAATCTTACATATCTATTGTCTAAACATTGGCATTACCTATAATATGGACAAATGGTACCTTAATTTACCAATGTTAAATTCATTGGTTCAATTCCAAGGAGGTTTGTCATGATTCAGTTCCCTAAACCGGATGTCGAGCAATATTTTCAGACGTACCGCATTTCGCATTTTGCCGTATCGGCAGACGAGAAACGGTTGTTCATGGACAGTAACCTGAACGGTCAGCCGAATATTTGGGCAATGGATCTACCTGGAGGATACCCGTATCCTTTAACGTACTTGAATCAGAGCAGTCAATTTATTAAGTCAGACCCGCAAGGACGTCATCTTCTAACCGCGTTTGATCGGGATGGAGACGAGAACTACCATCTATATGCACTCAAACCGGAAGGGGGCGTTCCACTTCCAATTGTATCGGCCGAGCCGAATGATCGTTGTTATTTTTCTGAGTTGTCCGAAAATGGACAGCGCCTCTATTATGTCACCAGCGCGGGTAATCCGAACTATCTGAATTCACGCCGCATCGATCTGGAGACTGGTGAAGACGAACTGTTATACAGTGGAGAAGAGGTTACGAGTAGCCTGTCTGCTGTAAGTCCAGACGAGAAGAGTTATGTCATCCTCAAAATGTACTCGAATACATATCAGACGGCACATCTGTATCGTGACGGTAAGGAACAGGTGATCTTGCCAGCCTCCGAACGCCATAGTCAGGTTTCCGATCTGATTTTTGCAGATAATAATCACCTTCTGTTCATTACCAATGATGACTCGGCATATTCCTATGTGGCTGAGTATCGTATGGATACCGGCGAATTCCGATTATTGTGCCAAATCGAAGGGGAAGATGTGGAGTTTATCCGCTGGCATCAGGCTTCCGAGACCTTATATTTCTGGACTCTTACAGGGCCAGAGAATCGTATGTACGTATTAGGCAAAAATGCCGATGAGCCTCGGCGAGTAGAGATGCCGCTGGATACGATAGAACAAGTCAACGTTACGAAGGCTGGTAATGTGTATATCCTCGGACGTGGAGCGATCCAACCGCATAACATTTATCGCCTAATGGCCGGTGCTGAGTCCTGGGAGCCGCTGACTGCCAATCGGGTAACGGGACTTGACCCAAGTGATCTCGTGTACCCTGACGTTATTCGGTATAACTCTTACGATGGATTGGAGATCGAAGCTCTCTTGTTCAAAGCAAAACCGGAGCAGGCCAATGGTTACACGGTATTTTGGCCTCATGGTGGACCGCAAGCCTCGGAAGCGAAGTTCTTCCGGCCGATGTTTCAGATGATGCTCGCTCAGGGCTATCATATCTTTGCACCGAATTTCCGGGGCAGTACCGGATATGGTGCGGAGTTCGTCAAATTGGTTGAACGAGATTGGGGCGAAGGGCCAAGACTGGACTGTGTTGCCGGGATCAACTGGCTGTTTGATCAGGGAATTACCTCACCAGAGCGGTTGTTTGTGGTAGGTGGAAGCTATGGGGGATATATGACCCTGTTATTGGCAGGTCGCCATCCGGAGCTCTTCCGGGCTGCGGTCGATATTTTTGGGCCAAGTAACCTGTTCACATTCCTTGAATCCGTACCTGAAGACTGGAAGCCAATGATGGACAACTGGCTGGGGGATCCGGTCCGTGACCGTGAACGCTTAACAACGGATTCACCGATTACGTATCTCGATCAGATGGTTAATCCGATGCTGGTCATTCAGGGTGCCAATGATCCAAGGGTCGTGAAGGCTGAATCCGATCAGATCGTGGCTGCGCTCCAGTCGAAGGGACTTGATGTGGAATACATCGTTCTGAATGATGAGGGACACGGCTTTTCCAGAAAGACTAACGAGATTCTCGTATACCGCAAGATGCTGGAGTTTTTGCAGAAACATCAGGAGTCACCCGTCGCACAAGCTTAAGTTGAGAATTCCATCATTGACTGAGGTATAGTGAGATGACAAAAACCGCCAGAGATCATTTGGATCTTTGGCGGTTATATCTGTGCGTCCAGATGTTGGGCGACATATATGGAACGATACATACGTTAGTTTGGAGGCTGCTACCTTGAGCAACCTGTCCAAATCTACTCATCCAGCAATGCGAGAATTGAATCAATGGACTGCTGAGCCCACTGTGCAAAAGGCAGGTCTGCCGCCCACGTCACTTTTCCTGTCGCTTTGGCTTCCCCCCACCACAAGATACGTTGATAGAGCAGATGCATACTGAGACGTGTACGGAAGTGTTGGCACTTCTCCTCATCTGCTGCGCAGATCAAATCCCGGTAGCAGCGAAGGAATTGTGCAGCGAGCTCTGGTTGACCCTCACGAACATACCTGGTGGATATTTTGGTTAGGTCGGCTGTACCGTCTCCGAAATAGGCGGTTGTAAAATCGAACAGTCCACTAATCTGCCACCCGGAAGAACGGTCGTCCACATGTTGAATCAGAATATTCTCAACCTTGAAGTCTCCCATGACAAAACTTGGAACAGCTTTGGAACGAAATGCCGGTTCAGCATTCTTGAATTGCTCGTCCACCCACTGAACATCTTCGTCCGTAATCACCGAGTACTGCTCCGCATCATGTAACCAGTGGCGAATGGTTCCGTACAACCAGTCCAGATAATCGCCTGCAAAGGAAACAATCTGCTGTGCTACAGGATCATATTCCCCGGCATCAGGCACCTTCCAGCGGTGCAGTTCAGCCAGAGTATGGGCTAACATGCAGGCGATCTCTTCCTGATCTTGCTGTGACAGTGAAGCCTGGAATGCTGGATCATACAGGTGATTTCCGGGCAGGCGCGGCATGATGGCATAACTCCAGCCCAAAAGTTCGGTATCTTCCTGTAATAAATAGGGGTCAGGGACAGGAATGGACGTATGTTTTGCCAGCTGTTCTACAAAGAACTTTTCTTCCTGTAACTGTCCTGCATATAAAGGATTGCCTTTCAGAATATACTCTCCACGGGAAGAGCGAATGAGCAGCGTCTGACCCATAACCCCTTTATCCGTTCGTCGATAGTCTTCAAGGATTCCCAGGCCAAGCTCATTCAGCGCATCCTGTAATGAAACTGCGGCCACTTCGCCAAGTTGATTGGAACCAAAATAGATACGGGTTGTCATATGGCCGGACCCTCCTGAAGTTTAGTCCTCATTCTCTTCGTCAGACAGGTCATACCAATCCTCATCGACCAATCCACGGATGAAAGCTTCAAAATTCGGCGCAAGATATGTAATCTCATAATCATTTTCCTGATCCACATGAACGACACAGGGTTCGCCTTCAGGGCCGCAGAAGCGATAATCCAGCATAACGATATCATGACCAGCGGATGGACAATCACATATCACAATTCCCAAGTCGGGATATCCCCAATCTTCGATCATGAACCGACTCCCAAACTCTCCTCCAAGGGAATACATCTTGTCCCGGCCGATCCCCAAAATACTTGAAATCTCAATATGGTCCACAGCCCAGGAGGTTGCTTCTTCGGTTGGGAACACCGTTCGTGTAGGTATTCCGCCGTTTTGGGTATGCATAAGCTGAATATAGGAGGCAGGGAGCTTATAACCCAATTCGTGTTCAAGCGATACAATCGTGGCTTCGTCAAAGGGAGCCGACACATGGTTGTCCCGTGCATAATCACTCTGCTTCCAGAATGTCGCTGGGTCGTACGTTCCTGAAGCAGCACGAAGATGGTTCAACGTGCCGCGCTGCTCCCATGCTGTAACATGTTCTTCATGGCGTTGTCGATCCCGCCGCATCTTCTCGGCTAAAGGTCGGATCTGACTAAGAAATTCAAGGGTGGATTCATCATGTGGCTGAAGTTCATCAGCTCTCTCAAACGCCAATAGTGCTTGTTCATAGTCGGCGATATAACAGTACGCGTACCCTAAGCGATATTGCCAGAGGGGGTCGTTTACCCCTTGCTCCTCGACAGACATCAGTTGGTGAATGGCTTCGCGGTAACGTGAATCATTGTTATAGGCTCTGGCGAGTTGACCAATGAGCTCATAATCTCGTTCTGAGACGGGGATACGCTCGATACGTTCAATAATGAGACTGAATTGGTCCTGCTCATGCCACAAGTTAATTTGGTCCAGCAGTTCTCTTTCCATGAATAGACCTCATTTCGTTAGGAGGGATGTGAGTCTCCCTTCATTATATAATAAGTGTATGTTTGTTGGAGAATGTATAAATCAAGCTCTTCGTAGCATAATGTTTAAGTATACTTTAAGTTTGATTTTGTAGAGTTTAAGTTGTGTTTAACTTTGTTTGAGTATTATGTTGAAAGTTAAACTTTACTATCCTATACTAGGAGTGTGAGGTGAGATGGATATGGGAATCACAAGAGTTGAAAAGAATATATTTAGTCAGAACACGGATGAGATTGCTTCTGAGTTAGTTCAGAGCTTGAGCAATACGGATAATAGCATTCTACTTTTCAAAGTGCTGGCACTTGCAGTCAAAAATAATGCTGAATTTGTTCGTAGCCTGGATGAATCTATCTTTGAAGATACAGATATTTTTAGAGAAAAGTATGTTACGCTTCTCAAACATGCGTTAAGTCAAGCAGTGGATGCACCGACAGGCATTACAGACAGTGTTATTCCCTCCACTGAACCTGTACATTCTTATACTCCTAAAGAATTATCTGTTTTTTTTGGAGTAAGTATTACGACGATTTTCAACTGGATTGATCAAGGCCGTTTTATCGGGATTCAAAGAGCCGGGTCCAACAAACATAATCTCATCCCAGATGATACTACATATGTGTATGGATCAGGGAAGCGAACGACGATTAAAGACATCGTGACGATGTGGAAAAAGGAAGAGGCAGAACACCAATCAACATTGGAAGTCAGTGACCTGGATTACCACACGGGGCAAATTGCCTTATATGAAGATAAATACAAAGGGGAATTCCAACATACACTCGGAACTAAATTGAACTTAACACCTGAAGAAGAAACCGATGCACAAGTTTGGAAACACCATTTGGGGAGGCAGCGTCTTGGCTTTAAAGATACCGAAAAGTAATTTTCGTTTTATTGAGAATGATTTTTCAGATATTATTATGGAGATTCGAGATGGGGCCCAGGGTCTTCCAAACAGCGCTAGAACTATTCGTAAAACAATTGTCTTTACTGATTTATCGAAGATGTATTGTGTAGAGGAGATTGATCGAAACGGGGTATTCATCGAGTTATATTGGTATGATTGGTATGATGCTCAAAAAGAGGTGGTTATGAAATTCCATGCTCATTATCATCCTGATGAAACACCCGCTAGTATCACGATGTATGACCCGTTTCATATTCATACCACAGATGAAAGAAGATTGAGAAATGACAAATTTCAAGAATTATATACGATTCTTGAATTTATTAGATTAAGAAATATCTCTATCAAATTATAATAGTTCAACACTGGAATGATGTTGTACATACGAATTAAACAACACACCCTGAACTTAGGCATAGTAGCCACTGTTCAGGGTGTGCTGTTTTTATTTATATTCTATTCTTTATTACAAATCGTCAAATCCGTTATCGTCGCCGACTTTACCGTAGTTACGGGATTTTGCTTCGAAGAAGTCGGTTTTGGTTGCATTCAGTGCTTCATCAGAGAATGGTTTGATCCAAGGCATGCAGTTTACATCCACACCTTCATATGCTTTTTCCATACCCATCAGACGCAGACGTTTGTTGGCGATGTACTTGATGTAGTCTTCCAACTCGTTCAGGTCAATGCCGCGTACGTTGCTGAGTGTGTAATGTGCCCAGTTGGTTTCGAGCTCAACCGCACGATTAATGGTTGTGTATACATACTCCATGTTCTCAGGTGTGTTCAGTTCAGGGAAGTCTACCAGCAACTGTTTGTATACTTCAGCGAAGAAATAACAGTGTTGGTTTTCATCGCGCTGGATATACGAGATCATCTGGCTGGTTGCCATCATTTTCTGGTCACGTGCCAGATTGTAGAAGAAGGCAAATGTACTATAGAAGAAGATCCCTTCAAGCACCAGATCGGCTACCATCGCCTGGAAGAACGTCTGTGGAGACGGCTCGTCCCGGAAGTTCTGATAGATATCAGCGATGAAACGGTTGCGGTCAAGCAGGACTGGATCATGTTTCCAGTATTCGAAAATTTCCTTTTGCTCCCGATCCGATACGATGGAAGACAGGACGTAAGAGTACGATTGGTTATGAACAACTTCCTGTTGTCCGATAATGGCCGAGATTGCCTCGAGTGAAGAATCGGTAAAGTAACGTTTTACGTCACCCACAAACATCGTCTGCATGGAATCAAGTACCGCGAGCAGGGAGATGTTGATTTTGAATGTACGTTGCTCTTCCTCGTCCAGCTGAGCAAACTGGGAAGCATCTTTGGACATGGGAATCTCGTCTGCGATCCAGTGGTTGAGCAGCAGTACTTTGTACAATTTGTACATATGAGGCATGCGAATGTCATTCCAGTTCAGGATACCGGAGCATTCACCTTCAATAATACGGGTGGATTGGTTAGGGGCTTCGGTGTTGAAAATTTTCTGTACTTGCATCGTCCGTTCACTCCTTGAAATTTCATAATGTTCTGCCGACAGAACTTAGGGACATCATCTATATCAACATCTTGCGATGCTGTGATCGTGTTTTAGGCAAAAAAGAACCAGGGCAACGCCATTTTGCAATCAAAACAGGATGCCCTGGTGGTCATCGTGAATCTAGTCAGCTTTCTTTATCACGGATACAACTTAGCTTGCGCAAGAATCGCATTCTTCAATGGTTAATGCCCGGCTACGTACGTAATACGTCGATTTCATGCCGGCTCTCCAGGCGTGCAAGTGCAGTTCCAGGAATTCCGTTGCTTTGATATCCGGACGAACATACAGGTTGAAACTCTGTCCCTGATCGACGTGGCGCTGACGTGCAGCAGCCATATTGATGGAAGCATGCTGATCGACCATGAATGCTGTTTTGTAATACCAGATTGTTTTTTCGGACAGGTCCGGTGCCGGGTTGGCAATCTTGTATGTCGTTTTCTCTTCATATGACAACAGCTCATAGAGCGGGTCAATGCTGGCCGTAGAGCCGGCAATGATGGACGTGGAACCGTTTGGTGCAATGGCGAACATCCAAGCATTACGGACACCGTTTTGCTGTACTTGGGTTTGCAGTTCTTTCCACTGTTCTGTTGTCACGAACTCGCCTACGCGCTCACCTGACGTGTACTCGCGTTGGTCGAAGTAGTGACCACTCTCCCAATCGGAACCTTTGAATTTAGGATAATGACCTTTTTCCTTGGACAGCTCCATGCTGGCTTTCACAAGCAGGTAGTTAATTTTTTCGTATAGATTATCATTGTACGTTACCGCTTCATCGGACTCCCAGCGAATGCCCTCGAGAGCAAGCAAATGGTGAAGTCCAAATGTTCCCAGACCGACTGCACGATATTGGCTGTTGGTGTATTGGGCTTGCAGCACTTCGATGTTGTTAATGTCGATAACGTTGTCCAGCATGCGCACCTGAATTGGTACCAGACGCTCCAGTACATTGTGAGGCACGGCGCGTGCCAAGTGAATGGAGTTCAGGTTGCAGACAACGAAGTCCCCAGGTACTTTGGAGATCACGATGCGAGTCTGTCCATCTTTGGTTACGAGTTCTTCCTTTTCTACCACAGTGGCAGATTGGTTCTGCATGATCTCGGTACAAAGGTTGGAAGAGTATACCATGCCGTGTGCACTGTTCGGGTTCGAACGGTTAACGGTATCCCGGTAGAACATGTAGGGCGTACCCGTTTCCAGTTGGGATTTCATAACACGTTTCATGATATCAATCGCCTGAACCGTGATACGGGACAACAGCGGGTGGTTGACCGCTTCCTCATATTTCTCACGGAACGCGCCTGCGCCTACAGTTTCATCATAGAAATCTTCCAGTCCGAGTGCACGACCGTTCTCATCTTTCCAGCCCATCACTTTTTTCGTTTCGTGCGGGCAGAACAGACTCCACTCACCGCGGCTGGCTACTCGCTCCATGAACAGGTCAGGCAGACAGATCCCGTGGAATACGTCATGTGCACGCATCCGTTCGTCACCGTTGTTCAGCTTCAGATCAAGGAAGGCCAGAATGTCTTTGTGGAAGACGTCCAGATATACGGCAATGGCACCTTTACGTGTACCAAGCTGGTCTACGCTGACCGCTGTATTGTTGAGTTGGCGAATCCAAGGGATTACACCGGAACTTGTGTTTTTGTGTCCACGGATATCCGATCCACGTGCTCTGACTTTACCGAGGTACACGCCGATGCCACCGCCCATTTTGCTCAGGCGGGCTACATCTGTATTGGAATCGAAGATGCCCTCAAGTGAGTCGTCCACAGTATCAATGAAGCAGCTGGAGAGCTGTCCAGCCACTTTTTTGCCCGCATTGGACATCGTAGGTGTAGCTGCTGTCATATACATGTTGCTCATTGCCCAATAAGCTTCCTTGACGAGATCCATACGTTTCTCAGCAGGCTCCTGATGCATCAGGTACATGGCAATAACCATGTAACGTTCTTGTGGCAATTCCATGACTTTTCCATCAAAATCGTGAGCGAGGTAACGTTCAGCCAATGTGAGCAAGCCGATGTAATCGAAGAGCAGATCGTTGCGATAGTCAATGCACTCCGCAAGTTCATCAATCTGTTCTTTGGTGTAACATTCCAGCAATTCTTCACGGTAGATGCCTTTTTTCACGAGATCTACAAGAAGAGGATGGAATGCCCCATAAGGCTCGTCCGGGTAAGACTTGTATCTGCGGTTGGTAGCTGCTTTTTTGTACAGGGAAGTGAGCAGGGAACGTGCCGCTGCAAATTTCCAGTTAGGCTCCTCTTTGGTTACCAGTTCCAGTGCGCTCATCATAAAAGCGTTGCTGATTTCGTCTCCGGTAACTTCATCACGGCGGAGCTTGCTGTTTACCCCGCGTACCAGACGTTCCTTGTCGAGCATGTCCAGTCCTTCCAGGATACGGTCGGCATATACCGAGATGCGCATATCATCAAAGGCAAGCTGGCGGTTGTTCGGCTTGGTCACAACTTGTGGCATGAATATTCCTCGCTTTCGCATGTTTAAGAGATAAATTGGAGAAATTCTTTATATAAAGAATTGAGTGTCTTTCTTACGGTGAGAAAAAGAAATAGGTTACGTTTTGCGGACTGAAACGGCGGTGACAAGTTCATGTCTATATCGCTCAACTTGAGGAGCACAAAGCAGCACAAATGCAGAACATGCTCATATAAAAAGCATTCTCCCGCCTCTCGGCTGAAAATGCCCATGGATGCTCTGGCTTCCTTACTGTCTTAGAGTTCAGAATATCGACAGAGAAGGGTGCTTATGTAAGCTTTTGTCTATATGCAGATGTGCCTGTAGTTTGAGGATACCGGATGCAGTCCAAACAGCCCCGTTAACCTCTATGTCAACTCTGTATCGAGAAAGCGATTTACACCTACAGGGACGTGCCTTTGGAGGTGAATTCATCCTGTTATTCACGAGAATGCAGAAGGTGACTATTAGAAGCGGAGAAATCTAGCGTTACTACATTTTGTAGCTGTTCACATACTTTAACCCAACATATTGTGTTTGTAAAGTGGGCAGAACCAGTGAAACGTAATTCCGAGTATACCATTTAAGCCAGGAATCCGCAAAGGAAAAGGACTGGAAGATTTGAAGATTTATCAAAAAAATTTTTTGGACATTTTGAATGACGTGTTCACGTCAGTTTGAATTGTAACGCATTCAACTGGTAGAATAAAAATAGTCAAAAATCGACTAAAATTAGCGGCAGCGGTTGTTCACGGGGCCCAGAGGAGGCGGAGCAAAATGGCAATAGCAGAAGTGACGGTCATTCCAATCGGAACGGGTACAACGAGTCTAAGCAGTTATGTGGCGGACATGCAAAAAGTATTGGAACATCAGCGGGGCATTACATATCAGTTGACTTCCATGAGCACCATTATTGAGGGACCGCTTAACGAGATCTTTACAGCAATTGCTGCTCTGCATGAAGCGCCGTTTCTGTCGGGAGCTCAGCGTGTGTCCACATCTGTCAAGATCGACGACCGTCGTGATAAACCGGACGCCTCAAGTATACAGAAGTTACAATCGGTTCAGGATAAACTGACATCACTTCATGTAAAACCAAATTAACAGAGCATGGTGTCTACGAATAAATTAATCTGATATCACTAATGCAAGTCCCATACGGGGCTTGCATTTTTTCGTTTAATTATACTTTTCGAACTTTGTCGATCACTAAAGGATTCTCTCAAAACATGGTATATTCTGCCGTGTCTTTTTTGAGGCATTTACATATTTTACAGTATACTGTCAGGCTGTGTCGGCGGCGGTATAGAGGAAAGGAGGAATTTATGATGCCTTATAGTACAGGTCTTCTCTATAACTCTCCAACGGGAGGAGACCGTGCCACGCAATTAATTGTGACCTGCTTGAACGATTCTCTCAATATTTCAACCAATATCGAACTTCAGGTCTTTCGTTGGGATACTTCCCAGACGGCCCGTATTCCAATCGGTCATGATCTGTTCCAGTTAGGCCCCCAAGTGTCCAGAACCTTGTTGTATACACTGAATACAGCGGATTATTTTGAGGTGCAAAGTGACTTTTTCAGTGCAACCAGCACGCTTATTCAGGCTTATAGTTTGGACTCCGTGGGCAATGTTACACAGCGTGTGCTGCAATCGGAGATGGTATGGATCGACCGATTTACCAATATTCCATAAATTCATCAGACGGAGGTGAATGCAGATGCCGATTGTAAATATTACTGGGGCATTGGGAGGCAGCCAGTTTGAACCGTCGATTGCGGTGAACGAATTACTGCCCAATATCATGTGTGTTGTTGCCGTCGATACAAGTACCGGACCAACCAGAACGGGATTCTACCGCTCCATTGACGGAGGGCAGACCTGGTCTACCACGACCCTGCCGCAACCGTCCGGATATGAGGGCGCGGAAGCGCCAACGATAGATTATACCTTTCCAAGCACATTCATTGTGACGGTGCATGTATTCAATGGGGATAACGACGGAACCATTATCAGCTATACGTCTCTGGATGACGGGGTGACCTGGACTCCGCCTGTATTTGTTAACAGAGGTTATGGACTTATCGTTCACAATGACGAACCGCTTGTTGCCTGTGATCGTACACCAGGCAGCCCGTACCGAGGGAATGTTTATGTAGGTTATACTCCGCTGGCAACAGCGGCATCTTCAATCTTCATACAACGATCTGTCGATGTGGCATCAACCTGGCAGATTCCCAACCGGATCTCCAACCCCAGAGGCTTTCATGATCGGGCGACCATCGGGATTGGATTCACAGGGGAAGTCTATGCCGGCTACATCCTCACGGGTCCGGGCAGCGCGTATGCGTTACTTCGGACATCTTATGATGGAGGCGTTACATTCCAGCCGCCTATAAGTAATCAGTCCACACTTATTGCCTCCGTTGTGCCATCGCCGCAGGTTCTGCCTGTACCCAACTATGCATTTCGCGTTCAAACCAACCTGAATCTTACTGCGGATATATCGAACAGTGTATATAGTGGTACGGTCTACGCCGTTTGGAACGATGCTCGGAATGGCTATACGGATGTATTCATGTGCAGTTCACCAGATGGATTACTCTGGAGTGAGCCGGTGAGTATTACTGGGGCACCTGTGGGATCGCAGAATTTCTTTCCTTCCATTACGGTATCTCCATTTACGGGTACAATACGGGTCATCTATTATACCAACCAGATCAATGGATTTTTGCTGGATGTCTTTGTGGCAGAGTCATTTGACGGGGGGGCGACCTTTACCAACCGAAGACTCACTACGACCTCATTTAATCCAAACGGAAACTCGCCGACCCCGACAGTCCTCATCGGTGACTATATCACGGCTTATACCCAGGCACCCGATAATCTGGCTGCGGTGTGGATGGCCACAACCCAACCTACAGGCAAGTTGGATGTCTACTTTGGCTCGTAAGATAGAGATTTATCTCTAGATTAAAAAATAAGAAGGACCAGCTTAACAACCTTAAGCTGGTCCTTCTTATATACACATATAACAGTTTAATCTGCAATTACCAAAGAAGCACCAATTAAAGTGGCGTTGGTGTAACCACCACCAACATTTTCAAATGAGAAATTGGTAATTGGCACACCAATAACAGTAGCGTAATCGCCGTCAAGCAAGTCTCCGGTCGTCGCAGGGTATAATGCTATAATGTCGTTTCCGTTCTCATCCATGACATGAACGACAGAGAAAGTTGCTCCGAGAGAGCTATCTTCTTCCACTGAAATGACTTCACCGTTAACTTGTACGAAAGTATTGTAATAGTTGGCCACATTTTTATTCAGATGACGGGTCGTTACATTCGAGTCAACGAGACCCTGTACCTTTTTGCTCAGTTCTGCCGTAATGGCCGGGAATAGATCGCTATGTTTACCAATGAAATTGTAAGAAGCCTGCTCCATAAAGGCCGTGTCTTCTGTAATGTATGGAGTTAACTCATTAAAGAAATCGGCAGCTGATGTCATAACAGATGAATTTCCAGTCGTTGCAGTTGGTGCTGTTTGCTCCAGAGGAGCAGTAATGATCAGGGAATCAAGGATATCATTGATCTCGTCCTGATTATAAGTATCCTTTGCGTAGGTTAGCGTCATGCTGTAGAGTTCTGCATTGGTCGGAATCAGATACTGGACGAGGACAACATCTGTACCCGAGGAATGCTTATAGGATCCCTCCAAGACACCAGCACTATATTCTTTGTAAGGCTTGTTCGTGTAGCTGGTCTTTTTATAATCGGAAATGCCGATACTTGAACCGTTTTGTGTGTAATAATCAACTACATTATTGGCGTATTCTTCAGGATTGATTGAACCTGATGGGCTAGCCTCAATCGACATGTTAATATTATCTGCAAATGTGGCTGATGAGGATTGGTTTGAGAAAGCAGCTTTAATTGCTGGAACATTCATTTGACTAGTATCCACGCTTTTCCAGGATTCAGGATATGCAAAAGAAAATCCTTCTCCGCTATATGTAGTGTATTTTGTAGCTTTAGCTTCTGCTGAGACAGTTTCAGTTGCCTTGGTCGCTTCCGAGGTTTGGGTGTCAGCTGTTGTGTTTGTGTCTGAATTACCACAAGCACTAAGTAATGCGGTTAGTGCCAAAATCGTAATAAGTTTCTTCATAATGTCTAATTTCTCCTAATGTGCTTCCCATCGGTTGGGATTTTTTCTAAGGTCATCTTTTTATTTGGGATAATCAAGTTCAGTTGCTCGTGATTGCTCGCTAATAAATTTAAAAAACTGCCTGGTTTCATCCTTGAGCTGATCCGGGGCATGAAAATATTCTCGGAAGAAGGCTCCATGTACGGGGTGTTGCAGATAAAACAAAAGATGTTCATCCAGATCTGGGGTGACGACATCGGGATAAGGTTTTTTGGTAAGTCCAATAAGATAATCAGCGGTTGTTCCCAAAAAATTCACGAGGCGACCTAAAGCGTCTGGATCAGGTTTCCTGTGGTTGGTTTCATACCGGGACAATTGGACTACTGTAAGATTGGTTTGAAGTGATAATTCTTTCTGTGATAACCCCTTTATTTCCCGCAAGTGTTTAATACGTTCGCCAAGAGTGGGCATAGACACTCCTTTCTACTTTATTAGTAAAATAATAACATTAATAAAGATTTCAGTATTCATAATTACCAAAAAGGTAATTCGTCTGTATTTAACAACTTTAAATTTAATAATATACCATATTGGTATCCTCATTGAACGATAATACATTAGTTTTACTACTGTAACTGTAAGACTTATTTATAAGTAAATTACATTTGAATATTGCATTCAGACTTTAGAACTAATTCTGTGTGTATGTGCAAGAAGAGATTCGTCTGTTAAAAAAAGAGCAGCCCATTTTTGACCTGAGCCCGGTCCCATGTGTGATTGGTGCATATAGTGAACTGTACCTCAAATCAAAGGAGGGGTTTACATGAGTGGAGTAGTAGGTGGATACGGCGGCGCATGGACATCGACTGGCGCGATCTTGGTTCTCTTTATCTTGTTGGTCATCATCTCTAAAGCATTCTTGATCTAATAAACCGCTTGGACCCTAATATATTCGTAAAGGAGGGTTCTACATGGGCAACGTAGTTGAAGGCGCAGGATACGGCGGCTGGACATCGACTGGAGCAATCCTGGTTCTGTTCATCCTTCTCGTAATCATCACTAAATCATTCTGGGTATAATATGGCGAGCTCTGCCGGGCAACCGGTGGGGTTTTTTTAGTTGAGGACAAGCATGGTCGATAGACACGGATAAGATAGCAGAGGCGAAAAGGGAGAAGATTACTCCATGGCTAAACGCCCATTTTGTCAAAATGAGGGCCATAGCCCGGTCCAGAGGTAGGCAGAATACATAGCTTAGGGGTGTAGGCAAATGTTAAGGAGGAATGAACAATGAGCGAAGTAAAACCGAATTCACCGAACGGACAGGGACACGTATACGGACATATGGGAGGTTATGAGCATATGCAAGGATACCAATACACAGGTCATGAAATGCATGGGTATGGATATGGTTGTGGAACAATGCCAATGGGATATGGTTATGGATACGGACACCATGCCAATCAGGCTCCAATGATGCATGGTTATCAACAGGGTTGTGGAGTATCCTATGGTCATGGCGGCGGAAGCTGGGGGTCGATGGGTACGATCCTCGTACTGTTCATCTTGCTGGTTATTATCTCCAAAACGATGTTTATCTAAGTATTTGTGAGTGCAAGGAGACCTTGTTGATCGTGGAGCGTTACGATAGGGGCTCTAAATAAACTCGGAGTTTGAGTTCGATGTGGGGACATAACGTACCTATGATTCAGAGCGGGACAGCGTAGGATTTCATCCTGCGGTGTCCCTTTTTTATTAGAATTAAGAAAAGGAGCATTGGGATTGCTTTCTTTAACGAACTCCACAGGTTCTATTCCATGCATTTTTGTCATTTCATAAGTTTAACGAATCGTAGACGTCTTATGAGCGGAATTTGGGCATATTTGCAGCTTATCATCATGAAGTGACATGGATTAACGGGGCTGAAATTCGTTAGATTTTACATAACACGGAAATCATCAATATAAGGTGTGCAGGATTCGTTAGCGTCTGGTTAGCCTGATAAGCGGAAGGAGAGACTGTTCTGCTGAATGGGTGGTGTCTGACAGTCTGTAGACGATGCTGAAATGTGTATGTAGACATAGATAAACACCCGGAACCCAATTCCGGGTGCTTTGTGTATGTTTTCAATCTTCTCAAGAATAAGTGATATCCAAAACAACAAAAGCCCTACCTCTCTTTTGTCCTTGCGGCTCCGATGACCGCGCCAGTGTGAATGGGAACATCTTGTGAAACTCTGTACTACCGGGTTATTGTGATTCAGGTTCTTCAATCTTCATAGGTTGATTGTGCATAATTCGCTGCGGTCGCAGCATGAAGAAAATATTCCGGGGTTTAAAGAAGACAGAAATCATATGAGGTTGTTTGATACAACTCTTATACTATACCACAGGTTGTAATTTATTGCAATAAAAAGGAAAGGGCGAACAGAAAAACATGTTTTTCTGGTGGTCCTTCAAATCAGAAGCTGAAATGCTCGTCTGAAAATATACAGATTTTTTTCAAACTATTTCTCAATTGAGGTAATCCTCTTCAAAAGTTTCTGCGTAGGTTATAATAAGAGGGAAGAAATAGAAAGGGGCCCTCGCATGACTGAATCGATGGAGGACAGCAGGTTAATGCGGCAGATTGCGGAACGTGATGCGTCCGCACTGGAGCTTTTATATGACCGTTATGAACGGGCGGTGTATTCTTTTGCCTATCGGATCGTTGGCGATCCCATGACGGCAGAAGAAACCGTTCAAGAGCTTTTTATGCGGGTCTGGAATAATGCTGAACGTTACGATGCCTCACAGGGGAAGCTGACCACATGGATGTTTGCGATTACGCGTAACATTGCAGTGGACATGCTGAGGCGGAAATCGAAAGGGGCAGCGTCTACTTCGGTTGAACACGAGACACTGGCGGCCTATGCCGATGAGCATACAAATACGGAAGAAGAAGTGCAGCGTAAATGGGAAGGCACCCGGATTAAAGAGGCGTTGTCCCAACTGAATGGTGATCAGCAACAAGTTATAGAATCAATATATTATGCGGGATTAACCCAGCAGGAAGTATCCAGCCGATTCGGGATTCCGTTGGGTACAGTAAAGAGCCGTGTCAGGCTTGCCATGCGACAGCTTCAAAAGTTGCTGGCCGATGCTGAATTGCATCCGGACGCGGGAAGGGAGGGCATACATCCATGATAGAACGACATGAGGAGTGGTCTGATCTGGCACCGATGTATGTGCTAGGCGGACTGGAAGCAGAGGAAGTGGCAACGTTTGAAGCCCATATGGCAACTTGCGAAGCATGTCGCCAGGAGGTGAGGGAATTGCAGGAAGTGACTGGCTTCCTGCCACTTGCGGCGGAACCCGTGGCACCGCCGCCAGGCATGCGAGCACGTGTGCTGGGCAACGTGCTCGGACATGCGCAGGAGAGCGCCGAGGCGAAGCCGGCGGCTGCTCCTGCAGAGCCTGAAGCACCCGTGGTGCTTCAGGAGGATCTTGCGCCGCAGCACGCACGTGCGGCGCAGCCCGGGCCAGGCTTGCCGCCGGTA
>NZ_JBBOTQ010000025.1:0-34418 GCF_038005685.1 Priestia sp. FSL H7-0729
ACGGCGCCGAGGCCTTGCAGCAGCGCCGCCGCAATAATGCTGACGGTGCTGCCCGCAGCCGCCAGCGCCATGTACCGCAGTGCTTCGGTGCCTGCGGCATCTCCGTACAGCATGCGGTTAATCGGCTCTGCCAGCACCGCGAGACCCGCGGATGCCGCCAGGCCGATCAACCAGAACCAGCGCAGCGCGAGGCCTGCTTGCTGCCGAACGGCTTCTGGCCCGCCCTTTAATCGGGCTTCCGCCATCGCCGGAATAAAGAGCACAGACAGTGACGTAGCCAGCATCGTCACCAGCTGAACCAGCGGCAATCCACGGTTGTAGATGCCGAAGGAAACCATCGACTGGAGTTCATCCTGTCCTTCTCCCCGCAGAAGCCGTGGAACAGTGAAGGTATCCACCAGATTCATCAGTGGTACGGCCAGCGACCCAAGACAGACAGGAATAGCATACATGAGCAGCGTCCTGATCCATTCCCCGTTGGATCGTGACTGTTCTCCCAGAGCGGGATGAACAGTACTCGCCGTTTTCTTTTGCAGCGTAACTGGCCTATGCTCCTGACGCTCATGCCTGTCTGCTCCAACCTCCTCACCTCTACTGCTCCATTCTGAATTCAATTGTCCGGTGACCACTTCCCTGTCTTTCCGCCGATGACGGACCATGTACCCTAACATGGTAAGCAGCCCAACCAATCCACCGGCAACGGAGCCCATCATGGCTCCAGCGGCAATCGTCTCAAGCGAAGCGTCCCTCCTCATCAACCACAGAAGAAGAACAATCATGACGGTGACACGTATCGTCTGCTCTACCACTTGAGATACTGCTGTTGGCACCATCTGCTGCAATCCTTGAAAATAACCACGCAGCCCCGTCATCAACGGAATGAATAATAAAGCCCACGAAGCTGCACGGATCGATGGAACCACATGGCGATTGCCAATCATGTCAGCGATCAGTGGCGCACCTGCATACATCAAGAGCGCCATAATAAATCCAATTCCACCAAGCAGCAAGGAAGATAACCGGATAATCCTTCTGCTCTCGTCCGGTCTTCCAAGTGCATTCTGTTCTGCTACGAATTTGGATACGGCCAGAGGCAGCCCTGCAGCAGCAAGCGTAACAATGAGCATATATAACGGATACACCGTATTGTAAATGCCAAAAACACCGTCTCCCCCCAGATTCTGCAACGGAATCTTCTGAAAAGCACCAATGATTTTGGAAATGATGGCGGCAAGCCCAAGTACAAATGCACCCTGTAGCAGCCTTGAGCCTGTAGACGGCTGTTTCATAAGTTCCTCCCATATGTATCCTGGCATTCGAATAAAGCATAAAGCATTCTTTAAGCTATTATACCTGCCAGAAGACACACAGACGAATTCTTGGTTCAACATCAAACTAATGATAAAAAGCAAAAACTCCCGTATGCCCAAATCAAGGCACCAGGAGTTGATCTGCTATCTATTGTTCCATCTGCTTGCCAAGGAAACCGGCAGCGGTCTCGGACATCTTCACTTCCATCTGAGACATCTTCACTGATTCATCCTTATTGAACAGGATAACTGTTCCGATGGGGTCACCACCTGAAATAATCGGCGCAATAACAAAAGAGGATAACGTCTCGTCATGATCTTTGCTAAGCTCATATGAACCATTGTTTGTTTCCAAAATGGTCTTCCTGTTTTCCATACAACCTTCCAACAGTTGGCCTACCTGCTTGTCCAAATACTCTTTCTTGGAGCCCCCTGCCACCGTGATAATGGTATCCCGGTCGGAGATCATGGTTACATGACCTGTACTCTCATATAGGGATTCTGCATATTCTTTGGCAAAATCACCAAGCTCGCCAATCGGCGAATATTTTTTAAGAATAACTTCTCCATCCCGGTCCACGAAAATTTCCAGTGGATCACCTTCACGAATACGTAACGTACGGCGGATTTCTTTTGGAATGACCACACGACCAAGGTCATCTATACGGCGGACAATACCAGTAGCTTTCATTTCACATGTTGCCCCACTTTCTCGAGAAGATTTTTCAACTACTGTTCCTTAATGGGTAGAGGAAAGTCCCAGAACGTTTAGTGTGATATCTTGACCATAGTATTCATCTGTTCCCATTTCCTTATACATGCTTCGGGGAATATAGTTGTGTAACTTTCGAAGAAGGCGACCATATACCCATACGCCTTGTATATAGACAGGAAGAAGCAAGAAGGAGGTCCTAAGTCCTCCCCTTGCTTCTCTGTATGGTTGTCCATATTTACGCGTACAAGGTATTCATTCGGGCGAATTTAACCCTGAACGTGTGCTAAACAGCCATGTTTACTGGCTTATTTACTGCTTGTACCTTCATCTGTCTTTGCATCTTTATCTGTTCCAGTCGTACCTTGGTCAGTCTTGGTATCTGTACCTGTAGAGTCATCCGTTTTTGGTTCGGTTGTTTTCTCTCCTTCAGTTCCTGTACCCGTTGTACCCTCAGTCGTACCTTCTGTTGTGCCTTCTTCAGCTTTTTCTGTTTTTGGCAGGTTCACTTCTTTTACGATTTTGTCCAATTCATTTTGCATGAACGTATCGATCTCAGCAGCTGCCAACTGGCTCTTCAGGCTTTCTTTTTGCTCAGCCGTCAGTTTGGTGAAGTCTGCTTCTGTACGAGCTTCCACTTTCATAATGTGGTAACCGTACTCCGTCTCAACAGGGTCACTGATTTTGTTCAGTGGCAATGTTTTTGCAGCTTCCTTGAATGCCTCTACCCAGCTGCCTACAGGTGTTTCTTCGTACAATCCACCTTTTTCAGCAGAACCTGGATCTTCGGAATATTCTTTTGCAATTTTAGCAAAATCAGCTCCGCCATCCAATTTCGTTTTTACTTCTTTTGCAATTTTCAGTGCATCTTCTTTTTTACGCTCTTTTTGCGTTTTTGGATCTGTGAAGTTAATCAACACGTGACGAACAGAAGCTGTTGTGAACTGATCTTTGTTTTTCTCAAACTCAGCCTTGACTGCATCTTCCGTAACGCCTGTTTCTTTGTCTTTAATCACTGTCATAATCCGAGTCATATAGTCTTTAATGTTGTCGTCTGTCAGGTTCTGAGCTTTGAGCATTTCTGTCCATTGATCTGCCTGAACGGAAGCTTTCATCTTATCGAATTGCTCGGTTGCCGCTTTGGAACCCGCTGTTTTGGCTTCCTCACTTGCTTTGCCACTCAGATATTCATAAGCAACTTCCTGTTTAACCAAATACTCTTTGAAATCGTCCATATCCATCATTTGTGCATACTCCGGATAGAGGAATTTCATGACACGTTGCTCCATGTCGAATTCATTGGCTGTAATGGTACCACCATCATAAGTAGCGACTACAGCGCTCGTATCCGTAGATTCAGGTGTTTTCGCTTCTTCCTTCTTGCCACATGCAGCAAGCAGTGATAAGGATAGTACTGCGACCATGCTCACAGACAGTACTTTTCCTACTTTTTTATACTTTGGTAACATCTTTTAGTTCCCCCTTTGATTTAAAAGCAGTCTTCATGGACTCCAGAATTTTCTCTACCAGCTCCATCAGTTGCTTATCCCCAAGCCCCTTGCCTTTAGCGTGAATCAGCATATGGGGTCCTTGTTCAAATTGTACACGTCTTTCGAACTGATTTCCAATGTGCGCGATTTTCGAGAGTTCAAAGGCATGTTCACGCCCTTCATAGAACTTCACGGTAATGTCCTCACCACGTTGGGAAATGGATTCGATACCATAGATTTTGCCGTATACTTTCATCCGCGCAACAGCCAGCAAGTTAATAACGGCTTCCGGAAGATCACCGAATCGGTCAACCAATTCGTCTTCCAGCTCCATCGCATCGTCGAAGGATGCAATGACCGCCACTTTTTTGTAAATCTCGATCTTCTGAATACTGTCATAGATATAATCGGACGGCAAGTAGGCATCGATACTGAGATCCAGGGTTGTGTTCCACTGGTCGGAAGGTACCGGCTCCTCGCCAAGCATCGTAACTTTGCGTTTGTTGATCTCCTCCGCAAGCATCTGGGAATACAGATCGAACCCGACAGAAGCGATGAAGCCATGTTGCTCTGCTCCCAGCAGATTTCCCGCACCACGGATCGACAAGTCACGCATGGCGATTTTGAATCCCGAACCCAGTTCGGTGAATTCTTTGATGGATTGCAGACGCTTCTCCGCAACTTCAGTAAGTACTTTGTCCCGTTGGTACGTAAAATAGGCATACGCAATACGGTTGGAACGACCCACACGTCCGCGCAGCTGATACAGCTGGGAGAGCCCCATTTTATCGGCATCATGTACGATCAGTGTGTTTACGTTCGGAATATCTACCCCGGTCTCGATGATACTTGTGCTCACAAGTACGTCATACTCACCATCCAGGAAGTCCAGAATCGTCTTCTCCAGCTCTGTTTCCGACATCTGGCCATGTCCCACACCAACCTTGGCTTCAGGCACAAGTTCAGAAATTTCGGCAGCCATCTCCTGAATTCCCTGAACACGGTTGTAGAGGTAATACACTTGCCCACCACGAGCAAGCTCACGCTCAATGGCTTCACGAACAAGCGCCTGGCTGTGTTCAACCACATAAGTCTGTACCGGGAAACGATTCTCTGGCGGAGTCTCAATAACAGACAGATCACGCACACCCAGCATGGACATATGAAGTGTACGCGGAATCGGCGTTGCCGTCAGTGTCAGCACGTCCACATTGGTTTTCAGCTTCTTCAGTTTCTCCTTATGGGTTACTCCAAAGCGCTGTTCTTCATCAACAATGAGCAGTCCCAGGTCCTTGAACACCAGATCCTGCGACAGCAATCGATGCGTCCCGATGACAATATCTACTGTGCCTGCCTTGATGCCTTTGGCTGTTTCATTCTGCTCTTTACGGGAGCGGAACCGGCTAAGCACATGAATGTTGAACGGATAACCGGAGAACCGCTCACGGAACGTCTCAAAATGCTGCTGTGCCAAAATGGTTGTTGGAACGAGTACAGCCACCTGTTTGCCTTCAATAGCTGCTTTAAATGCAGCCCGAATAGCAACCTCGGTTTTGCCGTAACCTACATCCCCACACAATAAACGGTCCATTGGACGGTTTTGTTCCATGTCTTTCTTGATTTCTTCGATCGCACGCACCTGGTCGCGTGTCTCATCGTAAGGGAACATGTCCTCAAACTCCTGCTGCTCCGCAGAATCCTTATCGAATCCAAACCCTTTGGAAGTCTGACGCTCTGCATACAGCTTGATCAGATCATCAGCAATATCCTGTACGGATGTGCGAACTTTATTTTTAACCCGTGTCCACTCATTGCCGCCCAGCTTGTAAATTTTCGGTTCTTTCTCTTCGGAACCAACATATTTCTGAATCAGATCGATCTGCTCAATAGGTACAGAGAGTTTGTCCCCACCCGCATAGAGAATATGCATGTAGTCCTTATGGATGCCACCAACTTCGAGGGTACCGATCCCAAGATACTTACCAATCCCGTGGTTCTGGTGAACGACATAATCGCCCACTTTTAGCTCACTATAGGATTTGATCCGTTCCGCATTGTCCACATTTCGAATCGGTTTGCGTACTTTGCGCTGTTTTTGCGAGAACATCTCGCCCTCGGTCACGACAGCCAAGTGAATGGACGGCATTTCAAATCCCGTTTGCAAGTTACCGATCATCATCTCTGGCTCTGGAATATCATAGTCCATCAGTACCCGGCGCATCCGCTCGAGTCGCTCTTCACCGTTCGCCAGCATGAGCACTTGAACTCCGGCCTTCTGCCAGCGCTCCATCTCTGCCTTCAAAACGTTCATCTGTCCATGGAAATCCTGCATGCCACGACTGATGAAGTTCAGAATGTTCTGTGGTTGGGTATGTGGAACTTGGCGCAAAAAAATCGACATGAACAGCGTCTGGAATGGACGCTCATACAACAGTTCATCACCGTCTGCGGATAATGGAAGATCCGGAAGTGTTTTTCCGTTTTGCATCAAGTGCAGATTCCACTCCGATTCATCACGGTCAAGCTGTTTCGATGTCTCCGATAGTCTGGCAGGCTCATCAAGGACAAGCAGGGTATCTTCTGGCATATAGTCGTAAATCGTTTTGTTCTCCGGATAGAGCGGAGAGATATATTTATACATCTCGGAGAAATACACGTGCTCCCGCAAAAGCTCAATCTCCCGGTGAATTTCTTCACGAAGACGCAGCTTCGCCTGCCGGTCCGTCATTTTCTCCAGCTGTTGCTCGAGCAAAAGAGCAGCCGTGTCGGCAGCTTTTTCCATCCGCTCACGGTCTGCAATTAATTCCTTGCATGGCAAAACCGTAATCTCTTCAATTCGTTCAATTGAACGCTGATCCGCTGGGTCAAATGTCCGAATGGAGTCGATCTCATCATCAAATAACTCCACTCGATACGCAATTGATGAAGTAACCGGATAAAAGTCGATGATACCTCCGCGTACGCTCATCTCACCACGAGATTCCACACGCTCCACACGCTCATATCCGAGTTTCACCATCTCCAGCAGGAAGGAGTCAAGTTGCAGTGTGTTGCCCTGTTTTATCAAAATTCGAGCATTGGCCATCACTTCCGGAAGCGGGACATAACGTCTTACCCCGGAAAAAGGAATAACAACAACGCCCCTGAATCCCTGGGCGCAGCGGACCAACACCTCAATACGCTGACCCAATGTTTCCGGGCTGGAAACAGCGGCTTCAGCAGCAACAAGTTCGTTGGCAGGATAGATCAACACCTGATCAGGTGAAAGCGCTTCCTGTAAATCTTCTGCAATTTTTTGAGCTGCAAACATATTGTGCGTTACTACGAGCAATGGTCGGTTCATTTCCTGATGCAGGGCAGCCAGCATAATCTGACGCGCCGAGCCGGATAGACCCGAAACCAATTGTTCCTTCATGCCGGACTTGATTCCGGCTGTAATGGATCCGAAGTCCGGATCTTTGGAAAAAGCCTGTATAAGTGCTTGTAACAAAAGGGGCACCTCTCTTATAACTTACTTGATTATCTCACGCATACGCGTAGCATCACTATTAAAATGGATACAAATTCCTTTTTGTCCTGTTTCATCATATCGGATTACTCGCAACATTGCCACATCTGTTGATGCGGCTGAGCCTAATTTAGAGATAGTCATGGCTTTCATGCCAACTGAAAAGAAGCCTCAGCAGGCTGCCAAGGCTATAAAAGGTGGAGCGTTATTACGCAACCGCCCTCAACTGTCATTCGATCCTGTACGGGCGAAGTCTACTGAAGCGGACTCGCGAGCAGGCTAAGCTCTGGATTATGCTCCAGTGCTTCCTTACAGTAATCACATGTAATCCGAACGGTAATGTCACCACCGGAATTATACGCTATTATATCCCTCCGCTCGTCGGGGGTCAAGAAATGAAAGCCGAGCTCTGCTTCCGTTATCCGGGCAGAATCGATTCGTCCGATAAAGGTACGGCAATGCCTACATACGTAATTCACTGACATGTTTATGCCTCCTGAACATGGTTTATACGTCCAGTATGTCCAGTATGGCTGAATCGAACCCGTCTTTTTGATCATTTTACCAGGTTGTTTTACAACATTATCCGTTAAACTTCGCCATTGTTTGTTCAAAGGTATGAGTCAAGCTATGCTCCAAAGCATCACATGTTTGCTCAATGGTCTGATCAAGGGCTTCCTTTTCTTTCTTCATGAATGTCGACAGTACATAATCGACAATGGCATGTCCTGGTTCAGGCCGGGATATTCCCATGCGTACCCGGTTAAACTGCTGTGTACCGGTATGTTGAATAATGGACTTGATCCCATTATGTCCGCCTGCACTGCCTTGGTAACGCAATCTGACCTTGCCAATCTCTGTATCCATGTCATCGTACACAACAATCAGATCTTCAAGACTAACTTTATAAAAATCCATATATGCTCGAACCGATTCACCAGACAAATTCATATAGGTCATTGGTTTGATCAACACGGTCTTCACACCGCCAATGTTGCATTCTCCAATCAGCGCCTTACATTTACTCTGTGTGATGGAGATATTATGGCGATCCGCCAATCGGTCCAGTGCCATAAAACCGATATTATGACGTGTTTTGGCATAGTTCGAGCCTGGATTTCCAAGTCCGACAATCCACTTCATCTTGTTCCCTCCTTCGGATTAGCCTGAGGTGAGGCATAGACTTCGAATGTTATATTTCATATAATATCAGGAAAGTAAAGATCGATTTACTGTAGTATCTACGGTAAATATTTTATTGACCCAGGAAGGTGAGCGGGTTTTGCGCGAAGACAACGGACAACTGACTCAACATAGCGATTTTATCTATCACTTAGAATACCACGTACCTGTACAGGTATACGACCGCGACACCCATATTGAGATTGGTCTCATCACTCGTTTCGATAATCAATTCGTCGAAATTGCCGACACGCTATTTCATCGGCGTCGTTTCCGATTTATCTCCCGCCCCGGGTATTAAACCTATAAGATGAACGAACCATTTTACACTGAATCACTGCGCGTGCAGAAACATCTTCCGATCGTTATTGTGTAAATGAGTAGTTCACACTTATATGGACTAACCAGCGGCTGTTTCACTTTTTTATAAAACGGCACGCCGACAGGGGTTACATTTTCCATTGAACCGGAAAACGTAACCCCTCTACTACTTTATGCAGACATCCTTATTCAATTTCAAACAGCTTGCTGATTGACAATTCCTCATGAACACGGATAATCGCTTCTCCGAGCAAAGGCGCTACAGACAACACTTTGAGTTTGCTTGTCGGATTCGCATGCGTAATTGGAATAGTATCCGTTACGATGACTTCCTTCAATGGTGCATTCTCCAAACGTTCCATCGCAGGTCCGGACAATACCGGGTGAGTACAGCACGCGTATACTTCTTTCACGCCGCCTTCCATCAGAGCATTCGCTCCCAGTACAATTGTTCCCGCTGTGTCAATAATGTCATCGATCAGAATGGCTGTTTTACCCTCGATGTTACCGATAATGTTCATCACTTCGCTCACATTTGGCTCAGGACGACGTTTATCGATAATCGCCAGGGGTGCATTCAGGAAATCAGCCAGTTTACGTGCGCGCACTACGCCACCGTGGTCAGGCGACACAACAACCGGATTTTCGATCTGTTTCGACCGGAAATATTGAGCCAGAATCGGCACGCCGAGCAGATGGTCGACTGGAATGTCGAAGAATCCCTGAATCTGCATTGCATGCAAGTCCATCGCGATGACACGGGTTGCACCCGCTTTTTCAATCAGGTTGGCTACCAGTTTCGCTGTAATCGGGTCACGCGAACGTGCCTTGCGATCCTGTCTTGCATAGCCATAGTAAGGAATAACGACGTTAATCGTCTTGGCAGATGCCCGTTTGAGTGCATCAATCATAACGAGCATTTCCATCAGGTTATCATTAACCGGCAAGCAAGTGGACTGCACGATGTAAACGTGACAACCCCGAACACTCTCGGAGAGTTTCACTTGAATCTCGCCATCACTAAAGCTGGTTGTGTGAGATTCACCCATAGGGATTCCGATATAATCAGCAATTTGATGGGCGAGCTTGGGGTTAGAATTGCAAGTAAATATTTTTAATTTCGAATCAAAATAAGTCATAAAATAAAAACCCTCCGTGCTGGTTCATTGGAATCAATAAGCGTCTGCGACATGTCGGCACCTTCCCGATCTTTTGGGAGGCAATCTTGTTATCAAAACCCCTTATTGGGGTTTGGCATTTTGTTTCTTGGCTTTAGCACGTCCGCGAATCTTCTCCGCATAACCAGGTTTATTCTCCTGACGTGGACGAGCAATGGCCAGATCATTCTCGGGAACGGAATGGGTAACGGTGGAGCCAGCAACCACATAAGCGCCTTTTCCTACCGTAATCGGTGCAATCAGATTGACGTTGCTGCCTACAAAAGCGTCATCTTCAATCGTCGTCACAGCTTTATTATAACCATCATAATTGACAGTTATTGCCCCGCATCCAACATTTACGTTTTTCCCTACTTTGGCATCCCCAATATAGCTGAGATGAGATACTTTGGAACCTTCGTCAATTGTAGCATTTTTCACTTCAACAAAGTCACCAATTTTTACGTTACGACCAAGTTTAGTCCCTGGACGCAAATTAGCAAATGGGCCAACCGTTGCATCAGAACCCACTTCGGCATTGGACAACACCGAATGTTTGATTGTAACTCCGTCCTGAATAACGCTGTCTTCCACATCTGCATGAGGACCAATATGACATGCTTCACCGATCGAAGTTGTGCCTTTGAGAATGGTCCCTGGATACAATACTGTATCTGATCCAATCGTAACATCCGCTCCGATATATGTCGATGACGGATCAATGATTGTAACACCGTTCAACATATGGCGTACGGCAAGACGTTCACGCATGAAGGCTTCTGCTTGCGAAAGTGCGAGTCTGTCGTTAACCCCGATGGATTCTGCGATGTCATCTGACATGTAAGCTTCAACTACTTCTCCATCATTACGCAAAATGCCGATTACGTCTGTGAGATAATATTCTCCCTGAGCGTTCTGGTTCGTTACTTTATCCAGCGCAGCGAACAATTTTGCATTATCGAAACAGTATGTGCCTGTGTTAATCTCATTCACAGCATCTTCCTGTTCATTGCAATCCTTCTGTTCTACGATCCGCTGTACAGAACCATCTTCTCCACGTATTACTCGGCCGTAACCTTTGGGATTGTCCAACTGAGCCGTAAGAACTGTCGCTGCTGCCCCGCGACTCTCATTGTGATTCATCAGACCTTCCAATGTCTCACGAGTCACGAGCGGTGTATCTCCACAGACCACAATTGTGGATCCTGCTTCGCCGCCAAGCAAGGATTTAACTTGCTGTACTGCATGACCTGTACCCAATTGTTCCGCCTGAAGTGCATACTCCGCTCTGGAACCCAAAAATGACTGCACCGCTTCGGCACCATGACCGACTACAACTACACTGCGTTCAACGCCTGCGCTGAGTGCCGCATCCAGCACATGTCCAACCATAGGTTTACCGCATACGGGATGCAGTACTTTGTACAATTTTGATTTCATTCGTTTCCCTTGCCCTGCGGCAAGAACGATTGCCATTCGTTTCAAAATTTACGACCTCCTGTTCTGAAAATCCCATTGAAATGCATTGCTTATCTGTATCCAATGAGTATCGTTCAGCCGGCTTCAAGCCAGTCTTGTTCATCGCCTGCTGTCTCTGTAATCACACGTATCAACGCGGACACCAACAAATCGTGACCTATATGTATACGCCGTGTACCTGCGAGCTTAACCGAATCCCAATGATTCCTAAGATGCCGCCCTGCCACCAAGCGCACGATGCGCTTTTTGTTTTCTGCTAAATAAACTCAATACTGAATATATCTTATTCCGATCAAAAAGAAAAGAGAGCCATAAGACATGGCTCTCTTTTCCTTCGAACCCCAATAATGTTCTCAGGCACCTTCTTCAATGACTTCTTCCTCAGTTGCCGCACGATCATATTCAGTCAGAACTGCTGCCTGAATCTTCTCACGAGTACCGGAAGAGATCGGGTGGGCGATATCACGGAACTCTCCATCAGGAGTACGCTTGCTCGGCATAGCAACAAACATTCCGTTGTTACCATCAATGACACGAATGTCATGAACGACGAATTCGTTATCGATGGTAATGGATGCGATAGCCTTCATTCTCCCCTCCGAGTTAACACGGCGGAGTCTGACATCCGTAATTTGCATGTGTGTGTTCACCACCTTTTTCCATCAGAACTTGGTGTATAATTCCACACAGCATATACGAACTCCTTCTTTTTATAACCACAAAAATTTCCTAATTTCAGGAATTTTTTTATTTAATACACAATTCGACAACGTTAGTGCCAGGTCGATGGAAAAGACCCTTTACCGACATCACATTCGTCATCTTTCTACAGGTCGAAATAGTTGCCAGGCTTGACGGAAATCTGCCTGCTCTTGGCATCAACCGCTGTCAGCTTTGCCAGAGATACATAATCGGTTAGCAGGCGTTCCTCTGAATCTACAGAACCAGATTCAACCAGTACCCCTACCCCGGCAACTGTAGCATTAAACTCGGCCAAAAGATCGATCATTCCTTGCACCGTACCCCCAGCCTTCATAAAGTCATCCACAATAAGTACTCTGGAATGCTCACGCATCGCCCTACGAGAGAGGGACATCGTATGCAGACTTTTATGGGACCCGGATACATAATTGATACTTACGGCCGATCCTTCTGTAGCCTGATGGTCCCTGCGTACGAGCACGACAGGCAGGTTGAGCTGGGCACCGGTGGCATAAGCCAATGGAATTCCTTTGGTTTCTACCGTCATAACCACATCAATATTCATATTGCCAAAGGCCGTTGCAAAGATCTTGCCGGCTTCATTCATCAATGCGGGCTGACCAAGCAAGTCGGACATGTACAGGTATTCTCCAGGCAAGATCCGATCAGGTTGCGCGAGCTGGGTCGAGAGCCGCTCCGCAAACGCCAGTGCCAGTTCTCGGGATACCTTCGGAATCCATCTTACTCCCCCGGCTGCTCCAGCCAGTGTATGCAGTTCTCCTGACCCACCTTCTTCGAACACTTCCTTGATAATCGCCAAATCTTCACTAATCGAAGACTTCGCGGCTCCATAGCGTTCGGCAAATGTGGTGAGCGGAATAACCGTATGCGGTCTGGACAATAAGTATTGCGTCATTTCAACCAGCCTTGCGCTTCGTTTTAACTTCTTCACAGAGATCCATCCTCACGATCACGGAAACATCCAAATCCGAATAATTATTTAAAAATATACCACCTTTATACGTGTTTGTACATTATAAAAGCGAATTTTACGTCAACATACGTACAGCGTACACTTCTTTACAGAAACCACGCAGACCATTGTATATCCGGGCAACCTTGGATTCCTTGGAGACCAGTCCAAACACCGTTGGACCGCTACCAGACATCAACACGCCGTCTGCACCCAACCGAATCATGGCATCTTTCAAATTCTGAACCTCCGGATATAGCTTCAACGTTACATCTTCAAGCACATTGCCCATCTGGTTACAGACATCCGTAAATGATTGGTTGCGAATCGCCTGCTCCATTTTAGCCGCACTTGGATGACGAACAATCTTATCACTGCGGAAACGTCCGTACACATCGGCTGTAGACACATTGATTGGAGGCTTGGCCAGAATTACCCAGCATTGCGGCGGATTAGGCATAGGGGTCAACTTCTCACCACGACCTGTAGCGAGTGCAGTCCCTCCTGTGATACAAAATGGAACGTCCGAACCGAGTTCAGCTCCAAGCTCCTGCAGTTCGTGATCCGGTATATTGAGCCGCCACAGACGATTCAATCCACGCAGAGCTGCTGCTGCATCACTGCTTCCACCGGCAAGTCCGGCTGCAACTGGAATCTTTTTATCCAGATGAATATGGACGCCCGTACGCACGTTATAGCGCTCCTTAATGAGTCTGGCTGCCTGGAAAGCCAGGTTCTTCTCGTCCAACGGGATATAACCCGCCTGACTGGAGATGAAAATGGTATCGCGCGGCAGCTCCGACATTTCCAGCCGATCAGCCAGATCGACCATAGTCATGATCATTTCAACTTCATGGAATCCATCGCTTCTTTTATGTAAAACGTCCAGCATCAAATTAATTTTAGCAGGCGCTTTTTCGTAAATTTTCAAGGCGTTCACCCGTCCTCACCTTTTCCCTAAGACAACTTAACATATTATATCAAAATGGGGCTGTCAAGTCATTTCTATTCCGCATCTATGGGGAAAAAGCGGGGTTATTCCTGACGGATTTCCCCGCTTCTCAATCTGATGGAACCGGATTAGGATTTGCGCGCAGCCTGCTCAGCAAGTTGAATTGCACGTTTTACCATGTTTCCTGCATCCTTGGCTTTGATTCCGCCCCAACCTTCCTGTTGGACCGTATCATAGAAACCCAGGTCTTTCGCGAGCTCATTCTTCAGATCCTCTGACATGACACTTCTTCTTCTGCGACTCATGAACCATCCTCCTCTTCGTATCCTTCGTGATGTAATGAGTCCGTTCACGTTTTAGACAACTTGTCCCAGTTGAAGTTCAGTTTTCTGCCCAAAGGTTAAGAAACTGTCCCTTCACCTGTCCGATTAGTATGCCGCGACCCTTCCTCACTCATTCCTGACTATGTATGGTTAACCCCAAAAGGCGATTTGGTGATTTTTTGTAAAACAAAAAAGCGACCCGCCTTGTGGGGCGAATCGCCTGTAAAACGATACTTACGTCTCCATGTAGGAGCTATGCGTCTGGCTGCCCGGGTCAAAGACCATGACTTCCACAGACTCCGTAAGTATATCCGCATAACTATAAGATACTCGCTTGAAAGTTTCTTGTTCCTCATCAAGCTTAACAATAAAAACAGAAGGGTACGTTTCTTCCAATACACCCGTACGTTCAATGGTCTTACGGCGGCCACCATTAGCCCGCAACATAATTTTCTGACCAATATGTGCATCGAGATTGCGTTTGATATCCAACAGCGTGTTTTTAGCCATTGTCGACGACCACCTCTTTTCTTGTCCATTATACCGGATTTTACAGTCATTGTCAAATCAAAACTAATTATTATATCAGCATCAAAAAGTTGTTGTCAATGAATTTTTTTGCAAACAAAAAAAGCCCCAAATTGGGACTTTAAATGGCCTACATCAGACTGCTGACGGGTTCACTTTTAGAGTGGATAAATCATTCAGCCCCGGCAGACCTACCCGGTAACTCCCCCGTGTCTCTACACCACCCACACCTTGGCTACCACTGATGGTATTGTGCAGAACATCACTCATGTTGACCGTATCCCGCACAGATGTGAAGGAGGCCTTAGCTGCCACATAGACCGGATCAAGTGCATGAATGAGAATCCTGCCTGGAGAACTGGCAAAGTTCGCTCCAGCGCGCAGCAGTGCCTCAAAATGGGACTGACAGGCGCCTGCCACAATAGTGAGTGCGTCCAGATGGCGTTCATATTGTCTGGCCACCTGAATGGCAGCCACGAAATTTTGCGAGTTCTTATAGCTACCAAGACTATATAAGTCATAGGGCTGACGTGTCTTTAGCACTCCGTCATGACCCGTAATGACCACGATATCCGGACGTACTTTGGGTAATAAACGGTATAGGGTATCTGCCATTGCCGATTCGTGGACATATTGTCCCTCTGCTGGCACACGAAGTTGCTCATAGAGATCCATACTTTTTTTCAAATAGTTCGGATCTCCATCCAGATGAAGCACCTTTCCAGGCATCTCAAAATAAGCCGGTTCCTGCTGAGCAGACCAATCCTGTGCCAGACCTTCACGATTCCGCTCAGCCTGTTCCATACGATTCTGCTGCAGACGGGACAGGGTCTGATGAGCTTTAATATGCGCCTGTCTTGTCTTGGCGCTTTGTGGTTCGTAGGGAACCTGTATCAAATCGTCCACCGGGGAATCGGCAATCAGCCGGAACTCAGTCCCTTTAATGACCGCAGCATCCAACTGGAGGCCTTCCACCCGAAAAGTCACATCGCCGCCGTATGACTTCCGAACGACCAAGTCTCCGATATTCATCAACGTAATCACCTCTACCCCATCGTATGGGCAGAGACCCGGTTTGGTTCATTAAATTTTACAGCGCTGCACGTACCCCTGCTTCCCACATGACGGTGCTGAGTGTAGCATACTCTTGCAGACTTAACGTCTCTCCACGTCGGGATGGTTGGATACCTGCCTGCTCCAGCAGAATGTCTGCCTTTTCCCGGTTCTCTTTCGTGAAGAAGCGTGCCTTCAGGTTATTCGAGATTGTTTTTCTCCGCTGGGCAAAGGAAGCCTGTACCACTTCGAAGTAGTGTGCTTCATCCGGGATCTCCACTGGTGGTTGTTCACGCACTTTCAGCTTAATGACAGCCGACTCCACATTAGGTTGGGGAATGAAGACCGTAGGAGGCACAATACACACAAGCTCCGGCATACTGTAGTACTGAACTGCGATGCTCAGACTGCCGTAGTCTTTTGATCCCGGTGCAGCAGCCATTCGTTCAGCCACTTCTTTTTGGATCATGACCACAATGCTGTCCACCGGCAACTTCTCTTCCAGCAGTTTCATCATAATTGGAGTCGTTACATAATAGGGCAGATTAGCCACGACACTGACTTTATCCACGGATGCAAAATCCGATTGGAACAGTTCAGCCAGATCAAGCTTCAGCACATCGCCATGATGCACCCGTACATTGGAATAAGGCTGCATCACTTCTCCGAGGATGGGGATCAAGCGCTGATCAATCTCTACGGCTGTGACAGGACCAGCTACCCGAGCGAGTCTTTCGGTAAGTGCCCCAATGCCCGGCCCGATCTCTAACGCACCCTTGGACTCGTCCAAGTCGGCTGCATTCACGATTTTGTTCAGTATATTTTGATCGATAAGAAAGTTCTGACCTAAGCTTTTCTTGAATGAAAATCCGTGTCTTTGAATAATCTCTTTGGTTCGCTTGGGCGTTGCAATTTCTATCGTCTCTTCCATGTCCTTCATATGCTCACAATCCTTCACGTTCAATTTGCGCTAATGCTGTAGAGAACTCTTCCCGTGTAATCTGAAATACACTGAGACGTTTGTGGAACTGCTTACCGTTACAATATCCGATGCCCAGCAGATTGCCCATCTCCATGCGACGTGCCGCAGCTTGCGGATGCACGATAAGTCCTGCCGCGATTAGATCTTCCCAATCGATCAGGCTCGGAGCACCTTCGTATGAAGTATGTACGCGTGCCAGAGCATGACGAATTGCCTCCGGTGAGGCGTTCTCCACCCCAATGTCCCCTTTGCGCGTCGCATCGGCCTCCGGGATGAAGGCATGCTTGCAGCCAGGCACCTTATTTGCAATGATTTTACGAATGCGTTCGCCGGCATGATCCGGATCTGTCAGTACGATGACTCCCCGTCTCTCCTGAGCAAGCGCTATCCGCTTCAGAATACGTTGGTTGATGGCTGATCCACCTGTCTCTATTGTATCGGCTTCCACGGCCCGACGGATGGCTACCGTATCATCACGGCCTTCCACCACAATGACTTCTTTTATCATGTTCCATTTCTTCCTTTCTAACGCAAAAAGAAGAGGAATATCCTCTTCTCTGCCAAACGGCGGGGAGACTGAATTCAGACTCCTCCGCCGCATATTCCGCATGAATCATTCATGCAACTATTTTATAGCATTCCCATTTCAAAGTAAAACGATTTTAGTTCGCTTCCGGCTTCACCGGACCAATCACGTAGACCGTCTTGCCTTTCTTGCGTCCAAAATTCAGGGCATGCTTCACACTGTCATAATATACGTCAATTTTGTTGCCTTTAATGGCACCGCCTGTATCTTCCGCACGTCGGAAGCCCAGACCTTCGATATATACCCACCAGCCAATTGGAATGACTTTGGGATCAACCGCGATGGTGCGCCCTTCCGTTACACGAGTACCGGAAGCTGTTTTAGTGCCAATGCCAGGCTCTTCGGAAGAGTAGGCAGTCATGGATACATTTTTAAGTACTTTGGAGTATTTAAAAGAAGTCCCGGATACGGTAATCACTTTGCTGCCCGAGGCAGATGTTTTCTTCGAGTTCGTTGTTGTAGCCTTTTTGGTTGTTGAAGTTTGTGCCGATACGGTCTGAATCTCAGGTTCTTTCACGACCGGTTTTGCTTTGGTGCCGACAGCAATCACTTTATCTACACGATTATTCGCGACAGATTTGCCGACCATTTTTTTGGAGACCAATTCTCCATCCTGAAATACCTTTTCGATGTGCTGTACAAGTGTGCCTTCTTTGCCGTTCACAACGACACGGTTATCCCCTTTGTACAAGCTAGGGTCAGCCGTTTTAATTACTTTGTAAGCGATCGGTTGCTCTACATTTACTGTACGCTTTGTTACGCGCACTACACGGATCTTCATATCCGCTTTGATCGCAGTTCCAAGCGCCGGATACACTTTATCATTACTCTCAACTTGAATACCTGATTTTTGAATTGCATCTTCTACCGATGAATCCGTTGTATACAGAGTCTTGGTGTCTCCGTCTGCCGTAATCTTAACTGGAACGGCCCGCTCAATAACGATTCGGTCTCCATCTGTAATCGCCCCGTTCATGGACATGGATACCTTGTCGTGAGGGCTGACTGTGATCGACTGCTCCTCCAGCATTTCCTGAAGCATTCCTGTACGAGTCTCTACCACCTGAGCTTTGCCATCAATAACCAGTGAAATTTGTTTCCCGGCCTGACCGTAAACGACTAACAAGATCATGATTGTAAGCGCAATTGAGAAAATCGCGATCAATGCCATCTGACGCATGTTCTCATGCTTCCACCGCAACGCGAAAGACTTACTGGATGATCGTGACTCATGGGTCTCTTCTGGTTGGAATGTGCCCACTTCTCCGTCCTCCTTCATAGCCTCGCCGTCTAAAGTAACGCATGATGTCTTTGACGTGACTATACCAAATTTTCTACAGAACACAGATCGGACCAACATAATCCGGTTCTGCACCATGAATCAATCTTCGCAACATGATGTCATCCTCCTGAATACCTACCGTATGATGACAACATTTCTTTTATTCAAAAACAAAAAAGCCAAAGAAAGAGTGTAAGAGGAACTCTTTCGTGGCTTCCGAATGATTTTGAATATCGGAAATTCATGCACGAGGTTGCCTCTCTTTTTCCGCTTGCGAGGTTAGCTGTCGGGTTCGGGCGAAAGAGAGCCGCCCTATCTTGGGTCACCCGCTCATGGCGGACGCCCTTGAATTCACCCCGAGACCCAAAGAAGAAATCAAATATGGCTTCGCAGTTCCCTTCGCTGCTTTTGGGTCAACGAACGTTGCGCATCGGCCAAATACACCGATGTTTAAGCCCTATTGGTTCCCCCGCTCTCCGTTAACGGAGACTCAGCGAGACTGATTCATGAAAGTAATGTTGTTTCATCGGAAAGTGTCCCTTTGTTCATCCCCCGAACATCTGTCCAATTTTCCGCACAACAATTCACTGAAAAGATGATATCCTGTTTTGATGCATGTTGTAAAGCGTTGATCAAGTACGTTTTTCTGAATATTTGGTTAAAATATTGTAATATTCTTGATTTATTTGGATCAAAGGGCAAATTAACTCCGCTTACCTGCCTTTTTCACCTCATTTACTCGTTTTTTTAACGAATTCCAAATCGTTCCATGGCATTTTTGGTGGTTATTGCAGCAATTTCCTCCACCGAAATGCCTTTAATTTCCGCAGCTGCCTCTGCAACCAGACGTACATGCGCTGTCTCATTTCGTTTCCCACGATAAGGGTGAGGTGTCAAATATGGAGCATCGGTTTCAATGAAAAATCGGTCCATCGGTACCTTCGCAAGCACCTCTTTGGGTTGCTTTGCATTCTTGAATGTGATCGGTCCTCCGAAGGAGAGATGGAAGCCCATATCGAGACAACTTTTCGCTGTTTCCCAACTGCCCGAGAACGAGTGCATCACACCACCAACCTCACCCGCCTTCTCTTCACGCAAAATTCTTATGATATCCTCATGTGCATCCCGATTATGGATGACAATCGGCATATTCACTTCACGGGCCAAAGCAATTTGTTGTCGTAATACGCGATGTTGTACTTCCTTCGGAGAAGTGTCCCAATGATAATCCAATCCAATCTCACCGATGGCTACCACTTTTTCATGCTTGCATAAAGATGCAATCCACTCCAGATCACCCTCCTGCATCGTAATCGCATCGACAGGATGCCACCCTACAGCTGCATAGATAAAGTCATATGTTTCAGCGAGTTTCATTGTCGTTGGAATCGTCTCCCGGTTAAAACCAATGTTGATCATGCGACCAACTCCTGCATCCACGGCACGCTGAATCATGTCCTCGCGGTCCTCGTCGAATTGTGGTGCATCCAGATGTGTATGTGTGTCGAACAGCATCATGTTTGTATCTCCCTTCATGTCGAAATGACGACTATCTTCTCTTGAAAATTCAATTAATACCATTCAATAATTTATTGGCTCATACATAAAACATTTTGGGTAATCTGTGTATTACATCATTCCGTTTGTTTCTTTACAACTACAATATATAGAAGATATACGAATATTCTCATCTATATATTGCTGATTGTGCCCGCTCTGCCTGCTTTCATTTACAAAATTATGTCGATCTACATATACGCCCCATTAAAGCAGATTACTGTATCATAAAAAATAGCTCTTTTAGAAAGTCTTTTGATCTCGAAATTCTTCATTGGATTATTCCCACATGATTACAAGAAATAGGGGCGTATATGTGACGGTAATTTATGAATAATCGCATCCACCTTGTTTTGCGGGTAATACAAATGATGTTTACCTCGATGAAGACCACTGATGGAACGGACAATGTCAGATACTTCTGATAACTCACGTAAATTGTCCTGTCGATCCAGAAGAAGAATCTGCTTATCCGTGGATTCATCCGGACGAAACACATCATACGGATTATCTGAAGGAAAATCAATTTCAAGATCATATTCGGGATCAAGGCCTGCCTGTACAAAAGCTTCCCGAATCTCTTCCATCATTGTCAAGTCGACCTGTTCGAGCTCTACATACTTATATAACTTGCGATCCATAAAACGTTCGCATAACTCACTCAGAACAGTATCGTCCTCCTTGCGCCACTGCGTAAATGCCGTCTGAATTAATGCTTCATCCAACTGCAAATATTCATCTACGGATAATTCTCCTGCAAATAATTGAGGGAGTGGATCAATCATGAAGCGAAATTGAAAACCATGCTGTATGAGTGTTTTTGCTCGCTTGAATATTTGCCGCAATATAATTTCAGAACTACGAGTTACCGGATGGAAGTAAATCTGCCAATACATCTGATATCGAGACATAAGGTAGTCCTCCACAGCATGCATGCCTGACTCCTTGACTACAATCCGTCCATGATAGGGACGCAGCATCCGAAGGATACGATCAAGGTCAATCGTGCCGTAATTGACACCTGTAAAATAAGCATCCCTGAGCAAATAGTCCATCCGGTCTGCATCAAGCGGGCTAGTAACCAAATTCACCACAATCGGTTTTTCGTATGTTTTTTGAATGACAGACGCGACTTTCTCAGGAAAATCAGGAGCATACCGTCTTAAGATCGCCCCTACTTCGGTATCACCTGTAATAATGCGACAAGTCCAATCCTCGTGATTCATGTCAAAAGCTTCCTCGATGGAGTGAGAGAATGGCCCATGCCCGAGATCATGAAGTAGAGCTGCACACAGAGCTACAATCTTTTCTTCCTTCGGCCAATCCGAATAATGACTTCTTTCAAATTGAGAGATGATCTTGCGTGTAATCTCATAAACACCTAGTGAATGTGAAAACCGACTGTGCTCTGCTCCGTGAAAAGTAAGGTAAGAAGTACCCAGTTGACGAATCCGGCGTAAACGCTGAAATTCCGGGGTGTTAATTAACTGCCATATAACCGGATCTTGCACGTGGATATAATTATGTACCGGATCTTTGAATACTTTCTCTTCCGTTAAACGTTGTTCCATGTCGACTCACTCCTTTAATTTTCTTTTATATTAACGCTTTGAGCCCTATGATTCGACACGTTATGACGAACTTTGTCGAATGACGTAGTTTTGTCGTTTTCCAAATCGACAAAGTTGGCATGGATGTTTAAATGTGAAAAATAGCTGCCAATCCCTTACCACCAGTAACCTTGTGAAAAATAGCCTTAATTTTAAGCTAATTTTAAGGTTGACTGTTTTGGGAATCGTTGGTATGATGAGTATCATAAAACATAAAATAATGTCGAATAATGACAATGATAGTTAGCTGAGAGGAGCACTGATTATAATGATGAAATCAACAGGTATTGTAAGAAAAGTGGACGAACTGGGACGGGTAGTTATTCCAATCGAATTGCGCCGTACGCTCGGTATTGGTGAAAAAGATGCTCTGGAAATCTATGTTGACGGCGAGCGCATCATGTTGAAAAAATATGAGCCTGCTTGTATCTTCTGTGGTAATGCAGAGAACGTTACTTACTTCAAAGGTAAAATTGTTTGTAACGAATGTATTTCCGAAATCCCTGCACCTGTGACAAAATAAGAAGAACCAGGTATACTGGACTTATCTAAATTGTTATTTCTAACCTTTTTAATATTCCTTAATGGCCTTCCCGGTGTGAACCCCACCGCGGAAGGTATTTTTTTGCCCTGTTATGGGTTCCTTAATGTTGTATAAGGTTCTTTTCAGGTTATGTTCCCCATGACAGAAGATCGTTGCTTAGATTGGCTACTCAATTAACGCATTATATACATCCCGCTTCGTCAGACCACGATCGGTTGCCGTTTTTTTCATCGCATCTTTGCGGTTATGTCCTTCACCCTCATAATGACTGACATGATCGGCGAGCGACATCAGCTGCCACCATGCTTCGCGCTCAGCTTTACGCTCCTCTTCCTTAATACCTTCTACCAGCAAACAGTACTCGCCAAGAGGTGGATGCTCTTCAAGCCAGTCTATACATTCCTTCACAGTGCCCCTTGCGAATTCCTCATGACGCTTTGTTAGTTCACGAGCCAGGACAATCGAGCGATCACCCAGAATTTCTTCGAGGTGGACTAATGTTTTTCGAATACGGTGAGGTGATTCATAAAATAACAAAGTCCCGTTGGATTCGTCAAAAGCCTCCAGCACTTTTCGCATGTCCTTTTTCTCCCGCGGCAAAAAACCGCCGAATGTGAAACGCTCCGTCGGTAATCCGGACACGATCAGAGCAGACAATGCAGCATTGGGTCCAGGGATGGGAATGACCGTTATTCCGGCCTCCAGTGCAAGCTGTACAAGGTCAGAACCAGGGTCCGAAATGGCCGGCAGACCGGCATCACTGACGAGTGCCAAATTTTTTCCTTCTATTATATAGCGTATCAGTTCAGGTCCACTCGCCCCCTTATTATGCTCATGATAACTGAACAGCATTGAAGGTGTAATTTCAAAATGGGTAAGCAGCTTCCGGGTCTGGCGTGTGTCTTCAGCTGCAATGATGTCACAACTCTGCAATGTCTTGATGGCTCGGAAGGTCATATCCTCCAGATTACCAATGGGTGTTCCAACCAGATATAGCTTGCCTGATCCTTCAAGCTGCTCCACATAGCTTTTCTGAATATGCAAAGTCATCTATAGTCCTCCTTTCGTAGTACGCTCAGCATGTTGCTGGCCATAGTAAATATCCATAATTTCTTCACAGTATTTCCCCTCTTCATTGTAGACAATGAGTGGCGGAAGCATCCTTACTTCAGGTTTACCATCTTTCATGCCTTCAACTAATACCATGTTGGCTTCCAAATGAGCACGGGGATGTACCATCCGAATCCGTTTGGGCTCCAGCTTATATTCACGCATGAGCGAGATTATCTCGCCAAGACGCTGCGGACGATGAACCATCGATACTTTGCCGCCATTACGTACAAGGCGACTACAAGCCTGAATCACTTCTTCCAGGGTACATCCAATCTCATGACGTGCCATTGCCTGATGTGTGTTCATTTTGAGATCACTCCCATTCAGAGGCATATATGGAGGATTAACCGTTATTGCATCATATACAGCATGTCCTGTTTCTTTCACCAGTTCTCGCAAATCACCTTCACGAATCATAATCGAGTCGTCGAGTTCGTTTAATTGCACACTTCGACGCGCCATATCAGCCAAACGAGGCTGAATTTCGATTCCCTCCAGACTAGCCTGTGTACGCGTTGTAAGCAAAATGGGAACGACCCCATTACCTGTACACAAATCAAGTACACGACCCCGTTTAGGTACGGAAGCAAACCGGGCTAACAATACCGCATCCATCGAAAAACTGAACACTTCATCACTTTGAATGATTCTTAAATCATGAGAAAGCAGATCATCAATCCGCTCTGACTCCTGTAACGCGACTTCATTTGCTTTCATATGTTACGCTCATCCTCCGGTATTCTATATCTCATGTTTGTTGCTTTTAGGTTTGTAACCTTGAAAAAAAACCGTAGGGGATCCCTACGGTCACTTCATTTATTCAAAAAAGACAGGCAGAACAGACAATCGCCTTCCGTCCGCAAATGTCCATAATAGACGTTGCAGATATGGAAGCCTTCGTGATACAACCGGGCCAGATTATCATAGCCTTCACCCACAACATCTTCACCTGTAGCCGGACCTGCTGGTCTTGCTACGGGAGCGAGTGCTGAGGAGATCGGCAGATCTGCCGGAGCCTCACGTTTGAGCAGTTTGCGTAACTGCTCATTCTCGATGGTAAGCCGCTGATTATCCTCAAGCAGCTCCTTCACAATCATTTTTAACTCTCCTAAATCACCGTGCAACTGACCCAGTTGGGTTTCCATTTCATGAATGTGCGTAAACAGATTTTTCTTTTCCAAGTTTCCACCCCGAAGCAACCTTTATGGTTTACTTGATAACGACGTCATCCAGCGGAAGTTCTTTGACTTTACTGATGTCGAACAGTTGAACATGGACTGTGCGGCTACCGGCATTAATTCCGACAACTTTTCCTTCACCCAATGAGGTGACGACCAATTTGCCTACAGCTGGCAGTTCTTCTCTCACACTTTCATAGTTATCATGCTCAAATTTCAGACAGCACATGAGTCTTCCGCACAACCCTGAAATTTTCGTCGGATTCAGTGACAGGCTCTGATCTTTAGCCATCTTGATTGATACCGGCTCAAAGTCTCCCAGCCAGGAAGAACAACACAACACACGGCCGCAAGGTCCGATTCCGCCAAGCATCTTCGCTTCATCACGTACACCAATCTGTCTCAGCTCGATTCGTGTCCGGAATATGCTTGCCAGATCCTTGACCAGCTCCCGGAAATCGACTCTTCCTTCAGCTGTAAAATAAAATATGATTTTATTGCGATCAAACGTGAATTCCACATCGACCAGCTTCATTTTGAGGCCATGGTCTTTGATTTTATTTAAACAAGTACCGAATGCTTCCTTCGCTGCACGCTTGTTCTCATCAACCACACGGGCATCGGTCTCGCCCGCAACGCGGATGACTTTCTTCAGCGGCAACACCACATCGGACTCGCCCACTTCCTTCTTACCAACAACAACCTTACCGTACTCTACCCCCCGCGCTGTCTCCACGATAACGCAGTTTTCTTTCTCAATGGGAAGGTCCAGGGGATCGAAGTAATAAATTTTGCCCGCTTTTTTGAAACGGACACCCACTACACTATACAAAAAATTAACCCCCTTGTAAGCCAACCCCACTTCGTCTGAAGCCCCGTCTTCTTAGGGAACCGGTCGAAGTTATAACCGTTTGCATATGATTGGAACTAACTTATTCCTCTCCCAGTCTTATGCCAAACCGATCAAAAATTGCTCCAGACAAAGCTGGCCATTGACGTTGAAACGCAATTTTTTTCTGCATGCTGCGGCCAGATCCATATAGGAAACCCACTGTTCCGTGCTGCGGGTATGTGCCAACTGAGATAGCATGTCTAACTGATCTATAAAAACGATATGTTCATGCCTACCGTACTGAACATACAGCATGTCCCTAAACCATAGATGGAACAAACTAAGTAACATGTCCAGATGTTCAGAGAGTCCGGTTTTAAAAAGCTTCTGCTGTGCAGAGATCAATGATGTACTTCCTCTACCCAGGGACTCCTTCCCTAATTGTAACATTACGTTTCTAATTTCTGCAAACCAATTCTGCTGGAGAATTTCTCTACATGCTTCCAATCCTGACGCTAAATGGACCGCAGAGCGAGCCAGATTGGCAGGGTGCCCTTCCTCCATTAGTGATTGCAGCATCTCTTCTGGATTCAGTGCGCTGAACGGCACCAATTGGGAACGTGAACGAATCGTAGGCAACATGGCCTGTCCATTATCTGTAATCAGGATGCCAACTGCCGGTACCTGCGGTTCCTCCAAAAATTTCAACAAACTGTTTGCTGCCTGCACCGTCATTTTCTCGGCTTGTTCTATAATATATACCTTGGGATGGCCTGCCTCGGATCGGTATGAAAAAATACGCTGCAGATCCCGGATTTGATCTATTTTAATGTTGTTTCCATCTGGTGCAAGCATGGTTAGATCCGGATGGTTACCATGATCCACCTTACGACATTCAAGACACTGCCCGCACGCGTCATCTTCAAGTTCTGTACAGAAGATTGCTTTGGCAAAGGTAATTGCCGTCTTCCGTTGCCCGCTACCAGCAGGACCGCTAAACAAATATGCGTGGCTTATCGCCTGTCGTCTCAAACTGCTTTGTAACATTTGCTTGGCCGCTTGTTGACCCATAATCTGTTGAAAGGACATACTTCCTCCTCAGAAGCTTAAATTAATAAGCATCCCCCGAATTTCGCCTACTTGTTGCAATAGAGAGATTTTTCCTTCTTCTGTATCCAGCAATTCATCAGCCATGGATAACAGAGCGGAGTCAATTTCATCAATCAGCTTATAACGCTTGCCTCTGCCACGACGATCCCAACCCCTTGTCTCTTTCATGGATACACCGCGACGAACGGTCTCTTCCAGGAACCTTTTAACAAGTTGCTTATACGCCTTCAGTTCACGAATCGTCATGGAACGTGCCAGGCGATCGCCCTGAAGCTGGATTTCACTAAACCGGCGATTCAGTTCAGCTTGTGAGGCCCGTTCCCCCTGGTGGTTCATCATATCAGAGAAATTTTTGGATTGAACCGGTTTGGAACCTGAATCAGTAGAACTGATCCCGCTCTGAATCGGTCTGAATCCAGGATTGATTTTCATGGATACGCCCGCTTTCTATCATAGTTAGCCACAATCGCCCATCAGCACAGTGCGCGCTGCGCCTGTGCGTGAGGATGAGGCTTTTATATATGCTGATCACACTCTATATATAATGGTAGATACACATCACCATCAAGGACTTGTTGTTTGTAGTCAACCTCTTTCCGGATGAGCATTCCCCAGCTAGGAAATGCTCATCCGGAAAGAGTGTGCCAATTCTTCTGTTCCAGAAAGGCGGCTCCATAAGTGGCACGCACGAACTTCATTTAAATCTTCTTGCATCCATCGTTTCCAACATGCTATTGATCATGAAAGACCCTCATGGGTTCCATGCAAAAAGTGTAAATTAGAAATGTTCGAAGCGATCTACCGGGAGAACAAATACAGTAGCTCCACCTACTTGAACTTCAACAGGTAGCGGCAGGTAAGAGTCGGTTGTTCCACTCATCGGTGTGACCGGAGTCACGAGCTGTTCACGAACCTTACAGCTGCTGCGAATGACGTTCATTACGGACTCGACTTGACCATCATCGACACCGATCATAAACGTCGTGTTGCCTGCCTTCAAAAATCCACCCGTACTGGCCAACTTGGTTGCCCGAAAGTTTGCTTTGACCAATGCGCTGGATAATCGGTTGCTGTCTTTATCCTGTATAATCGCAACAATCAGTTTCATCCTGCATAACCTCCTTCAGAATAAGCACCTTTATTAAATGCCCTGTCTATATATTAGACAATTACTCGTCAAAATCCTTCAAAATCCCTGTCTCCAGCGACAAAATCATCGCTGCCAGGACATCCTCCTGCTTCATGGAAGCATCGATAACTCTGATTCGTTCCGGGAACTGCTCTTTTAATAGGAAGTAACCCTCTCGCACTTTACGGTGAAACTCCAGGTTTTCCAGATCCAGACGGTTCACTTCGCGGCCATCATGAGCGTCGATCCGTGCAAGCCCTACTTCAGGCTCAATATCCAGATATAAGGTCACATCCGGCATGAGATCACCGATCGCAAAGCGATTAATGGCCCATACATTCTCTATCCCGAGTCCACGGGCGTATCCTTGATAGACCAGACTGCTATCGACAAATCGGTCACAGATGACTGTTTTTCCAGCTCTCAGCGCAGGTTCTACCTTCTCCGCGAGATGCTGGCTGCGTGCAGCTGCATACAATAGCGCTTCGGTTCGAGCATCCATTGCCGTATGAAGAGGGTCCAGGATAATTGAACGTATTTTCTCCGCAATCTCAATTCCACCAGGCTCTCGCGTAACTACGTAAGGTATACCCCGTTCTTCAAAATAAGAACCTATTCTACCAATCATCGTTGTTTTACCGGAACCCTCTCCCCCTTCCAGCGTAATGAACTTACCTCTGCCCTGCATATGCTTCCCTGCTTTCTATGTCGATAATTGCATCTATTGCTGCTGTAATTGAATATGCTTAGACCCTCTTGCTACAGGATATGATATCCCCCGCCCAGAGGTGTATAGCTACAGCTATATCGGTACTTAATAATAAAACAAAAATAATACAAGCTTGTTTTCTTTCTATAATACTATAGGTCAGCAGTTACTCCAACATGAACAACAAAGTAAAGCGTTCAACCGTAGATAATCCATACCCATAATGGAAGCATAATCGATCCGGCAATGGCACTTACAATCATGGATACCGAACTGAGGGCTACTGCATTCTCTCCATATTCAAAAGACCTTGCCATACCGAGGGCATGAGATGCTGAACCCAATCCAATTCCATAGGCATGTTTACTGCGGACTTTGGCCCATTTCAAGAGCATCGGCCCCAGTAATATCCCTGAGAAACCTGCAATCATCACAAACAGCGATGTGAATGAGGCATTTCCTCCAACCTGATTAGCAAGTTGAATAGCAACAGGAGTGGTCACGGATTTTGGCAATAAAGCGATGACCATCTCTTGAGGATACCCAAGAAGAATGGCGATTAAAGCACCTGTGGACACACCTGTAATACTGCCTCCGATTGTTCCACCCACAATGGGAATGATATTTTGCTTCAGCACATGCAGATGTCTGGACAAGGGAAAAGCGAGAGATACAACTGCTGGACCCAAGAGCTCCTGTATCCATTTGCCACCCAGCATGTACGTATCCAGCTTTATACCGGAAATGACCAAAATCAGGATCAGTATGGCAGTCGTTGTGAGTACAGGCATAAGTATTGGCCATCTCAGCCTTTTATATAGACGAGTGGCTGGAATATATACAGCGATGGTTAGCGCGATCATTCCAATTCCGAGGATGAATGCTGACAAGTGATCGCCTCCTTTTTGCCTGAATGAGACGATCTCCATGTCATGAGCCACTCACTTAATTTGGCAGATATCAGACATGTGATTAATGTGCTAACGATCAAACCAAGAACCAGTAACAAAGTGTTGGCTCTAAAAAAATCAAAATGATTAATGATGCCCACAGTTGGCGGGATGAACAACAATTGCAAATGGGATTGAAGCCACGTTGACCCTTCTTCTCCCCAGCTCATTTTGACCCATCCCAGTTGAATGGCAATGAACAAAACCAGCATACCCACAATACTTCCTGTTAACGGCAGATGTAATAGAGTTTGAATGAAGTTGCCAATCCAATAAAAACCGTACATCAACAAAACTTGCAGGACTATTCCTGTATATTTTTTTAGCGGAATACCCAAAGTGTTCCCTTCTTTCTTATGTCTATCTGTATAAGCTGAACTAAAGCGTGTCTCCATAACTGCTGAAATTCGGAACGTAACTGAACGTGTCTGGATTAGAGCACGGAGCGGGAGTGCTAAGGACCCTGTGACGCCTTATTCAGCGCCTTGAAGCACCCGCAGCAATCTAAGGAATCTGAAACAGGCTATACTGGAATAACCAGCCGTTTACAGCATGTTTGTTAGGTGATTTTGATTAATAACGTGTCTCAGGTTCCTTACAAAAATAGAAGGAGGATGCATGCCTGAGTTTGAAGACACACCCTAGCAACCAGATTAATGACCAAGAGACCCTCACATGTGTAGGGTCCGGTATCGGTATTGGTCATATAGACTACCTATTGGTAAATGCATTCAAAGATTTCATATGTGCCTTTCAATCCTTCATGACCTTTAATACCTGTAGCGATACATCTGATACCCCGTGAAACTTCGCTCCTTCATCGCGTAGGAGTTGTATACGTGCCACCATCGATGGACTTATGCGTTCACCCGGATAGACAAGCGGAATCCCTGGAGGGTAAGGAATAACCATCTCGGCTGATCGACAGCCCACGCTTTCTTCTATCGGAACATTGATCGTATCCTTCTCCACAATTGGTTGCAGGGTGAAGGAGATCGGTTCCGAGTATGGTGTGTGTTCTTGTAAATTGTTCCACGTGGAAATATAATGCGCCGAACCTTTCGCAAGCTCATGTGATGGCTCTGCATTAGTGAAATCCTGCTCATGCCTGTCGGCAGAGCTAATATGGTGTAAAGCCTGCAATAGGTGCTGAGCATCTTGCATCGTTGAGCCCAAGCTGAAGAGCAAGACGACGTACCGTTCGTCGCTCATCTCAGGCACACAGCCGCATGCTTCCAGCTGCTGCTGTAGCCCATAACCGCTCAGCACCCCTGCGCCGTCATAGATGACGGCCTTGAATGGGTCCTGAGCGGTATACCCCGCGGCAGATGGCATCTCCGCCGCGGTCAGGCTCTCCCGTGTCTGCTGCGCAGCGGACACGGACAAGCCAGCCGGCTTCGCTGTTCCGGCTGGCGTTTCTGGCTGCAGCGGCTGTGCAGGCTGCAGCAACTGAAAGCGCGGCAGCTCCGTGAGGCCGCGCTTAAAGGCTTTCACGGCGGCGAGCCCCGCCGTGAATGTGTCCGCGCCCTGCACGTGCAGCAGCCGGCGCGCCAGATCGAGCGAAGCCATCACCGGGTATGATGGGCTTGAGCTTTGCACCATGGCCAGGCGCTGCCTTAACAGGGACCGGTTCAACCGGGGTCCCTGAATGTGCAGCATGGCACCCATGGTGAAGGCCGCCAGCATCTTATGCGTCGACTGCACAACACCGTCTGCTCCGCACGACAGTGCAGAGACAGGCAGCTCCGGATGCTGCCCATAATGCGCGCCATGCGCTTCATCCACGAGCAGTGGCATGCCAGCAGCGTGGCACACCTTGGCTATGGGCGTCAGATCAGCGCCCATGCCGTAATAATTGGGCAACGTGACAAGTACGCCCTTTGCCTCAGGATAGGACTGGACAGCAGCCTGAACCGTCTCCACCGACGGCATGACCGCAAGTCCAGACGCAGGATCGACCCACGGCTCCAGAAATACAGCTCTTGCGCCGGCAAGCATTAACCCGTGAATAACGGATTTGTGTACATTCCGTTGCACCAGCACAATACTATTCGGCTCATCACACACGGTAAGAAGTAAGGATAGATTACCAGCCGTACTTCCCCCCACAAGGAAGAAACTCTCCTCGGCTCCAAAACAATCTGCCGCAAGCTCCTGCGCTTCCTGGATCACACCTTCCGCATGATGCAAATCATCGGTGCCCGTAATCTCCGTAACATCCATCTCCATCATCTCCAGGAATGAACGATCCGGTATCAGCTCTATTTCCAAACGAACCCCTTCGTCACCAAAATGTTTCCCGCTCTCCAGATCAGCCCCATGTTCATCCACCGTACTGAAACGCTCTACTTTCTGGTTAACATTCTTTCCTACACCGCTCTGAATCTCTCCGTTTTGCTGGTATTCCTCATTAACGATATCCTTGACAGGGAATTGTCCTGCTTCTGCTTGTTCCAGCAAATGTCGGTATGCTTGTCCATTTTTATGCCCAGGCACATGAAAAGAACGCTGCTTCGAATTGCGATACGCAAGCAACGCTTCATATAAAGGGGCTCTACTTGATTTAGTGTTATGATCCATGAAATAACCATCCTGTACATATATAATGTGCGCTCGATGCGCCCCAAAATGCTTTCTAATCTAAAGAACGCCCTTCTTCCCCAACTCCACACGCGCTACTGCTAATTGTCTATATCATTATATCAGCATACGCCTTCCTTAAATGGCAGACAAGACTCTCTCTCGTAAAAACAGAAAAAGGCCCATTGGGCCTCTGTACACATCAGCATCTTTACAATGTGATGTTTCGCTTCTACTTCTATTAGCAATATGCATTATGCGTTTTTTTGTACCCAAATTTGCTTCATCTGATGAATAAAATAATTGTACTTGGCATCCTGCGCATCGGTATGAACCATTTCTGCTTCACAAGTGTCACATATGAATTCTGATACAATAAAAATGCCTTCTCTTTTTCTTTGCTCGCAGATAATACATGTGTGTTCGGCATGTTCTTCCATGAACCATCCCACCTTGTTTTACGTTTACTATCAGTATTGCACAGTTTCTATTATTTTATACATTTTCATAGTGCTTTCTTTCTATAAAATATATATATTCGCCCACCCCCTCTGGGGTGTCTGTACCGAAAAATACATTCATCTTCTGATCAGGAGCATTTATCTACTTATGTCTCCACTGTTATCCTGCTTCCATCGCATTTCCCTCAAAATCACGTATCCCTTAGACTGGCTCAAAACTTATATTCAAATTTCCTTAAAAAAACTTCGAATCTCAGCCGATATATAATACATGATAACGATATCAAAGCCTGACAGTCCATGCATTCAAGAGTATACTGAGATAAGCTCAGTCGAATCTCAATATCTTGTACATTCGTCATGGCGTGATATACAAGGTTCATATATACATACATAATCATTCCCTTTTACACGTATAAGAAAACGAATACCTATCCCACACAAACGTGAATTTGAAGGAGGATATATAAACGTATGATCGCCGAACCGGAGAATAAAGCAACATTTTATCAATACCGGCTCTTGAAAAAAAAGGCTATCGCCCGCAGTGTCATCTATAGTTATCTGTGTCTGCCGGTTATCATGCTCTTATTCAATCTACTTGCATTCTCCTGGACGGGCCTCTTCTATTTTGTACTGGCAGGCCCAATCACCATTTGGATTCATTATGTCATCGCTAGAACAATATTACTTCTGGTACGTACCTCTTACGCCAAACGGTGGCGCTGGAATCTGCGTATGCCTTGGTTGGGTTATATCCCTGATCAGCATTTCAGCTTCCGTATGTTTGTCCGGGTACACCTTAACATGAGCTGGATTGGACTATGTATCATTACAGTATGTTTGATATGGTCCCCATTGTCCTTCACCCTCTCGCTGATCTTCTGGCATTTGTGGTTACTGGGTCCTCGCTTATATGTTGTCATGGTACTCTCCCGCGAGCGCAAAGATGGACTTATCAAACTAAATGAACAAGATGTCTCATACTATCTACAATAATTCTTGCCCTTCATAAATTCAATCTTAAATGTATTTCCTTTACCTGTGATACATAATGGCCTGAGCCCCTCGGATATTTGTTAAAAAAAGATCTCGTATCGTCCAGCTGGCTCAGCCTCACATGATCAATAAAAGGTTATCCACAGTGGATAACCTTTTATTTTTGGTTCCCCCTCTTATTCCTTATCCACAGTATGGGTATAGTTAAATTAGTTATCCCCACGAAAGACTCCGTTCTTCTCCTCTTTTCATCTGCTGTTCCATATCTTTTAACTCCAGATATCTCGTTGATTTTACACCTTTGAACGATCTCTCTACTCTGCCTCTGCTCTATCTCCCTTTAGGTGCTCCCATCACGATTGAAGCCTACTTCGTAAAATAACAAAAAGCCCCCTACCAAGTACACGGGAGCTTTACTATATAAGGAACATCACAGCGTTAATTTTCATATCCAATCTTACAGGCAGCAGCTCAATCGTCTTCAGCCAATGATTTAACTGTCGTTTGAGTAGCATCATTTCTAGGAACCATTAGTGTAAAGGATCCATCATGTACTGCTAAATGCACAGTATGTCCTTCCTTTGCAAATACACGCAAGGTACTGGATTCATTGGATGTACCCTTGGCTTGCCTCTCTGTCCAACCCCAGCTTTTAATCTCGTCTAGATATACCTCAGGTAAGCTAGTGCTCTCACTAATACCAGACAGCGTATATCGAACATAGTCCATATCCGAATTGTTCTCAGACTGGTCAGATTTATTTGCTACTTTAGGCACCGGGAAACTCTTCTCGTTCACCGCACCTTCATATGAAGTCCATACAGAACCTGAAGCTTCACCGCATCCTGCCAGAACAACGGTCAAACAAAGCAACAGAATTGATTGTAGTCCAAGTCTCCGCCAACTTAACACACACACCCTCCTTTTCACAGCTGCACATTCCAGCTCTGTGGTCAGGTACTTTTAGCATATTTAACATAGTCCTATTATACTGGTTTTGCCGCTGTTATCCGTAACAAAAATGTTACCTTCAATTGAAGATCATGTTAGAGCTTCAGCTCATGAGCTCTAATCCGTACAAACAAATAAAAACCACCACCGAATAT
>NZ_JBBOTQ010000026.1:0-33557 GCF_038005685.1 Priestia sp. FSL H7-0729
ACAGGGCTACTCACCGCCGCGGAGCTGGCGGCTGTGCCCAAGTTGGGGCCTCGCCTGGCCAAGCTGCTGCGCAGACTGCGTGTGCTGCGCTAATTTCATTCTCACGGTGCTTCTGCATGAAGCACAGCCAATATGCAATTATAAGATATCGAATGATTCTGGTATAATACGTGTAATTATAGAGCGCCATCCTGTACAGGCACGATGATTGTAAGCTTGCAACAGGATGGTTCGGATGGAGGTTTACGTAATGAGTGCAGCTTTAACCGTAGTAGGTCTTGGATCCGGTGATGCAGACCAACTGACCGTAGGTATTATCAAAAAAATGAAACATGCAGCTACGCTGTATGTGCGTACGCTGGATCATCCCGTATTGAATGATCTGAAGCAAGAGGGATTGGAGATGACCTCATTTGATGCCATCTATGAGGCGAAGTCCTCCTTCCCCGAAGTGTATGATGAGATTGCGAATCAACTGATCGAGGCCGCTCGCAAGGGTGAGGCTGGAACCGAGATTGTTTATGCCGTACCGGGTCATCCCATGGTGGCAGAAGCAAGTGTACGCCTGCTCAAAGAACGCTGCCCACAGATGGGCATTTCACTACGTGTAATGGGCGGAGAGAGCTTCCTGGACGAAGCCTTTATCCGGCTTGGATTCGACCCAATTGAAGGCTTTCAACTCCTGGATGCCAGCAGCCTGAATACAGAACTGGTACAACCACAGCTACATACGTTGATCGGACAAGTCTACGATGTATTCACTGCTTCGGACGTGAAGCTGTGCCTGATGGAAGTTTACCCGGATGATTATCCCGTATTTGTCGGTCATGCACTGGGTGTACAGGGCCAGGAGATCATTCACAAAATTCCGCTACACGAACTGGATCGAATCGAAGGGTACGGCAATCTGTCACTGATCTATGTACCGAAGAACACCGATGATGCCCTTCGTCGCCGATCCTTCGCACGTTTGCATGAGATCGTGAATATTCTTCGCAGCCCGGGTGGTTGTCCATGGGATCAGGAGCAGACACATCAGTCCATTCGCAAAAACCTGATTGAAGAGACCTATGAAGTCATTGAGACAATCGATGAGGATGACCCTGACCATATGAAAGAAGAGCTGGGCGATTTGTTGCTGCAGATTTTATTGCATTCCCAGATGGAAGAAGAAGTGGGCACATTTAATGTGTATGATGTCATCGAAGGGTTGAATGATAAGCTGATCTTCCGCCATCCCCATGTGTTTGGCGAACATCAGGCAGAAGATGCGGATGAAGCTCTTCAGAACTGGGAACAGATGAAAGCAGAGGAGAAGAAGCGCAAAGGACAGGATCAGCAGAAGGTTTCCTTGCTGGATGGTATACCGCGTGACTTGCCTGCACTGATGAAGGGATACAAGTTACAGAAGAAAGCAGCCAAAGTGGGCTTTGACTGGGATGATGTTGAAGGTGTGTTTGCCAAGATCGAGGAAGAGCTGGCGGAGTTGAAAGAAGCGGTGCAACAAGGCCAGTCCGCGGAAGAACGGAAGCTTGAACTGGGTGACTTATTATTCGCAGCTGCGAACGTTGCAAGATTCATCGATACGGACCCGGAAGAGGCACTTGCTGCGACGAACCGCAAATTTATTGGGCGTTTCCAGTACATTGAGGACCGCCTTCGTGAACAGGGAAGAACACCAGCAGATAGCAATGTAGAAGAGATGGAGCAGTTCTGGCAGGATGCGAAGAAGGCAGGATTATAAACGGTTCAATTTTCTGGAAAATACCGATTAGCCTTATTCCATCATGCTATGCAGTGTGTTATGATATACGAACATGTGTTCATCTGCATTCATTGAGGTTGGTGTTTAGCGACAGATGGTTTCGGGTACTGGTCTTAGACTGTTCCCTGCGGACCATCGACAAAAAGCTAAAAAAAGTCGCGGACCAAGGCAGGATTTCAGATGCCAAGCCAGAATACATGTGTAGTGACCTAACGCGAATCAGCGGCAATCGATGTATTGTCAGGGATCGCAGATACTTTTTTTTCAATTTGGGAGGCTTTTAAAAATGAACAAAACAGATCTGATTAACAACATTTCAACCAAAAGTGGTTTGACTAAAAAAGACGTTGAGTCCGTATTGAACGGCTTTTTGGGAGAGATTACAGATGCACTTGCCAGCGGAGACAAAGTACAATTGATCGGCTTTGGCACTTTTGAGACCCGCAAACGTTCCGGTCGTACCGGACGTAACCCACAAACAGGGAATGAAATCGTGATTCCTGAGTCCACTGTTCCTGCATTCAAAGCAGGTAACAAACTTAAAGAAGCCGTAAAATAATGCGTCTTGATAAATTCCTGAAGGTCTCCCGGCTAATCAAACGCCGCACTGTGGCCAAGGACGTCTCTGAACAGGGACGTGTTCTGGTGAACGGACGTGAAGCGAAGCCCAGCGCCAATGTCAAAGTAGGCGATGAGCTGACGGTTCAGTTCGGTCAGAAACTGGTCACCGTGAAGGTGGAACGAATTGCCGAGAGTACCAAAAAGGATGAGGCGAGCAGCCTCTACACCTTGGTGAAGGAAGAGCCGATCGCCAAGGATAACGGGATGAACTGGTAACAGTACATCTGGTATTGAATATGCATTCAATTCAATGCAAGTTGAATCGAAACGTCCTCCTGTCACAGGGAAGGGCGTTTTTCTTTTTATTGGAAGCCGGTTTTTTTGTTCAACAACGCTGGTTCTATTCCAACCTCCACATCCATAAGCTAGGTGTAAGAAGGAGGGGTACATGCCATGGTTGAGCACGGTAAGGCCAAACAGCATCATTTGAGCATGCAGAATCGGAAACTGCTGGATCTGACGGGTGTCTCCAACGTGGAGAGCTTCGACAGTGAGGAATTTTTGCTGCAGACTGAACTTGGGCATCTGACCATCCGGGGGCACAATTTACATATCAAAAACCTGAGCCTGGAGGAAGGTCTGTTATCCATTGAAGGCACAGTCAGTTCTCTGCAATATCTGGACCCCGGTTCCCAGAACAAGAATAGTAAAGGCCTGTTCGGCAAGATGTTCCGATGAGTCCGGATACTCAATGGATCACATTGATGTGGATGCTTACCTCGGGGGTCGTGATGGGAATGGCCTACGACAGTTACCGGGTACTGTCCGGACAGCTGCGGTTTCCGAGATGGAGTATTCACACACTCGATCTGTTGTACTGGGTTGCCTCCGCGCTGTTCGTTTTTCGGATGCTATACGCCGGAAACCACGGACAGTTGCGGTTTTATGTCTTTTTGGGGCTGATTATAGGGGTTTGCTTCTATTTTTGGCTTTTAAGTGTTACAACCCAGCGATTTGTGGTAATGTTAATTAAACTCGCAAGAACGCTGATTCATTGGTGTGGACATATCCTTAACATCCTGATCGTTATGCCGGTTAAAGGAATTTATAAGTTCATTCGCGTATTATTCGGTTTTGTAATTGCGATACTATTATTCCTGGGCAGGCTGGTACTGCAATGTTTGGTACCTTTCGGCAAGTTGTTCCGCTGGATGTTTAGGCCGCTCCTGAAATATTGGGTAACGCCACGCTTCATGATCCGTGTGGGTACAAGAATTGCAGCGATATGGAAACGCTGGTTTTAAGGAGGTCCGTAATGGGTAAAACACCTGTGGGCAGATCAAAGGCTCCAACTAACCAAGGAAAATCTGCCGGTGCAAAAAGGCGCCTCATGCTTTGGATGACGTTTATGATTGTATTTGTAATATGGGCAGGATATACATTCCTTGTGCAGAATGCACAAATTTCGGACAAGAGTTCTCATCTGGCCACTCAGCAAGCTTCAAAGGAAGATACGTTGAAGAAGCTGGAACAGTTGAAGTACGAAGTCAGCCGGTTGAATGACCCTGAATACATAGGACAGCTGGCGCGGAAAAAAGGATATTATCTTCCTGAGGAAACGCCAATCCAGGTTGAAGAGTCAGGGAACTGATGGAATTCGGTCCATTACCGAGCTAGGTTTGTTATCCGTGTGTCTGAAGCCGTTAAACCGGAAAAAATAGGCTCTCTGATGGGGTAGTGTTCAGTTGACCTTGGTTTACGGCATAAGGTATAATTACATTAGCGCAGCATTGATTTTGGCATTCAAAAAATCGGGTTGTATATTTTTAAGGGAGGATCATTTTATTCTATGGCAATTGAAGTGGGCACCAAGTTAGAGGGCAAGGTGACAGGAATCACGCATTTTGGAGCATTTGTGGATCTGTCAGGAGGTGTCACGGGTCTCGTTCACATCTCGGAAATCGCCGACAATTACGTCAAAGATGTCAACGACCACCTGAAGCTGAATGACCTCGTTACAGTGAAGGTTATCAACGTTGACAAGGATGGCAAGATCGGACTTTCCATTAAGCAAGCTGTTGACAAACCGGTTGAGCAACAAACACAATCCAGACCCCCGAGAGCTCCTAGACCGGAACGCAGTGGAGGAGATCGCGAACGATTCAGCGGCGGAGGCCCAAGTGGTGGCCAAGGTCGTGGTGGCGGCGGCGGTGGTGGATTTAACCGTGGAGACCGTGGAGGCCGTTCTTTCAAGCCCGCAGCAGGCAAACCTTCATTTGAGGATAAAATGTCACGCTTCCTGAAAGATAGTGAAGAGCGGATCTCTTCGCTTAAGAAGAACACAGAAGGCAAACGTGGAGGCCGCGGAGCCAAGCGTGTGTAATCTGTCACAACCTGATCTAAACATATAAGAAAAACCGTTAGCCCCTGGGCTAACGGTTTTTTTGCATTTCTTTCACAGATGACTTTTCACAGATAAGTAGTGGAATAGCTTTTTTTGTAAAGTGAATCTCCATATCCCCAGTTTTTCTGCACGACAAAATGGAACCATAAGAACATTTGTCGTCTACCATTTTTTACCGACAGGTTTCCGTGGCATTCCACAGCTATCCTGCTCAAATGATGGCGAGACCAAAGCATCGCCGGTTCAAAATCAGACATTGCCTTTGTCGGAATCAGGTAAGAGAAGGACAAAAACCACAATAAGGCCGGGGGTTTTGCTCCACCGCGCCAGGCTTATTTCTTTTGTCGTAAACTTTTTAAACCCTGCCCACCTATTCTGACAAACTACGTCTTCTATTCTATCTATAATCAGAACCATCGAGAACGAAACACGAAAATTCAAATTAATCGAATGGGGTGCCTTGAGGATGATGGAAAAGTGGAATGTCATTCAATTTCCGGGAATGAAAGCAGGTAAAGGTGGTACGGAAGCTCGGGAGGAGCTGTCTGTACGTCTGAAACATTGGCTTGGCTCCCGCAAGGCTGTCCAAATGGTGGCTTCACGCAAATGGGTACTGCTACTTACGTTTATGGGATTTCTGCTTGGAAAGGCGATGATCCTGAATGAGTTATCTCCTTTTGCCATTGCGTACTTCGCCGTAATTGCTTTCATGCGCAGGGATTACATCATTCCGGTAGGTGCCGCTCTACTCGCAGGAAGTCTCTTTGCACCATTTCCCGTACCACTCATCGTTGCATCGGAGATCGCCATCTTTTATCTGCTCTTCCGTGGACTGGAATCTTATGATCGTGCTGAATTATCTTATGCGCCGACGATGGTGTTTACCACTACATTTATGGTCAAATTATTCGCGGTCGTGATTGGGCCATCCTTCAGCTGGTACGCCATGCTGATGCTCACGATGGATTCGGTATTAAGCTTCGTGCTCACCCTTGTTTTTATACAAGCCATACCGATCTTCACCTACCGCAAAAAAAAGTTCAGCCTAAAGAACGAGGAGATCCTCTGCCTGATCATATTACTCGCTTCCGTGATGACGGGAGCCGTAGGTTGGACCATTCAGTCCTTATCCGTCGAGCATATGCTCTCCCGTTACCTCATATTAATCTTTGCGTTGGTGGGCGGAGCCCCCCTTGGAGCCTCAGTTGGGGTCATTACCGGCTTGATTCTGAGTCTGGCTGACATGTCAGCGGTGTATCAGATGAGCCTGCTTGCTTTTGCCGGGATGCTGGCAGGGATGCTTCGAGAGGGCAAACGTGCGGCGGTTGCACTGGGCATGCTGCTGGGTTCGTCCATTCTATCCATATATCTGGGAGGACCAGGCGATGTTATGAATTCATTATGGGAGACGTGTGCAGCTATCGTTCTGTTTATGTTGACACCTAAGAGTCTGATGACGGCGATATCCAAATATGTACCAGGTACGCAGGACCATACAAAATCCCAGCATGAGTATGCCAAACGGATCAGGGATATCACGGCAGAACGGGTAACTCGCTTCTCGCAGGTATTCCGTCAATTGTCACGCAGTTTTGATCAGATGTCCGGCGCGGGGGAGCCGATACAGAAAGAAGGTGGAATGGATCATTTCATGAATGCGGTTGCCGAAGGCACATGTGCAAGCTGCTTTAAGCGCACACAATGCTGGGATGCGAAGTTTATTCAAACCTACAAATATATGACCGACGTGATGAGCACCATTGAAGGGAACCCGGAGATCTCAGGCAAGCAGATTCCAGTGGAATGGAACAGGGTGTGTGCGAAACCGGAAGAGGTCCTTGAAGTCATGCGCGCCCAGTATGGGTTGCATCAACATAATATGCAGTGGAAACGCCAGATAATTGATAGCCGGCAGCTGGTTGCAGAGCAATTGTCCGGTGTATCTCAGGTCATGGAGGACCTGGCCAAAGAAATTCAGCGGGAAAGTGAGGAGATGGTGCAACAGGAGGAGCAGATTCGGGATGCACTGGAGTCACTGGGACTGTCCATTCACTCGATTGAGATCATCAATCTGGAAGCGGGCAATGTGGAGATTGAGATAGTACATGCATATACACGGGGATTCGATGAGTGCCGGAAAATGATCGCTCCGCTGATCTCGGATGTACTGGACGAACATATCGCCGTCTTGCATGAGACGATGACCGACCCTCGCCAGGGACTGGCAACCGTTACGTTTGGTTCAGCCAAAACGTTCGAGGTAACCACCGGTGTTGCTGCTGCCGCCAAAGGGGGAGATGTGATGTCAGGCGACAGCTTTAGCACGGTTGAGTTAGGAAACGGTACATTCGCGGTCGCGCTCAGTGATGGAATGGGCAATGGAGAACGGGCACGCATGGAGAGCAGCGCGGCGCTTAACATACTGGAGCAGTTGCTACAGTCCGGCATGGACGAGAAACTGGCGATTAAATCCGTGAACTCCGTTCTGATGCTGCGCTCCCCTGAAGAGATGTATGCTACAGTCGATATGGCGCTGATTGATGAATATACGGCAGAGACAACGTTTATGAAAATCGGATCGACGCCAAGCTTTATCAAACGTGGACAGGAGGTTATTCAAGTTTCAGCCAGCAATTTGCCAATCGGTATTATTAAAGATATTGAAGTGGATCTGGTGACGGTACAGCTACAACCAGGTGATATCCTCATTATGATGACAGATGGCATCTATGATGCACCGGGGTATGCTGTGAATAAAGAATTATGGATGAAACGGCTCATTCAAGAGATCGATACAGATGATCCGCAAGATTTGGCCGATTGCCTGCTTGAAAGTGTCATAAGATATCAGCAACATGAAATTTTGGATGATATGACCGTCGTTGTTGGAAAAGTAGAGCATTTCCGTCCCGAATGGGCCACACTGCGTGTACCTGGCATCAATCGGATGGAGCGACCACGGACCGTCAGCTAATGCATATTCTTCTGTTTGAAGTCTCTTCATTCTGGCAATGCTAGTCATAGAGTTGGAGAGTAACGAATAACGGAGGGATATCGGATGAAGCAAATCTTATTGATCACCGACGGTTGTTCCAATGTAGGACCAAGTCCGGTGCTGGCAGCGGCCGAAGCACAGGAAGAGGGCATTACGGTTAATGTAGTTGGCGTGATTGATTATGGAACCATTGGTGAGTTGGGCAGCCGGGAGATTGAGGATATTGCCAGAGCCGGAGGTGGAATCAGCCAGATTGTAGGTACACGGCAGCTTGCCCATACCATGCAGATGATGACAAGGAAAACGGTGGTTCAGACGATTCAACAGGCGGTTAATAGAGAGTTAACACAAATTTTGGGGGAGAAGGAGCCCAAAACGGTAACCGACCTGGAGCCTGCACAACGCGCCCGGGTCGTGGAAGTGATGGATGACATGGCTGAAACTACAGCGTTACAGGTGATATTGCTAATAGATGTCAGTGCCAGCATGAAGCCCAAACTGGCTGCGGTAGAAGAAGGCATTCGCGATTTAATGTTGAGTTTGCAGGCGCGTGTAGGACAAAGCAAGCTTTCCGTATTTCATTTTCCGGGACGACATAGTGGAGAAGATGCGGTAATGGATATTGACTGGACAACGGATCCAGGCCGTGTTCGGTCCCTGTTTGGAAGGTTGCAGATGAAGGGCGCAACACCGACAGGTCCTGCAATTCAGAAGGTGATTGATTTTTACCGTTATGGTACACTGGAGGAACAGCAGGAAATAGAAGGGAACTATCGCATTGAAAGAGAAGGGATGCTCGGTGACAACGTTGTCTGACGCCTCTTTCCCGCCAGGAACAGTGGTTACAGGGAAATGGAATCGCAGTCGTTACACGATTCGGAAGCTGCTGGGCAAAGGAGCCAATGGCATCGTTTTTCTTGTCCAACGGGGTGAAAATGGCAAACACTACGCGCTAAAAATGGGATTTGATCCGGTAGATCTGCAATCGGAAGTCAATGTGCTCAAATCTTTTCAACTACAGCGTAATCATGAAGCCCTTCGGCAGAGCGGCATTCCTTCCTATCTTAAAGATGTGGACGATTATGCCGTTCGTGGCCGGGATATTCCCTTTTATGTGATGCGTTACGTTCGAGGTGAGGCTCTTCATCACTTCATTCGGCGTCAAGGGACAGACTGGACACTTCTGGTTGGACTTAGACTCTTGCAGAAGCTGGCACAATTGCATCAGGCGGGATGGGTGTTTGGTGATCTCAAACCTCAGAATGTGCTGGTATCCGATTATGGGCAGGTGGAGTTGATCGACTACGGCGGAGTTACCTCTATTGGTCGAAGCGTCAAGCAGTTCACCGAATGGTATGATCGGGGCTTCTGGAATGCAGGTAGCCGAACAGCAGATGGTACCTATGATGTATTTGCTTTTGCACTATTGTTAATTCATGTACTTGAAGCAGATGCGCTTAAGGCATTGGCAGCCGAAGGGTTGCCGCAACTGCGAAGTGCGAATCAGCTTGTAGCGCTGGTGGAGCGCAGTGAACGACTGGGTCCTTTTCGCAATTGGACGATTCAGGCATTACGAGGGCAGTTTCGTGATGCAGGTCATGCGGCACAAGGATGGAAGGAAATGATGGCACGACCCACGCCTCTTCGCCGTCGTTCCAAAAGTACAACCCCGCGCTGGCTAAAGAACGCTTTCGCTGTATCTGTGATATTACTTATTGGGGTGCTCATCTATGCACTACGTTTTTGATCTGTGAGAGTGCATATACATAACGCAAGGAATGAGGAACAGGTATGGAGGCTTTACGCTGGAACACGCTGGTGAATAACGTGCTGGATGCAGCGGAAGAGCATCAGTTATGGGTTCCCGGGGATCGGATCGTCGTCGCAGTATCGGGCGGACCGGACTCGGTAGCTTTTTTGCATATCATGCATGAGATCAGCAAGCGGCATGTCCCGCTTGAATTGATCTGTGCCCATGTGCACCATGGTTTCCGGACTGAATCGGATGATGAAGCGGAGAAAATGATGGAACTGGCACAGCAGCTCGGTATACCATTTGAATGGACCAAGGCCGATGTTCCTTCATATATGGAGCTGACAGGTCAAGGACCACAGGAGGCGGCCCGCAACAAGCGATATGCCTTCCTGCATGAAGTAGCTTCCAAATATAATGCGGCAAGCATCGCTTTGGCGCATCATGCGGATGATCAGGCGGAGACGGTCATGCTTCATTTGCTTCGTGGAACCGGCTTGTCGGGACTCTCAGGAATGAAGTTTAAAAGGCGAGAAAAAAATGTGGAACTTATTCGTCCATGCCTTCGTATAAACAAGACAGACCTTGTAGAAGCTTGTAATACCCAGGGTTTTATGTATTTCAATGATGAGAGCAACGCCCTGCGTAAATATCGGCGTAATGCCATTCGCTTGGATGTGCTTCCTTTTTTGGGGCAGTATAATGGACAACTCACGCCGTCATTGAATCGGCTTGCCGAAATTGTGGGTGATGAAGACGATTTCATGGAGCAGAGTGCATATGACACATACAGGTGTCTAGTGCAGGTGAACGGCGGAAGGCAAACCTTTGAGGTGCCTTCCTTCTTGAAGTTACATGTCGCTTTACAACGAAGGTTGATTAAACTAATATTGAATTATCTGCCTTTGGACAGTGATTTTGTCGACTTTACCCGTATAGAAACCATTCGTCACAAGGTCATGGAGACCCATGTGACGACCTGGAGCCTGGATATAGGACAGACACTCGCCTGCACTCGGGAGTATAATCTGATTTCTTTTGGCATACGGACGGACGTACAGGATCAATCTTACGAGTATCGTCTTGCGCAATGGAGTGGAACTTATGAGCTTTCACTCACCCCAATTAACCGGTATATTCGGTTGATGACGGTGAGTCCCGAGGACTATCATGTACCGGAATCGGCGGATCAAGCCGCGTTTGATGCGGATCAACTGCTTTTGCCGCTGGTTGTGCGTTCACGGTTACCTGGAGATACCATGAAAGTGATGGGATTAAACGGAAGCAAAAAGGTGAAAAATATTTTCATCGATGAGAAAATCCCCCCATCTGTCCGTCCACGTATTCCTGTGGTATGTGATGGAGCAGGTCATATCATCTGGTTACCGGGTGTTCGACGGTCCAGTGTGGCTCCTGTCAGGGAGGGCACTTCCGCAATCCTGTACATGACTGTAGGCGATTCAGCGATTCAGGGGTAGTGGTTATGGTTCAGGTAAGGCTTTCATAGTATAACTTAGGAGGTTCGCACAGTTGCAGAACGACATTCAGGAAGTATTGATCAGTGAAGAAGAAATTCAGAGTAAAGTCAAGGAATTAGGCGCAACACTAAGTGCCGAATATGCAAACCGCAATCCTTTGGTCATTTGTGTGCTCAAGGGTGCGTTTATATTTATGGCTGATTTGGTTAAAAACATAACGGTACCTGTTGAAATGGATTTTATGGCGGTATCCAGTTACGGCGCTTCCACCAAGTCATCAGGTGTTGTCAAAATCATTAAGGATCTGGATGTGTCCGTTGAAGGACGGGAAGTTCTGATTGTCGAAGATATTATCGACAGCGGACTTACACTCAGCTATCTGATTGAACTGTTAGAAAACCGCGGTGCCGAATCGGTGCGTGTGGTTACGCTGTTCGACAAGCCTTCAGGGCGTAAAGTTGAGTTGGAAGCTCATTACACAGGCTTTGACATTCCTGACGCGTTCATCGTTGGTTACGGTTTGGATTTTGCGGAGAAGTACCGGAACCTGCCCTATATCGGGATTTTGAAGCCGGAAGTCTATAGTAGCTAATATCCTGCCCGACCCAAGCCTTGAGCTGTTCTTGGCTTCTGTTGAGAAGCCATGTCGGGCTATGTTAAAATAATTAAAGTGTCTCGAGAGGAGGTAGGGGATGAATCGGTTCATCCGGAATTCTGGTTTTTATTTGATTCTTTTTTTAGTTGTGGTGGGGATAGTCCAGTTCGTCAGCAATGGCGGCGAAGCCACCGATAATCCTAGATATGATCAGTTGCGTGCAGCGATCAAAGCCAACAATGTCTCTGAATTGACGGTTCAATTCAACGGTCAAACGTATCTCGTGACCGGTCAATACAAGAAGGCACCAGATGGCGCCAAATCAGAAAATTTCTCAACGTATATTCCTCCTACGGATGAGGCAATTAGTGAGCTTGTAGCTGCAAGTGAAACTAACAATTTCCAATATCATCAGGAGCCAATGAAAGGTGACAGCATCTGGTTGACGTTGCTGACTTCCTTTATCCCTTTGATCATTATGTTCCTGCTGTTCTTCTTCCTGTTTAATCAGGCTCAAGGCGGCGGCGGTAAAGTAATGAACTTTGGTAAAAGCCGTGCTCGTCTCTATAACGAAGAGAAGAAGCGGGTTACATTTGAAGATGTTGCGGGTGCTGACGAAGAGAAACAGGAACTTGTTGAGGTTGTAGACTTCCTCAAGGACCCTCGTAAATTCGCAGCAGTAGGTGCACGGATTCCTAAGGGCGTATTGCTCGTAGGTCCTCCAGGTACTGGTAAAACGTTGCTCGCTCGTGCCGTTGCCGGTGAAGCGGGTGTACCATTCTTCAGTATTTCAGGTTCCGACTTCGTTGAAATGTTTGTCGGTGTCGGTGCATCACGTGTACGTGATTTGTTTGAAAATGCGAAGAAAAATGCGCCATGTATCATCTTTATCGATGAGATTGATGCTGTAGGACGTCAGCGTGGTGCTGGTCTTGGTGGTGGTCACGATGAGCGTGAGCAAACACTCAACCAGTTGCTCGTTGAGATGGACGGTTTTGGAGCGAACGAAGGTATTATCATCGTAGCTGCAACGAACCGTGCAGATATTTTGGACCCTGCCTTGCTGCGTCCAGGACGTTTTGACCGTCAAATTACGGTTGACCGCCCTGATGTAAGAGGTCGTGAAGCTGTCCTGAAAGTACATTCCCGTAATAAACCATTGACCAAAGATGTGAAGATGGATATTATCGCGAAGCGTACAACAGGTTTCTCTGGTGCTGATTTGGAGAATCTCTTGAACGAAGCGGCATTGCTGGCAGCACGTCGTAATCGTAAAGATATTTCCATGAAAGAAGTTGACGAAGCGATTGACCGCGTCATCGTTGGTACGGAGAAGAAAAGCCGTGTCATCAGTGATCGTGAGAAACGAATCGTTGCTTATCACGAAGCAGGCCATACCATTGTAGGATACTTCCTGGAACATGCTGATATGGTACATAAAGTGACCATTATCCCGCGTGGACGTGCGGGTGGATATGTAATCATGTTGCCAAAAGAAGACCGTATGCTGGTTACCAAGCAGGAACTGTTGGATAAAGTAACCGGACTTCTCGGAGGTCGTGTAGCTGAAGAATTGTTCATCGGAGAGATTGGTACTGGTGCATACAGTGACTTCCAGCAAGCGACAGGTATTGTTCGCAGCATGGTTATGGAATACGGTATGAGTGAGAAATTGGGACCTATGCAATTCGGAAGTTCACAAGGACAGGTATTCCTTGGTCGGGATATCGGTCATGAACAGAATTACTCGGATTCCATTGCGTATGAGATTGATCAGGAAATGCAACGCTTTATCAATGAATGTTACGAGAAATGTAAAGACTTGCTTGTTAAACATTCAAAAGAGATGCATCTGATTGCTCAAACTTTGCTTGAGGTAGAGACTTTGGAAATGGATCAGATCAAGCAATTGATCGAAACAGGTTCCTTAACTCCAAAAGCAGAGAACAACGACAATGATGGTGAAGGCACACCAACTGAAGGCGGAGAGCCAATCATCGATAACATCGGTGATGTGCGTGTCCGTATTCAAGGTAAAGATGAAACGCCTGAGCCACCAGCCGGAGACATTCCAAACGAAGCTCCGAATCTGGAAAAAGGTAATAACAATAACCCGGATGACGGCGGAACGAAGCCAACGTCTTAAATGCATAATACATCTGGCTATACCAGCAGGTGAAATCAGGAGAGCCCACGGGCTCTCTTTTTTTGTCCTTTATTTTAAAAGAGGATAGATAAAGATAAACGGGAGTTAGATGGCGAACCAGTTAGCAAACGGGTGGTTACAGCGTTGTACTGAGCCTTTTTCATTTATTGACAGAGTCGTGAACGTTGTGTAAATTAGTTGTTAAACCGCTTGTGATTCGTTTCTCAAGCGATGTTAACGACTTAGGATAGCCCTACGAAACAGCGCATGACGCTGTCCCGATAAAGGAGAGGATCACTGGTGGAAGCTCTGGCTTTAGAGCGCAAGGCTGAGATGAACCGTGAGCTGCGTGAGCGGCTGATGGAATTGAAGAAGGAACGTAATGCCATTATTCTTGCTCATTATTACCAACGTGACGAGGTACAGGAGGTTGCTGACTTCCGTGGAGATTCGTTTCTGTTAGCCCAGAAGGCAGCACAAACCGATGCGGATGTGATCGTTTTCTGTGGTGTTCATTTTATGGGTGAAAGCGCTAAAATTTTGGCACCAAATAAAACAGTTATTATCCCGGATGAGCGTGCGGGCTGCCCAATGGCCGATATGGTGAATGTGGATGGACTACGCAAATTAAAAGCACAACACCCTAATGCCAAGGTGGTTACTTATATCAATTCCTCGGCTGAGATCAAGGCAGAGACTGACATCTGTTGTACTTCAGCGAATGCGGTTCGGGTTATTCAATCGGTGGATTCTGACGAAATTATCTGGGTTCCGGATAAAAACCTTGGACATTATGTGCAGCAGCATACAGACAAGAAAATGATTATCTGGGAAGGTTACTGCAACACGCATGATATGCTCACAGTCAAAGATGTGGTGGAGATGAGAGCCAAGCATCCAAATGCGGAGTTTGTTGTCCATCCAGAGTGCCGTCCTGAGGTTGTAGAGATGGGTGATTTCGTAGGAAGTACAACAGCCATTCTGGAGTATTGCAAAAATTCATCAGCGAAGGAATTTATCGTAGGTACCGAAGATGGTACAGGATATCAGCTTCGTCTGGATAGTCCGGATAAACAGTTCCATTTTGCTACCAAGTTCCTCGTATGTCCCAACATGAAAGTGAATAACTTGAAGAAACTGGTGAAATGCCTGGAAACGATGAAGCCGCAGATCTACGTGCCACCGGCTGTTGCCGACAAAGCCAGAGAATCACTAGAGCGCATGTTGTTGGTAAAATAGGATGCGCTACTCTTGCTCCAAGACAGGTGAATAACATGATACCGCAATATTTAGTTGATTTCGATCTGTCTGCGCTACCCATGGTAGAGACGGATGTACTGGTTATAGGCTCAGGGATTGCTGGTTTGTTTACTGCCATTAAGGCAAGTGAGCAACAACGTGTATTAATGATCACGAAGAAGTCATTACTTGAAAGTAACACCAGATATGCGCAGGGAGGAATCGCTGCGGTTATTGCTGAGGATGATTCACCTGCGTACCACTTGCAGGACACACTTGTTGCAGGAGCGGGCTTATGCCGCTCCGAGGCGGTAGAGGTATTGGTGAATGAGGGTCCGGACGGAGTGAAGGAACTGATTCGTCTGGGTACTTTGTTTGATCTGGAGAACGGCGAGTTGGCATTGACGCAGGAAGGTGCGCATAGCCACCGCCGTATTTTGCATGCCAACGGGGATGCCACGGGATATGAGATTGTACGTGCACTTGCTGTCGAAGTGAATGAGCATCCAGGGATTGAAGTATGGGATGAGCATTTTGTTGTTGACCTGATTACAGAGCGAGGGGAATGCATTGGCGCACTGGTTCAGAAGGATGATGGATCGCAAGTGTTCGTTAAGGCACAGGCAACAGTTCTTTGTTCTGGTGGGGCAGGACAACTATACCGATACACAACGAACCCCGACGTAGCTACTGCCGATGGTGTAGCGATGGCCTACCGGGCTGGTGCCATCGTGCGTGACATGGAATTCATCCAATTTCATCCCACCTCTCTTTGTTACCCGGGGGCCCCGCGTTTCCTTGTGTCAGAAGCCGTACGCGGCGAAGGAGCATATCTGCGCAATGTGAAGGGCGAACGCTTCATGGATCGATATCATGCCCAGCTTGAACTGGCCCCACGCGATATCGTGGCGCGAGCGATTGTTAGTGAGATGGAGTCCACCAACAGTACCTTTGTGTATTTGGACATTACGCATGAACAGCCAGAGATGATCAAGCATCGGTTCCCTACCATATATGAGACTTGTATGCGTTATGGATTGGACATGACAACGGACTGGATTCCCGTTGCACCTGCTGCCCATTACATGATGGGTGGCGTAAAAACGGATTTAAGTGGAGAGAGCAGCATCTCCCGATTATTTGCTTGTGGTGAGGTGTCTTCTACAGGAGTGCATGGAGCCAACCGCCTTGCAAGCAACTCTTTATCAGAAGCGATTGTATTTGGGAGGAGAATTGTTGATCGTATTCAATCTCTTCCTCCGCTTGGTTCATTACAAGTAAGAGCGGGTGCACCTTCATCTGCGGTCATGAATAGCAAGATCAACAAGATCATGGAAGAGCAGAAGCCGGTATCCGAAAGACGCTTACGATTACAGAAAATGATGGTTCGTCAGGTAGGCTTACGCCGGAATGGTGAGGACCTGCAGAAGGCCATGGGCAAACTGCAACAGGAATTACAATATTTTGATCAGACACTCACGCATAAGGAAGAGCTGGAGTATGCCAATCTGCTGACCTGTGCCTGGTTAGTTACCAGCGGCGCATTACACCGCGAGGAGAGTCGTGGGGCTCACTATCGTGAAGATTTCCCGGCACGTGATGATATCGTGTGGCAGAAGCATAGTCTGCAGCAACGAGAACAAGCCATTGTGGAGGAATTGATGTCATGATACTGAACGGATATAATGAAGGGCTTATCGAATCAATCAAGAACTGGCTTCGTGAAGATGTTGGTGCAGGTGACGTTACAACGAGTGTGACGATCCCGGCAGGGAACCAATCCAAGGCCATTATACACGCCAAAGACAATGGGATTATTGCAGGCATGACTGTGGCTGAACTTGTATTTCAGGTCGTTGATCCTGATCTTGTATTTACACCGAAGGTAACAGACGGCGACAAGGTTACCCATGGCACGATTTTGGCGGAGGTAGAGGGAAGTACACATTCACTGCTTACGGGGGAACGACTGGCACTTAATTTGCTGCAACGTATGTCCGGAATAGCTACGCGTACGCGTGCCTACGTGGATGTGTTAGATGGTCTTGAGACCAGATTGGTGGATACGCGTAAGACAACGCCGGGTCACCGATTACTTGAGAAATACGCAGTGCGCGTGGGTGGCGGAGCGAATCATCGATTTGGACTGTACGATGCTGTTATGATTAAGGATAATCATATCAAGGGTGCAGGCGGAATTACCGAGGCGGTACAGCGTGCTCGAACCGTTATTCCACATACGATGACCATTGAAGTGGAGACTGAAAATCTGGAGCAGGTGAGAGAAGCCTTGCAAGCCGGGGCAGATATCATTATGCTGGATAACATGCATCCAGAGCGGATGCGTGAAGCGGTTGAGCTTATTCGTGAACAGGCCCCTCATGTGAAGGTTGAAGCATCCGGTAACGTATCGCTCCAGACCATTCGTGGTATTGCAGAGAGTGGTGTGGATGTAATTTCGGTTGGCAGGTTAACCTATTCCTTTGAGAGCCTGGATATCAGCCTGGATTTAAATGAAAAGAAAGAGGGGTGAACCCCTTTGATTCTAGTTGTAGACGTGGGGAACAGCAATATGGTGCTCGGCGTATATCATGGCCGGGAATTGCTGCACCACTTTCGTCTGAGTACATCCCGTCAGTCAACAGTGGATGAATACGGCGTATTGATTTATAATTTATTTCATATGTCCGGCATCAGGGCAAGTGACATCGAAGGTGTCATCATCTCATCTGTGGTGCCGCCACTGGTGAATGTCATTGAAGCGATGTGTGAGAAATATGTGGGCAAAAAAGCTTTGCTCGTCGGGCCTGGCATCAAAACCGGCTTGAACCTGCGATACGAGAACCCTCGTGAAGTGGGTGCAGATCGTATTGTGAATGCAGTGGCAGCCGTCGAGAAGTATGGCGGCCCTCTCGTCGTGGTCGATTTCGGTACTGCAACGACCTTTGACTGTATTGACGAGAAAGGTCACTACCTGGGGGGAGCTATTGTACCTGGTATTCAAATTGCCACTGAAGCGCTCTATGAGCGGGCTTCCAAGCTGCCTCGTATAGAGCTGGAGAAACCCAAAAAGGTCATTGGCCGTAATACTATTCATGCCATGCAAGCAGGTATTATATTTGGCTATGCAGGGCAGGTAGACGGTATTGTAGAACGCATTCGCGAGGAGATGGGTGCGAAGCCTAGAGTTATCGCGACGGGTGGTCTCGCTACACTTATCGCAGAAGAAACCCGTAGTATAGAGGAAGTTGATCCGCTGCTTACGCTTGAAGGGCTGCGTATTATATATGAGCGGAACCGGGAAAGGTGAGCATAGAGACGGCGGCATACAGCGGGCTGAGGTTACAGCTTAAGTGTTGTGCCGTTTTTTCTGTTTTACGACTATTATGGCGATACGCCAAAGGAGGCTGAATGACTTGGAAAACAACAACAAGCATGACCGGTTAATTCGTGGTACAGCAATGAATGGAAAGGTAAGAGCCTTTGCTGTCCAGACTACAGAACTGGTTGAGGAACTACGCAGAAGACATGATACGTTTCCCACGGCTACAGCTGCCATGGGGCGTACGGTTACAACAGCAGCCATTATGGGTGCAATGCTCAAAGGTGAAGAGAAGTTAACGGTACAAGTCAACGGCGATGGGCCAATTGGACAGATTGTAGCCGATGCCAATGCCAAAGGCGAAGTAAGAGGATATGTTTCTAATCCGCATGTACATCTGCCAAGCAACAGTGTGGGAAAACTGGACGTTGCCGGTGCGGTTGGAACGGAAGGCTTCATTAACATAACGAAAGACCTAGGACTGAAAGAGCCATATCGTGGCAGTGTGCCTATTATTTCAGGAGAACTGGGCGAAGACTTCACGTACTACTTTGCTCAATCAGAGCAAACACCTTCTGCTGTAGGCGTGGGTGTGCTCGTTGATACGGATAATTCTGTTATTGTCGCAGGTGGATTCATTATGCAGCTATTGCCGGGATTGACAGATCAAGAGATTACGGCGATCGAAAACGCCATTAGTACGTTGCCGCCAGTGACGACTTTACTGGAGCAGGGGCTTGAATTGGAAGAGTTGCTTCGCCGATTGTTGCCAGATGTACAAGTGATGGAAGGATTGGATATTCATTTTAGCTGTGAGTGTTCACGTGAGCGGGTAGAGAAGACGCTAATCAGCCTGGGCCAAACGGAGATGGAACAATTAATTGAAGAAGAGGGCCGAGCTGAAGTCGTTTGCCAATTTTGTAATGAAGCCTATGACTTTAACAAAGAACAACTTGAGACCATCCTAGAGCAAGCCAAGAACTGATCTATGCGGGGACGGGATGCGGAATGACAAGACAGGAAAAAGGGTTGTGGACGGCTGTCATTGTCTTGACGCTGGGTATGCTGGTCATGGGTACGGTGATGGCTATGCATGGTCTCAGACAGGGCAAAGACGAGGCAGATGCATCCCATGATGCCAATACGGAAGAAGGAAGCACCGTAGCGACGATCAACGGAGAAGTTATCACGGATAAAGAGTGGACCGATGCGCTGAAAAGACGTTACGGCAGTGAGTTATTACTCCAGATGTTAAACCGTAAAGCGGTATATGCCGAAGCGATTGAACGCAAGCTGATTGTCACTCCCCAAGAGATTGCAAGAGAGCTTGCGGCCGCGATGGATGGATACGATTCGGAGAAAGCATATTATGACGAAATGAAGTCTCAATTGGGCCTGTCGAAACAGGAGCTTGAATTGGAAGCCGGTTACAGGCTGCTGCTGGAGAAAATCGCAACGATCGGCATACAGATCAAGGATGCAGATATTGAGCATTACTGGACTGAACACCGTGAGGATTACGTTTCCCCCGAGAAATATGACTTGTCCATTATCGTAGTGAAGGAAGAAGAGGAAGCCGATTCCTTACTGGATGCGTTAGAGAAGGGGGAAGACTTTGAAGAAGCTGCCCGCAGGCAGTCGACAGACAGCTTCTCTCGTGATGCTGGTGGCAGGCTGGGCTGGATTGAGCGGAATGATCCATTCCAGTCCCAAGAAATCCTTCAACTCGCCGCCGGGCTGGATGTAGGTGATATCGCTGGTCCGGTTCAAGTGGAAGAGGGCTATGCGATTATCAGAATCAATGATAAAGAAGAACAACAGGTGCAATCGGCCGAAGAGGTCCGTGAGGAGATTCGAATGCAGCTGGCTCTGAGTCAGGCAGATCCCTTGCCACAGGTGGAGCAAATGTTGCGTAACAAGTATGAAGCCGTAATCCTGTCCGAGATTCCTGCCTCCTGAATTTAATGAAAAAATTGTCTCGTACTGCTGCATCTTGATAAAAATACTCTGTCTGCGGTCTTAGAGCCGAAGGCGGAGTATTTTTTTGAGTACTCATATTGACAATAAGGGTTAACGTTGATAAGATGAAAATAATAAATACCTACTCGTTTACTCGGATATAAAAGCTTTACTTATGAACAAAGAAACTTTCGGAAACCTTCACCCTGTCTAGAAATCTTAGCAGTAAGGGATGGGAGCAACAGGATTTCCGCAGTTCTTCTATAACATCCCAGAGGCTATCGGCCGCACAGTATAGGTTAACAGGACTCAAGTTTTATTCATCCACTAAGGAGGGCATTCATATGGCTAAAGTAGTTAATAACGTAACAGAACTCATCGGAGGTACTCCGCTTGTTCGTCTGAACCGTATCGTACCTGAAGGCAGTGCTGAAGTATTCGTGAAGCTGGAGTATCAGAATCCAGGTTCAAGCGTGAAAGACCGTATCGCAATTAGCATTGTGGAAGAAGCGGAAAAAGAAGGCAAGCTGAAACCAGGTGATACCATTATCGAAGCAACAAGTGGTAACACAGGAATCGGACTCGCGATGGTGGCTGCAGCCAAAGGCTACAAGTCCGTAATTGTAATGCCTGAGACGATGAGCTTGGAGCGTCGCAACTTGCTTCGTGCGTATGGTGCTGAGCTTGTGCTTACACCTGGAGCTGAAGGTATGAATGGTGCTGTTAAAAAAGCCGAAGAACTGCTGAAAGAAAATCCATCCTACTTCATGGCTGAGCAATTTAAAAATAAAGCCAACGTGAAAATCCACCGTGAAACGACTGGTCCTGAGATTGTTGACGCTATTCAGTCTGTGGGCGGTACGTTGGATGCGTTCATTGCCGGAATTGGTACAGGCGGAACAATTACAGGTACAGGCGAAGTGCTGAAAGAAGCTTTCCCTGGTATTAAAATTGTTGCAGTTGAGCCAGCAGCTTCGCCAATTCTCGCAGGCGGCAAACCAGGACCTCATAAGATCCAAGGAATTGGTGCCAACTTTATTCCTGAGATTCTCGACCAAGAAATCTATGATGAGATCATCCACATTGAGAATGATGATGCATTCGAGACGGCTCGTCAGGTAGCGAAGGAAGAGGGCATCCTGTCCGGTATTTCCTCTGGTGCAGCGATCCGTGCAGGTCTCCAGGTTGCGAAACAATTGGGCGCGGGCAAACGCGTTGTTGTAATCGTGCCAAGTAACGGTGAACGTTACCTCAGCACACCGCTTTACAACTTCGAAGGCTAAGCCTACAAATGACAAAACCAATCCTCCTTGCCCGCTGACGGGTATGGAGGATTTTTGGCGTAATGCTTTTAAAAGGAGCGGCGCTTTAGTATACTATCAGACAATAGAACTAGCGACAGATGGAGGGCGGCACACCGCAATGACACACCTGATGACAACATACGCCGACTGGATGGAGTGGGCTGAACAAGGCTGGACCATGTTGCCCTATATCACCAAGTCGGATGAGGGGCCGTATCATGGCGGTTTACCGTTATCGTGGGAGGCAGCCTGGGAACAGGCGTCACCATATGCAATTGTGTTGGAGAATGGCAAAGGCGGGAGATATACATTTCTGGGACTAGACCCCGTATCCGTTATTTCCGGGAAGGGTCAGGAAGCGGTTATTCGTGATTTACCGGAAGGAACAACTTCGATAGACAGCGGCAAGCCGCTTGATGTATTGAAGAGATGGACTGCTCCTTATCGTGCGCCTAAGGTTACTGGGGCTCCAGACTTTGGGGGTGGATACGCAGGTTATCTCAGCTATGATGTAGCCAGATCGTTGGAGAAACTTCCAGCCCTGGCAGAAGATAACCCAGCTCTGCCGGATTACTGGTGGATGCGTTTTGAAGAAATATGGGCGTATGACCATCAGCAGCAGGTCCTTTTCTGCATGGTTCATCTGGCTGTAGAGCCTAACCCGAACGAAACCGATATCCGTAGTCTATATGCAGTGGCCGAAGCACGAGCGACAGCGATGCAGCAACGATGGCTTCATATCATGGGGGCTGCACAGGCAGAGGAACAACAGCAGGCACTGGAACATCGCAACAATCAGGTCAATCGCACCCCACAGCCGGAAGATGCGAACAGGGAATCCGAAGGGTGGGCAACCTCCTTTCCACAGGAGGACTTTGAACAGGCTGTACGCACGGTACAGGAATATATCAGACAGGGCGATGTGTTCCAAGTGAATCTGTCCTTGAGACAGGAAAAGCGGCTTCATTCGAGCGCCGAGCATATTTATGAATGGTTACGCCTCGTGAATCCATCACCGTATATGGGTATGCTTCGTAGTCCAGACTTTCAACTGGTAAGCGGATCTCCTGAACTTCTGGTCAAAGTGGAGAATGGCAAAGTCAGTGCACGTCCCATCGCAGGGACCCGAAGAAGGGGCCGTGATGAGGCAGAGGATAAGGCTATGGCGGATGAACTGCTGGGTAGTGAGAAGGAACGGGCGGAGCATATTATGCTTGTCGATCTGGAACGTAATGATATCGGACGGATTGCAGCCTACGGTTCTGTTCATGTGCCTGAATTGATGACCATCGAGAAGTATTCCCATGTCATGCATCTCGTTTCCCAAGTGGAAGGCAGACTGGCAGTAGGGTTATCCGTATTTGATGTGATTGCTGCGACATTCCCGGGTGGAACGATTACCGGAGCACCCAAAGTCCGCACCATGGAGATTATCGAGGAGCTTGAGCCTGTGCGGCGTGGGCCTTATACGGGTTCCATCGGGTGGATGGATTACAGTGGAAATATGGAATTGAACATCGTCATTCGTACGCTTGCCATTAAGGATGGTATTGGTTATGTACAAGCTGGTGCAGGTATTGTCATTGATTCCGATCCATATCGGGAATACAAGGAATGCCGCAACAAGGCAAGAGCGATGATGAGAGCTGTGAATTACAGCGAGGAAGCAGAAGCAAGCAGAGTTATTGAACAAGATCTAGCGAAACGAACGGAAGCTGTTAAACTAAAATAAAAGGAAGCAACCGTCACTTGATTGACGGAAGATGAGGAGGAGCAGGCATATGATACTGGTTATCGATAATTACGATTCCTTCACGTACAACCTGGTTCAATATCTGGGTGAACTGGGCGAGATGGTGGAAGTTCGCCGCAATGACGAGATTGATTTGGCAGGCATAGAGGCACTGGCACCTGATCATATTCTGATCTCTCCGGGTCCTTGTACACCCAATGAAGCGGGCATTAGCTTGGCAGTCATTGAGCATTTCAAGGGAAGCATTCCGATCTTTGGTGTTTGTCTGGGGCATCAGTCCATTGGACAAGCGTTTGGTGGCAATGTCATTCGTGCGGAGCGCATGATGCACGGCAAAACATCGGAGATGCACCATAATGGAACATCCGTATTTGCCGGATTGCCGTCCCCATTTACAGCTACCCGTTATCACTCCCTCATTGTAGAGCGCAGCAGTCTGCCGGACTGCCTGGAGATTACAGCGGAGACAGCTGAAGGCGAAATTATGGGTTTGCGTCACAAAGAATATGCAATTGAAGGGGTTCAATTCCACCCGGAATCCATTATTACAGACCATGGGCATCAGATGCTTCGCAACTTCCTGTCCCAACAGGTGAAGGTATAATATGCAATATGCCGCGATAAACGGAGAGTTGCTCAATATGGCGGCAGCCGTGGTTCCTGTAACGGATCACGGCTTTTTGTACGGACTGGGATTGTTCGAGACGTTTCGAACCTATCAGGGCATCCCTTTTCTGCTGGAACGGCATCTGGAGCGGATGGCTTCGGGGTGTGAAGAACTGGGCATTCCTTTTACAACAACCGCGGCAGAGGTGACCGATTGGATTCAACGTTTGATGCAGGCGAACGGACTTCAGGATGCCTACGTGCGATACACGGTATCAGCCGGTGAAGCGCCGCTTGGCCTACCTTCTGGTGATTATTCGAAGCCGAATCATATTGTACTGGCAAAAGCATTACCTGAACCTTCTCCCTCTTTATATGAGAGCGGCAAAATGCTCCAACGGTTGTCTACACCTCGCAACACGCCCGAAGGAGAAGTGCGGTTCAAGTCGCTCCATTACATGAACAGCATTCTGGCGAAACGGGAGCTTAATGGATACGGGCAGCATGTGCAGGGTGCGGAAGGGTTACAATTAACCCGGGATGGTCATATAGCGGAAGGGATCGTCAGCAATGTATTTTGGGTACGGGAAAATGTAGTCTACACGCCGGCACTCTCAACCGGCATTCTGCCGGGCATCACTAGAGCTGTGGTACTTGAGATCGCTACTCAACAAGGAATTGCCTGCATAGAAACTCTAGCGGCTTGGGAGGATCTCCTGCAAGCCGATGAAATATTTTTAACCGGCTCGGTTGCCGAACTGGTTCCGGTTACAACTCTGCGGGATCAGGACGGAGCCGAAACGATAGTCAGCAACAAACATATAGGCCCGGTTACAGCAGTCCTTCTGGGTATGTACCGGCAGAAAGCGGGGTATACTTCATGACACTTACACCTGTCATCTATGAACGGAACTATGCATGGGGGCCAGCTGAGTTGAAGCTGGGTGCAAGAACACAGATCATGGGCATTCTTAACGTCACGCCTGACTCGTTCTCGGATGGTGGACGTTATACCAACGTGGAGCGGGCGGTGGCCCATGCCATGCAGATGATGGAGGACGGAGCGGACCTGATTGATATTGGCGGGGAGTCCACCCGGCCAGGTTCAGATGTCGTGGGTGCCGATGAAGAGCTGCGCCGGATCATTCCGGTTATTGAAGCATTGCATCAGCAAGCCCCGCACATTCCGATATCGGTAGACACGTATAAGGCTGATGTTGCGCGTCAGGCCATTCTAGCAGGTGCTCATATCATTAATGATGTGTGGGGCGCCAAGGCAGATCCAGATATGGCCCGCACGGCAGCAGAGCTGGGGTGTCCCATCATTCTCATGCATAATCGGCAGGAGCGAAACTATACCGATTATCTGAGTGATGTCGTCAGCGATGTGAAGGAGAGCATTCAACTTGCACTGGCAGCCGGCGTAAAGGCAGATCAGATTATCCTGGACCCGGGTATTGGTTTTGTGAAGGATCTGAAGGAGAATCTGGCCCTTATGTCTTCGCTCGGTTTGCTCAATGAAATGGGATATCCCGTGCTGTTAGCCACCTCACGCAAAAGGTTCATCCAGAACACTCTGAATGTCGGGGCGGATGATGCACTGGAAGGAACGGCTGCAACTGTTGCATTTGGCATTGCCCAAGGCTGCCAGATGGTGCGGGTTCATGATGTGAAGCCGATTCGGCGGACGGCAGACATGTGTGATGCTATGTTATATGCTTCTCCGGGTCTACGGAGGAAATAAGGCTGGCGGGTCCGGGTGACCCGTCCAGTTGAAGTGCAGCGTTTTTCAAAATTTTAATATATATAGAGGGCAGGCGGATCGTATGGATAGAATGGTTATGCATCGAATGGAGTATTACGGATATCACGGTGTATTTGCAGAAGAACGGAAGCTTGGGCAGCGATACTATATTGATCTGGAGATCGATATGGACCTGAGTGAGGCTGGACGTAACGATGATCTGACCAAAACGATCAATTATGCGGAGATCCATGAGCTGGTAAAACAGATCGTTGAAAATAAATCATTCCAGTTAATTGAAGCTTTGGGCGAACATATTGCATCTTCTTTACTAGACACTTATACTATTATCAATGCATTGACAGTCAAGGTGACGAAGCCACATCCGCCATTCGATATTCATTTTGAAGGCGTAACGGTAGAGCTTCGCCGCACAAGAAAGTGAGAACCGATCATGATTGCACATTCGACCTCTGAATCTTCAGAGGCTTATATTGCTTTAGGGGCCAATTTGGGTGACCGGGAACAGACGCTGTTTGAAGCATTGTCTATGCTGGATGAACACCCTCATATATCCGTTCTGCGTTGTTCTGCACTATATGAGACGGAGCCTGTAGGATATGTAGATCAGCCTGCGTTTCTGAATATGGCAGTCGCCGTAAAGGCGATGCTGACACCGGAGCAGTTGCTTACGGAATTACTGGATATCGAGAACCGGCTTGGACGTGTTCGTGATATTCGCTGGGGACCACGCACCGTTGATCTGGATCTGCTCTGGATGCATGGTGAGACGCGTGATACCGAATTGCTTCAATTGCCTCATCCCCGTATGGGTGAACGGGCTTTTGTATTGGTGCCACTGTCAGATATCGTACCGGAGGGCGAGGTTTCAGGTTTGTATACCTTTGTACACTCATCGTTGTCTGTACTGGATGGAAAGGATGGAATACAGCTTTGGAAAACATGCAATTGGCCAATCGAATCCGGGCATTCCGGAAGCTGAAAGGTTTAACACAACATGAACTTGCTGCCGAGACCGGCATCTCGCTGGCCATTCTGGGAACCATTGAGCGGGGGAACCGTAAGGTATCCCAGCAAGAGCTGGATCGAATTGCGGGTGTGCTGGCAATCAGTATTGAGGAGTTGCAGGGCAAGTAGGACCGTTTCGGTTTCGTCATATTACAACAACCAACCAAGACATTGATCGAACCTTATATCGTTGATTTATACAGAATTAAAAAGGAGTGAAACGACTACCGTGCTTAACATTGGTGGCATTGAAATGAAAAACCAGGTCGTACTTGCGCCGATGGCTGGCGTATGTAATCCGGCTTTTCGTTTGATCGCAAAAGAATTCGGAACAGGCCTCGTATGCGCGGAGATGGTGAGTGGCAAAGCCATTGTCCATGGCAACCAGCGTACACGTGAAATGTTGTTTGTAGATGAGCGTGAGAAACCGCTGAGCCTTCAGATTTTTGGGGGAGATCGGGATTCCCTTATAGAAGCAGCCAAAATTGTGGACAAAGAAACCAATGCAGACATCATCGACATTAACATGGGATGCCCTGTGCCAAAGGTAACAAAATGTGATGCAGGTGCACGTTGGTTGCTTGATCCCAACAAGATCTATGAGATGGTATCTGCTGTAGTCGATGCGGTTGAGAAGCCGGTGACGGTTAAGATGCGTATTGGCTGGGATAACGAGCATATCTTCGCGGTAGAGAATGCGCTCGCGGTTGAACGTGCGGGTGGGCAGGCGGTAAGTGTGCATGGTCGTACACGTGAGCAACTTTACACAGGTACAGCTGACTGGTCACACATCAAAGATGTAAAAGAGGCTGTCTCTATTCCGGTAATTGGTAATGGCGATGTCCATACACCAGAGGATGCACGCCGTATGCTGGATGAAACGGGTTGTGATGGAGTGATGATCGGTCGTGCCGCCTTGGGTAACCCATGGATGCTGTATCGTACCATTCAATACTTAAGCACGGGAGAATTGCTTCCTGACCCTAATGGCGAAGAGAAGATCCGCGTTGCCATTCTGCATATGGACCGCCTGATCGCATTGAAGAATGAGACGGTTGCCGTACGCGAGATGCGTAAACATCTGGCTTGGTATTTGAAAGGCTTGAAAGGATCTGCCCGTATTAAGGACGTTATTATGGAAGGAACCAAGCGGGATGAGATGGTACAGATTCTCGAGAGCTTTGTAGGTCAGCTGAAAAGCGAAGGTAATTTGGAGTCAGAACCGGTAATTGCCGGAAATGTATCTTAATTATTAACGTAGCCATAAACCGTTTACAGCTACAGGGGACGTAACATTGACTTTTCGAGATCGTTCCCCTATAATTTCACAGTATAAATTCGCCATGTGCGTTAATTAAAGGCTAGTCATCAGGAGGAATATTCTATTTCTCTGGAGAACTTCATATAGTTTTGAAGATGTATGCGGGCGGAGCTCTGTAATCAGCACTGATTCCGTTGCCGTACAATCAAATTATTCCCATGACAGGAGAATCGGTTGAGATGAGCGACAAGGAAGTTATCCTTACACCAGAGGGACTTAAGAAGCTGGAAGAAGAACTGGAAACATTGAAATCAGTGAAGCGCCGCGAAGTGGCTGAACGGATTAAGGTAGCCATCGGTTATGGAGATATCAGTGAGAACTCTGAATACGAAGACGCAAAGAACGAACAGGCTTTCATTGAAGGTCGTATTATTACTTTGGAGAAAATGCTTCGGAACGCACGCATCATTAACAGTGATGAGATTGATACGGATGTTGTAAGTGTAGGTGCCACCGTTACTGTAGAAGATTTGGAATTCGGCGACATCACAGAATATACAATTGTAGGATCGGCTGAGTCTAACCCACTTCAGAACAAGATCTCCAACGAAAGCCCTGTCGGCAAAGCGATCCTGGGCAAGAAAAACGGTACAGTTGTTGATGTAAGTGTACCTGCTGGCGTAATTCAATATAAAATTGTAGATATTAAAAAGCTATAGCAACGAAGCAGTTGGGCACGGTAAACAAAAGCTTCCTTAGGGAAGCTTTTTCAATATTTGAGGATAGAGTGTCCTCACGCGATGCCTGCAATGTAAATAAGGAGATGAATACAGATCATGACGGATGAAGTCTTGAATCAGGAAACCGAACTTAGCGAGCTTTTACAAATTCGCCGTGACAAATTGGACGAGCTCCGCAAATTGGGAATCGACCCTTTTGGCCAAAAATACGTACGTACCGAAGAAGCCGGCTCCATTCTGAAGAAGTATGAAGAACTGACCAAGGAAGAGCTGGAAGAGAAGCACATCGAAGTCAGTATTGCCGGACGGATCATGGCGAAGCGGGGAATGGGTAAAGCTAGCTTTGCACATATTCAGGACCTGAGCGGCAGAATCCAGATCTATGTTCGTCAGGATACCGTGCCTGAAGACAAGTATGCGGCATTCAGCCTGCTGGACCTTGGCGATATCGTTGGGGTAACTGGCGTGATCTTTAAGACCAAAACAGGTGAAACTTCTGTCAAAGTTAAAGATCTTGAAGTGCTGTCCAAATCGCTCTATCCGCTTCCGGATAAATTCCATGGTCTCACCGACGTAGAGCTGCGTTACCGCCAGCGTTATGTTGACCTGATTATGAGCCCGGACGTACAACAGACCTTTATCGCACGTTCCAAAATCATTCAATCGATGCGTCGTTACCTGGATTCCCTTGGATATCTGGAAGTGGAAACACCTACGTTGCATACCATCGCAGGAGGAGCTGCAGCACGTCCGTTCATCACACATCACAATGCGCTGGATATGGAACTGTACATGCGGATTGCGATTGAGCTTCACCTGAAACGTCTAATTGTTGGCGGACTGGAGAAGGTATATGAGATCGGCCGTGTATACCGGAATGAAGGTATGTCCACACGTCACAATCCGGAGTTCACAATGATTGAATTGTATGAGGCATATGCCGACTACAAGGATATTATGCAATTGACGGAGAACCTGGTAGCTCATATTGCACAGGAAGTGCTGGGTACGCAAGTGATCCAGTATGGAGACCATGAAGTAGATCTTACGCCGCAGTGGCGTCGTGTTACGATGGTGGATGCAGTTAAGGAAGTTGTGGGCGTAGACTTCTCCGTACATATGACGGATGAGGAAGCACATAGCTTGGCGAAGGAACATAAGGTTCCGGTTGAAAAACATATGACATTTGGTCATATTTTGAACGCATTCTTTGAGGAATTTGTGGAAGAGACGTTGATTCAACCGACTTTCATTACCGGACATCCTCTTGAGATCTCACCGCTGGCGAAGAAAAATGATGTAGACCCACGCTTCACGGATCGCTTCGAATTGTTCATCGTTGGACGCGAGCATGCCAATGCTTTTACAGAGCTGAATGATCCAATCGATCAACGTCAGCGCTTTGAAGCACAGATGCTGGAGAAAGAACATGGGAACGACGAAGCTCATGAGATGGATGATGACTTCATCCGTGCGCTTGAATATGGTATGCCACCAACAGGTGGATTGGGAATCGGGGTTGATCGCCTGATCATGCTGCTTACCAACTCCCCTTCGATTCGTGACGTACTGCTCTTCCCGCACATGCGTCCTCGTACGCAAGATTAAATAAGGAACGTATCATACGTTCATAATAGAAGAGGAACCTGCCGTTCAGTAAGATGCTGAGGCAAGTTCCTCTTTAGGTTTACATAGGCGCTATAAATGAAATCTGTCAGAACGCCCTGTTCACAGCACGCCATTATGTTGGAACTGCGTTTTGTATTTTATGTAGATTAACCTGTTCGCATTTTGTTAAAAGAGGTGCCCTTCATGAAGTTCAGGCTTCACTTTGCCAAATTTTTATCTCCTCCGTTAATCCTTGTCGGTGGTTTCCTGCTTATCATTGCGATTGGTACGGTGCTTCTTATGTTGCCAATCTCCAACCAAAGCGGTGTGCATTTGGCGTTTATTGACGCGCTCTTTACATCAACTTCTGCTGCATGTGTGACTGGACTTGTCGTTGTGGATGTAGGGACGACGTTTAATTTGTTTGGTCAGATCGTCATTATGATATTAATGCAGCTTGGTGGACTCGGCTTCATGACCATGGCTACCCTTTTTGCGTTGGTATTGGGCAAGCGAATCTCACTGAAGGATAGGCTATTACTCAAAGAAGCCATAAATGCAGACAGTATGGAAGGGATCGTACGCATTATCCGCAAGGTCCTGATTTTCTCCTTTACCATCGAAGGGGTAGCTGCCGTCATACTGGCGCTGCGCTGGGCAACGGAGATGCCCTTTGGCCAGGCTGTGTACTATGGGATATTTCATTCCGTTTCACTGTTTAATAATGGTGGCTTTGATCTGTTCGGTAATAGCTTTCAATATTACACCGGAGATTGGATATTCAACATCACTGCTTCTGTTCTCGTTATCTCTGGTGGATTGGGCTTCGTTGTGTTAAATGATCTGTTTGAGTATCGCAAACGCAGGCGCCTATCCCTACAGTCCAAACTGGTACTGTCTGTGTCGGGAGCGCTGATCGGTATAGGAGCGATTGTGTTGTTTGTTTTCGAATTTACCAATGGACATACGCTGGCTTCACTCACCTGGAGCGAGAAGATCTATGCGTCCTTCTTCCAGTCTGTCTCTACACGTTCGTCGGGAACGAGTACAATCGATATTACAGAGATGAGGCAAGCTACCCAATTCTTCTTCATTCTGCTGATGTTTATCGGGGCTTCTCCGGGATCGACCGGGGGCGGAATCAAAACGACTACATTCCTGATCATGATTGGTGCAGTGTATGCCATGATTCGGGGAAATAAGGATATCGTGTTTTTCCGCCAACGTGTTCCGAAGGAGCTGCTGATGAGAGCATTGACCATTATTATGGTTTCACTGATCATATTCATGATCGTGGTGATGCTTCTGCTTACGACAGAGGATGCACCGTTCCTGTCACTGATGTTTGAAGCTGCATCCGCAATCGGTACCGTGGGTCTTTCCGTGGGAGTGACCGATGAGTTGACCAATTGGGGAAAAATCATTATCACCTTTACCATGTTTGTAGGTCGGATCGGACCATTAACCATCGCGTATGCTCTTCGTCCGCGCAAAGAGAAGAAACTGTATCGTCATCCGGAGGGCCGGATCATTATCGGATAAAAAGAAAAACCGTCAGACATTCAGAACTAACTTCTGTTATCGTAACAGGCCTTAGTCACAACGAATGTACTGCGGTTTTTTTTGTTTAACGGCACAAGGAAGCAAGATGCAAAGTGAGTACATCGTCCATGAGCTTGGCATTCATCTTGTCGGGTCTAAGAACGGTATGGATACCCAAGCCATCCACGAGTGCGTACAATCTCTCGATCTCAAGTCCAATATCAAGATCTGGTTGGGTGAGATCATGTTCGTTCAGGTGAGTGATAACATAGCTTACAGCCTGTCTGAGTTCGTCATAAACGGTATCGGCAAGTTCTTTAAGTGTAGAATCAGTTTTGGATCTGGCTGTAAAAGCGTACCACACCTCCATTTCGGCCAGTTTTTCATCTGTGTTTGGTAATAACTCAAGTAACAAACATTTCATATTGTCCAAGGGAGATCCGGTAAAAGACATTTGTTGGATTCGGTTGGATACCCGTTCGGATACCAGATTCATGGCATATCGTAGTAGTTCGGACTGAGTAGAAAAATAGTGACGCATCGAACCGACCGAAATTCCAGCTTCTTCCGCAATATTCCGAACAGAGGCTTGTTCCATGCCATCTCTTCGTATAATACGCCAAGCTGCCTCGGCCACGAGCACACGCTGTTTATCATGATCAACAATTTTAGGCATAAGAACATTATATCACTGTTGATTATTATGATACAAACGTGCTAAATTGTATTTAATACATTCGTATTATAAAGATAAGGGGGCTAACAGATGATTGGTTATTTCATTATAGGATGTGAGATTGCCTTTTGGGTGTTTGTGTTTGCGGGTCTATGTGTCAGGTATCTTCTTGGCATGAAAAGGTTAGGCATTGGTTTGCTGATGGCAACACCAATAGTGGATCTGTTGCTGCTGGTGGCCACTGTGATGGATCTTCAGCGTGGAGCTACAGCGGGCGTGATTCATGGTATTGCTGCGGTGTATATCGGAGTAAGCATTGCTTATGGTCATCAGATGATCGCTTGGGCAGACCGGTACTTCCTATATTGGTTTAAGGGAGGAGAGAATCCTCGTAACAACAAGTTATATGGCAGAGAGCATGCGAGTCGTGAGCGTAGTGGATGGTTTAGACATCTTTTGGCTTGGGCTATAGGTAGTACATTTCTATATGCCATGATCTGGTGGATTGGGGATGCTGAACGTACCGCCGTCTTCAATAATATGATTAAAGTGTGGGGCATGGTACTCGGTATCGATTTTCTGATAAGCTTTAGCTATAGTTTATGGCCACGAAAGATTCCAGTCCGGAATGTTAAACAATAAGATGATAGGACGTGCATACGAACTTGCTAGGGTGGAAAAGTACCATATGTACGTCCGCATGAGATTGAACTGATATTGTAGATAAAAAAGACTTGCAATCAATATCTGTACATGGTATATTCTAATTCCGGCCAAGAAAACACAGTTTACACGGTGCGGCAAGCGAATCAAATAAGCTTCGAAAGAAACTTAAAAAAAGAGCTTGCAAAGTTGGTTCGGATGTGATAAGATATAAAAGTTGCTGAAGAGAACGACATTCGGTAATGGAACAAGTTTGATCTTTGAAAACTGAACAACGAGTGAGTAAACATTCTGCTTGCAGAATGAACGCGAAAGTTTGAAACAAGCCTTGGCTTGGATCGACTGGAGCACAAATGAGATTTTAATCTCGTCAGATTCAAAATGAGCTTATCGCTCTTTTCAAAACTTTATTGG
>NZ_JBBOTQ010000027.1:0-32739 GCF_038005685.1 Priestia sp. FSL H7-0729
AACTTCATACTTTGCCGGCGTGGCGGAATGGCAGACGCGCTCGACTCAAAATCGAGTGGGAAACCGTGGAGGTTCGAGTCCTCTCGCCGGTATAGATAACGGGATGTAGCTCAGCTTGGTAGAGCACCTGGTTTGGGACCAGGGGGTCGCATGTTCAAATCGTGTCATCCCGATTGTTGTTATGCGGGTGTAGTTCAATGGTAGAACTTTAGCCTTCCAAGCTAATAGCGTGGGTTCGATTCCCATCACCCGCTTAAATATTGAAAAGAAAGAGATGGTACTCACCGTCTCTTTCTTTTTTGCATTCACAGACATTGGTATTATAAATGTATACAGAGATTACAGATGATATGGTTAACTTGCATGTACGAGTATGTCTCCCATCCTAACAAGACATATTCCTCTTTTAAATTAGGTCTTTGTCATTTTGGAAGTGTTCAACTGGAGAAGATCTCGTGCATCTTCGTATACTGAATATTTTTGCTTTATCACATTTTATAAAAACGCTTACAAAAATAGCTTGCGTAAATCATGAACCTGTAATACCATATCAATTAAGCGCTTAACCTTCAGGGGTAAGGCGCTTAAACTTAACGTAGATTAAGCGCTTAACCCGTAAAGGAAAGGACGGCGATCAAACTCATGAATACAATTCGATTAACCATGGCTCAGGCACTGCTTCGATACCTGGATCAGCAATATATCTCGGTTGACGGGGTCGAAACCAAGTTTGTGAAGGGAATCATCGGTATTTTTGGACATGGCAATGTAACAGGCATTGGAGAAGCGCTGGAGCGCAGTCCGGGAAGCCTGACGTATATGCAAGGCAAGAACGAACAAGGTATGGTGCATACGGCAGCAGCCTATGCCAAGCAGAAGAACCGCAGACAGATCTACGCATGTACAACATCCATTGGACCTGGTGCTTTGAATATGATTACAGCGGCAGCTACTGCAACGGTGAACCGGATTCCGGTTTTATTGCTTCCTGGAGACAACTTTGCTACACGGGAACCTGACCCGGTACTACAGCAGTTGGAAGTGAGTAGTGATTATACAATCTCGGCCACGGATCCATTCAAAGCCGTCAGCAAGTACTGGGATCGTATCGTTCGTCCCGAACAGTTGATGATAGCTGCTACTCAGGCCATGCGTGTACTAACCGATCCAGCAGAGACGGGAGCAGTAACGCTGGCACTGCCGCAGGACGTACAGGCAGAAGCGTTCGATTACCCGGAATCGTTCTTTGCCCGCAAAATACATTATCTGGACCGTCGTCCCCCGGTACAAGCAGCCATTGAACGGGCAACAGAGCAGATTGCCCGTGGCAGCAAGCCGCTTCTCGTTGCAGGCGGCGGTGTGTTGTACTCTGAGGCGTCCGTTCAACTCGTGGAGTTCGCCGAGGCATTTGGCATTCCGATCGCCGAGACGCAGGCGGGCAAAAGCGCAGTCTCTTGGGACCACCCACTGAATGTGGGGGCCATCGGGGTTACCGGCTCTCTGGCAGCCAACAGGCTGGCGAGAGAAGCGGATGTGGTGATCGGTGTCGGTACTCGATTCTCCGACTTTACGACGGCGTCCCGTTCTGCTTTTCAGCATCCGGAAGCTTCATTTATTAACATCAACCTGAACAGTATGGATGCCGCCAAGTTAGGCGGAGAAGCCATTCTGGCAGATGCTCGCGAAGGATTGCAGGCTTTGCAGAAGGAATTGCAGGAAAGACAATACCGAAGTGCATATGGCGCATCCGAAGTTGCTGATCTCCGCGCTGAATGGAATGCAGAAGTGGATCGGCTGTATGCAGCTCAACATGAAGCAGGGCTGGCACAAACTACAGCAGTTGGCATCGTTAACCGGACCATTGATCCATCTTCCGTCATAGTGTGTGCGGCAGGCAGTCTGCCGGGTGATCTACATCGTCTGTGGCGTGCGGCTGAACCAAAGACGTATCACATGGAGTATGGGTTCTCCTGTATGGGGTACGAGGTAAGTGGAGCATTCGGAGCAGCACTTGCCGAGCCGGATCGTGAGGTGTACGCCATGGTAGGGGATGGCAGTTATCTGATGTTGCACTCAGAGTTTGTGACCAGTTTGCAGGAACAGAAGAAAATGACCATTCTATTATTCAACAATAACGGATTCCAGTGTATTCATAATTTGCAGCGGGAACATGGTAGTGACGGGTTCGGGAATGAGTTCCGTTATCGGGAATCCGGGAGTGGACGACTAACTGGGGAATACATGCCAATAGACTTTGCTGCACATGCCCGAAGCATGGGGGCCAAATCCTATAGAGCCGAGACAGCAGAACAGCTGGAACAGGCAATCCGAGATGCGAAGAACGAAACGGTTAGTACGTTAATTGAGATTCCAGTCGTGCCTGGAACCAACGCAGGTGGATACGAGTCATGGTGGAATGTAGGTGTGCCCGAAGTATCTGCCGAGGAAAAGGTAGTTCATGCGCATCACACCATGCAAGCCAACCGTGCCAAAGCAAGACCTATTTAGTCCGGTTTAATATAGTGAACCATAAGTTTGAACGACAAAGGAGACGTGGAGCAATGAGCAAGCTGCCATTCCAGCTTGGGATTCATCCGATCAATTGGGTCGGTGAAGATGTGAAAGAGCATGGTGATGCGACAACGTGTGCGCAGATTCTGGATGACATTCAGCGTCTTGGGCTGACAGGTACAGAGATGGGACGTAAATATCCAACGGATCCCACTATACTGCGTGAGGAATTGAGCAAAAGGAATATCAAGCTGGTCTCCCAGTGGAAATCGGTACTTTTCTCCGATCCAGCGTATCGCCAGTCGGAACTGGACAGTTATCGCAGACATGCAGAATTTCTGCAGTCCATGGGCAGTAAGGTGATTAGTACGGCAGAGGTAGGTGGGTCACTTCATTTTGATCCAAGACGGACACCGAATGAAAAAGAAGTGCTTAGGCTCAGTGAATCTGAATGGCATATCCTTGCTGAAGGGTTGAATGAAGCAGGAGCCATTGCCCGTGAACATGGGTTAAAGCTCACGTACCATCATCATGGAGGCACAGTGGTAGAACAACCGGATGAGATTGATCGACTGATGGAGTTGACGGACCCATCTCTCGTGTATCTGCTCTATGACACAGGTCATGCCTACTATGGCGGAGCCAATCCACTGGAACTGCTACGCAAACATTATGATCGGATCGCTTACATCCATCTGAAAGATATCCGCCCGCATGTGCTGGATGAAGCACGCGCGGAGCAATCCGACTTTGTCGGTTGTATTCGTAGAGGCGTGTTCACCGTACCAGGGGATGGATGCATTGATTTTGCACCAATTCTGCAAGAACTGATCACACGAGGATACGATGGCTGGGCGATGCTTGAAGGAGAGCAGGACCCTGCGCTTCATAACCCGTATGAGTATGCCAAACGCTCCTTGAACTATATGGAGTCCTTATACCAACATAGCTGATATAGACATAGCGATGGGGACAGGACCCTACCCATGAAGTGAGAAGCAAGAAGGCCAGCAAAACTATCACATTACGATTGCAAAATAAACCTGACCTTTTCTAGCCGTTTATTATTCCTCACGCTGGAATGAGTAACTAGTCTAGATATCCATATAGAACATGTAAAATCTCAACACAGAAAGGGGCTCACATGCAATGACCTATGTATCCTTTCCAGAATCAAGGAAGAAGGATTTCACCGCAATTGGTCGCTTGTGCATCGACTTGAACGCCAATGAGATCAATCGCCCGATGGAAGAGACAATGACGTTCACGAAGTATGTTGGCGGCTCACCGGCCAATATTACGATAGGCATGTCCAGACTGGGTATGGAGACGGCTTTTATCGGTAAGATCGCGAATGACCAGATGGGTCGATTCATCCATAGCTATCTGGAGAAGAACGGCATCGATACATCGAATGTGGTGACAGATGACACCGGAGCGGTGACAGGGCTTGCTTTTACCGAGATCAAAAGCCCGACCGATTGCAGTATCCTGATGTACCGGGACAATGTAGCGGATCTGTTATTACGGGCGCAAGAGGTACAAGAGCAGTTGATTGCTGACTCCAAAGTGTTGCTAATCTCGGGCACAGCCCTTGCGCAGAGCCCATCCCGTGAAGCCGTATTGCAGGCACTAACGTATGCGAAGAAGCATGGCACGGTGATTGTGTTTGATCTGGACTATCGCCCATACACATGGTCATCAGATGAAGAGACAGCCGTCTATTACAACCTCGCAGCCGAGAAATGCGATATCATCCTCGGCACACGTGAAGAGTTCGACATGATGGAGACATTCGACCACAATCCGGATCATAGCGATCAGGTAACTGCACAGAAATGGTTCGATTTCTCAGCGAACATCGTTGTAATCAAACACGGCAAGGAAGGGTCCATTGCTTATACGCGTGAAGGGCTTTCCCACCGTGCGGACAGCTATCCGGCAAAAGTGGTCAAAACGTTCGGCGCAGGCGACTCCTACGCAGCTGGGTTCCTGTATGGACTGATGCAGGGCTGGACGATTGAGCGCAGTATGGCCTATGGCAGTGGCGCAGCAAGTATCGTCATTTCAAGCCACAGCTGTTCGGATGCGATGCCAACGGTGGAACAGGTGAATGACTACATCGAACGTTGCAATCGGGGCGAGATCATCGTGTCTTGAAGCTCATTGCAATACTTTGAATAACGTACTCATACAGATCTATAACAATGAACATGTTGAACATAAGGGATCACACATAAGCGAAGGGAGACAGAGCTATGGGAAAAGGAATTTCTGAAGCATCTGCAACAGCGACAATGGTACCAAACTGGATCGGAGGTGCCTGGGTAACCCCAGCGTCAACTCGCACGGAGCCGGTGGTGAATCCGGCTACGGAAGAAGTTATTGCACATGTGCCACTGTCCGAACAAGCGGACGTGGATCTGGCCGTTCAGACGGCACGGGAAGCGTTCAAGTCCTGGAGCGGCACACCGGTCCCACGCCGTGCACGTATTCTGTTCCGCTACCAGCAGCTGCTGGTTGAACATTGGGAGGAACTCGCTCGCCTGGTGACGCTGGAGAACGGTAAAAGTTATGCCGAAGCGTATGGCGAGGTATTGCGTGGCATTGAATGCGTTGAGTTCGCGGCAGGTGCTCCGAATCTGATGATGGGCAAACAGCTGCCTGATATCGCGACAGGATTGGAGTCAGGCATGTATCGTTATCCAATCGGAGTTATTGGGGGAATTACCCCGTTCAACTTCCCGATGATGGTGCCGTGCTGGATGTTCCCGCTGGCTATTGCATGCGGTAACACCTTTGTCCTGAAGCCGTCCGAGCGTACACCGCTCCTGGCTGGTCGTCTGGCAGAGCTGTTCAAGGAAGCAGGGCTTCCGGACGGCGTGCTCAACATCGTACATGGTGCACATGATGTCGTGAATGGTCTGCTGGAACATAAGGATGTTCAAGCGATCTCCTTTGTCGGATCACAACCTGTAGCTGAATACGTCTACACCACTGCATCCAAGCATGGCAAACGGGTACAGGCACTGGCTGGTGCCAAAAACCACTCCATCGTTATGCCGGACGCCGATCTGGATCTAACGGTAAAAGAAATTACGAGTGCAGCCTTTGGCTCGGCAGGGGAGCGTTGCATGGCATGTTCGGTTGTTGTGGCTGTGGGTGACGTGGCTGATGAACTGGTTCAAAAGCTGGTGGAAGCAGCAGATCGCATTACCATTGGTAACGGTATGGATGAGGGCGTGTTCCTCGGTCCTGTCATCCGTGGACCACATAAAGAGCGTACACTCGGTTACATTGAATCTGGAGAGCAGGAAGGCGCGGCCTTGATTCGGGATGGACGTAAGGATCAGGCGACAGATGGTTCGGGTTATTTTGTAGGGCCAACGGTATTTGACCAAGTGGGGAGTAATATGAAAATATGGCAGGATGAGATCTTTGCTCCAGTACTCTCGGTGGCAAGAGTATCTACGCTGGAGGAAGCCATTGAGCTTGCGAACCGTTCCGACTTTGCTAATGGTGCGTGTCTGTTCACCCGTAGCGGAGCAAGTATGCGTCAATTCCGTGAGACAATTGATGCGGGCATGTTGGGTATTAACCTGGGCGTACCTGCACCAATGGCATTTTTCCCGTTTTCCGGTTGGAAAAAGTCCTTCTATGGTGATCTGCATGCCAATGGTACGGATGGTGTTGAATTCTACACTCGCAAGAAGATGGTAACGGCACGCTGGTAACAACCAGAGCATAACTCGGGCTAAGGGGAACGCCCAGCCCATATGGACGCACATAGGGAGGATAACGGAATGGGCAAGGACAAAGTGAGAATTGGCATCATCGGTGCTGGACGGATCGGCAAAATTCATGCAGACAATCTCCTGCGCAACCCGCATGCCGAGATTGTGGGAATCAGTGACTTGTTTGCAGGTCCTGAATTGGAGGCATGGGCCTCCACACGTGGCATCCCTGTTGTAACAACAGATAGCAGCCAGTTGATCTCGATGCCTAATGTAGACGCGGTGCTGATCTGTTCTTCAACAGATACACATGTGCCGCTGATCGAGCAGGCCGCTCAGGCAGGCAAACACATCTTCTGCGAGAAGCCAGTCAGTATGGATCTGGCGCAGACCCAAGCGGCTGTAGCAGCGGTTCAGAAGGCGGGAGTGAAGCTGCAAATCGGGTTTAACCGCCGTTTCGATCACAACTTCAGACGGGTACGTGCTCATGTGCAGGATGGTACGATTGGTGATCCGCATATTATCAAAATTACGTCTCGCGACCCGTCTCCACCACCTGCGGAGTATATCCGGGTGTCTGGCGGGATTTTCATGGACATGATGATCCACGATTTTGACATGGCCCGTTATCTGTCGGGGAGCGAAGTGGAAGAAGTATACGCTCAAGGCAACGTGCTGATTAATCCGGTCTTTGCAGAACATGGCGATGTGGATACGGCGATTGTAACGATGACGTTTGCCAACGGGGCGATTGGTGTTATTGATAACAGCCGTCAGGCTGTATACGGATATGACCAGCGTGTAGAAGTATTTGGTTCAATGGGCAGCGCCGCAGCGGCCAATGACCATCCGAATACGGCTGAGATCAGTACAGCGGCCGGGCTCATGCGCGACAAACCGTTACACTTTTTCCTGGAACGTTACAATGAAGCGTATGTGCAGGAGACAGCTCTCTTTATCGATGCGATCATCCATGATACACCGGTTATCGTAGATGGCCACGATGCAGTACAGGCAGAGCGAATTGCGCTGGCTGCAAAAATGTCCATGGAGCGGGGAAGACCTGTGAAGCTGAGTGAGGTCCCTGGGATGTCACTGGAATCGCAAACGGCAACGCCATAGGTGGATGATTAAAGTCACTTTTTCTAATAGAGGGCATGAATAGTCCAAGTTTTGTTTTTTTATAAGGTTCAGATTGTTGTGGACGAATACAGAAAGGAGTGGATGGCAAGATGTCAGAACGTATTGTGAAACCCGTGGTCAACCCGGAGGGAGACGGTACACTTATAAACGTAACACCGGAGTCGGCCGGGTGGGAATATGTTGGATTTCAGGTAGCGAAGTTGGCAGAAGGGGAGACGCTAACCCGTGAGAGCGGTGATCAGGAACTCTGTGTGGTGCTTCTCAGTGGTTTCGCCAATGTAAGTACCCGCGAGCACACATGGGATAATATCGGAAAAAGAATGAGTGTTTTCGAGAAAATTCCGCCGTATTCAGTCTACGTCTCAACTTCCGATCAAGTGCAGATCACAGCACGTACCGAACTGGAAATCGCTATATGTATTGCACCTGGTAAAGGCACGTACCCGGCTCGTCTCATTGCACCCGAAGATGTAGGGGTAGAGGCACGAGGGTATGGCAATCTGGAACGCCAGATTCATAACATTTTGCCGGAACAAAAGGAAGCGGACAGTTTGCTCGTTGTTGAGGTGTTCACACCAGATGGGCATTGGTCCAGTTATCCGCCACATAAGCATGATCGGGACGCACTCCCGGATGAATCTTTGCTGGAAGAGACGTATTATTTCCGTGTACAGCCTGAGCAAGGGTTTGCTATTCAGCGCATATACACGGATGATCGCTCTGTGGATGAGACATTAGCAGTGAAGAATGGCGAGGTGGTGCTTGTCCCGGACGGATATCATCCGGTAGGTGCCCCTCCGGGGTATGAGGTCTACTATCTGAACGTCATGGCTGGCCCAACCCGAACTTGGAAATTCCATAACGATCCTGACCATGAGTGGTTGATGAAAAAGTAAGACGTCCAGTTTTTGATTCGATAACGCTGGATTCTATTACACATGAGATAACGGATCAACCGATTCATGCTACGCATATTGTGCTGGCTTCAAGTTGCTTATGCAGACTTCCCCCTGCATAATGAGAAGAGAACAATGATCTATGCGAATCAATTTCATAACTCACTAAAAATGGATTTCTGTAACTAAATATAGACAAATTGAACCATTCTGATCTATATTTAGCCTTTGATTGAAGTAGCTAAAGGTAATATGAAATTGATTCATGTATAACGCAATTCATATAAAGCACAAATGGGGAAAAAAACAATGAAAGCAACCATATACGATATAGCACGCGAGGCGGGTGTATCCATTGCAACCGTCTCGCAGGTCATTAATGGCAAAGGCAAGATCAGCGAGAAACGGCGCGCGGAGATTATGGAGATCATGGAACGCCTTCACTATCAACCCAGCGCAATCGCCGCTGCACTTACAGGCAAGCAGACGTATACATTGGGGCTGCTCGTACCGGACATTTCAAACCCGTATTTTGCAGAACTTGCCAGAGCGGTGGAGGATCGCAGCCGTCAATTGGGCTACAGCGTGGTCATCTGCAGTACGGATAATAAGGACGAGCGGGTAGAGCGTTACCTGAACCTTCTCCAGCAAAAAAGGGTTGATGGCATGATGATCGGAACCGGGATCGATAATGCCGACATTTTGTCACCCCTCCTGCAACAGTCGATTCCTGTTGCTCTGATTGCCCGTCATATGCCATCCTTGTCGGTACATACGGTCACCATTGACGACATACTCGGTGGAGCACTTGCAGCGGCGCATCTGCTTGAACTTGGGCACACCCATGTAGCGGTATTGTCGGAACCGTCTAAAGTCAGCAGCAGTCAGGAACGTGTACGCGGATTCCGTGAAACACTGAATAAGGCAGGTCATACGCTGGAACCAAATCAGATCCGAGAATCTGCAGCTGACCTGAACTCGGCCAAAAAAGAGGCGCTACTGCTACTCGGTGAGAACCATCACCCCACAGGTTTGTTCTGTTGTAATGATATTCAGGCCATCGGTGCTCTTCAGGCAGCCAAAGAGCTGGGGCTACGCGTGCCAGAGGATGTGTCGATTATCGGGTTTGATAATACCATTCTTGCTTCGGTAACCAGTCCACCGCTTACGACTGTTGCCCAACCGATTGAAGAACTGGGACATCGCGCTGTAGATCTGTTGATAGAAGAGCTGAAGGATGAGCAAAAAGAGCCACAGAAGATTGTGCTGAAGCCCGAATTGGTTATCCGAGAATCCGCAGGTCATGTATTGAGCTAAATCACTTAACGTATCAACATAATAAACAAGCCGCGTTCACCCTATAGGAGAACGCGGCTTGTTTATTTGTATCTTGAACTTTTTCACTTCTTCAGCAAGCGTATTGGCTTGTTGTGCCAGTTCATTGGAGCGCTCCGAGATACTCGTGATGTAATTGAACTGTTCCTGCGTAGAAGAAGCAACTTCTTCTGTGGAAGCGGCACTCTGTTCCGACATGGCCGCAACACTGGAGATCACTTCGGCAATCTTGCCAGAGCTGTTATCCAATTCGGTTGTTGCAGAAGAGACCTGCTGGAGCTGGTTGTCGATACCTTCCATGGCTTGTTTGATTCGCATAAACGAATTGCGCATCTCATGCACGGCAGCAACCTGTTGCTCAATACCATGTTCAGCAGAATCGACCTCGCTCACGCTTTGGTGGCTAGCCGCCTGAATTTCATTCAGCAACACGATGATGTCCTGAGCAGAGCCGGCAGATTGTTCAGCCAGTTTGCGCACTTCCTCGGCAACCACCGCAAATCCACGTCCATGTTCACCCGCTCTGGCTGCTTCAATGGAAGCGTTAAGTGCAAGCAGGTTGGTCTGGGAGGCAATAGCCTGAATCATGCTGACGATGCCTTCAATTTTCTGTGATTTGTCTGCGAGTAGAGAGATTGACTCACCGACACGATCAATCGATTGGCGGTTGCCATCCGAAAGTTCCACTTGGTGATCCACCGCTTGTAGTCCAGCCAGCATGGCTTCTCCTGCCTCACGCATCATCGTTACGGACTGCTCTACACTGCGATTAATACCGCCGACACTATCACTCATCTCTGACAGGCGGCTTGAGCCATCATACACGGATTCGGCCTGTGTACTGGAGCCTTGAGCGAGTTCATCCGTAGCAATGGAGATCTGCTCAGCGATGCGCTTGGTGTTATCCGTATGCTCCTGCATCTCACCCGAAATACGTTGTACGCGGTCAGCAGAAGCCGTTACTTGTCTGAACAGTGAGCTAAGCTGATCGGACATCTGATTGAATGCCATACCAAGCTCTGCGAACTCATCTCTGCCTTTGATCTGCACCCGTCCTGTAAAGTCACCACTGGACATTTGGCGGGACGTTCCATGCAGACTGCTCAACGGCTTGATGAAGAGTGTTGCGATCCAATAGGCACCTGCCAGCACAACCAGTAACGTAATAGCGATAATCAGAATATAATTATTACGCAATTCATAATACTCAGCGTAGGCCAACTTCTCGGAGATAATAGAGCCTACAACCCAGCCAGTGCTTGGAATCTGATGATAGAACAACAGATAACTCTCACCATTATTCTGGAAAGGCTTCTGACCTGATGGATTCGCCTGCATATCTGCCAGCAGCGAGTGTAACTCTGTATTTTCCTTGGCTGAGGTGTTCACCATTTTATCGTCAGGGTGGGCCAGAAGCAGTCCGTTTTTATCGATTAAAAAGGTGTAGCCTAATCCGTCCAGATTTATTTTTGCCACTGTATCGGTAAGTGTAGAGAGCAACAAGTCGCCTGCGACAACCCCTTGCAATGCGCCTTCTTTATTTTGGACCGGCATAGCAATCGACACCGCATATTGCTTCGACATCATATCGAGATAGGGGTCAGAGAACGTTAACTGATTGTCCTGCTTCGCTTCCTGGTACCAAGGACGTTGTCTTGGATCATAATCAGCATCGGGAGACCAGTCTGAACCATTCATGAAACTGCCGTCTTGTTCTGAACCATAATAGAGATCCGACAGACTCTCTTTGTTACTTCCCAGCTTCATAATGTTAAAGTATTCTTCCGTGAGTTCGCCCTCAGGCACGCCCTCCTGGATGACAAAACCTAATGTTTCGATCACTTTGGCATTACTGCTGATCCAGCCATCCAACTGATTTGCCGAAGAAGTCATTAGGCCATTCAGTTTGGAATCAACATTACGCATGGCTTGCCTTTCCGTTTGCACCAAGCCGAGTGAAGCCAGTGGAAGTGCGGTGATCAACACAGCGGCAAGAAACATGATCATTAATTTTGGTTTGAGCTTCATTCCAATTCCCCCTGGCGTTTTACAATTACACGCTTTTACTACTTTGAAGAACATATTATCGTGTGTGACAAGCATGTTATTTCGAGCTTTTTTGGATCATGTACACTTGTTGAACTCTCCCGATTATAGCCCCGGGGTGTCAAGGATGTGTAAGAGTGAATAAAGCTTATGAAGTATATCGTCATTTTTAGTTCAAATTTTAGTTAATCAAACAAGTTAGTTAGCAAGCCTAGATCTATATTTTAGTAACTAGGATTGTAAACGGAATCATGCTCTGGATGTCTTGTATACGCCGATTACATGCCTTTTCCGCTACCGTTTACGCTTTATCCATATCTATAGTTTAGACAAAAACGTTATCGGAATTGGGGGATTATAGATAAGAATTAACTTTGGAACAGCAGCAGTGAGATGATATACTGAAAAGTATCATTATTTACCATTTTATATATGTTTTGTGGTGGGTGGAGGAGAGAGGCATGATTAGAAAAATTAAAATCATTATGGGTGTCGTTGCGATTATTGTTGTTGTAGCTATTGCGGTGCGTATGTATACCTCTGGTCAATACGCGATGTATATCCCCAGCAAGCATACGACGTTTCGAGCAGAGGTCACAGATCATATGACGATGCTGGATACATTGGATCGGTTGACCATCAGAAAGGTTTCAAATCATGAACCGTATAATGAAGATGATGAAGTGACGATTACAGATTCCAAAGAGATCAGAGACATGCTGAAGCTGTTAAAGGATGTTGAACTTAAAAAGGTTCGGGAATTGGATGTTTCCGATCAAAATCCGTATTACTATGAGTGGCGAATTACCATTAACAAAGAAGGTCGCTTTACCGATGGATTCGGACTGACATTCTATAATGAACATTCCATCTCAATCTACAGCGAGGCGAAAACGAGAGATCATCTGGAGGACTACGAGATTACTAACGAGTTTAGTCTGAATGAGATGGAACGCCTATTTGAAAAACTGAAGGAGGAGCAAACATGACCATGACCAACTATCATGTTCGTCCGATTGAGGAAGAAGATATCCCTTTTCTGTGGGAGATGTTATATGCATCCCTGCATACACGAGAAAATGATGAACCTCTCCCAATCGAAAGTGTTCATACTCCTGAACTGTCAAAATACGTTGAAGACTGGGGAAGAGAAGGAGACTTCGGGTATATTGCAGTTGACCAACATGAGCAAAGATTAGGTTCAATTACATTACGATTCTATACGGATCAGAATGCGGGATACGGTTATGTGAATGCAGCTACGCCAGAGATGGGGATGGCTGTAACACAAGATGCACGTGGAAAAGGAGTAGGTACCTTACTGCTTCAGAGCGCATTAGATGAGGTGGAACGGAGGGGAATTGAAGCAGTCTCCCTCAGTGTTGATCCCGATAACCAAGCGATTCGCTTGTATAGGCGGTCAGGGTTTGTGGAGAAAGGCCTCTGTGGTACATCGGTAACGATGGTACGAGTAAGTACTCCGAAATCTTAAAGGATAAGCGATCGTTCTATAAAGTAAGAAGACAAGGGTAGCAAAGTATTCCTGCATAAAAAAGGCGCTTCCTCATGGGAAACGCCCTTTTTTTCACGTGAAGCACATACATATTACATATTCTCTTTGAACTCATGCTGTAATACCTCAATTTATTTCAACAAAAATGCCAAAGCTTCGTCATACGTTTCCCATTGGAATTCCGTCTGATGCGCAGATTCCTTGGAAATCCGATTCAACTGCATTTTGGCGATCGCACCGCCTACGGCAACACTAGCCCGCTTCATACCCCAATCTAGCAGTAATTTCTGATGCTCCACAATTTTTTCTTTGGTATCCTGAGGAAAAGCCTTCATCGTTCTCATGTCCACGAGCACATCAAATGAATTTCCCAATTGCGCCGCTATTCTCTGAATTTCTTTATTCGCTTGTTCGACATGTTCAGGAGTAACAATACCTTCCCAGATAATTTCAATAATAGGTTTAGTTGAATCCAAACGTCTAACAGACATGTAGGCAACTCCTCGATAATAAAATAATATGTAATATATGAGACTATAAGCCTATTAATTATACCCTTTTATAACGAGGATGAAAACTGAAATCATAATAAAGTGATTCTTATGGACTACTTTTTCCTATTGAAGTTAAATTCAGGGATTGTTCTCATATTGTCATTGGCAGGAAGGTTGCATAAGTAAAAGCCACCCAGAGGACGAACTCTAGATGGCTTCAATCATTGTAACATGATAAAGTGAAAATCCTACGTAAGTTAGAAGCCAATCTTCAAACTGTTACCTTCCGTTGCTACACCTTTGGAAAGGGAAATACTCAGCTTTTGTTCTGCCGAGAAACCGAGTGTTTCCCCGTCATGCAGTATGACGTCGTTCTCAACCACATACGTTGTGGTCATGAACATCATCTCAAATACATCGCTTAAAGATTCAGACGATTGCATAATCTCCATCTCTTCTTTTCCAAAGTTACGTAATCCGTAAGTATAAGCTGAGGCGCCTTCGTTATTCTGGAATAATCCGATGAAAATCCAGAGCGAGACGGGCAACTCATCATGATTGATTCCACGGCTGGTTTCGACATACTGACTGGCTTCCACGACAAGGGGGGCCATGTATATTGCCAGCGCGTGATCCAACTGTAACAAGGCACTCGCTGTTTGGGTGAACAGGACATGTCCCTCAATTGCATTAGTTGCATTCAGAACCGACACAATAATCTGAGACTGGTGCCGCGAGGTAACTTGCTCCGCTTCTCGCCAAAGGATATTTAGCCTGGCATTCTCCTCAACTTCACGGTCAGGTACAGGCGCGGCAATATGAGCACATACCACCTGCATTCCATTTACTTCGAAAAAGAGATTGCCCTCCTCCGGGCGTTCCTCGATCTCAATATTCCATTCGTTACTCATATTTCTGATGAAGAGGTCAAAATCACAATCGGCACGCTCCAGCAGGACAAAACCCACGATGGTCTCACTGTAATTCGTGGATTCAACAGTACCACCTGCAGGTACCTTTTCCTTTTTGCGCCGCCGAAGCTTGTCAAACAATCCCATGACATGTTCTCCTTCCGATCCCAGATTGATTCTGGTCATTGTACACTGCTATCTATTCACTACCTTACCATAACGGCGTTAAGATGAATCGTAGCAATGCACCTATCGACAGGAAATTACAGGAACAGGACCAGCAACAATGCAATGATCGCAGGCAATCCTTGTTTGATAATGATCGACCGTGAAGAAGTTGCTCCTCCATAAAGAGCCGCGATAATCACACACGCCAGAAAGAAAATCTGAATATGCTGTCCAACGGCAGCATCCGGATATAGGAGTCCCCAGATTAGTCCAGCCGCAAGAAATCCATTGTAAAGACCTTGATTGGCAGCGAGGGATTTGGTGGATTTGGCGAATTCCGGTGTGAGATTAAAGGTTTTCATTGTGCGTGGACGAGTCCACATGAACATCTCCATCACCATGATATAGAAGTGTTCGACAGCTACAAGAGCTACAAAAATGATACTAATCAATAGAAACACCTTGCTTTCTGATATGTAATTTATTTACTTGTCCATTCTAGTATAAATGTTTGTAACAAGAACGGAAAGAGTAAACTTAATTTGTAACAATTTAATTGTGTGTTATTTAAAATATGTGTCATTTTCCAAGTGGGTTATAGTGTTAAAAGTAAAAAATTCGTACAAAGGTAAGCATACGCCGATTGTCGACAATCCATTCATTGGGTAATAATGAACAATAAAGAAATGATCATGCTCAGGAAAGGGAGGAGATTACTATGGGAACGGTTCAATTCGTCTTGTTGGCTGATGATCCATCCACATTTGTGACCCGAGTTGTACCTTTTATCGACATTGAGCTTGCAGGAATTCCGAGTGACCGCCATTACGGTCTGCTTCGTCCAGCAGACTCGCGTCAGAAAATCTACAAGCGCGGTACACCCATTGCGAATCGCCGCCAGATCAGTATTGTGTCCGAGGAAGAATGTGCTCTTATTGCTGAGAAAATGAATATTCCTGAAGTGCGTCCAGAATGGCTTGGTGCCAATATGTTGGTCCGTGGTATTGATCGTTTGACTGAACTGCCTGCTGGAACGCGGCTATTATTTCCGAACGGGACAGGGTTAATATGCGAAGGGGAGAACCTTCCCTGTGTGCATCCGGGGAAAATGATTGAACAATTCTACGAACAGGAGGGTTTGCGTAAAAAATTCGTGCCTGCGGCTCGCAAAAAACGTGGGATTGTGTGCTCAGTAGAACGGGAAGGTGTAATCCATACGGGGGATACCATCGAAGTCATTCGCCTGTCCTGATTTTCAGGACAGGTTTTTAATTCATCAGCCCACGGCGTTCACCATTCGGGTGTCTAGCGTGTAAGTATTCCTCTGGTGTACTGCCAATAATAGACTTGAAATCTCGGATAAAATGGGATTGATCATGATATCCAAGATCCTGAGATAACTTAATCAGGTCACAGTGAAGACCCCGGTCCATCCATTCGGCAGCATTTTGCAGACGATATAACTTAATTACGGTTTTCGGTCCGATCCCCACATACTGATTGAACAGACGCTGGAGTTTTCGGGTATGCATATTCCAATAGGAAGACAGATCATCTACTCTCAACATCTCTCGGTTCCGTTCAATCTGTTGCACAATATCGTTAACCATTCTCGATTGGGCATCTTCAGCAGGAAGGTGTGCACATAATAGCTGGTCGATGTAACTGATTTTATCCGCATCATCCCCCGCTCCAAGAAGCCGGTCTTCCAAGGAATCCGGTGTGACGTCAAGAATATTGGATACATTCATCGGCTGTCCGTACAAGGATGAGACAGGAGCCCGGAGGAAGGGATAGAATCCTCCTGGTTTGAACTTCACGCCAAACACACGACCTTTTCCACTCACAAGATAGGAGAATTTACGTCCTGATGGTCCGAAGAAAAACGTATGGTTCCGTTCCACAACCAGATTGACACAGGGGTTAGGCACGACATGTTGGGGATACGGTTCAAGTCCAGTCAGATCCCACGATACGATCCAGTAGTGTTTAACAAAAAAGCGAAGTGCTTCGGAAGGAGCATGGCGTGTCAGTTGATACTTATGATCACCTTCATTCAGATTTAGCAGGCCCATACTTGGTCTGTCTCCTTGTTCTACCTGTTTCATCCGAATCATTCCTCCTGCTCATCTCACATTATTTAGGTTCTCGAAACAACAAAGCCCGCACTGCAAAACGGGGTAAAATGAGTTGCCTGCGCCATCTCGAAGGTTGACTGAGGAGGCGATAGAACCATTCCAGATTAAGCTTCTGCCATATTGCAGGGGCACGTTTGGTTTTGCCAGCTACAATATCGAGACTGCCTCCAACACCTATGGCTACACGAGCGTTCAGCTGGTGACGATACTTGTTGATCCAGTGTTCCGCGTGAGGTGCACCAAGAGCAACGATAAGAAAGTCTGGTTGAGCAGTACGAATCTCTTCCACAATCTGCTGTTCCTCATCTGCCTGAAAATAACCATGGTGTCGGCCTTTTATAACAACTCCTGGATAACGTTGGGCAATGACTTTCACGGCCTGTTCACTTACGTGTTCCTCTGCTCCCAGCATGAAGAAGGACCAGTGTTTTTGGTCACCTTCCTCCAATAAACGAAACAGAAGGTCACAACCGGTTACCCGTTCAGTCAATTGTCCGCCCCGCAAACGGGATACCATCACAATGCCAGCACCGTCAGCTGTAATTAACCCAGCTTGATCGACGACTTTGCGAAGAGAGGCATTCTTTTGACAAGACATAACAATCTCGGGATTGCCTGTGATGACATGGAATAATTCATTGCTTTCCTGATCTACGACTTCACCAAGAATTTCAACAGTTCGATTCATCGATACATTGGGAAAAGGGATGCCCATGATATGGGTTGACTGGCTCATGTCTTATTTCCTTTCTGATTGCGTCTTAACACCTTGAACATTTCCTGTTATTTCATTCCAGTTTAGTATATCTGATCTTCTCGGAAAGAACTATATGGACGTAATGCATTTGATTAGGGTAGAACATTTCTGAAAACATAAAGAGCTAATATTTTACCTGTTGTCGCGTTTTTACAATACGGGCTTTGGGGTATAACGATAGGATAGGAGTACGAGGTTGGTAGATCGCGTGTTCAATACATAAAGGGAGTGAGTCCATGGAACTCAAATATGAATTCTATATCAATGCAGGATTGGAAGATGTATGGAATGCCCTAATATCACCAGACGGCACACGGAACAGCTTTTTCGGTAGTGAACTTCGCACCAATTTTCAACCAGGTCAGCCATTTGCTTATGTAGGCCCGGGTAATGATGGTGCGGAGACTGTACATGTGTACGGAGATATATTGGAATTTGAACCGTTGTCCCGACTTAGTTATCAGGAGCATCCCGGACCGTCATACCATGCCAATCATGCCGAGCTTCAATCCAGAGTGGTTTTCCAGTTGGAGACTGTGGGGGAGTGTACGAAGCTGACACTGATTAATGATCAATTTACAGATAACCATCCTTCCTTTGCGAATGCACAGAGTAGCTGGTGGATGATTCTAAGCAGCATCAAAACATGGGTGGAAACGGGGAAAACATTGAATTTTGGCTGGTAGCTGGCAAGAGGCAGTCATATATGATTTATTATTATAGAAATTAAAGAATATAAGAAACAAGAACTCGTGCTGAATCAGCATGGGTTCTTGTTTTTTTATACAAAGTAAGACTATTGCTCTACATTTAATGTCTTATAATGTCGAAATATATATCATATGACCTAAGAGGAGAAATGAACATGTTTCGTAAACGTACTGAATCTACCAAGCACATTCGTATAGATGCACATCAGAATTTACTGGAATATAGTCGTAAACTGGTAGCAAATGCAGAGAAGGGCGATTATGACTCATGGATCGAAGATGGCATTGAATTTTTGGATACCGATGAAATAGCCAGTAACATCAAAAAAGCAGTACATATGATGAAAGCACAAAACGAAGCCGTGGAAATGCGTCTTAGAATGCTGAATCAGGCAATGAATGTAGGATTATGGGAGTCTGAAATTGTTGCCGGTGATCCACTGGATAGCAATAATAAAGTATCGTTTTCCAATGAATTTCGCCAAATGTTAGGATTCCATAATGCCAAGGATTATCCCGATACATTCGCGAGCTGGGCCAAATCGGTATATCCGGATGACAGACCTCAGCTGGTACAAGAGATAATGAACCATGTGAATGACACTGGAGCAACGACTGCGTATAACGTTATCAGTCGTATGATTACAAAAGGGGGAGAAATTCGCTGGTTCCGATGCCTTGGACATGTCATTCGAAATCAGGCTGGAGTTCCGATCAAACTTCTGGGCATCATGTTCGACATTCATGAGGAGAAGAGCAAATCGGATGAGCTAGAAGCACTCGTCACCCGATATGATCTTGTTAACCGCGCCTTGGTGGAGGCACCGTGGGATATGACCGTTGTGGCAGGAGATGTGGTTAATCCGAATAACGAGTTTTGGTGGTCACCCCAGTTCCGTAGAGAATTAGGATTTAAAGACGAGCAGGATTTCCCCAATGTTTTCAGCAGTTGGAGCAGCCGACTTCATCCGGAAGACCATGATCGGACGATCAACGAATTCGCCAGACATATGAACGATTACAGTGGTCGCACACCGTACGATCTGGATTATCGTCTGCAACGCAAAGACGGGGAGTATCGCTGGTATCATGCGGGTGGAGAAACCATTAGGGATCAGGATGGAGTGCCGCTCCGTGTAGCTGGAACCATCCGAGATGTAACCCATGAGAAGAATAAGGAACAGATCGTGGAAGCCATGAATCTGAAAACAAAACAATTATCCGAGTCCATTGGCGAGATGGTACGTGGAATCAACTCGATCACCGATCAGGCACAGGATCTGGTTACTGCACAGGAGTTATCAGCCGATGCAGCCATTCAAGTGAAAAGCAGTGCAGATGATACGAAGAATATCACCGTGTTTATTCGAGAGATTGCCAGTCAGACGAATCTGCTGGGGTTGAATGCAGCCATTGAAGCTGCAAGAGCGGGAGAGCTGGGACTGGGATTTGGCGTCGTTGCAGGTGAGGTTCGGAAACTGGCTGATCACAGTTCAGAGGCCACTGTAAATATCGAAGATAGCATGCAGAAAATGAAAACACTGATTGATCAGATTCTTGAACATATCGGTAATATGTCCACGTTAACGCAAAATCAGGCTGCCCTGACACAGCAGGTGAATGCTTCAATGGATGAGATCAACACCATGTCACAGGATCTGGTTGATTACTCTCGGAATCTGTAATTTCGAAGCCGTTTGTTGTACCATCACGATCATTGGCACATACATCATCAATAAAAAATCCACCGGGATGCATTGCTGCTCTCGGTGGATTTTTTGTATTTCTATATATAGCTTAGAAGTATAGCTTCAGTTTCAGCTATTGAATTAAACTTGTTGAACTTTGATCAGGTTTGTATTACCGGATTGACCGATTGGAACACCAGCGGACAATACAATGATGTCACCTTTTTCGATGTAACCTGTTTTGATTGCGTTACGCGTAGCAGACTCGAACATTTCATCCGTAGTGGTAACTTTGTCGCCCATAACCGGAATGACACCGGAGAGCAGGCAGATTTTCGCCAGTACTTCTTCATGTTGTGTAACTGCGATGATTGGCGCTTTTGGACGATATTTGGAGATCATGCGTGCTGTAAATCCACTCTCAGTCGAAGTGATGATTGCTTTTGCATTCAGTACGAGGGAAGAACTTACTGCGCCCTGACTGATAACTTCAGTAATATCAGCGATCTGTTGAGCCGATTTTTGTGCGAATTGCTCTTTGTAATCGATCATTGTTTCAGCACGGCGTGCAACTGCAGCCATCGTGCGCACGGATTGTACCGGATATTTACCAGCAGCCGATTCACCGGACAACATCACAACGTCAGCACCTTGAAGTACAGCGTTAGCTACGTCACTTACCTCGGAACGAGTAGGACGCGGGTTCACTTGCATGGACTCCAGCATGTGTGTAGCTACGATAACCGGTTTACCAGCACGGTTACATTTATCGATCATTTCTTTTTGCATCATCGGTACGTCTTCGATCGGTACTTCAACCCCGAGATCTCCACGAGCTACCATGATGCCGTCAGATGCTTCAATGATATCGTCCAGGTTCGTCATACCTTCCTGGTTTTCGATTTTAGAGATAATCTGTACGTGCTCTACACCGCGTTCTTTCAAAATGCTGCGGATTTCACGGATGTCGTCGCCTTTACGAACAAAGGATGCTGCGATAATTTCGATATCGTTTTCGATCCCAAATCCGATGTGCATAACGTCACGCTCGGTTACACCTGGCAATGTCGTTTTAATTCCTGGCAAGTTAACCCCTTTGCGTGGTTTCAGAATGCCGCCACTGATGATTTTACAATGGATATCGGATCCTTCCACAGACAGTACAGTCAGATCTACGAGGCCATCATCGATGAGGATACGATCGCCAGGTTTCACAACGAGGTTCAGTTCTGGATAGTTTACCGAGATACGCTCAGCGTCACCGAGAATTTCTTCGGTAGTCAGGATCAGCTCTTTACCTGCTTGCAGATGGCAGGATGCTTCTTTCAGTTTGCCGATACGTACTTCCGGTCCTTTGATGTCCATCATGATCGGTACATAGGTGTTCAGTTCGGAAGCTGCTTTGCGGATATTGTTAATCCGTGTAACGTGATCTTCCAGTTCGCCATGAGCCATGTTCAGACGAGCAACAGTCATACCTTCCTGAATCATTACTTTCAACAATTCGATTGAGTCACAAGCAGGTCCCATGGTACAAATAATTTTTGTTTTTAACATGCTGATTTCCTCCTCATATTTAAGCTTATATGTGTATTGTAGCGTTTTCTGTCGAATCAGGGTATGAACTATAGTACAATGATTAGAGTATAGTCCGATAATGAGGTGCGTTATGGTCACTCCACTTGAAGTACGACATATTAATGGTGTCGGTTGGTACGAAGAAGCTGTGCAATCTCAAGAAACTTGGCGGCTTAGCTTGGTTACTTATGGAAAATGTGTATATTGGGTGAACGGCGATAAACAGATCATGGAAAAGGGTGAATTGCTCCTCATTCCAGGTGGTACCCCATACTACGGCAAGAGTATTCCTACAGTAACGCACACACAGATTGTAATTCAACTGCAACGCGACCATATGGAAACTCTGCCTGCACTGGAACGGTATGAGGCATTACGGCATAAACCTGGATGTTACGAACTGATCCATCAACGCATGAGCGCTATTTATCAACAATGGCAGGAGCGTCCGTCTTATTATGTCATGATGAGCCAAGCCTTATTGATGGAAGTGTTGATTTATATGAACAGGGAGCTTGATCGTGGAGTTATCCCGCCAGAGAGGCATAATCATGTTGAACGGATGAAGCGATATATTGAGCGTCATTACCGGGAGAAAGTGACGAAGGAGGAGCTCGGGGACGAAATCAATAAAACTCCCAATTATGCTGCTGCATTATTCAAAAGCATGACAAATCAGACCATCAGTCAATATGTACATGATCAACGGATGAAACGAGCCATATATCTACTCACCGAGTCACAACTCTCCATCCAGGAAATTGCCGAATTTCTCGGCTACCGGGATCTCTCTTATTTTTACCGCATATTCAAACGTATAACCGGAAGTCCACCGTCTGACCTTCTTCATGAACGGCCACCTATAGCATGAAACGCGTAGTCCAACCCAAATAAAGTTCTTCTATATAAGCAGGTTTAATTAAATGAGTACAAAAAAGAGGGCCTACGCCCTCTTTTGCTGTATAGCAGGATCATTATCCCACCTGTTACCTATATCAATGCTGTTAAACATGACTGCTTGGATTAGAAGCCGTGAGTGGTTGCTTTCTTTCGTGTCTGCCCAAGACGAAGAGCAAATACATGTACAGTCCAATACGCGGCCTCAGCAAACAAAATGCCTCCGGCAATGTCCAGCAAGGAATGTTGTTTTACAAACACCGTCGAAGCGATAATCAACCACAGCCATACTGACCACGAAATCCGTGCCAACGGTTTAAATTTCAAATGCCTGTTAATCACGATAAACAGCAAGTAGCTCGTCAGAACGTGAACACTTGGGAAACAGTTGAAGGGCGCATCATTCGTATAGATAAACTGTACTAACACGCTGCTCAGATCGGTTCCGCCGACTTCGGGACGTGGTACATGGGTAGGGAACATCGCAAAACAGACATTGGCAGCCATAACGCCAACATTATAGGTAATCAGCGTACGCCAGAATAGCGACTTATTCGTCAGACCCAAATAAAGAAATCCAAGATACAGAATGGGCATCCAGCTAATGTATGGATAAATAAATTCTTTGAGAAAAGGAATCTGTGTATCAATCCAGGCATAATTGTAGAAGACATCACTTCCGGTATTGCTGCCTAGAAATACGTAAATGGAGCCTTGGAGCGGTATGCACAGAATAGCCAGTAAATGCCCCCAGCGCTGAAAGAATGCTTTCATAGTATCCTCCTGATTTCATTATGCATTGTGAAACTATCGGTTATTTGATACTTCATAGATATATGACGTTGGAGAGTCGCCGCACCCCTGCAGCATTGAACTCTTGTAATACTATAATGGACAGATTCAGGTATAAGCCATACCTGATTTTAGGGGAAAAGCAGTCAGGATAAGTCTCTTTTTTGTTACTTTTATAGTTTTATCCATAATAGGGATATTCAATATAAGGATGATGTGATACAACTATATTGGCATATAAGTTCATATGACAACGAAAAAAAGCAAATGAAATGAGGTAGGTAAATGTATGATTAATCCGCAATCCAAGCCAAAACATTCCTTTTCCGAGCGTAAACCTGTGCTCACTGTAGTGATTATTGAGCTACTTCTCCTGATAGCTGTATTTGCTGCAGGGGCCATTGCGACGATAAAACAACTGGACTATACTTCCCCTGTACTCATCTCCTTCACACCAATTGCAATTGTTCTGATCATCTATATGACGTTAAGACGCAAGTGGGGAGAGACTGGATTCCGGTCCTTGCGAAGTATCCCGGCGAACCATGCAAAGTATTATATTCCGCTACTCCTTGTACTGGGTACAATTGCCCTGAAAGGATTTGGGGAGCTGAGCTTGTCCCGTGTAGCCTTTTTCATCTTTTTCACCTTGCTCGTGGCTTTTGTGGAGGAAACGATCTATCGAGGGCTTATTTTCAAAACATTGCTTCGAAAAAGTGCGGTTGCAGCAGTCGTGACCTCCAGCATCTTGTTTTCAATTACACATCTGCTGAACGCATTGTCTGGTCAGGATACAACAGATACGATCATGCAATTGTTCTATGCGCTGCTTCTGGGTGCTGCACTGGCATTATTAATGCTGAAGAATGGAAATATCGTACCGCTTATTTTGTTTCATTTCATACATAATCTGATTCAATTTCTAGGGAATGATCTGGAGGACACAGGTACACTTCCTTACGATCTGTTTATATTGGCAGTACTGATTGCATACTGTGCATGGTTAGTGTGGAGCATTCGAACCAATTCGACTATTCCTTCTCATGCAAGTGAGCAGGCCAATAAGGTTGTTCATTAAGGGTATTGCGGGTATTGCTTGAAAGTAGTTATCATACAGTTTCCCGTCAGCAGTGGGATCATGGTATACTTCAGTCTGGCGGGAAGACAGATATGTTCATGGTACGCGGTCTGCCTATCCGTACATTAGGTTCAGATAGTAGGTGATATAGTGGAGAAGACAGCACAAGGCGTAGCAGAATGGATGGTACAGGAGATTAAATTCACAGGAACACTTCATCAGGAAGCTGCCATAGAATATGTGAAGACCCATTTCGGTGAAGAGTTTGTTTTTGTGAACGAGAACGGCAATACATCATTGTCCAAGGAAGTGAAGAAAGCTTTCCGTAAGCTTCATCGTGGGCAGATCGCCTGGGATCGGGATGCATTTATGTGGGCATGGACATAATGTGTTAAACTGTAGTGAGAGGATTCATTGGTTGTGTTGGATATGCATGTCAGAATATTATATAAAAAATGTATAAGATGGATTAGATCTGCATATCCTTTCATAAGACCGTACACAAGTGACCAGCCACATAAGCGTGATAAACCCTGTCCCCACGCGAGTTAATAACATGTATTTCCAAAGCTGTTTGAAAAGAAAATACAAAGATTTGCTTTTTGGCTGAATTAGAGTTATAATAAAAACAAGTTGTAGAGAGTGGAAAACCTAATTCATATATTGTAAAGGGCGATCACTTATAGGTTTATGACTGGTACCTTTTTCAATGTGTGAATTTTTATTTGCTTGCTGCAAAGAACAAAGGAACATGTTAATCTTTATTTGGAGGTGTAATTCACATGCAAAACGGAACAGTAAAATGGTTCAACGCTGATAAAGGCTTCGGTTTCATCGAAGTTGAAGGCGGAGAAGATGTATTCGTACACTTCAGCGCTATTACAGGCGAAGGCTTCAAAACGCTGGACGAAGGTCAACGCGTGCAATTTAAAATTGTACAAGGAAACCGTGGTCCTCAAGCAGAAGAAGTTGTAAAACTGTAATTAAAGCATAGCTGCCTTTAACATGTTATAATGGTAAAGGCAGCTTCTTTTTTTTGATTAGTTATATAAAAGTCGACCCAATAGTTGTCGAGGCAGAAGTTCGGTGGTACGTAAAACTTCCGCTAAGTGTAGGCTTCTGTGAAATAACGTCGGTTAGATGTTTTTCCATAACAAAGGGGGTAGAAGTCATGTATAATCGCAAAAAACCGTTGGAAGAGATTCCACAAGCTGATGCGGCAATCTGGGAATGTACGAGTGATACGTGCAAAGGATGGATGCGGGACAATTTTGCGTTTGATAACGTACCTACTTGTCCGATATGTGCTTCTGAGATGGTCAGCACGACTAGGATGCTACCATTGCTTGAGAATTCGAATAGTAATCTGAAAACGATGCCTAAAGGAAATCGGATTTAACATAGCTTACCCGCCTCTAACGAGGTGTTTTTTTTTAGATTAAACAGACACCCTGTGCGAAGGTAAGGGTATTAAATATGAAGTTCCCGGCATTCGTTTTAGCGAATGCCTTTTTTTGTATCTTTTTTTACAGAAAGTATACCGTAATTCACGGGAATCGTATGAAAAGATAAAGACCCTTTTCGCTATTAGCAGAAAGGGTCTTTGTTTTGACTGTAAATTTACTATGATCAGATTTGATTTTAGATGAACAGGAATGGCAGCAGAAACAATGTTGCGACCAGAGCCAGATCGATCCCTGCTCCGTAGCCGTAACCCCCACCGTATCCTCCATATCCATATGGACCGTAGGCCGAAGATTTAACTTTCTTTGATGCAACAGCGTTTTTCTTGCTGCCTTTTACCAGCTGTTGTTTGGATTTGACTGAACATAGCCGTGGTCCTTCGAAACATCCGTTCAAATATACTTTGCCATCACGACATTGGCTAAGCGTACCATACATATGCTTACCGTCTTTCATAACAAGACAAACGGAACGTCCAACGTGCGGAGAAACCGTTTCTTCACATACCCGATTAATTCTGTACATGCATATCCTCCTCATTAGATGCGGTTGCCGCTTGAATTCAACGGTTTGTATATCATAGTAAATAAAAGAGGATTTGGTATGGACGAGTACCCGGTAAATCGAATAGGGAGGAGCCGTTTTTGAGTCTATTCCATACACTGGGAGGAGTGAGGAGGGGATGTTGCATGGATTATCATGACATGCTGGCTCGGTTAGGGGAGGGGAGTGCCCATCCCGGAGGATTTTTGGCAACGCTGAAGTTGCTGGAGAGTTTATCTCTGCCTGTGGATAGTCATATCCTTGAGATAGGATGTGGCACTGGGAGGACTGCGTGTTATTTGGCTAAAAGGGGTTATCAAGTAACAGCGATTGATCTTAATCGTCAGATGCTGGATAAGGCCGTTCGGCGAGCAAGACGAGAGCGGGTGGATGTTCGATTTGTTCAGGCTGATGTAGCATCGTTACCTTTCCCGGAAGATCATTTTGATATGGTATTCGTGGAGTCGGTTACGATCTTTACCCCATGGCGGAGTGCATTTGCTGAGTATAGAAGAGTGTTGAAGCCCGGTGGACTTTTGGTGGATCGGGAGATGGTTTTATCAGGCCAGAAGACCGAATTGATGTATCGCAGACTAAAACAATTCTACGGTATACGAACCCTGGTAACGGCGACATCATGGAGAAAACGCCTAAAACAGTGTGGCTTCACCAAGGTAGAGGTCAAAGAACACTCGCGAACTATAGGAAAATGGGGCGTTGATCATGATCCGCATCGTGAGATTGATATGAATTGGTTTGAGGATGAACATATGCAGCGAATGAGTCAAACCAATGATCGGTTGCTCGCGAAATACGGCAAAAAGTTGGGGTATGCTATTTTTGAAGCAAGGGCACCGCTGGAGGCCAAAAAGGAAAAATAGGAAAAAGGCAACTCACACTATAGGTGGGTTGCCTTTGGTTTGTTTTGATAGAACGTACTACAGCATATCGTTGTCGATAATCCGCCAGTGATGTTTGAGCAGGGCTTCCAGTTGGTTCTTATCCTTGGCTCGAAAAGCGCTTAAAATTTGTCGGTGCTCTTCATTGACTTCGAGCAGTACCTCAGATAGCTTTGGCTTGTTATCACTAACATACGACTGCCGGATGAAGCTATTCTTCAATGTGTTTAACATCTCGATTACCGTGGCGTTACCACAACGCTGAATGTACAGGTTATGGAACTGATATTGGTTCTTGTTGTAGGTTGCAAGATCAAGTTGGCTGATATCTTCGTCCATTCGGACAACAAGAGTTTCCATCTCCATAAGTTCAGATGGTTTGAGGTGGTCTGCTGCAAGTGTGGCAGCAAGTGCCTCCAGCGCACCAATTGCCTGGGAGAACTCCAGTTTTTTGCCTGCATCAAAAGGAGTGACAATAAATCCCCTGCGTGGGATGTATTGCAACAGATTGTCTGAAGCCAGCTGGAAAAGGGCCTCACGGGTAGGCGTGCGACTGATGTCCAGCTTTTTGCATATTTCGGCCTCGTTGATCTTCTGGTTGGGAAGCAGCGTCCCGTCCTGAATCTTCTGGGCAATGTAATCGTATACGTGATCTTTCAAGGACCGGTATTTGGGTACCTCCATACCGAATCCTCCTTTCTATGTATAGTGAATAATTAGATGGGCGTGAGGCCATACTGTGCGCGCCGTTCAGGAGTTTCAAGTTTTTATCATCTTAACACCGAGGGGGAACTTGGGCAAGCAAACTTCATGTTTCAGGCGATGTAAGTGCCGTGTTATATATAGTACATTTTATGGAATTAAAGCGTATAAATGTTTAAATAATGATTGTGATAAACCTAAATGTTTGTTAGTATTACTTACATATAAGTCCATATATTGTCTTATGTATATTGTATACAAATTATTATGCTACTCATTCAAAAAAAGAATAGGGGTATGATGTGTGAAAAAAGTGCTTTTGCCAATGATGCTGTTGTTAGTGATTGTAATCATGTCCGCATGTGGTCAGGAAAAAACGACAGGAACCGGGTCGGACGCTGCTTCGTCTTCGGGGAGTAGCTCTGCGGAAAAGAAAGTAATTGTACTTGGGACCAGTGCGGATTATGCACCTTATGAATTTCATAAGAAAATCGATGGTAAAGATACTATTGTAGGTTTTGACATCGAGATCGCCAAAGCCATTGCTGCTGATCTGGGAGCCGAACTGAAGATTGAGGACATGGACTTTGATGGCCTTCTTATGGCCCTCGGTACAGATAAAGTTGATTTTGTAATATCGGGCCTGACTCCTACGGAGGAACGAAAGAAAAACGTTGATTTTACAGATATCTACTATTATGCAGAACAGGCTGTTCTCGTTAGAAAAGGCGATGATGCAGCAATGAAGTCTATTGATGATCTATCAGGCAAGCAGGTTGGCGTACAGAAGAGTTCCATTCAGGAAGGTATTGCTCAGGAAATAGAGGGAGCTAAGCTTACTTCTCTGGCTAAAATACCTGAGCTGATCCTGGAGTTGCAGACGGGACGCGTAGATGCACTCATTTTGGAGAAGCCGGTGGCTGAACAGTATGTGAACAACCAAGAGGGGCTTGTCGTTGCAGGTGTAGAGATTGAACAGGCTGAAGATGAGGGTGGTTCGGCGATCGCGGTGAAGAAAGGTAATCAGAAGTTGCTGGATCAGATCAATACTACATTGGAAAAGCTCAAAACGAATGGAGATATTGAACGGTTCGTCGTTGAAGCGAATGAGATGCTCGGTGAATAAACCGGACGAGTGAGGGATATGCCGTGAATTTAGATTTTTCCTTTCTATTAGAACATTGGCAAGATTATGCACGAAGTGCATGGGTTACGCTTGAACTTTCCTTCTTCGGCGTTTTGTTTGGGACATTACTTGGGGTAATCATGGCATTAATGCGAATATCCCGAACTTGGCCAATTAAAGTGGTCGCTTCGGCGTATATTGAACTCATTCGAGGAACGCCAATGCTGGTACAGATTCTTATTATTCATTATGGTCTGACGGTTGTAGGTGTGAACCTGCCGGCATTTATGTCGGGGATGGTTGCTCTGACGATGAATAGCTCGGCTTATATGGCGGAGGTGTTCAGGGCCGGGATTCAAGCGATTGATAAAGGGCAGACCGAGGCTTCGCGCTCCCTTGGCATGACGCATGGTATGACACTTCGCTATATTATACTTCCACAGGCCTTTCGAAACATGCTTCCAGCGATCGGCAATGAATTCATTATTATCATCAAAGATTCTTCGCTTGTCTCCATGATTGGAATAGCTGAGATTATATACACGGCCAGAACGATTCAGGGTGTTACGTTTCAGCCGCTTGCTCCGCTGCTTGTTGCCGCCGGCCTCTATTTTATAATCACATTTACACTGGCTAATTTACTATCTTGGTTGGAACGTAGACTGTCTACTTCTCGCTAACTATTGATAAAGGATTTGATTCGAAAAAGCTTGGAGTAGGCTGGAGTGGAAAAAGAGAGAGGTAGTCGTAAATGGGGATGGCATCGCATACATTGTTATTGTATTTTGTATACAATATTTTGGAAAGGTGTTGGGTGAGTATGTCAGATTCCAAAATGTTAATGGATTGGTCGGAGCGTTATGCTGCACCTAATTATCATCCACTCCCTATTGTTATTGAACAGGCGGAAGGGGTATGGGTGGAAGACCCTGAAGGTCGCCGTTATATGGATATGTTAAGCGCATACTCTGCATTGAATCATGGTCACAGACATCCTGTAATCATACAGGCGCTTAAGGATCAGGCAGATCAGGTTACTCTGACATCCCGGGCATTCCACAGCAGCTCAGCTTCTCTTTTTTATCAGAAACTTTCACAATTCACGGGCAAATCGAAGATTCTTGCCATGAATACAGGAGCGGAAGCGGTGGAAACTGCGGTGAAGGCTGTACGTAGATGGGCTTATCGTTGCAAAGGTGTACCGGAGAATCAAGCTGAAATCATCGTATGCTCTGGTAACTTTCATGGAAGAACTCTAACCGTTACGTCCTTTTCTTCCTCAGCAGAGTATAAAAAAGATTTTGGGCCGTTCACACCAGGATTCCGGATTATTCCCTATGGAGATATTGAAGCGCTGAAAAAGGCCATTACGCCAAATACGGCTGGTTTTCTAGTAGAGCCTATTCAGGGCGAAGCTGGAATCGTTATCCCGCCTGATGGATATTTGGCTGAAGCCTTTGCTCTGTGTAAGAGCAAGCGGGTATTAACTGTAGCTGATGAGATCCAGACCGGATTTGGAAGAACGGGCCGCCGTTTTGCTTCCGATTGGGAAGGTGCTGAACCGGACATTTGGATTATGGGCAAAGCGCTGGGGGGAGGGGTCATGCCCATCTCGGCTATTGCTGCTGATGCGGAGATACTGGATTTGTTTGAGCCGGGATCTCATGGTTCTACGTTTGGGGGGAACCCACTCGCCTGCGCCGTGGCTATAGCAGCTCTGAAAGTTCTTGAAGATGAGAAGCTTGCCGAGCGATCGGAGCGTCTGGGGAACTATTTTATGAAAAGACTTCGAGATATTCGCAGTTCAGCCATACGGGATATTCGGGGAAAAGGTTTGTTTATTGGTGTTGAACTGTATGAATCAGCCCGTCCCTATTGTGAGCGTTTGATGTCTACTGGACTGCTGTGCAAAGAAACCCATGAGACGACTATTCGATTTGCTCCACCACTGACGATTAAAGCGTCCGAGATTGACTGGGCACTGGAGAGGATTGAGCAGGTATTGATCAACAATGAGGGAGTTGACCTACATGAAAAATGATGATGATGTACATGGTGGAATAAAAGATACTTCTTTTGATACAAGTCAAACATCTGTGCGACGTAATATTGCCATCATTAAGGTTCCTTTTGGACTCGGTGGAGCAAGAGGTGGAGCAGAGTTGGGACCTGATGAATTGATTACAGCCGGACTGAAGCGGGAGATTGCGAGTCTTGGGCTAGTGCTTTCCAAAGAAGTGCGGGTAGATTGTCCTTCTGAACCGGCTGCCCCTACTGAGCGTAATCGTGTAAAACACTTCAATGAGGTACGTCAGGTCAGTGAGAAGGTGTGTCATGAAGTATCTGCTGCGGTAAAAGAGGGGGCCTTTCCACTTGTGCTTGGGGGAGACCATAGTGTAGCCATTGGTACGTTTGCCGGGTTAACTGCGCACTATTCCAATATGGGTGTGATCTGGTTCGATGCGCATGCAGACTTGAATACGGAAGAACGCAGCTTATCCGGCAATATGCATGGGATGAGTGTGGCTGCTTCCTTGGGGCATACTGCATTTAATCTATCTCAAATTGCTGGAGCAGGTGCATTTATTGATCCGTCCAGCTTGGTCTATATTGGTCTTCGTGACCTGGATGAGTATGAGAAAGAGCAGATTAAGTTTCTGGGAATCCGAGCATTTACGATGCATGATATTGACCGGATGGGAATACAGCAAGTTATTGAGCAGGCGATAGATACAGCGGGAAAAGGGACAGATGGTATTCACGTCAGTTTTGACATGGATTGTCTGGATCCAAGAGAGGCTCCGGGTGTAGGTACACCGGTACCGGGTGGTTTGAATTACCGAGAGGCGCATTACGCTTTGGAGATACTTGCTTCCACAAATCAAGTTACGTCGATGGAACTGGTTGAGGTGAATCCGTTATTTGACCACAATAGACATACGGCGAGACTTGGTGTGGAACTGATATCTTCTCTGCTTGGTAAGCGCATATTATAGGTACTGAGCAGTGAAGTGTAGTGTGTAAGCAGTGCCTAAGAAATGAATTTCTTATTTATATAGAAGGAAAGAAAGCTGGGATCTCCGAAAACCAGGGCTGGTCACAATCAACTGTTCACTGCAATCGCAAGTGAAAGTGGCTTCCCTGGTTGTGTTTAGAGGATGGGTATATTAGAAGCAGCCTAATGAGGATGCTAAGAGTCATTTCTATAGTACAGGAGCATTAGGTTACATATTGTGCCGATAGTGCGTGTGATTAGCATTTATCAAAAAAAGCTTGCAATGTAAAACTGTACATGGTATATTCTAATTCCGGCCAAGAAAACACAAGAAACACGGTGCGGCAAGCAAATGAAATAAGTTTCGAAAGAAACTTAAAAAAAGAGCTTGCAAAGTTGGTGCGGACATGATATTATATAAGAGTTGCTGAAGAGAACGACATTCGGCAGCGAAATAAGTTTGATCTTTGAAAACTGAACAACGAGTGAGTAAACATTCTGCTTGCAGAGTGAAAGCGAAAGTTTGAAACAAGCCTTGGCTTGAATCGGCTGGAGCACAAATGAGATTTTAATCTCGTCAGATTCAAAATGAGCTTATCGCTCTTTTCAATACTTTATTGG
>NZ_JBBOTQ010000028.1:0-31492 GCF_038005685.1 Priestia sp. FSL H7-0729
CCGCCGGCGTTGCCGGAGCTAACGGCGCTACTGCATGGCTTGCCGGCCACCGCAGGGTTGGATCTGATCCGCGAGCGTGTTGCCGCGCGGATGTGGCAGGCTGTCCAGAAGAAGACGGACAGCCCGGCAACCAAATGATACACCCATCAGAGCGGGGGAGATCTCAGATCACCTCTGCTTGTTTGTATTGCAGCATGTTGCATGATTCAATTCATTTTATTTGCGCGGGAATGTTGCTCTAAAAGTCCAAAAAACGATCATACAGGCTGTACAACCCGTATATGTTCATTCCGATCTCTTCTAAAGGAGGTCTTTACCGGTGGAGCTTCGCTCCCAATTAAGGTATACTGTCGCAGGGAACATTGCACGCAGACAACTAGACAACATTTATATTATTGCGATAGGAGTTTTTACATGAAATCAACTACAGGAAGACAGCGCCGCATGGTGGTTATGCTGTCCTCATTGATGATATGCGGAGCATTGCTTGCCGCGTGCCAGAATGGTTCAGGCACAGAGGAAAGTCAGAATCCGAATGGAACAGGTAACACACAACAGGAATCGGACGGAACAACCGTACATTTTACGGAGGATAAGGGAACGGATGGTGACAATGCTGGCGGGGATAACACATCATCTTCTGGCACCAGTGGTGAAGGCACGGATAGCGAGTCAGGGAATGCTTCGGCTGGCGAAGAGCAGGGTTCTTCAGACGATGGTAGCGGAGCGACAGCGGAAGATCCATTGATGGAGAAACGCAGCATCAGCGCACTGCAAACAACGATCGACGCAGAAGCTGTGGTGACTAATGCCACATCTATGACGGTCATTGTGAACAAACAACGCAGTCTGCCTGAGGGGTATGAGCCGGATGATCTGGTGGAACCCAATGTACCGTTCTCCTTCGACGAACCTCACGAGAAGCGACATATGCGCAAAGAAGCCGCCGAGGCACTGGAGAAGTTGTTTGCAGGTGCTAAGGCGGACGGCATTGAGCTTCGTGCGGTGTCAGGCTATCGTTCATATCAGCGTCAGGTATCGATCTACAACAACAATGTCAAAACCAAAGGTCAGGAATACACGGATCGTGTAAGCTCTGTTCCAGGCCGAAGCGAACATCAGACGGGTCTTGCCATTGATGTATCCAGTCCGAGTGTGGGCAATGTGCTGGAAGAGGTATTCGGCACATCGAAGGAAGGCCAGTGGCTCGCTGAACACGCTGCAGAATATGGATACGTCATCCGTTATTTGCAAGGTGAAGAAGATATAACCGGTTACGTCTATGAGCCTTGGCATATTCGGTATATCGGTACCGATTTGGCACCAGATGTGGCGAAAAGTGGGTTAACCCTGGAAGAATACTTCGATGAGGCGAATATCAAGTTGTAATCTGGATGATTCATCTTTAATTAAAAAAACGTTAATTTTTCTGAAATCCCCGAATAAACCGCTCTTGATCTAACCAATGAGCAGCCATTCAGGGGATTTTTTCTGTGTAAAAAATGATGTTGGCTGCCACCTTGTCATGAAGCAGGGCACCGCGTGCTGAAGCTGCACTAAAATAGAATTAAACTTCATTCCATTGTCTGAGATGACGGTGGACTGATATAATTCATGTTTAATCAGATGAGATAAATACAACCAAAGCGAGGGACGAGAGAAATGAGTAGACAGCAGGTATTTACCGGTTCCCCATGGGAACCGTTGGTGGGATATTGCCGTGCCATCCGTGTAGGGAATCGAATCGAAGTGGCGGGTACAACCGCGATGCAAGATGGTGTAGTCGTTGGGGCAGGCGATCCGTATGCACAGACGAGGTTCGTTTTGCAGACGATCGAGAATGCACTGAAAGAGTTGGGCGCTGACATGTCGCATGTGGTGAGAACCCGAATGTTTGTGACCGATATCTCCAGGTGGGAGGAAGTTGGCAAGGCTCACGGTGAATTTTTTGGACAGATTCAGCCTGTAGCCACCATGGTTGAAGTTAGCGCACTCATTGATCCCTTGTTGATGGTTGAGATCGAAGTGGAAGCAATTGTTGAAGAGGAAGTCCAAGGTGGTTGATCTGGCGATCTCGCTTATCGTGCAGATTTTCTAAGGAACTCAGGACGTCTTATTTGGACCTCAAGTCCTCTTCTGAAAATGTAAGGAACATCAGGCACGTTATTTTCCGAATTACCCTGACAAAAACGCTGTAAACAGCTTTTTGTTCACACATAGCGTGGCTGAGATTCCTTAGGTTTTTACAGGCACTTCAAATCCATGAATAAGACGTCTCAGATTCGTTAGCGCTAATTCTGATTGCTCTTACATTCCGTATGCAACGCATGTCTTATTCAGGCGCATGTCTTATACAGCGTACGTTGCAAGTGCCTGCTCCGGACAAGCTCAGGTGTACTTTGCCTTGAAACAAGTTTGAAGGCAAGCTCCAAAAACTCAAACCCAAAAACCCAAAAAAATAACCTTACCCATGCCTGTCCGAAGACAAGCGGATAAGGTTATTTTGAATTGACTTCGCCGCTTGGCCGCACGGCTGAGCTCCTGATGCGCCACACTCATAACCCCGCGCTAAGCGATGCACACGGTCGTCTGCAACAACATATAACATGTGTTTCAGCCAGACGTTTTTCCAATCGTATTATTTCGCTTCCAGTTGTGCTGCTGGTGTTTCAACAACCACTTTCCATGCCGTTCCGATTGGAGGAAGGCTGCGTGTCAGCATAGGGCTGTAGTACCCAATCACTTTAGTTCCTTTCGTCAGTTCTTCGGCCTTTACCGTTTCGCCTTCGTGGTTCACGAGCAGCGTATCTTTAGCGATATTCAGCACGACATGGTCAGGACCCGTTTCTGTTAACCGTGTACCTGTGATCTCAATCTGTGAGATGCCGCCTTCAGCTGTTATTACATTTTCAATCGTACCGGCTGTACCCAGTACCTCTTTAGGTTGTGTCTCAGATGCTGTAGCCGCATCCAGTACAGTGACTTTATAAGTGGGCGTTTGTGGTGGCAGACTGCGGGTAGTGATCAGGGAATGCTCAGCTTCCACGTTCATGCCGATGGCCAGATCAGTCAGTGCAATCTCTTTCCCTTCAACGGAGATGAATTTCGTCTCATCGCTCAGGTTGAGTACGATACCATCCAACCCTGCACCGCCAATCTGGATGGACTTATATTTATCTTGGTTCGAGATTCTGGTAATTACACCACGTTCGGTAACCGTCTTCACGTCCTCTTCACTAGAGATCGTCACCTGATTTCCTGATGTGTTCACTTGTCCATGCAGTACCTTTTCGGCAAAAGAAGCTGGTACATACAATGTGCCGCCTGTGATTTCGGGCGCTGTACCCAGCTTGAGCAGCATTTTATTTACGGAATATTGATCCTTGCCTGTGATTACCTGTGTCCAAAGAGTTCCACGAGTCAGCTCTGCAGTTTTAGTTTCTTTATTCCATTCCAGTTCAATACCCAGTGCTTCGGTAAGATCACGCAGCGGGATCATGGCTACTTTGCCATCCTTGTTCCAGTAACCCTCGGAGATGGATGCACCATTCACGGATACGTTTACTACACTCGCTGCATTACTATCTGCTGAAACGGATGTTTGATGGACTGGTTGTGTGTTGTCCAGTGTTGCTGCATAAGCGGCTCCACCACCCAATGCCATGGATAGGGCCATCAGTGCACTTACTTTTTTCATGTTGTTGTTCATCAATATTCATCCCTTCTAATCTGTGTACTGACGCGGTAAAATCTTCCTTAGGGCCGCGCTTCAAGTTAATAGACGGGACATATCGTCTCAGTGTTGCAGTTGGCATGCAATGAATGTAAGCGGTAGGTTAGTTAAGATTTGAAATATCGCTTGTATAGCAGGTTACCCGCAGCAGAATCAGGTTAATTTCAGGTAAGTGGCCAAGTCTTTCCCCTATTTCACATTCAAGTACGAGGAGGAACCGATTAGATGAGTGATATGTTGGTAGCGCTCTATCGTTTACCGGAGCAAGAGAGTGGACTGAGAAAGCTGGAGGAATCCTCCATTGTGATTCGAAGAGCCATTGCCCCAGAGAAACAGCTTGTACTGGATTGGGTGAGGTCACATTTTAGTCAGGCTTGGGTGGATGAATGTGAGGTCGCTTTTGCGCGTCAGCCGGTGTCCTGTTATATTGCCGTTGAGCATGGAAAAATGATCGGATTTGCCTGTTACGAAGCGACTTGTCGCAACTTCTTCGGCCCGACAGGCGTGAGCCAGGATGCACGGTGCAAAGGTGTAGGCACAGCCCTGTTACTGGCCTGTATGCATGTGATGAAGGCGGACGGTTACGGTTATGCCATTATCGGATCAGCAGGACCTGTGGATTTCTATGCACGAACATTGGGTGCCGTGAAGATTGAAAATTCAACGCCGGGTATTTACGAAGGCATGCTGCGGGCAGACTAGACGATAGTGATGTTGCGGAAGTTGTGGAAAAGGAAGGGAGGACGATGATGAGCACGAAACAAATGCTGCACATTGGAATGATCGGTACAGGATCCATCTCGGATCTTCATATGAGGTGTTATGCCAAAAACGAGGATGCAGTCATCTATGCCATCTGCGATCTGAACGAGGAGCGGGCTAAAGCTGCAGCGCAGAAGTATGATGCCCAATCCGTGTACACCGATTATCGGGAGATGCTGGAGGACCCGCATGTGGATGCTGTCAGTATCTGTACCTGGAACAATACACACGCGGAATTCGCCATTGCTGCACTGGAGGCAGGCAAGCATGTGTTACTGGAGAAACCGGTGGCAACCAATGTGGAAGATGCGCTGCGGATTGAAGAAGCGGTGAAGAAGAGCGGACGTACCTTTATCGTTGGATTTGTGCGGCGTTATGATAACAATATGCAGATGATGCGCAGATTCATTGATGCCGGGGAATTCGGTGAACTGTATTATGCCAAAGCTTCCATTCTGCGTCGTCACGGTAATCCAGGCGGTTGGTTCGCTGACAAAAGCCGTTCCGGCGGAGGTCCCCTGATTGATCTGGGCGTACATATCATTGACCAGTGTTGGTATTTGATGGGCAAGCCCAAGCCTGTTTCCGTCAGTGGTAATACGTATCGGAAGCTGGGCAATCGTGCCCATATCGAACATCTTTCTTTTTACAAAGCAGCCGACTACAGCGCCGCTGTGAATGACGTGGAAGATATGGCGAATGCACTCATTCGGTTTGAAAACGGGGCTTCGCTGGTGGTGGATGTGAGCTTTACCCTGCATGCACGCGGAGATGAATCATCTGTGAAATTATACGGTGAGCGTGGTGGGTTCGAACTGGAGCCGGAGACACTGATCGTCACGGAGAAAAATAATACCATCCTGAATATTGAACCTCAGACGGACAATACGGGTCTCCATATTCATAGCGCATTCCAGAACCAGATCGACCACTTTGTGGATTGTTGCCTGAACGGTACAGAACCGATCAGTCCAATTGCGGATGGGGTGGCTTCCACACGTATGCTGTGCGGAATCTATGAATCCGCCGAGAAAGGGCAGGAGATTCGACTGGACTGAGCGCGTTTCACATTGCTATCGTCCTTCATAATAACAAAAGCATGCGTCATCCGCGTGATCTGCGGCTACGCATGCTTTTTCGCATGAGATCATTTATTAAGTGGTGAATTCTCATACCCCGGGTCATCGTAATCCGTATCCTGCAGCCTTGGAAGCACGTTCATGCTCTCAATCGCCTGCAGGGTATCCGGGGTGCCATGGTCGTAGAGAAAAGTATACAGCAAGGTCATACCATCCGAAAATTGCTCTGTCGCCGCATCATGATCTGCCGATTTGTAGGGCACCGGGGCCCGTTGCAAAGTATAGGCATCGTCATCCTCCAGCACCTTCATCAGGTCTTTTAATCGGCCCAACTGTTCGTCATCCACCAACACCTCAAAGGGTGTAGATTCGTTCTTGGTTCGTTCAATCAGGTTATGAGTTACCGATACATACAGATGTTGTTTGCCGTCCTGCATAATCCAACCCCCCATTCTGAAATGGAAAAAAGACGCTTCTACTGTTAATAAACAGCAAAAAGCGCCCTGAAACGAGCTACGATGCTCGTGTTAGTTTATTTCCCAAATCTCCCCGTTACGGGCACCTGGCGGGTACCGGCCTCCATTGATCCTGAACACAGGGGACAGGCGGGTGGACCGGATGATGCTTTCTTGTTTGTTTTTGCAGAAGGCACAGCCGGCTTCTGTCTTAGCCAAGCCTTACAGGTGGATGAACTGCATTTCCAGACCGCAACGGTCTCCGTACGCTCAGCATTACTAGAACCTGAAGTGTGCGAATGTGAACGGGAGGAACTCGCAGCTGTCGGACTTATCCCTGTGGTGCTGAATGCCTTATGGTTGCGAATTTCCCCACTACCACGCCGTTCACCGAGGCGATCCTCGTCCCGTTCATTGTGGACCTCGTAGTCACGACGGTCGCTGTGATTAATTGCACGGCGTTGTGCCATATCCCGCCCTTCGGAACGGGTACCCGAGCCGGACGAGCGGGCATACTGTCCATTACCTTTACCATATGAAGTCTGACTGCTCGTCCGGCTCTCCTCACGAGGTTTACGTTTGTCCGGAACTTCCATACCGAAGGCTTCAAGCAGGAAACGGGACACATCCGCTGGCTTTCCGTGATGGCTCGCCGGTGAGGTGACATACAAATACTGCTTGGCCCGTGTGATGGCAACGTAGGCGAGCCTGCGTTCTTCCTCCAGCGCCATGTCCAGCTCCGCGTCTGTCTGCTGCACAGCAAGCGCAGCTTTCTGATCTTCGGGGATATCCTGGCGAAGTGCTGTACTGTGAGGCACAATGCCTTCACTGGCTCCAATCCAATACACACAAGGGAACTCCAGTCCTTTGGCCCGGTGGATGGTCATCAGCTGTACCGCGTCACTGTCCTGTGCACGGCGCAGAGATTCCATCTCACGGTGCCTGCGAGAGAGTTCATCCGCGAATTGAATGAAATCTTCTACGGTTTCGAATTTTTTGACGGCAGCTTCGAATTCATCCAGGGTTTCCAGCATCGTTTCCTTATAATGGGTGAAGATGCTGGGATCACCACTTTCCATATACTTGTCGTAGAACTGCCTGCGCATTTCCTGAATGGCGATGATTGGCTTTAGTTTGTGCAATGATTTGATTAGCTTGATGCGTTCCTTGACCTGTTCCTGCTGGAACGGTTTCAGCTTGTCCCATTTCACCAGATGAATGAGCGGATATTTCTTCGCCTGTTGTTGTTCGCAGCGCTGAATCCACTCCAATCCGGCATCTCTTGACACATAGAGCGGTCCCAGTGCACTGGGGAGAGCATCCATGGCGCGTGGATCAAGAGACAGACGCAGGTGATCCATCAGGGGTCTGATGAGAGACTGGTCATAGAACACCGGGGAAGCACCATGCTGTACAAAAGGCACATCTTTCAACACAAGCTGCTCGAATACAGCCCGGCTGCTGCTTGCTGTCCGGTGAAGAATGGCAATATCCCGATAGGTGTGCTGCCCTTCTTCAACCTGCTGGCACAGCTGGTTCACAACCCATGCCGCTTCTTCCTCCGCATTGGAAGGGGTAGCAAAGCGTGGCGCATCTCCACGGTTTCCGGCGGCACGCAACCGTTTGTCACGTCTGCGTTTATTGCGGGCGACCAATTCACTTCCAAGTCCCAGAATGCGTGCATCACTGCGATAATTGATATCCAGCGTCACAATGCGTGCACCGGGGTATACTTTATCGAATTCCAAAATCGATTCCTGGCGTGCGCCATTAAAGGTATAGATCGTCTGGTCATCGTCTCCGACAACCATCAGGTTGCGGTGGGCGGAAGCCAGTTTTTGCACAATCTCATATTGCAGATGGTTGGTATCCTGGAACTCATCCACCATAATGTACTGAAAACGCTTCTGAAGCGGCCCCAAGACAGCGGGGTCACGAAGCAGCGCGGCTGCCCGTAGTAAAATATCATCAAAGTCCATTTTGCCGCGATCCTGCTTCCAGGCTTCGTAACCAAGCAGAACACGCTTGGCATCGCGTTCTTCCTGCGATTTTTCAGGCAGATCAGTTGTTTCTGATCCTTGCATCTTCCATGCAGAGAGCATGGCCAGCAGACTTTCCGGCTGGAAGGCTTCACTCATGCCATTTTGGCGAAGAAGCATCTTCAGTACCGTATGTTGGGCTCGCGACTCGCCAAAAATCTCTTCCTGCACACCGTAATGACGCAGCAATGTCAGGGCAAAAGAGTGGAAGGTGCGAGCCTGAACGGCTCTTGCAGCTGCCGGGCGTATTCCTGGCAATGCGGCGATGCGGTCCTTCATCTCGGTGGCGGCCTTGTTGGTGAATGTCACCAACAGGATACTGCCAGCATGTACGCCACTGACCTCTATGAGGTAGCCGGCTCTTGCAGCCAGCACTGTTGTTTTGCCACAACCGGCTCCTGCGAGCGTCAGAATAGGTCCTCTGCCGTGACGAACTGCCGAGATTTGTGGTGCATTTAGCTTAATGCCAGCCTCTTCCAGAGAACGAAAGTAAAAGGCATCTTGTTGATCATTGCCCACGAGTTGCCGACTGGTCTCCAGCGGAGCAGACGGGGACTGGGGCAGGGACGCCGCCGGGGTGACCCCGAGCGGACGGGGGTAGAACGTTGAGTTCGGACTTAACATGTTTCATCCACCTCTGTATGCATTCAGGGATAGGACTATCCCAGCTAAAAGTAAACCATTTGCCCTTTTCACAATCGCATTGTAAATTGGTATGATAGAGTTAGTTGCCTAATCAGGCGGTTAAGTAGGGCCAAAGCTTCATTATACCCGAACGTATGGTCTTGACGAAAGCCCCCGATTTCATCCAGCATCGGTATTAAACGGGCACCTGCACGAGATTACGCAACTTTTTGGCATGATATCGTATAAGTTATATGCCTGAGCATTTTTCATGAAAGATGTAATATGCTAATTTACCACAAGTATGTGTTCATAAAGTCTGGTTTTCAGTACCGAATCAAAAGCGGACTTTTTGAATTACCTCTAAAATTAGAAATGATAATATGGATTTTGACGGGACAGAGGAGGAATGGTCATGAAACTGCTTCAACGTATCAAAGACGGAGCGAACAAAGCAACAGAGCGTGCCCAGCACGCCGTTGAGATTGGGAAATTGAACAACCAGATTGTGGGCTTGCAACAGGAACAGGAAGTCCATTTTACAGATATGGGTCGCATCTTCTATGAGGGTTATCGGGCACAGGATATGACACGTGCGGAAAAAGAAATGGTGGATCTGTCGCAGCTGTGCGACGAATTGCAGGATGAGATTGATGGTCTGCGCAACAAAATTGCACAGCTCAAGAACGAACGGTTGTGCGAGTGTGGACACCTCGCTTCCCTGGATGCCAACTTTTGCCCTAAATGTGGACGCAAGTTGGGTGAATTCAAGACACCAGCACCTACAGCAGGTGTTACTGGAGTCGTGGGAGCCACCACAGCTGCTAGACAGGAGGCGGCCGTAGCTCAGACTCAGACCCCTAGTCCAGAGCCAGACTTCTACGATGCGCCACCTGAATTGGAACTGGAGGAAGATGAGCCGTATCACACGGTCATTCCGTCCATCGCCGATCTGGAGACGGAATCGGAATATAACAGTACCGAGTTTACCCAGGAAGAGAAGGAAGCGTTCGATGCGGAGTGGGAACGTCGCAGAGATGAAGAGATGCAACGGGAACGTGAACGGCAGCAGGAGCTGGACGAACGCATCCGCTACTGGAAAGAAAATAACCCGGTCGTGAACACGGTGGACGTACAGACCGAAGTGTCACGCGAAATGGTGAATTGTCAGATTTGTGCAGCCGAGCTGCCCAAAGGTTCGAAATGGTGCCCGCGCTGCGGTGCTGAACAGATCTGATCCGATGCAGTAGAAGCTCTGCCGCATCAGTGTGAGGCAGTGCGGGTTGCTGACAGCATGGGGGGACGGGAATATGGACCAACTGCTGCATCATTTGCGTCATCTTGGGTTTACCGAGATGGAATCTAAAATTATGGTGGAACTCGCCCGCCAGGGATCAGCCTCAGGATATGAGGTTGCGAAGCGTCTGGGCGTGTCCCGTTCCAATGTATATGCGACCCTGCAAAGGCTGGAACAGCGAGGTTTTTTGCGGTGTAGTCCGGGAGAGCCCGCGAAGTACAGTGTGCTGAAGCCTGAGGAGATGACACGTATGATCTCCGATCAAATGCGTACCTCGCTGGATTATGTCCAAAGCAGCATGCCCAAGAGCGAACCGGAGAAACCTGTCTTCTATAACATCGAAGGTGACAAAAACGTGTTTGAGAATCTGAGCCGTGAATTGGCTGAGGCTCAACATGAGATTGTCGTAGATGTTTGGCGCGAAGAGGCAGAGTTACTGCGTCATGACTTACAGCAGGCTGAGGCTCGCGGTGTGCGGCTGTTATGGTCGTGTGATGGTGGCGAGGGCATGCTTGATCAGCCGGTTCCTTTGCCGGGATTGCCTTTGTATGGCACAGGTAATGGTCGGAAATTCTCTCTTGTGGTGGATCGGCGCTGGTGCATGTTAGGCATGCGCGGTGAGTCATGTGCTACACAGGCAGTGGTGACGGAGCATCCGGTGATGACCGGATTGCTGCTGAATCATTTTGCTCAAGAACTGGTGTTGTATGAACTGGAACAGGATATGGGTGAGGAACTGGAGTCCCGCTATGGACATCGGTACGAAAATCTCTCTGCACGTTACTGGTCTTCTCCTTCAGGAGAGGATGACAAGAACTAGGCAGATCGGCAACGAATCCACTTCTGATGGAGTGAATACACCAGCACATGATATCTTTCTTTGATGAAACGAATATGTGTGTACATAAAGCAGGCGCTGCCCCAAGGCAGACGCCTGTTTGTATTGAGTTGAGATATGACAGTGATGTTCGTCACAGCATCTGTTTCCAGTCAAGTCGATAGTAAGGGTATGAAGTTATGCTATTTTTGAGAAAATGAAGCTATGAACATTCGATTGAACTGGATCGGGTTGAACTGGAATGGACATCATCAATCTTTGGGCACGTGATACAGAGCTTCCAGCACGTCCATATAATAAGCTGTGCCATGGGGCACAAATTCCGTTGCCCTAATCTCGCGAACGATACGTTCCGGCTCATCAGCTACATGATCGCTGCTTGACGGGTGTGTCTGAACTCCGGTAGCTTGAATGACGTCGATCTCATTACGAAACAAAGCGAGTAGATCATCCAGCGGCACTTCATACAGGCTATCCACCTCGCTGGGTTGCAGAACGTAGGCTTCGAGCGGCTGGTTCAGGCATAATCCATAGACAGCACTGAACTCCCGGTCTACGAATGGAACACCACGGACCTCTCCTTGAAGCTGTTGTGTAGCTGTGAGTAGATAGGATAGTGCATCGAAAGATACATGTACACCCAATTCTTCCTCCAGCTCACGACTCGCGTCTTGCAGTTGTTCACCTGCGGTGAGATGACCTGCTGCTGTAATGTCGTAACATCCGGGGAAGGTATCCTTAATATCACGCCGCCGCTGAAAAAGAACCTGTCGCTGCTCGCCTTCGTCACGCACGATCCAGCAGTGGAATGAACGGTGCCAGTATCCTTTGGCATGGACCTCACTGCGTAGCGCTGTACCGATCCAATTTTGATTATCGTCATAAATGTCGAAACGTTCTGGGGTCATGAAACGTATCTCCTTATATAGCAGTTTTTAAAGTTCAAAATTTCACAAAGTATGTATTAAACGAAAGGGGAACGATCGTATGGAATGCATTGTACACTTTCAGGTGATTTATCCGCAACCTCAGGAGCGTAAAAGTCTTAGAGGACTTATATTTGTAGGGCAAGGTCAGGAACCCGCTAACAGTCAGTTAACCACCATGTTTAAGGATATGGGATTCAACGTACGTTTGGAAGATGAGGCCCAGTTGTTGTTTAAGCCATTGGATGCCTCGGCTAATTTTGAATATATTCGTGTAACGGAGCTTGATACCGGGGAAGAAGTCTACAAAGAAGATAAGGATCTGAAGTCGATCCTGGAGCATTTGCTGCCACGCCGTTTCTAGTTCATGAGCATGGATGCGAGTGACATTCATGGGGGAGCACATGTAATATATGTATGTTAGGCTAAAAAAAAGGCCCCACCTTTGCGGTGGAACCTTCATACCTTTATCTGCACAACTAATTGTTAATGAAGCACATATAGCTAGCTTTTCATACATAAACTCTAGCAAGTCAGAAGTTGTCCCCTGCATCGGAACTTATATCAACAATTCAACTAGGTTAGTCTCTAACCATTGATCGTCGTTAAGCCGTTGCGCCGCTTCCTTCTGCTTCAAGCTCTGAAGTACAGTGGGAGCAGCGGGTAGCCGCAGCTGGAATTTCAGATAGGCAATACTTGCAAGCCTTGGTCGTTTTTTTCGGCTCGGGCTTTTTGTGTTCTTTGCTTTTGAGATAGTTGATGCCTTTCACAAGCATGAAGATACAGAATGCAACGATCAGAAAATCAATCATGACGTTGATGAACTGACCATAAGCAATCACCGTAGCCCCAGCTTCGTTGGCTTGAGCGAGAGTGGTGATGTCTTGTCCGTTTGCTGTTTTGATATCCCCATCCAGGTTGATGATTTTCTGACTGAAGTCGATTCCACCCAGCAGTTTTCCAACCGGAGGCATGATGATATCATTCACAAGGGATGTGACGATTTTACCAAAAGCAGCCCCAATAATGACACCGACCGCCAGATCGATGACGTTGCCGCGAACGGCAAATTCCTTGAATTCTTTAAGTACACCTTTCATGTCTGCATATCTCCTTTGATCATTTCAATTCATAATGTAGGCCGCGTTTCCATCCATTCTCCGTTCGGATCCGCGCTTCCGTTCTCATATTGTACATAAAAAACAGATTCCTATCACCCCCTGTTTGCAAATTAAAACAAGTTTCCGCAACTTCCATGAAAATACTTCTTTATTTCACGCCGCCGATTCGGTATACTTCTAACATTGTCAGTTATGTTTAACCTTTTACATTCAGGTTCGCGATCATACATTGTAACGAATCATGGAGCCAAAAAATTAAATATGCCGTTACTCGTATATGTGCAGGAATAGGCCTGCATGTCTCTACCCGATCACCGGAATGATCGGACTACGGGAAAGATGCTGCAATGTTTTGTATGGTTGGAATGAGATTATTCTCAGACAGTTGGACTGAAGAGCAGGTTCAGGTAGCTTTATATCTGTTCCTGGATAGACTGTATGGAGTTTGACGTCTCAGGAGTGAACTTCTGCTCTAATGTCCTTCCAGTACACTTGCAGCATCCATACGGCTTGTCCATATACGTACAAGTCCGTCTTTTCCCGTCTCCGGTTATTCCGTAGCGTGTGAAAAGGCGGGCTTTTTGCTTTTTACCATGAGATCGAAGTGGCATGTGGGTTTCTGTGCGGAGGGCATTCAGGGGGAAGAATTGCAATGCAATTGTTAAAAGACAAGGTAAGACAGGAAGGTATTGTCCTGTCCGAGCAGGTACTCAAAGTGGATTCATTCCTGAACCACCAGATGGACCCGGTTCTGATGAAGGAAGTGGGCAAGGAATTCATTCGCCGCTTTGAAGGCGAGAATATCACACGTGTGCTAACGATTGAATCGTCAGGGATTGCGCCAGGCATCATGACTGCGTTGGAGCTGAACGTACCACTTATTTTTGCACGGAAGCAGAAGTCGCTCACACTGACCGAAGACATCCTGGTGGAGAAGGTCTACTCCTTCACGAAGCAAGAAACGAATGAAATTACCGTTGCCAAGAAATTCATGAAGCCTGGGGATCGCGTATTGATCATTGATGATTTTCTGGCAAACGGTGAAGCGGCATTTGGTTTGGCTCGCATTGTGGAGCAGGTTGGGGCAGAAGTGGTTGGCATCGGTATCGTTATTGAGAAAGCATTCCAGCCGGGAGGTCGCTTGCTGAAAGAAGCGGGATACCGTGTAGAATCGCTGGTTCGCATTGGGGCACTGTCGGATGGACAGGTTACATTTGCGGATGAGGAGGGCAAGAACTAATATGGCACGCGAACGTATTTTTCAGCGGCATCGTCATCCAATCAAAACGTTCTCACTCGGACTTCAACATGTGCTTGCCATGTATGCAGGAGCTGTTATCGTTCCACTGATCGTGAGTAAAGCCTTAGGCTTTACTCAGGAACAATTAACCTATCTCATTGCCATTGACCTGCTCGCCTGTGGTGTGGCTACACTGCTTCAGGTATGGGGAAATAAATATTTTGGCGTAGGTCTGCCTGTTATGCTCGGTTGTGCATTCCAGGCCGTGTCTCCGATGATTCTCATTGGGATGAATAGTGGGGTATCTGCCATCTACGGGGCCATTATTGCTTCGGGATTGTTTGTATTGATCTTCTCTGGTCTCTTTGGGAAGCTGATCAGGCTTTTCCCTCCTGTCGTGACAGGTTCGGTTGTGACCATAATTGGTCTGACGCTGATCCCGGTTGCCTTCCATGATCTGGGTGGCGGTCAGGGCCAACCGGACTTTGGTAGTGGAACGAATCTGTTGCTTGGATTCGGTGTACTGTTATTTATCATCCTGATGACACGTTTCACAACTGGGTTCATCCGTTCCATCTCGGTACTGATTGGTCTGCTCGTTGGAACAGTGGCGGCAGGATTTATGGGCGAGGTTAATTTTGCCCCTATTCGCGATGCGAGTTGGTTCCATGTTGTTCAGCCGTTTTATTTTGGCAGACCGACATTTGAGATTGTACCGATTCTCACAATGATTCTGGTGGCGATTGTCAGCGTGGCTGAATCCACAGGTGTATTTATGGCTTTGGGCAAAATTTTGGACAAGGACCTGTCCTCCAAGGATCTGGCCCGTGGTTATCGTGCGGAAGGTCTGGCTATTGTGTTGGGTGGTATTTTTAACTCGTTCCCGTATACAACGTATTCGCAAAATGTAGGTCTGGTACAGATGACACGTGTGAAGACACGTGATGTCATTGTTGTGGCTGGTGGAATTCTGGTGGTCATCGGATTTGTGCCGAAGATTGCTGCGCTTGCACAGCTCGTTCCGGGGGCAGTTCTTGGTGGAGCCATGGTAGCCTTGTTCGGCATGGTGGTATCATCCGGTATTCGGATTATCGGTAGTCAGGTCGATCTAAACCGTCATGAGAATTTGTTTGTCATTGCTTGTTCTGTAGGTATGGGGTTGGGAGTTACCGTTGTGCCTGAGTTGTTTGCTGGTGCACCGGACTGGGCTCAGATTATGCTCGGTAACGGTATCATAGCAGGCAGCTTCACGGCGATCTTCATGAACCTGCTGTTCAATGGTCTGGGCACCAAGGAAACAGCTGCCAAGATGGCTGAACAACAGGCAGATGCCATTCTTGGAGAGACGGGCAAGTCGGCTTAATAGCCGACCTAGACCTATAATCCAGCATGATAGTTATGTTAACTGTTCCTGAATACACCCTTCATAAGATGAACATTTAAGCAGGTTGATACATCGTGATTTACAGCATGAATGGTTTATGACATCTATCATTTATGTTGTGAATGTTCAATCACATGAACGAGCCACCTTTACATGCGAAACAGCGAAGAACAGTTAAAGCTTTGAATATAATTTTAAAAAATTAAAAGACGATCCACACCCTGTTTGAAAGGGGATGGATCGTCTTTTCTTATAAGTCATGTTTTCCTAAAGTTACAGATGACGCATCTGCTTCTCTGCAAAATCGCCAACCCATGGCAGCTTCAGCCATTTCCCCTGGAGGCTGGTGACGACCATGATGAGCCAGACCACCACACCGAGAAGGGATAACAATGATGCTACCAGTGGGCCAAACAAAGGAAGAAAAGCCGACAGTACACGCCCAACCATAATGATGCCAAAGACTATTACGGATTGCAGCGCATGAAATAGCACAAACCGACTCCGCTTCTCGACCGCGAGAAAGACAATGCCACCTACAAAGGTAAATAGATAACACAGCATACCGGCAATATTTTCATCCAGACCGCTAGACGATTTCATGGGGGACATCCGGTCCAGCCTCCTTTAACCTTTTTTATTAGGCTATGAAGGAGGTGGACAGAACTGAACCTGTGAATTTATCTGACTAACAAAACAAACGATATTATCTTCCGCCTTCGATCTGTCTGCGAGGGTTTGTGATCTTGCCCATTTTATCAGTATCGTTTTCTTTGGAAACCAATCGTTCATCGGTACGTCCTTCATGGTGATTATCAAAAGCATACTCCGTCAGCTTCCATTCTGACTTGCCCAGAACGGGATCTGCCGGAAAGTGTTGTCCACGGTGCAAATGTTCCTCACGTCCGGCTTCGTTGATATATACTCCGTCTACTTCCACCTTTTCATGCGAAAGGGGCAACATATCCTGTTCTTTGCGTTCCATGAAACGGCGCCTCCTTTGGATACCAGTAATTTAACTGTATGGGTTGTCCGTGATAATATCCCCCGAATAGTTCAGTGTTATGCTGGATATATTAATTCCGTATAGAATGGTGGCATTCATAACATATGATTCGGAATTAAACTTTTTGGGCAAGAAAACCGTTATATTTATTAGAGGAAATCGTCAAGTCGTAAGATACTTCCGAATATGCTACAATAAGATTATGATTCATTCCGAATCATATCGGGTATTTATAGTGTCAGGTACTTGCTTTCTAGCGAGGTTCCCGACCTAAAGCTTGCTTTAAGCCGCGCACACAACTTCATGGATGGCATTTAAGACTTATTCGGCATTCTCTAAACGGAGCATTCACTTTCAACGTTTTGGGAGGGAATTACAATGGCAACGAAAGGTCACAATGAGGTCAAAGAAAGTTTGAGGGAAATGACTCGGATTTTCCGTCCTAAAGATCCAAAAAAATTCGTGAAGGAGTACGTGAGAAAATACCGGATTACGGGTGGATACGAGGAAGAATTGACTTCTGTGGTTGAGCATGAGCTTGTCAAGATGGATTCTTCCGTGTCCTGAAACAACACACAACTCTGATTATACTGTTCCGATAATGAATAGAACCGTCTCCCGGGCAATAAGCTCCGGCAGGCGGTTTTTTTTGCGTTCCTGCTGCATATATATGGGAGTACACCTACAGCGGGAAGGATGAATGCATGTGGACCCTATACTGAAAACCAAAGAAGAGATTGGCTACATGCGGGAAGCAGGACGAATTCTGTGGAGCTGTCACCAGCATATTGAGCAGTGGATGGTCCCTGGTATCACGACAGCAGAGATCAACGAGCGGGTGGAAGAGTTTCTCGCAGAACATGGGGCCACTCCGGAGCAAAAAGGATACAAAGGATATCCTTACGCGACTTGTGCCTCTGTCAATGAAGTGGTCTGCCACGGATTTCCGGGTGATGAGGTGCTAGCCAGTGGGGATGTGGTGACCATCGATATGGTGGTAAACAAAGACGGCTGGCTTGCTGACTCGGCCTGGACATATGGCATTGGTGAACCAAGCAGATCCACTCGCAAGCTGATGAGACGCACGGAGAAGGCGCTTGAGCGGGCGATTGCCCAGGCAGTTCCAGGCAACACGCTCGGAGATATTGGAAGTGCCATTGAACGAACAGCCAGACTCTATCGGTACGGCATTGTTAAACCTCTCATCGGTCATGGCATTGGCCAATATATTCATGAACCGCCCAATGTGCTGCCTTACGGCAAGCGCAGAACGGGCACAATGCTCACCGAGGGCATGGTTATTACGATTGAACCGATCTTTACAAAAGGTAGTTCCGGGGCCGTTGTGTGGGATGAGGATGGATGGACGGTGAGAACGGTAGATGGTAGCTGGGGGGTGCAGTATGAGCATACAATTGCGATTACCGGGAATGGCCCCTTAATTCTGACCAATGGCACATGATAAGAATTCAGTGAAAATCGGGACTTGATTGGACCTTTCTGAGGATGCTCCATGCTGTTTTGAACTTGAATGTAGCGGTATGGAGCGATAGGTATGTTTTCTGAATGGATATGGAAGAGGCTTTCCATAAAATCGAATCTTTCTTTTGCATAATATCGCATGTTTTGAATGTGAGATAAATCACCAATAAATCGAGTTTCATCACCGAAATTTGGCAAAAATTTTCAAATGTAGAGTGTAATACTTTTAACTGAAATCGTTTGCAAATCAAGTTGTAGAGCGGTTTTTTACATAAAGTGAACAATTTGTGAACATGTGTCCAAAGATTGACAAAATCATACCCTCAACTTATATTTAATAAGTGATTGAAGCATATAGAATGAATTGGAAGAATGCGCAGACATGCCCTGAGCAGGAAATCACGGGAGTACTGGAAGCGTTATTTTTGTAAGCGTTCTGTATGATGAAGAGGATTATGCGTATCGTGCTGAAACGTACCTTTGGTTGCCTTTCTACTGAACGACAACGGTAATCTACGAAAACGTAAAAAAGTGGGGTAGATCAATGATGAAACAGTGGCAGGTTGCAAAGCGAATTCTCCCCTTGCTGGCGGTGTTCTCTTTGCTGCTATCCGCATGCGGGCGGGAAGACTTGTCGGTAATGAAACCTCAGGGTCCTGTGGCGCAAGGCCAATATGATCTGATGAAGTTATCCATCGCGATTATGATCGTGGTGCTCATCATTGTATTCGCCATAGCGGCCTATGTTCTGATCCGGTTTCGTAGACGAGCCGGGCAGACTGAGATGCCCGAACAGGTTGAAGGTAATTTCAAGCTGGAAGTAATATGGACAGCCATTCCGTTATTGCTGGTTATTGTGCTGGCAGTACCAACGGTCCAAACGATTTTTGCCCAAGGCGAAGATCTGTCCAATGACAAAAATGCACTTAAGGTCCAAGTCACCTCGCATCAGTACTGGTGGGAATTCACTTATCCTCAATATGACGTAACCACCGCTCAAGATCTCATCATCCCGACCGGAACAAAAATCGCATTCGAACTAAAAACCGCTGACGTGCTTCACTCCTTCTGGGTGCCGTCACTTGCGGGCAAAATGGACACAAACCCGGATGGAACACTTAACAAGTTCAGTTTCTCTGCACCGAATGAAGGCGTTTACCGCGGTAAATGTGCCGAATTATGTGGCAGATCGCATGCCTTCATGGAGTTCAAGGTAAAAGCAGTGAGTCAGGAATCCTTTGACAGATGGGTGAATCAGATGAAAGCACCCGCAGTCCTTCCTGAAGATACTCAATTAGCCGAGAAATTCAAAACAAACTGCCTTTCTTGCCACGCTGTTGGCGATCAAGGTGGACCAGTAGCACCTAACTTGACGGGAATTGGCGGCAAGGAATCTGTCGCAGGCATTTTGCTGAATTCTCGTGAGGGACAGGAAGAAGGCAGTCCGGTACTGGATAACATGAAAGAATGGCTCCATGATCCACAATCCGTGAAGCCGGGCAATACCATGCCGAATCCCAAGGATCTTGGGTTGACGGATGAAGAAATCGACGGAATTGCCGAATATCTGGCCAACTACAAATTGGACTATGAATAGAACAGCAAGGACGAAGAAGGGGGTACACAACCTTGGCTCATGCGCATAGCGTCAAGAGGTATAGGGGCTTGATGGATTGGATCACCACCGTCGATCACAAAAAAATTGCCATTCTCTATTTGGTTGCGGGTGGATTTTTCTTTGGAATCGGCGGCATTGAAGCCATTTTGATTCGGATTCAACTGATGAAGCCTATGAATGATTTTGTATCGGCACAGGTCTTCAACGAATTAATTACGATGCATGGAACAACGATGATTTTCCTTGGTGTCATGCCACTTATTTTTGCCATTATGAATGCTGTCGTGCCTTTGCAGATCGGGGCACGTGACGTTGCTTTTCCTTTTCTGAACGCACTTGGTTTCTGGACGTTCCTTTTTGGGGGACTGCTACTGAACCTGAGCTGGGTTATGGGGGGAGCACCGGATGCGGGCTGGACCTCATATACGCCGCTTTCGGGCAGTGAGTATAGTGGAACGCATGGTGTAGATTTCTACACCATCGGCCTTCAGATCGCGGGTCTGGGAACACTCATCGGGGGCATTAACTTTCTCGCAACGATTATTACGATGCGTGCTCCAGGCATGTCCTACATGCGGATGCCGATGTTTACATGGACGACATTTATTACATCTGCCATTATCCTTTTTGCTTTTCCTGCCATCACGGTAGGGCTTGTACTTTTGACGTTTGATCGTATACTGGGAGCGAATTTCTTCGATGTCGCAGGTGGCGGTAACCCCGTACTCTGGCAGCACATCTTCTGGATCTTCGGGCACCCGGAAGTATACATTTTGATTTTGCCGGCATTTGGTATCATCTCGGAGGTTATTCCGACCTTCTCGCGTAAACGGTTGTTCGGATACAGCTCCATGGTATTTGCCACCATTCTGATAGCCTTCCTGGGCTTCATGGTATGGGCGCATCACATGTTCACAACAGGTCTTGGAAATGTAGCCAACGCGCTATTCTCCATCTCGACGATGTTGATTGCCGTACCTACCGGGATCAAAATCTTTAACTGGCTCTTTACGATGTGGGGTGGACAGATCCGTTTCACAGCGGCGAACCTGTTTGCTGTTGGATTCGTTCCAACCTTCGTTATGGGCGGTGTTACCGGTGTCATGCTGGCATCCGCTCCAGCGGATTTCCAGTTCCATGATACGTACTTTGTTGTAGCCCACTTTCACTACGTTATTGTAGGGGGATTGGTGCTCGGCTTGTTCTCGGGACTGCATTACTGGTGGCCGAAGATGTTCGGACGTATTCTGAGTGAAACACTTGGGAAATGGACATTCTGGACATTTATGATCGGTTTCCAATTAACGTTCTTTGTACAGCATTTCCTCGGTTTGATGGGAATGCAGCGCCGTATAGTTACATATTTGCCGAATCAGGACTTTGATCTGCTCAATCTGGTCAGCTCCGTAGGTGCATTTCTGATGGGTGTGGGGGTTATTCTATTCCTCGTTAACATCGTAATCACCATGAGAAAACCGGCTGGTGCGCCAAACGATCCGTGGGAAGACGGTCGTACTTTGGAATGGTCCATTCCTTCACCGCCACCGGAATACAATTTCAAGCAGACTCCGCTGGTACGTGGAATTGATGCGTATTGGAAGGAAAAGATGGCAGGACATACGGAGATGACTCCAGCAGAACCTGTGGGTTTGATACATATGCCGTCAGCAACGCCGTTGCCGTTTGTCATGTCCGTAGGGATCTTTATCGCCGGACTTGGCTTGATGTTCAGCAAGGATGAATTCGGAAATGCGTTTATGAATGCTATTTTCAACAATTATATTGTAGTTGTCATCGGTCTACTCATTACATTTGGATCAATGGCACTGCGTTCACTTTATGATGATCATGGCTGGCATATTGAACCGGAGGATCAGGATGAGAAGGGGGCTAGAACATGACAACCTCACATGCCGAACCGGTGAATGACAAATTGCCGCATGAACCGGAGAAAGCAACACTGGAAGGACGTAACAAGCTTATCGCCTTCTGGTTGTTCCTTGGCGGCGAGACGGTACTGTTCGGTACACTCTTTGCTACCTTCCTGGCTCTTCGTGGCCAAACGAATGATGGACCTACGGCGAATGAACTGTTCCACCTGCCACTCGTGGCCGCTGCGACGTTCATTCTCCTGGTCAGCAGTTTGACGAGTGTATTTGCCATTCAGGCCATGCATAAGGGCAAGCGAGATGCACTGGCATTGTGGCTTGGCATCACGGTGGTACTGGGTATGGGATTTCTCGCGCTGGAAATATACGAGTTCTATGAGTATGTGAAACATAAAGAGTTTGGCATGACTACAAGTGCCTTCAGTTCAGCATTCTATACACTGGTCGGGTTCCACGGAGCGCACGTTGCTTTCGGTATTGTGTGGATCGGAATCATTATTGGGCAGCTGTTCAAAAAAGGATTGACGGTCGTAACTGCACCTAAAGTATACGTCTCCGCAATGTACTGGCACTTTATTGACGTGGTCTGGGTGTTCATCTTTACGGTCGTGTACCTGCTCGGAAAGGTGGGGTAACACATGTCAGCTCAGGATAAGACAGATCAACAGCCTGTGAAACACCGTCACCGGACGGAAGGGCCACAGAAACACGTCGTGGTGTTTGTTTTCTCCATTATTCTCACGCTGATTGCGTTTGCGGCTGCTTCTGCCGGAGGGGTCAACACAACCTTTACGATTGTTATTTTGCTCGTGATGGCTATTCTTCAGGTATTCGTTCAGTTGGGTTACTGGATGCACATGAAGGACAAAGGGCATTTGATGCCAATCCTGTTCATGGCCTTTGGCTTTTTCGTAGCCTTTACGTGCATTATTATGGCACTTTATTGGGTCTGGTGGTAAAAGAGATGGCGGCGGCGCATTGTCGCCGTCTTTTCCCCTTTTTGGCGAAAGAATCTTCACAAAGAAATGAAGGCAACAACCAAATCAGGTCACGGGGAGGTTTCCCGTATGCTCGGGTTGCAATATTTTAGCTTCAACGACTTATGGAGTCCGCTTATATTGGCTTTATTTCTGATCATTGCTGCGGCGTATTTAGTGCTCGTGGGACCGTTAAGCGAGCAAATAAAGGATGCAGAACCTGCGACTGCCGGACAGAAAATCATGTTTATTACAGGGCTGTTTGTCCTGTATCTGGCTCAAGCTGGACCATTTAATCTGCTTGGTCACGTGATGTTTAGTTTTCACATGGTAAGCATGGCGTTCTCCTATCTGGTAGCGCCGCCGCTGATGATGAAAGGCTTGCCGATCTGGGTATGGCGCAGAATCGTACGCTGGCTGCCAACACGCCAGCTATCGTTCCTGGCTCATCCGATCGTTGCGGCAGTGATTTTTAACGGGCTGTTTTCGCTGTATCACCTACCGATTGTACATGATTACGTTATGTTGAATTTTACCGTTCACCGGTTGTATTATATTGCACTGTTTATCACCTCGATGCTCATGTGGTGGACATTGCTGAATCCGTTGCCAGAGGGCAGACAAGCTTCGGGGCTATCCAAGATCGGTTTTATTTTTCTGAATATGGTACTGCTCACGCCTGCGTGTGGATTGATTATTTTTGCGTCCGAGCCGTTGTATCAGACGTACAGCAACCCGGCAGTATGGGCTGAAGCAATGCGATATTGTGTGTCTGGAGATTCTTCGGCGTTACTTCGCTCATTCGGTGGGCCTGCGTTCTTCAACTTTCTGTCTTCCGCGAAGGAAGATCAGCAGGTCGGTGGCATTGTAATGAAGTTTATTCAGGAAGGGATCTTCGCCTCCATGTTAGCCTATGTCTTTTTCCAATGGTATCGGAAAGAGAAGCAGGAAGATGATGATGATTCATATCCTGCTGGGGGCGCAGAGGGGCCGCTCAATCCGGCTGCAAAGTAATTAAGTCAATGTTCTGACAAGAGGGGGAACACACGATGGATATGTATTTTTGGCTACCAACGATCAGTACTTCTTTCATTGTGATTAGTGCAGTATTGGTAGGGATCGGATGGGTACTGATTATTCAGGGCAAACGCGAGGCTCATCAGTCCGCCATGGTAGCAGGTGCGATCGCAGCTCTAATCTTCTTTGTAATCTATATGTCTCGTACAGTGTTCGTAGGTAATACGGCTTGGGGGGGGGACCCGGATCTGGAGATCTTTTATCGGATATTTCTGATCTTCCATATTATCCTCGCTACCGTGGCAGCAATATTTGGCATCTCCACACTGGTGCTAGGGTTCAAAAAGAAGTTCGGAACACATCGCCGCTGGGGCAAGTTCACGTCCATGATCTGGTTCGGGTCAGCGCTAACGGGTGTTGTCGTGTATGTTCTGTTGTATCTATTATATCCTGGTGGTCACACACGTCCGGTGTGGGAAGCTATCCTCGGCGTGTAAAAGTAGAGACACAACCTCAGGCTAATCGGGCGTGCATCCCTATCATATGCTGAAAATATGAAAATGGACGAATCTAGCAGATGATTCGTCCACGCTACCTCTCTCTCTCATACATAGAATGAGTTCGAGAGGGGGAAACAAAATGAAAAAAACAGTCAATGTCAGTCAAACTTATCCACGTCTTACCGTGTATTCAGAAGAGAACTACAGAGGGAGAAGCCGTATCTATCGTGGCAACACAGGCCTTCGTAACCTGGACAATATTTTGGACGGGGTAGAGAGCCTGCGGTTTTTCTCAACAAGTTCCAATGCAACACTAGTTGTGTTTACACGGCCCAACTTTCAGGGGGGATTCCGTGTCTTCCGAGGCAACACCAACTTGAGAGATTTGGATGATCTGATTCGTGGCAATGACGTGGAATCCCTGATCTCCACGAATGAGCGGCTGACTCTGGCCGAGATTCGTGCGATCCGCGCCAACCGCAGTCTGCCTAGTGGTTATAACCTCGTTTAATCGCAAGGCCTCTTCTTCTAACAGGTGCTAGAGAACGGCAAAGGGCTGTACCCGAATTGTGTTTACACAATAATGGGTACAGCCCTTCTTTTGTAATTAGGGAATAGGGTTTAATCCCCGCCACCTCCACCATCTCCGCCGCCACTATCTCCCCCAGAGTCGCTACTACTACTATCGCTGCTGTGATGAGAATGTATGCCTGATGAAAAATCAGACTCATGATGTTTGTGATCGGGTGTGTGTCTGGAATGTCGATCGTAGGAGTCATCTCCTGTAATGACCGGATATCCCGAAGCAGAGTCGGCATAACCGTTGTTACGGTGTCTGCGGTGTCTGCCTTTTCTGGCAGAATGACGATGAGGCTCATCCCGGAGGATCAACCAGAAAACGACGATAAGGAAAAGGAGCACAAACCCGATCTCGACCAGCCAATCCATAGTTGTAACCTTCCTTTCTTTGATCGGTGACTATGATTTATTTTAACGTAAATTCAAAATGTATCCCATCCCATCTTCCTTATTCAGGAAAATTAAGGGTTGACGGGATGATGATTTGGTCTATATACTGTGTATATTGATATATACAGTAAACACAGTGATCTCAATAAGCAAGACGAGTGAATGAGTGAATGACAGGTGAAAGGCAGGCATGCATATGAACGAATGGAAGCAGGCGTGGTGGTTGACCCGCAACCAGACGAGTAAGGATAAGCTCCAATGGCTATGGTCTGCAATATTCATGATATACACTGGCGGCATGAGCGGTGTGATGTTATTGGGACAACAACAGACGGATTTCATTAATCCTGTAGTAGATTCCTTCTTTTTAATCATGTTGCCATTTCAAGGGTTTATGTTCTGCAGGCGCTCCTTCCGTTACATACAGGAGGATTCCTATACGCAGATGTTGGCCTACTATCGAAGAATCCCGATCCCTGAACAAGCGGTGATGTGGTCCAGGTTACAGCAAGCTCTAATGGCGTTTGCTTACAATGGTATTTTTTTCTACGGATCGTTATACGTGGTTAGCCTTCATGCCGAAGGATTCAGGTGGGATCAATATCTGGCTTTTAGCCTGACCTGTACAGGTTATGGACTTTTGGTAACAGGATTATATATTTACGGAGAGTTTCTAAACAGTGGCAAGAAATACTTGGTTCTCAGTACGCTTTTTGTACCCATTGCGATTGGCATATCCTTATTGATTCGAATGTCAGGCAGTTACGGCTTTCGAATGGTGATTGATGTAAGTAAATCATGGGGGTTGCTTTCCCCAGTGATGTGGATTTCTCTGGTGACTGGCGTAGCGGTATTATGGTTATTTAGTCGCTTGACGCTGAAGAAGCTGGTTCATCGGGATTTGAATTAAATGAGAGTTGAGCTTGTGTACGAATACAGGATGAAACCGGCACGGTCAGGTAACAGACTGGAGTGTACCGGAGGGCGAGGTGCAAGATGTGAAAATACCCATTCAAATTAATGAAAATAGCGCTGAACCTTTATACCACCAAATTGAAAATCAATTAAGATCTTTAATTATAACGGGTCAGTTGGGGGAGGGGACACATTTGCCGTCCATTCGTGAGTTCGCCGGAGCGCTGAATTGTAGTGTTATTACGGTTAGACGGGTCTATCAGGATCTGGAGAATGAAGGTCTGCTTCGTACGAAGCAGGGGACAGGTACATTTGTGGCCCAGGTAGAAGCCGGCGATAGAGAAAATTATAGATTGAAGGCCGCGCAGGAAGCGATGCAGGCTGCGGTGCAGTCTGGAAAATCGGTAGGCTGTACGGAAGAAGAGATGGAGAGTCTGTTCCGGGAAGTCCTGAAGGCTATTTACGCGAAGTAAGGGAGTGATTCATATGGAACCCATAGCAGTTCAGTTGAACGGCGTATCCAAAATGCGAAAACGCAGAGTTATTGGCCCGATTGATCTCACCATCCCGGAAGGGTATGTAGTGGCTATTCTCGGTCACAACGGTTCAGGCAAAAGCACACTACTTAACATGCTGCAACAAGTGGTGCATCCAGATACCGGACAGATTATATGGTTTGGTCAGGAAAATGAGGGGCCGCTCCCCATTGAATTGAGACAACAGATTGGTTTTGTGGCAGATAACGCTGGTTCGGAAGAGAACCGGATAACCGCACAGGAAGCAGCCCATTTTCGTTCCTACTGGTACCCGCGTTGGGATATGAAGTTGTTCGACCAACTGATTCGGGATATGGAAGTACCTGTTGATGTGAAGCTGAACAAGATGTCCAAGGGAGAACGGCGAAAATTCGAGATTGCAGCTGCAATCGCAGCTCGCCCAAGATTATTGCTTTTGGATGAGCCTTCATCAGGACTGGACCCCTTTGCCTGGAAAGTGATGGTCGAGCAGTTCCGTACCTTCATGGCAGGGGGAGACACCACGATTCTGATTGCCACACATATTGCGGACGAAGTCAAAAGGCTTGCTGATTACATTATATTGATGCACCGTGGTCAGTCGCTGGGGATGGCCGAAAAAGATATGGTGCTCGATCAATGGAAAGAAGTCTGGTATGAAGGGGATTTAAGGCCAGAGAGTATCCCGGGTGTTGTGGAATCTTCTTTGGAAGAGGGAGGTCTGGTTCGTGTCATTACAACTCGAGTCAGCGAAGCGCAGGAAAGGTTGGAGTTGTCCAGTAACCGAGTATTGAAAATTCGTAACCTGGAATTGGATGAAGTGCTGGCATTCTGGATTGCCGGGTATGCACCCGTACAGTGGAAATAACCGAAGGGAGACGATAAATGATGAACCGATTGGAATTGAAGCAAGTCGTCAAGCAGTATGCAGACAAAACAGCCGTTAATGGAGTCACGCTCAATGTAAAAGAGGGGGAGATTTACGGACTGCTGGGAGCCAATGGTGCAGGTAAAACAACAACGATGCGTATGGTGCTTGGACTGATTCACCCTGACGGAGGGAATATCCTGTACAACGGCAAGCCCTACAATACAGAGCTACAACAGATTATGGGTTATCTTCCGGAAGAGCGTGGATTGTACCCGAAGGTGAAAGTCAGCGAACAGATTAATTACCTTGCGCGGCTTCGTGGCATGAATGGTAAGGATGCAGATCAGAGCCTCAAGTACTGGCTGAACCGGTTCGAGGTACCTGAGTACTACGATAAGAAGATTGAGGAGTTATCCAAAGGTAATCAGCAGAAAATGGGCTTTATCGCAGCCGTAGTGCATAGACCGCAGATTCTCATTCTGGATGAAGCGTTCAGCGGGCTGGACCCTGTTAATGTGGAATTACTCAAGTCCACGGTCAAGGAATTGCGGGATGAAGGCACGGCCATTCTGTTCTCGACACACCGCATGGAGCATGTTGAAGAGTTGTGTCGTCAGATCACCATTCTGCATCGTTCCAACACGGTGGTACAAGGAGAGATCAAGGAGATCAAGAGCCGGTATCCGCGTGAACAGGTATTCCTGGGTACGATCGGAAGTGTGGAAGGACTCGAACAATTGTCTGGTGTGAAGAAAGTTGAGCGGAATGAGCGCGGGTACCTGATACATATTAGTCAGGTGGAAGCGGCTCAGGAGATCCTGAGAGCAGCCATGACCCAGACGACAGTGGAACACTTTGAACTGAAGGAACCAACGCTTAACCAAATCTTTATTCGTGAGGTGGGTGAGTCGAATGAATAAAATGGGAACGATTACGGGTTTTACATTTAAAAACAAAGTTAAAACGAAATCATTCATGGTTACGACCATTGTACTTGCACTTTTAATTTCTATCGGACTCAATGTTCCATATTTCATTACCTTATTCAATGGAGGTTCCATTGGCGGAGCTTCAAGCAGTAATCCTGTAAATATTGGTCTTCTGAGCGCAGGGCAGACTGAAGTTTCCGAGAAACTGGAGAGTTTCTCTGCAGCCCAAGGAGATCAGGCCTATCGCTTCATTGCCAGTGGAGACAAAGATGAGGCAGCTCTTACAGCGGATGCGGAAGCAGGGCTTATCGACGGCTATCTGAAGTTCGAAGCTGTCGCTGGACAGGAGTTCCCTCAGCCTATTCTCTATTCAGCAGAAGATGTGTCCCCTCAGATCATTGCATCCATTGAAGCTGCTTTGCAAAGTGTGAAGCTGGATGTAGTTGTGAAGGATGTGCTCACAGCGGAGCAGAAGGAGCTGATTACAACACCAGTGAAGCTCACCGAGCAAAGCTTGAGCACAGATGAAAGTGGAGCCGGTGCTGAGTCAGAAGGTTCGATGAGCCCGATTAACTATATTGTGGTGTACTTGCTGATTATCCTGCTGTTTACCTCCACGATGATGACAGGTAACATGATTGCCTCTGAGATCACAGCCGAGAAGAGCTCGCGTATTATGGAGATTCTCATTACGAGTGTATCCCCGCTCAGTCAGATGTTTGGTAAAATCATCGGGATCTTCATGGTAGGTATGCTGCAAATCGGGATCTTCGGAGCGGTAGTTGCCGGAAATATCTTGCTGCCGCATAACCGTGCAGTGTTAGGTGATTTCAATATGAGTCTGAGTGATGTGAATATTGCGGTTATTGTGTACGGACTCATATTCTACATTCTGGGTTACTTCCTGTATGCCGTGTTGTTCGCTGCCATTGGCTCAATGGTAAGCCGTACGGAAGAACTGGGTCAGGCTGTCTTGCCAATTACGATGTTGTCGCTCGTATCCTTCTATATTGCGATCTTCAGTATTTCTACGCCGAACATTCTGTTGCTGAAAATCGCAAGCTTCATTCCATTCACGTCGCCGACCGCGATTCTGGTACGGATCGGTGCGGGAGTCGCACCGACTTGGGAGATTCTAACGTCCTTAGCGATTCTCATCGTATCCATTATCATCTTCGGATGGCTTGCAGCCAAAATCTACCGCACGGGTGTGTTGATGTATGGTAAACGCCCAACCTTTAAAGAGTTATTTAAGGCCATGAAGGCATATAAGATCTAATATATTTATTCAGTTGTTGTCCACGGAGGAGATTGAATATGATTAATCAATTAAATACAAAGTCCTATAAGTTAATGAGCGCAGGAGTAGTTGTTCTATTGTTAGCATCAGTCATAAGTGGAGAAGGTTCTGTGGTAAAGGATGCAGTTCAAGGGGCGATGATGGGAGCTGGAGCTATTTTTGCAGCTGTAGGTCTCTGGATGGCTGGCAGCAAAAAATAATGAGAAAATAAACAAAAAATAGGTGCTACTCTAAGATGGGTGGCACCATTTCCACCTTTATCCGTAGTATCTAAGTATGTCCATTCTATTAAAATGATTGGCAACTATATTCAATAAAGGAGAATACATAATATGAAGAATTGGAAACGTACGCTATTATCTCTTACAGTCTCGGTGGGTTTGCTCGCATCTGCGGTACCGGCAATGGCGGCTCCTCAGGGAACTTCCGTAAAGGTCAATGATCAAGCGGTGAAATATGCTACAGGAGCACCGATCCTGGAAAAAGGCACAACACTGGTCCCGCTGCGCACAACACTGGATGCTATGGACGTGAAGCTAACAACTGCGACAGATGATACGATCACGGCTGTGGTAGATGGCAAAACGATTACACTGAAAAGCAAACTTACACGTATCAACGGTGTGACGTATGCTCCAATCCGCATCGTTGGAGATGCAGCGGGTTATGAAGTGCGCTGGGATGCTGCAACACGCAGCGTGCTGTTGGTTTCCAAAGATGCAGCAACGGAAACTGCTCAAACCGGTGGACGCGGCTTCATGTGGGAAGTGGAGAGCAATGGAAACACGGTATATCTGGTAGGGTCCATGCATATTGCCGATGAGAGCTTCTATCCATTACGTCCGGAGTTTGAAGAAGCTTTTGCGGAAGCTGACTATCTTGGTGTAGAGATTGATATTAGCAAAGCTGCTGATGAAGAGCAGCAGAAGCTGGTTCTGAGTCTGGGTTCGTATCAGGATGGAACAACACTGAAAGACCACATATCTAGTGATACGTATACTAAGCTGGGTGATGTATTGAAGAAAAATGGTCTGGAGCCTAATGCATTGGACGCATTCAAACCTTGGGTTGTAGAGACCACACTTGCAAGCTTGAAGTCGGCAACTGCTGGATACGAGGCATCGGCAGGAGTGGATCTGTATTTCATCCAGAAGGCGATCGAGCGCAAACTTCCAGTTATTGAGTTGGAGAGTTATCAATCTCAACTTGGCATGTTTAACGATTTTTCCAAAGAAACACAAGAGGAGACACTAAAAGCGACTATCGAGAACTTCGATGTGCTGGATAACAGTGTGAATCAAATGGCAGAGATGTGGAAAACGGGGAATGACGAGCAACTGCTTGAATTGACAAACAGCTTCTCGACTAACGAGGAGTACAACAAAGCGATGCTGGTTGATCGTAACATTGGTATGGCGGACAAAATCGATGGTTACTTGAAAAACAGCAAAGGCGAAGAGTATTTCATTGTTGTTGGCGCAGCACACTACCTGGGCGATCACGGCATTGTAAAACTACTTGAGGATAAAGGATATAAAGTAGAACGTAAATAAATATAGATATATTATAGAAGGTAACCTTTTCATCTCGAATATGAGAGTTGAGAGGGTTACCTTCTTTTATATAGAAGAAAGAGCGATTATATCAAGAGGATCAGTTGCAGGATAGTACAATTTGCAGCTAAGATTTCATTGTAGATTCATGATACTTAATATGGTTAAATTTCAGAATTAATATTTTTAGAAATTAACTCTTTACAAGTGCCTATAATACATGGTATATTCTATTTCCGGCCGAAAAAACACGAGATACACGGTGCGGCAAGCGAGTGAAATAAGCTTCGAAAGAAACTTAAAAAAAGAGCTTGCAAAGTTGGTTCGGACATGATATTATATAAGAGTTGCTGAAGAGAACGACATTCGGTAACGAAACAAGTTTGATCTTTGAAAACTGAACAACGAGTGAGTAAACATTCTGCTTGCAGAATGAACGCGAAAGTTTGAAAC
>NZ_JBBOTQ010000029.1:0-27974 GCF_038005685.1 Priestia sp. FSL H7-0729
CCAGGTCGCCGGACTCGCTGCCGAAGCAGAGCGAGTCCACAACGCCGGTGCGGTGCAGCAGCGATACCGCACCGAAGGCAAACCACTCCGCCGGTTGCACAGCATAAGCCACCGGCAGTTCAAGCACGAGATCCGCTCCTGCGTGCAGAGCCATCTCGGTGCGAGCCCTTTTACCCACGATGGCGGGTTCTCCGCGTTGGAGAAAAGGGCCGCTCATGACCGCAACAACGGCGTCTGCGCCGCTTAGCCGCCGAGCTTCCTGCAAATGATAGACATGCCCATTGTGCAAGGGATTATATTCAACAATGACGCCTACGGCTCTCATGATTAGAAGTACTCCTTTCGATTGAATAACCGAATATGTATAACATCCATTCCATCATAGGGGATGTCATGTATTAGATCAAATCATGCACCCATTCAGACAAGAAAAAGCACAAATCTGACATCAATAGATATCAGACTGTGCTTGCAAATCTATTGCATATTACACATTTTCGATCATCGGAGAACGGCTTCTTCATCTTAATAATTCAGAACACCTAGACACTCTCCGGCGCGGGAGAAAGACTAGCTTTCGGCCCAAAAAATTCATAATGAATGTTGTCTGCTGCAACACCAAGCGCCTGAAGCTCCGTATACACTGATCGCATGAACGAAACGGGTCCGCACAGATAATAGGTGGCATCCAGTTCATCAATCACTTGGCGAAGCCAGACCGCATCCATATAACCTTCCTTATGAAAATACTCATTTTCACGATCAGAAACAGCAGGTTGAGTATAACAATAATAAGCTTTAACACCCTGATTACGTTCGGCCAGACTGTTCACATTATCACGGAACGCGTGAGATTGACCATTTGGACTTGCATGCAAAAATGTAATTTTGCGATTTTCGTTCAAGGTAACCAGCGTATTTAACATACTGATCATGGGTGTTAGACCGACACCGCCACTCAGGAGAACAACAGGACGTTTATCGTCTGTATTCAGCGTGAAGTCGCCGGCAGGAGCGGATAGTTCCACTTGACTGCCTTCTTCAATGTGATCGTGAAGATATGTGGATATGACTCCATCAGGACGTTCTAATCCACCCAGTTCCCGTTTAACGGAAATGCGGTAGTAGGGTTTACCCGGGCTATCTGAAAGGCTATACTGACGAATCTGGGTAAATGACTGTGCCTCTGGTTTGATTTTGATACTGATGTATTGTCCCGGTTCATAACCTGCAATGGGTTGACCATCGTCTGGAACGAGGTAAAAGGACGTGATGACTTCACTTTCCTGCACTTTCTTGGCGACCTTGAAGGTACGAAATCCTTCCCAGCCACCTGTCTGGTTTTCCGCTTGCGCATACATGTCCTGTTCAATTCCGATAAAGGCGCCTGCAATGACATTATAGGCCTCACCCCATGCGGTCATAATTTCATCCGTTGCCGCGTCTCCAAGGACATCTTTGATCGCTTGTAGCAGATAGGTACCGACAATCGCATATTGCTCCGGAACGATACCTAGGCTGCGATGTTTATGTGCAACTTGTCGAACGGCAGGCAGGATGGAAGGCAGATTATCGATATGCAGGGCAGCGGTGTATACCATATTGGCAAGGGCTGCTTGCTGCCGTCCCTGCTTCTGATTTGCATGATTAAAAATATTTAGCAGTTCCGGATGTGCTGTAAACATCGTTTCATAGAAATGGCGTGTAATCGCTTCGCCGTGGACTTCAAGAACGGGGACTGTAGATTTAATGACTTTAATGGTGTGCTCGCTTAACATACATTTTCCCTCCCGAGTGGATATGAAATGATTGGATAATAAACGGTTGTAGAGCTTATCGTGCTTCGTTTTATAGCAAGTATAGGTAGAGGGCAAGAGGGTCTGTGTGATATAGATCACACTAAACGTTAACGAAATGTGACCTGTGTTTGCAATGAACTGTAACTGAAATGACGACTTGTAGTTTATCTTGAAGTGAGTCTATAATAGATCAGATGGAGTAAACGGCTGTGTGGTCCATGTTTTGAAAAAGGGTGTAAAGTTAAAAGTGTTGACAAACGTCTTGAAAAATCGGTATAATGATTTTTGTTTGTTAAGTCAATTTCATAATACTTTTAACGATGAAACGTCAGAATACATACAGTCAGGATTTATTGCTTTACAAAAGCAGGCTTGACCTGTATAACTGTCGTGATACGTTTGACATGAATTATGAAATTGGTTTCGTTTGGAGTGATGGAAATGTTAATGCCATTTCGCAAAGTGGCTACCAGTGATGGTCCCCTGAAGTTTAATGAACAATGGGATATCAAGGAACTGGTTTCTAACCGACAAGATATCACAGCCGTTACCCCCCTGACTGCGGATTTATCTGCAGAATTCAGAGAAGGTGACGTTGTGGATGTTCATGGCAAGCTGACAATAGGAGTGGACATGTTGTGCTCCCGTTGTCTTAAGCCGATCAATGAACATTTTCATATTGATTTTCATGAGCAATTCAAGCAGGGAAAACAGCCAGAGGAATTACACGAAGACGACGATACGCTCTATGTGGATGGGGATAGCGTTGATCTGAAAGGTTATGCCGAGGAAGCTTTTCTGCTGGATCTTCCGTTTATACCGCTATGCAGCGATACATGCAAAGGGTTATGCCCTAAGTGTGGCCATGAGCTGAACGAAGGTGACTGCGGTTGTGATAACCAGGTTATCGATCCGCGGCTTGCAGGGCTCAAGGATTTTTTTAAATGAGCATGATTGAAAATCGAACGTAACAACTACCTGCAAAGGTTGATTTTGATAAGGAGGTGGGAATAATGGCAGTACCTCAACGGAGAACGTCCAAGACGCGTCGCGACAAACGTCGCACTCACTTTAAATTGGCTGTACCGGGCATGGTGAAATGTGAACAATGTGGCGAACTTAAACTTAGTCACCACGTGTGCAAAGTGTGCGGAACGTACAAAGCAAGAGAGATCATCTCTCAATAATAGTTGGACATTAAGTAGCACTTCATTTCGATGAGGTGCTACTTTTTTTGGATTAGAGAGTGTAGGCAGAGTGAGTTGACAAGCGTGAAATCCATGCTCTGTATGGGTGGATTGTTTTTGTTAGGCCAGTCTTTCTTTTTGACACGGGATGAGATATACTATAGTTTAGTACCAGGTTCTAAGATTTGACGTTACATATAGATGAACCATAATTCGTTTGAGAACGACCCTGGAGACCAGGGATGCAACTATAGAAGTAACACGAAAGAATGGTTGAACTGGCCGGATGGGACGGTTCCGTAAACGATACAGCGGGGGGTGTCAGGCATCGAACGTGTACCGAAGAGACAGAGGCAACAGCAGTTAACCAAAATGATAGAAGAGAACCCATTTGTGACGGATCAGGAACTTACGCGGCAATTGAAGGTGAGTATTCAGACGATTCGTCTTGACAGACTGGAACTTGGAATACCCGAACTTCGGGAGCGGATGAAACTGATGGCAGAGCGCTCGTATGATCAGGTACGCTCGTTGCCCCTGCATGAGATTATCGGTGATATTGTGGATTTACAGCTGGACAAGAGCGGAATTTCCCTGTTTGAGATTAAGGAAGAACATGTGTTTTCAAGAACAGGGATTGCACGTGGGCACTATGTCTTTGCACAGGCCAACTCCTTGGCTGTAGCCATTATTAATGACGAGATCGCATTGACTGCATCAGCAGACATTCGCTTTGTCCGTTCGGTTCATTTGGGTGAGAAATGTATTGCGAAGGCTTATGTGAGATCGATTCCAGGTCAAAAGGGCAAAGCCAAAGTGGAAGTATTCACTTATGTAGGTGAAGAAATGGTGTTTCAAGGCAACTTTGTAATCTACCATTCAGGTGGAGAAGACAGCGGAGAAGGAGGTCATTTGGAATGAAAATCGTCATTGATGCAATGGGAGGCGACAATGCACCTGCATCAACGGTAGAAGGTGCGATTGCCGCAGCTACGGAATGGGCGGACACACAGATCGTCCTGATCGGCGATGAAGCCAAGCTGGAGCCTCTTTTGAGTCAGTCAGGTGTTAGACCTGCCAATCTTACGGTCCGGCATGCTTCCGAAGTTATTGGTTCGGATGATGAACCCGTAAAAGCAGTGCGTCGCAAGAAGGATGCCTCCATGGTGGTCGCAGGCCGCATGCTGAAAGAGGGCGAAGCGGACGCAATGATCTCAGCGGGCAATACCGGAGCGCTGATGACAGCGGGATTGCTTGTTGTAGGTCGGATGGAAGGCATTGAACGTCCGGCGCTTGCGCCCATGATTCCAACGATTGATGATGTAGGTGTGCTTGCGCTGGATCTGGGAGCGAACATGGATGCCAAACCGGAGCACCTTGCGCAATATGGTCTAATGGGCAGTTTGTACCGGCAAAAAGTACAGGGCATAGAGTCCCCACGAGTGGGATTACTCAATGTAGGAACAGAGCCAGGCAAGGGAAATGAGTTAACCAAACATGCATATCCTTTACTGGAACAACTCCCCATTCGTTTTGTCGGTAATGTGGAGGCACGTGATGTGTTGACTGGTGCTTGTGATGTGCTTGTATGTGACGGTTTTGCAGGTAATATACTGCTGAAGTCGCTGGAAGGCACAGCAGGTGCCATTTTCGCCTTGCTTAAGGAACAATTCTCATCTTCCCTCAAAAGTAAACTGGCTGCGGCTGTGCTGATGCCTGAGCTGCGCGGGTTGAAACGGAAGCTTGATTATACGGAGCATGGCGGTGCGCCGCTCCTTGGTTTGAGTAGACTGGTTGTGAAAAGTCATGGATCTGCTGATGGCAATGCCATCAAAAATGCTGTACGCCAAGCTCGGATTGCAGTACAGAATCAGCTGGTAGAGAGCATATCTAAGGAAATTAGCGGGAAGTGAGTGACGACATGAATAATTTGCGCCCAGTAGGGGTTATTGGTACAGGGAAATATGTACCTGAGAAAATTTTGACAAATAGCGATCTGGAGAAAATGGTCGATACCAATGACGAGTGGATCGTCAGTCGTACCGGAATCAAAGAGCGTCACATCGCTGCACCCGATCAGGCAACTTCTGATCTGGCTTACGAAGCGGCTATTAAAGCCCTTGAATCTGCTGGCATGACAGGCAGTGATCTTGATCTGATTATTGTGGCAACCATTACTCCGGATTCTTCGTTCCCGTCGACAGCCTGCATCTTGCAGGACAGATTGGGTGCAAAAGGTGCGGCGGCATTCGATCTGTCGGCAGCTTGTTCCGGATTTGTATACGGTTTGGCAAGTGCTACGAGCTTCATCCAAAGCGGTATGTACAACAATGCACTTGTTATTGGTGCTGACTGTTTGTCTCGTATTACGGATTATACAGACCGTAACACATGTGTCCTCTTTGGAGATGGAGCAGGCGCAGTAGTCGTTGGTGAAGTTCCGGAAGGTCGCGGATTCAAAGCGTTCGATCTCGGTGCCGAAGGTGCTGGCGGTAGTCTTCTTCAGATGGAAGGTGGCGGTTCCCGTCTGCCTGCTTCCGCAGAGACTGTAGAAAACAAAAAGCATTACATCTACATGAACGGTCGTGAAGTGTTCAAGTTTGCGGTACGTGTCATGGGCACGGCTACAATCGAGGTATTACGCAAGGCTGGTATGGAGCGTACGGATGTGGATCTGTTTGTTCCTCACCAAGCGAATATTCGAATTATCCAATCTGCGATGCAACGACTTGAACTTCCTGAAGAGAAGGTTGTAGTCAACGTCGATAAGTATGCAAACACATCGGCTGCTTCGATTCCACTTGCTCTGGTAGAAGCGGCAGAGGAAGGTCGCATGAAAGCCGGAGATACCGTTCTGATGGTTGGATTCGGTGGCGGTTTGACATGGGGAGCATCGGTACTCGTTTGGTAAACTATACATCTGGGAGATGAATGAGATGGGTAAAATAGCATTTGTATTTCCCGGACAGGGATCACAGGCTGTAGGCATGGCCAAGGACGCGTATGAGTCCGTGCCTGCGGCAACCGAGATTTTTCGCACAGCAGATGAAACGTTGGGTTTCTCGCTGAGCAATCTTGTATTTGAAGGACCGGAGACCGAGTTGAAACAGACATCAAATACACAACCGGCTCTGTTGACAGCAAGTATTGCCTTGCTTGAAGCTTTCAAAGAAAAAGGAATTCAGCCTGACTATACGGCTGGACACAGTCTGGGAGAATACAGTGCACTGGTGGCAGCAGGCGTTCTATCGTTTGCTGATGCAGTGAGCATTGTACGGGCGCGTGGTCAGTATATGGAACAGGCAGTACCGGGTGGACAAGGAGCGATGGCTGCTGTGTTGGGTGCGGATCGGGAAGCGCTGGGGGTGCTTTGCCGTGACGTATCTGAGAGTGGTCATGCGGTTGAACTTGCGAACATTAATTGTACAGGACAAATCGTCGTTTCCGGTGTGAAGGAAGGCGTAGCTGCTGTGGCGGAACGAGTGAAAGAAGCAGGCGGCAAACGCGCCATTCTGCTTGAAGTAAGCGGCCCGTTCCACTCTTCATTGATGAAGGGTGCAGCTGAGAAACTGGAAGAGAAACTGAAAACTGTTACGTTCTCACCGGCAGCGGTCCCTGTAGTCGCTAATGTGACTGCAAGACCTGCAGAGGATGGACAGGTTCAAGATTTGTTGACAGCTCAGGTCTATTCTCCTGTATTATGGGAAGACAGTGTGACATGGCTTATTGAGCAAGGCGTGGATACGTTCATCGAGATTGGATCTGGCAGTGTATTGACCGGTTTGATTAAAAAAACAGATAAAACCGTTAAACTGTACAATGTGAACAGTCTTGAAACGCTCGAAGCAACGGCAAGTGCGTTGAAGTGATTAGCATGGATTAGATTTGGGGAAAGGAGGAATGATTATGTCTAAACCATTAGAAGGAAAAAATGCACTCGTTACCGGGGCATCCCGGGGCATTGGACGCAGTATTGCATTGGCACTTGCAGAAGCTGGAGCGAACGTAGCCGTGAATTATGCGGGTAGCCAAGCGGCAGCTGAGGAAGTGGCAGAAGCAATTCGTGCCAAAGGAGTCAAGGCGATTACACTTCAAGCCAATGTTGGCCTGATGGATGAAGCTGAACAAATGGTCAAAGCTACACTTGAAGCATGGGGCAACGTTGACATTCTGGTGAATAATGCCGGTATTACCCGTGATAATCTGATCATGCGTATGAAAGAGGAAGAATTCGATCAGGTTATTGAAACCAATCTCAAAGGAGTGTTTAACTGTCTTAAGGCAGTTACACGTCCAATGATGAAACAACGGTCGGGAAGAATTATCAATATCTCCTCGGTTGTAGGTGTGCTCGGGAACGCTGGACAAGCCAACTATGTTGCTGCGAAGGCTGGAGTTATCGGCCTGACGAAGGCATCTGCTCGTGAACTGGCTTCCCGTGGAATCACAGTCAACTGTGTTGCACCAGGTTTCATTGAGACGGATATGACAAAAGAGTTGTCCCAAGAGCTGGTAGACGGTATGCTGAGTGGTATTCCGTTGTCCCGTTTGGGTCAGCCGGATGAAATTGCCGGTGTAGTCACGTTCCTGGCTTCACAGGCTTCATCTTATATGACAGGGCAGACGCTGCATGTCGATGGTGGCATGTACATGTAATTCTTCCCGGACTTGAACAATAGTCGGGGAACAGGCGCTGGACGATCCGAAATGCCGGAAAAAGGCCGGGTTCCCCGGCCGGGAGCCGCATATGTCTTCTATGGCATTTTGCCTGCGATTCTCGTATAATACCAAAGAAGGAGGTGAACCGGATGTCCGATGTATTGGAGCGTGTAAAACGCATCGTCGTCGACCGCTTGGGCGCAGACGAAGCTGAAGTTACACTTGAAGCATCTTTCAAAGAAGATTTGGGTGCTGATTCTTTGGATGTAGTGGAATTGGTCATGGAATTGGAAGATGAATTTGATTTGGAAATCTCTGATGAAGATGCAGAAAAAATCACGACCGTAGGTGAAGTTGTAAACTACATACAATCTCATACCTAAAGTCATTTTAGTCCCGCACATGTTTTCGAACAGGCGGGACTTCTCATCATTCATTGGTTTTTCTCATTCCGCAAGCAGCTCTACTCAATCAGGTCTTTCGATCTTGGTTGTATAGATGCCTGTTTGCGGTTATTCCCACAAAATACTTGCGTAATGCAGTCGATATAGAGGTGACTCGGTTTGAAACAAAGAGTAGTAATTACCGGAATGGGCGTAATGACATCGCTCGGGAAAGATTTGGAAACGTTCTGGGGCAGTTTAATGGCAGGAAAGTCCGGAATCTCTCAGATTGAGGCGTTTGATGTTAGTGAATACACGACACAGATTGCAGCTGAGATCAAAGATTTCAACCCGGAAGAATATATGGATCGCAAGGATGCTCGCAAAATGGATCGTTTCGTACAGTTCGCTGTGGCAGCAGGTTTCAAAGCTGTTGAAGACAGTGGTCTGAAAATCAACGAGAATATTGATGCAGAGCGTTTCGGTGTATCCATCGGATCAGGTATTGGTGGATTGGGTACGTGGGAGGACCAACATAATGCATTATTGCAAAAAGGTCCAAAACGGGTAAGTCCATTCTTCATTCCTATGATGATCTCCAACATGGCTTCAGGCCAAATGTCCATTTCTCTTGGCGCTAAAGGTCCTAACATTAACGTGGTTACCGCTTGTGCAACAGGTACACACTCCATCGGAGATTCCTTCAAGCTGATTGCCAATGGTGATGCAGATGCCATGATCTGTGGTGGTGCGGAAGCAACGATCAGACCAACGGGTCTTGCAGGATTTTGTGCGATGCGTGCAATGTCTACACGTAATGATGATCCTGCGAAATCCAGTCGTCCATTTGATACAGAACGTGATGGTTTTGTTATGGGTGAAGGCGCTGGCGTACTGATTCTGGAATCCCTGGAACATGCTCAAAAACGCGGTGCACGCATCTATGGTGAAGTGATCGGTTACGGTCTGACAGGTGATGCACATCACATGACAGAACCAGATCCGGATGGAGCAGCACGTTGCATGAAGATGGCACTTCGTAATGCAGGTATTGACCCTGAAGAAGTGGACTACATTAATGCACACGGAACTTCGACTCCTGTAGGCGACAGATCCGAAACACTTGCGATCAAAAAGGCGTTTGGTGATCATGCGTACAAGCTCGCAGTGAGTTCCACGAAATCCATGACGGGCCATATGCTTGGCGCTGCTGGTGGTGTAGAAGCGGTCATCTGCGGATTGTCACTGACACATCAGACACTGGCTCCGACGATTAACCTGGAAAATCAGGACCCGGAATGTGATCTGGATTATGTTCCAAATGTTCCACGTCAAACTAAAGTTAATATTGCCATGTCCAATTCATTTGGATTCGGCGGTCACAATGCCACCATTATTCTCAAAAAATTTGAAGCATAAGGGGCTAGTTCGTTTGAGTGAAGATCTGAAGCAGTTACAACATAAACTTCAAATCAAATTTGACAACAGGCAGCTTTTAAAACAAGCGTTTACCCATGCTTCTTATGTAAACGAACACCGATTCAGTCAGCATCAGGACAATGAGCGTCTGGAGTTTCTGGGCGATGCCGTGCTGGAACTGACTGTATCGGAATACTTGTATCATTTGTATCCTAACCGTCCGGAAGGCGAATTAACTAAGCTGCGGGCATCCATTGTCTGTGAGCCTTCCCTCGTCAAATTTGCTGAAGCGTTGGGTTTTGGTCAGTATGTACTTCTTGGTAAAGGTGAGGAACTAACTGGAGGGCGGACACGGCCGGCTCTGCTGGCGGATGTGTTTGAATCTTTCATTGGTGCATTGTATCTGGATCAGGGGCTTGCGCCTGTCCGGACATTTCTAGACCAGCATGTCTTCCCATTAATCGTATTGGGTAGCAAGCTGCAAATGAGTGATTACAAAACGGAACTGCAGGAACTGACTCAGCATCACAATATGGGAGCTTTGGAATACCGTATCGTTGAGGAACGGGGACCTGCCCATGAACGTGAGTTTGTCTCGGAGGTCCATATGGGTCAAGAACGGCTTGGCAGAGGTACAGGGCGTTCCAAAAAGGAAGCGGAACAACAGGCTGCATCTGCAGCACTTGATCGACTGAAGCTTCCGGAAGCCGGAGCTTAACCGATAGCGCATAGACAAACGAAGAGCAAAGAGCAGCCCGCGGGTCCGCCCCGGCGGAAGTAATTGGCCGGACTGCTTTTTGCTCTTTTTTTTGTAAAGAGGTTCAGGAGAAGGTTACCTGATCGTTAACCCAATAAGTTGAACTTTATTTTACACAAAACGAAGAGTGCAGAACCAATCCGAAGAAGCAACGCGTGCGCATTTATCAACGGATTTTTCCCTTGGGTAAGGGATGAAGAAAATCTGGGGATAAGGGTGATCGGAGGATGGTACTGCAATCGAAGTAGTCATGTGTAATAGCAATGGTTCATTTTATTTAGGCGCTTGAATGCAATACTTGAAATTTGCAAGAGGAGGTGACGAGAAACCCTATGTTTTTAAAACGGATTGAATTGGGTGGATTCAAGTCATTCGCCGACAAAACGGAGATGGAATTCGTTCGTGGCATTACGGCTGTTGTAGGTCCGAACGGAAGTGGCAAGAGTAATATATCAGACGGAATCCGGTGGGTTCTGGGGGAACAAAGTGCCAAGTCGCTCCGTGGTGGCAAGATGGAAGATATCATTTTTGCAGGCAGTGACGCACGGAAGGCCGTTAATTTCGGTGAAGTGTCGCTAACGCTTGATAATGAGGATCACGCACTTGCATTGGATTTCGGTGAAGTGACGGTGACTCGTCGTGTACATCGCAGCGGAGATAGTGAATATTTTATTAACAAGCAATCTTGTCGCTTGAAGGATATTACGGAGTTGTTTATGGATACTGGCATTGGTAAGGAAGCCTATTCAATTATTGGACAGGGACGAATTGAAGAGATTCTAAGTACCCGTTCAGAGGATCGCAGGGGCATCTTTGAAGAAGCTTCAGGTATCGTTAAATATAAATCCCGCAAGCGGGATGCTGCGCGCAAGCTGGATGAGACAGAACAGAATTTACTGCGTATTCATGATCTGGTGACCGAACTGGAAGATCAGATTGGACCGCTAAAGGAACAATCGGAGAAAGCCGTTCATTATAAAGAACTTCGTTCTGAGCTCAAATCACAGGAAATTTCCATGTATGTGTACCAGATTGAACAGATTCATGCATCTTGGAGTAAGGCCAACGAAAGGCTGCAATCGCTAAAACAGGAAGAAGTTGGACTGGCGGCGATTGTCTCTACGCATGATGCCAAGCTGGAAAAAGATCGGAATGTCTTGCGTATCCTGGAAACAGAGACAGAGCAACTGCAATCCGCCTTATTACAATTCAGTGAAGCGACGGAGAAAAGTGAAGGGCTTGGAGAACTGCTCAAGGAGCGCTCGCACCATCTGCAAACAAATCAGGAACAACTCAAAGTAACGCTTGCAGCTAGTGAAGAGAGACATCGCGAACGTGAAACCGAGCTGATTGCACTGCGTGAGAAGTTTGGCAAACTTGAGCATGAACTGAGTGAAGTTAGAAATCAGTTGTCCCAGGAAGAAGCCAAACTCATCGGTGTCACAGGCGGTATTAGTCAGCAGCAAGAGGAAAGCCTCAAAGGCAACTTGCTGGAACTGATGAATCAGATGGCTCAGACACGCAATGAAATTCGTTATGTGGACCAGCAGAAAGAAACGCTGGAGCGCAGAATGAATCGCGCGGCTGAGGAATCAGGCAAATGGGAAGAACAGAAAGAGACACTGGAAAGTCGCAAAGCGGACATTGAGAAAAAAGTTGTTCGTTTGGGCAAAGAAATCAGTGATTTACGTGGTGGTTATATTACGGAAAGTGAACGACTCCAGTCGCTGCAGAAGCTGCTCGAAGAAAGTCGGGGCACGGTCCGTAAATGGGAACAGAAGCGCGAAGCTCAAGTCTCCCGCCGCGATACGATGAAAGAGATGCAGGATGATTTTGACGGATTCATGCTGGGTGTCAAGGAGGTCCTCAAAGCTTCACGTAAAGGTACGCTGAGTGGTGTTCATGGAGCTGTCGCTGAACTTGTTAAAGTTCCCGAGAAGATCGAACTTGCGGTAGAGACAGCGATGGGAGCATCTTTGCAACATGTGGTCATGGAAAATGAATCAGTATCCAGACAGGCGATTGCTTTCCTGAAGCAACGTCAATTGGGACGTGCAACGTTCCTGCCTCTGGATGTTATTCGTCCTCGTGCCATTGGAGCGGCTGAACGTTCCATGATCGAAGGTATGGAAGGTTTTGTGGGGATCGGTGCTGATCTCGTACAATTCGAATCCAAGTATGCTGCGATCATTGGCAGTCTGTTAGGTAATGTTATTATTGCGGAAACGCTGGAGGTCGCCAATAAAATCGCGGCTCGCTGCCAGTATCGGTTCCGGGTTGTGACACTCGAAGGTGACGTAGTCAACGCGGGTGGTTCCATGACAGGTGGTAGCCAGCACAAAAAAAATGTGAGTCTGCTTAGCCGGAAACGGCAGCTTGACCAGCTTGACCAAGATATTTTGGATACCGAAAATCAGATCGTGAAGCTGCATCGCAGTGTGGATGATGTAAAAGTTCAACTGGAGCAGTGTCAGGACAAGCTGGATGAGCTTCGTCAGTCCGGTGACGATACCCGAAATGCGGAACAACAGGCTTCGATGGAAATGAAGCAGGTAGAGCATGAGCTTCGTCACGTACTTGAACAAGTTGCCGTGGCCGGGCAGGAGAAGAGTGGGTTTACCGAAGAGATCAAAGAGCTGGATGCGGCTCGCATCGTGGCTGAGAAGAAGCTGGAGCAGCTTGAAGAGGAAGAAAAAGCGACTCATCGCGCCATTCATGCAGCTGAGTTTGCTCGTAAAGCCAATGAATCCGCGAAGGAAGAATTGCAGAGCCAACTCACCGAATTGAAAGTACGCGAAGGCAAGCTCGATCAGGAGCGATTCTCCAATGGGGAACAATTGCGACGTCTGGAGCGGGAAGTGGAGTCGCTAGTCAAAGATCTTCGTCAGAATCGCACCTTACTAGCTTCGATGGAAGCAGATCTCAAGAAAACACAGACCGAGAGTATCAAGCAGATTGAAGATCTGAATCAGTACAAGCTGAAAAAAGCGGAAGCTTCTCAAGAGCTGGACTTCAAACGTGCTGCCCGAAGTGAGTTGTCGAAAAAGCTTGAGCTTGCCGAGAGCGAAACGAAGGAACAGCGCACGCAGTTGAAAGCTGTGGAAGAGCAGATGCGACAGACGGAAATTTCCGTAAATCGGTTGGATGTTGAGCTGGAAAATATATTGCGAAAGCTGACGGATGAATACGAACTGGGCTATGAACTGGCCAAAGAGCGTTATCCTGTGCCGGAAGATGTAGAGCATACTCAGGCAGAGGTACAGAAGCTCAAGCGCAGTATATCCGCCCTGGGTGATGTTAACCTGGGAGCGATTGAGGAGTTCCAGAGAGTCAATGAGCGATACGAGTTCCTGAGTGAGCAGAAGAATGACTTGGTGGAAGCCAAAACAACGTTGTATCAGGTGATCCGGGAAATGGAAGACGAGATGGCGAAGCGATTCAAGATCACGTTTGATGCGATCCGCCGTGAGTTCGGCACCGTGTTTACGAAGCTGTTTGGCGGGGGACGTGCTGATCTTGTTCTGATGGACCCGGAGCGTTTGCTTGAAACGGGAATAGATATCGTGGCTCAGCCACCCGGCAAGAAACTGCAAAACCTGCAACTGTTATCCGGTGGAGAGCGGGCTTTGACCGCGATGGCATTGTTATTTGCTATTCTGCATGTCAAACCAGTACCATTCTGCGTGCTGGATGAAGTAGAGGCGGCGCTAGACGAAGCTAATGTGGTACGTTTTGCCCAGTATTTGCGTGAATTCTCCGAACAGACACAGTTCATCGTTGTTACCCATCGTAAAGGTACGATGGAAGAGGCTGATGTGCTGTACGGTGTTACAATGGAAGAGGGCGGAGTATCCAAACTCGTTTCGGTTAAACTGGAAGATGAGGAAGCGGTAATTGCCTGATCTGACCCAAACCTGCGAGACCAATGAACTCATTGTAATCATTGAAAATCATTCAGATTGAGCATTTTTGCAAATGTGCTTAGATTATGTACACGATGGAGGGGCTTTATGAGTTTTTTTAAAAAGCTGAGAGACAGCATTGCAAGCAAAACGGAGTCGGTTACCAAGCAGTTCAAGGATGGATTGGAAAAGACACGTAAAGGGTTAGTGGAAAAAGTGTCGGATCTCGTAATCCGCCGCAAAAAGATCGATGAAGAGTTCTACGAAGAACTGGAAGAGATTTTAATCGGAGCAGACGTGGGCGTGAATACGGTCATGAATCTGGTTGAAGACCTGCGCGTCGAGGTGAAAAAACGCAAAATTGAGGACGCTGCTGAGTTACAGCCTGTATTGTCCGAGAAACTGACGGATCTTCTTCGCGGTGAACAGAACAATGAATTGAAAATGAATCCGAATGGCATTACCGTCATTTTGTTCGTTGGTGTTAACGGTGTAGGTAAAACAACAACGATTGGCAAGCTGGCACATCGTTTTAAACAACAAGGTAAAAAAGTGATCATGGCCGCCGGAGATACATTCCGTGCCGGAGCCATAGAACAGTTAGAAGTATGGGGACAACGTGCTGGTGTTGATGTCATCAAACAGCAATCCGGTTCTGATCCGGCAGCGGTTATGTATGATGCGGTGCAGGCAGCGAAACAACGGGGTGCGGATGTTCTCCTCTGTGATACAGCAGGTCGTCTGCAAAACAAATCGAACCTGATGGACGAGCTTAACAAGATTTATCGTGTCATTCAGCGTGAGATTCCGGAAGCTCCACATGAAGTACTGATGGTATTGGATGCAACAACGGGTCAAAATGCCTTAAACCAGGCTAAACTTTTCGGGGAGAAAAGCGGTGTAACTGGCCTTGTGCTGACGAAACTGGATGGAACGGCCAAAGGGGGTATCGTTGTTGCGATCCGTCAGGAGTTGGATTTGCCAGTGAAGCTCGTGGGACTGGGTGAGAAGATCGATGATCTGCAACAATTTGATTCAGAGCAATTCGTGCATGCCTTGTTCGCCGGATTGATTCAGGAACAGCCAGCTGAAAGTGTCGAAGAAGAGGAAGCTAATTCCTAGACATTATTAATTGGACAAATGAATAGCGTTAACCGTATTGCCAGTGATATACGTGACAAGTGTCACGTGTAATGTCACTGGCAATACGTGTATAATGGGAATAAAGCAGGCAATGCTAAAGGGTTAGAAAGGACGGTTGAAAATGGCCAATACGTATACCTATTCTCGCCGTGAAGAAGTCGCCAATGCCGTGACACATGGAATCGGCGCTGCACTCAGTGTAGCTGCACTGGTGATATTGATTGTATTTGCAAGTATGAAAGGCACGGCTTGGCATGTGGTCAGTTTCACGATCTACGGAATTACCATGCTGCTGCTTTATACGAGTTCTACACTCGTGCATGCATGGAAAGATGGAAAAGTGAAAGATTTATTTGAGATTTTCGACCATTCTTCCATTTATTTGTTTATTGCGGGATCGTATACTCCGCTTTTGTTTCTTGCTGTGCGCGGTACACTTGGATGGACCCTGTTCGGTATCATTTGGGGAATCGCATTAATCGGTGTGATTTTTAAGGCGTTTTTTACGAAAAGGTTTCTATTCATGTCCACGATTTTCTATATTGCGATGGGCTGGCTCATCGTTATTGCCTGGCAACCGCTCATGTCTGCCATTCCTACAGGCGGAATTGTGCTGCTGGTCGCTGGAGGCCTGATGTATACACTAGGTACGCTCTTTTATGTGTGGCGTGGATTTCCTTACCACCATGCGATTTGGCATCTCTTTGTGTTGGCAGGCAGTATTCTTCATTTCTTTATGGTACTGTTGTACCTGACACCACTTCGCTAGAAAACCATAAACGGATGCATCTCCAGGGACTGAGACGCATTCGTTTTTCTTCTACATAGAGGTGATCGCAGAGGTAGAGATAGAATTTGCATATTGCGAAAAATGGGCATGAACCAGGTGTAAAACATCAAAATAACATATCATCAGCGCCGTTTTTATTGTGACAAGTATTTTTGCTTGACAACCTGATTTCTTTTAGGTATTATTAGGAACGTTGCAAGAGTGTAAAGTGTTTTTCCTTGACGAAGGGAGTGCCCCGATGTGAGTCAAGAAAACCGGCTTGAGAAGACAAACCGGATTAACTTGCTGTTTGCTTTTTATGAATTGTTACTTACCGAGAAACAGCAGACTTTTCTAAAGTATTACTTTCATGACGATTTTTCACTTGGTGAAATTGCAGCCGAGTTTGAGATCAGCCGCCAGGCGGTATATGAGCATATCAAGCGTGCCGAACAAGTGCTGGAAAATTACGAAAGCAAGCTGGGCTTGCTGGAAAAGCATGAACGGCTTAATCGCAATCTTGAAGATTTGCAAAATGCATTGGAACGCGCAGGCGTCTCCGTTGATAACAACAAACAAATACACGATATCGTTGCTCAGCTCAGCGAATGAGAAAAGCATAACGTTTGAGTGGAACGTATCGGTCTTAAAAACAGTAATAGAGCTTAAGGAGGTGGGATCATGGCATTTGAAGGATTAACGACCCGATTACAGAATGTGTTCAGCAAGCTGCGCGGCAAAGGCAAGGTGTCTGATGAAGATGTAGCCGAGGCTATGCGCGAGGTACGTCTGGCATTGCTCGAAGCGGATGTAAACTTCAAAGTGGTCAAGGAATTCATCGCCAAGGTGAAAGAGAAGGCTGTTGGCAAAGAAGTGATGGAGAGCTTCACGCCAGGAATGGTCATCATCGACATCGTTAACAAGGAACTAACGGATTTGATGGGTGGAAGCCAAGCAAAACTGGCTAAAGCAAACAAGCCGCCTACGGTGCTGATGATGGTTGGTTTGCAGGGTGCTGGTAAAACAACCACATCGGGTAAACTGGCTAAGATGCTGCAAAAGCAAAACAGCAGACCATTGCTTGTTGCAGGAGATATTTATCGTCCGGCAGCGATCAAACAGTTGCAAGTACTTGGTGAGCAGATCAAAGCGCCGGTATTTACACTGGGAGATCAGACAAGCCCTGTGGAGATCGCACGTCAAGGTCTTCAACATGCCAAAGATAATGGTAATGACTACGTTATTATCGATACAGCTGGACGTCTGCATGTTGATGAAGAGCTGATGGAAGAGCTTCGCCAGATTCACAGCGTAGTGAATCCGGATGAAGTACTGCTTGTGGTAGACAGCATGACAGGTCAGGATGCAGTTAACGTAGCAGAACACTTTAACCAGCAGCTTAATCTGACCGGGGTTGTTCTGACGAAGCTGGATGGCGATACTCGTGGTGGTGCTGCGCTTTCTGTCAAAGCAGTTACGGGTTGTCCAATCAAGTTTGCTTCCCTTGGAGAGAAACTTGATGCTTTGGAGCCGTTCCACCCGGAACGTATGGCTTCACGGATTCTCGGTATGGGTGATATGTTATCTCTGATAGAGAAAGCACAATTAAACATTGATACCGATAAAGCCAAGGAAATGGAACGGAAGATGCGTAATGCAGAATTTACGTTCGAAGATTTCCTGGAGCAGATGGATCAAGTGAAAAAGCTGGGACCAATCGATCAGATCATGGATATGATTCCCGGCATGGGCAAGATGAAACAGGCCAAGGACTTGAAGGTTGATGATAAACAGATGGGCCGGATCGAAGCGATCGTTTACTCAATGACGACCGAGGAGAAACGCAACCCGGACTTGATCAACCATAGCCGTCGGAAGCGTATTGCTACCGGAAGCGGAACATCTCTGGCTGAAGTAAACCGTCTGATCAAGCAATTTGATGAGATGCGCCGCATGATGAAACAGTTCTCGGATATGATGGGACCTAAAGGCGGTAAAAATAAAGCGATGAAGCAGCTTAAAGGTATGGGCAAAGGAATGAAGTTTCCTTTCCGTTGATTTAAGCGAAGCTGGATCATATACAGATTTCATTGAAGGAGGTGAATTTTCAAATGGCAGTTCGTATTCGTCTGAAACGTATGGGTGCTCACAAAGCTCCTTTCTACCGCGTAGTGGTATCGGATTCCCGTTCCCCACGTGACGGTCGTTTTATCGAGGAGATCGGTTACTACAACCCGGTTGAACAACCGGCTGTTGTTAAGATCGATGAAGATAAAGCATTGGCATGGCTTCAAAACGGTGCACAAGCATCTGACACTGTCCGCAACTTGCTTAGCAAAGCGGGCGTGATGAAGAAGTTCCACGAGTCTAAATTATCTAAATAAAGTGCTGATTCGGAGGGTCATCTATGGAAGAATTAGTAAGCATAATTGCTAAGGCTTTAGTCGATCATCCGGAAGATGTGGCGGTTCGGACGGTTGAGAAAGACCGGCTTGTCGTTTATGAGTTAACCGTTCATCCTGACGATGTCGGGAAGGTAATTGGTAAACAGGGACGAATCGCGAAATCACTTCGTACGGTCGTCACATCAGCAGCAGTTAAGATGGATAAACGGGTTACCGTTGATATCATATCTTAAAGATATACGAAAGGGGGTTAGGATGCATGTCCTAGCCCCTTTTCGTGCATGCTGAAACTAATATGTTAGACTAGATATTATAATGTATTAAATTTTGGGGTATGAGTGACTTCGGAGCAGTACAGGGGACGGAATCGATTCTGGAGAAGCGTTAGCGCCCGCCTTAAAGCTTTCTGAAAGAAAGCTACATCGGAAGAACGAACCGTCGCCGGAACGGCCGTGACAGAGTCGACGTACCTGTTTAATTTGATTTAATTTTATAGGAGGAAATATGGCAGAGTTTATGAATGTAGGTAAAATCGTTAATACGCATGGAATTCGTGGTGAGGTGAGAATCATGCCTTTGACCGATTTTCCGGAAGTGCGATTTGCTAAAAATGCGGAGTTGTTTTTCTTTACACCAGATAATCATCCAGTCATGGTTAACGTAGAATCTTCACGTTTGCATAAAAATATGTATATCCTTCGTCTGAAAGAGTATGGCAATATTAATGAAGTAGAGAAGTTTAAGGGCGGCATGGCTAAAGTGTTAAAAGAGAATCTGGCTGAACTGGAGGAAGGTGAATACTACTTCCATCAAATCGTTGGGTGTACTGTCATCACTGAAGAGGGCGAAACGCTCGGAACGATCTCTGAAATACTGACTCCTGGTGCCAATGATGTATGGGTTGTCAAAACGCCAGCAGGTAAAGAAGTGCTGATTCCTGTTATTGATGATGTCGTGCTTGATGTGGACATTGAACAGAAGCAAGTGAAGATTCACCTGATGGAAGGGCTGCTGTAACATGAAAGTGGATGTATTAACACTATTCCCTGAGATGTTTGACGGTGTATTCGGAGCAAGCATTCTGGGTAAAGCCCAAACGAAGGGACTGGTGTCCCTTGGTGCAACCAACTTCCGTAATTATGCGACCAATAAACATAATACAGTAGATGATGCTCCTTACGGTGGGGGTGGAGGCATGGTGCTGAAACCAGATCCGATCTTTGCTGCTGTGGAGGATGTGCTGGAGCAACGTGGAGAAGCTGCGGCAACAATGAAACCTCCACGTATCATTTTAATGTGTCCGCAAGGTGAGACGTTTACACAGAAAAAAGCAGAAGAACTTGTACAGGAAGATCATCTGATTTTTATATGCGGACATTATGAAGGTTACGATGAGCGAATTCGCGAATTTCTCGTGACGGACGAGCTATCTATTGGTGATTACGTACTCACGGGTGGGGAGCTACCTGCTATGGTTGCGATTGACAGCATCGTACGTCTTATCCCTGGTGTGCTTGGAAATGAGACAAGCGCCGTAACGGATTCATTCAGTACTGGACTTCTCGAATATCCACACTACACACGTCCACCCGAGTTCAGGGGCATGAAAGTACCGGATATGCTGTTGTCAGGACATCATCTGAATATTGAGGCGTGGCGCAGAGAGCAGTCGTTGCTTCGTACGCTGGAGCGCAGACCGGAGATGTTGGAAACGGCCGACTTGACGGAGAAAGAACGCATTTGGCTGAAAAAAATACGCTCAGATCGTAAAAATAGTGCAGAGTAAATAGCTCTATCCTATAAGCACATAATAATTAGAGAGTTTAAAAATGCCAACCTTGATACCAAAGGCTGGCATTTTTTATTTATAATGTAAAGACTACTGGATTTCCTTGGATATATTCTATAAAATGAAGATATATTTTAAAACTAAGTTTCATTTAGTGAAACTAAAGGCGGTGTATGAATGACTTACCATATGATTGGTCTTGATCATATTCAGCTTGCAGCACCAGATGGTTGTGAAACAGATGCACGTCATTTTTTCAATGATGTGTTGGGCTGGAAGGAGATTCCTAAACCTGAAGCCCTAAGTAAACGGGGTGGTGTATGGTTTGAGTGTGGCAGACACCAAGTGCATATTGGCGTACAAAAAGATTTTTTTCCCGCTACAAAAGCTCATCCGGCATTTCATGTACAGCACTTGGATCAGTTGCGTGATCATCTGATTCATAATCATATTCCTATTGTTGATGACGAAGCTAGGGTAGATGAAGGTGTAAGGCGCTTTTATATAAATGATCCGTTCGGTAATCGCCTAGAATTTATGGAGTGGTTATGAGTCATAGGTTAGAGATGTATGCGTTGGACGTGCATACTTTTTTGCAGATTTGAACATTTTTGCATGACCACATCAAAGGGTTGTAAAAAACAGGGGATTTCTTTATGGTGAACTCAGTTGTAATGGAATGTTAACGTACGCTGAGGAGGAAGATGATGAGCAACCAACCTTATGAAATCGCCAGAGTAGATATTAGCCAAGCCGGAGAACGCTGCAAAATGCTTTTGGGTGATCTGAATGGAGACGGAAGACTTGAGATGTTGCTGGTACAGGCAGATGGGGGCATAGACGATCGGTATGTTCCGCATCAGGTCTGTTGCTTGACTGCGTTTGATCTGGAGGGAACATTACTATGGCAGGTTGGAACTCCTGATCCCGATGCAGGTGGTCCGGGCTCAGACTATCCCGCTCAGATCGCAGATTGGGATGGAGATGGAACTAATGAAGTATTGTGTGTAATGGACAAACAATTTCTCGTGTTGGATGGCCAGAGCGGAGAGATCAAAGAAACACACGTTCTGCCAGGTGATGAAGCACATGACTGCATTATTCTCGCCAACCTTACGGGCAACCAGCAAAAAATGGATATTATACTAAAAGACCGCTATAAGACGTTATGGGCACTGGACCATGATTTCCATTTATTATGGAAGCATGAAGGGAACCCGGGACATTTTCCTTGGGTATACGATATCGATGGAGACGGTAAGGATGAAGTCATGGCCGGATATGACATGCTGGATCATGATGGGACATTATTATGGTCTTGTCATAATCTCGATGATCATGCCGATTGCATATGGTTCGGAGACGTTGACGGGGATGGGGAAGTAGAGGTTGTTATCGGTGGCAGTGTCACGGTCATGATGGACCGCTACGGTAATGAGAAATGGCGTTATGAAGATTCGATTGAATCACAGCATATTGCGTTGGGCCATTTTTGTGCTGAAATGGAGGGTTTACAGATTGCAGGCCTGGACCGGATTGTCCGGGGGGATGAGCATGGTAAGGACGGAATGTTCATGCTGGATAACGCTGGGCAAGAGATATGGAAAGAAAATCGCACGACTCGTGGCTGGTTAACCATTATAGAGCCTGTTGCTGACTGGGATGAAAGTGGACTCGATTATATTTTGGCTTATCGCCGAGGCGGTGATGTGTTGCCTTCTTTGGTAGATGGAAATATGAAAACGGTTACCGAATTTCCGGAAGAGGGATATGTGGTACATGCAGATCTGGCTCAGAGTGGGCAGGAACAGATCATCATCTATGACGCACAAGAAGCGGTGGTTTACGCCAGCTCTCCGATGAAATTATCACTACCCGATGCAAAAAGAGCCAAGCCACAGCCCAAAAGGCTGTATAGCTCGACTCTGTATCCAGGCGGTGAAGTTTGAACTCTAGATCACTGGTCATCCTCTGATGAAGGTAATTCGTTCTGCGGACTGGATTCGGGTTGAAGTAAGGCTGCCAAGTCAGTACCTGTCGTGACCGTCAAACGGGGCAGTTTCATGAGATTATCTCCAGGATGAACCAATCCGGGCTTTACGGTAAAAGCCATGCGATATCCATGTTGCTGTAACTTGTAGATCATCTGTGTACTGGTGTAACCAAAGGGGTAAGCCAGATAAGGTGTGTCTATTCCGGTTTGCTTCATTTGCTGGATATCATCATCCAGAAGACGGGTGTCCAGACCGACGGGTACGCTGTTACCACAGCGCATAAATCCTTTGTGATGCAGGTTATAGGTATGGCTATTAAATTCAAATACGTCGGTTGCCGCCTGCATCTCAGGCTTGGAGATGAAACTGTTAATGGCAGGGCCGGATTCTGCAGGTTGATCTTGAATTTTACTACCAATAACAAACAATGAGGCGTGGAAATTATATTTTTGAAGCACGGGGTAAGCTAACGTATAATTGTTCTGGTACCCATCATCAAAGGTAATTACAATGGACTTCAGTGGTAGGGGGAGCTTCCCGTTTACATACTGTTCAAGCTGATCCAATGTAATCGTATGGTAGCCTTCATCGTGCAGGTATTTCATATTTTGCTCAAAATCCTCCAAACTAATAATGGATTTGTTACCTGTCTGTTGATTGTTCAGTTTGGGCTCTATGTAATGATACATTAGTACAGGCACTTCTGTAGCCGTACCTGTCTCAATCTTGAAAGTAGAACGATCCAGTGCAGATTGACTGGAATATTCGGTGTGTGACAGCTGGAACGCTTTACGTTTGACTATGTCCCAGGAGGTACAGGCTTTGTGTGACATGGCATTCGTAGGATGAGTTACGGCATAGGCATATAGTGTAATGGAGCATATGAACATGGCAAGTACAGAAAGCGTGATCTTTTTCCAATATTTCATGAGTCTTAGGGTTCTCCTTTAAAGTGGTCATTAAGTTATATCATAGACGATATTTCAACACGGGAGGTTACAGTATCTTTTCCTGTATCAGGTTGACATGCAGATGAGAGTGCTGATTAACGATTCGGATTGTAATGTCTTTCAGCATTGCGGATTGAGCGATAGGCATTTTGTATAAATTCTCTTGTGTTTTGATATGCTGCGTGATACAATAAGTCTGTTATGTGGAATACGGCGGTCCTCTATGGATAATGAAGGAGACAAGGTGATCTCTGGAAGAAGTATGAACGCCTGTACGGAAGGAGGGAGTCATAGATGAATATCGTTCAAGCGATTACACAAGAACAACTTCGTAAGGATATTCCGAGTTTTCGTCCTGGTGACACTTTGAAAGTGCACGTTAAGGTAATCGAGGGAACTCGTGAGCGTATCCAATTGTTCGAAGGTGTTGTGATTAAACGCCGTGGTGGTGGAATCAGTGAGACTTTTACAGTTCGTAAAATTTCTTACGGTGTAGGTGTGGAAAGAGCTTTCCCGCTTCATTCCCCAAAAATCGATAGAATCGAAGTGGCTCGCCGTGGTAAAGTGCGTCGTGCGAAGCTTTATTATCTTCGTGAACTACGCGGTAAAGCAGCGAGAATTAAAGAAATTCGTTAATATAACGGATACCGGGAAGGGCTTGGAGACAAGCCCTTTTCGTTTTTGTCCGGGAAAAGTTGAACCGGAGGTACACTTCCGAGTAAAATGATATGGCAACACATGCGGGGAATAGTCCGGGAGGCTTGTAAAATCAGTTATTGAAGTGCGTGTTCAAAAGACCGGTCTCAGTACCGACTTTTTGAACAACCTCTTGAAGGCATTTGAATTGTGGATTAAATGTACTGTAATGCTTGGTGTAAGATTACATAACTGATATGAATGTTTTGTATCCGTCCCTTGAGTTATTGGAACGATACAAAATGCTGGATGTGTGTACTGCTATAAACATGTACTGTGAAGAGAGGAAGATCTTGAATGGAACAAGAAGTTCAACATGACCGGGGCAATCCTGCCGAAGAGAAAGACAGTCGATCCAAAAAAGCCAAAAATGAAATTGTTGAATGGCTTAAAGCCATTGTTATCGCATTAGTCCTCGTCATTCTGATTCGGTGGTTGCTCTTCAAACCGTTTGTTGTGGACGGACCGTCCATGCAGCCGAACTTTGAAACGGGTGAACGTGTGATCGTCAACGAAATCTTATATGATATCCGAGAGCCGAAGCGTGGTGAAGTTATCGTCTTCCACGTACCAACCGAAGGTCGAGATTTCATTAAACGTGTTATTGCTGTAGAAGGTGATACGGTTGAGGTTCAAGGCGATACGGTAATGGTTAACGGCAAAAAGGTTGATGAAACGTATATTCAAGGAGCCATTGATGCAGCTGAAGCCAATGGTGGAACCTATAACGTGAAGGATTTCCCGAATGAGCAGTTCCCTGATGGCAAAGTGCCTGCAGGTCATGTGTTTGTTATGGGAGACAACCGTCCAAATAGTACAGACAGCCGTATGATCGGTTATGTTTCATTAGAAGATATTATTGGTCGTGCAGATGTTATTTTCTGGCCGATCGGTGATATTAAGTGGATTAACCACTGAAATTGAAGTAAATAATGAGGTGAAGACAAGGTGACGATACAATGGTTTCCAGGTCATATGACTCGAGCCAGACGCCAGATTCAGGATAAGTTAAAGCTCATCGACGTGGTCATCGAACTGTTGGATGCCCGTCTGCCTGTCTCCAGCCGTAATCCGATGATTGATGAAATATTGCTGGATAAACCCCGCATGATTTTGTTGAATAAGTCGGATTTGGCAGATGCCAAAGTGACGCAAGAATGGATTGAATATTTCAAAAAAGAAGGAATTACCGCCTTCCCTGTGGATGCCTCGACAGGCACCAATGTTAAAGACATCCCGGTACAGGCGAAGCTTCTTCTGAAAGAAAAAATTGATCGTCAACTGGCCAAAGGGATTAACCCTCGTGCGATTCGTGGATTAATTGTGGGTATTCCAAATGTGGGTAAATCAACACTGATTAACCGACTGGCTGGACGGAGTATTGCGTTAACAGGAGATCGTCCTGGTGTGACGAAGGGGCAACAGTGGATTAAGGTAGGCAAAGAAATGGAGCTATTGGATACTCCGGGTATTCTTTGGCCCAAGTTTGAAGATCAGAATGTAGGTTATCGTCTTGCCGTAACAGGTGCAATCAAAGAGGAAATTCTGAATGCAGAGGATATTGCCTTTTTCGGAATCAGTTACCTGATGCGTTATTACTGGGACGCTCTGGAAGAGAGATACGGACTTCAGGAGTTCTCCAAGGATGCAGATGATTCAGACAGTGTTATTGCGATCATGGAACAAGTCGGCCGTATCCGTGGTTGTATTGTAAGCGGTGGACGCATTGATCTGGAAAAGGCATCGCGAGCATTTTTGCGTGAACTGCGGGCGGGTAAAATGGGACGTTTCTCTATGGAAGCCCCTTATTAAAAAAATGGACTCTACACGATGAAGATCAATATCTTTATCTGTTCATTTCATATATACAAGTGCCGCAAGAAGCGGCCGTTACCGGATTACCGGGAAACGGTCGCTTTTTTTGTGTATAAAATGCAGAATTGGAGTTGGACGTATGTTCAAAACGATAAAAATGGAAGAGGATTGAAGAAGAGTACGCTTTATGGAATTGCCAGATCTATATATCAGGTGTATCTAAATCGTGCTATGATGAATGGTGGTGCAATTTTAGATTAGGAGAGGTCTGATATATTCAATTTAAACCATCAAATACCGATAAATGAAGACATCACTATCTTTATTATTGTAAACCTCAAGGAAAGTTTTGTTGAGAGCGACAGGTTGTACAGAACAAAGACAGAGAATCTACGTCTATATTATAAAAAGTTGTAAGTGATACGCATGCCGAAAAAGCATGGGTAGAGGAGATGAGCGTTATGGTTGAAAAAAATGAAGAGATCGGGTTGAATCTTCTGGATACCCCGATTGGACCAAAAAAGAAAAAAGAAGCCAGTGAACCGAGGGACCTGTTGCTCTACGAGCGGGAGTATTGGGACAGTGGATTTGAACGTATTGCTGGTATTGATGAGGTGGGACGGGGGTGCTTGTTTGGGGATGTTGTGGCAGCGGCGGTTATTTTACCGAAGGATCTCATTCTGGAAGGCGTGAATGACTCCAAGAAATTGACGGAGAAAAAACGTGATGCCCTGTATGACGTCATTATGGAAAAGGCACTGGCGGTAGGTGTCGGGTACGCGGATGCAGAGACAATTGATCGGCTTAACATCAAGCAGGCTGCGAGACTCGCGATGAAACGGGCAGTTGAAGCGTTGGGAGAAACTCCCGACTATATGCTGGTGGATGCCGAGAAAGTGGATATGAATATACCTCAACTGTCCATCATTAAAGGGGATGCCAATAGTCAATCCATTGCAGCGGCTTCCATCATTGCCAAGGTAACGCGAGATCGGCTTTGTAAGGAAGAATGGGATACGTTATATCCGGAATATGGACTGTCGATACATAAAGGATATGCAACAAAAGTTCATCGGGAGCAAATTATGGCGTTGGGGGCAACCCCGATGCATCGGCGCAGTTTTCTGGGCAATCTGCTTGGAGAGCAGCAATCGTTGTTTTAATACAAGTTTGAAGGAAGGAGGGGGAGAGATTTGAATATCGGTTCCATGATTAAGGGATTATTGGGTGATAGTAAGCCCGGGAATGCCAAGCCGCTTGAGTTAAAGGAAGGTCAGGTGGTTCGTGGTTCTGTAGTAAGTGTATCCGATGACGGAGGGGATGCGGTCCTGCAGATTCAAGGCGTGCAGGTGCGCGCCAAGCTGGAAACTCCACTCCGTCCGGGCGAGACCACATTGCTTCAAGTTCAGCCTCCAGGTGAAAATGGCATAACGGTAATGAAGCCAATGTCGGGTACACTTGCTGAGCTGCCACAAGCTTCCTTGAACAACCTGCTACAGGATGTAGGACTGCCGGATACAAAAGGGAACCGGGAACTGTTGCTTGCCATGCAACGAAGCGGTTTACCGCTCACCAAGGATAATGTGGCTATGGTCCAGAATATGATGACTGCCAAACCCGCACAGGTCCCTGTGGAAGAATGGGTGCAGGCGACGGGGATTGCTTTTCAGCGTGGTCTGCCGGTTACGGCGGAAACGGTAAAAGGATTACACCAGACGGTGTTTGGCCCCCCTCTGCACCAGTTGTTAAGCGGGTTGGCTGATCAGTTGGAAACGATGCTGACTCAAACAACAGGTAAACCGGCACAGAATGGAGAACAATCTGCTACGTTGAAACCAGCAGTGATGGCTGGTGTACCTGTGTTGCCAAACGCAGCGCAGATGGAAGAAGGGTCGGCTGCATCAGGCAATGGTCGTCAGGTAGCCGGAACTGGAACCGGAGCACCTGCTTTGTCAACGCAACCAGGCCAAGCAGCGTTGGCAGGAGCTGCATCCATGACGGATGGTGGGGCGGAGGATGCAGGTACCGCGGTGAAAGGAAACATGCAGCCTGGTGGAGGCGCGGGAAATGCTGAAGCCGGGGCAAAGGCAGTTGCCAGCAACGTTGAAATGGCTGGCAAAGGTGGTGCGAGTATTCCGTCAGGAACCGGAATACCTGGAGAGAGCCCACGCGGTAATGACGCGGGTGGCACGGGTGGGAGCCGCCCGGCTACACCAGGGGCGGCAGCTGAATCTGTGGCTGGCCGTGTAAATGCAGGCCAGCCTGAAGCAAGCGCTGCCGGTCGGACTGACGGCCGCGCTGAAACGC
>NZ_JBBOTQ010000030.1:0-25503 GCF_038005685.1 Priestia sp. FSL H7-0729
CAGTGCTGGCCTTGCGGCAGCAGCGCTGGTGCTTGGCGTGTACACGGCGCAGCTGCAGAGCCAGATCGACTCGCTGACGCAGCAAGTGGCGGGCTCGTCGGCTACGCAAGAGCAACTGGCGCAGGCACAGGCGCAGAATGCGCAGCTGCAGGAGCAGCTGGCATCAGCGCTGGAACCTGCACAGGGTATGCAGACTGGCGAGGCGGTGAAGCTGAATCCTGCTACGCAGGATATCGTAGCTCAGGGACTCGCAACCATCGTTATTGACAGCAAGGGCACTCACCTGGTTGTGCAGGCGGAGAACCTGCCAAATCTGGAAGGCAACGAAGCATTTCAGGTCTGGTTAATCAAGGGAGATACCCCTCAGAATGCCGGGACGTTCCTTAGCCGTGACGGCACGGGAGCGGTATACTACACATTGGATTCGGCGAACGACTATGATACCGTTGCAATTACGCTTGAACCGGATGCTATGGGAGATGAACCGCGCGGTACGATGATTCTGGCTGCCAAGATCAAAGGATAAATATAAAAAATGGGATGTATCACAAAAAGGCTGCTCCTTCGTGGAGTGGCTTTTTCGTGCTTTCCAGAGTATCACAGGAGATCAGAAACGGGGCGGATATGTTGAAACGATTCGATAGGTGGAGTTCCGGTGTCTACTCATAGGATTTTATTAATTTTTTTTGTAGGAGCAACCGATAAACAGATAGAAGGCAATACCCTTAATCTCCCCGTATCTCATGGGAGAAGTGGTTGCACATAGAGAGTGAGGGGTTCAGTTGGAAGTATACCGTTCATTTATCTTTCGCCTGATACGCAATTATCTGATTGGTTCAATGGCAGCTGTTTTTGTTGTCGGTACAGTGGCTATGGTATCTACCTTACAAATACCCAATATTCAATTTGTCCGACTGATCTTTATTGTATTGATATCGCTCCTCTTCATGCTTGTCGCAGAATTAATCACGCTGTGGGTACAACTAGGTCCCATAAGACAATTTTTTGCATCGGAGCATCATGAAAAAGATGAATTGAATCGCATGTATGAGAGTATTCATCGTTTTCCCGGACAGACTATATATCGGATCATGGGTCCGCACATGCTTGGTTTTTCACTTCCGGCAGCCGGATTAACAATGTGGATGATATCCACGGGGTGGCTTGAGTTCCCTTACGGGTATATTGTGGTGGCCGCCGCGTGCGCCATTTTAATTGCCATTATGCATGCGCTGATTGAGTATTACCTAACAGTTCGGGCGATCAGACCTCTGTTACTTGAGATTCGTCATCGAGGTAAAGTTCAATATGGGATGGAGCCTTCACTGGGAGGACGCATCCTGGTATCAATTCAGCGTAAATTCCAGCTAAGTACGGCCCTGATTGGTCTGTTTCCTCTGTTTTTATTTTTCCTGGCTACCTATATCCGGCTTCAATATATGGACAAAGAATTTGCGAAAGAATACATCCTGTGGGGAATACTCATTGTCATTCTAGGCGCGGGATTTGCGCTGGTGGGAAGCTGGCTGTTGATTCGTGATGTTCGTGATCCGGTTGCTGAACTGACGCACGAGATGAACCGTATTCAGGAGGGGGATCTTGGTAGAAGAGCTCCGGATCTGTATGCGGATGAATTCTCGGCATTGATCTCCGGGTTCAATATGATGATTAATCGGCTGGAGATGAGACAGGAACGTAATCGACAACTGTTGCAAAGTTATTTTTCTACACTGGCTGCTGCATTGGACGCCCGGGATAAATATACGGCAGGACATTCCATGCGTGTGGCAGAGTATTCGCTGATGATTGGCAAGCTGAGCGGAATGGATGAGGAACAGGCAGATTTGTTGTACAAATCAGCTTTGCTTCATGATATCGGGAAAATCGGCATACCGGATGAGGTGCTGCTGAAGGATGGAAAACTAAGCGATGAAGAATTCGCAATTATTCGCACACATCCCGTACAGGGAGAGAGCATTCTGCTCCAAATCGAACCCATTGATGCCATGGCTGACTTTTTGCCAGGTGTACGATCTCACCATGAAAGATACGATGGAAAAGGATACCCGGATGGGATGGCGGGTGAGGAAATCCCCCTTTTTGGCCGCATTATTGCGGTAGCGGATGCCTTTGATGCCATGACGTCGGATCGACCCTATCGGAATGGGATGAGTCACGAGAAAGCGCTAACGATTTTGGAAGAAGGAAAAGGGACCCAATGGGACCCCTATTTTGCAGGTTTGTTTATTGATGAATGGAGACGACAACAGCATCTTCAGAAGCCGTCGAAGTGAGGGATCAGTTGATCCCCTCTGTCCACTTCGATTCTTTTCTGCGTCTCCGGTGTAGAGCGAGGCCTGTTACGATCGTGAGAACACATTCGCCGAGTATGATTGCACCCAAGGCGTCATAGATCACATGTTGTTTGATCATTAGCGTGGATACGATAATGGTTGCGGCACCAGCAGCCACCAAAATCTTGATGGGCTTACGGATGCTTGGAACCGAGAGAACAGCACGCATAACGAGATAAGAGTGAAGAGAATGAATACTTGGAAAACAATTATAAGGACGGTCCTGGCTGTAGAGCCATCCGAGAATAGATGCTCCAAGGCCTGTACCTGTTAGTTCCGGGCGCGGTACCATGGTCTGAAAGTTGAAATAGATCAGATAACAGATCCAGACACAGATATTCATGGATAACAAGACGCGATAATATGTCAGGCGATCCTTGGCACACAGGTAGGCGAGCACACCGAATACAAACGGGTACCAACCCAAATATGGGATGGACATGGCGGGTACATAGGGAATGATCCGGTCAAGCGAGGAATCAAGTATGACGAATCCACGTTCCGGACTATTGAGAATATCATAGAATAGCCCCATGACAGCCAAGGACAACATCAAACTCAATGACAGCCAATAGGATTTGCTTTTTAACAATTGCACAACAACGTTTCTCCTTTCAACCATGTTCAACAGGAACATGATCCGAGCGATTAACTAATTAAAATTTAAACAACAATATATTCTACTACGTTCAGCGCACAAATTGAATCCTGATTTGTGTATTTTTGTGTATTTTTTTGCCGAAGAAGGAATGTCGAAGTTTCAATGGGCATGATATGATAGAAACACATACGGACAAAAGGATTTTGGCTAGTAAAGTCGGACAACAGGAGTGAGTCAATGCAATTTTCAAAAATGTTCGTATTGAATATGGGAATGCTTATCACGATTGCCTATCTCGCTAGTGTGTTCTATAAATATATCGTCATACGTACTTCATCCCGAGTGAAACAGATCGGTTCAGTGATTCTCCTTATTTTTGCAGGCTGGATTAGTACGGTTTTTGGCTTTCAACTCACGGATGAAGTCGTCTTTGATCTTCGGTATGTTCCTCTAATTGTTGCCGTTCTGACATACAGACAACCCTATAGCGTAATCATCGTGGGTGTTGGAATAGGTCTATCAAGGCTGAGCTTTGGTATCACGGATGCTACTGTGGCAGCGGTAATTAATATGACTTTACTTGGTGTAATATGTGCGGGTTTAAATATATGGATGAGACGCAGCAACTTCAGTCTGATTATTAAAGGCATCATTGTTGTTCTTATCGTCAATGTGGTCAATAGTGTAGGCATCGCTATCTTTGGAGTTATCCCGGCTACATACTTCTTCTCACATATTATGCCTTATACACTTCCTTCGGGCATTTTGTTAAGTCTGATGTTTGCATTTATTTTACGTGATTTTCAGAATGAACAGAATCGAATTTTGTTGATTCAGAGTACAAACAGGTTATTATCTGTGCAAAAAGAAGAACTACAGAAAGCCCAGATTGTACTGGAGGATCGTGCAAAACAATTGATGATTGCCTCACAATACAAATCCGAATTTCTCGCCAATATGTCACATGAACTGCGTACACCACTCAATAGTGTCATTAACTTTGCCCAGATGATCAGTGAGAATGTTGACACAATGGATCAGGAGGATATTGCACGCTTCGCAACCATGATCGACCACTCCGGGCAGGAACTGCTCACGCTCATTAACGATATTCTGGATCTGTCCAAAGTCGAAGCAGGTCGGCTAGATATTGTGCTGGAGGATATCAGTGTGGCACAACTTACAGAAGATGCCATGAATCACTTTCAACTGGTTGCCGAGAAAAAAGGTATTCAATTGCACATGGATAAGCAAGCGGGACTGCCCGACACGGTCTGGTCTGATCCACAGCGGGTTCAACAGATTTTGCGTAATCTGATGTCGAATGCCATCAAGTTCACTCATCGGGGGAAGGTTACGCTGACGGTTAGCACCAAGCAGATTAAGAAAGCAGGTATTCAGACGCGATGGCTCGTTTTCTCCGTTCAGGACACGGGCATTGGGATTTCTGAGGACAAGCATCATTCCATATTTGAAGCATTTCAACAGGCTGACGGGTCGATTAGCCGAAAATTTGGCGGTACCGGACTTGGTCTGTCAATCAGTCGGGATCTGGCAAGATTACTGGGAGGATCGATTGAACTTGAGAGCATTGAAGGCAAGGGAAGCACCTTCCATCTCTATCTTCCGTTGAACCGTGAAAAAATGAGTTGACAAGCTTCGCACCGTGAGTAGAATTTGGGATGACAACTAGCATCGACCGGCTTTTATGACCCGGTCTAAGGAGTGTATCCCCATACAGAAGACGGTCAACGTTAACCCTCCCCCGTTAGCAAGCAAACCACGGCGCAAGGGTTCGACACAACGCACGAATTTATCGATTGCAACATGGGAGGGTGTACCGGCAATTATTTTACAGACATTGCTGGGAGGCCCGTTTTTAACTGGGTTTCTACTGTACCTTGGGGCCGGGTCGAGACATATCGGCTTTGTGCTCGCGATTACCACGTTTGTGAACATTGCCCAGATTGGCGCAGCTTACTGGATGCAGCGTGTTCGCAGTCGCAAACGCATGTTGCTGCTATTTGTGGGTACCCATCGTATCTTGTGGAGTGCAACTGGGCTGATCCCGTTCATTTTTCCCAAGGAGTGGTGGGTAAGCGTATATATTGCTGTATATACGGTTGCTTTCATATCGAATACCATTGGCGGCATGATATGGACTTCACTGATTGGCGACATCGTACCTGCCAAGGTGAGAGGGCGTTATTTCGGAATTCGAAATACGATTTTGAATGCTCTTGGAAGCGTATGCTTATTCGCAGGCGGTATTGTTTTGGACCGTTACCCTGGAGAAATGGGATTTCTGATTCTGTTTATTCCGGTATGGATCTGTGCCATTGCCAATACAGTTATCTATTTCTTCTATCCGGACGTTCCCTTTGAGCGTTCTACCGAAAAGGTTTTCTGGCGTATGTTTATCAAGCCGTTCCAGGATCGTTCTTTCCTGAAAGCAACACTGTTCCTGGCTGCCTGGCTATTGATCCAGACCTTGATTGTTCCCCTCTATTCCTATGTAATGCTGGATTTATTGAACATCAATTATCAGACCGTATCCCTAATCACGGTAGTCCAGACGCTGGTTATGATGGTCGGGTTCTATGTTTGGGGCAATCTGAATGCCAGATTCAGTAACAAGACCCTGTTATTTTGGACATTGCCTGTCATTGCACTATCCTGTCTGTCGTGGGGGCTAATGTCGTTCATGCCCATATTGATCGCGTTATTTCTATCTCATATCTTCCTGGGGATCGGTGTAGGTGGATTCAATCAGCTGGCATTTAACTTTACGATCGGAGACACACCCAAAAGTGAAAGACCGATGTTTGTCGCTGTCTATTCGGCGCTGACCGGAGTAACTTCGTTTCTTGGACCGCTCATGGGTGGTTGGTTGTATGAGAAGATGGCGACCTGGTCCGATGCGCTGGCCTGGATCTCTGCTTATGGATTCCAGGTTGGAGTTGGTGTAGTGATGTTGATTCTTACATTTACCCTTGGACGCCGTGTGCTGTTAAAATAGAAACGGTATAATTTCAACTAATGAATATTTACACGGGCACTTCGATGGCAGAATAACCATTATCGTGTAAATGATTAGGTTGATCATATATATCTGGTAAGACCTCAAAAAAAGGTAACGAAGTGGAGGGATGTATATGAGTCGTCTCGAACGGAAAGCCATGGTGATTGGAGCCACAGGGCTTGTGGGCGAATTACTGGTTCGTAAACTGCTGGAGCACCCGGTTTACAGCCAGGTTCGCGTCCTGGTTAGACGTCCGCTTGAGCTGCAACATCCCAAACTGGAACAGCATGTGGTGGATTGGGAACAGCTGGAGAGCCAAGGCAACTTATTCGATGAAATCGACGACCTGTTCTGTTGTTTGGGTACCACGATCAAAAAAGCAGGCAGTCAGGAAGGTTTCCGTCAGGTCGATTACCATTACCCGGTTCGTGCAGCTACGCTTGCCAAACAGCATGGAGTACCGCAGATGCTTGTGATCTCCTCCATGGGAGCGAGCGCAGGTTCCCGTGTCTTTTACAGTCGAACCAAAGGAGAGATGGAGGATGCATTGTCCGATATCGATTTTCAGTCATTGCATATCTTCCGCCCCTCTTTAATTCTGGGAGATCGAAACGAGAAGCGGTTCGGTGAGCAGATGGCTGCTTATGCCATGAAGTTTCTGGATCGCTGGATGAAAGGTAGAGTAGACAAATACCGGGCCGTCCACGCCGCAACCATTGCGCAGGCCATGACGAATATCGCGCTGGTACAAGCTAAGGGAAACCATGTATACCCAAATGATGTCATTCATGTCCTTGGCACGGACGGGGATTAAACACCTTTGAATGAACGGTTTACTTTATAGTGGCCAGTGAAGAGCGTTTCTCGGTTCAGGAAGATCGTGATATAATAAGCAACAAAAATGAGTTCGAACCCTGACTCCTTGTGGTAGCAGGATAACGAACATGAAGGAGAACTCGTCCATGAAAAAACCAATCTCTACCGATCAGGCGCCAGGCGCTATTGGTCCATACAGTCAAGCCGTTGATGCGGGCGATTTCATCTACACTTCAGGGCAGCTCGGTCTGAATCCCCAAACGGGAGAATTTGGTGCAGATGTACAGGAGCAGACACGTCTGTCTTTGAGCAATGTGAAGGCGATTCTTGAGGCAGCTGGCACAAGCATGGATAAAATCGTGAAAACGACGGTGTTCCTGAAAGACATGAACGATTTCGTTCCTGTGAATGAAGTGTATAGCACATTCTTCGAACAGCCGTATCCTGCACGCAGTGCAGTGGAAGTTGCTCGTTTGCCAAAAGATGCACTGGTAGAGATTGAGGTTATTGCCCTGAAATAGGACAATCTTTATTCGCTACGGTATACATAAAAAGCCGATTTCAGGTCAAATGAAAATGACCAAAATCGGCTTTTTGCTTTCTGCTATGTTTTTGCATTTAATGGAGGAAATCGTTCAATCACGATCCTGATTGCGGGCGAAGAACAGCCATACCGCGTAGATTGCCAGTACGATCGCAATAATGATTGCCGTATAATATACGGAAGTGACATCCTTTTGTTTAAGTGCAATGGCGATGTAAGCCCATGTGAATACCAGTGGATATACACTGTCCCGATAACGGAAGCTAACGAGTACAGCCAGCGCCATACCCACAATCAACATAATGATAGTCCAGGTCGGTTCGCTGAGACCAAAACCATCCCAACCGATTTTATATAACAGCACAGCTGCATTGACGATCGTTGCCACGCTAACCCATCCCAGATAGATGCTGAAAGGCAGCTTCACAAGCCAGATCTCAGCAGTGGTCGGAACAGTAATGGTACGTGTTTTTACATACAGCATGATTAAAGACAAAAGAAGCAGTACAATAATCAATAACGCAAGACCAGTCTGCAAGTTCTGAAAAGCAAAAATCCAGGCTACGTTAAAGGCACAGCTTGCCAGGAACCAATACCCGAGACGGGTAATTGAATCCCTTTTCCAGGAAGAGGGCATGAACTGATAGATCACAAATCCTGCAAGCAGCAAGTAGATCAAACCCCATATAGAGAAGGCATAGCCAGAAGGTGTAAGTAGCACAGGGTACATATCCGATACTTCCTTGTTGGTTCTGCCCCCGATCGGCAGAGCGTTGGAAAGGTAATTCACGATAATTACAGCGATAAAACCAATGGCGTTTAACCACTTGTACGGATTGTTACGTGACATTCTGTTTCCTCCTTGGTTTAACGAAATGAATGAACCACGGGTCAGTCTACAATGAATATACCCAGTTCTTGCCCATTCTAATAACAGCCGCAAAAAATTCACAAGTTGATCTTTCAGATCCTTGTGCTCTGCCGCTACGTTGGAACGGTACTCTGTCCCAATGTACGCGTAACGAAGCGGAAATATGTCCATGCCCACGATGTTCTACTGGAAGAGGAGGAAGAGAATGCTCACAAGAGAAATGATGGAGAAACAGCAAACTTGGTTCTATGTCTTTGCACTGTTCTTAGGAGCAGTCATAGGGCTGAGTAATCCAACATGGGGAGATATTTTACACTACACTGTGTCCCCGGTACTTGCCGTTTTGTTATACAGCATGTTCGTACAGATTCCCTTTTTACAGTTAAAAGAGTCCTGGTCCAACCTGCGATTTATGATGGCGTTACTGGTGGTTAATTTTATCGTTGTACCTGTAGTCGTGTGGTTGCTTACACTGGTCTTTCCACAATCATTAGGCGTTCTGGTCGGAGTCTATCTGGTACTGTTAACACCCTGCATTGATTACGTCATAGTGTTCACACAGCTCGGCAGGGGCAATGAGAAACTGATGCTGGCCGCAACACCTCTTCTGTTTGTGGTACAAATGATCCTGTTACCTTTTTATTTATGGTTATTCATGGGTGATGAGGTGGCGCAGGTCATGCAGGTAGGGCCGTTCGTAGAGGCTTTTCTGTTCCTGATCGTTATTCCACTGCTGCTCGCTGTCGTTACCCAGGTTCTCTCAAGAGGTAAAGTGAGCGGGGAGCGGGTCTTGAATGCAACGGCATGGCTCCCGGTTCCGATGATGGCACTTACGCTGATCGTGGTTGTCGCTTCCCAGATTGGCAAAGTCTACAATGATATGGCGATCATCGTAAACGTGATCCCGATCTATGTTGCTTTCCTAATCATTATGCCTTGGATATCTCGGCTTATTGCTACTTGGTTTGGATTGAATCCAGGCGCCGGGCGGGCGTTGATTTTCAGTTCAGCCACACGGAATTCGCTGGTCGTTCTGCCACTTGCGCTGGCACTCCCGCCAGAATGGGCAACCATAGCTGCGGCTGTTATTGTGACACAGACGATGGTGGAGCTTGCAGGAGAGCTATTCTACATTCGACTTGTACCTGCGGTGATTTTGCGAGATCGGTGAATGTATTAGGGCTTAATCTCTGTTATGATCTTTCGGATCGTATCCTATCTTAGAAAAGAAAGAGCCAACAAGTCGTCATAATATGATCTATTTTTTGTGAAATTAAAATTAAGAAGAGTACTCCCGATAGTCCATAGGGGGTACTCTTCTTAATTCGCACAAATTCTTAACTGGTACCCGTTAAGTACCGGCCTCCAATAATGTTTTACGATATTCCGCTGGCGTAATACCCTCCATTTTTTTGAACACTTTGCTGAAATACTTTTCATCCTGAAATCCAACCATTTCTGAGATCTTGGCGACGCGTAGAGAGGGATTTTGTAGCAGTAGCTTGGCGTTATTGATTCGCAGTTTACCCAGATATTCCGACCAGTTCAGGCCAAATTGCTGTTTGAATTTGCGTGAGATATACTCCCGGCTCAGGTAGAAACGCGCGGCAATCTGCTGCAAGGACAGATCCTCCTGATAATGGGTATCCATGTAGCGCGCAATCTCACGCATGGGATCAGGATTGGCAGGGTGATGAGTGGTGAGCGCCTTTCCCGCCGCAAGCAGCCGTTGTTCCAACAAGGAGCGAAGCAAGGGGAAGGATAACAGTCCTTCAGCGTCAAAAGGTAATTCGGCAAAAGGAATAGACTGCTCCTCCGTCATATCGTCCTCTTTGAATGGCAAACCTGCCGTATCTTCGAGCCATCGGCTCAGCACCCATTCCAATTCATCAATCCATTGCTGGATCTGCTCGGCACTGATAACCTCAAGATCAGTGATCGGGTCAAGCCATTCGGCAACCGCAGCAGATACACTGGAAGCCCGTAAACTCATGGCTGCCATCCGCATAGGTTCTTCATGGGCGGTTAAACGCCTGCTTTTATTCCCATTCGATGATTCCACTGAAGCATGGATTCGCTGTTTGATTTGCAGAGAATTACGTCGCCACAACCTTGAGCTTGCTTCCAGATAGGCTGCTGAGATTCCATCAGGGTAAGACTCACAGGTGGAGATGCCAAAATGAAGCTGGCGCTGAATCGTCTGCTCCAATCCATGATTGACCTTGTCCAGAATAAGTTCCAATGAGGTGGAGGGACCCCAATGCAGCAAAACAATCTCATCGGGCTGATCCAACTGGCGGAACATTACACCTTCGTCAGGTGTGGATAACATCTCGGCACAGATATTGAGTACCGAGAATACAAGCAGGTCGGGTTGACTGCGGTATTTTGCCAGACAATCTGCATCCAGATGGGATAGGCTGGTGACAGCGACACTACAGACAGGAATTAGACGGGGGAGATTCAACTCATCCTGTAATCGCTGCAAGTGTGATGGACTGCTGCCTCTTCCGACGGCAAGTTCGGTTAGCAGACGATCCTGATAATGGGGACGCATTCGATTAACCACAATGGATTGTCTGGTGGATTGTATCCGAATAGCTTCCTCCTCTTCCCAAGCAGTAACGGCCTTTAATAGAGATGTATTCAGCTCATCTGCTTCCACAGGTTTCAGCAGATAGTCCATACCACCATGCCTGATTGCATGCCTCACGAGTTCAAAATCATCATATCCGCTAATAACCAGCACCTTGCTGTGAGGGGTATGAACGGATATCCATTCTAGTAATGCCATACCGTCTTTGCCTGGCATACGCATGTCACTGAGAATAATTTGAGGCTGATGTGCCGTGATAGACGCGATGGCTTCATCTCCGTCTGCCGCTTCAAGTAGCGTATCAATACCGAAGTCTTCCCAATGACCAAGCAACCTTATGGCATCGCGGACATGTTTTTCATCATCTACAAGCAGTGCCTTCATGTTGTTCACTCTCCCGCGTATAGTTTAACCGTGATCTTCACACCATTTGGTTCCCGATTGCTGATCTCAAGTCTGGCTATGTGACCGGGATGCGAGTTCAATTGAAGTCGGCGTATCACATTTCGTAGGCCGATGGATTCGGACTCGTCAGATTCCTGCGTGGATAACCCGGTTGTTGTGTGACTTTGATGGAACCATTCCTGGATCCCCAGTAACTTATCTTCAGGTATGGATGGTCCGTTATTATTCAGTTCAATTTCAATCCAATGATTGTCGATCCGGCGGCTGGATAGGGATATGTGGCCTTTGCCTGGCTGAATATCTGCACCATGTTTGAAATAGTTCTCAATTAGAGGTTGTAACGTCATTCTAGGCATTTCGACAGACAGGGTATCTTCGGCAAAATCCAAATCTACCTCAAGGCGGTCACCGAACCGCTCCTGTTGCAGTTGCAGATATAATCGGGCATGCTCTGCCTCTTCGCGTAAGGTCACACAGGTCTGATCCCGCATGCTGTAACGCAACATCTTGGACAGGGAAGAGAGTAGGGTATACGCCCGCTGTCCCTGCTGTTGAAGGGCAAGTGTACCGATGGATTGCAGTGTGTTATACAGAAAATGCGGATGAATCTGCGCTTGCAACGCTTTAAGCTGATTCGTCTTATTGGCAATCTCCAGTCGATATTCCCGCAAAATAAGATTATTTACCGTGTCCATCATATCCCGGAAATGACGAGCAAGCACCCCGAATTCATCTCGGCTGGATAGATGGATGTCCACATGCAGACGCCCCGCTTGAATCTGATTCATATACCGCATGAGTTGCTTGAGTGGACCCGTAATTCGGATGGAGATGAACAAGGTTGCGACAATGACCAATACAAGTGCGGCAATCGCAATCATTGCATTATTCCACGTGAGTGTGGTCGCTCTGGCGTATAACGTCTCGTTAGGAATCTGTTTGACGATAGTCCAATCGGCATAGGAGCTGCCAAGCTGTTGATATACATACATGGAACGATCCTGTTCAAAATGCCCTGCGACATTCTGGACAGTTCCTGCGCCAGATCGTGCGATATTCAGTTCACTAGCCGTTTCCTCTCGTAGCGCATCGGTATGATTGACCTCGGACCGACCTTGGTAAATGATCTGATTCTGTCCATCCACAACATAGATCTGTTCCTTGGCTGGATCATACAGCCTGCCACAGATTGCTGCAATGGTATTCATATTCAGATCGATGGCGAGCATACCCAGACGCTCAGTGGACGGAATATCCTTGATCACCCGATGCAAGGTAATGACCGTTCTGGCCGGATCATCGGCGGAGGCGGCTTTGAATCCGTAAGTATGACTCATATGGGCCGATTCCACCCAGATATCAGAACGGTCACCGCCCATTTTTCCATGAAGCGAGTCCGAATAAGCCTGTTTGCGTTCTTCCCGCTTCGGAAAGGGGCTCATAATCAAGGTGGATTGATCAGCCGCAAAAGAGTGCAAATACAGCTGGAATACATCCGGCACAGCTGCGCGTATCGTCTGCAAAGTGGTGTACACTTCGGCAACTGCACGATAATCCCCAGGGATTTTCGCCAGATTACGCAGAAAGTTCGGGTCGTTATACACAGCGAGCGATGCTCTGGCCACGTTATCCACATAGTTATTGAGGTTCGTGGATGCTTGGTAGATCAGACGTTTGTTCTCTTCCACAGCCTGTTCCCGCAGGGCTGTCTTGGTTTGAATAAACGTCATGCTGATCGACGCAAGCAGCGGTAGTGTGGTGGCGATGAGCATAAAGGCAATCAATTTGGTGCGTATACTGTAGTATCTGGACATCGGCACACCCCTTCTGGTTGCAGGTTAAGAGAGGACAATATTTTACCCCCAACTGTTCACAAGGGTCAGTTTCCCCCTTGGCGATATTGGAGTTTAATAGAAAAAGAGACCAATTCATCCATCTATAGAAGGGGAGAACGATATGAAGCATCGCAAATCTTCACAGCTGTTACAGCAGCTTGTGTTCGTGGGTCCCTCCATCGTGTTTTTTATTCTCATCATCGTGGTCCCTTTCCTGCTTGGCATGGTGTATTCCTTTACGGATTGGAACGGGGTATCCGAGAACATTAATTGGGTAGGGTTCGATAACTTCGTGCATGTTTTTGCGAATGATCCCAAGTTCCAAACGGCGTTTTGGTTTACGGTGCGCTTCACCGTGGTTGGTGTGGTACTAACCAATGTGATTGGCTTTTTCCTGGCCTATTTCCTGACCAAACCGCTCAAGACGAGAAACATTCTGCGTACGATCTTTTTTATGCCTAACGTGATCGGTGGGTTGTTGCTCGGCTTTATCTGGCAGTTCATATTTGTGAAAGGGTTTTCAGCAGTAGGCGATGTAACAGGCTGGTCCTTCTTCAACCTTCCTTGGCTAGGAGATGAACCGACCGCCTTCTGGGGAATCGTGATTGTGTTTGTATGGCAGACCGCAGGTTATCTGATGGTCATCTACATCTCATCCCTGACGAATGTATCCCCCGATCTGCTGGAAGCTGCCGAGATTGATGGCGCAAGTCGCTGGCAGGTACTGCGGAGCATCATTCTTCCGCTCATTATGCCGGGTGTTACGATCTGTCTGTTCCTGGCGATCTCTTGGTCGTTCAAAATGTTCGATCTCAATCTGTCGCTAACCAAAGGTGGACCATTCGGATCGACAGAGTCGGTTGCACTCAATATTTACAATGAAGCTTTTGTGAATAACAGATATGGCATCGGAACCGCCAAAGCACTCGTGTTCTTCGTAATCGTTGCCATCATCACCATGATTCAGGTACGTCTGACGAAGAGCAAGGAGGTAGAAGCCTAATGGAGACGACGAAAAATTACCGCCTAAGTACCATTCTAACCGAGATTGTCATGGTGCTCATTGGACTTTTATTCCTGGTTCCGTTCTACTTCCTGTTCGTGAATTCGGTCAAAACCTTCGGTGACCTGCTTACCAATTCGGCTGCATGGCCGGAAGTATTCCAGTGGGGCAATTATGCGAATGCCTGGGAGAAAATTAACTTCCCGTCCGCGCTAATGAACTCGCTTATCGTTACCGTAGTCAGCAATCTGTTGCTTGTGCTGATCAGTTCCATGGCCGCGTACCGAATGGTCCGCAGCGATACCCGGTTCAACCGGATTTTGTTCGGCATGTTCATTGCCGCCATGGTGATTCCGTTCCAGTCTATCATGATTCCACTCGTTACGGTAACCAGTAATCTCGGGCTAATCGATAGCCTTGGGGGACTTATCATCTGTTATCTCGGTTTCGGGGCACCGATGTCTGTCTTCCTGTTCCACGGATTCGTGAAATCCGTCCCACTGGAGATTGAGGAAGCGGCTCGGGTGGATGGAAGTTCTGCCTACGGAGTGTTCTTCCGGATCGTATTTCCACTGATGAAACCGATGTATGTAACCGTCATCATTCTGAACACACTCTGGATCTGGAATGATTATCTACTCCCGTCCCTGATTCTGCAAAGCTCCAACCTGCGTACGATCCCGATTGCGACCTTTGCGCTCTTCGGCCAATATACGAAGCAATGGGATCTGGCCTTGCCGGCACTTGTGTTGGGCATCATGCCGATCATTATCTTCTTCCTGTTGATGCAGAAGTATATCATTCAAGGAATTACCGCTGGATCAGTGAAAGGGTGAGTGTTGCGAGGGCAGGGTCGCTGGCGGGATCAAGTTGCGCTTTCGGTCGCTGTTGCTCCTCGGTGGCATGAATGGATTAGGGCAAGGAAGCCACCGAGTATCAAAGGCGAACGCTCCGCTCCTGCAACGCATTCTTGATCCCTTTGCTCTCACCTCGCACGGAGGTGTGCAAAGGGAGTCATGCCCGCATAGCTTGGGCATGACCCCAGAAGAGTGAGAGGCCCAGATAGATGGTGCTCCTTCTCTTCATAAATGCTAGATGAGTTCAACTAAACATTTACAACGATAACGGAGATGGCAGAAATAACTTGAAGAAGCGGAGCGTTCGCCTAAAAGCTTTCTGGAAGAAAGCTACTTCGGAAGCATACGCTATCTCGGGATTTTTCCCATTAATAATGGATCAAAAAAATCTGGGGATAACAGCGATCGGAAGGTTATTCTGTCATCGGAGTGCCAGTGTAAATATTCATTAGTGGAACTGTTATACTGAAACTACTATAGGGAGAGTGTATGTATGAAAAGAATGACGAAGTTGACGTTGCTTATGCTGATTGCTTTTTCGGTAATGCTCGCGGGTTGTGGCAATGGGGACAAGAGTGGCAGTCCGGTCAACACGGATGCTCAAGGTGGTGGCGAAGCTGCTGCCGGGGACAAAACGATTAAAATCTTCCAATTCAAAGTCGAAATTGCAGAAGCGCTCAATCGTCTCAAAGCGGAGTATGAATCCTCCCATCCAGGCGTCAAACTGGACATTCAAACTGTAGGTGGCGGCAGTGACTACGGTGCTGCTTTGAAAGCCAAGTTTGCCGCTGGCGAACAACCGGACATTTTCAACGTAGGTGGATATCGTGAGCTGGATACATGGCTTGAATATCTGGAAGATCTGTCTGGGGAATCATGGGCCAAAGATGCGCTCGAAGTAGCCAAAGAGCCAATGACCAAAGATGGCAAGCTCTATGGACAGCCACTGGCGCTGGAAGGTTATGGATTCATTTATAACAAAGACCTCTTCCAAAAAGCAGGTATTACCGAAATTCCAACGACACTGGAACAGTTGGATCAAGCTGCACAGAAACTTCAAGCCGCAGGCATTACCCCGTTCTCGAACGGATATCAAGAGTGGTGGGTGCTGGGCAATCATAACGTAAACGTGGCATTTGCCAATCAGGCAGATCCGGTAAAATTCATCCAGGGATTGAACGAAAGCACGGAGAAAATCCCTGGCAATCAGGTGTTTAACGACTGGATTAACTTGCTCGACTTAACGCTGAAATATAGCAATAAAAACCCGCTGACCACCGACTACAACACTCAAGTTACGTTGTTTGCAAGTGGAGAAGCGGCGATGATGCAGCAAGGGAACTGGACTCAAGTGCAGATTGATGGAATCGATCCGAATCTGAATCTGGGTATCCTGCCAATGCCAATCAACAATGAACCGAATGACAAATTGTTTGTCGGTGTACCGAACTATTGGGTTGTGAACAAGAACTCTCAAGTGAAAACGGAAGCAAAAGAGTTTTTGGAGTGGCTCGTAACTTCGGATATCGGGAAACAATACATGACCAAAGAATTCAAGTTCATCCCGGCGTTCAGCTCCATCACGGCATCTGAGGAGGATCTGGGTGATCTCGCCACAGAGATCATGAAGTATAGCCAAGCCAACAAAACACTGAGCTGGAACTTCAACCGTTTCCCTGAAGGTGTTCCGCAAGAGTATGGCAGCACGATTCAGGCTTATGTTGCAGGCAAATCGGATAAAGCCGGATTGCTTGATGCGTTGCAACAGAACTGGGATAGTCTGAAAAAGTAAACCTTAGCTTATCCACAAAAAATAGTATCCACAGGTTAACGTAATCGTTCTGAAGTGTTCAGATGAATAAATCAGTCTAAACAGGTCTACCGGAAATGTCATTCTGGTGGGCCTGTTTTTTTGTTTTACCATAGAGCCAATAGTGCTCATTGGAAAAATGAAAGATTGTAATATCCCTGAAATGTGGATAACCGGAGAGCAGTTTAACGATCTCATGACGTATTTAACACACTGCTAACACTATATGTGGATATCCTGTGTGTATTACGCTCTAATTGTGGACAAGTATGGATTAGTTTGAGCGGAAGAAGATCTTTGTTAACAGAAATACTTGTTTTCAACAAAGTAGTACTGTATAGTTCTGAATATGACAAATCAAAAAATGAACACGGGACCTGCGAAATCCAAGAGTTCCAATCCGGTGAACCGGACCAAGGCAGTTGAAGTGGCTGCACAATTATTTCTGCGTCAGGGGTACAGCTACGTCAGCATGGATGAGGTCGTGCGAGTGAGTGGGGTATCCAAGTCCAATATCTATTACCACTTTAAAAACAAGGAGGAACTGCTTCAGGCCGTGGTACAATACTGGATTGCCCAGTATGAGTCGGAGTTGTATCTACTGCTTAGCCAGAGGGAGCGAGGAGTAGAGGAGCGCATCTACTCATTTATGGCAATGCTGTCGGCAGGCATTGAGGGCCGAAATTACGAAGGGAGCTGCCCTTTTGTCACGTTATATATGCAGACGCCTGACAGTGCACCCCAAGTGAAGGAGAGCATATCCAGATTCTTTCGTGAGCTTAGACCTATGGTGGAGAAGCTATTTCAGCAAGGTTTGGATCGTGGTGAATTCCGCAAAGAAATCGAACCGGGGCCGGCTGCGTTGTTATTTATTGCAGCATTGGAAGGTTCACTGATCCTTGCGGGAACTGCGCGTGATGTAGGAATTATTGAACAATCGGCACGTACATTTTGTCAGATGCTTCGGTAAACGAAGCTCTTTTTTTGAATATTAATAGTACTGCATAGTACTAAAAGGAGCGGTAACGGAATGAACGTACATACGATCCAAGTATCCAATGAAGAAAATACAGCGTCAAATTCAACAAATATTAAACAGGTGATGAGCAAGTCTGATATTGATCCAACCGTCATTTTCATGACAGGCAGCACCGGTTTTATTGGCAAAGAAACGGTCAAACAACTCGCGCAGGGAGACGATCAATTGCTCTTGTTGGTTCGATCGGAACAGCGTGCCAGAACGGTGCTGAAGGCTTACGGAGTGAAGGATTTTGACCGAGTAACCTTCATTACAGGTGATTTGTCCATTTCGGGTCTTGGACTTACCGCAGCAGATCGGGAGCGTGTGGTTGAAGCAGATGTGATCATTCATGCCGGGGGAACGATGGACGTTACCCTGGAACGAACGGTAGCCGAGCAGATATTCATGAACGGGGCCAGAGAAGTGGCCCAGCTTGCACAAGAAATTCACTATACCCGCGGACTGAGACACTTTATCCACGTAGTTGGTTTCATGAGTCCCTATGGACAGCGGAACGAGCAGGGAAGTTATCTTCTGGGCGGTCATGTTGCCGATCAGGAAAGCGCATATGAAGAGATGAAATTTCATGCCGATCTGCATATTCGTGAACATGCGGAAGAGCATAACTATCCCTTGTCCGTTGTGAATCCGAGTACCGTGGTTGGGCCGCGTCCCACCGGGGAAACAGAGCAAACGGGTGGGATTGGGCTGCTCATTCAGGCGGTTCAGAAAGGACTTATGCCCGTAGTTCCGGGAGGTTCATCCTATTGGTTACCCCTTGTGGAGAATGATGTTGTTGCACAGACACTTGTTTTCTTATCCAGGGAAGCAGATCCAGCCGGAGGAACCTATCCACTGTTGGCGCGGAAGGAAGACAGCCCCAATATGAAGGAACTGCTGCAACTTCTGGCAGAGCAACTGGATGTACCTAAGCCCAGAGGGGCTGTGCCCCTGCCATGGATTCAATGGATCATGAAATCAGGTGGAACACGCATCAGTGGTGTTCCAGCGGAGTCGGTTGCTTTTATTACCAACAGGTCATTCCCTGTCGAAGAGACGGAGGCTCTGTTCACACGGATGGGGCAATCCTGGCCGGACATCCGGGAACAGCTTCCGCTGGTTACAGCAGATCTGGATTATCGCCTTCGTTATACGCCGCTGCCTGAGGGTTTTAAGGCAGATTATATCCGGTCACGGAGCGGAAGTATGGCTATGCTTGGTTGGGAGGGTGAGGGAGAGCCTTGGATAATTGTGCATGGTTTGCTTCAATCTGCGGATGAGATGTTACCTTTGGGACAACAGCTTAGGGAACAGACCGGGAATCCGGTATGGTTAATGGATCTCGCTGGATTCGGTCGTTCCCCTGTACATCAGGGAGTTCAGGTATTTGAAGGCCAGGTGGATGCACTACTCAAGGCACTTGGTGAGTTTGAAGGTCCCGTGAAGCTGGTGGGTCATTCGATAGGGGCTGCTATTGCAGCTTCGGCACAGATGCGTAGCGGACGGACAGACATTCGGTTAGGTTTGCTTCAGCCAGTTGCCAACAATTCGAATCCGAATGTGCTAAGATGGATTTCCCGTTTGCCAAGAGGCGTGATGCGCTCTTTGCTTCGTCTTCGATCGGAGAAGAGTTGGAAGCGAATGTTCAGTGCATATCGCGGTGCAGGCGAGAACAGTCTTACGACTCATACGATGGCCAAAAGAATACGCTCCAGTCTCCAGTCCCCTCGAATTGCGGGTGCAAATGCGGATTTGTTGCGGCGGATTCACTCCGGCAAGCAGGGAAGCGTCAGTTCATTTTCCTGGATGAAAGAGTGGGCGGATGACCACGCCAAGAATACTTTAGTCGTATGGGGCAAGGATGATCGGGAATATCACTATCCTCGGGATATGAACTCACAGGTCAAACGCATAGATGTACCCTATGGACATTACTTTCCGACATTTCAGTATGAGGAAACAGCTGCAATCCTCGCCGAATGGGCTACTACCTGAAGGTGGGTTCAGACTTCGAGAGGCAGGAATCCTAGGCCCATTGTCGAAAGGGTCAAGTCGAGTTGTGAAGAGTTGAAACCAAGACAGGAGAGATGAATGTATGAGCAAGCAACGTGTAGAAATCAGTAAAAATGTGCTAACCGAATGTCTCGGACTGCGCAGCGGGGAAAATCTGGTGGTTGTCGCAGACGATATGAAACGGGATTTGGCCGAATCCATCTATGAGGCAGGAAAAGCACTTGGTGCGGAGTCGGTCCTGTTAATTATGGAGGAACGCAGCAGATCCGGAGAAGAGCCGCCTGCACCGATTGCAGAGGCCATGATTCGGGCAGATGTAGCTGTGTGTGTAACTCGATATTCATTAACGCATACCCAGGCACGCAAACAAGCCGCTGCATCAGGGACCCGAGTGGCAACGATGCCCGGAATGACAGAGGATATGTTTATGAATGGAGCCATCACAGCTGAATATTCGCAAGTGAAGGCGTTGACCGAGAAGGTAACGGCTCTATTAACCGCAGGTTGCCATGTGCGCATAGAGAAGCAGGGCCATAATCTTTCCTTTTCTATAGAGAATCGTAATGGTGTATCAAGCACAGGCCTGTATTTGAATCCCGGTGAATCGGGCAACTTGCCGTCAGGAGAAGCTTATATTGCTCCCGTTGAGGGCAAGGGAGAAGGCAGTATTCTTGTAGATGGTTCCGTTGCTGGAATTGGGGCTCTCCGTGAACCGATGTTATTAACCGTCAAGGAAGGGCGGTTGGTGTCAGCTGAAGGTCCAGATGGGGCTCAATTACTGGCAACACTTGGTGAGGGCGATGGTCGCTTTCTCGGCGAATTCGGCATTGGTACCAATAACAAGGCACGCATTAAGGGTGTAGTGCTGGAAGATGAGAAGGTGTACGGCACGATCCATGTCGCCTTTGGCAGCAATAATACATTCGGTGGAACGATTGCCGCGGGTGTACATATTGATGCTGTTGTGCAAAAGCCGGATGTGTACATCGATGACAAGCTGATCATGCGTCAGGGTGAATTGGTCGAATAACTGTGTATCCATACTGAAGGGAAACGGGCATGTCCACAACGTGTCCACAGTGATGAATAACTGAGTGGAGAATGTAGATTTTACGTCAGATTTACAAACAAATACACAACATGTCCACATTAAAATAATGAATATCCACATGAAATGCTAAACATATCCACAGTATGTGTGCAATATGTGCACAACTTATCCACAAATCAGGTATAACTCATGTTTTCAATCGATAAAACATTCATTTTAGAGCAAGAAAACGAGTTATCCACAGAAATCTTGATTTTTTTGTTCCAAGTATTTGAAAACATAGAAACCGATCCATAAATATGGGGATAAAAAAAGACCAAAGATCAGCTTTATGCCGATGTTTGGTCTTTTTTGAATATCAATTAATGAGCTTTAATGTCAGGTTACTTACTCTCAATATTAAAACAAGGAAACGAATCTTGTCGAAGTTGGCAAAATTGATCTGAAGCCTAAACATTTGATCCAAAATAACCGATACACCAAAGTAACATCTAATGAGACGAATGTAGTCTGATTATACGGAATGAGAGGGTATGGGGATAACTATGGATGAGGGCATGCAATATATTAATTTTTCGGTAGGCGACCAGATCTTTGCACTACGAATTGATGAAGTTCATGAGATCATCAGAATGGTGCAGGTGACCACGGTCCCATTTGGAAGTCCCGAGATCAGAGGTTTTGCTTCGTTGTACGGTAAGGTAGTTTCGGTGGTAAGTCTTCGTGTATTGTTAGGCATGCCGGACCAGGAGGATACTTCTTCTACACGTATTATTGTGGTGCCTTACAAAGGAGGATTTGTACCTCTGATCGTCGATATGGTTGATTCTGTCGTAAGTTACGATCGTTTCGAGGAACCTGCTGAGGAACACCGCCGTTTCATGCTTGGCGTTTTTGACAAAATCGGGTTCTGTGAAGATCATCGTGCAGGCATTTTGAACCTGGATGTATTGCTGGGCAGCCTGATCAGATCATCGTAAGGTAACGATCCGTAATTCTTTCAATATTCAGTAGTATCCTTCGATTGACCCAAATGTTCCTCATCCGCTTTTCGGGAGAAGGGACATTTTTTTTGTGCCGTTAGGGCGTGTCTGAAAACTCCGAAGGATGCACTTCAGCGAGTTTTGAGATACGCCCTAATCAACGAAATAACCACTTTTTGTGGGCAAAGGTTTTTAAATCCGGTCATTTTCGTATATGATGGAGAGTAACAATGCGAAGGGATGACGGGAGACTTTAATGATGCAATCGCTGTATGGAGTATGGCTTGGTGACGTATTTTTTTGTTTTTCCGGTGAAACATCGGAACCGCGTGTGGATGCATGGAGCCACGTGGTAAGACGGTTGAATTTTGGCGACGGGGGTCGTCTGTTTCAGCCTGCCGCTCTGCGTCTTGCGGAGCTGCGCTGGCCGAACCCGCTGAGGAACGCGGCTGAAGCCAAGAACACGAAGCGGCGTCAACTGCTGGGACGCACATTGGAAGGATTGGCCGTCTCGCCCAAGGATGCCTTCAGGTTGCTGTTACAATGGGATGACCGTTTGTTTAATGCAGCCGGAATTCAGGTTGGAGAAGAGATGCGTTACTGGATCAAAGCGGCGCAGTTCACACAGGAGCTGTTGTTGCGTGGAGCCATTGCTCCATCAGCTGAATTCGCAGCAAAGACCGGAGCACGGCGACGGACCGGGCAAGAGACATTGACAGGCGTATGGCGGCCACGCTTGCAGTCAGAGGATGATATTGAACGCTTCCGTGATCTGGCTGAAGCAATGCCTCCAATTGGGCTTTCTGCTCCTGGAGCTTATGCTTCATTGGAACCGGAAACGCGTGAAGAAGCAGGGGCAGCGGTATTATTTTCATTCATGAGTGGCATGATTCATGCTGTAGTAACAAGTGAACTGGAGGGCATGGACAGTGAACTGTCCTGTTACCGCACGCCATATCGTCGCGGATCTTCGCCGGTAGCCGAACTTTGGTGGAACAGTCTGATCTCGATGTTCCGTCCTGTGACGGTGCAAGGACCCACAGACGATATGACTGCGTTTATTCATACGCTGCAAGAAGTTGGCGGAACGTCGATGCCAATCGTGGGAGCAGAAGAGATGGCGCCTGCTGAAGGCCAATTGAAGCTGGTGCTCCGCCTGGAGCCTCCACTCGGCGAACATGAGACGATCTGGGGAATCGATTTTTGGGTGGATAGCGAGCAGGAACCAAGCTTGAGGTTGCCTGCACGGACCATCTGGGCGCATCCAGAGCGAGATCTGGACCGAGGGAAAGTGTTATATACCTCGGCGGCAGAGCAATTGTTGATGGCACTCGGGCAAGCAGCAGAACTGGCACCTGAACTGGAGACGGCGTTGCTTACCGCACGTCCGGAGGGAATCAAGCTGGAGCAGCAGGGTTTCTTTGAATTTCTCACACATGCCGTTCCACGTTTACAGAAAGCTGGGATAACCGTTCTCATGCCTTCAAGGTGGAGTCGTGCCGGGAAACGTCGGGCTGGACTCCGTCTGCAGATGTTGAATCGGGGAACAGAGCGATTGCCTGGAGCCACATCGGCGCTTGGCATGGAACAATTGGTTGCTTTCAAAGCAGAGCCCATGCTGGACGGTAAACCAGTCACGGCAGAGGAACTGGCAGCACTGGCTGAATCCACAGTTCCTTATGTCATGTTCCGTGGTGAATGGATTGAAGTGGATACGAAAGAGATTCGCCAAGTCCTGCGTTATATGAAAAAAGAAGAAGAACAATATATGCCTCTCTCCGAATGGCTGCACCTGGCTGCGGATGAAGGGGAGGATTCTGCATGGAAGGGTCTTTCCGTCTTTGGTGCCGAATCCGATGGGATGCTTGCTTTCCTGCTCGATGGACAGGTGCTTCGCAGCATTGAGCCTCGACAGGTTCCAGCAGAATTGCATGGTGAACTAAGACCTTATCAGGAACGTGGTTACCAATGGTTATCCGCGATGCGTGAGCTGGGCTTTGGTGTATGTCTTGCGGACGATATGGGACTTGGGAAGACCATTCAGGTCATTACCTGTCTGCTTGACCGTAAACATGAGGAACGCCAGGCGGCTGAAGAAGAAGCACGTGAGAATGAGGAGTTGAATGGATCAGATGGTTCATTCACGGCCGATCAGCGGTCGAATGAGCAACCTGTTCATCTGCCTGCACTTATTGTGTGTCCTACCTCACTGCTTGGAAACTGGCAACGTGAGCTGAAGCGGTTTGCCCCGGATCTGTCGTTGTACATTCATCATGGTGGACAACGGTTGCATGGGAATGATTTTCAGGCAGAAGCGCAGACGCATGACATTGTACTAACGACCTATCATCTGGCAGGCAGAGATGGCCCGGATCTGGCTTCATTGCACTGGTCCACTGTTGTGCTGGATGAGGCACAATATATTAAGAACTACCGTACCAAGCAAGCACAAAGCGTGATGCGTCTGTCTACACTTCATCGTATTGCGATGACGGGAACGCCTGTAGAGAACCGATTGAGCGAACTCTGGTCGATATTCCAGTTTCTCAATCCAGGGTATCTGGGCACCGCTTCATCCTTCCGCCAGCGGTATACGGGGCTGGGACCATCCGAAGAAAATGCAGCATCCTTGCGTGAGCTTCATCGATTGGTATCTCCATTCATGCTGCGTAGGCTGAAAAGTGATCCGGATATCCGCAAGGATCTGCCCGAGAAGCTTGAACTGAAATCCTATTGTTCTCTGACACCGGAACAGACGGTGTTGTACCAGCGTGTGGTGGATGATCTGATGGGGGGTCTGGACGGCAGAAATGGCATTGCCCGTAAGGGAATTGTTCTGTCTTCCCTGACCAAGCTCAAGCAGATCTGTGATCATCCGGTGCTGGCGGACAGCAATCGGAAAGAACATGGTAAGGCAGAGGCATCCGGTAAGATGGAGCAATTGCTTGAACTGCTTGATGCGATTCGGGATAACGGGGAATCGGCTCTGATTTTCACGCAGTATGTTGCTATGGGAGATCTGTTGGTATCGAGGTTGAAACAGCGATATGAGGAAGAGCCGTATTTCCTGCATGGTGGCGTGTCGAAGGCGCAAAGGGATGAGATGGTGGAGACTTTCCAAAAAGGAGAGGGACCGTCCATGTTTGTTCTATCTCTTCGTGCCGGAGGTGTAGGTCTGAATCTGACACGGGCGAGTCACGTTGTTCACTATGATCGGTGGTGGAATCCCGCGGTTGAGAATCAGGCGACGGATCGTGTATTCCGAATCGGGCAGAATCGTAACGTGCAGGTGCATAAGTTGATCTGTCAGGGAACATTGGAGGAACGGATTGATGAGCTGATTGAGAGCAAAAAGGCACTTTCCGAGCAGGTCGTTGGTTCAGGTGAGAATTGGCTGACCGAGATGTCGGATGATGAGCTGCGTGGCCTGATATCTCTTCAGGGTGAGACGTGGCTGTGACCTTGAACATTCAGGAGAATGTAGATGTTAAGAAAGGGGGATTGTTGTGAGCGAAAAATGGAAGATCGAGCTGCATATGTGCCCCGGTGGATGGACAGCAGAAGTAAATACAGCAGCGGACGCGGAGCAGGAAGGTTCCGTTTCCTCTGCTGATGGCAAGACCGGATCAATCGCAGGCGTGTTCACGGTCACGGGGACGCCGGCGCGACTGAGCGAAGCCCAGCGCGAGGCTGTGTTGGTACAGCTGCGCAAGCGCCCGCT
>NZ_JBBOTQ010000031.1:0-2891 GCF_038005685.1 Priestia sp. FSL H7-0729
CTGATCGAGGAAGATGTGCTGACCGATCCCGCAGCATTACGAGAGGTTCTGACGCAAAACCGAATCAATCTGATGTTTATTACGACAGCCCTGTTCAACCAGCTGATTCGTCTGGATGCGGGTATATTCGATGGAGTAGCACAGCTATTATTTGGAGGAGAGGCGACTTCAGAGGAACATGTCGATCTTTTGCTGGCTAGAGATCACGGGGTACGATTAACGAATGTGTATGGACCGACTGAAAATACAACCTTCTCCACGTATTATCCGATCGATCGGCAAGCGCGGGGAGCCAAAACGCCAATCGGCAAACCGATTTCGAACACATACGCCTATATCATGAATGAGAGTGGACTCTGCGGTATCGGTATGCCAGGGGAGTTGTACGTAGGCGGAGCCGGGGTAAGCCGGGGATATCTGAATCAGGCAGAACGGACAGCCACGAGTTTTATAGCGAATCCGTATCGTCCAGGAGAGCAGATGTACCGGACGGGAGATTTGGCCAGATGGAGATCGGATGGGAATATAGAGTATTTGGGCCGCATGGATCAGCAGGTGAAACTGCGAGGATTCCGAATTGAACTTGGAGAGATCGAGAGCCGGTTATTGGAGCAAGCAGGCATAGCAGAAGCAACAGTACAGCTGAGAAAAGATGCAGATGACTATCTGTGTGCTTATGTAGTGGGCGAAGGTGAGCTGGACGGGGAGCAAATTCGGGAGAATCTGCGCAGCATCCTGCCTTCATACATGGTGCCATCTTACGTGGTACAGCTGGAGGCTCTACCCCTGACCAGGAACGGGAAACTGGACAGAAAAGCACTGCCAAAGCCTGAATTAGAAGGCAGCGTGATGTATGAAGCCCCTTGTGATGAGATTGAGCAATGCATAGCAGATATTTTCAGTGAAATTTTAGGAGTTTCTCCAGTTGGGGTGCAGGATCATTTCTTTGAGCGTGGAGGTCATTCATTACGTGCTGCTCGTCTGGTTAACAGACTGGAAACTCAGGCAGGTCTGCGCCTATCTGTAAGAGATGTTTTTGCATATCCAACCGTACGCCTGCTGGCTAATCGGGCCAAAGAGATGCAGGGTTCCCATTCTTTTGTACCTATCCCAGCGCAAAAAGTGCTTCCTTATTATGAGACGAGCTCTCCGCAGAAGAGGTTATACGTCATTGATCGAATGCAACCTGGAACGATTACCTACAACATGCCTGAATTCATCCAGTTGAAAGGCAAGTTGAATGTTGAGAAATTGCAGCAAGCGCTGCAAGCATTGGTGGACAGGCATGAGCCGTTACGTACAAGCTTTGATATTCAAAATGGAGAGCCTGTTCAAATGGTGAAAAACAAAGTTCATTTTGAACTTGAATATGAAAAGGGAACTCATGAGCATATGGCATCTGCCATGAAAACATTTATCCGTCCCTTTGATCTGACTGTTGCACCTTTGATGCGTGCAAAAGTATGGCAAATGGCTGAGGATGACGCCATCTTTATGATGGATTTTCATCATATGATCTATGATGGAGGTTCCGTTCCCGTTTTGATGAGAGATTTACAGTATCTGTTCGAGGGGCGGACTCTTCCGGAGCTGAGAGTTCAATATAAAGACTATAGTTGTTGGCAGAATGAGCGGGATTTGTCTGAGCAAGAACAGTACTGGGCATCGGAGCTCTCTGGTGAAATCCCTGTTCTTGAACTTTTCACAGATGAACCACGTCCGAAGGAACAGCATTTTGATGGAAGCAGTATTCCATTCCAATTAAGCAAGGAAACAAAAGAGGCAGTACGGAAGCTCTCCCATTCAACGGGAGCAACGGATTATATGATTCTTTTATCGGGTTTTATGCTTCTTTTGAGCCAATGCAGCGGCCAAGAAGATATTATAGTAGGAAGTCCGATTTCAGGTCGAGTTCATGCTGATACAGAGAATATGCTGGGTATGTTTGTGAACACGCTTGCCATTAGAGGTGAACTGAGTGCTTCTCAAACGTTTGGTGAACTTGTACACCAGATCAAGGAAAAGTGCTTGAGAGCTTATGAGAACCAGGAATATCCGTTTGAACGTGTCGTGGACCAGTTCGCAGGACAGAGGGACTTATCCAGAAACCCTGTATTTGATGTCATGTTCACTTTGCAGAACAATGAGTTTTCTACACTAGCTTTGGGTGATTTAATCCTGAAGCCGTTAGAATATCCGTATGAAATTGCCAAGTTCGATCTAACCGTCAGCATGCGCGAGACTGAACAGGGTTATGATCTTCACTGGGAGTATTGCACAGCACTCTTCCACATGGACACGATTAAGCGGATGGCAGCACAGTTTGAAGAACTTTTAAAGAATGCATTACGTGATCCCAACCAGATTTTAGGTATGATCAGTATAGTTCATCCTCATGAGAAACATTTGATTCTCAATCAATTTAATGCAACGGACACGGTATATCCCTCTGACCGAAGTGTGGTAGATCTGTTCCATTCCCAGGCTGCATTGATTCCTGATCAGCTAGCTGTCGTGTCAGGCGAAGAGCAGATGACATACCGTGAACTGGAGCAGCGTTCCAGTCAGCTGGCAGAACAGTTACGGCTTGCAGGTGTGGAGCGAGGAGATTATGTGGGTATTATGGCTGAGCGGAATACACATACGATCACGGGGATTTTGGCGATTTTGAAGGTCGGAGCAGCGTACATGCCGATTGATCCCAAATATCCAGATCAGCGAATAGCTTACATGCTGAAGGATAGTAGGGCCAAGGTAGTGCTTATCGGTCAACAAAAGCCCGAAGCGCTGAAGGCCAGTCAAGTTACAACCTTGTCCATGCTGGCATCGGAAGGAGTGCGAGAAGAAGTTGCCTCTCCGCCTGAGACCGTGGGACAAGCAATGGAAGAGGC
>NZ_JBBOTQ010000032.1:0-2316 GCF_038005685.1 Priestia sp. FSL H7-0729
CTACCCTGTGGCAGTAACAGGCATCGGTCAAGATCCGGGAGCAGACATCCAGCAGACCAAGGAGATCTTACGCCGTGTGCCGAACCGCGGGATAGGGTATGGCATTCTCCAATGGCTGGGTGAAAGCGAGCTATCCGGAATTGAGCCTGAAATAACCCTGAACTATCTGGGAGAATTCGGCCAGGAGATGAACCCAGGGACGTGGCGTCTGAGCGAAGAAGAGCGTGGGGAAGAAGTATCGGAAGCCAACCGGTTTGGAACGCCGATCTCGGTGAACGGAGCAGTGATGGACAAACGTTTGCAGATGCGGATCAGCTATGAACGCGAAGCATGTGATGACCGCCAGATGCATGCTTTAGCCGAAGCGTTCATGGATAAGCTTATGGAGCTCATTGAGCATTGTGTTTCCAGAAGCGAAACAGAGCATACCCCTTCTGACTTCGGAGAACGTACCTGGACTCAGAAAGAATTGAACGGTGTAATGCTTAAGATCCAGCGTCAGGGATATCAGTTGGAACGGATCTATCCTCTTACCTCACTGCAGGAAGGTATGTTGTACCATAAAGTGTCGGAACCATCCTCTACAAGTTATGTTGTTCAGGTCGTCTATCAGATGGAAGGATTAATCGACATAGAAGCATTGAAAGAAAGTCTTCAATTATTGACAGTCAAACACGATGTATTACGTACAAGTATCATTCATACACAAGTCAGTATGGCTCGTCAGGTACTGCTGAAGAACAAAAACGTAGAGTTCTCACATATTGACCTCAGGAATGATCCTGAAAGCTCTCATGCTTGGGAAAAAGCAAAGAGAGATGATGTTGAGCGAGGGTTCGATCTAGAGAATGACAGTCTGCTTCGGGCAGTATTAGTGGATTTTCAGGAAAAAGATACGCGGCTTGTACTCACTTTTCACCACATTATTATGGATGGTTGGAGTATGTCTCTGCTTGTTAAAGACTTGTTGTATTTGTACACGTCTATTCTTCACGGAACCTCAAAAGAGAAACTGCAACAAAACTTGTCTGTGCCAACTTCATATGGAGATTACGTCGTTCAACTGGAGGCAAAAGACCAGGCTTCCTCCCTGAGCTACTGGAAAGAGCTTCTTCAGAATTATGAATCTTCCTCAGACATTATCCCCGAGGGGAGCCCGGATTCGACTGACAGAGAGGTAGAGCGCGTCGAGCTTGGATTAAGCAAGAGTGAAACTATTGAGGTTGAAAATCTTTGTTCTCATTTGGGTATAACTGTCAATACGATCGTGGAGGCAGCGTGGGGAATCGTACTTCAAAAGTATAACAATTCAAGTGAGGCTGTGTTTGGTAAAATCGTATCCGGCCGAAATATAAATCTGCCTCATGTTGAAGAGATTGTTGGCCTGTTTATCAATATGATCCCTGTACATGTTCAGGCGAGTTCCAAAACCACAATGCGTGAGCTGCTTCTGTCTTTGCAGCAGCAAGCATTGCAAAGCTCGGAGCATGATTATTGTTCGCTGGCTGATATTCAGAATCTGCATGAGCAGGGAAGTCATCTAATTCAGACGATGCTGGCATTCGAAAACTATTTTGTCCAGCCTGAAACAGCAGCGCAGAATGAAAACTTTAAAATGATTGAAGCAAGGGAGCAAACGAATTATTCGTTGACATTGCTGGCCATGAATGCAGAAACGTTAGAATTCGCTCTGATGTATGATACTCATCGATACAGCGGGGAAGAAGTATCTAGAATTCTGGGACGGCTACGTAGTGCCTTGATCCAAATCGCGTTGAATCCTGAAGTGTCTATGGATCAAATTCGACTTACGGATGAGAATGAAATGGACGTGATCGTTAAACAATTTAATGCAACGGACACGGCTTATCCCTCTGACCGAAGCGTGGTGAAACTGTTCCATTCCGAGGCTGCATTGATTCCTGATCAGCTAGCTGTCGTGTCAGGCGAAGAGCAGATGACATACCGTGAACTGGAACAGCGTTCCAGTCAGCTGGCAGAACAGTTACGGCTTGCAGGTGTGGAGCGAGGAGATTATGTGGGTATTATGGCAGAGCGGAATACACATACGATCACGGGGATTTTGGCGATTTTGAAGGTCGGAGCAGCGTACATGCCGATTGATCCCAAATATCCAGATCAGCGAATAGCTTACATGCTGAAGGACAGTAGGGCCAAGGTAGTGCTTATCGGTCAACAAAAGCCCGAAGCGCTGAAGGCCAGTCAAGTTACAACCTTGTCCATGCTGGCATCGGAAGGAGTGCGAGAAGAAGTTGCCTCTCCGCCTGAGACGGTGGGACAAACAGTAGAAGAGGT
>NZ_JBBOTQ010000034.1:0-1292 GCF_038005685.1 Priestia sp. FSL H7-0729
CTTGCTATTGGATAAGCCCTCGACCGATTAGTACTGGTCAGCTCCATGCATTGCTGCACTTCCACCCCCAGCCTATCTACCTCGTCGTCTTCAAGGGGTCTTACATACTGGGAAATCTCATCTTGAGGGGGGCTTCACGCTTAGATGCTTTCAGCGTTTATCCCGTCCGTACATAGCTACCCAGCGGTGCTCCTGGCGGAACAACTGGTACACCAGCGGTACGTCCATCCCGGTCCTCTCGTACTAAGGACAGCTCCTCTCAAATTTCCTACGCCCACGACAGATAGGGACCGAACTGTCTCACGACGTTCTGAACCCAGCTCGCGTACCGCTTTAATGGGCGAACAGCCCAACCCTTGGGACCTACTTCAGCCCCAGGATGCGATGAGCCGACATCGAGGTGCCAAACCTCCCCGTCGATGTGGACTCTTGGGGGAGATAAGCCTGTTATCCCCAGGGTAGCTTTTATCCGTTGAGCGATGGCCCTTCCATGCGGTACCACCGGATCACTAAGCCCGACTTTCGTCCCTGCTCGACTTGTAGGTCTCGCAGTCAAGCTCCCTTATGCCTTTGCACTCTTCGAATGATTTCCAACCATTCTGAGGGAACCTTTGGGCGCCTCCGTTACTCTTTAGGAGGCGACCGCCCCAGTCAAACTGCCCACCTGACACTGTCCCCGCACCGGATTACGGTACCAGGTTAGAACCTAGATACGATCAGGGTGGTATCCCAACGTTGCCTCCACAGAAGCTTGCGCTCCTGCTTCAAAGGCTCCCACCTATCCTGTACAGATCGTACCCAAATTCAATATCAAGCTGCAGTAAAGCTCCATGGGGTCTTTCCGTCTTGTCGCGGGTAACCTGCATCTTCACAGGTATTAAAATTTCACCGGATCTCTCGTTGAGACAGCGCCCAAGTCGTTACGCCATTCGTGCGGGTCAGAATTTACCTGACAAGGAATTTCGCTACCTTAGGACCGTTATAGTTACGGCCGCCGTTTACTGGGGCTTCGGTTCACAGCTTCGGATTGCTCCTAACCACTCCCCTTAACCTTCCAGCACCGGGCAGGCGTCAGCCCGTATACTTCGCCTTACGGCTTCGCACAGACCTGTGTTTTTGCTAAACAGTCGCTTGGGCCTTTTCACTGCGGCCCCCTCGTGCTATTCACACTACCGGGGCACCCCTTCTCCCGAAGTTACGGGGTCATTTTGCCGAGTTCCTTAACGAGAGTTCTTCCGCGCGCCTTAGAATACTCTTCTCGCCTACCTGTGTCGGTTTGCGGTACGGGCACC
>NZ_JBBOTQ010000035.1:0-1152 GCF_038005685.1 Priestia sp. FSL H7-0729
CTCCGAGACGGATCCCGAGTAGTGCGGGGCACGTGAAACCCCGTATGAATCCGGCAGGACCATCTGCCAAGGCTAAATACTTCCTAGCGACCGATAGTGAAGCAGTACCGTGAGGGAAAGGTGAAAAGCACCCCGGAAGGGGAGTGAAATAGAACCTGAAACCGTGTGCTTACAAAAAGTCAGAGCCCGTTTTAGGGGTGATGGCGTGCCTTTTGTAGAATGAACCGGCGAGTTACGTTCCCGTGCAAGGTTAAGGTGAAGAGCCGGAGCCGCAGCGAAAGCGAGTCTGAATAGGGCGCCATAGTACGTGGACGTAGACCCGAAACCGGGTGATCTACCCCTGTCCAGGGTGAAGGTGCGGTAACACGCACTGGAGGCCCGAACCCACGCATGTTGAAAAATGCGGGGATGAGGTGGGGGTAGCGGAGAAATTCCAATCGAACTCGGAGATAGCTGGTTCTCCCCGAAATAGCTTTAGGGCTAGCCTCGGAAAACAGAGTCGTGGAGGTAGAGCACTGATTGGGTGCGGGGCCCGCAAGGGTTACCAAGCTCAGTCAAACTCCGAATGCCATAGACTTACTTCCGGGAGTCAGACAGTGAGTGCTAAGATCCATTGTCAAAAGGGAAACAGCCCAGACCATCAGCTAAGGTCCCCAAGTGTGTGTTAAGTGGGAAAGGATGTGGAGTTGCACAGACAACCAGGATGTTGGCTTAGAAGCAGCCACCATTGAAAGAGTGCGTAATAGCTCACTGGTCGAGTGACTCTGCGCCGAAAATGTAACGGGGCTAAACACACCACCGAAGCTATGGCTTGATGCTTTGCATCAGGGGTAGGGGAGCGTTGTATAAGGGTTGAAGGTGTACCGTAAGGAGCGCTGGACATTATACAAGTGAGAATGCCGGTATGAGTAACGAAAAGATCAGTGAGAATCTGATCCGCCGAAAGCCTAAGGGTTCCTGAGGAAGGCTCGTCCGCTCAGGGTAAGTCGGGACCTAAGGCGAGGCCGAAAGGCGTAGTCGAAGGACAACAGGTCGAAATTCCTGTACCACCGTAAGCCGTTATGAGCAATGGGGGGACGCAGTAGGGTAGTGACGCGGACTGATGGATGTCCGTCTAAGCAGTAAGGCTGATGTGTAGGCAAATCCGCACAT